>NZ_JACUZY010000004.1:0-744140 GCF_014851605.1 Achromobacter sp. ACM02
GGGAATCTGAAGGAAAGGCCGAAGGCCTTGACGAAGATGACGACGGGGGAGTCCGGAGCGAACGCTCCGGACCGCAATCGTGGGCGCGAGCCGCCACGCCGCCCGCGACGACGGGCGACCTACGAAGACTCGTGGGACCTACGAAGACTCGTGCGCACTCATAGCGCCCAACAAGCCCCAAGAAGACCCAAACGAACCCACGAAGATCACAGCCCGTTCTGCTTGAACCAATCCAACATCCGCGTCCAAGCCTGCTCCGCCTCAGCCTTCCGATAAGAAGGCCGATAATCCGCATGAAACGCATGCGGCGCGTCCGGATACACATCGATCCGCGAAGCCTTCGCCGCCGCCGGCCCCTGCGCCAGTTCCAGCCGCATCTTGTCCACGTCCGCCATCGAAATCCCGGCGTCCTTGCCGCCGTACGCCCCCAGCACCTTCGCCTTCAGGTCGTTCACCTGGCTCAGCACCGACTTGGGCTTCAGTTCCGAAGGCTGTCCGCCCAACTGGCCGTACCAGGCCGCGCCGGCCTTGAGCTTCGGGTTGTGGGCCGCATACAGCCAGACCTGGCGGCCGCCCCAGCAAAAGCCCACGATGCCCAGCCGGTCCGGATTGCCGCCGTTGGACGTGGCCCAGGCCGCGGTCGAGTCCAGGTCGGACATCACCTGCGCGTCCGGGACCTTGCCGATGATTTCCGCCTGCAACTTGGGGATCTCGGTGTACTTGGACGGATCGCCCTGGCGCGCGAACAGCTCGGGCGCGATGGCCAGATAGCCCTGGTGGGCCAGCCGCCGGCACACGTCCTGGATGTACTCGTGCACCCCGAAAATCTCCGACACCACCAGCACCGTGGGCAGGTCCTTCTTGCCCTTGGGCGCCGCGCGGTATGCCGGCATCTTGCCGTCCTTGACCGGGATGTCCACCTTGCCGGCGACAAGGCCGTTGACGTCCGTGGTGATCGTGGTCTGCGCCACGGCCTGTCCGGCCGCCAGCGAAAACCCCGTCGCCACCGTGGTGGCCATGAAACCCCGCCGGTTCAACCGCAGGGGCGGAAGCAGGCTGTCGAAGTGCGCGTCCTGGTCATTCATCGAGAATCTCCTGGCAAAAAGCTGGCAGGGGCGGCTGGACGCCGCCTTCCGGACCAGCCTGGTTCACTTTAGGGAGAAGTCCACGCGCGAGGGTTGCCCCTCGTCCTTGATGCCATCCGCGTCCAGTTGCGGCGCAACGATGAACACGCGATCCGCGAGTCCTTCCTGGGCTTGCAGCTTCTCATAAACCGCCTGCGCGCGCGCATCGGCCAGTTGGCGCAACTGCTCGTCGCCCACCGGCGCCACGCTGCGCAGCATCTCCTCCATCTGCGCCGCCGGCACGGATTTGGACATGCCGATGAAGTTGCGCGGCTTGTCCTTGATGTCCGTGTCGTCGTAGACCTCTTCCAGATACTTGGCGCGCTCCGCGCCCGAGACCTCGACGCCGGCCGGGTTCGGCTTCTTGCCGCGCGGCGCGACGTCCGCTGCCTTGGCGGCGCGGATCTTGGCGTCGACCCAGGCCTGGCGCAGGCCTTCCATGTCGGTCTTGGGATCGGCGCGGCCGCTGATGTCCATCTTCAGGGCCGGACGGTCCGTCAGCGCCTTGGTCAGCGTGTCGATGCGCTGCAGGCTGTCCTCGGTCAGCGCCGCGCTGCCCGGCGCAAATTCCACGTAGGACAGTTCTTCCCCGCCGCCGAAGGCCGAGGCCAGCAGACTGAAGGGCGAAGTCACCGCCTTGACCACCAGGTTCAGCAGCACGCGCACCACGATGCCGCCCACCGAGAACTCCGGATCGTCCAGCGAACCGGAAATCGGCAGGTTGATGTCGATGTTGCCGCGCGAGTCCTTCAGCAAGGCCACGGCCAGCAGCACCGGCAGCTTGGTCGCGTCGGGACTGTTGGTCTTGTCGCCGAAGGTCAGCTGGTTCAGCACCACATGGTTGGTGGCTTGCAGCGCGCGGTCCTTGATCTTGTATTCCAGGTCCACCGAGAGCTTGCCGCGCTTGATGGGGTAGCCCACGTACTTGGCCGAATAGGTGTTGAAGCGCGGCAGGTCCACGCCCTTGGCCGAAGCCTTCAGGTCCAGCGACAGGTACTTGGCGAAAGGCTGCACCACCCCGCTGATCGACAGCGGCGCGGTGGTGTAGACGCGCCCGGTAACCTTGACCTTGGCGGGCTGGGGATTGGTGGACGACACCGCCGTGATCGAACCTTCGATGCTGGAGAGCTCGGCCACGTAGTTGGGCTTGACGAAGCGGTCCGTGAAGGTCATGCGGCCGCGGTTCAAGGTGACGCTGTTAACCGAGATGTCCGGCATGCCCCCGCCCCCCTTGGCGGCGGGCGCGGCGGGTGGCGGCGCGGCGCTGCGGCCAGGCGTCTGGGTGTCCTGGGTGATGGAGCCCCCGGCCTGGCCGGGAGCCGCCACCAGGTCCATGACATTCAGGCGACCTTGGGCGTTGAGCAGCACGCGGCCGTAGAAATCCTCGAGCGCGATGTCGCCCAGCTTGGCGCCGATCTTGTCGCCCGCCACCGAGATGTCCATGCCGGTAAAGCCCAGGCGCTTCCAGTTCAGGAAGTCATCCTTGTTGACTCGGTCCTGCAGGTCCACGCCGGTGACTTCGACGCCGCCCTTCCAGCTGGCCTTCATCGGCGCCGAACCGGCCGCGGCGGCGAACTCCGCGTTGCCCTTGGCGCCCAGCGTGATGGCGCGCACCGTGGCGTTCAGGCTGGAGGCCGCATAGGGCGCAAAGGACGCGACGTTCAGTTCCGACAAGTCCACGGAGGTTTTCACCGTCAGCGGCTGCGGCGTGAACGCGCCCTTGAGATCGAGCTTGCCATTGCCCTGGATGCCGGCGGCGGCCAGGGTGAAATTGCTCTGGCCCGGACCCATGGCCAGGCGGTCGGCGGTCACGCGCAGGCTTTGCAGCGCGATGTCCACGGCGGGCTTGAGGGATTCGTCGCGGGCCTTGAATTGGGTCAGGTCGGCCTGCACGGCGCTGGCGGATGCATCCACCGCGCCGTTCGTTTCCTTCACATGAACTTGCGCGCTGGCGGCCAGGCGGCCATCCAGCAGCGCGATCGGCGCCGCGTTGCGCACGGCCGGCGCCAGGGGCGCCAGCGCAATGTTGCCCAAGCGCACGCCCAGTTCCAGCGACAGCGGCTTCAGGACCAGCGGCCCCTTGGCGCGCAGCCAGCCGCCGTCGGTGCTGTTGTCCATGGTCAGCCACAAATTGATGGGCTGGCCGGACACCTGCGGCAGGGCCACGCCCTCGACCGTCGCGGCCAGGCCGGTCATCACGTAGTCCAGCTTGCTGACCGCGTCGGTGACGTAGACCTCGCCTTCGTGCAGATTGAAGGCATCCAGCTCGACCTTCCATTCAGCGGGCGCGGGCGCCGGCTGAGGCGCGGCGGCGTCCACGGCCGGGGTTCCTGCCGGAGTCGTGGCGGGCGGAGCGGCGGGCGTTCCCGCGGCGGGCGCTCCCGCGGCGGCGGCCGCTGCTGCAGGCGCAGCGCCCTTGGCGGAGGGGTCCGAGGTTGCGCCCGCTGCGGCCGGCGCGCCCTGGGCCTGGGGCTGGGCCGGGGCCGCGGCGGGACCGGCTTTGCCGCCCGCCTTGGTCGGGTCCAGGCCGCTGGCCTTGCGCAGCTTGTCGGCCACCGGCGTGGCGGTCGGCTCCACGCCGCCCAATCGTTTCAACCCGGCGACCACGTCCAGCCAGTTCAGGTTGGCATTGGCGTAGCGGCGCACATGGATCTGCGGCGCCCACAGGCCCACCTCGCCCACATAGGCGTGGCGCGCAATGGGCTCCAGTTCCAGGCGGGTGACCGTCAGCGCGCTCCAGGCGACGAGATTTGCGCCAGCGGTGTCGCGCAGGTCCAGCCGCCGCAGGCCAAGGTCTCCGACCACGCGGATCTTGGGCGGCGCGTCCTTGGGCTGCTCGAACACCACTTGCAGGTTGGAATCCAGCAGCGCGCTTTCCACCTTGAACGGCAGCGGCATGGGCCAGACGTCCGCCCACTTTTCCAGCTGCAGCCCGTTGAAGGCCACGCGCAGCGTGGACGAGGGCACCTTGTCGAAGGGGCGCGCCACGCCGTTCAGATCAAAGGGGCTGCCGTTGATGCGCAGATGCACGCGCGGCTGCACATCGATGTCGGTGGCGTAGCCGAACGTGGAGATGAACGGCACGCCCACGCCCAGCTCGTCGACCACCTGCTTGCGGCCGGTGACCTTGTCATCCAGCGTGATCGTGCCATTCTCGATCACCATATTGTTCAGCGAGAAGCGCGGCAGCCCTTCGTCCGGCTTGGGCGGTTCTTCGGGCTGGGCGGCCGTCAATTCGGCCACTCGTTGCTGAATATCAGAGAAATTGAAGCGCGTGACGTCCTCGCGGACGATGGCGATGTTAGGCTCGCGCAGCGTCATTCGATCGACGACCGGCGCAAACCAGAACAGGGAAGTCCAGGCCGCGCTGACGTCCAGCTCGGCCAGCGTCAAGAGCGGCGTCTGCGAATCGGGCTGGGCCACGGCCAGGTCGCGCGCGCGGACGGTCAGCGTGAAGGGATTGAAGCTGATGTCGCCGACGGAGACGTCCCGCCCGATCATCTTGGAGACGTCCTGCACCAGGACGTTGTGCAGCACTTTGGGGACTTGCCAGGCGGCAACCCCGAAAAGGATCAGTACGAATGCCGCAATACCCAGAAGAATCTTGCCGACCCGGCGGGTTAACCGAAGCTTGGGCATCCGCAAGGGCATTGCGCGTCTCCTGATACGAATTGAAGGACGAGCGTTTCCGTCCTTCTAATGACTACAGGCGCGATTATCGCGCCCCCTGCACCGCTCGTCTATCATAGGCGTATCGATGGGCCGATCCGGCCAGCCGGGACCGCCCTTTTCAATCATTAACAATTATCGCTCCCGATTCCCATGTCCACGCCCACCCCAACCTTGAGCCACCTGGATGAAGCCGGGCAGGTCCGCATGGTCGACGTCATCGCCAAGACCGACACCGAGCGCGTGGCGATCGCCACCGCCAGCGTGCGCATGAACGCCGTCGCCTATGGCCTGCTGACCCAGCCGGGCCAGGGCAAAGGCGAAGTCCTCAACACCGCCCGCGTCGCCGCCATCCTGGCCGCCAAGCGCTGTGCTGACACCATCCCGCTGTGCCACAGCCTGCCGCTGGCCTTCGTCGGCGTCGAGTTCGCGCTGGACGACGCCGAACACCGCATCGACGTGCTAGCCACCTGCCGCACCAGCTACAAGACCGGCGTGGAAATGGAAGCCATGATGGCCTGCAGCGTCGCCGCACTGACCATCTACGACATGTGCAAGGCTGCCGACAAGGGCATCGTCATCGAGCAAGTTCGCCTTAAGTACAAGGCAGGAGGAAAAAGCGGTGAATGGCGCAACGATTAATCTTCTCTACTTCGCGCGCGTGGCCGAACTGGTCGGCAAGCGCTCCGAAGCCTGGCCACTGGAAGGCGAGTCTACCGGCGCGCAGCTGCTTGCCGCGCTGGGCGAACGCTACCCCCAGCTGGCGCCCTCCGCGCGCCTGAAGCTGGCCATCAACCAGACCCACTCCAAGCCGTCCGCGCCCATCCGCGCGGGCGACGAGGTCGCGGTATTCGAACCCGTCACCGGAGGTTGAACGCCATGATCAGCGTCCAGGAAGCCGACTTCGACGGCGCCGCGCTCACGGCCGCGCTGCGGGAGAGCGCCGGCCCGGGCGTGGGCGGCATCGTCACGTTCGTGGGCTATGTGCGCGACTACGCGCCCGACACGCCCACCGACACGCTCTTTCTCGAACACTACCCAGGCATGTGCGAACGTGAACTGGAAGAGATCGCCGCGACCGCCCGCGCGCGCTGGAACCTGGCCGGCACGGTCATCGTGCACCGGGTGGGCGCGCTGCACCGCAATGCCCAGATCGTCTTCGTCGCGGCGGCCAGCGCCCATCGCGGCGACGCCTTCCGCGGCTGCGAATACATCATCGACGCGCTCAAGACGCGCGCGCCCTTCTGGAAGCGCGAAACCCTCGCGGGCGGCAGCAGCTTCTGGGTGGAGCAACGCCAATCCGACCAGGACCGCACGCAGTCCTGGGATGAAGACACCACCGCCTAGAGGAGGAAAATCCATGAGCGACGAAAGCCTTGTTTCGCTGGCCTGCGCCGTGCTTACGGTCAGCGACACCCGCAGCGCGGGCGACGACACCTCCGGCAATCTGCTGGCCCATAGCCTCGCGCATGCCGGCCATCAGTGCGTGCGCCGCGACATCGTCAAGGACGACATCTATCAGATCCGCCGCATCATGAGCGACTGGATCGCCGATCCCGAGGTGCAGGTGATCCTGACCACGGGCGGCACGGGCTTCTCGCATCGCGACCACACGCCCGAGGCCATCGTGCCCCTGCTGGACCGCGAGATTCCCGGCTTCGGCGAGCTGTTCCGCCAGATCTCCTATACCGAGATTGGCAGCTCCACCATCCAGTCGCGCGCCTTTGCCGGCTCGGCCAACCAGACGCTGATCTTCTGCCTGCCCGGCTCGAACAACGCCTGCGAAACCGCCTGGGCGCAGATCATCCGCGAGCAGCTGGACAGCAGTCACCGTCCCTGCAATTTCGCCACCCATTTCAAGCAACGCGAAGAAGACAACTGACCCATGCTGGATTTTGATCAAGCCCAGACCCTGCTGGCCAACGCCGCGGGGCCGCTGCAACGCAGCGAAGAGGTGAGCCTGGCCGATGCCGCCGGCCGCGTGCTGGCCGCCGATCTCACCGCCACCGTGGACATACCGCCTGCCGACAACAGCGCCATGGACGGCTATGCGCTGCGCGTGGCCGACTGGGGCGCCGGCGTGCGCCTGCCCATCCAGCAGCGCTGCTACGCGGGGGAAATGCCGGAACCGCTCAAGCCTGGCCACGCCATCCGCCTGTTCACCGGCAGCCTGATTCCCGAAGGCGCGGATACGGTCGTCATGCAGGAAGACACCACCGAAGCCGACGGCCAGGTGGAAATCTCGCGTGCGCCCAAGGCCGGCCAGCACATCCGCCGCCGCGGCGAAGACACCATGGCCGGCGCGCCGCTGCTGGCCGCGGGCACCGTACTTGAAGCCGCCCACGTGGCGCTGATGGCTTCGCAAGGCCTGGCCCGCGTGCAAGTCTTCGGCCAGTTGCGCGTGGGCATCCTGACCACCGGCGACGAGCTGGTGCTGCCCGGCCAGCCGCGCGCGGCCGAGCAGATCTACAACTCCAACGGCCCCATGCTGGCCGCCCTGGCGCGCGGCATGGGCGCCCTGCCCGTGCACGTGCTGCACGCCCGCGACACCGAGGCCGACCTGCACGCCGCATTCAAGACGCTGCTGGCCGATTGCGACCTGGTGGTGAGCGTGGGCGGCGTGTCGGTGGGCGAACGCGATCTGGTCAAGCCCGCGCTGGCCTCGCTGGGCGGCGAACTGGCGCTATGGAAGGTGCGCATGAAGCCGGGCAAGCCGGTGGCGCTGGCGCAGATCGACGGCAAGCCCGTGGTCGGCCTGCCCGGCAACCCGGTGTCGGCCTACGCCGTGTTCACCCTGCTGGTGACGCCACTGATGCGCCGCATGCAGGGCCGCGAAACCCTGTTCCCGCCGACCAGCCTGCTGCCGCTGCGCACCGAGCATCCGCGCCAGGACAGCCGCGAGGAATTCCTGCGCGTGCAGCGCCGTCTGGCCGACGACGGCAGCGCCGAACTGGTGCCCTACGGCCATCAGGGTTCCGGGGTGATCAGCTCGCTGCCCTGGGCGACGGGCTTGGCCCGACTGCCGGCCGACGTGCAAGTGCAGGACAAGGACCGGGTCGCCTACTACGACCTGCGTCACTGGCTGGCGTAGCGCTCGGCCCGCGCCAGTTCATCTGGCGTGTTGACGTTCATGAAGGCATCGGGCGCGTCGTCGAAGCAGGCTTCGACCGCGCCCATCCTCGCCTGCCACAGCCCCACCTTGCGGTCCCCGGCCCGCAGGTACGCCAGCAGATCGGGCAATAGCGACGTGCGCAAGGCCATGCAGGCCGAATGGCGCTGTCCGTCCGCCACCGCATAGGCCATGGGCGCATTGGCGGACTCGGCCGCGCGCACCAGGCGAGCCGCCAGGTTCGTGGGCAAAAACGGCGTGTCGCAGGGCGCCACCACCAGCCAGGCTTCCTGCTGCGCGGCCGCCAGGCCCGCGGTTATACCCAACAGCGGCCCTTGCCAGGCGCCCAGATCGGCTTCACCGTCCCGCACGACCTCGCCGTAGCGGTCATAGAGATCCAGATGGCGGTTGGCGCTGATGATGAGGCGCGACACCTGCGGCGCCAGCCGGCGCGCGACGTGCGCCACCATGGGCTCGCCGCGCAGCATGACCAGCCCCTTATCCTGCCCGTTCATGCGCGCGCCCTGGCCGCCCGCGAGGATCAGGCCGGCAACTCCCTTGCTGACACGAGCTTCAGCCACCGATGTAGCTCATCTCGATCTTGCGCGCGGGATCAGCCATGTTGCGGCCGCGCAGCTCGGAATAATGGTCGTTGCGCCCCGCCCAGATGCCCGCGATGATGCCGGCGAGTTCGGCGTCGCTGGCCCCGTCGCGCAGCGGCGCGCGCAGGTCGTAGCCGTCGTGCGCGAACAGGCACAGGAAGAGCTTGCCTTCCGGCGACAGGCGCGCGCGCGTACAGCCGCCGCAGAAGGCGTGCGTGACGCTGGAGATGACGCCGATCTCGCCGCCGCCGTCCAGGTAGCGCCAGCGTTCGGCCACGCGGCCCATTTCGCCGCTGGCCACGGGTTCCAGCGGATAGGCCGCGCCGATGCGGTCCAGCACTTCCTGGCTGGGCACCACCTCGGCCAGATTCCAGCCGTTGGTATTGCCCACGTCCATGTATTCGATGAAACGCAGGATGTGGCCGGAATGGCGGAAGCGTTCAGCCATGGGCAGGATCTGGCCGTCGTTCAGGCCGCGCCGCACCACCATGTTGACCTTGACCGGCGCGAGCCCGGCCTCGGCCGCGGCGTCGACGCCGCGCAGCACGTCGTCGGGCGTGAAGCCGCTGTCGCTCATGCCCTGGAACATGGCCGGGTCCAGCGCATCCAGGCTGACGGTGACACGCGTGAGCCCGGCGCTCTTGAGCGCCTCGGCCTTGCGCGCCAGCATGCTGCCGTTGGTGGTCAGGGTCAGGTCCAGCGGGCGGCCGGCGGGCGTGCGCAGGTCGGCCAACTGGCCCACCAGGTTCTC
Source organism: Achromobacter sp. ACM02 (assembly GCF_014851605.1). Lineage (NCBI taxonomy): Bacteria > Pseudomonadati > Pseudomonadota > Betaproteobacteria > Burkholderiales > Alcaligenaceae > Achromobacter > Achromobacter sp. ACM02. The sequence goes on from NZ_JACUZY010000004.1 coordinate 9,256, forward strand.
GATATGCTTGCGCAGCAGCGGCTCGCCGCCCGTCAGGCGGATCTTCTCCACGCCCAATTGCGTGAAGATGCCCGCCAGGCGGCTGATTTCCTCGAACGACAGCAGCGCCGAATGCGGCATGAAGGTGTAGCTGCTGTCGAAGACTTCGCGCGGCATGCAGTAGGTGCAGCGGAAGTTGCAGCGGTCCGTGACCGAAATCCGCAGGTCGCGCAAGGGACGCGCGCGCTGGTCCAGCGCGGGCTGTCCGTGCGGCGGCAGTTCGCCGGGCGCCAGCGGGCCGCTGCGGCGATCGGCAAGAAAGATCACTTTGCTCATGGGAGCATCATATCCCGGCGCATCGCGTTTCGCGCTCATGGAAAGGCCTCCTGCAGCGACTGCAGCCTGCCGGTGTCGCGGGCGTCGTAGCCCGCCAGCTGGCCGACGTAGCCGACGTAGTCCGGGCTGCGCATGATGGACAGCAGGTCGCGCATGGCCGGCGTCTCCAGCGAGGCCTTGCGGATGGCGAAGAAATAGCGTTCCCGCACCAGCGGGATGAAGTCCAGCCCGAAGCGGCAGGCGGCGGTTTCCACCCCTACGCCCGTGTCGGCCATGCCGCTGGCGATGTGCGCGGCAATGGCCATATGGGTGAACTCGTTGGTTTCGTAGCCCTGGACCTCGCTGATCGAGACCCCCGCCCGCTGCAGCATCAGGCCCACCAGATAACGCGTGCTGGAGCCAATCTGGCGGTTGACGAAACGCACGTCGGGCCGCGCCAGGTCAGCCATGCCGCGTATGTGCTTGGGGTTGCCGGCGGTGACGAACAGGCCCGCATTGCGCACCGCCAGGTGGATCAGCATGTACTCGTCAGCATGCAGCCATTGGGCGTAGCGTTCCATGATGGGCGCTTCGAAATCGCCCAGCGGCACCTGGAAGCCCGCCAGGTCGCACTCGCGACGCTCCAGCGAGGCCAGCGCCTCGATGGCGGTGCGGTAGCGCAACTCCAGGCCCGGCTTGCGGTTGCCCATGTGCTGCATCAGCGACTCCACCGCGAAGCCGTGGCTGGCATGCAGCCGCAGATGCGGGCCGCTCTCGGGCAGCAGGCGCTCCAGCTCTTCCTGCAGTTCCGAGGCCATGCTGTCCAGCGTGGGCATCAGGCGCGCCTCGATGCGGCGGTTGGCCCACAGCAGGCGCTGCGCGAACGGCGCCAGCTGCGTGCCCTGGCGGCGGTTGGTGATGAGCAACTGCGTACCGAAGATTGCCTCGAAACGGCGCAGCACGCCCCAGGCATGCCGGTACGACAGGCCACAGGCGCGACAGGCCCCGGCAATATTGCCAGTGGCATCGATCGCGGACAGCAGCGCCAGCATATCCTGCAATGGCACGGGTGCCGGGTCGTCGTCTCCGCCCAGGGTCCATTGCGGCCGCAGGCCGATACGGAACTTATATGTCATTTATTTCTTATTGAAGACGGTGAATTACCCCGTTAGAGTACACAAATAACGCGGTTGGAGGGAGTTTTATATGTTTTTTAAAACATATAAAACCGAACAACATCCAGCCCGGCACAACAGCAACACAGGAGGAGACCGACGTGCATCAGCGCGAGGCAACATCCGATCTGGCGTCCAGCGGCGGCGCCCGCGGCGGCCAGATGGCCCTGGACGCGGCCCAGGCGTCCCACACCCCGGCCATCGCGGCCACCGCCCGCATACTCGCCCGGCTGAAGGACCAGCCCGGCCCGCTGCTGCCCGTGCTGCACGCGGTCCAGCATGAACTGGGCTGTATTCCGGCCGCGGCGGTGGAGACCATCGCCGAGGCCCTGAACCTGTCCCGCGCCGAGGTCCACGGCGTCATCACCTTCTATCCGCATTTCCGCAGCGAACCCGCGGCGCGCCACACCCTGGAGGTCTGTCGCGCCGAAGCCTGTCAGGCCATGGGCGGCGAACATCTCGCCGCCCATGCGCGCACGGCGCTGGGCTGTGATTTCCACGCCAACAGCAAGAACGGCGATTTCACCCTGGAACCGGTGTACTGCCTGGGCCTGTGCGCCCAGTCGCCGGCGGTGATGATCGACGGGCGGCCCCATGCCCGCGTCACGCCGGAAAAGCTCGACCGACTGCTGGCCCGCACGCGGGAGGCGCAATCATGAGCTCCCCCATTGTCATCTACGTGCCGCGCGACGCCGCGGCGCTGGCCATGGACGCCGACACGGTGGCGCGCGACATCGAACGCGCCGCCGACGCCCGCGGTCTGTCCGTGCAGATCGTGCGCAACGGCTCGCGCGGCCTGCTGTGGCTGGAACCCATGGTCGAAATCACTACCCCGCAAGGCCGCATCGCCTACGGGCCGGTGCAGCCCGAAGACGTCGCCGCGCTGTTCGACGCCGGCTGGCTGAGCGGCGGCGAGCATCCGCTGCGCCTGGGCCTGACCGAAGAAATCCCCTACCTGAAGCACCAGGAACGCCTGACCTTCGCCCGCGTCGGCGTGACCGATCCGCTGTCCCTGCAGGACTACGCCGCCCATGGCGGCCTGCAGGGCCTGCAACGCGCCCTGGCCATGGAGCCCGGGCAGATCGTCGACGAAATGGTGGCTTCGGGCCTGCGCGGCCGCGGCGGCGCGGCGTTTCCGACCGGCATCAAATGGAAGACGGTCGCAGGCACCCCCGGCGACCAGAAGTACATCGTCTGCAACGCCGACGAAGGCGACTCCGGCACCTTCGCCGATCGCCTGCTGATGGAAGGCGACCCCTATGTGCTGATCGAAGGCATGACCATCGCCGGCCTGGCGGTGGGCGCCACCTACGGCTACATCTACGTGCGTTCGGAATATCCGCAAGCGATCGACACGCTGGAAGCCGCCATCGCGCGGGCGCGCAGCGTGGGCTGGCTGGGCGATGACGTGCACGGCAGCGGCCGCCGCTTCGACATGGAAGTGCGCAAGGGCGCGGGCGCCTACATCTGCGGCGAGGAAACCTCGCTGCTGGAAAGCATCGAGGGCAAGCGCGGCGTGGTCCGCGCCAAGCCGCCGCTGCCGGCGATCTCCGGCCTGTTCGGCAAGCCCACGGTCATCAACAACGTGATTTCTCTGGCCACCGTACCCATCATCCTGGCCAAGGGCGCGGCCTATTACCGCGACTACGGCGTGGGCCGCTCGCACGGCACGCTGCCGTTCCAGCTGGCCGGCAACCTCAAGCACGGCGGCCTGGTCGAAAAGGCCTTCGGCCTGAGCCTGCGCGACCTGCTGTACGGTTTCGGCGGCGGCAGCGCCTCCGGCCGGCCGCTGCGCGCGGTGCAGGTGGGCGGCCCGCTGGGCGCCTACCTGCCGGAATCGCAATGGGACGTGCCGCTGGACTACGAGGCCTATATCCAGATATCCGCCATGGTCGGCCATGGCGGCTTGGTGGCCTTCGACGACACCGTCGACATGGCGCGCATGGCGCGCTATGCGATGGAGTTCTGCGCCATCGAATCCTGCGGCAAATGCACGCCCTGCCGCATCGGCTCCACCCGCGGCGTGGAAACCATAGACAAGATCGTCGCGGGCGGCCCCGGCCGCGAGCAGCAGGTGCATCTGCTGCGCGACCTGTGCGACACGATGCTGGGCGGCTCGCTGTGCGCCCTGGGGGGCATGGCGCCCTACCCGGTGCTGTCGGCGCTGAACCACTTCCCGCAGGACTTCGGCATCGAGTCCTCCCAGTCTGCCGCGCACGCGGCCTGAACCCGAGACCGACATGCTAGAAACCGTCATCAAGCGCGATCGCGACCTGGGCACGCCGGCGCGCGAGTCCGCCGTAACCGTCACCCTGACCATAGACGGCCAGGAAATCACGGTGCCCGAAGGCACCTCGCTGATGCGCGCGGCCGCCGAGGCCGGCATCAACATTCCCAAGCTGTGCGCGACCGACAGCCTGGAGCCCTTCGGCTCGTGCCGGCTGTGCCTGGTGCAGATCGAAGGCCGCCGCGGCTATCCGGCGTCGTGCACCACCCCCGCCGAGAACGGCATGGTGGTCTACACCGAAACCCCCAAGCTGCACGACCTGCGCCGCGGCGTGATGGAGCTGTACATCTCCGACCACCCGCTGGACTGCCTGACCTGCCCGGCCAACGGCGACTGCGAACTGCAGGACATGGCCGGCGTGGTGGGCCTGCGCAACGTGCGCTACGGCTACGACGGCGCCAACCACCTGAAGAGCGAAAAGGACGAGTCCAATCCGTACTTCACCTATGACGCCTCCAAGTGCATCGTCTGCAACCGCTGCGTGCGCGCCTGCGAGGAAACCCAGGGCACCTTCGCCCTGACGATCTCCGGCAAGGGCTTCGAATCGCGCGTGTCGCCGGGGCAGGACCAGCCCTTCCTGGATAGCGAATGCGTGTCCTGCGGCGCCTGCGTACAGGCCTGTCCGACCTCCACCCTGCAGGAAAAGACCGTCATCATGATGGGCCAGGCCGAGCACTCGGTCGTGACCACCTGCGCCTATTGCGGCGTGGGCTGCGGCTTCAAGGCCGAAATGAAGGGCCAGGAAGTGGTGCGCATGGTGCCCTGGAAGGACGGCCAGGCCAACCGCGGCCATTCCTGCGTCAAGGGCCGCTTCGCCTGGGGCTATGCCACGCACAAGGAACGCGTGCTCAAGCCCATGATCCGCAAGCACATCACCGACTCCTGGAAGGAAGTGTCCTGGGATGAGGCGATCAACTATGCGGCCTCCGAGTTCCGCCGCATCCAGGGTCAGTACGGCCGCGATGCGGTCGGCGGCATCACCTCTTCGCGCTGCACCAACGAAGAGACCTGGCTGGTGCAGAAGCTGGTACGCGCGGCCTTCGGCACCAACAACGTCGACACCTGCGCGCGGGTCTGCCACTCGCCCACGGGCTACGGCCTGAAGCAGACGCTGGGCGAATCCGCCGGCACCCAGACCTTCGATTCCGTCATGCACACCGACGTGGTCATCGTGATGGGCGCCAACCCCAGCAGCGGCCATCCGGTGTTCGCCTCGCGCTTGAAGCGCCGCCTGCGCCAGGGCGCGCGCCTGATCGTGATCGATCCGCGCCGCATCGAACTGGTCAGTTCGCCGCACATCAAGGCCGACTTCCACCTGCAGGTGCGCCCCGGCACCAACACCGCCCTGCTGTCCTCGTTGGCCCACGTGATCGCCACCGAAAACCTGATCGCCGAGGACTTCGTGGCCGAGCGCTGCGAAGCCAAGGCCTTCAAGGAATGGCGCGACTTCGTCTCGCTGCCAGAGAATTCGCCGGAAGCCATGGAAGAGATCACCGGCGTGCCGGCGCAGGCGGTGCGCGGCGCGGCGCGCCTGTACGCCACCGGCGGCAACGGCTCGATCTACTACGGCCTGGGCGTGACCGAACACAGCCAGGGCTCCACCACCGTCATGGCCATCGCCAACCTGGCCATGGCCACCGGCAACATCGGCCGCGAAGGCGTGGGCGTGAATCCGCTGCGCGGGCAGAACAACGTGCAGGGTTCGTGCGACATGGGCTCGTTCCCGCATGAGCTGCCGGGCTACCGCCACATCTCCGACAACACGGTGCGTGCGCAGTTCGAACAGGACTGGGGCGTGACCCTGCAGCCGGAACCCGGCCTGCGCATCCCCAACATGTTCGAGGCTGCGCTGGGCGGTTCGTTCAAGGGCCTGTATTGCCAGGGCGAAGACATCGTGCAGTCAGACCCCAACACGCAGCACGTGGCGGCGTCCCTCGCTGCCATGGAATGCATCGTGGTGCAGGACCTGTTCCTGAACGAAACGGCCAAGTACGCCCACGTGTTCCTGCCCGGCTCCTCGTTCCTCGAAAAGGACGGCACCTTCACCAACGCCGAGCGCCGCATCTCGCGCGTGCGCAAGGTCATGGAACCCAAGAACGGCAAGTCCGACTGGGAAGTGACGGTGGCGCTGTCCAACGCGCTGGGCTACCCCATGAACTACAAGCATCCCAGCGAGATCATGGACGAGATCGCGCGCCTGACGCCCACTTTCACCGGCGTCAGCTACGAAAAGCTGGACAAGCAGGGCAGCCTGCAATGGCCCTGCAACGAAGAAGCGCCCGATGGCACGCCCATCATGCACATCGACGAGTTCGTGCGCGGCAAGGGCAAGTTCATGATCACCAAGTACGTGCCCACGGACGAGCGCAGCACGCGCCGCTTCCCGCTGCTGCTGACCACGGGCCGCATCCTGTCGCAATACAACGTGGGCGCGCAGACCCGGCGCACCCCCAACGTCATGTGGCATGGCGAGGACGTGCTGGAACTGCATCCGCAGGACGCCGAGGACCGCGGCGTGAAGGACGGCGACTGGGTCGGCATCCAGAGCCGCGCGGGCGAGACCGTGTTGCGGGCCACGCTGACCGACAGGGTGCAGCCGGGCGTGGTATACACCACCTTCCATTTTCCCGAGTCCGGCGCCAACGTCGTCACCACCGACAGCTCCGACTGGGCCACCAACTGCCCCGAATACAAAGTGACGGCCGTGCAGGTCACGCGCGTGTCGCAGCCTTCGGAGTGGCAACGCCAGTGGTCGCGCTTTGCGGACATCCAGCAAAAGCTGCTGCGCGAGCGTTCGCGAGAAAGCGAGGCGGCGCTGACCGGGAAATAACCGCCAGCCCGAAACGCCAGGACGCCGACATGCCCACGCCACCGCCTTCCCGCCCCGATTGCACGCAGGTACAGGTCACCCGCGTGCGGGGCGGCGCCCTGGTCCCCGAGGTCGAAACCGACTCCGTGGCCGAGGAAACCCCGGTGGCGCTGGAGTTCAACGGCATCAGCCACGCCACCATGCTGGCCACGCCGGCCGACCTGGAAGACTTCGCGGTCGGCTTCGCGCTGTCCGAAGGCATCATCGACGGCATCAGCGACGTGCGCGGCATCGACCTGCTGCCGCAATGCGACGGCATCGTGGTCCAGCTGGAAATTTCCACTGCCTGTGAAGTGCGGCTGAAGTCCCGCCGCCGCGCCATGGCCGGGCGCACCGGCTGCGGCCTGTGCGGCGTGGAAACGCTGCCCGAAGTGCTGCGGCCTGTCGCGCCCGTCACCAACGGCTCGCCCGTGCGCATCCAGGCCGTGCTGGCCGCCATGCGCGACATGCGGGCGCGCCAGGCGCTGCACGACATCACGGGCGCCACCCACGCCGCCGGCTGGGCGGGCGCCGATGGCGCCGTCGCGCTGGTGCGCGAGGACGTGGGCCGCCACAACGCGCTGGACAAACTGATAGGTGCACTGGCACGCCAGGCCATGCATGCTGGCGACGGCATCGTGGTGGTGTCCAGCCGCGCCAGCTTCGAAATGGTGCAGAAGACCGCCGCCGCCGGCGTCGCGGTGCTGGCATCCGTCTCCGCACCCACCGCGCTCGCCATCCGCCTGGCCGATGAAGCCAACGTCAGCCTGCTGGGTTTTCTACGCGGCGACGACGCCACACTGTACTCACACCCCCAACGCATCATCTCCTGAACCGGACTTCTCGCAAGCATGGAAATCGGCAACCTGATCCGCATGGCCAACCGCATCGGCCAATTCTTCGAAGCCATGCCCGACCGGCCCGAGGCCCTGGAGGGCGTGGCCAACCATATCCACAAGTTCTGGGAGCCGCGCATGCGCAATGAGCTCCTGAACTTTCTCGAACAAAACCCCGACGGCGACGCCGGCGGGGAACGACTGCACCCGCTGGTGCTGGAAGCGGTCACCCAGAACCGCCAGCGCCTCACACCGCTGGCCCGCGTGGCGTAACGCGTCGGCGGCAGGCAAGACGGCAGGAACAATCACAAGAAAAGGCGGCGGGACCGGCCGGATGCCGGACCACGCGCGCCAACGAGCGGCCCCCAAAGAGGAGACAACATGCAAAGCACTGCCACGCTGGACCTGCCCGGTTCGAAGCCGGGTTTTTTCGATAAGGAACGCACCATCGCCGGACCGGGCTTCTCGCGCTGGCTGGTTCCCCCGGCCGCCCTGGCCATCCACCTGTGCATCGGCATGGCCTACGGTTTCTCGGTGTTCTGGCTGCCGTTGTCCAAGGTCGTGGGCGGCGCCAAGCCGCTGGCCTGCCCCGCGGACATGAGCCTCGCAGCCGAGCTGTTCGCCACCAACTGCGACTGGAAGATCTCGACCATGGGGTGGATGTACACCCTGTTCTTCGTGCTGCTGGGCTGCTCGGCCGCGCTGTGGGGCGGCTGGCTGGAACGCGCGGGCCCGCGCAAGGCGGGCGTGGTGTCGGCCCTGTGCTGGTGTGGCGGCCTGGTCATTTCGGCCATCGGCGTGTACCTGCACCAGATGTGGATGCTGTGGCTGGGCTCGGGCGTCATCGGCGGCATCGGCCTGGGACTGGGCTACATCTCGCCCGTGAGCACGCTGATCAAGTGGTTCCCCGACCGCCGCGGCATGGCCACTGGCATGGCCATCATGGGCTTTGGCGGCGGCGCCATGATAGGCGCGCCGCTGGCCGACCTGCTGATGCGCCACTTCGCCACGCCTGAATCGCCGGGCGTCTGGCAGACCTTCCTGACCATGGCCGCGGTGTACTTCGTCTTCATGATGTCGGGTGCGCTGGGCTACCGCGTGCCGCCGACCGGCTGGAAGCCCGAGGGCTGGACCGCCCCGGCCAAGCATGCCGGCAACGCCATGATCACGAAGGGCCATGTCCATGTGCAGCGCGTCTGGGGCGTGCCGCAGTTCTGGCTGGTGTGGTGGGCGCTGTGCCTGAACGTCACGGCCGGCATCGGCATCCTGGGCATGGCCTCGCCGCTGCTGCAGGAAGTGTTCGGCGGCGGCCTGATCAACCAGCCTGAACTGGGCTACTCGCAACTGGACAAGAGCCAGTTGGCGGCCATCGCCGCCATCGCCGCCGGCTTCACCGGCCTGCTCAGCCTGTTCAACATCGGCGGCCGCTTCTTCTGGGCCAGCCTGTCCGACAAGCTGGGCCGCAAGACCACCTACTTCATCTTCTTCGTGCTGGGCTTCGCGCTGTATTCGGCCATCCCCTGGACCGCGCACATCGGCGCGCTGGCCCTGTTCGTGGCCGCCTTCTGCATCATCCTGTCCATGTACGGCGGCGGCTTCTCCACCGTGCCGGCGTACCTGGCCGACCTGTTCGGCACGCAGATGGTCGGCGCCATCCATGGACGGCTGCTGACGGCGTGGTCGGCGGCGGGCATCTTCGGACCGGTGCTGGTGAACTACATCCGCGAATACCAGCTGTCCATCGGCGTGCCGCGCGCCCAGGTGTACGACATCACCATGTACATCCTGGCCGGGATGCTGGTGCTGGGCTTTCTGTGCAACCTGGCGATCCGGCCCGTGAACCCCAAGTACTTCATGAATGACGAGGAACTGGCGCGCGAGAAGGCGCTGGCCCACGAACGCGCCGTCGCCACGGAAACGCACGGGGTCGGAACATCCGCGTTCCGCACGCCGGCGGCGCTGGTGGTGTTTGCCTGGGCTTGCGTCGGCATCCCCCTGGCCTGGGGCATCTGGATCACGCTGCAGAAGGCGGTGGTGCTGTTCCACTGAGCCCAAGCGGACGCCGCGACGGGGCGCGAAGCTGCTACATTGGCAGCCCGCGCCCCTTCTTTTTTGCTTTATCCATGACCACCCTGCCCCGCGCGCCCCGCCTTGCTGGAGCGACACGTTGACCGTCCCTGAAATCCGCTGGGAAGAAAACCAGACCCCGCACGCCGCCCGCTGGCGCTCCGAATCCGGCGCCGCGCCGCCCAAGCGCGTAGTGGTGGCGGACGACACCATGACCGCCGACATGGCCTACCGCCAGGCCTGCGAAGGTGTCGGCCTGCTGTGGCGCGGCGACTTCCAGAACGCGCGGCAACTGCTGCAGGCCATCACGCGGCGGGTCGACAAGCGGCCCCGCAAGCCCGTGGACAGCCTGCTGGACGCCTTCAACCAGCACCGCCAGATCCAGTCCCAGCGCGCCCGCATCCTGGGCATGCTGCTGATTCCGTTCGACGCCGGCCACGGCATTCCGCTGCGCCGCGCGCCCGACGCCCGGCTCGCCTGCGAAGAGGCCCATGGCCCCGCCGAGGAGCCCTACGTCGCGTCGCTGCGCGAGCTGCTGGGCCTGATCGGCGCCTTCGAATGGCGCAAGAAGGGCGTGGAAATTCCCGCCCTGAATGCCCGCATCCATCCGCACTACGGCGTGTTCTCGCCGCTGCGCGGCGAGTACGTCGACCTGGTGGCGCGCACCCCGATGCCGCGTGGCAGCGTGGCCTTCGACATCGGCACCGGCACAGGCGTGCTGGCCGCCGTGATTGCGCGCCGCGGCGGCAAGCGCGTCATCGCGACCGACACCGATCCGCGCGCCCTGGCCTGCGCCCGCGAAAACCTGGAGCGGCTGGGCCTGTCCAAGCAGGTCGACGTCGAAGAAACGGACCTGTTCCCCGAAGGCCGGGTCTCCCTGATCGTGTGCAACCCGCCGTGGCTGCCCGCCCGCCCCAGCTCGCCCGTCGAGCATGCGGTCTACGATCCTGACAGCCGCATGCTGCGCGGTTTCCTGAATGGGCTGGCGGCGCATCTGACGCCCAATGGCGAGGGCTGGCTGATCCTGTCGGACCTGGCCGAACACCTGGGCCTGCGCAGCCGCGAAGCGCTGCTGGAAATGATCAGCCAGGCCGGCCTGCGCGTGATCGAGCGCATCGACACCCGTCCCACGCACGGCCGCGCGCAGGACGCGAGCGACCCGCTGCATGCCGCCCGTTCGAAGGAAGTCACGTCCTTGTGGCGCCTGGGCGCAGCCTGACGCGGCCCGGCCTGACGCGGCCCGGCCTGGCGCGGCCCGGCCTGGCGCGGCCCGGCCTGGCGCAAGCCCCCGGGGCGCGGCTTCAGGCCCGCCCCGCCGCGACGTTCACGCTGATGGCGATGATGAAGACGTTGAAGAAAAAGGCGATGACGCTGTGCGTCAGGGCTGTGCGGCGCACTCGCCGGTTCACGATCTGCACGTCCGACACCTGGAACGTCATGCCCAGCACCAGCGCGAAATAGGCGAAGTCCCAGTAGTCGGGTTCATCGGTACCCGGGAAATCCAGACCTTTGTGCATGGCGTTGCGGTGGCCGTAATAGCCATGCGCGTAGTGCAGCGCGAAGATCATGTTCATGTAGAGCCATGACAGGATGATGGTGACGGCGGCGGCCAACATGGCAAGCACGTCGCCCGCGCCGCCTTTCCCCCGCAGTTCGACCCACAACGCCATCATCACCATGCAGGACAGCGCCACGCTGCTCCACAGCACGCCGGTGCGCCCCACGTCCTGCTGCTGCGCATGCTGGCGCATGGCCGCCGCGCTGGTGCGGCCGAACACCCGCGCCGTCATCAACAGAAACACAAGCGCCCCCGCATCGAATCCCAGCAGCAGCGACAGCACCCAGGGCACGCCCAGGGCATACAGGCCGCCCGCCGTCACCAGCAGCAAACCAGCGCATCCGACCAGGCGACGATGCGCATGGAAAAACGGCAGGGCGGCGCCAGCGGCGGAGTCATCCTCGGGCTCGAAATCCTTGAGCGGCGGCATGCGGCTGCTCCTTTTGGTGTGAGCAGCCCTAACGCTAACCGATGCCGAGCAAACCGACCAGCGCGCCGCCAAACAGCAGCCACAACGGATGGATGCGGGTGAAGCTGCCCAGCAGCGCCACCACAGCGGTAATGGCGCCCAGCAGCCAGGTATGCACCGAGGCTTCGGTGATGAGCGCCGCGCTGGCCGCGACCAATCCCACCGTCATCGGGAAGATGCCCGCCTGGATGACGCCGCGCCAGGGCCGGTCCTTGAAGCGTTCCCACAGGCCCAGCGCGATCACAGTGATGATGGACGACGGGCCGAACTTGGCGATGGTGGTGACGAGCATGCCCAGGCCGCCCGCCACATGCCAGCCCACCAGCGTGACCACCATCAAATTGGGACCCGGGGCGGCCTGCCCCAGGGCGAACAGCGCGGAAAAGTCCGCCGCCGTCATCCAGCCATGCACGTCCACCACCTGCCGCTGCATCTCGGGCAGGATGGTGTTGCCGCCGCCGAACGCCAGCACGGACAGTTCGGAAAAGATCAGGGCCAGGGCGATCAGTGTGTGGATCATCGACGTTGCCTCCAGACCATCAGGATGCTCAGCGGCGTCAGCACCGCCATGGTGGGCAGCAGCGGAATGCGCAGCACGGCGATGGCAATGAAGCAGGCCGTGGCCACCACGCCGGCCAGCCAGTCGCGGCGCTTCACCACCGGCACCCCGATCTTCACCGCCATGGAAATCAACAGGCCCGCGGCCGCGGCCGCCAGACCGGCAAACAGGTGCTGGATGTGCGGATCGTTCTGGAAGCGGTCGTACACCATGCCCAGCAGCACCACGATGGCGGACGGCGCCAGGATCAGGCCCATCAGCGCCGCGAACGCGCCGCGCGGCCCGCGGAACTTCATGCCCAGCGCCACCGACAGGTTGATGATGTTGCCGCCGGGCAGGAACTGGCACAGGCCCAGCAGATCGGTGAACTCGGCGCCGCTGAGCCAGCGGTGCTTTTCGACGACCATGCGGCGCGCCAGCGGCAAGGCGCCGCCGAAGGCCGTCAGGCCGAGCATCAGGAAGCCATAGAACAATTGCCCGCACGTGGGCGGAGGCCGCAGATCGGCCTCGGAGGTGGAAGGTGCTGCGTTCATCATTTTCATGCCGGCGCCGCCGAAGCGGCGCGGAGTGGAACCAGGGAAGGACAACGAGATTGCAGCCTACTCTTCGCCTTGGATAATGTCTAATATATGACTATCTATATATTCATATCGGTTGAATATGGCATCTGTAGACTTGAGGCTGTTGCGCTACTTCCTGGCCGTGGCCGAGGAATCCCATCTGACCAAGGCCGCGGCGCGGCTGGGCATACGCCAGCCGCCGCTCAGCCAGCAGATCCGCGTGCTGGAGCAGGAACTGGGCGTGACACTGTTCCACCGCCTGCCGCGCGGCATGGAGCTGACCGAAAGCGGCCGCGCGCTGCTGGACGATGCGCGCAATATCGTGGCCCTGGTGGACCAGGCCGTGGAAGGCGTGCGGCGCGTGTCGCAGGGCGAGGCCGGGCGCCTGACCGTGGGCTTCACCGGGTCTGCGGCGTTCCATCCCTTCGTGCCGTCCGTCATCCGCCGCTTCCGCGAAACGGCGCCCAATGTGCGGCTGGTGCTGGAGGAAAGCAGCACCGGCGAACTCATGGAGGCCGTGGGCGCGGGCCGCGTGGACGTGGCATTCATCCGCGGTCCCTATGGCCTGGGCCCGGGCGTGGTGGTGGAAACCGTGCTGGAAGAGCCCATGCTGGCCGCGTTTCCCGCCGACCACCCAACCGTCAAAGGCCGGCCGCGCAAGCGCATCGCGCTGTCGGAACTGGCCGACGAATCGCTGATCCTCTACCGCCGCCACAGCGGGCCAGGCCTGTACGACGCCATCATTGCGGCCTGCGGCGCCGCCGGTTTCAGCCCGCGCGTGGCCCAGGAAGCGCCGCGCATGCTGTCCACCCTGAGCCTGGTGGCCGCCGGCCTGGGCGTGTCGCTGGTGCCGGCGTCGCTGCGCCGCGTGAACATCGAAGGCGTGGTCTACGTCAACCTGGCCCAGCCCGCGGAACTGCGCGCGCCGCTGAACCTGATCTGGCGCGACGAAGCGCTCTCCGGCGCGGCCCGCAAGCTGATCGGCGAGGCGCGGCGGCAGCGCGAGGAATCGCCGGCCTGAGCGCGCAGCGCTACACTGCCCGGCACCCCGCACTCCGCATTGCAGCCATGTTCCCAGATTCACCCATAGGCATCTACGACTCCGGCGTCGGCGGGCTGAGCGTGCTGCGCGCCATCCGCGACGCCCTGCCCCACGAATCCCTGCTGTACGTGGCCGACTCCGCCCACGTGCCCTATGGCGAAAAAACGCAGGACTACGTCGAGCAGCGCGCCTGCACGATTGCCGATTACTTCGTGTCGCGCCAGGCCAAGGCCATGGTGGTGGCCTGCAATACCGCCACCGCGGCCGCCATCGCCCAGCTGCGCCTGCGCCATCCGCAACTGATCATCATCGGCGTGGAGCCGGCCATCAAGCCCGCCGCGCACCTGACCACGAGCGGCGTGGTCGGCGTATTCGCCACCACCGGCACTCTGGCCAGCCCCAAATTCGCCGCGCTGGTCCGGCGCGAGGCGCCCGAAGTCCGCATCCTGTTCAGGCCCTGCCCCGAGTGGGTACGGCTGGTGGAGCACGGCGTGCTCAGCGGCCCCGAGGCCGAAGCCGCGGTGCGCGCTCCCGTGGCTGAGCTACGCGAGGCCGGCGCCGACGTGCTGGTGCTGGGCTGCACCCACTTTCCCTTCCTGCGCGACGCGATCCAGGCGGCCGCTGGCGCCGACGTGCCGCTGCTGGAGACGGGCGCGCCCGTGGCGCGCCGGCTGCGCCACCAGTTGCAGGAACGCGGCCTGTTGCGCGCCGACGGTCCGGGCGGATTGCGCCTGGAGACCAGCGGCTCGGCCGAGGCATTGAGCATTCTCGCCGCACGGCTGCTCGGGCAGGCCCCGGCCGCGCACGTCCTGGAGCCGCGCTGGCGCTGATCCCGCGCCGAGTCCGCCGCCCGGCGGCGCGCGCTGATTGCGCCCGGTTTGATCCTGCGCATGACGCGCCTGTCCGATTCGGCGAATAATTCGGATACAGTGGACTACAACGCCGCCCGCGGCGCGCACAAGGAGACGCTCATGAAACGCATCCTGATCCCCGTGGACGGCTCGCAGCCCGCCGTCCATGCGGTCCAAGCCCTGCTCGACGCCCGCAGCTACGACCCCATCGAACGCGTGGAGCTCCTCACGGTCCAGATCCCCCTGAAAGCCGGCAAGATCGGCCGCGGCCTGTCGCAGGCCGAGATCGACGCCTATCACGAGGAAGAAGGCCGCAACGCGCTGCAGGCCGCCAGCGAACTGCTGACCCAGGCCGGCGTGCCCTTCCAGACCCACATCGAAATAGGCGCCGCCGCCGAAACCATCGTGCGCGTAGCCGGCGAATCCGGCGCAGACGAAATCTACATGGGCTCGCGCGGGTTGGGCTCGGTGTCGTCCTGGTTCCTGGGTTCGGTCGCGACCCGCGTCCTGCATCTGACGGAGTTGCCCGTCACCCTGGTCAAGTAACCGTCAAGGAGCATCCATGCTGAACATCCTGGTCCCTGTCGACGGCTCCGACAACGCCAACCGCGCCGTCCTGTACGCCCGCCAGCTCGCCCAAGGCGCCGGCGCCGCCCGCATCCATCTGCTCAACGTCCAGACGCCCGTGCAAGGCCGCGCGGGGCTGTCACGCCTGATCACGCAGGACATGATCGACGAGTTCTACCTGCGCGAAGGCCAGGAGGCCGCGGACGAGGCGCGCAAACTGCTGGACGTGACCGGCGCCGACTACACCAGCCACGTGGCGTTTGGCCACGCGGCCACGGAAATCGCCGGCTACGCCCAGGACCACGGCTGCGCCCGCATCGTCATGGGCACGCGCGGCAACGGCTCGCTGACGAACATCCTGATCGGCTCGGTCGCCAATCAGGTGCTGCAACTGGCCGAAGCGCCGGTGACGCTGGTCAAGTGAACCCCGGGCGCCGGCCTCAGGCGGCCGGCAGCCACAACGACACCCTCAAGCCGCCCAGCGGCGAACGCTCGGCTTGCGCCTGGCCGCCATAGGTGCTGGCCAGGTCGCGCACGATGTCCAGGCCCAGGCCCGATCCGGGACGCTGCTCGTCCATGCGCACGCCGCGCAGGAAGATGCGCTCGCGTTCCTCGTCGGCGATGCCCGGGCCGTCATCGTCGATCTGGATGAGCAACTGGCCCTGGCCGGCGGCGCTTGCGCTGACCTGCACCTGGCGCTCGGCCCATTTGCAGGCGTTGTCCAGCAGGTTGCCGACCATCTCCTGCAGATCCTGTTCTTCGCCGCGGAATACCAGGCCCTCGGCAAATTCCGGCATTTCCAGCAGCAGTCCGCGCTGCGCATACAAGCGCTGCATGACGCGTAGCAGCCCCTCGATGGGCTTGCGCAGCGGTGTGCGGCTGTCGGCCGCGCCAGACGCGGCGGCGGCGCGGGCGCGCGCCAGGTGATAGTCGATCTGGCGGCGCGCCATGCCGACCTGCTCCTGTACCAGCGCCGCCAGCGGCCCTTCCTCGCGCGCCGCGGCATTGCCCAGAATCGTCAGCGGCGTCTTCACCGCATGCGCCAGATTGCCGGCCTGCGTGCGCGCGCGCTGCACCATGTCGGCATTGACGTCCAGGACGCGATTGAAGTCGTCGACGAGCGGCTGGATTTCGCTGGGAAAGCGGCCTTCGATGCGCACGCTGGCGCCCCCGTGCTGCCCGGCGAGCTGCCGCCTGAGCCTGGCCAGCGGCCGCAGCCCGACCAGGACCTGGACCACGGCCGCCAGCGTCAAGCCTGCCGCCAGCGCGCCCAGCGAAATCAACAGCATGTGATTGAAGCGCTCGATCGGCTCCGCCAGCACCTGGCTGTCGGCCGCCACGATCAGGCGCAACGGCGCTGCCTCGGTCTCGGCCGGTTCCAGCGTGCGCGTCAAGGCGGTCAGCCTGTGCTTTTCCGGCCCCGCGATTTCATACACCCCGTCGGCGCTGTCCGCGGCGGGCAACTCCAGCACCTGATCCCAGAGCGAACGCGAGCGCGCCGCGCCCACGGCCGCCGGACGGCCCTGTTCGTCGAGCCGGTCGATTTGCCAATACAGGCCTGATAGCGGTTGCTCCAGGCGTGGATCGCTCAGGGGCGGCGAGACCACCAGGCGACCGTCCGGAGCCGTGTTCACCGCGGCCGTCAGCTGGTTCAGGTGCAGGGTCAGCTCGGCGCGCAGCTGCTCGGTGATGTGCTGGCGGAACAAGCTGCCCAAGCCCCAGCCGGCCAGCACCACCGTGACCAGGATCCAGGCCAGCGTGCCGGCCAGCAGGCGCCAGCGCAGCGAGCCGGGCGCGCGCGCGCGCTGCGGCATCATGCGGCGCAGGCCAGGCGGTAACCCAGGCCGCGCACGGTTTCGATGGTATCGGGCGGCAGTTTCTTGCGCAGCCGCGCGATGAACACATCGATGGTGTTGGAGTCACGGTCATTGTCCTGGGCGTAGACGTGCTCGGTCAGCTCGCTGCGCGAAATCACTTCGCCCGCGCGTTGCATCAGCACGGCCAGCACCTTGAATTCATGGCTGGTCAGGGACAGCGCCTGGCCGTCCACCGTGACCTTGGCCTGCCGCGTGTCCAGCATCAGCGGACCGCAGCGCCATTGCGCGCTGGCGTGGTTGCTGGAGCGGCGCAAGAGCGCCCGCACCCGCGCCAGCAGCTCTTCCATGTGGAAGGGCTTGGTCAGGTAATCGTCGGCGCCGGCATCGATGCCGGCGACCTTCTCGTGCCAGTTGTCGCGCGCCGTGAGGATCAGCACCGGCATGCCCTGGCCGCCCGCGCGCCACTGCTTGAGCACGGTGAGGCCGTCCATGACCGGCAGGCCCAGGTCCAGCACCACCACGTCGTAGGTCTCGACCGCGCCCATGTACTGGGCCGTTCCGCCGTCCGCGGCGGTGTCGACGGTATAGCCCGCTTGGCGCAAGGCATCGGCCAACTGCGTGGCCAGGGTCGGCTCGTCTTCAACCACGAGTATGCGCATCAGTGCTTGTCCCGGAATTGGATGTCGCGCCCCTTCACGCCCAGCACCTTGCCGTCGCGTGCGTCGATCTTCAGCTTGACCAGCCGGCCGCCGCTTTGCAGCAGCCGGATCTCGTAGATGAACTCGCCGTCGTCCTCTTCGAACTCGACCTTGACCACCTGCCCAGGATAGTCGCGTTCGACGATGTCCAGCACCGAACGCAGGGGCAGCACCTTGCCGGCCTGCAAGGCCTGGCGCGCTTGTTCGTGGTCGCTTTCATCGGCCAGGCCTGCGTTGGGGCCTGCGGCCAGCGCCAGCATCAGCGCGCCGCAGGACAGCCAGATTCGGGTACGGGTTCCTCGGGTCATGGTTTCTTTCGCATTCGGGGTCCGCCATAAGAGGCGATTGTCCGCCCAGTTATAGCGCCGGAAAAATGAACGGCACGTGAACGGCAGCTTCAGAATTGGTTCATCCGCACACCCGAATAATGCGGTCATGGTCGCCATTCCGGCAACCCGCAACAACCTAGGAGCCATTCCATGACCGCAATCCGCAACACCCTGGCCGCCCTGGCGCTTGGCGCCGCAACCCTGACCGGCGCCGCCGCCGTGCACGCCCAGACGACCGCCCCGGCGCCGGCCCAGCCCGCCGCCACGGCCCCCGCCAACGCGACGCTGACCGTGCGCCAGATCTACGACACGCTGACCGCCGCGGGCTATCGCAACATCACCGAGATCGAGCTCGAGCACGGCCGCTACGACGTCAAGGCCGACAACGCGCAAGGCCAGCGCGTGAAGCTGCGGGTCGACGCCCAGAGCGGCGCCGTCCTGCGCAGCCGCATCAAGGACTGAAGCGCCGGCGCCTACGCGCCTACCCCGCTCCGCCCGCATCCGGCGGGCCGAGCGTCCCGACATGGACCCCATCATGAAACCGATAGGAACCGGCGCCGCCATAGGCGGCTTTTTGCTAGTCCTGACCCTGGCCTGGGGCCTGGACGCGTTCATCCTGCAGCCGCCGGCCACCGGCGCCTGGTACTGGGTGGCGCGCCAGCAAGGCCTCTACCTCACCGGCGTCTGGTCCATCGGACTGATGGCATTGATCATGCTGCTGGCGCTGCGGCCCGCGTGGCTGGAACGCCCGCTGGGCGGCATGGACAAGATATACCGGTTGCACAAATGGGCCGGAATCCTCGCAGTATCAGCCGGCGCCGCGCATTGGTTGCTGAAGCTGGCCAGCGGCCCCTTGAAGAGCCTGGCGGACGCGGGCAACCGCCCCGCCCGCGACGTCGTGCTGACGCTGTTCGAAAGCTCGCGCGGCCTGGCCAAGGACCTGGGCGAGTGGTCGATCTACCTGCTGCTGGCGATGCTCGCAATCACCTTGTGGCGGCGCTTTCCCTACCGGGGCTGGCGTCTCCTGCACCGCGCGATGCCTGTGCTGTTCCTGGCGCTGGCGTTCCACACGGCAGCGCTGGCTCCCGCGCGCTACTGGAGCGGTCCGGTCGGCCTGCTGTTGATTCCGCTGCTGGCCGCCGGTTCTTATGCCGCGCTGGTGGCGCTGCTGGGACGCGTGGGCAGCGGCCGCCGCGCGCAAGGCAGGATCGTGTCGCTGGCGCACCAGCCAGGCGATATCCTGGAGGTCAGCTGCGAACTCGACGCCAATTGGCGGGAGCATCAGGCGGGACAGTTCGCCTTCGTCACGTTCGACCGCAAGGAAGGCGCCCATCCCTACACCATCGCCAGCGCCCCCGTGGCGGGCGAACCTCGCGTCACGTTCCAGATCAAGGCGCTGGGCGACTACACCCGCGGTCTGGCGCGCACGCTGCGCATCGGCCAGCCGGTCGCCGTCGAAGGCCCCTATGGGCGCTTTCAACTGGAGCCGGACGCTGCCGCAACATCGCAGGTCTGGGTGGCGGGCGGCATAGGCGTCACCCCTTTCCTCGCATGGCTGGAAGCCCTGCAGGAAGGACAAGCGCCAACGCCGCGCGTGTGGCTGCACTATTGCGTGCGCGATGCCTCGGCAGATCCTTTCGTGCCGCTGCTCAAGGAACGCTGCGCCGCGCTGGACGGCGTGACGCTCGCCATCCATAGCGCGCACGATGGCGATACGCTGACGGCTGGAGTACTGGCGCAGGGCGAGGTGGCCGCCGGCCGCGTCGCCGACGTCTGGTTCTGCGGCCCTGCCGGCCTGGCCGACGCCCTCAGGCGCGGCCTGCGCAAGCTGGGCGCCAAGCCCGTGCGCTGGCATCAGGAGGCGTTCCAGATGCGTTGAGCGCGCCGGGGCTACGGAGGTCCAAGCGTATGATGGACCTCACCGCCCACGGAGCATGCGTCATGCCCACCCCCCGCATTCTGCTGGCCGCCGCGATGGCCGCCGCCACTCTCAACGCCTGCGGCGAAATGGCCACCTTGCCGGTCGAAGCCGGCATGGGCCCGTCGCCCCAACTGCCCGCCCCCAATCCCACCACCATACCCACCGTGAAGACAGCCAAGGCCGTGGGCTGGCCCGCGGGCGCACAGCCCGTCGCAGCCAACGGGCTGTCGGTAACGGCGTACGCCAGCGGCCTGGATCATCCGCGCTGGCTGTACGTGCTGCCCAACGGCGACGTGCTGGTGGCCGAGACCAACGCGCCGCCCAAGCCCGAGTCGGCTTCCGGCGGCTTCAAGGCCTGGGTCGCCGGCCTGGTGATGAAACGCGCCGGCGCCAGGACCCCCAGCGCAAACCGCATCACCCTGCTGCGCGATGCCGACCACGACGGCATCGCCGAAACGCGCAGCGTATTGCTCGACGGCCTGAACTCGCCCTTCGGCATGGCCTTGATCGGCAATCAGTTATACGTCGCCAACGCCGACGCCGTGCTGCGCTTTCCCTACGAAACCGGCCAGGAGCGGATCACCGCCCCCGGCGTGAAGGTCACCGACCTGCCCGCGGGCCTGAACCACCACTGGACCAAGAACCTGCTGGCCAGCCCCGACGGCAGCAAGCTGTACGCCTCTGTCGGCTCCAACAGCAATGTCGGCGAAAACGGCATGGACATCGAAGAGGGCCGCGCCGCCATCTGGGAAATCGACGTGGCCAGCGGCAACAAACGCCTGTACGCGACCGGCCTGCGCAACCCCGTGGGCATGGCCTGGGCGCCCGACGGCAAAACGCTGTGGACGGCCGTCAACGAGCGCGACGAACTGGGCAGCGACCTGGTGCCCGACTACATGACCTCGGTGCGGGATGGCGGTTTTTACGGCTGGCCCTACAGCTACTTCGGCCAGCACGTCGACAGCCGGGTCCAGCCGCCGCGTCCGGACCTGGTGACGCGCGCCATCGTGCCCGACTATGCGCTGGGCCCGCACACCGCCTCGCTGGGGCTGGCCTGGTCGGGCGGGTCGCGCCTGCCCGCGCCCTACACGGACGGCATGTTCGTGGGCCAGCATGGTTCGTGGAACCGCGATCCGCGCAGCGGCTACAAGGTCATCTTCGTGCCGTTTCGCGACGGCAAGCCCGACGGGCCGGCGCGCGACGTGCTGACGGGCTTTCTGAACGAAAGCGGCGAAGCCCAGGGACGGCCGGCAGGGGTGGCGATAGACCGCCAGGGCGGCCTGCTGACGGCCGACGACGTCGGCAATGTGGTGTGGCGGGTCGCTCCCGCTTCTACAATGGCCGCTCCCAAATAATTCAAGACCAGGAGTGAGCATGAGCACGGAAAAAGTGGCAATCGTCACCGCCGGCGGCAGCGGCATGGGCGCGGCGGCGGCGCGCAAACTGGCGGCTGACGGCTGGCGCGTAGCCATCCTGTCCTCCTCCGGCAAGGGCGAGGCGCTGGCGCGGGAACTGGGCGGCCTGGGCGTCACGGGATCCAACCGCTCGCCCGAAGACCTGGCGAGGCTGGTGGACGCCACGCAGCAAAAATGGGGCAGGATCGATGCCGTGGTCAACAGCGCCGGCCACGGCCCCAAGGGCCCGCTGCTGGAGATCAGCGACGAGGACTGGCACCTGGGCATGGAGTTCTACCTGCTAAACGTGGTGCGCATCGCGCGCCTGGTCGCGCCGGTGATGAAGCAGCAGAAGTCCGGCGCCATCGTCAATATCTCGACCTACGCCACCTTCGAACCCGAAGCGCTGTTCCCGACCTCGGGCGTGTTCCGCGCCGGGCTGGCCGCCTTCACCAAGGTGTTCGCCGACGAGTACGCCGAACACAACGTACGGATGAACAACGTGCTGCCGGGCTTCATCGACAGCCTGCCTGAAAAGGAAGACCGCCGCACGCGCATTCCGATGGGCCGCTACGGCACCGCCGAAGAAGTCGCCGACCTGATCGCATTCCTCGCATCCGACGCTTCTTCCTACATCACCGGCCAGAACATCCGCATCGACGGCGGCATCACGCGTTCGGTCTGAAGCTCATGCTTTAGGACTAGTCTCTCGTCCGAATGACGGTATTGAAGCCTGCCCGGGGCTTCAGTACCGTAGGTTTTCGCATTCGACGAGGTGCCGCGCATGTCCGCTACGCCGTCAGCGGCTGCGCCGCAGTCCGCCGATACTTCCCACGCAAAACCGACCCCGGGCCAGGCCTCGCGTTTCCTGGCGCAGGCCACGTTCGGCCCCACGCCCGCCGAGATCGACGCCGTGGTGCGCGACGGCTACGCGGCCTGGCTGGACGCGCAGCTGGCCATGCCGCCGTCGCAGACCCATTTCGACTGGCTGCTGCAGCAGCGCAAGAACACCGAGGAGTTCAAGGGCAACGGCATCAACGCGCCCCTGGAATCCACGCTGTGGCGCAAGTTCATCTCGGCCCCGGATCAGGTCCGCACGCGGGTCGCGTTTGCCCTGTCGGAGATCTTCGTGGTGGGCGTATCGTCCATCACCGCGTCCTGGCCATTGTTCGGCGCCGCGGGTTTCATGGACCTGCTGGCCGAGCATGCCCTGGGCAACTACCAGCAACTGCTGACGGCCGTCACGCGCAACCTGTCCATGGGCTGCATGCTGACCTATCGCGGCAACCGCAAGGAAGATCCCAAGACCGGCCGCCATCCCGACGAGAACTATGCCCGCGAAGTCATGCAGTTGTTCAGCATCGGACTGCTGGAGCTGGAACCGGACGGCGCCAAAAGAATGGTCAACGGCGCGCCCGTGGAAACGTATACCAACGCGGACGTGCAGGGGCTGGCCAAGGTCTTCACCGGCTGGGACATCAACGGCCCCGAAACCGACGTCGAATTCCACCGCCGCCCCATGGCCTTGAACAATGCGCTGCACTCGCTGGCCGAGAAGCGCTTTCTGGGCGCGGTTGTGCCGGCAGGCACCGACGGTCATTTGTCGCTCAAGCGCGCCATGGAAGTGATCTGCGCCCATCCCAACGTGGGCCCCTTCATCGGCACGCAGCTGATCCAGCGGCTGGTCACCAGCAATCCCAGCCGCGCCTATGTCGCGCGCGTGTCGGCCGCCTTCAACGACGACGGCAGCGGCAAGCGCGGCAACCTGAAGGCCGTGGTGCGCGCCGTCCTGCTGGACCCGGAGGCGCGCAACCCCGACCTGGCCGCGCCCGGCTGGGGCAAGGTGCGCGAACCCATCGTGCGCTTCGCGGCCTGGGCGCGGGCTTTCGGGGCGACCTCCAACAACGGCGCCTGGGCCATGCCGGACACCACTGACAACACGATCCGGCTGGCCCAGAGCCCGATGCGATCCGCCAGTGTCTTCAATTTCTTCCGTCCGCGCTACGTGCCGCCGGTGACCGAGCTGGCGCGCAGGAACCTGGTGGCGCCGGAACTGCAGATCACCGATGAGACCAGCATTGCCGGCTACCTGAACTTCCTGGCCATCTATGTGGACCGGGGGTGGGAGGATCTGCAGACGCCCTACGCCGCCGAGATCGCGCTGGCGCAGGATCCGTCCGCGCTGGTGGCGCGGGTGGCGCTGCTGCTGGCGGGCGATGCCTATTCCGCCGAGACCGCCGGCAGCATCGCGCGCGCCGTGGCCACGATACCGGCGGGCCGGCCGCGCGACCGCGTGCGCGCCGCCATCATGCTGGTGGCCGCCAGCCCCGAATACCTGGTGCAGAAATGAAGAATTCCCGCCACGCCGCGCAAACCAGCCGCCGCGAATTCCTGCTGCGCGCCTGCGCGTTGGGCGCCACGGGCGCCGCCGCGCCACTGGCGCTGAACCTGGCGGCCCTGGGCGCGGCTGCGGCGCAATCAGCGCCAGCCTCCTCGTACAAGGCGCTGGTCTGCGTGTTCCTGTACGGCGGCAACGACCCCTACAACTCGCTGGTTCCCTACGACACGGCCGCCTACAAGGCCTATGCCCAGGCGCGCACCGACATCGCCCTGCCGCGCAACGCCCTGCAGGCCACGGCGCTGCGCGGCAAGGAACCCGCCTCCGGCGGCGCCCAGTTTGCGCTGGCCCCATCGCTGGCTCCGCTCAAGCCCTTGTATGAAAGCGGCGACATGGCAGTGCTGCTGAACATCGGTCCGCTGGTTGCGCCCACCTCCAAGCAGGAATACATAGGCGCGCGCGTGCCACTGCCGCCCAAGCTGTTTTCCCACAACGACCAGCAGTCGTACTGGCAGGCGCTGGCGCCGGAAGGCGCGGCGTCGGGCTGGGCCGGGAGGCTGACGGACCTGTTCGCGGACGCCAACGCGCAGCGCACCTTCACGGGCATCACCGCGGGCGGCAGCAGCGTGCTGCTGGCCGGACGCAAAATCGCCGGATACCGCGTGGGCATCAACGGCTCCACGCAGATAGACCTGCTGGGCCGCGACATGTATGGCTCCAGCGCCTGCACGGCCTTGCTGCGCCAGCTCATCACGCAGCCGCGCGAGCACCTGATGGAACGCGAGATGTCGCGCATCGCCGCGCAGTCCATCGACGCCGACGGACGCCTGCGCGCAGCCCTCGCGGACGTGGCCGTGCCGGGCGAGTTCTCGTCCCCCCTGGCGCAGCAGCTGAAAATCGTCGCCCGCATCATCGCGGCGCGCCAGGCGCTGGGCGCACGCCGCCAGGTTTTCTTCGTCTCGCAGAACGGCTATGACAACCACGCCGGACTGAACGACACCCACCCCGCCCTGCTCAAGGAACTGGGCCAGGCGCTGGCCGCGTTCCAGCAGGCGCTGTCCGCGATAGGCGTGGCGGACCAGGTGACCACGTTCACGGCATCCGAATTCGGCCGCACCCTGGGCTCCAACGGCAACGGCTCCGACCACGGCTGGGGCTCGCATCACTTTGTACTGGGCGGCGCGGTCAAGGGCGGCCGCTACTACGGCAGCCATCCGGAAATCGCCCTGGACGGCCCCGGCTTCGTCGACAACGGCCGCCTCTTGCCGACCCTGGCCGTGGATCAGCTGGGCGCGTCCCTGGGCGGCTGGTTCGGCGCCAGCCGCGAGGATCTGGGGCTGGTGTTCCCCAATCTGCGGCGCTTTGATGCGCAGGCGCTGGACCTGCTGCCGCGCGCTTAGGGCCGCGCCGGCGGCGGCGAATTCACAGCTGCCGCGCCTGTTCGCGCAGCAGATACTTCTGGATCTTGCCCGTGGCGGTTTTGGGCAACGGGCCGAACACGAAAGTGCGCGGCACCTTGAAACCGGCCAGGCGGCCCCGGCAGAAGCTGGTCAGTTCTTCCGCCGTCGCGGCGCTGCCATCCTTCAGCGTGACGAAGGCGCAAGGCGTCTCGCCCCACTTGGCGTCCGGCCGCGCCACCACGGCGGCTTCCAATACGGCGGGATGCCCGTACAACGCATCCTCGACCTCGACGGTCGAGATGTTCTCTCCGCCTGATATCACGATGTCCTTGGCGCGGTCCTTGACCTGCAGATAGCCGTCGGGATGCACCACGGCCAGATCGCCGGTATGGAACCAGCCTCCGGCGAAGGCTTCCGCCGTGGCCTGCGGGTTCTTCAGATAGCCCTTCATGAGCGTGTTGCCGCGCATCATGATTTCGCCCACGGTGACGCCGTCCGGCGGCACGGGCGCCAGCGTGGCGGGATCCAGCACGCGGACCTGTTCCATCGTGGGCTTGCGCACGCCGATGCGGGCCTTCAGCGCAGCCTGCTCATCCAGCGGCAGATCGCTCCAGGCCTCGTGCCAGGCACAGCTGATCGACGGACCGTAGCTCTCCGTCAGGCCGTACAGATGCGTGACGTCTATGCCCAGTTCGTCCATCGCCGCGATGACGGCGGCCGGAGGCGGAGAGCCGCCGGTGAGCGCCTGCACCGGCCGGATCGCGCGCCGCTTGATTTCGGGCGGGCTGTTGATGAGCATGCCCAGCACCACCGGCGCGGCGCAGAAATAATCGACCCCATTCGCCTGGATGGCGTCGAAAATGGCGCCGGCCTCGACCCGCCGCAGGCAGACATTGGTTCCCGCCAGCAGCGCGATGGTCCAGGGAAAGCTCCAGCCATTGCAGTGGAACATCGGCAAGGTCCAGAGATACACCGCATGCTGGCGCATATCGCAGGCCAGGGCGTTGCCCATCGCATTCAGATAGGCGCCGCGATGGTGGTACAGCACGCCCTTGGGGCTGCCGGTGGTGCCGGAGGTGTAGTTCAGGCACAGCGACTGCCATTCGTCCGCCGGCCAGGGGAACCCGGCCGCCGCGTCGCCCGTCTCCAGCAGGGCTTCGTAGTTCATTTCCCCGAGCAGTTCGCCCGGCCCGCCGTATTCGGGATCGTCGATGTCCACCACGCGGATGCGCCTGCGGGTCTTGGCCAAGGCCTGCGCCATGACGGGCGCGTACTCCCGGTCCGTCAGCAGCACCACCGCGGCGCCATGATCCAGGATGAAGGACAGTGTTTCGGCGTCCAGCCGGGTGTTCAGGGCATTGAGCACCGCGCCCGCCATGGCGACCCCGAAATGGGCCTCGTACAGCGCGGGGATATTGGGCGCCATCACGGCCACCGTATCGCCGGGCCGCACCCCAAGGCGCGCCAGCCCGCTGGCCAGCCGGCGGCAGCGTGCATAGGTTTCGCGCCAGCTCTGGCGCAGCGCGCCATGGACGATGGCAGTGCGTTCCGGGTAGACCTTCGCCGCGCGCTCGATGAAGGTCAGCGGCGAAAGCGCCAGATGGTTGACGCTGTTGCGTTCGATATCCAGGACTTGCAGGTCGGGGGTGTCGGCGGGCATCGGAGTCTCACAGTAGCGAAACGCTCACCACGCCCTTCAGGCGTCGGCTGGCGGGGTCAGGCCGCGCAGCGTCGCGCGCAGCAGGGAATCGCTCAGGTCCGCATCCGCCTGCATCAAACGCTGCAGCAGGCGGTCAGGGCTGTCGCCGGGAGTCTCCAGATGCCAGCCATACAGGTGCAGCCCGTTCAGCACATAGGCATCGTCCAGGCCTTCCAGCACGGCATGCTGGCGCGGCGCGCGCGCGGACGGCGGCAAGGCATTGTCGGCGCAGTCCGCGACGAGGATGGAAGTCGGCCTGGAAAAGTAATCCGCCACCCGCACGCGGGCCTCTTCCAGCCGGCGTAGCGCCGCGGCATCCAGAGGTTCATCCGCCAGCCGCACTTTGAGCAGCAGGTTGCGTTGATCGAGTTCAACGATGTGCAGGTCTTTCTCGACCCAGTCCGCATGCACTGGCGCGCTCTTGCGGCGGAAGACTTCCGCGGCCGCCAGCCCCGCTCCCAGGCCTTCGCCAGCTAGCAGCTGCTTGAAAAAGTCGCGCTCGGCCATGGCGCGGTCCAGTTCCTGCAATTCCAGGTCGAGCGCATGGCGCTCGCGCAGGCATTGCGCGCGACGGGCGTGCAATTGCTCGTCTGCCGGGCCGCGCTGCAGATCCAGCCACCCCGCCAGGCGCACGCCGCTGCGCTGGCCCAGGCGTTCGATGCAGCGGCGCAGCTCCTGCAGAAACAGCGCCGCGCCCGCTTCGTCCTGCGCCAGATCCGGCGCCAGCGCCGGAAGCAGCAGCAGGCGGCCCGGCGGCTCACTGGCGTAGCTTGCCAGCGTCATGCCCTGGCCGTCCTCGAGTATGCCCGCGCCCGGCGCCTCGGCCAGAGTCGCGCAGGGCTGGAAACAGCGCGCGGCTTCGGTGAAGAGCGTGCGGAAAGGCTCGCCCGCCTGGCGCGGCAGCGCAGCGCCGTCGATCGGCTGGCTGCGCACCCGCCGCGGCCAGAGCGGATCGGACCAGTCGTAAGGAAGAATGTCCTGCAAGGTATGCACGCCCACCGTGCGCGGCGCGGGCACCAACGCCACCAGGGTGCCGCCCGCGGCCAGCAGGCGCTTGAATTGTTCGCGCCAATGGCGGCTGGTGGCCAGCAGCCATTCCGACGCGCCCACCCCCAGCACCGGCGGATCGGCGCGTTCGCAGGCCGCCTCCAGCGCGGGGTACAGGCCGGCGGGATTCCATATGAGCACGTCCGCCCGGTCCAGCGAGGCGGGCTGATCAAAGGACAGAACGGCATCCAGGCTGTGGGGCGGGAGCGCCAGCGCAAGGTCGAGCGTAGAAATATTCATATCGCTAATCCGTACTTGACTTTCGAAATCAATATATCATAAAGTCTAGTTAACTAGACAAATATACAAATCCTATATACATATTCCGGAAACCAGCTGTCATGTCCACTCTTACGAACGTCCGCAGCGAGTCCCCCGTCTCCAGCAGCCCCGTGGCGCTGGACCGCGACTCCCCTCTGCCGCTCTATGTGCAGATCAAGCGGCGCGTGCTGATGATGATCCTGAACTGGCAGCAGGAAAGCGACCGCTTCCACACCGACCACGAGCTGAGCGAACAATTCAACGTCAGCCGCATGACGGTGCGCCAGGCCATCCAGGAACTGGTGGACGAAGGCTATCTGCGGCGGGTCCGCGGTTCCGGCACCTTCGTCTGCGCCCCCAAGATCGACGAGCAGTTCAGCCCGGCCATGGACTTCATCGACCAGTGGTCCGCACACGGCCGTCCCCTCAGCCTGCGGGTGCTGCACTGCGCGCAGGAACCGGCCTCGGCCGTCGTGGCGCGCGAACTGGACGTGGCGCCCGGCACCCCGGTCTGGAGCATCCTGCGCCTGCGCACGGTCCAGCAGGTGCCGATCTCGATCGACTACCGCTATGTGCGCACCGACCGCATCCCGCACATCGACGCCCGCCAGGCCGAGGCGGGCTCCCTGCTGGAGCTGATCGGCCGCCAGGTCGAACTGGCCTACGGCAACCTCAAGATCGAGGGCGGCGCGGTGCAGGCCGAACATGCCGATTACCTCAGCCTCCTGCCCGGCGATCCCGTCCTGACGCGGCACCTGGTGTATTTCGACAAGCAGGACCGGCCGGTCATGTCCGGCCTGTCGCATTACCGCGCGGACCAGGTCCGGTACTCGGTGCGCGTACCGCTGCAGAACGGCGCAGGCAAGACGGACCAGGTGTCGGACTCGCTCGAGTTCCGCAACCCACCCGGCGTGGCGGAGGCCTAGCCGACTACGTTTTCGCTGTTCGTGGAAGTTGCTGCACCCCCTTAAATCCCGCATCAGGCACAGGAGTAGCACCATGACTTGCTTAAAGACGTTTCTGGAGTTCTCGCGCCGCGCGGCCATCGCGCTGCCGGCCGCCGCGCTGATGCTGGGCATGCACGCCGCCAGCGCGCAGGATACGGTGCGGATAGGATCCATCCTGTCCGTGACCGGTCCCGCCGCCTTCCTCGGCGAAGACATGAAGGCCGGCATGGAAATGGCCATCGACGACATCAATGCCGCCGGCGGCATCGGCGGCAAGAAAGTCGAATGGGTGTTCTACGACGCCGAAAGCCAGACCGCCAAGGCCATCAACGCCACCAAGCGGCTGCTGTCCCAGGACAAGGTGGACATCATTGTCGGCGGCGGCAACATGAGCGGCATCGCCATGGCCATGGTGCCGATGGTGGACAAGGCCGCCACGCCCTTCATTTCCACCGAAGGCTCGATGCAGATCGTGATGCCGGTGGCCGAACGCAAGTACGTGTTCAAGAGCACCGTGGACGACGACCAGGTGATCGACCGGGTGCTGGACTACTTCGACAAGAAAGGCATCAAGCGCGCCGCCCTGCTGGCCGACAACAGCGGCTTCGGCCAGAGCGCCGTCGAACAGATGAAGCGGCTTGCCGCCAAGCGCGGCATCGACATCACGTATGAATCCTTCAACCCCGCCGACACCGACCTGACGCCTCAGCTCACGCGCATCAAGAATGCGTCGGTGCAGGCCATCATCTGCTGGACCGTCACCCCGGCTGGCGTGGTGTTCATCAAGCAGGCGCAGCAGCTGGGCCTGGACAAGCTCACCCTGGTGCACAGCTACGGTTTCGTCGACCAGCGCTACATGAAGCTGGCCGGCGACTCGGTCAAGGACCTGCTGCTGGTCAGCGTCAAGTTCCCGGTGGGCCAGGACCTGCCCGACGCCGACCCGATCAAGACGCGCATCGTGGACCTCAGCAAGCGCTTCGAGGCCCGCTACAAGCGCAAGCCCAACCAGTTCGTGGCCCAGACCTACGACGCCATCATGCTGGCACGCGCCGCCCTGGACAAGAGCGGCGGCGACAAGGAAAAGACCCGTGAACAGCTGACCGCCATCACCGGCTACCAGGGCGTGGGCGGGGTCTTCAATTTCTCGCCCCAGCGCCACTCGGGCCTGGATAAGGACGACATCGTCATGCTGGGCTACCGCGACGGGCAGTTCCGGCTGGCCGACTACAAGTAAAGCAGTTCCATCTCCGCAACCTCCACTCACGCGCGCCGCGGGCGCTGCAAACCAGGGAGTGCAGTCATGAACGTAGCAAGCGCCGAGCCGCGTACGATCCTGGACGATCCGGAAAGCATCTTTCCGCTGGACCTGGACACCCGGATCCCCAAGATCCGCGACCTCTACCACCTGGCAACGGTCAAGCAGTGGGACCCGCGCACCGACATCGACTGGCATCTGTTCGACGCCTCGCAGTACACGCCCGAGCAGCGCTACGCGGCCCGCCAGTACTGGAGCCGCCGGGCCTGGAGCGAATACGGCGCCATCTCGGAAAGCCCTGCCCTGCAGATCCGCTTCTGCCACGACAAGTGCGAACCCGACCTGCGGCTGTTCTTCACCATCCGCTCACAAGAGGAAAGCCGCCACGCCGAAGCCTGCTACCGCATGGCCGAGGCGCTGGGCGGCTACATGGAGCAGCCGGCCCAGGCCGCCTACCAGGGTTCCGTCGCCACCCATGGCGTGCGCAAAATGGCGCTGGATCCCGAGGTGTCGGTCGAGGCCATTCTCGCGGCGCTGGTCTGCGCCGCCGAGGAAATCGCATTCGACGTCTTCCGCCACCTGGTGGAAATCACCCGCGATCCCGTCGCCAAGCAGATCTGCGCCCGCATCATGCGCGACGAGGTTCGGCACTGCGCGTTCGGCTGGCGCTTTCTCGACCACCGCATTCCGCAGATGTCCGCCGCCGAAATCAAGGTGGTGGAAAACGCCGTGATCAACATGATGGAAAAGGTCGAGCTCAACGGCTATCACAGCGCATGGCTGGCGCCCGACAATCCGGCTTCTCGCGCCGAAATGGAAGTGGACCGGCTCACCTGGGAAGCCGGCCTGGGTTCCACGGTCGAAGAACTGGAGAAGCCCCTGTTCGTTGAAACCGTGCAGCGCGTGCGCCGCCAGATGGAGCCTTGGGGCGTGCATCTGCCCCTGCTGCACCACCCGAAGATCGGCGAATTCTGAACGCGAGGAAACCCGACATGAACGCAGCCACGACCAGAATTCCCGTTGAGCGCCGCTTCCCGCTGACGCTCAAGCAGTCCATCACCTCGATCCGCGAACTTTACGAAACCGGCAAGCAGCAGCGCTGGGCGCCGGAGACCGATATTCCCTGGGCCAGCCTGGATCCAGGCGCCCTCGACGCGCAAGTCCGCGATGCGGCGCGCCTGACCTGGAGCCGCCGCGCCTGGGTGGAATACGCCGGCTTGAGCGAAACGCCGGCGCTGCTGGTGCGCCTGTGCCTGGAGAGCGGCCGCGAGTCCGACCCCAAGTACTTTCTCACCGTGCGCAACACCGAGGAAGCCTGGCAGATCGAGTGCTTCCACCGCTACGCCACCTTGCTGGGCGGCTACCTGAACCGCCCGCCCAGCCCGCAGCAGGAAGCCATCTTCAACCAATGCCGGCACCGCCAGGTACTGGATGCCGCCTGCCATGCCGACGCCTTCTTCACCACGCACGCTGCGGTGGAAGACGGCCTGGAGCTGGAACTGTTCCGGGCCTACCTGGAGAACGCCCGGGAACCCGTTGCGCGCCGCATCCTGGAACAGTGCGTGCAGGCCAAGGAGCGTCACGCCACCTTCGGCTGGCTCTATGTGGCCGAACGCGCCGCGGCCTGGTCCGACGCCGACCGCGCCGCCGTGGCGCAGGCCGTGTCGGGCTATCTGAACGAGGTCGAACTGCGCGGCTACCACTGCCCCTGGCTGGCAGAGCCCGACGGCGCCGAAAGCCGTGCCAACGCGCTGACGGCCGAAGCGGGCCTGGGCGCTGCGTCCGCAGACCGGGAGTATGAGGTCCTGTGGTCGTACCTGGAGACGGTGACGCGGCGCCTGGCCGAGTTCGGCGTCGAACTGCCCGGCATCGCGCTCACCTCGCGCCGTCCCAACTGAGCCGGCGCCGGGGCTTCGCCATGGACATGTCCGCGCAAATCATCCAACTGCTGGTCGCCGGCATCACCACCGGCAGCATCTACGCCATCGTGGCGGTGGGATTCAACGTCATATTCAAGAGCACCGACGCCATCAACTTCGCCCAGGGCGAATGGGTCATGATGGGCGGCATGGTGGCGGCCGCCTGTTATGCGGTCGCCGAACTGCCGCTCTGGCTGTCCTGTCTGGCGGCGGTGGCCCTGGTGGCCTTGGCGGGCGGCCTGTCCGAACGCCTGGTGATCCATCCGCTGAAAAAGCCCGCGCCCCTGCTGGTGACGCTGCTCAGCATCGGCCTGGCCATCTGTACCAAAAGCCTGGTGATGCTGGGGCTGGGCAAAACGCCGATGGGCTATCCCGCATTCTCGGGCGACACGCCGGTGCCGCTGGCGGGCGCGCAGATTCCGCCGCAGAGCTTCTGGGTGATGGGGGTGGGGCTGCTCTTCATGTTGGGCACGCATTTCTTCTTCGAACGCACCCTGCTGGGCAAGACCTTGCGCGCGACCGCCATCGACCGAGACGCCGCCGCGTTGGTCGGCATCAACGTGCGGCGCTCGGTGACGGTGGCCTTCGTGCTCGCGGCTCTGGCCGGCGGCATCGCGGGCGTGATCATCGCGCCGCTGACCTTCACCTCCTATGACCACGGCACCATGCTCGGCTTCAAGGGCTTCAGCGCGGCCATGCTGGGCGGGCTGGGCAGTTTGCAGGGCGCCTTGCTTGGCGGCGTGCTGCTGGGCGTGATCGAGGCGCTGGGAGGCGGCCTGATCTCCTCGCAATACAAGGACGCGCTGTCCTTCATCGTGCTGTTGCTGGTGCTGTTCTACCGTCCCCAGGGCTTGCTGGGCAAAGCCGAAATCAACAAGGTCTGAAGGGGGTGACGATGAAATCCGAAATCCATCCGCCCGGGGACGGCGCGCGCCACGACCTGCGCATCCTGCTGGCGCTGTGGGGCCTGTTCCTCCTGTTTCCGCTGGTGGCGCCGAACAGCTATGCCGTAGGCCTGGCGGTGACGTTCAGCATCAACCTGATGCTGATCGCCAGTCTCAACCTGCTGATGGGCTACTGCGGGCAGATATCCATGTGCCAGGCCGGCTTCTTCGGCCTGGGCGCCTATGTCAGCGGCGCCTTGTCGGCCAAGTACGGCCTCCCCGCACTCGCCTCCATCCCGGCCGCGCTGGCGGTCGCAAGCACGGCGGCGCTGTTGATCGCCCTGCCCGTGCTGCGGCTGCGCGGTCACTACCTGGCGATGGCAACGCTGGGATTCAACGCCATCCTGTCGGTGCTGTTCGTCGAACTGGTGGACTACACCGGCGGCCCCAACGGCCTGTCGGGAGTCGAGCCCATCACCATCGCGGGCTATGCCTTCGATACCGACCGGCGCTTCTTCTACCTGGCCTGGGCCGCGGGCCTCCTGCTGATGTGGGGCTTCCTCAACCTGACCCGCTCGCGCATCGGCCGCGCCATGATCAGCGTGGCCGGCAGCGAGGTCGGCGCGGCCAGCCTGGGCATCAACACCTATGCGCTCAAGGTGGCGGTGTTCGTGCTTTGCGCCGCGGTGGCGGCCCTGGCGGGTACGTTCTATGTCCACTTCAACCAGTTCGCATCGCCGGAAACCTTCAGCTTCTCCGCATCGGTGCTGCTGCTGGTCATGGTCGCGGTCGGAGGCTGGGGCAAATACTGGGGGCCCTTGTTCGGCGCGCTGGTCTACACCGCCGCGCCCGAACTGCTGCGCGCCTTCCACGACGTGGAGCTGCTGCTGTTCGGGCTGGGCATGATCCTGGTCCTGATGTTCTTCCCGGGCGGGCTGGCGGGACTGGCGCAGCGGCTGTGCCGGCGTTCCGCAAGCCTGCCCGCATCCCCGGTGGCGGCAACGAAGGGAAAGGTGCGCCATGGCTGATCACGATTTCCTGTCGGTGCGGGACCTGGGCATCAATTTCGGCGGACTGGCCGCGCTTGCCGACCTGTCCTTCGATCTGAAGCAAGGGCAGATCAAGGGGCTCATCGGTCCCAATGGCGCGGGCAAGAGCACCTTGTTCAACATCGTCGCGGGGCTGCTGCAGCCCGGCAACGGCGACGTTTGCTTTCGCGGCCGCTCGGTGCGGGGCCTGCCGCCGCACCAGCGCGTCAGGCTGGGCATCGCCCGGACCTTCCAGAACCTGCAGATCTTCAAGGACCTGACGGTGCTGGAGAACGTCATGGTGGGCTGCCATGCGCGCTTCGGCTCCGGCCTGTGGGCCTGCATGCTGCGCACGCCCCGCCAGCGCCGCGACGAGCGGCAGATGCGCGACATCGCGATGCAACGGCTGGAGCAGCTGCATCTGGCCCGCCAGGCTGATGTGCTGGCTGCGGACCTGAGCTTCGGCCAGGCCAAGATCCTGGAAATCGCCCGCGCCCTGGCCGCCGATCCCACCTTGCTGCTGCTGGACGAACCCGTCGCGGGCGTGCCGCATGCCGAAGTGGCGCAGGTGGCCCAGGTCATACGCGAAGTGAACGCCAGCGGGGTAACCGTGCTGCTGGTCGAGCACAACATGAGCTTCGTCATGCAGCTGTGCGACGACATCCTGGTCCTGAACTACGGCCGCAAGATCGCCGAAGGCCAGGCCGACGCGGTGCGCGTCGATCCCCTGGTCCTGAAGGCCTATCTCGGGGAGGACATGCCCGATGCTTGAAATCACCAATCTGTGCGCCTCTTATGGGGCCGGCGACGTCCTGCGGGAAACCAGCCTGGAGATTCCCGCCGGGCAGATAGGCTGCCTGCTAGGCGCCAACGGCGCCGGCAAGACCACGGTCATGCGCAGCCTGAGCGGCCTGCTGCGCCCCCTGCGCGGCAGCGTGCGCTTCGAGGGCGAAGCGATAGAGGCGCTACCCGCCGACCGCATCGTCGACCGCGGCATCGTGCTGGTGCCCGAAGGCCGGCGCGTCTTCGCACCGCTGTCGGTCAGTGAAAACCTGGAAATGGGCGGCTACAAACTGCTCAAGCAACGCCGCCAATCCGAGTTCCGCCGCAACCTCGACTTCGTCCTGGACCTGTTCCCGCGGCTGTCCGAGCGCGCCCGCCAGGCTGCGGGAACGCTGTCCGGCGGCGAACAGCAGATGGTCGCGATCGGCCGGGCCCTGATGAGCAGCCCGCGCCTGCTGATGCTGGACGAACCGTCCATGGGCCTGGCGCCCCTGGTCGTGAAGGACATCTTCCTGTCGCTGCGGCGGCTCAAGCAGGAAGGACTGACGCTGTTCATCGCCGAACAGAACGCCAGGCTGACCTTGAGCGCCGCGGACTACGGCTACGTGCTGCAGGAAGGCCGGGTGGCGTATTCGGGCAGCGCCCAGGCGCTGCGCGACGATACACGGGTACAGGCCGCCTATCTGGGCGCCTGACAGGAGACAGGT
Organism: Achromobacter sp. ACM02; assembly: GCF_014851605.1. Lineage (NCBI taxonomy): Bacteria > Pseudomonadati > Pseudomonadota > Betaproteobacteria > Burkholderiales > Alcaligenaceae > Achromobacter > Achromobacter sp. ACM02. Next base: position 44,796 of record NZ_JACUZY010000004.1, read on the forward strand.
GAAGCGATGACGTGTTCTTCCCAGGAGCAGGCGATCGATCCGGAGCAGGAAGCGCAGTACAACCTGCGCGCCCGGCACCCCGAACGCGAGGAAATCTACTTTACCTATGCGCGCCGCAGCGCCGACACGCGCAGCCGGCGCGAGGCGCGCCTGGACCTGCGCTTCGGCGAGCGGCCCTCGAGCGTGCTGGACCTGTTCGTTCCCGACCACGTGCCAGCGCCGCCGTTGCTGGTCTTCATCCATGGCGGCTATTGGCGCGCCCTGGACAAGCACGGCTTTTCGTTCATCGCCGACGAGTACCTGGCGCGCGGCGTCGCGGTGGCGCTGCCCAACTACACGCTGGCGCCGCACGCGAGCGTCTCCGAGATCGTCGACGAAGCCTGTACGGCCGTCTCCTGGCTGACCGCGCAGGGAGAGCGCCACGGCTACGACGCCAGCCGCATCGTGCTGTCCGGCCATTCCGCCGGCGGGCACATGGCCGCCCGCGCGCTGTGCCGGGACCTGGTGCCCGCCCTGGCGGGCAGGATACGCGGCTACGTGGGCTTGAGCGGACTGTTCGATCTGGAGCCGCTGCTGCGCACTTCCATCAACCGCGATCTCCACATGAGCGCGGCCGAAGCCCGCAGCCTGGGGCTGTACCAACGCGTCGCGTTGTACGAAGTGCCCATGGTGTTCGCCGCCGGCGCGCTGGAAACCGAGGGCTTTCGCGGCCAGAGCCGGGATTTCTCGCAGCATTGCGCCAGCCATGGCCACGAGGTGGAGAACCTGGTGGTGCCGCAGCGCAACCATTTCGATCTGCTGACCGATTTCGCGGGCGGAAGCTATCCGCTGTTCAACAAGACGCTCGATCTGCTGCTGCCCGGCGCGGGCCGGGCCTGATCTTTCACGAGGAGTCCCTATGGCAGGCCAACCACTCAATCCCGCGAGCGTCTGCGCTCCGCTGGGCCCCTACAGCCAGGGCGTGCTGACCGAAGGCCCCGGACGCTGGCTGCACATTGCCGGCCAGGTGGGAGTATCGTCGGAGGGTGCACTCGCCCAAGGCTTCGAAGCCCAGGCCCATGCCGCCTGGCGCAACATCCAGGCCATGCTGGAGGCTGCGGGGATGAATGCGGGCGATCTGGTCAAGGTCGTGACCTACATCACGGATGAAAGCCAGTTGCCGCTGCTGGGCCCCGTCAGGCTGGCCTATCTGGGCGAAGCCCGTCCCGCCGCGACGCTGGTCGTGGTGCGCGCCCTGGCGCGGCCCGAGTGGCTGATCGAAGTGGAAGCGTCGGCGTACAAGCCTGCATGACCCGCGCGGCGGCATCGCCGGAAGGAGGATGAGCATGTTCGAGGACCTACGCAACAAGCGGGCCCTGGTGACCGGCGCCTTTGGCGGACTGGGCGCGGAGTTCGCGCGCACCCTGTCCGCCGCGGGCGCGCACGTGGCTCTGGCCGGGCGCAGGCTGCAGGCCGGCGAGCAGCTGGCCGCGGAACTGGCCGCCGCCGACCGGCAGGCCTGCGCCATCGCGCTGGACGTGACCCAGCCCGACAGCGTCGCGGGTCTGTTCGATGCCGCATCCGAGCGCCTGGGCGGCGCCATCGACATCCTGGTCAACAACGCCGGCATTACCACCGCGCGCCCTGCGCTGGAACACAGCGAAGCCGACTGGATGGACGTGATCGACGTCAACCTCAACGGCACCTGGCGGGTGGCGCAGGCAGCCGGACGCCACATGCAGGCGCACGGCGGCGGCAGCATCATCAACATCGCTTCCATCCTGGGGCTGCGGGTGGCCCAGCAGGTTCCCGCCTACGCTGCCTCCAAGGCCGCGCTGATCCAGCTGACGCAGGCCCTGGCGCTGGAATGGGCGCGCCACGGCATCCGCGTCAATGCGCTGGCGCCAGGCTACATAGAAACCGACCTGAACCGCGAATTCTTCGCCAGCGACGCGGGGCAGGCGCTGATCCGGCGCGTGCCGCAGCGCCGGCTCGGGCAGGCGCGGGAGCTGTCGGCTCCCCTGCTGCTGCTGGCTTCCGACGCCTCTTCCTTCATGACCGGATCGGTCCTGGTGGTGGACGGCGGACACCTCATTTCCACGCTTTGAATCCGGGACGCAATATGGACTTCAGCCTCACGCCAGAAATCGAAAGCTACCGCCTGCGCATCAAGGACTTTGTCGAGACGCACATCCTGCCGGTGGAGGCGGATCCGTCCTCCTACGACGAACACGAGAACATCCGCGAGGAAGTCCTGCAGCCGCTGCGCCGCCGCGCGCGCGAAGCCGGTCTGTGGGCCCTGCAGATGCCGCGCGAACGCGGCGGCCAGGGCCTGTCGCGCGTCGGCATGGCGGCCTGCTACGAGGAAATGAACGTGTCGATCTTCGGACCCGTGGTGTTCAACAGCGCGGCGCCCGACGACGGCAACATGATGGTGCTGGAAAAGGTCGCCACCGAGGCGCAGAAGGCGCGCTGGCTGCAACCCATCGTGGACGGCAAGGTGCGCTCCTCGTTCGCCATGACCGAACCGCATCCCGGCAGCGGCTCCGACCCTTCCATGATGCGCACCACCGCCACGCTGCAGGACGGCAAGTGGCGGGTGCATGGCAAGAAATGGTTCATCACCGGCGCCGGCGTGGCGCAGCACTTCATCCTGATGGCCAAGACCTCGGACGATCCGCGCAAGGGCCTGACGGCCTTTCTGTTCGACGCGGACCAGCCCGGCTGGCGCATCGAGCGGCGCATTCCCATCATGGGCCCGGAGGAACACGGCGGCCATTGCGAACTGGTGTTCGACGGACTGGAGATCCCTGACGAAAACCGCCTGCTCGGCGTGGGCGACGGTCTGAAGGTTACGCAGATCCGCCTGGGGCCCGCACGGCTGACGCATTGCATGCGCTGGCTGGGGCTGGCCCGCCGCTCGCTGGCGATCGCGCGCGAGTACGTGGCGACCCGGCAGAGCTTCGGCACCGCGCTGGCCGAACGCGAAGGCGTGCAATGGATGCTGGGCGAATGCGCCATGGCGATCGAAATCGGCCGCCTGCTGACGATGCGCGCCGCGGTCGCCCTGGACCAGGGCAGCTACGCACGCAAGGAAGTCTCGATGGCGAAGATCGTCGTCTCCGAAACGCTGCACAAGGCGGTAGACACCGCCATCCAGCTGACCGGCGCGCGCGGCTATTCACGCGATACGGCGCTGGCCTGGATCTACCGCTACGCGCGTCAGGCCCGGCTGGTCGACGGCGCCTCGGAAGTGCACAAGATGGTGCTGGCTCGGTTCCTGATGGACGAAGGCGACGACTTCTGGCGTTGGCAGGCGCAGGACGCGGCCGGGGCGCAATCGTGACGGGCGCGGCGGCGGACGCCATCGACGGCCAGGACGCGCTGGCCGCCTACCTGGTGCGCGCAGGGTATGCGGGACGGGCGGAGGAAGTGGCGCTGCGCCGCCTGGCCGGCGGCCAATCGAATCCGACCTACGTCGTGACCACGGACAAAGGCCAGTACGTGCTGCGCAAGCAGCCCGCGGGCAAGCTGCTGCCCTCGGCGCACGCCATCGACCGGGAATTCCAGGTGATGCGGGCGCTGCAGCGCAGCGACGTGCCCGTGCCGCGCATGCTGGACTATTGCGCCGATGACAGCCTGCTCGGCACGCCCTTTTATCTGATGGACTACGTGCAGGGACGCAGCTTCGTCGACCCCGCCCTGCCGGGCCTCGCGCCGGCCGAGCGCGCCGCCATCTACGCGGAAACCAGCCGCGTGCTCGCGGCCCTGCATCAACTGGATTACGCGGCCCTGGGCCTGGAAAGCTATGGCCGTCCAGGCAACTACTACGCGCGCCAGATATCACGCTGGACGCGGCAATACCGCGAAAGCCGGCCGGCGGCCGACCTGCCCGCCATGGAAGCGCTGATCGACTGGCTGCCGCGCAACATTCCCGCCAGCGACGAAACGCGCCTGGTGCATGGCGATTTCAGGCTGGACAACCTGATCTTCCATCCCACCGAACCCCGCGCGCTGGCCCTGCTGGACTGGGAGCTTTCGACACTGGGCCACCCGCTGGCGGACCTGGCCTACTACAGCATGTGCTGGCGCGTATCGCCGCAGCTGTGGCGCGGCGTGGCCGGCTCCGACCTCGCCGCGCTGGGCATCCCCGGCGAGGACGAAGTCGTGGCCGCGTATTGCCGGGCGCGCGGGCTTGCGGGGGTGTCCGATTGGGGCTTTTATCTCGCCTACAGCTTCTTCCGCATGGCCGCCATCCTGCAAGGGGTTGCCGCGCGCGCCTCGGGCGGCAATGCCGCAGCCGACGACGCCCGGACCATGGGCGCCAAGGTGGAACCGCTGGCCGAGCTGGGATGGGAGTGCGCGCGCAACGGCAGCGCGGGTTGACGCAACGGCGTCAAGGAGCGGGCTGAAAGCGCCAGGCGGCGGACTGGCGTCCGCGGCGCAACCGCTCTATAACCTGATAATCGCGCCGGCGCGTCAGCCGGACGCCCCCAATTTCCCCGCATCCATGACCCAGACCTGCTCCCTGGCGCTGCAACCCGCCACCGAAGACGACCTGCCCTTCCTGCTCACCCTGCGCAAGACCACCATGCAGGAACACCTGCAGCGCGCGGGCGCTCCCCTGGATGACGACCACCATCTGGCCCGCATCCGTTACCGTTTCGAGGACGCCCGCATCGTCTGGCTGGACGGCCGGCCCGCCGGCCTGTTCAAGCACGGCCGGGACCCGGCAGGCTGGCGCATCGTGCAGATCCAGATCGATCCCGCCTTCCAGGGCCGCGGGCTGGGCCGCCGCCTGCTGGAGGGCGTGCTGGACGAGGCCGACGCCGAGGGCGTCCCCGTCACCCTGAGCGTGCTCAAGGGCAACCCTGCCCGGCGCCTCTATGAAGCGCTGGGCTTCATCCCCGTGGAGGAAACCGACCTGGAATATGAAATGCGTCACGAACCCGGCGCGGTCCGGCCGGCCGGCTGACCCTTTGCAACTTCTTTCAGCCCGGCTGGAATAAAGCCGGGACCGGCAGCGTCTGTAGGGGGCAGTCTCCCACTTTCCCTATCTACGTACGAGGCACACCATGCGCAAACACATCGCCGCAGCCCTGGCCATCTCCGCCGCCGCCCTGTTTTCGGCCGGCGCCCAGGCCCAGGCCGTCAAGACCCAGGACGGCATGCTGGTCAACAGCGCCGGCATGACGCTTTACACCTTCGACAAGGATGCCGGCGGCAAGAGCGCCTGCAACGACCAGTGCGCCAAGATCTGGCCGCCCGTCATGGCCAGCGCCGACGCCAAGCCCATGGGCGACCTGACCGTCATCACCCGCGACGACGGCAGCAAGCAATGGGCCAGCAAGGGCAAGCCGCTGTACACCTATGCCAAGGACGCCAAGGCGGGCGACAAGACCGGCGACAACTTCAAGGAAGTCTGGCACGTTGCCAAGCCCTGATACGGTGTCCGCCATCACACGCAGCAACCCATGCGCGCCGAAGACGAAGCCCTGATCCTGGCCTGCATCCCCAGCCTGCGGCGCTATGCCCGCGGGCTGACGGGCGACCCCCACCGGGCCGACGACCTGGTCCAGGACACGCTGGAGCGCGCATGGAGCCGCTATTCGCGCTGGCAGCGGCGCGGCGAGCTGCGCGCCTGGATGTTCGGCATCATGCATAACCATTTCATCGACGGCGTGCGCGCCAGCAACCGGCGGGCCGAACAGACCGCCCCGGGCGAACTGCCCGACGCCCCGGTGCGCGCCACGCAGACAGACCACCTGGAGGTGCGCGACCTGGACCGCTGCCTGCAAGCCCTGCCCGCCGAACAGCGGGAAGTGCTGTTGCTGATATGCGTGGAAGACCTGTCCTATCAGGACACCGCCCGGATACTGGACGTGCCGATGGGCACGGTCATGTCGCGCCTGTCGCGCGCCCGCGAAAAACTGGGCGCGCTGATGCAGGCGCGCGACACCGTCAGCAAGCTCCATCGCGTGAAATGACATGAACGAGAAACGCCTCCATGCGGTGCCCGGCGCGGGCACCCCGATTACCGAAGCCGACCTGCATGCCTATGCGGACGGCCAGTTGCCGCCCACGCGCCGCGCCGAGGTCGAAGCATTCCTGGCCTCCCATCCGCAAGACCAGGCCCGCGTCGACGAATGGCGCGACCAACGGCGCCTGCTGCACGCCATGCTGGACCCGGTGCTGGACGAGCCGCTGCCGCTGCGCCTGCCCCTGGCGCGGCCCTCGAACCCCTGGCCCTGGCGGGCCCTGGCCGCCGGCGTGGCGATCGCCGCCATCAGCGCCAGCGCCGCCTGGATCACGCGCGGCGCCATGGACGCCCGCCAGCTGCAGGCCGCACTGGCGACCGCCGCGCCCGAACGCATTGCGGGCGGCTATGCCCAGCGCGCCGCCATCGCCCACGCGGTCTACGCGCCCGACATGGGCCGGCCCGTGGAAGTCGGCGCCGATAACGAAAAAGGCCTGGTGACCTGGCTGACCAAGCGCATGGGCGCGACCATGCGCCCGCCATCCCTGTCGCAGGCCGGCTATGAACTGGTGGGAGGCCGCCTGCTGCCCGGCGGCGCGGGACCGGTCGCGCTGTTCATGTACGGGGCGGCCGACGGCCAGCGCCTGACGCTGTACGTCACCCGCGAAGCCGCGGGCGGGCAGACGGCATTCCAGTTCACCCAGGAAGGCCCGGTGCGGGTGTTCTACTGGGTCGAAGGACAGTTCGGCTATGCGCTGTCCGGCGCAGTCAGCCGCGACGAGCTGCTGCGCGTGTCGCAGGAGGTCTACCAGCAGCTGCAGGGCTAGTCGGGCAGCGCCAGGCCCCGGCCGCCCGCGTGCTCGCGCGCCTGGTGCAGCATGTGCAGCGTAATCTTGCGCACCTCGGCGCGGCTCATGCCGATATGCGAACGCAGCATGCGCGTGGCCTCGTCGGCCCGCCGCGCCAGCACCGCGCGCAGGATGGCGGCGTGCTCATCATAAGTGGCGTCCACGCGGAAATCCTTGGTGAAGTCCAGCCGCCGCACGATGCGTATCTTCTCGGTCACGTCGCGATGGATCTGCGCCATTTCGGGATTGCCGGCAGCGGCCACCAGCGAACAATGAAAAGCCTCGTCCAGTTGCGCCACCAGCCGGCCGTCCAGAATGCGCTGGCGCGGCGGCGCCAGCCACACGTCCTTCAGCGCGCCCAGCATGCCTGCCTCGTCCATGTGCTCGCGCGCGCACAGCCGTTCCACCGCGGCCTGCTCCAGCACCACGCGCACGTCATACAGCGCCTCGAAGCGTTCGAAGTCGAAAGGCCGCACCTGCCAGCCGCTGCGCGGACGGGGCAGCACGTAGCCTTCGCGCTCCAGCCGCGCCAGTCCCAGCCGCACCGGCGTGCGGCTGACGCCCAGCCGCGCCGCCACCTCGGCCTCGGTGAAGCGCTCGCCCGGCAGCACGCGGAAGTCGAACAGGTCGTCTTTCAGCCGCTGATAGACCTGGTCGGCCAGCGAACCGGCCAAGGCCGGCGTCTGGCGGATGGCGGGAGCGGCCAGCGCGGATTCCAGGCGCATGGTCAGGCCACGGGGCAGGTCGCGTCTTCGGCCAGAACGATGAGCGGGTCGCCCGCGTTCACCGGTTTGCCCGGCACGCAGCGGATCGCGACCACGGTCCCCGACGCCGGCGCGATGACGGACAGCTCCATCTTCATGGCCTCGACCACCACCAGCGTGTCCCCCGCCGATACGCTCTGACCCACCTGCACCGGGATCTTCCAGACGTTGCCGCACATGTCGGCGCTGACCAGGCTTTCGCCTTCGCGCAAGGCCGCCTCGGCGTCGGGTTCGGGGTCGGCCGCCACTTGCTCCACCGCCGCATCCTCGCTTTTCCACAAGGCCACTTCGGCGTCGAAGGCGCTCTTCTGGCGCGTCTGGAACGCGGCGATGCTGTCGGCCTCTTCCGCCAGGAAGCGCTGGTGCGCGGCAAAGTCGAACACCTCTTCCTCGATGCGGACCGTGGCCCGGCCTTCGCGGAAGTCTTCGCGCAACGCATCGAGTTCGGCTTCCGTCACCGGATAGAAACGCACCTGGTCGAAAAAGCGCAGCAGCCAGGGCTTGCCGTCCTGGAACACCGGGTTCTTCAGGAATTTGTTCCAGATGGGCAAGGTGCGTCCGACCAGCTGATAGCCGCCAGGCGAATCCATGCCGTAGATGCACATGTAGACCCCCCCTATGCCTACCGTGCCTTCGGCGGTGTAGGTGCGGGCCGGGTTGTACTTGGAAGTCAGCAGGCGGTGGCGCGGATCTATCGGCACCGCGCAGGGCGCGCCCAGGTACACGTCGCCCAGGCCCATGATCAGATAGCTGGCGTCGAACACGATATCGCGGACCTGCTTGCGGCTGGCCAGGCCGTTGATGCGCCGGATGAAGTCCACATTGTTCGGCAGCCACGGCGCACTGGCGCGCACGGTTTCCTGGTAGCGCTGCACTGCGCCCAGCGTGGCCGAATCCTCGAACGCCATGGGCAGGTAGACCACGCGGGTGGGCACCTTGAGCGTGGCCACGTCGGCCAGGCCGCTCTCGATCCGCAGCAGGCGCTCGATCAACGCGCCTTGCAGGATGACACGGCTGTCGTAGCGGATCTGCAGCGAACGCACGCCAGGCGACAACTCCATCACGCCGGCGATGGGCTCGGCATTGAGCGCCTCCATCAGCAGATGGATGCGCATGCGCAGCGCCAGGTCCAGCACGTTGTCGCCGTATTCCAGCAGCAGGTAGCCGTCGCCCGCCTGGCGGTAAGAAACCGCAGGCCGCGCGCCCTGCGCCGGCAGCGCCGCCACGATGGGTTCCGGCACGGCGGCGGGCGCCAAGGCTTGCGCGGGCTGCGCGGGCGCCGCCAGTTCGGCCACGCAACGGTCCTGCGCCGCCTCCAGCGCCACCGCCTGCTGATAGTCGATGCGCACGAAGCGGATCCGGTCGCCCGGTTTGACCTGCCCGACCTTCCACAGTTCGGCGCGGGCGATGGTGACGGGGCAGACGAAGCCGCCCAGGCTGGGGCCGTCGCGCGTCAGGATCACGGGGCTGTCGCCGGTGAAGTTGATACTGCCGATGGCGTATTCGCAATCGTGGATATTGGACGGATGCAGGCCCGCCTCGCCGCCGTCCTCGCGCGCCCAAGTTGGCTTGGGGCCGATCAGGCGCACGCCCAGCCGGTTGGAGTTGTAGTGCACTTCCCAGTCCGCGGCGAAGAAGGCCTCGATGGCTTCGGGCCGGAAGAAATCCGGCGCGCCGTGCGGGCCGTAGAGCACGCCGATTTGCCAGGTATTGCCATAGGCCGGAACCAAGCCGGCGGGCGCGGCCTGCGGTTCGGACACAGGTGCGGTGGCACCGCAGTCCCGCTCAGGACGGATCCGCGGCAGCATGTCGCCCACGCGCAAGGTGCGGCCGGCATGCCCTCCAAACTGGCCCAACACGAAGGTGGAGCGGCTGCCCAGGTAGACCGGCACGTCCAGGCCGCCGCGCACCGCCAGATAGCTGCGGCAGCCCGACAGCGCGCGGCCGGTCGCCAGCACCTGGCCGGAACGCACGGCCACCGGCGTCCACATGGGCACGGGTTCGCCATCCAGGGTGGCGGCGCAGGCCGCTCCCGTCAGCGCCACGATGGCATCGCCGTGAAAGCGCAAGGTCGGGCCGACCAGCGTGGCCTCAATGCCCGCTGCGTCGGACGCGTTGCCGACGATGCGGTTGGCCATGCGAAAGGCATAGTCGTCCATCGGGCCCGAGGGCGGCACGCCGATGTCCCAGTAGCCCACCCGCCCAGGGTAGTCCTGTACGCTGGTGTAAGTGCCTGCCGCCAGCACCTCGATCGCCGCGGGCCGGTAGGCAAAGGTTTCAAGAAAGCGCGTGGACAGCTCGCCTGCGCGAAAACGCGCGTCGTCCACGATCTGCCGCAGATAGTCCAGGTTGGTGGCGATGCCGTGCAGGCGCGTGCGGGCCAGCGCGTGCGCCAGCTTGTCCAGCGCGGCCTCGCGCGTGCCGGCATGTACGATCAGCTTGGCCAGCATGGGGTCGTAGAACGCCGGCACCTCGGTGCCGGTCGCGACCCAGCCGTCCACCCGCAGGCCTTCTGGAAAGAACACGTCGGTCAACACGCCAGGCGACGGCTGGAACTGGCGCAGCGGATCCTCGGCATACAGGCGCACCTCGATGGATGCGCCTTGCGGCGCGCGCGACATGGCGGCGTAATCCAGCGCTTCGCCCGCGGCCACGCGCAGCATGCATTCCACCAGGTCCAGCCCGGTGACGGCTTCCGTCACGGGATGCTCTACCTGCAAGCGGGTATTGACCTCCAGGAAATAGAAGCTGTCGCGCGCCGGGTCGTAGATGAATTCCACGGTGCCGGCGGAACGGTAGTTGACCGACTCGCCCAGCCGCACGGCGGCAGCGTGCAGCGCCTGGCGCGTGGCGGCGGGCAAAAGCGGCGCGGGCGTCTCTTCGATGACCTTCTGGTTGCGGCGCTGCACCGAGCAATCGCGCTCGCCCAGGGCCAGTACGCGGCCAGCGCCATCGCCGAAGATCTGCACCTCGACGTGGCGCGCGTTGTCGACGTAGCGCTCGATAAAGGCGCCGCCGTCGCTGAAGAAATGCTCGCCCATGCGCTGCACGCTATCGAAGGCCGCGGTCAGCTCGGCCTCGTTGTCGCAGCGCGAAAGTCCGATGCCGCCGCCGCCCGCCGTGCTCTTCAGCATCACCGGATAGCCGATGCGTTCGGCCTGCGACAGCGCGGCGCCCAGGCTGTCCAGCAGACCGGTTCCCGGCGTCATCGGCACGCCGGCCTCGGCTGCCAATTCGCGCGAACGGTGCTTCAGCCCGAACTCGCGGATCTGCAGGGGCGTGGGGCCGACGAACGCGATTCCGGCGTCCTCGCAGGCCTGCGCGAACTCGGCGCTTTCGGACAGGAAGCCGTAGCCGGGGTAGATGGCCTGCGCGCCATGCTCGCGGGCGGCGGCCAGTAACAGGTCCATGCGCAGATAGCTGTCGGCGGCTTTTTCACCGCCTAGCGCCACGGCTACGTCGGCCGCGCGCACGTGCGCGGCATTGCGGTCCGGGTCGGAGTAAACGGCCACGCTGCGGATGCCCAGCCGCTTGAGGGTGCGGATGGCGCGGACGGCGATCTCGCCGCGGTTGGCAATCAGAACGGTATCGAACACGGTGCGACTCCCTGGTGTCTTGCGGGTTATCGAAAGCGGAGATCAGGCCAGGCTGGCCAGGTAGGCGCGCCAGCCGCCGAACTCCGTGATGTCGCGCGCGCCCTCCAGGCCGCGCGGCTCGCAGATGAATCCCTTGACCTGGCGGCCGTCCGCCAGCTCCAGCGTGCCGATGCCCAGCGGCGCGGGGATCTCGGCCACGAAGGCGCCGAAGGCGGCCAGCGGTACGTCCCAGAGTTCGACCTCGATGGGCGCGCCGCTCGCGGACTTCACCAGTCCGGGCTTGGGCGGCGTGGTGTTGGCCAGGGCGTACAGGCGGTAATCGCCGGCCGTGCGCGCCGCTTCGACGAACACGGCGCGGCGCGAGGTCAGTTGGTGGTTCAGCGGCATGCCGCGCAGGTGCGCCCCCACCACCGACACGCGCACCGTGTCACGCGCGGGGAGGACCGCATGCTCGGCTGCGGGCAGCGGCGCACCGGTGGCGCCCAGCGGCAGCGCCAGACGCGCCTGCCACTGGCGTCCGAACTGCGCCAGCGCATGGTCCTGCCAAGCCATGCCGATCAGCGTGATGCCCGCGGGCAGGCCGTCGCCGCGCATGCCCGCGGGCAGCGCCAGCGCCGACAGGTCGGCCAGGTTCGTGAAGTTGGTGTAGATCCCCAATCTCGAGTTCAGCGTCACCGGATCGGCTTCGAGCTGGGCGATGGTGTAGATCGTGGGCGTAGTCGGCACCACCAGCGCATCAAAGCCCGCCAACGTCTGATGGATGCCGCGCGTCAGCTCGGCGCGCCGGTACTCGGCTTTGAACGCGTCCAGCGCGCTGTAGTTGGCGGCTTGTTCGACGATGCCGCGCACCACCGGATGGATGGCCTCGGGGTTCTGCTTCCACAACGCTTCCACGGCGGCAAAGCGCTCGGCCACCCAGGGCCCTTGGTACAGCAGCGCCGCCAGCTCGCTGAATGGCGTGAAGTCGATGGGTTCGACCGTTGCGCCGCTGGCCTTCAGGTCGCTCACGGCCTGATCGAACGCCGCCGCGGCCTGCGCATCGCCGAAAAATTCCAGCTGCGCGGGAATCGCCAGCCTGGGTTGCGCCGGCCAAGGATTTGCGCTCCCTACAGGCTGAGCGCGCGAATAGGGGTCGCGCGCGTCCCAACCCGCCGCGATGTCGGCTACCAGTTCGGCGTCGTCCACCGTCAGCGCGAACACCGACACGCAGTCCTGCGTGCGGCATGCCGGCACCACGCCTGCCGCGCTGAGCCGCCCCTTGGTGGGCTTGAGGCCCACGATGTTGTTGAACCCCGCCGGCACGCGGCCCGAGCCCGCAGTGTCGGTGCCCAACGAGAAAGCGGCCAGGCCGCGCGCCACCACGGAAGCCGAACCCGAACTGGAGCCGCCGCTGACGTAGTCCGGATTGAACGTATTGGGCACCGCGCCCAGCGGCGAACGCGTGCCCACCAGTCCGGTGGCGAACTGGTCCAGGTTGGTCTTGCCCACCAGGATGGCGCCGGCCGCGCGCAGGCGGGCGACCACGGTCGCATCTTCCTCGGGCGTGTATGCGAATTCCGGGCAGGCCGCCGTGGTGGGCCAGCCGGCGGCGTCGATATTGTCCTTGATGGCGAACGGCACGCCATAAAGCGGCAGCCGCGTCAGGTCGCCGTTGGCCGCTTCCAGCAGCCCTTGCAGAGCGTCGAGCTGCCGCGCCAGCATGGCGCCGTCCACGCGCTTGATCCAGGCATTGTCTGGCGCGTTGCCGCGTTCGGCCCAGGCGGCCAACAAGGTCTCGGGCGTGGCGCCCTCATTGCGATAGGCGGCCTGCCACTGCGCGATCGTCCAGGCGACGGGGCCTTTGTGCGTTGCTACGGCGTTCATGCTGGAATCCTTTCTTGTATACAAGTACGGATTCCCAAGCAATCGGCGTGCCATGTCGGACGCCGCCCCGCGCCTGCCCCGATTCCCTGCGGCAAGGGGCCGCCTGCGGCACGAAGCCATCGCCGCGGCGCCACATGCGCGCACCGCCAGCGGGCGGCGCGCGCACCCATGTTGTGCACGCGGCACCAGATCGGCCCGTGCCGCCTGGCGCGCCGTCATCCGTGGCGCGCCCTTCGTCTACCCCCCTTTCATATAGCGGACTGCACGTGCCCGCGCGGTTGGCATGCCTTTTGCTTTTAGGTCCTCGTTGTCGTGTGTTTTCAGATCGTTCTCGCCGGCACGGCCGGCACATTCCAATCAGGAGTCACCATGAAACGCAGACTAGCCCTTAAGCAACTGACCGCCGTGAGCCTGTTGGCCATGTCCGGATGGATGCCGCAGGTACTCGCCGCCGAGGACACCATCAAGGTCGGCATCCTGCATTCGCTGTCGGGCACGATGGCGATCTCGGAAACGTCGCTCAAGGACGTGGCCCTGATGACCATCGACGAGATCAACGCCAATGGCGGCGTGATGGGCAAGAAGCTCGAAGCCGTGGTGGTGGACCCGGCGTCGAACTGGCCGCTGTTTGCCGAGAAGTCGCGCCAGCTGCTGTCCCAGGACAAGGTGGCGGTTGTCTTCGGCTGCTGGACCTCGGTGTCGCGCAAGTCCGTGCTGCCGGTGTTCAAGGAACTCAACGGCCTGCTCTTCTACCCCGTGCAATACGAGGGCGAGGAGCTCGAGAAGAACGTGTTCTACACCGGCGCAGCGCCCAACCAGCAGGCCATACCCGCCGTCGAATACCTGATGAGCGAAGACGGCGGCGGCGCCAAGCGCTTCGTGCTGCTGGGCACCGACTACGTCTACCCGCGCACCACCAACAAGATCCTGCGCGCCTTCCTGCATTCCAAGGGCGTCAAGGACAGCGACATCGACGAGGTCTACACGCCTTTCGGCCATTCCGACTACCAGACCATCGTCGCCAACATCAAGAAGTTCGCCACGGGCGGCAAGACAGCCGTCATCTCCACCATCAATGGCGACTCCAACGTGCCCTTCTACAAGGAGCTGGGCAATGCCGGCCTGAAGGCCACCGACGTGCCGGTGGTGGCCTTCTCGGTGGGCGAAGAGGAATTGCGCGGCGTGGATACCAAGCCGCTGGTGGGCCACCTGGCCGCGTGGAACTACTTCCAGTCGGTCAAGAACCCGGTGAACGACGCCTTCATCCAGAAATGGAAGGCCTATGCCAAGGCCAAGAACCTGCCCAACGCGAATACGGTGGTGACCAACGACCCGATGGAAGCCACCTACATCGGCATCCATATGTGGAAGCAGGCGGTGGAGCAGGCCAAGACCACTGACGTGGACAAGGTGATCGCAGCCATGGGCGGCCAGAAATTCAACGCGCCCGACGGCTACACCATCGAGATGGACAAGACCAACCACCACCTGCACAAGCCGGTCTACATCGGCGAAATCAAGGCGGATGGCCAGTTCAGCGTGGTGTGGAAGAGCAAGGGTCCGATCCGCGCCCAGCCCTGGAGCCCGTACATCCCGGGCAACGAAGGCAAGCAAGGTCTCTAACGCACCGGGAACAAGCAGCCATGCGCATCGCGGCAATCGCACTCTACTTGCGTCGTTTCCTGCTGGCATGGCTGGTGTCCCTGCCGCTCGCGGCCGCCCCGGCGGCGGCAAGCGGCGTGGACCCGGCCTTGCTTGCGCCGCTGGCCGGCGACGACACGGACGCCAGGCTCCAGGCGATTGCCGCGCTGGGCCAGCTGCCCGAACCCGAGGCGGCAGCGGTGCTGCAGGCGCTGGGCGAGGACCGGCTCTACGCCGCCGATGACGGCCGCGTGCTGATCGGCAACGGCGGCGCGCGCGCCATCGATGCGGCGACGGGCGCCGCCGCCGAGCTGCCCCCAGGCGCAGGCGCCATCGGCATCAATAACCGCCTGCGGCGCGCCATCGAGGCGGCGCTGGCGGGTTCGCGCCTGTATTCCGAGCAGCCCGCCGAGCGCCTGGCTGCGGCGCGCCGTCTGCAGCAGACCGGAGACCCGGCGCGCCTGCCCATGCTGGAAAAGGCATTGGCGTCCGAAAAGAACGAAGCCGTGCGCGACGCGCTGCTGATCGCGCAGGCCAACCTGGAATTGAAAAGCGGCGATCCCGCCAAGCGGCGCCATGCGGTCGAGGTGCTGGGCGCCACCCGCAACGCCGCATTCCGTCCCACCCTGGCCGCGCTGGCCGAGGAGCGCGACGGCGCCTACGCGGAACCCGACGCCGGCGTGCGTGAGGCCGCGGGCCACGCGCTCAAGCAGATCGACCGCCACCTGGCCACCATCGAATGGGCCGGCAACCTGTTCTACGGCATCAGCCTGGGCAGCGTGCTGCTGCTGGCGGCGCTGGGCCTGGCCATCACCTTCGGGTTGATGGGCGTCATCAACATGGCGCACGGCGAACTGCTGATGATAGGCGCCTATGTGACCTACGTAGTGCAGACGGCGTTCCGCGCCTGGCTGCCGGGCTGGCTGGACTGGTATGTGCTGGCCGCGTTGCCGCTGGCCTTCGCCGTGACGGCGCTGGTCGGCATGGCGCTGGAACGCACCGTCATACGCTGGCTCTATGGCCGGCCGCTGGAAACGCTGCTGGCCACCTGGGGCATCAGCCTGATCCTGATGCAGGGCGTGCGCACGCTGTTCGGCGCGCAGAACGTGGAGGTGAGCAATCCCGGCTGGATGTCCGGCGGCGTCACGGTACTGGGCGGACTGGTGCTGAGCTACAACCGCCTGGTCATCATCGGCTTCGCCTTCTTCGTGGTGTTCCTGGTCTGGGCGCTGCTGAACCATACCCGCCTGGGTCTGTTCGTGCGCGCCATCACGCAGAACCGCCGCATGGCCGACTGCGTGGGCGTGCCCACCGGCCGCGTCGACATGCTGGCCTTCGGCCTGGGCTCCGGCATCGCCGGGCTGGCTGGGGTGGCGCTGTCGCAGCTGGGCAACGTGGGGCCGGACCTGGGCCGCGGCTACATCGTCGATTCGTTCATGGTGGTGGTGCTGGGCGGCGTGGGCCAGCTCGCCGGCACCGTCATCGCCGCGCTGGGCCTGGGCGGCGTCAACAAGTTCCTGGAGCCCTATGCCGGAGCCGTCATGGCCAAGATCACCATCCTGGCGCTCATCGTGCTGTTCGTCCAAAAGCGGCCGCAAGGCCTGTTCGCCCCTCGCGGCCGGAGCGTCGAATGAAACAGAACGCGCTGACTGAGCTGAATCTGCTGACCCGCCGCCCGCTGTACTCGGGACGGGTGTGGGCGGCCCTGGCCGCGGCAGTGGCGCTCCTGGCGCTGCTGCCCTTGCTGAATCTCGCTTTCCCTCCCGGCCATGCGCTGCATGTGTCGGCCTATGCCGTGGCGCTGCTGGGCAAGTTCATGTGCTACGCCATGGCGGCGCTGGCGCTGGACCTGGTGTGGGGCTATGCCGGCATCCTGTCCTTGGGCCATGGCCTGTTCTTCGCGCTGGGCGGCTATGCGCACGGCATGTACCTGATGCGCGCCATCGGCCGCGACGGCATCTACCAGAGCGACCTGCCCGACTTCATGGTGTTCCTGGACTGGAAGAGCTACCCCTGGTACTGGTCCTTTACCGAGCACTTCTGGTACGCCATGCTGCTGGTCGTGCTGGTGCCGGGCGTGCTGGCCTTCGTGTTCGGCTACTTCGCCTTCCGCTCGCGCATCAAGGGCGTGTACTTTTCCATCATCACGCAGGCGCTGACCTTCGCCGCGATGCTGCTCTTTTTCCGCAACGACACGGGCTTCGGCGGCAACAACGGTTTCACCGACTTCAAGCGCATCCTGGGTTTCGACATCACCGCGCCCGGCACGCGCGCCGCGCTGTACTGGATCACGCTGGCCGCGCTGGCAGGCGCGCTGGTCCTTGCGCGCGCGGTCACGCAGAGCAAACTGGGCCGCGTGCTCACCGCCGTGCGCGATGCCGAGAGCCGCCTGCGCTTCATCGGCTACGACCCGCTGGGCTTCAAGCTCTTCGTCTGGACCCTGTCCGCGGTGCTCTGCGGCATCGCCGGCGCGCTCTACGTGCCGCAGGTCGGCATCATCAACCCCAGCGAGATGTCCACAGAGACCTCGATTGAAATGGTGATCTGGGTCGCCACCGGCGGACGCGGCACGCTGGTCGGCCCCATCATCGGCGCGGGCGCCGTCAACGGCCTGAAGACCTGGTTCACCAGCGTGCTGCCGGAATTCTGGCTGTACGCGCTGGGCTTGATCTTCGTGCTGGTGACGCTGTTCCTGCCCACCGGCATCGTCGGCCTGGCGCGCCGCATCTGCGCCCGCATCCAGGGGAACAAGGCATGAGCAGCACGCACATCGAATCCGCCGCGCTCGACGGCGGCCCCAGCGGCGATGCCGGCTACGGCCGCGTCAGCCCCAAGGGCCTGGACACCAGCCACGGCGCCATCCTTTACCTGGAAGGCATCACGGTCAGCTTCGACGGCTTCAAGGCCTTGAACGACCTGACGCTGGACATAGGCGTGGGCGAACTGCGCTGCATCATCGGCCCCAACGGCGCTGGCAAGACCACCATGATGGACGTCATCACCGGCAAGACCCGGCCCACTTCGGGCACGGCCTACTTCGGCCAGAGCATAGACCTCACCACGCTGAACGAAGCGCAGATCGCGCATGCCGGCATCGGCCGCAAGTTCCAGCGGCCCACGGTGTTCGAGCAGCACAGCGTGTTCGAAAACCTGGAGCTGGCGATGAAGACCGACAAGCGCGTGCGGCCCACGCTGTTCGCGCGATTGAGCGGCGAACAGGCCGACAAGATCGGCGAGACGCTGGACCTGATCCGGTTGCGGCCCGAAGCGGCGTTGCCCGCGGGGCTGCTGTCGCACGGCCAGAAGCAGTGGCTGGAGATCGGCATGCTGCTGATGCAGGAGCCGCAATTGCTGCTGCTGGACGAGCCGGTGGCGGGCATGACCGATGCCGAGACCGAACGCACCGGCGAGCTGCTCAACGAATTGCGCGGACGCCATTCGCTGATGGTGGTGGAGCACGACATGGATTTCGTCAATCAGATCGCGGGCGACGGCAAGGTCACGGTGCTGCACGAAGGCTCGGTGCTGGCCGAAGGGCCGATGAGCAAGGTGCAGGCCGATCCGCGGGTCATCGAAGTCTATCTGGGGCGCTGAGATGCTGGACGTGAACACGATCGACCAATACTACGGCGGCAGCCATACGCTGCGCGGCGTGTCGCTGTCCGTGCGCCAGGGCGAATGCCTGGCGCTCTTGGGACGCAACGGCGTGGGCAAGACCACATTGCTCAAATGCGTGATGGGCGTGCTGCCGGTGGCGCGCGGCGACATCGCCTTCGACGGCGCGGACGTCACGCGCCTGGCGCCGCACCAGCGCGCGGCGCGCGGCATGGCCTATGTACCCCAGGGCCGTGACATCTTCGCCCGCTTGACGGTGGAAGAGAACATCCTGATGGGCATGGCGACCAAGCCGGCGGCGCGCGCGCGCTGCATCAAGGAAGAGGTGTACGAGCTGTTCCCCGTGCTGCGGACCATGCTGTCGCGCCGCGGCGGCGACCTGTCCGGCGGACAGCAGCAACAGCTGGCCATCGCCCGCGCTCTGGTGGCCGAGCCCAAGCTCATCATCCTGGACGAGCCCACCGAAGGCATACAGCCGTCCATCATCAAGGACATCGCCCGAGTCATTCACATGCTGCGCCAGCGCGGCGACATCGCCATCCTGCTGTGCGAACAGTACTTCGACTTCGCTCGCGAACTGGCGGATCAGTTCGTGGTGCTGTCGCGCGGCGTCGTGGTGGCGCGCGGCGACCGCGACGCCATCGACGGCGAGGATGTGCGGCGGCATCTGTCGGTTTAGGGTCCGCGCCGGACCTCGATTATTCCTGGCAAACGCTGGACGGCAGCCCCATCTGCTCCGATATAATCGGGCGCCATGTGCTCCGCTGCCTACCTGACCCGCCCCGCCGTGTGGATCGCGCTCGTCGCGATCCTGTGGGCGTCGTTGGCGCCGTCGCTGGCGCATGCACTGAGCCTGTCTCCGGCCAGCCACAACGCCCATCGCATCAGCGTCGACTTCTGCACCAGCGAAGGCGCGGGGCAAGCATCCCTGACCCTGGAGGTGCCGGGCGGCAGCAATGACGGCACCCAGGCGGACGATCACGGCGACAGCCATCATTGCCCGCTTTGCCGCAACCCCAACGCTGACGTGGGCATTCTGCCCGCGCCCGTTCCCGTCGTGCCAGCCCCTCTCGGCCGCGCCATCACGTATCCGCCGCTGTTCTTCCTCGCGGCCCATCCTCTTCATGCCTGGAGCGCGGCCCAGCCGCGCGCACCGCCCGCGGTCTGAGCCGGCGCGCCCCGCCGCCTGACGGCGGCCGGTTTGCGTCCACCGCTGTTATCCCGCCGCCACGTTCCGTCCGCGCCTCCCGGCGCGCCCGGATGCGTGCCGTCATTCAGGCTCATGCGTCCCGGCCAGCCCCGCCCGCTTTGCGAGGGCCGCCGAGCGCGCGGGCCGGACCACCGGTTCCAGACATGAAGAAGACCACGACCTACACCCTGCTGCTGGGCGCGCTCGCCAGCGGCTCCGCCCAGGCCCTGACCACGGAACCCGCCGTGCCCACCCTGGCGCCCACCACCGTGCACGGCGCCGCCTCCGAAGAGCCCGCGCCCAACGGCCCCATCGACCTGAACGTGCGCGACAGCACGGGCAGCCGCCTGGGCCTGACCCTGCGTGAAACGCCAGCCAGCGTCACCGTGATCTCGCGCGAACAGATCGAGGCGCGCGGATCCTTGAACACGCAGGAGATCGCCCGCGGCATCCCCGGCGTGGACAACGCCTCGCCGCCGGGCAACGCGGGCGCGGTCAGCTACCGCGGCTTCTCCGGCGGCCAGGTCTCGCAACTGTTTAACGGCATTTCCGTGCAGTACGACTCGATCGCGGCGCGGCCGGTGGATAGCTGGATCTACGACCGGGTCGAAGCGATCGGCGGTCCCTCCACCTTCCTGTTCGGCGCGGGCGCGGTCGGCGGCGCCATCAACTACGTCACCAAGCTGCCCGAACGCGACACCTTCTACGACGGCCAGCTGCGCGTGGGTTCGTTCGACAGCCGCCAACTGTCAGCTGGGCTGAACCAGCAACTGGCGGGCGAGCCCGGCGGCCGCGGCCACTATCTGCGCATCGATGCCAACACCGGCTCCAGCCACGGCTGGGTCGACGGCAACCATTCCCGCGCCAGCCAGGTGGCCGCCTCGCTACTGTCCGACCTGGGCGCCGACGTGACCCAGACCTTTGCCTTCGAGTACCAGCGCGAACAGGTGGACCGGCCCTACTGGGGCACGCCGCTGAAAACCGACGCCAACGGCGTGGTGCAAGGCACGGGCCGCATCCTGGATGGCACGCGCTTCAAGAACTACAACGTCAACGATGGCCTGTACGAGCAGTCGGTGCTGTGGGCGCGCTCCCTGACCGAATGGCGCGCCGGCTCCAATCTGACCTTCAAGAACACGCTCTACTACTATCGCGCCGAGCGCGATTACCGCAACCTGGAGAACTACCGCCTGAACGCGGGCAACAGCCTGGTGCTGCGTTCCGGAGCGCTGTTGCAACGGCACGAACAAAGCCTGATAGGCAACCGCGTCGAGGGCCTGTACCGCTCCACCCTGGCCGGCCTGCCCAGCGACTGGTCCTTCGGCGTGGACGTCAGCCAGAACAAGATCACGCGCTATCCGACCAGCCTGCCCGGCCAGGTCGACGCAGTGGATCCCTACGACTTTTCGGCCGGCGATTTCTACGACATCCCCGGCATGAAGCGCGGCCACGTCGCCGACCGCGACAACCGCATCCGCACGCTGGCGCTGACGATGGAGAACCGCACCACGGTGCTGCCGGGCGTGGCCATCGTGTCGGCATTGCGCAAGGACTTCATCGACATGGACCTGACCAATCGCCGCGCCGTCACCGCCGCCTCGCCCGCCAGCGCGCAGCGCAGCTACTCGCCGCTGACCGGACGGCTGGGCGTGAACTGGGAGCTGAGTCCGGAGGCCTCGCTGTACGCGCAGTACGCCACCGCGGCCGATCCTCCCTCGGGCATCCTGGCCACCGCCTCGTTCACCGACGTGCTGAACAATGACAAGCTCACCACCGGCAGGCAGGCCGAGGTGGGCGGCAAGTTCAACTTCTGGGACGGCCGCGGTTCAGCCACCGTGGCGCTCTATGAGATCAAGCGCAAGAACATGGCGACCTCGGACCCCAACAATCCCGGCGTCAGCGTGCCCGTGGGCGCGCAATCGGCGCGCGGCATCGAGCTTGCCGGCGGCCTGCAGCTGACCTCCCAGCTATCCCTGCAGGGCAATGTCGCCTTCGTCGATCCCAAGTACGACGACTTCTCGCAGTCCGTGGGCGGCGTGGCGGTCTCGCGCAACGGCAACGTGCCCACCAACACTCCGCGCCGCCTGGCCAACGTCTGGCTGGACTATGCCTTCCTGCCCGACTGGACCGCCAGCATGGCCGCGCGCTACGTGGGCCGCATGTACGCGGACGCCGCCAACAGCGTCTGGACGCCGTCCTACACCGTGTTCGACGCGGCGCTGTCGCACCGGATCAACCGCAACCTCAGCGTGACGGCGCGCGTGCGCAACCTGACCGACAAGGTCTATGCCGCGAACGCAACGCCGACCATGTACTACCTGGGCGCGCCCCGCTCGTTCGAGCTCACCTTGCAGGCCCGCTTCTGAGCGGCGCGCCAGGACAGACTGCCATGAACACGACGCTACCCTCCTCCGCCCGCCATCGCGCCGGGCCGCTGCTGTCGGCGCGCGCCAAGCGCTGGCTGTACCTGATCCATCGCTGGGCGGGCATCGTGCTGTGCCTGTTCTTCGCCATGTGGTTCATCTCCGGCGTGGTGATGATGTACGTGGGCTATCCCAAGCTCACGCCGCAGGAACGCCTGACGCACTTGCCCGCGCTGGATTCCGGGGCGATCAGTGTCACACCCGCGCAGGCGCTGGCGGCGGCGGGCGCCAAGGACGCCGCCGGCATGGCGCTGGCCGCCGCCCGCGGCGGCGCGCCGGTCTACGTGATTCCCGGCGAGGCGCGCCGCGCGCCCAGGATGGTGGACGCCGCCAGCGGCGCTCTGTTGCCCCCGGCCGATGCCGCGACCGCGCTGGCCACGGCCCGCGCCTGGTCGGCAGGCCAGTATGCCGCCCGCTACCTGGGTACCGTGGACGAAGACGCCTACACCCATTCACGCGCGCTCGGCCCCGACCGGCCGCTGCACCGGGTGGACCTGGACGATCCCGCGCATACGCGGCTCTACATCTCGTCCGCCACGGGCATGGTGGTGCTGGACGCCACCCGCGCCGAACGCGTCTGGAACTACGCGGGCGCCTGGATCCACTGGCTGTATCCGTTCCGCGGCAATGCGCTGGACGGTTGGTGGCACGACATCGTGGTGTGGCTGTCGGTCGCAGGCGTGCTGCTGGCCGTGACGGGCACGGGGGTCGGCATCCTGCGCTGGCGCTTTTCGCGGCCCTATGCCAGCGGCAGCCGTTCGCCCTACCGCGAAAACATGATGCGCTGGCACCACCTGAGCGGCCTGCTGTTCGCGGCCATCACCATCACCTGGATCTTCAGCGGACTGATGTCGATGAATCCGTGGAAGCTGTTCAGCAGCGGAGCGCCGCCCTTGGCCCAGGGAGCCTATGCCGGGGCGCCCGGGAACACGCTGGCCACGCCCGGGGAACTGATCGCAGCCCTGCCCGCCGCCCCGCGCGAATTGCGCTGGGCCCGCGCCGACGGCCAGGACGTGGTGCTGGCGCGCAGCGCCGCAGGCGCCCCGCTGGTGCTGTCGGCCGGCAACGCGCAGCCCTACACGTTCGACCCGGCGGCCCTGCGCGCCGCCGCCGCCCGGCTGGTCCCCGGCGCCCGGCTCGCCAGCGCCGAAACGCTGCAGGCCTACGACTTCTATTACTACGCCCGCGACGAGCACGCGATGCTTGGCCATGTCGAGAAGCCGCTGCCCGTATGGCGGCTGACCTATGACGATCCGCAGGCGACCTGGGTCTATCTGGACCCGCGCACGGGACAGATCGTGAGCCGGCAGGACAGCGGTTCGCGCACCAGCCGCTGGCTGTTTGCCTTTCTGCATAGCTGGGACTGGACCGGCCTCTTGTCGCGCCGTCCGCTGTGGGACGCCCTCCTGGTGTTCCTGAGCCTGGGCGGCGCGGCGCTCAGCCTGACCGGCGCGGTGATAGGCTGGCGGCGGCTGGGCAAGAAGCTGCGGGCCTGAAGCGCCGGCGCGGATGCACTATGCTCACAGCCTTGCATGACGATCTACCGGAAAGAGGAGCTTCCATGTCCGACGTAACCATCTATCACAACCCCAAGTGCGGCACCTCGCGCAACACCCTGGCCATGATCCGCAACGCCGGCATCGAACCGGAGGTCGTGCTTTACCTGGAAACGCCGCCCTCGCGCGCCACCTTGAAGGCACTCTTCAAGAAGGCCGGCGTCAGCGTGCGCGAGGCCCTGCGCGAGAAAGGCACGCCTTACCTGGAACTGGGCCTGGACGACGCTTCCCTCTCGGACGACGCGCTGCTGGACGCGATCGAGCAGCACCCCATCCTGCTGAACCGCCCCTTTGTCGCTACGCCGCTGGGCGCGCGCCTGTGCCGCCCGTCGGAACTGGTGCTGGACATCCTGCCCGCCCCGCAGCAAGGCGCCTTCGCCAAGGAAGACGGCGAAGCCGTGATCGACGCGCAGGGCAAACGCATCCAGAAGTAAAAGGACGCAGTCCGCGGCCTTTTGTAAGCGGACTGACGGCTGGGATCATTACCATCGCGGCAATCGTTTCATTACGCCGCGATGACAAGTCATGAATTCCCTTGAAAGCCTCAACCAGTCCCTTTTTCTCTCGATCAACGCCGACCCGGCCACTCCGGTTTGGCAGATCCACGCCGCCATGCTGGTGGCGAACCGGCTGATCCTGCTGGTGCCGGTCGTGTTGGCCGCCCTGTGGCTGTGGGGCGGCCGGCCGCAGCGCGAGGTCGCGCTGAAGGCGCTGGCCAGCATCGCCGTGGCGCTGTTCGCAAGCTACCTGTGCGGCGCGCTGTGGCCGCATGCGCGGCCCTTCGTCATCGGCCTGGGACACGCCTTCTTCCCGCACAAGGCGACGTCGTCGTTTCCCAGCAACCACACCATCATCATCGCCACGCTGGCGTTCGCGCTGATCTATGACCGGCGCTGGGCCGGCTGGGGCTGGCTGGCGCTGGCCGCGGCCGTGCTGGTGGGCGCTTCCCGCGTCTACCTGGGCGTGCATTTCCCGCTGGACATCCTGGGCGGACTCCTGCTGGCGCCGGTGGCCGCCGCGCTGACCGCAATGGCGTGGCGCCGCTGCGGCGAACCGCTAACGGGCCTCACGCAGGGGCTGTACCGCAAGGTCCTGGCCCTGCCGATCGCGCGCGGCTGGATCCGCGCCTGAACGAACGCCGCGCTCAGTTGATCGCGACCTTGGCGTCCTTGACCAGCTTGGCGTAGTTCTCGGTATCCGTGCCGATGCGCGCCTTCATCTCGGCTGGCGTATCGCCGATAGGCACAGCGCCGATCTCGGCCATCCGCCGCGAGAAGTCGGGCGAACGGATGATCTTGACCATCTCGGCATTCAGGCGCCCGACCACGTCCGCAGGCGTGGCCGCCGGCGCCAGCACGCCAAACCAGGTCCCCATGTTGAAGGGCTTCAGACCGGCCTCCTCCATGGTCGGCACATCGGGCAACGCGGCCGAACGCTGATTGGTGGTGACAGCCAGCGCGCGCAGCTTGCCGCTCTGGATGTGGGCCAGCACCGGCGTCACCGTGTCGAAGGACATGTCGATCTGGCCGCCCAGCAGGTCGGTGGTGAGCGGCCCGCTGCCCTTGTAGGGCACGTGCAGCAACTGCACATGCCCTTCCTTTTCGAACTGCGCGCCAATCAGGTGTTGCCCCGTGCCCATGCCGTTCGAGCCATAGGTCAGCTTGCCCGGCTGGCCTTGCGCCAGTTTCAGCAAGGACTTCACGTCCTGCGCCGGCAGCTTGGGATTGACCACCAGCACGTTGGGCACCAAGGCCACCGTGGTCACCGGCGCGAAATCCTTCTGGAAGTCGTAATGCAGGCTCTTGTAGACGCTGGTCGCAATGGTGTGGTGCACGGCGCCCATCAGCAGCGTGTAGCCGTCGGGCGCGGCCTTGGCCACGTAGTCCGCGCCCAGGGTCGAGCCCGCGCCTGGCTTGTTCTCCACCACCACCGGCTGGCCCAGGCTCTTGGCCAGCTCCTGGCCCAGCGCGCGCGCCAGCACGTCGGTGGTGCCGCCGGCCGGAAACGGCACGACCAGGTTCACGGGCCGGGCCGGATAGCCCTGCGCCTGCGCGCCGCCGGCGAAGGACAGGCCCGCCAGGCAGGCCAGCGCCAGGATGCGCGCAGGGTTCGTTCTCTTGTGCATGCTTGTCTCCTCGGTACGAATGGAATTCGCTTGTTCTCGTGGATCCCGCAGCGGGCCTGGGGTCTTGCGCCCCGATCCCGCTTCGGGTTTGCTTCGCCTATGCGGCCTTGGCCCTGTCCGCAGCCGCCAGCTTCGCGCACACGGCCGCCGTGACTTGCTCCGTGGTGGCGGTTCCGCCCAGGTCGCCCGTGTGCAGAGAAGGATCGGCAGTCACGCTTTCGATCGCCTGCATCAGCCGCGCGGCGGCCTGCGTTTCGCCCAGGTGCTCCAGCAGCATGACCACGGACCAGAAGGTGCCGACCGGGTTCGCCAGGCCCTTGCCCATGATGTCGAAAGCCGATCCGTGGATGGGTTCGAACATGGAGGGATAGCGGCGTTCCGGTTCGATGTTGCCGGTGGGCGCGATACCCAGGCTGCCGGCCAGCGCCGCCGCCAGGTCGCTCAGGATGTCGGCGTGCAGGTTGGTGGCGACGATGGTGTCCAGCGAGGCGGGGCGGTTCACCATGCGGGCGGTGGCCGCGTCGACCAGTTCCTTGTCCCAGGTCACGTCCGGAAACTCGCGGCTCACCTCCATGGCGATCTCATCCCACATGACCATGGCGTGGCGCTGCGCATTGGACTTGGTGACTACCGTCAGCAACTTGCGCGGACGGGATTGCGCCAGCTTGAAGGCGAAGCGCAGAATGCGTTCGACGCCCGCGCGGGTCATGATGGACACGTCGGTCGCGGCTTCCAGCGGATGGCCCTGGTGGACCCGGCCGCCCACGCCGGAGTATTCGCCTTCGGAGTTCTCGCGCACGATGACCCAATCCAGCTGTCCCGGCGCGCAGCGCTTGAGCGGCGCGTCGATGCCGGGCAGGATGCGCGTCGGACGCACGTTGGCGTACTGGTCGAAGCCCTGGCAGATCTTCAGCCGCAAGCCCCACAGGGTGATGTGGTCGGGAATGTGCGGATCACCGGCAGAACCGAACAGGATGGCGTCCTTGCCGCGCAGCGCATCCAGGCCGTCGGCCGGCATCATCACGCCGTGCTTGCGGTAGTAGTCGCCGCCCCAGTCGAAATCCTCGAACTCGAAACTCAGGCCGCCGTCCCGGGCCAGTTCCTGCATGATGCGCTGTCCGGCGGGTATTACTTCCTTGCCGATGCCGTCGCCGGGGATGGTTGCGATGCGATAGGTCTTCATGTGCCGACTGGGCTCCTTGCTGGTGAGATGCTGTCGGCACTGTACTGAGGCCCGCGGCCTGCGGGCGCCGTGGAATTCACAACATCTTTTACCTGGAGTTGAAGGTGGCAGACGGAGAAACCTGACGCACATGAAAAAACAGCGCCCGCATGGGGCGCTGTGTCAGGTTGCGGCCATGAACCAGCCGCGGGGCGCGCTGCGATCAGCAGCGGCCGATGTTCAGGTCGGAGATCAGGTTGTTGAAGTTCTGGCGCAGGCTGTTGGCGTCGTCTTCGATGGTGGGACGCATCATCTTGAACGCGCCGGTGCGCGCGGCGTCTTCCTTGTAGCGGCCATTGTTGGTGTGTTCCAGGATCTTGCGGCCGGAGGCCAGGAAGCCGTTGACGTTCATCATCATGCCGGAGCAGCCCTTGGCGTCGGCTTCACGCGTCTTCTTGTCGAAGCCCAGCGCCATTTCGTTCATCTTGTCCAGCTCCTGCTTGAACGCGTCCTGGTCGGCGCCCAGGCCCTTGCCCTCAAACACGCCCGAGGCCTTGTCCATCGTGGCCTTGCCGTAATAGACCATGCCGGCGCGGTAGTAGGCGACCGTGTCCTTCTTGGCTTTCTCGAAGGCTTCCTTGGTGTTGGCCGTGTCCTTGATGGAGATGCCGCGGTAGAAGCCGTTCTCCGCCTTCACGACTTCGGTCAGCGCCGCGACATAGGCCGGACTCTTCTCGCGCGCCAGTGCGCCGTTGTCGGACAGGAAGGTCTTGGCTGCGGCATAGTTCTGCAGTTCGTGGCTCAGCGGCGCCAGCTTGCCCAACGCATCCGAGAATTCCTTGGCCGGCCCGTCGATCTCGGCGATGGGCGTCGTCATCGCCAGCGCGCGGTCAAGCTTCTCCTTGGTGCGCTGGATCGTCGAATCATTGCTGATGACAAAATCCTTGAGCGGCTTGCCTTCCTTCAGCGCCGGGACGGCATAGGCCTCGTAGCGTTCCAGCGCCTGCTCGAAAGTCGTGGAAATGCTGTTGGCGGTGTCGACGTACTGGTTGTACTTGGTGATCTCGGCCTGGGCGGTGGCCGCCTCGGGCGCTTTCGCTTCCTTCTTGGCGCTATCGTCGCCGCACGCGGCGAGCGCCAGCGTGACGGCCAGAACTGCGGACATGCGCAAGGGGCGCGGCATAAACATCTTTGTTTCCTGTTGCGGGTTGCTCTGAAGGGGACGCATGATATGCCCATCAGATGCTTAACAAGCTACAAATCTATTCAACCCTGTCACAAGAATTTTCAAGCCATCTCTGCTCGTGATCCAGCAGCCAGCGCTTGCGGTGCAGTCCGCCGCCGTAACCGGTCAGGGCTGCGTCAGCGCCCACGATGCGGTGGCAAGGCACGACGATGCCTATGGGATTCGCCCCATTGGCCGCGCCCACCGCTCGCACGGCTGCGGGACGCGCGATGCGATGCGCCAGCGCGCCATAGCTGATCGACTGGCCGCCCGACACTTCACGCAACGCCCGCCACACTTCCCGCTGGAAGTCCGTGCCGCCCGTGGCCACATCCAGCGCGTCGATGGCGCGCACGTCGCCGTCGAAGTAATCCAGCAGCGCGCGCCGCGCGGGCGAGGCCTGGGCCGCATCGCGCAGCTCCACGTTCTGATGGCGGTACTGCCTGCGCAGCAACAGATGCATGCGCGCTTCGTAGTCCTCCCAGTCGACCGCCCGCAGGCGCCGCTGCTCGTCGCTCAGGATCAGCATCAGGCCGATGGGCGTGGGTACGCGTTCAAGCAGAAATGTCTGGGTACGGGCTGGCATGGGATGGCCTCCTGCGATGATCGACGCAAACAATATAGGCTGGGGAGCAAGCCATGCGCTGGCGGTTTTCGGACAGGAATGCCGCATCCACAACACTGTCCGAAAACCGCTAGATCCGACGCCCGCCGCGGCGTTAGCATGATTCCATGGACCTGAACCACGACGCCTGCTACAGCGCCATCCAAGTGCGCGACTCCCGTTACGACGGCCGCTTCTTCACGGCAGTGAAGACCACGCGCATCTATTGCCGCCCGGTCTGCCCCGCGCGCACGCCATTGTCGAAGAACGTCACGTTCTACGCCACCGCGGCGGCGGCGCAGGAAGCCGGCTATCACCCCTGCCTGCGCTGCCGACCCGAGACCGCGCCGGAAGTCGGACCCGGGCATGAACTGCCCGACAGCGTGGCGCGCGCGCTGCAACTGATCGAACTGGGCGCGCTGGACGAGGACGGGGTGGACGCGCTGGCGCAGCGCCTGGGCGTGGGCGAACGCCAGTTGCGGCGCCAGTTCCGCCAGCACCTGGGCGCCTCGCCCGTGGCCGTGGCCCAGACGCGGCGCGTGCTGCTGGCCAAGCAGCTGATCCACGAAACCCGGCTGCCGATGGCGGAGATCGCTTTCGCGTCGGGCTTTGGCAGCATCCGCCGCTTCAACGAGATCTTCCATGACCTGTTCGCGCGCGCCCCGGGCGAGCTGCGGCGCTCCGGCAAGCCGGAAGTTTCCGCGGCGCAGGAAGGCGAGATCAAGTTGCTGCTGCGCTACCGTCCGCCCTATGACTGGGACGCCATGCTGGCTTTCCTGCGGCTGCGCGCGATTCCCGGCATCGAACACGTCACGGACGACAGCTATGCGCGCACTGTCCTGCTGGACGGCTGCCAGGGCACGGTGACGGTGCGCCCGGGCCGCGGCGATGCGCTCGAGGCCACGGTGCGCTTTCCCCGGCTGCAAGCGCTGCCGGCCATCATCGCGCGCCTGCGCCGCGTCTTCGATCTGGCCAGCGATCCGGTCGCCATCGCCGCGCAGTTCGCCAGCGATCCCGTCATGACCGAACTGATCCGCGCGCGGCCCGGCCTGCGCGTGCCTGGCGCCTGGGACGGCTTCGAGCTGGCCATGCGCGCCGTGCTCGGGCAGCAGATCACGGTGGCTGCGGCCATACGCCTGGCCGGCAAGCTGGTGGCCGCGCACGGCGCCGCCATGACCCGTCCCGAAGGCGCGCTGACGCATGTGTTCCCCTTGCCTGAAGCCGTGGCGCCGGCGGAGCTTGCGTCGCTGGGCATGCCGCGCAGCCGCGCGGCCACCTTGTCGGCGGTCGCCGCGGCGGCAGTGGCGGACAAGCATCTGTTCGATGCCGCCGGCGGCCTGGAAGACGCAGTGCGCCGGCTGTGCACGATACGCGGCGTGGGCGAATGGACGGCGCAATACATCGCGCTGCGCCAATTGCGCGAGCCGGACGCGTTTCCGTCCGCCGACATCGGCCTGATCCGCGGACTCGAAAGACTGGAAGCGCGGACCTATACCCCGGCTCAATTGCTGGCCCGCGCCGAAACCTGGCGGCCTTGGCGCGCATACGCGGCGCAGCACCTGTGGACGGCCTGAGCGCGGCCCGGGTTCACCACTGGTCTTCCGCGCCCTTGCGGAAATACGCCACCAGGAAGTCCACGAACACGCGCACCTTGGCCGACAGGTGGTGCCGTTCCGGAAAGACAGCGTAGATGTCGGCTTGCGGCAAGGCGTAGTCTTCCAGCACCTGCACCAGCCTGCCGCTGCGCAGATAGCGCGCCAGATCCCATTCGGCGCGCTGCAGGATGCCCAGGCCGGCCAGGCCCCAGGTCAGCGTCACTTCCCCGTCATTGCTGCTGAGGTTGCCGCGCACCTTCACGGTCTCGCTGCGGCGTCCCTTGGTGAAACGCCACAGGCCGTACGCGGCTTCATTCTGCCGCAGCACGATGCACTGGTGCCGCGCCAGGTCGTGCGGCGTGGCAGGCACTCCGTGGGCCTTCAGGTAGCCCGGCGACGCGCAGACCAGGCGCCGGTTAGGCGCGATCTTGCGGGCGATGAGGCGGGTGTCGGGCAGGTCGCCGAAGCGCACGGCCACATCGACGGCGTCCTGCACGAAGTCGGCCGGGCTGTCGGTCAGCTGCAATTGCAGCGACACCTCGGGATATTTCCGAGCGAACTCCGCAATCGCGGGCGCGATGTAGCTGCGGCCGAAACCCAGCGGCGCGTTGATCTTGAGCAGGCCGCGCGGACTGTCCTGGCGGCTGGCGATCAACTGGTCCAGGTCTTCGATCTCGCCCAGGATGCGGCGGGCGTTCTCCAGGTAGACCTCGCCTTCCGCGGTCAGGCTCAGGCGTCGCGTGCTGCGATTGACCAGCCGCACGCCCAGCCGCGCCTCGATCTGGGCCAGCCGCTTGCTGACCGCGGCCGGCGTGACGCCCAGCTCGCGGGCGGCGGCGGACATGCCGCCGGCGCGCACCAGTTCGACGACCAGCTGCAACTCGTTGGAATGTCCCATGGCCCCTCCAGGTCCGCAGGGTGCGCGGCACCCTGGCGCGGGGCGGATCAGTCGCGGAAGTTTTCGAACTGCAGCGGCAGGTCGACGTCGGTCTTCTTCAGCAGCGCGATGGCGGTCTGCAGGTCGTCGCGCTTCTTGCCGCTGATGCGCAGCTTGTCGCCGTTGATCTGCGATTCCACCTTGAGCTTGGCGTTCTTGATGGCGGCGATGAGCTTCTTGGCCACCGGCTGCTCGATGCCTTGCTTGATGGTGACCTTCTGGCGGGCGCCACCCAGGTTTTCAAGGGGATCGGCCACGTCCAGGCAGCGCACATCGATGCCGCGGGCCGACAGGCGGCCGCGCAGGATGTCCAGCATCTGCTTGAGCTGGAAGGCGCTGGAAGCGACCTGGGTCACGACAAATTCGTCGAGCTCGAACTTGGCGTCGGTGCCCTTGAAATCGAAGCGGGTGGCCAGTTCGCGGTTGGCTTGATCGACAGCGTTGGAGAGTTCGTGTTTGTCGACTTCGGAGACGACGTCAAAAGTAGGCATGACACGGGGTCCTGTTGGGTAAATGTTGAAAAAGGCGAATACCAGCGTAACGCCTATTTTACCGGCCCCACAGCCCGAGTCACGCCATCAGCACCAGCAGGCGGCCGGCCTGCAGGGGATGCGCGATCACCTGCGCGTCGATACCGTAGGCCAGATACAGATTGGCCGGCGTCAGGACCTCTGCCGGCGTCCCCTGGGCGATGCCGCGTCCGCCGCTGAGCAGCAGCAGGCGGTCGCACCAGCGGGCGGCCAGATTCATGTCGTGCAGGATCACCAGTACACCCGTATTGCCGGCATGGGCCAGCTCCCAGGAGCGCCGCAGCAGGTCGCCCTGGTGCTTGGGATCCAGGCTGGCGGTGGGTTCGTCCAGCAAGAGGTAGCGCGGCTCGTCGCGTTCGCGCGCGGCATGGCATTGAACCAGTACGCGGGCGAACTGGACGCGCTGCTGTTCGCCGCCGGACAGCTCGGGATAGCGCCGCCCGGCAAGATGCGCGGCGTCGGCCTCGCCCAGCGTTTGCGTCACCAGCGCGTCCACCACGGATGGCGCCAACTCCGGGAACGGATAGGCGCCCATGGCGACCACCTCGCGCACGCTCAGGTCGAAGGTCAGCCCCGGCTTTTGCGGCAGCACGGCGCGGCGGCGCGCCTGCTGCCGGTGCGGCATGGCGGCAAGCGAGGTTTCGCCCAGACTCAGCTGGCCCGCATCGGCAGGCAATTCGGCTGACAACACGCCCAGCAAGGTGGATTTGCCGGCGCCGTTGGCCCCCAGCAGGCCCACGACTTCTCCCGGACGAATGTCCAGCGATACATCGGTGAGAATGCGCGCTGCGCCGCGATTCACCGTCACGTTTTGCGCGGTTAGCGTCATCCTATCCTCCGTCCGCGCGCCAGCAGCCACAGAAAGAACGGCCCGCCCACCAGGCCCGTCACCAGGCCGATAGGCAGCTCCGCCGGCACCACCACGGTACGCGCCAGCCAATCCGCGAGGATCAGCGCCAGGCCGCCGGCCAGGATGGTCGCAGGCAGCAGCCAGCGGTGATTGGCGCCCAGTGTCATGCGCACCAGGTGCGGCACCACCAGGCCGACGAAGACAATGGTGCCCGTGGCGGCGACCAGGGGCCCGACGATGAGCGCGCTGGCCAGCACCAGCCTGGCCCGCACGCGCTTGAGCGTGTAGCCCAGATGCTGGGCCTCGCGCTCGCCCAGCAGCAGCGCGTTCATGACGCGCCACTGGCTCATCAGCCACAGGCTTACCAGCAGCACCCAGGGTCCCAGGAAGGCCAGCACCTTCCAGTTCGCGCCGCCCAGGCTGCCCATGTTCCAGAACGTCAGGTCGCGCAGCTGCGCGTCGGTGGCGACGAAGGTGAACAGGCCGATCAGGCTGAACGCCATGGCCGTGATGGCCACGCCTGCCAGCAACAGGCCCGCCACGCCCGGCACGCGCCGGCCCACCGCGTAGGCGCAAAGCGTGGCCAGCAGGCTGCCGGCGAAGGCGGCAGGCGCGGTGATCCAGAAGCCGCCGGACGTCAGCACGATGGCGGCCACCGCCCCCAGCGCGCCGCCCGCCGAGATGCCGATCAGGCCGGGTTCGGCCAGCGGATTGCGGAACAGCGCCTGCATGGCCGCGCCAGACACCGCCAGGCCCGCGCCCGCCACCAGCGCGAACAGCACGCGCGGCAAGCGGATATCGATCAGCACATTGCGCCACAGGGCAGTCTCCGGCGTGGGCGCGCCCCACAGCAGGGTCGGCAGCTCGCGCAAGGGGATCGCCACCGCGCCGTTGGCGGTGGCGGCCACCACGGCCAGCATCAGGGCCGCTGCCAGCAGGCCCAACGCCAGCGGCGCGCTAACGCGCCATGACATGCGCAACCTCCTGCTTGAGCTGGGTCAGCGCCAGCGGCAGGCGCGGTCCCATGCCCAGGATGAGCAGGTCGTCCATCACGACGACGCGCCGCTTCGCGGCCGC
The DNA here is from genome assembly GCF_014851605.1 of Achromobacter sp. ACM02. Classification (NCBI taxonomy): domain Bacteria; kingdom Pseudomonadati; phylum Pseudomonadota; class Betaproteobacteria; order Burkholderiales; family Alcaligenaceae; genus Achromobacter; species Achromobacter sp. ACM02. The sequence continues at coordinate 78,352 of NZ_JACUZY010000004.1, forward strand.
CTGGGTGGATGCGATGCCAGGCATGCGCAGGAAGGCGTCCATGCCGCCGCCGGCGTCCAGCGATGCCTGCGTCACGATGATCAGGTCGGGCGCCAGCGCCCCCATGGCCTCGGCCGACAAGGGCTTGTAGCCATGCTGGTCTTGCAGCACGTTCACCAGCCCCGCCAGGTGCATGACTTCGTTGGCGGCGGTGTCGCGGCCGGCGCCTTGCGGCGAGCCTGTGCGATTGATCAGCAGCAGCGCCCGCGCGCGCGTCGCGGGTACCGCCTCGGCGCGCGCGAGCTCGCGCGTGACGTCTTCCACCATGCGTTCGCCCGCCGGCGCCACGCCCAGCGCATCGGCAATGCCGCGGATGCGCGACTTGAGCGAATCCACCGACGGCGCGTCCGACACGGTGACGACGCGCACGCCGACGTCCGCCAGGCGCTTGAGCGCGTCCGGCGGTCCGGCCTGCTCGGAAGCCAGCACCAGATCGGGCTTGAGCGACAAGACGCCTTCCACCGGTACCGAACGGTAGTAGCCGACGCGCGGCAGCTTGGTCGCGGCCTCGGGATAGAGGCTGGAGAGATCGTCTCCCACCAGCTTGTCGCCCTGCCCCAGCTGATACACGATCTCGGTCACGGTGCCGCCCAGGGTCACCACCCGGGCGGGCGGCTCCGCGTACGCCCCGAGCGCGATTGCCCAGCCCGCCGCCATTGCCAACCATTTTTTCATCGCTACGTCCTTATGGGCTCAGGCGGCCAGCGGCACGCTGCACAGGCTGATCATCAGTTCGCGCCATTGCGCCAGCTCCGGCTTGCCGGGCTTGCGCTCGCCGAAGAACTGCGCGATCAGGTCGCCGGTGGCGGAATACAGCTCCAGCGAGGTGACCCAGCCGTCCGTGGTCGGTTTGTTCACCACCCAGGCGGACGCGATGGCGGTGGTGTCCAGGTGCAGGTTGAACTTGGGGTCCAGCACGTTGTACCAGGGGCCGGTGCGGCGCAATTGCTGCACCGGGCCGGTATGGATCTGGATCATGCCGCGGTTGCCCACGAAGCACATGATGGACAGCCCGGACTGCGCCGCGGATTCCAGCATGCGTTCGACGGCATCGGCCGGCACCTGCTGCGCCAGGTCCTCGCCCGCGGCCGCCAGGGCGGCCAGGCGCGACACCTTGAACTTGCGCAGCAGGGGGAAGAATTCGTGCGTGTCCTGCATGCCCAGCCAGGCCTCGCGCCACTGCGCGCCGTCCTCGACCCGGTCGGCGTCGGCGGCGGGCGCATAGGGCTGGGTCTCGGGCCATTGCGCCTCGCCCGCGAACTTGGCGACCAGGGCATCGTAGGCGGAGGCATCGGTGGCGTCGGTGCGGTAGACCTTGTGCACCGCCACGCCCGCGCCGTCGAAGAACTGCAGGCTGTGGCGGCCGTCCTGCTCGACCGCCCAGGCCGACTTCCAGGCCGTGAAGAAAACGCGCAGGTCGATGTCCGGCCCCAGCACCAGGCCTACCGGACCGTCGGCCTGGATGTCCTCATACACGCCGTGACGCTCGTGCACACACCAGTCGTTGCGCGTCAGCGCCATGACCGGGCCCAGCGTGCCCAGTTCGCGGAAGATCTCCTGGGGCGTGCCGTGCAGGGCGGTGGCCTTCAGGCCGCTGCATTCGGCCGCGACCCACTCGGCTTCGGACACTCCCAGCGATTGCGCCAGGTTGCGGGCGCGCAGCTTGGGTTGCGAGGCGGCCAGGGCCTCGTTGCGAGCGCGCAGTTCCTGGGCGCGGGACATGAAATCGGTGTTGCTCATCGTGGGCCCTCCGGCCGTTGCTAAGGTTTGCGTAGACCGCCGCCGTCCCGGCATTGCCCGGACCGGCGGCGGGTCAGGATCAATACTGGTATGTCAGTGAGACGCGCAGGCTGCGTCCCGGTTCCGTGTACCAATCGACCGGCCGCGGAATGGCGATGGCGCCGGCGGTCGGCACGTTGATGGCCTCCCAATACTTCTTGTCGAACAGATTGAAAACGCCTGCCTGCACCTGCAGCCCCTTCACCGCGGCCGGACGCCAATAGCCCATCAGGTCCACCACGCCGTAGCCGGGCGCCTGGAAATCGGGATTGCGCGCCGTGGCCGTGGCCTCGGGATACTCGACCTTGTCGCGCTTCAGGGCGGTAGTCAGCATGGCGTCCACGCCCCACACGTCGCGGCCGTAGCCCAGGCCCAGCACCGCCTTCAGCGGCGCCACCGAGTTCAGGTACTGCCCCGTGCTCTCGTCCTTGCCCACGGCCCACGCCAGCGAGCCCCAGGTGCGCCAGCCTGGCGAAAACTTCCAGTGCGCGCTGGCTTCGGCGCCATAGATGCGCACCTTGGCGCGATTGACGTTGCCGGTCACGCCCAAGGGATACTGTCCGGCCCAGCCCGGCTGCCACTGGGGCGAGGACGCGTTCAGCGGCACGTCGCCATCGATGAAGTTCTGGTAGCGGTTGTCGAACAACGATACCGCGCCGCCCAGGGAATCGGAACCGATCTTGGCACCCAGCTCCCAGCCCTTGCTGGTTTCGGGCTTCAGATAGGGATTGCCCACGCGCAGGTAGGTGCCGGGGCCGCCGTAGTTGGTGTAGAGCTGGGTCGGGCTGGGCGCCTTGAAACCGTAGGCGTATTGCGCGTAGAGGCTCAGCTCATCCGCGGCCTTCCAGGTGGCCAGCAGCTTGGGCGAGAAACGGCTGCCGCTGTTGGACGGCGGCAGCGCGCCTGCGTTCGGGTTGCTTTCGTAGCTGGCCGTGGACTGCGGCTTCTGTTCGTAGTGGTCGTAGCGCAGCGCCGGCATGATGGTGTAGCGGCCGTCGGCGAAGCTGAATTCGTCCTGCACCCACAGGGCCCATTGATTGCCCTTGGATTGCGGCACATCGGCCTGGTTGGTGTGCAGCATGTCGCACAGGCGCGGGCCGAAAATCGGCCGCGGTGCGCCGGGAGGGATCACGGGACAATTGTCGTAGCCCCCGGAATACTGCTCGGTCTTGTTGCCATACCACTCCCCGCCTACGGTCCACAACTGCGACACCGAGGCGCCCGCCAGGCGCTTGGTGACTTCGGCATTGGCGCCGAACATGGTCTGCCGGATGGAGTTGCTGCGGCCATAAGGCCCACTGGGATAGCCGTAACGGAACGGATCGCCCGGTATGGCGTAGGCCCGGGAATCGACGCTGCGCACGCCGCTCAGCGAGCTGTCCAGCTGCAGGCGCTGCCAGTAGACGACCGCGGTGGCCGTGTCGATCAGGCTGTCCGCACCGGGCGCCTTGTACGAGTAATCGAGCGACACCCGTTGGCGCTCGGTTTCCTTGCGGGTGCTGTTCTCGCCGTACAGATAGCTGGTGCCCGCGCCCTGCTCGAACATATTGTCGATGTCGGCGTTGCGCTTGAAGTATTCGCCGGTCAGGCCGAAGCGGTGGCCGCCTTCGACGCGCTGCTGCAGCTTCAGCAGGAAGCTGCGCTGGTCGTAGTCTTCCGGGCTGGGTTCGCTGCGCTTGGGTCCGTAGCCGCCCACGTCGCCGCGGTTGTCCAGGGCATGGCCGTTGCGTACGCCCGCCTGCACCAGCCAGAACGTATTGCTGTGGATCTGGCCCGCCAGGGCGGCGTTGGCGCCCCAGCTGCTGTCGGCCGTGTCGTAGTCGGTCTTGGCCAGCGCGCCGAAGGTCTTGCCGTCTGTCAGCAGGTCCGACGGTTGCAGCGTGTACAGGTCGGCAGTGCCGGAAATCGCGCCGGAACCGCCGCCGCTGGCGTCGGCGCCGCGCACGATGTCCAGCCGCGACAGGCTGTTGAAATCCACCGCTTCTAGCCCGCCCTTCAGGCCGCGCGCGCCGTCGTCCAGCCACGGCAGGCGGATGCCGTCCACGCGCGTCAGCACGCGATCCTGATCCAGGCCGCGGATGTTGATGCTGTTGGTCGTGCGGTTGAAGCTCACGCCGGGCTCGGCGCGCTTGCCGAAATCGCTCCAGTTCTTGACCTGCAGTTCGTCCAGGCGCTTGCGGTCGGTGCTGGTTTCCCAGGCCGGCGCGACCGGCGCGCCCTCGCCTTCCACCTGGACGGGCGCCAACTGCGTCACATCCGCGGGCATTGCCTGCAACACGTAGACGCGGGCGCTGCGCTCCTGCACGCCCAGGCCGCTGCCCGCCAGCAAGCGCGCAAAGCCCTCATTCACGGAATAGACCCCATCGAGCCCCGCCGTGCGGCGCTGGCCCACCAGCGCCGCGTCGAACAGCACCGTCACGCCCGCGCTGTCGGCAAAGCGCGGCAACGCCTCGGCCAGCGTGCCCGCGGGAATGCGATAGCCGCGCGCCTGCGTCTGCTGCGCGGATTGCGCCCACGCGGCGCTTGCGGGCAGCAAGGCGGCGGACAGCGCGGACAGCGCCAGGGCGGCCTGCACGGCGGCGGCTAGATGCGTCATGCGGCATTGCAGGCCTCGGGCTGGTCGGGAGCCGCTTGCGCGGCCGGCGGGGAGATAAGCCATGGTCGTCCTTTCGATCCAAAAGGTGTCGGCATTCGTTTGCCTCTACAGACCATGACCCTCGTGAAATCCGAATCGGACAGCTGGCCCTCCACTTTTTTGTAACAGCGCGGGTTCAGGCCTCGGCTGCCGCGCGCAAGGTGATCGTCACCCAGTAAGGCGTGCGATAGCGCACCTGCACCGGCAAGGTCGCGGGCAGTGCCGCCAGGACCGCATCGGTGTCGCGCACCTGGAACGCGCCCGAGATGCGCAAATGCGCCGCCTCGGGATCGCAACGCAGGATGCCGGAACGGTAGCGGCCCAGTTCGGCGGCAAAGGCGTCCAACCGCATGCGGTTGGCGTACAGCACGCCGCGCTGCCAGTCGCTGGCATGCGGGTCCGCGGGGGATGGCGGCGATGCGCCCTCTTCCGTCAGGCTGCTCTGTTGGCCAGCTTCCAGGCTGATCAGACTGCGCGGATGCGCGGCGCTGCCGACGCGGACCCGCCCTTCCTGCACGCTGACGCGGCACAGGCCGCCTTCCTGGCGCACGCAGAAACGCGAGGACTGCGCCTCGATGTCTCCCTGGCTCGTGCGCACCACGAAGGGCCGCGGCGCAGGCGCCGTGTCGGCCACGGCATGCACCGCGATCTCGCCGGCGCGCAGGCGCACCAGCCGGGCCGTGGAGCTGTACATCACGTCGACGGCGCTGGCTGTGTTCAGCAGCAGCGTGGATCCATCCGCCAGCGCCACTTCGCGCCGCTCGCCCGGCGCGCTGCGGTAGTCCGCGGTCCAGTCGAGCGGATCGGCGCGCCAGGCGGCCCAGCCGACAGGACCGGCCACCACCAGCGCAATCAGTGTCTTGAGCGCGGCGCGGCGGCTTCTGAGCTCGGGCCGGTTCAAGGTCGCCATACCCAGCGCCGCCGGGATCAGGCCGAAGCGTTCGTTCACGCGCTGCGCGCGCTGCCAGGCGTGCTCGTGCTCGGCCTTGCTGGCGCGCCACAGTTCACAGGCCCGCTGGTCGGCGTCGGTGGCGCGGCCCGAACTCAGCCGCAGCAGCCAGCGCGCGGCCTCGCGCGCCACGCTGCGTTCGACGGCGGGCAGTTCGGACGCCGCCTCGGCCTGGGCGCTCAGATCGACGCCATGATGCATTGTTCGAATCCCTTGGCGATGTAACGGTGCACGGTGCGCAGCGACACGTTGAGGCGGGCGGCGATTTCGCCATGGCTCAGTCCTTCCAGCTGCGCCATCAGGAAGGCCTGGCGGGCCGGCAGGGACAGGCCAGCCAGCATCTCGTCGATTTCCTGCAGCGTTTCCAGGATGATCAGGCGCTGTTCGGCCGAGGGCGCCAGCGCCTCTGGCATCAGGGCCAGGGCTTCCAGATAGGCCTGCTCCACCGAGCGCCGCCGGTGGTGATTCAGCAGCAGGCGCTTGGCGATGGTGGTGAGATAGGCGCGCGGTTCGCGCAGGGCGTCCAGTTCATGGCGGTGGCGCAGCACCCGCACGAAGGTGTCCTGCGCCAGATCGGCCGCGTCGAAGCTGTTGCCCAGCTTGGCGCGCAGCCAGCCATGCAGCCATCCGTGATGAGCGCGGTACAGCAGTTGGACGTTGTCGCTGGCGGCGACCGCGGGATTCGGCACGGGTGGCTCCCTGAACTTTCAATCACAAATAGAAATCAATCTCATTCTAAATGCAAAACCATGATTCCGGTCAAGTCCGCGCGCCGCGCTTGACGGCGATATGATGGGGACGGATTCCTCCCTACAGGCCTGCCCCATGCTCTATGCCGCGCTCAAATTCATCCACCTGATGGCCGTGATCCTCTGGGTCGGGGGCATGCTGTTCGCGCACTGTTTCCTGCGGCCGGCGGCCGCGCAACTGGAACCGCCGGTCCGGCTGCGGTTGATGGCGTCGGTGCTGGGGCCATTCCTGAATGCCGTGCTGGCGGCCATCGTGCTGATCCTGTTTTCCGGCGCGCTCATGATCGGCCAGGAAGCCAGCCAGGCCGCGCAGACGGGCGGCTCCTTCTTCATGCCGCGCAGCTGGACCCTAATGGCCTCGGGCGGCCTGGTCATGACGGCCATCTACGCCTACATCCGCTTCGTGCTCTACCCGCAGTTGCGGGCGGCGGTCGCCGCATCCGACTGGCCCCAGGGCGGCCAGGCCATGGGCGGCATACGCCGCTGGGTCGGCATCAACCTGCTGCTGGGCATCGCCATCGTGGCCATCGTCTTTTTTGCGTAGGCGGATATCAGCCGGCGCCCGCCAGCTATCGGGCATGCGCAGGCTGGTATCGGAATTCTTTTGCTTGGTGCAATACGCATTACATCCGCGCTGGCCACACTGCGGATGACTCTCGCGGGCCTACACAAACAAAAGGAATCTCCATGATCAAGCGTGTCTTCCAGCTGGCCGCCCTCGGCCTGTTCGTATCCGCCTCGGCCGCGCATGCCGCCGCCCCCATCGACAACAGCGCCCTGGACCAGACCGGGTTTCGAGAACACAAGGCAACTTATGGCGTGGTCTACCGTCTGCCACAGGACGTCAACGCCATCCTGGACGCCAAGATCAATGGCACGCTGAAAGCCGACCTGCTCAAGCTGGGCCTTAAGACCGAGGCCGAAACGCCCAACATGCCGCACGTGACGGTGGTGCACATCCACAGCGCCGACCCGCAAACGCCCGCCCGCATGCTCAAGGCCCTGCCCAAGCCGCCGGCCCCGCTGCAGGTCACGCTGAAGAATTTCTATCCCACCGAAGCCGCCAAGGGCGCGGGCCATCCGTGGTGGCTGGACCTGGGCGTGGTCAAGAGCGGCCAGGGCTTCGAGGACATGATGCGCTACAACACCGTCGCCACCGCCGCCCTGGCGCCGCTGCGCGACGGCCCCTTGCCGCGCGTCACCGGCCCGGTCTACGCCAAGATGGGCGACGCCGGGAAAGACCTGGTCAAGACCATGGGCGTGAGCGGCGTGAACATCATGCAGGACGGCAAGGAAGTGCGCGCGCACAATCCGCACACCACCCTGGTCTACAGCATGGCGATGTACGACACGCGCCTGCAGGACGCCATGAAGCAGGAGTCCGACAAGTTCAACGCCGTGCTGCCGGACGGCATCAACACCACCTTCAAGGACGTGTCCATCGTCGAGATCGGCTTCGCCGGCAACGTGGTGCGCGAGATCTACCGCGTCAGCCTGGAAGACGGCTCGGCCATCGACGTGGCGACTGGCAAGAAGGTCGGTTCCTAAGCCGCACGGGCTGCGGGAGCGTCCACGCGTTCCCGCAGCACCTCGCGGATCTGCCCGCGCAGCCAGGCCTGCAACGGCGACGTATGCAGGCGCCGCGGCCACACCATCACCAGTTCGATCTTGCGCAGGCTGGCAGGCAGTTCCAGCGTCGCCAGCGGGAAATGCCGGCCATGCACCTGCGCCACGCTGGCCGGCATGGTGGTGGCGTAATCAGTGTCCAGCAGCACATAGGGCGTGATGCCGAAGCCGGACAGGTAGGCCGAAAATTCCAGCCGGCTGGCATCCGGCTTAAGCGCGCGGTCGAAGTTGGTTTCCCGGCCATACATGTGCGCGAAGGCGAACCACTTGATGGACGGCAGATCCGCCAGCGCCAGCGCGCGCTTGCCTGCCCAGGGATGCCGCGCCGACACCACGCACACGCGCCGGTCCTTCAGCAGCGTATCGCGATGAAAACGCGCCGGCACCTTGCCGAACAGGCCGATGGCCATGTCCAACCGCTCCGCGTCCAGATCGTCCGGCACGAAGTCTCCGTGCACCGACTGGAAGCGCAGTGTGATGCCTGGCGCGGCGCGGTGCAGACGCTCGATCAGCGGCGCTGCCAGCAGGATCTCGCTATGCGCGCCGGTGCCGATATTAACCACGCCGCTGGCCTTGGCCGGGTCGAAAGCCTCGGCCGGACGCAGCGCCGCTTCGATCTGCGCCAGCGCGTCATGCACCGCCGAATGCAGTTCCAGCGCCCGCTCCGTCGGAATGAATCGGCCCTTCACCACCACCAGCAAGGGATCTTCCAGCCGGCGGCGCAGGCGCGCCAGGTCACGGCTGATGGCGGGCTGCGTCTTATGCAGCAGGGCTGAACTGGCGGTGGCGCTGCGAGTGCGCATCAGGACGTCGAACGTCAGCAGCAGGTTCATGTCCAGCCGGCGCAGATAGGGCAAGGATTGGGCGTCGCTCATGCCGCCCATACTATGCCTGAAATGCATGCATTGAAAATTCCATACCGTTTTCGACATATACAGCTTGCGCAGCCAGCATTGGGCAAGGCGGTCAGCCTTGGCTACAGTCCGCGGCAGATCGGGGCCTTTCGCACCCGACCCGACTTTCCGGAGACTGCCGCAATGATCCCCCTGGGCCTGACCGCCGCGCGCTGGCGCGCTTCCCCCCGCCGCTGGATGGCGGCCGCGCTCACCGGAGCTGCGCTGCTACTGGGCGCCGCACAGCCGGCCGCTGCGGCGGGCTTTCCCGAACGTCCCGTGACGCTGGTGGTGCCCTTCCCCGCCGGCGGCACGCCCGACATCCTGGCCCGCATCCTCAGCGACAGCCTGGCCAAGCGTCTGGGCCAGCCTCTGATCGTGGAAAACCGCGCCGGCGCCGGCGGCAATATCGGCGCGCAGGCGGTGGCGCGCGCCGCGCCCGACGGCTACACATTGCTGATGTGCGCCTTCGGCTGCACGGTCGCGCCCTCGCTCTACCAGCCCGCTCCCTACGACATCGTCAAGGACTTCGCGCCCGTCGCCATGGTCGGGACGGTGCCCAGCGTGCTGGTCGTCAATCCCAAGGTGCCAGCGCAGACCGTGGCCGAGCTGCTGGCCTACGCCCGCGCCCATCCGGGCAAGCTGAACTCGGCCTCGTCGGGCGTGGGCGGCTCGGCCCACCTGGCCACCGAATTGCTGAAGCTGCGCACCGGCATCGATGTGGCGCACATTCCCTACAAGGGCGCCGGGCAGGTCGCGGCCGACCTGCTGGGCGGCCAGGTCGACATGTATTTCGACAACCTGCCGGCTTCGCTGGCGAACATCCGCGCGGGCAAGCTGCGGGCGCTGGCCGTGGCCAGCGCCAAGCGCGCGCCGGCCATTCCAGACGTGCCGACCTTCGCCGAAGCCGGCGTGGCCGATTTCCTGATCACGCCCTGGTTCGGCATCATGGCGCCGGCCGGCACGCCGGACGCCACGCTGGCCGCGCTGCACCAAGCCTTCAACGACGCCTTGCAGGCGCCGGAGGTCGCCGCCAAGATGCGCGAATTGGGCGTGGAGACTGCCGCCGGGCCGCGCCAGGCGCTGGGCGACTTTGTGGTGGCCGAGACCGCGCGCTGGAAAGACGTGATCCAGGCCAACCGCATCCGGGCCGAATGATGACGGACGAACCCGGCCGCGACGGATCGGACGCGCTCGCGCCGATCCGGCTGCGCGACATGGGCGCCTTCCACGTGGGCGGACGCGAGGTCAGCCTGTCGGGCCTGCCGCGGCGCGAGGTGGTGATGGCCGAAGGCGGCCAGCCCGTCGCGCTGGACCCCAACGGCACCTACCGCGTCGAGCAGATGTATGCGCAGTACTTCCTGGCCGAGCCGGCCAGTGGCCGCCCGCCGCTGGCCTTCTGGCATGGCGGCGGCATGACCGGCGCGGCGTGGGAGACCACGCCCGATGGCCGCCAGGGCTGGCTCCATGCCTTCCTGCGCCGCGGCTGGGACGCCTATCTGTGCGATGCCGTGGAACGCGGCCGCTCAGGCTACGCGCCGGTCCCCGAGATCTGGCCGGAAGGGCCCATCGTGCAGGCGCAGGAAGACTGCTACACGCGCTTTCGCATCGGCCGCCCGGGCACGCGCCCCGGCCCCGGCAGCGCCTATGGCAACACGCAGTTCCCGGTGCAAGCCTTCGGCGAGCTGGCCGCGCAGATGGTGCCGCGCTGGGTGCACACCGACGCCGCCGTCCTGCGCGGCTATCTGGCCTTGCTGGAGCGGGTCGGCCGCATGATCGTCATCTGCCATTCGCAGGCGGGCGTATTCGGCATCCGCGCGGCCGCCGCCCGGCCCGATCTGGTGCGCGCCGTGGTTGCGCTGGAGCCGGCCAGCATCCCGCAACTGGACGCCGGCTACCGCACGCCCACCCTGGTCCTCATGGGCGACAACATGGACACGGACCCGCGCTGGCCGCGCATGCGCGAGCGGGTGCGCGATTTCGCGCGGCGGCATCCCTGCGTCACCTTGCTGTCGCTGCCCGAGCTGGGCATCGCCGGCAATTCGCACATGCTGATGATGGACCGCAACAGCCTGGACCTGGCCGCGCGCGTGCACGAGTGGCTGATGACCCTGCCGCCGGCCTGAAATCCCGCTGCGGACGGAGCCCCGCCTGCTGCCATTTCGTGGCAGCATTATGGATCCTCCATCCCCGCCCGCCCCCATGTCCCGCACCGAACGCCTCCTGGGCCTGATGCAGACCTTGCGCTGCCATCGCCGCCCCGTCAGCGGCCGCCAACTGGCCGCCGACCTGGGCGTCAGCATACGCACGCTCTACCGCGACATCGCCACCCTGCAATCGCAGGGCGCCGAGATCGAGGGCGAACCGGGCGTGGGCTACGTGCTGCGGCCCGGTTTCATGCTGCCGCCGCTGATGTTCAGCACCGAGGAGATCGAGGCGCTGGTGCTGGGCACGCGCTGGGTCGCGGACCGGGCCGACCCGCGGCTGGCGCAGGCCGCGAGCAACGCGCTGGCCAAGATCGGCGCAGTGCTGCCGGCGGAAATGCGCGACGGGCTGGATGCGATACCGCTGCTGGTCGGGCCCAGCGCGATGCAGGTGGTGGACCGCGTGGACCTGTCGCTGATCCGCCACGCCATACGCTGCGAACAGAAGATCGACATCACGTACCGCGACGACAAGGGCGCCGATTCCGCGCGGGTGATCTGGCCGTTCGCGCTGGGGTTTTTCGACAGCGTGCGCATCGTCATGGCCTGGTGCGAACTGCGCCAGGACTTCCGCCATTTCCGCACCGATCGCATCGCCACGCTGACGCCCGGTGAGCGTTATCCCAAGCGCCGCCATGCGCTGCTGAAGGAGTGGCGCGCGATCGACCGATCGCCCAAGCAATGCGGATGAAAATGCAGATAAAAGCTACTGCCAAAAACTGACAGCACCCCTGTCTAAGATGAGCGCGTCTACCACCCGGAGCGCATCATGTCAGACACCAATTTCGTGATTTTCTACGTCGAAAAGCCCGCCGCCAGCGCCGCGTTCTACAGCGCCCTGCTGCAGCGTCCGCCCCTCGAAAGCTCCCCCACCTTCGCACTGTTCAGGCTGGATTCCGGCCTGATGCTGGGCCTGTGGTCGCGCTATACCGTGGAGCCGGCCGCTGCCGGCCGCGGCGGCGCGACCGAACTCGCTTTTACCGTTTCGGACGCGCAGGCGCTGGACCGCCGCCACCTGGACTGGAGCCTGCGCGGCCTGCCCATCCTGCAGGCGCCCACCGATATGGATTTCGGTCGCACCTTCGTGGCGCTGGATCCCGACGGCCACCGGCTGCGCGTGTTCGCGCCGGCGCCGCAGGAACAGGCTGCGCAACAGCCTGCGCCCGCCTTGGCCAGCGCCTGAAGCCCGGCCATGGAATACGGGCCTGAGGCTTGCGCCTCAGGCCCGCGTCTGAACCGGGCGCAGCTATGTCAGGAACGCTGGCCGCGCGGGGTCAGCGCAACGGCTTCGCCGCGCCGACGGAACAGCAGTTGATAAAGCACGGCCAGCACCAGCAGGAAAGGCACACCGAACACCAGCGTCATCTTGAAGACGCTGGTGAAGTAGGTGGTGGCCAGGATCGCCAGCATCGCGCCCGCGCCCAGCAGGGTCAGCACCGGAAAGCCCGGCATGCGGAACGACAATTTACCGCCCCCTTCGCGCGCCCAGCGGCGGCGGAAGCAGTAGTGGGTGACGAAGATCATCATCCACGTAAACAGCGCGCCGAACATCGAAATCGCCATCATCAGCGTGAACGAGGTCTCGGGGTACAGCACGTTCAGCACCGCGGCGATGGCAATGCCGCTGGTCGAGAGCAGCAGCGCGTTCAGCGGCGTGCCGCTGCGCGTCAGCTTGCCGAACGCGGACGGCGCATGGCCGGCGCGCGACAGGCTGAACATCATGCGCGTGGTGATGTAAAGCTGGCTGTTCATGGCCGACAGCGCCGCCACCAGCACGATGAAGTTGATGACGCCCGCCGCCCCCGGAATCTCCAGCGCCTGCATCACCTTGACGAAGGGACTGCCGCCCTTGCCGGCCTCGTCCCAGGGCACGATGGCCAGGATCAGCGCCAGCGTCAGCAGGTAGAACACCACCAGCCGGACGATGGTGGCGCGGAACGCCTGCTTGACCGCGCGCTCGGGGTCTTCGGCCTCGCCCGCGGCCACCGCAATCATCTCCACGCTGAGGTAGCTGAAGATCGAAATGACCACGGCGATCCACATGCCCCAGACGCCATTCGGGAAGAACCCGCCGTGCGAGGTGTACAGGGCGGTGCCGTACTGCGGATTGCCCCAGACCACGTAGGCGCCCAGGATGATGAAGGCGACGATGGCGGTGATCTTGATCGTGGAGAACCAGTACTCGACCGTGCCGAAAGTCTTGACGCTCATGGCGTTGATGAAGATCAGCACGGCCGAGAACAGGCAGACCCACTGCCAGCCGGGCACGTCCGGAAACCAGAACTTCATGTACTCGGCCACGGCGGTGACTTCGGTGCCTACCGCCAGCACCACGCAGGACCAGTACGCGTAGCGCACCAGAAACCCCGCCAGCGGGCCGACGTAGTGCTCGGCATAGGCGCCGAAGGAACCCGAGGTGGAATGCGCCACCGTCATTTCCGCCAGGCAGCCCATCAGCAGCAGCGTGATCAGGCCGCCGATGGCGTAGCTGATGATCACGCTGGGTCCGGCAAAGCCGATGGCGAACTTGCTGCCCAGGAACAGGCCCGTGCCGATGGCGCCGCCGATGGCGATCATGCTCATCTGCCCCGACGTCAGCCGCCGCTTCAGGCCCTGCTCGCGTTCGGCGATCTGGCCGAATCCTTTTTGTTGTTGCATTGTCTCCTCCAGGTCCTGCGCTCTCTTTGTGGATGTAGGGCCGGTTTGGCCCGCGCAATGGGGTTGTGTTGCGGCGCTCAGGTCACGGCGGCGCGGTGCTTGAATTCCGGCTTGTCCCAGGAACGCGTGTCCAGCACGTCCTTCAGGATATCCACGGCATCCCAGACGTCGGCGTAGCCGAAGTACAGCGGCGTCAGGCCGAAGCGCAGCACCTCGGGTTCGCGATAGTCGCCGATCACGCCGCGCGCGATCAGGGCCTGCATCACTTCGAAGCCGTTGGGGTGGCGGAAACTGACATGGCTGCCGCGGTCGGCGTGCTTGCGCGGCGTCACCAGCGTGAGCGGATGGCCTGCGCAACGCTCTTCGACCAGCGCGATGAACAGGTCGCCCAGCGCCAGGGATTTCTTGCGCACCTCGGCCATGTCGGCGGCGTGCGCCACGTCCAGGCCGCATTCCACCAGCGACAGCGACACGATGGGCTGGGTGCCGCACAGGTAGCGGCGCACGCCGCCGGCCGGCTCGTAGGCCACGGTCATATCGAATGGCCGCGTGTGGCCCCACCAGCCGGATAGCGGCTGCCAGAAGTCCTTGGTGTGGCGCGGCGCCACCCAGATGAAGGCGGGCGAACCGGGGCCGCCGTTCAGGTACTTATAGGTGCAGCCCACGGCGAAGTCGGCGTCGGCGCCGTTCAGGTCCACCGGCACCGCGCCCGCGGCGTGCGCCAGGTCCCAGATCGCCAGCGCGCCGCGCTCGTGCGCCAGCGCGGTCACGGCGGCCATGTCGTGCATCTGGCCGCTGCGGTAATTCACGTGCGACAGCAGCATCACCGCCACGGACTCGTCCAGCGCCTTTTCCAGCGGCAGTTCATCGTCGATCAGGCGCATTTCATAGCCCTGCTGCAGCAGGTCGATCATGCCCTGGATCATGTAGAGATCGGTGGGGAAGTTGTCGCGTTCGGACAGGATGACGCGGCGCTTGGGGTGCTGGTGCTGCTGGATGCGCAGGGCGGCGGCCAGCGCCTTGAAGATGTTCAGCGAGGTCGTGTCGGTCACGACCAGTTCGCCTTCGCGCGCGCCCAGCAGGCGGCCCAGCTTGTCGCCTAGTCGGGTGGGCAGTTCGAACCAGCCCGCGGTATTCCAGCTGCGGATCAGGCCCGCGCCCCATTCCTGGCCGATCACGGCGGCAGCACGGCCGGCGGCCTCCTTGGGCAGCACGCCCAGGGAGTTGCCGTCCATGTAGAGGACGCCGGGCGGCAGGTCGAAACGGTCCTTCAGGGGCGCCAGGGGGTCCTGGCGGTCGGCATTTACGCAGGCTTCACGGGTGTTCATTTTGTGCTCCGGGGGGCTATATTCTGGATACATACTATCAGCGCGATCAGGCTGATAAATTGCAAATTCAGGCGCGGATTACCCTAGGTTTCCGCATTGAATTGCACATAATCAACTTTTTTGGAATTTGATTGCATCATGCAGATCGACGCCATAGACCAGCGCATTCTTTACCGGCTGCAAGAGAACGGCCACCTCAGCAACCAGGACCTGGCCGAGCAGGTGGCGCTGTCGCCCTCGGCCTGCCTGCGGCGGGTGCGCGCGCTGGAAGAAAGCGGACTGATCCGCAACTATCGCGCCGTGCTGGACGCCGAAAAACTGGGTTTCGAGCTGGAGGCCATCGTCCACGTGTCGCTGGACCAGTCGCGTCCGGGCTGGCATGAAGAATTCCTGGCCGGCATCGCCCTGCATGACGAGATCACCGAGGCCAGCATCGTGACTGGCGCCTCCAACTACATCCTGACGGTGTGCACGCGCAACCTGAAGGCGTTCTCGCAGTTCGTCGAAGACAAGCTCAGCAAGATCCCGGGCGTGCGGAACCTGTCCTCGCATATCGTCATGCGCAAAGTGAAGAACCGCGGCGGCATGCTGCCGCTGGCAAGCTGGCGCTAGCGGCCCGCTGAAGCCCCGCTCAGGCCGGGCTCAGCCGCAGGAAGCCGAACACCGTCACGAAGTGGCAGGCGGTGCCGCCCATGACGAACAGGTGCCAGATGCCATGGGCATGCGGCCAGCGCTGGTCGTTGGCGTAGAACAGCGTGCCGGCGGTGTAGACCGCCGCGCCCGCCAGCAGCCAGGCCAGTCCGGCCGCGGACAAGGCGCCCGCGATCGGCGCGGCGAACATCACGCCCAGCCAGCCCATCGCCAGATACAACGGCAGGGCCGGCGCCGCGCCGCGCGCCCACCACAGCTCGCGGCTGATGCCCACCGCCGCCAACAGCCAGATCGCCACGCCCATGGCCGCGCCCCAGCCGTGCTCCACCGGCCCGTAGGCCAGCGGCGTGTAGGTGCCGGCGATAAGCAGGTAGATCGCGCAATGGTCGGCCTTGGCCCACCAGGCCTTGCGGCGGCCGCGCGAGCAATGGAACAGCACCGACGAGGCATAGACGGCGATCATCGAAGCGGCGAACACGGCGCAGGCGATGACCTGCCGCGTATCCACCTTGAGTTCCGCGGCGCGGGCGATCAGGGCGCCCGATGCGGCCACCGCCAGCGCCAGGCCGGCCAGGTGCGTCGCGCCGTTGAATCGTTCGCCCTTGTACATGCACGCCCTCCGCCAGCCGGCCACGCGCCGGCGCCATCCATGATGGCGCCCTTGTGTGACAGGCCGAGGTCAGGCCACGCGGCCATCAGGAAACGAAGTCCACCGCCGCCGGATAGCCCTCCAGCGCGCGCGCCGACAGGATGGCGCGCTGCACCGCGATCGCCATCCCCTCGGCCGCCATCACGCCCAGCAGCATGACGTTGCCTGGCTTGCCGGACGTGCCCGTGCCCAGCGCAAAGATGGTGTCGCCATCCAGCATGGTGTGGATGGGATTGATGGTGCGTGCCAGGCCATCGTGCGCCATGCCGGCGATCTTCTGCGCCTGCGCCTTGGTGAGCTTGGCGTCGGTGGCGACCAGTCCTATGGTGGTGGCGGTGCCCGGGCGCATGGACTTGGGCAGATCGCCCGCCAGGATCGCCGCGCGGGTATCCAGCAACATCTTGCCGTCGGCAGTGCGCGCGCCAGCCAGGACGCGCCCGGTGACCGGGTCCACCACGTCGCCCACCGCATTGACCGCGACGATGGCGCCCACCGTCACGCCCGCCACGGTCAGCGAGGCGCTGCCGATGCCGCCCTTCATGGCGCGCTTGGGACCGTACAGCTTGCCCACCGTCGCGCCCGCCCCCGCGCCCACGTTGCCTTCCTGTGGCGCGGCGTCCGTGGCCGACTTGCAGGCCTGGTAGCCCGCGGCCGCGTCAGGCCGGATCGAGGCGTCGCCCACGCCCAGGTCGAACAGGATGGCCGAAGGCACGATGGGCACGTGCGCCACGCCCACGTCGAAGCCGATCTTCTTTTCCTCCAGATAGCGCATGACGCCCGAGGCCGCATCCAGGCCGAAGGCGCTGCCGCCGGACAGCACCACGGCATGCACTTTCTCCACCATGTTGACGGGATTGAGCAGGTCGGTCTCGCGCGTGCCCGGCGCCGCGCCGCGCACGTCGACGCCGGCGGTCGCGCCGGCCTCGGCGATGATGACCGTACAGCCCGTGGGCCGGCGCGTATCGGTGTAGTGCCCCACCCGCAAGCCCGCCACCTGCGTGATGCTGCCGCTGCCCGGCATCAGCCGCGTACCGTCCGCGGCCTGGGCAGGCATTGCACTTGCTGCTGCCGCGCCGGCGGCCGCCATCATGAAAGCCCGCCTGTTCCATTGCTGTTCCACACCGATCTCCACTGAAGTCCTGCCTGGATGGACCCCGGCGGCACGCGCCGGAGCAAGGGTATCGCCATATGACTTGCCGCTATATTTTTACTATTCCTTATGCTTTGTGGAAAAATAGACGCGTTGTTAGAGTGCGGCTACGCCGGAGGGCATTGCAGGCACGGATGCTCTCCACCCGAGATATCTGCCATCCGTGGAGCACCGCCATGAAACTCTTCCGTACGCTGTTCGTCGCCGGCCTCGTCCAGGTCGCCGCGTTGTCCGCGGCCCATGCCCAATCCGGACTGGACCAGATCAAATCCGCCGGCGTGTTCAAGATCGGCACCGAAGGCACCTACGCCCCCTTCACTTTCCATGACGCATCCGGCCAGCTTACCGGGTTTGACGTGGACATCGGCCGCGCCATCGCCGAACGCCTGGGCGTCAAGGCGCAATTCGTCGAAGGCAAATGGGACGGCCTGATCGCCGGCCTGGACGCCAAGCGCTACGACGCGGTGATCAACCAGGTCGGCATCACCGACGCGCGCCGCGCCAAGTACGACTTCTCGGATCCCTACATCTCGTCGGCCGCCGTGCTGATCGTGCGCGACGACAACACCAGCATCAAATCCTTCGACGACCTGAAGGGCAAGAAGTCCGCCAACACGCTGACCAGCAACTTCGGCAAGCTGGCGCAACAGCATGGCGCGGAAGTGATTGCTGTGCAGGGCTTCAACGAAGCCATCGACCTGCTGACCTCGGGCCGCGTCGAAGCCACGGTGAACGACAACCTGTCGTTCCTGGACTTCAAGAAGCAGAAGCCCAATGCCAAGGTAAAGATTGCCGCCACCGACAAGACCGCCGAGTTCAGCAATTCGGGCGTGCTGATCCGCAAGGGCAACCCCGAACTGCAGGCCGCCATCAACAAGGCGCTGGCCGACATCAAGGCGGACGGCACCTACAAGACCATCTCGGTCAAGTATTTCGGCACGGACCTGTCGGCGCAATAAGCGAGCGGAGCGCAAATGACGCTACCCCCCTGGCTGCAATCCGTCCTGCCCGACTGGCTGCTGGCGCAACTTGGCAATTGGGCGGTGCCGGCCTGGGTGCAGCTGATGCTGGACTCGTTCTGGCCGCTGCTGCACGCGGGGCTGGTGTTCACGGTTCCGCTGACGCTGATGTCGTTCGCGCTGGGCCTGGCGCTGGCCTTCGTGGTCGCGCTGATCAGGCTGTTCGGTCCGGCGCCGCTGGTGGCCGTGGTGCGTTTCTACGTCTGGCTGATCCGCGGCACGCCGCTGCTGGTGCAGCTGTTCGTGATCTTCTACGGCCTGCCCAGTGTCGGCATCGTGCTGGATCCGCTGCCGGCCGCGCTCATCGGCTTCACTCTCAACGTGGGCGCGTACAACTCGGAAGTGATCCGCGGCGCCATCGAGTCCATCACCAAGGGCCAGTGGGAAGCGGCGTACTCGCTGAGCATGACGCGGGCGCAGGCGCTGCGCCGGACCATCCTGCCGCAAGCGGCGCGGGTGGCGGTGCCGCCCCTGTCCAATTCCTTCATCGCGCTGGTCAAGGACACTTCGCTGGCGGCGGTGCTGACCGTGCCCGAGATATTCCAGGCGGCGCAGCGCATTGCCGCCGTGACCTATGAACCGCTGATCCTGTACACCGAGGCGGCGCTGATCTACCTGGTGTTCAGTTCCGTCCTGTCCGCCGCGCAGGTGCGCCTGGAACGGCGCTTCGGCCAGCACGCGGTCTTTACCGAGAAAAACCGATGATCCGCCTGGAAAAGATAGAAAAGGCGTTCGGCGGCAATCCCGTGCTCAAGCAGGTGGACGTGAGCATCGCCGAAGGCAGCGTCACCGCCCTGATCGGCCCGTCCGGCAGCGGCAAGAGCACCTTGCTGCGCTGTGTGAACCTGCTGGAAGTGCCGGACCGCGGCACGCTGGAGATCGGCCCGGAAACGGTGCATTTCGAACCCGGCCACAAGCTCTCGCGCGATCAGGTCCAGCGCGTGCGCAAGCAGACCGGCATGGTGTTCCAGAACTTCCAGCTGTTCCCGCATCAGACCGTGATCGGCAATGTCATGGAAGGCCTGCTGACCGTGCAGAAGTGGCCGCAGGACCGCGCGCGCGCCCGCGCCGAGGAACTGCTGCGCAAGGTCGGCATGCTGGAAAAGCGCGACGCCTGGCCCGCCAACCTGTCGGGCGGACAGCAGCAGCGCGTGGCCATCGCCCGCGCGCTGGCGCCCGCGCCGCGCGTGCTGCTGTGCGACGAACCGACCTCGGCGCTGGATCCGGGCCTGGCCGCCGAAGTGGTGGACGTGCTGCGCCAGCTCGCCGCCGAAGGCATGACCATGCTGATGGCCACCCACGACCTGCGGCTGGCGGCCAGCGTGTCGCGCGAGGTGGTATTCCTGCTGGACGGCACGGTGGTCGAATCCGGCGATTCGCGCACGCTGTTCAGCCAGCCGGCCGACCCGCGCACGGCGGCGTTCATCTCGACGTTGACGCAGGAAGCCGCGCTGTAGATCAGCCTACTTCGGCGGCAGGGACCCCGCCGGATCGACCGCCTGGCCGTCATAGCGCAGCTCGAAATACAGCCCGACCTGCTTGCTGTCGCTATTGCCCATTTCAGCGATCTTCTGCCCCTGGCTGACGCGCTGCCCTTCCTTGACCAGCAGCTTGCTGTTGTGGGCGTAGATGCTCAGGAAGCTGGCGTTGTGCTTGACGATGACCAGGTGGCCATAGCCGCGCAGGCCGCTGCCGGAATAGGCCACTGTGCCCGGTGCCGCGGCCACCACCGGCGTGCCGGAGGAATTGCTGATGACGATGCCGTTGGAACCCGATCCGTCGTAGCCGCGCGTGACCTTGCCCTGGGCGGGCCAGACCAGCGAGATTGCGCCCGGCGGCGCGGTGCGGCGCTTGGCGGTCGAGGTCGACGACTTGGGCGAAGGCGCAGGCTTGCCGCGCGCCTTGCTGGGCGCGGTGGACGTGCTGGCCTGCCCGGCCGGCGGCTCGACCCGCAGCAATTGTCCGACTTCGATGGAATTGGAATTCGACAGCTTGTTCCAGCGCACCAGATTGCTCACGCTGGTGCCCTGCTTGCGCGCGATCTGGGTCAGCGTGTCGCCCGATTGCACGCGGTAGTAGCCGGGCTGGACCTTGGTGGTGCCGCAGGCGGACAGCAGGGCCAGCAGCGCCACGGCCAGCACGCACATCCACAGGCGGAAGGACGGCCTGCCCTGGCGGACGACGGCGGGCAACGTGGGAAGAGGCAGGGTCTGGGCGGACGAGGAAAGCACTGAAACCTGGGGCACTGAGTGGGATGTCGGGGATTTGAGTGCGTTCAAGGGTACCAAGATTTTGGCGCGCCATGGGCGCTGGCGTCAGATGCTTGCGCCCGTCGCGCGGGATAGAATGCCGCCATGACCCGCCTGATCCGCCTCCAGCACCTCGGCAGCGCCGCACGCGCGCGGGGCGTGCTGTGGCTGGCGCTTCTGGCCCTGGCGCTGCGCGCGCTGGTGCCGGCGGGCTACATGCCCGACGCCCGGGCGCTGCACGACGGCCGGCTTGAAGTCACGTTCTGCTCGGCCGCCGGCGATGTCTCGACGCTGGCGCTGGCGTTGTCGCCCGAAGACAAGGGCAAGGCCGGCCACGACACCGCCGATGCCGGTGCGCTCTGCCCCTTCGGCCTGCTGGCGCACGTGGCGCCCGCACCTGCCCCCGCGCTCACTCCCCTGCTGCTGGCCGCTGACCGGCACGCACTGCCCGCGCCCGCCAGCGCCACCCCGCCCGCGCCCGCCGCCGCGGGTCCGCCGCTGGGTTCGCGCGCCCCGCCACGCCTCGTCTGACTCCGCCACAACGCGCGGCTCCGCCGCGCCCCTGGACGAACCGTCAAGCGACGAGGTTTTCATGCATTCCCCCCTTCTGCGCGCGCCCGCCGGCGCGGCGCGCTCCCATGCGCCCGATCCGCGGCGCCGCCTGCTGCTGTCCTCTTTCGCCCTGCTGGCCCTGGCAGGCTGCGGCCCCGATGCGCCCAAGCTGCACGGCATGGATCTTTCCGGCATGCCGTCCGGCGACTTCCAGCTGCAGGACACCGAGGGCCGCGAACGCAAGCTGGCCGACTACGCCGGCCAGCCGATCATGCTGTTCTTCGGCTTCACGCAATGCCCGGACATCTGCCCCACGGCGCTCACCCGCGCCGTCGAGATCAAGAGCCTGCTGGGCGCGGACGCCAAGAAGCTGCGCGTCCTTTTCATCACCGTCGATCCTGAGCGAGACACGCCGGAAATCCTGCGCGCCTATACCCAGGCCTTCGACCCGGACTTCGTCGGCCTGCGCGGCGATGCCGAACAGACGCGCGCCGCCGCACAGTCATTCAAGGTCTTCTACCAGAAGGTCGCCACCGGTTCGTCCTACACCATGGACCACACCGCGCTGACCTACGTCATCGACGCCAGCGGCAAGCTGCGCATCGCCCTGCGCCATCAGCAAAGCGCGCAGGAATGCGTGGACGACCTGCGCACCGTGCTCTGACCTGAATCCATATATAGAGAGGCAACCCTCATGAAAAACACCGCGATCAAATCCCTGGCGGCCGCCGCCTTGGCCTTCTGCGCCCTGGCCGGCGCCAGCCCCGCCGCATTGGCCCAGGACGCCGCCCTGAAGGTGGACGACGCCTGGGTGCGCTCCACCGTGCCCAGCCAGCACGCCACCGGCGTCTTCATGCGCCTGACCTCCGTCGCCGGCGGCCGCCTGGTCGGCGTGGAATCGCAGGCGGCCAAACACGTGGAAATCCATGAAATGGCGATGCAGGACAACGTCATGAAGATGCGCCAGGTACCGGGCATCGCCCTGCCCGCGGGCCAGGCCGTGGAGCTCAAGCCCGGTGGCTATCACGTGATGCTGATCGACCTGGCCGGCCAGATCTCGCCCGGCGAGCACGTCGCCCTGACGCTCATCGTCGAGGATGCCGACAAACGCCAGCGGCGCGTGCCGGTGGACGCGGTGGCGCGTCCGCTGAACGCGGCAGCCGCCCCGGCCGCCGGCCACGGCCACTGAGCCCGCGGCGTCCCCATGAAAGTGGCTTGACAGCTGTGCTGCACGCCTGAAACAGCTTCCTTGCAACAAGGCCGTCCTGCGTGCAACGCCGCGCCGCGCGCCGGGTCGAATTGGAAAAGGTCCGGCGCGCGCCATCGCGGCGCGCCGGGCCAGGCTTTCCCGCATCCAGGAATCGCCCGCGGACAGCATCGCGGGCGTAGGCGCGGCCCGCAACGGCCGCAAGCTTTGATTGCCAGGAGCGTTTCATGAAGACCCTCAGCAAGACCTTATTGCTATGCGCCGGCATTGCAGCCGCCGGGGCCGTCCAGGCCCAGACCACGCAGTACACCCACGACCTCTATGGCGACTGGCGCGTCACCTATGCCGCCCCCGCCGCCAAGACGGCGGACCAGGTCAGCGCCGAACTGGCCCAGGCCAAGGCCAACGGCCAGTACACGTTCGGCGACGAGGACTATCCACCCCCCGTCATGTCGCACCAGTCTGAAACCCGCGCCCAGGTTGAACAGGAGTTGCAGCAGGCGCAGATCCAGGGGCAGATGGCATCCGACCAGGAAGACTACCCTCCTCCCGCGATGGCCCACAGCGGCACCTCTGACATCCATTAATACAGAGGCTGCAACCGCGGCGGATCCGGGCGTCGCGCCCAAATATCAGGGACACACCAATTCCCCGCCGACCGGCGGCGGCGCCTGATTCGCCATACAATGCCTGCACATCCACCGCCGGCCAGCCTGAAGGCGCGGCGGGGCAGCCGGCCTCCCAGCGCCGCGCCCCGGATGCCAGCGTTCCGCGCAGCCGGGCGCGTACCCGCCGGCAGCCTGCCGGCACCTCTGTGTCTGGATATGCCCGGTAGTTCCGCCTTTTCATTCCTGCGTACCCTCTGCAGCCTGCGCTGGCTCGCCATCGCGGGCCAGGCCGCCACCATCCTGCTGGCCAGCAGCGTCCTGGGCCTGGCCCTGCCGCTGGAGCCGCTGTGGATCGGCGTAGGCGCCCTGATCGGCTTCAACGTCTACGCCAGCCTGCGCCTGCGCCACCGCCGCGACCTGTCCCACGCCACCGCCTTCGGCCACCTGTTCGTGGACATGGCGGTGCTGGCCTGGATGGTGGGCTGGAGCGGCGGCATCAGCAATCCCTTCGGCATGATGTTCCTGATCCTGACCGCGCTGGCGGCCCTGGCGCTGCCGCGCAACTGGGCGCTGGCCGCGGCGGTGGCAGGCATCTCGGGCTACGTGGCGGCCGCGATCTTCGGCCAGCCCCTGCGCGGCGACGTCGACACCCATACCCTGCTGCTGTGGGGCATGGGCGCCAACTTCCTGATTTCGGTGGTGGTGGTGCTGGTGTTTTCGACCCGCCTGGCCTCGGACCTGCGCGACCGCGAGCGCGAATTGGCACGGTTGCGCGAACGCTTCACCCGCAACGAAGGCATCGTCGCCCTGGCCACCCACGCGGCGGCGATGGCGCATGAACTGAACACCCCGCTGGCGACCATGACCCTGCTGGCCGACGAGATCGCCGCCGAAGTCAAGGACGAAGACCTGCGCGCCGACGTTTCCACGCTCAGCCAACTGTTGGCCCTGTGCCGGGAACGTATCCGCAATCTGGCGGTCCCAACCGCGGTGGACCTGGTCCGCGTGGTGGGGCAATGGCGTCTGATCCGGCCGACCATCGATCTGCAGCGCTCGGGCACCCTGCCCGGCAGCCTGCGGGTCGATCCGGCCATCGCCCACTTGCTGCAGGCCCTGCTGAACAACGCGGCGGACGCCGGCGAAGCCGCCGATGTCCCGCGCGTGGACCTGCATCTGGAATACGGTTATGGCGCCCTGCGCGGCGAAGTCAGGGACTACGGACGGGGTTTCGATCCCGACCAGACCCTGCTGCCGGCGACCAGCCTGTTCAACAGCGGCAAGCCGGGAGGGCTGGGCGTGGGCCTGGCGCTGTCGCACGCCACGGTGGAACAGATGGGCGGCGAAATGACCATGACCGCCGCCGAAGACGGCGGCACGCGTATCCGCTTTTACCTCCCGCTGGGGAGTACCGGGACTTGAGTGCAATGAACCCAACCGATCTTGGCCTGCTGATCGACGACGACGAGCTGTATGTGCGCACCTTGCAGCGCAGCCTGTCGCGTCGCGGCCTGGAAACCCGAACCGCCACCGGCATCGCCGAGGCGCTGCGCGTGGCCGAGGAAATCCGCCCCGCCTTCGCCCTGGTGGACCTGCGCCTGGGCGAAGACTCCGGCCTGACCCTGATCCGCCCGCTGCGCGCCCTGCGCGCGGACATGCGGATCCTGCTGGTCACCGGCTACGCCAGCGTGGCCACCGCGGTCGAGGCCATCAAGCGCGGCGCGGACGACTACCTGCCCAAGCCCGCCACCGCGCCAATGATCCTGCGCACCCTCGGCCTGGTGAAGCCGGAAAACGTTACGATCGAAACCACCATGACGCCGTTGCACCGCCTGGAATGGGAGCACATCCACCAGGCCCTGCACGAAACCGGCGGCAACGTTTCGGCGGCGGCGCGCCTGTTGGGCATGCACCGGCGCTCCCTGCAGCGTAAACTGGCCAAAAAACCGGGGCCGGAACGCGAAGTCCTCATCGACTGATTTGTGCAGATGCGACAAATCGTCGCATACCCTGCATGTGCGGGTGCGACATATCGTCGCACCCTGGAACCTTGCAGCAAGCCCCTGCCCCCCTAGGAAAACCCTGTATCTGCTCCCCTTGGGGCGGAATCCTCCCAGGCAATGCGACCATTCGTCGCATGCTTGACCCATATCAAGCCGATAGGATGGACGTTGCTGCCTAGCAGCATTCCAGTCTGCTGCTATGCAGCATTTTCCACCTTCCATCCAAGGCTGTACGTGAAACACCCCCTCCTTGCGACCCTTACGCGCATTCTCAGCGTCGGCGCGGTCATGCTGCTTGGCGGCTGCAACATGGAAATCCTCTCCCCCAAGGGAGATATTGGCATCCAGGAAAGGACTTTGCTGTTCACGACGACCGGGCTCATGCTCATCGTCGTGATTCCGGTCATCGTCATGATCCTGGTTTTTGCCTGGAAATACCGCGCATCCAACACCAAAGCTGACTACCAGCCCAAGTGGGCCCACTCCACGGCGATCGAAATCGTGGTCTGGACCGTCCCTTGTATCATCGTGGCCATCCTGGCCGTGATCACCTGGCGCTCGACGCACGCGCTGGATCCCTACAAGCCGCTCGTGTCCGAACACAAGCCGGTGACCATCGAGGTGGTTTCGCTGGATTGGAAGTGGCTGTTCATCTACCCCGAGTACGACATCGCCACGGTCAACGAGATCGCCTTCCCGGTCGATGTTCCGGTCAATTTCCGGATCACCTCGGCCACGGTCATGAACTCGTTCTTCATCCCCCAGCTGGGCAGCCAGATCTACTCGATGGCCGGCATGGAGACCAAGCTGCACCTGAACGCGCGCGAAGCCGGCACCTACGCCGGCATCTCGGCCAACTACAGCGGCGCCGGCTTCTCCGGCATGCGCTTCAAGGCCATCGCGATGTCCCAGGACGGGTTCGACAACTGGGTCAAGGAAGCCAAGGCTGCCCCGACCGCGCTGACCCCCGAGGTCTATGCAGAGCTGACCAAGCGCAGCGAGCACAACCCGGTCGTCAAGTACTCCTCGGCGCCCCCCGCCATGTTTGATTTCATTCTTGGCAGCACCATGACCAAGATGGCCGGCGTGGACTCCGCCACGTGCACCCCCACGTCGAACAATCTGATCGCAGGAATTAACTAACAATGCTCGGGAAACTCACCCTCGAGGCCATTCCGTACCATGAACCCATCGTCATGGTTACGCTGGCCGCCGTGTGCCTGGGAGGCCTAGCGGTCTTCGGCGCCATCACCTACTTCCAGAAGTGGAAGTACCTCTGGACGGAATGGCTGACCACCGTCGACCACAAGCGCATTGGCGTGATGTACATCATCGTCGCCCTGATCATGCTGCTGCGCGGCTTCGCCGACGCCATCATGATGCGTACCCAGCTGGCGGTCGCATCCGCCGACTCGGCCGGCTTCCTGCCGCCGCACCACTACGACCAGATCTTCACCGCCCACGGCGTCATCATGATTTTCTTCATGGCGATGCCCTTCATCACCGGGCTGATGAACCTCGTGGTGCCGCTGCAGATCGGCGCCCGCGACGTGGCGTACCCGTTCCTGAACTCGCTGAGCTTCTGGCTGTTCGGCGCCGGCGTCGCGCTGATGATGATCTCGCTGTTCGTGGGTGAATTCGCCGCGACCGGCTGGCTCGCCTATCCGCCGCTCTCCGGACTGGACTACAGCCCGAGCGTGGGGGTGGACTACTACATCTGGGCACTGCAGATATCCGGGCTGGGCACCACGCTTAGCGGCATCAACTTCATCGTGACCATCCTGCGCATGCGCGCGCCGGGCATGAGCCTGATGAAGATGCCGATCTTCACCTGGACCTCGCTGGTCACCAACGTCCTGATCGTCGCCGCCTTCCCCGTGCTGGCTGCAACGCTCGCGCTGCTGACGATGGACCGCTACCTGGGCACGCACTTCTTCACGAACGACATGGGCGGCAACGTCATGATGTACGTGAACCTGATCTGGATCTGGGGCCACCCCGAGGTCTACATCCTGGTGCTGCCGGCGTTTGGCGTGTATTCGGAAATCGTCGCCACCTTCGCCCGCAAGACCCTGTTCGGCTACAAGTCCATGGTCTACGCCACGGCCGCCATTGGCGTGCTGTCGTTCCTGGTCTGGCTGCACCACTTCTTCACCATGGGCGCGGGAGCCAACGTCAATGCCTTCTTCGGCATAGCGACAATGATCATCTCGATCCCGACGGGCGCGAAGATCTTCAACTGGCTGTTCACCATCTACCGCGGCCGCCTGCGCATCACCACGCCGGTGCTGTGGACGCTGGGCTTCATGATCGTGTTCGTCATCGGCGGCATGACCGGCGTGATGCTGGCCATCCCCGGCGTGTCCTTCGTGCTGCACAACAGCCTGTTCCTGATCGCCCACTTCCACAACACCATCATCGGTGGCGTGGTGTTCGGCTGCATCGCCGGCATGACCTACTGGTTCCCCAAGGCCTTCGGCTTCAAGCTGAATGAGCGCCTGGGCCGCTACTCGTTCTACTGCTGGTTCGTCGGCTTCTTCCTGGCCTTCATGCCCCTGTACATCCTGGGCTTCAAGGGCATGACGCGTCGCCTGAACCACTACGACAACCCCGAATGGCAGCCGTACCTGCTGGTCGCCCTGGCTGGCGCCGCGCTGATCATGCTGGGCATCTGGTTCCTGCTGCAGCAAGTGTTCGTCTCGATCCGCCAGCGCAAGCAGAACCAGGACATCACGGGCGACCCCTGGGATGGCCGCACGCTGGAATGGGCCATCTCTTCGCCCGCTCCTTTCTACAACTTCGCCCACGTGCCGCACGTTGACTCGCTGGACCAGTTCTGGGAAGACAAGCAGAACGGCAAGGCCTACAAGCGCCCGGCCAAGTACGAAGACATCCACATGCCGAAGAACACCGCCGCCGGCGTATTCATCGGCGCCTTTGGCCTGGTCATGTGCTTCGCGCTGATCTGGCACATCTGGTGGCTGTCCATCGTCGGTTTCGTCGGCATGATCGGTTCGTTCATCGTCCGCGCCTATGACCGCGACGTCGACTACTGGGTCCCGGCCGCGGAAGTCGAACGCATCGAAAACGCTCACTTTGACAAAATGCAGAAGGCCGCCTGAGCCATGATTCAAGCCGTAGCCACTCACCCCCACGCGGGTCACGACGATCACGCGCATCATGACGATGGATCCAAGACCGTATTCGGTTTCTGGGTCTATCTGATGAGCGACTTGCTGATCTTCTCGGTGCTGTTCGCCACGTTCGCGGTGTTGTTCAACGCCACCGCGGGCGGCCCGACGGGCAAGGAACTGTTCGATCTGAAGTTCGTGCTGGTCGAAACGCTGTTGCTGCTGTTCTCCAGCTTCACTTTCGGCATGGCCAACCTGAACGTGCACGCCAACAACAAGAGCCGCGCAATGGGCTGGTTGATGGTGACGTTCCTGTTCGGCGCGGGCTTCATCGCGATGGAAGTCTATGAATTCCATCACCTGATCTCGATCGGCGCCGGCCCGGGCCGCAGCGCGTACCTGTCGGCATTCTTCACGCTGATCGGCACGCACGGCCTGCACGTCACCTTCGGCCTGATCTGGATCATCGTCCTGCTGGACATGATCCGCCGCCATGGCCTGGACTCGATCAACAAGCGTCGTCTGGCGTGCCTGAGCCTGTTCTGGCACTTCCTGGACATCGTCTGGATCTGCGTCTTCACCTTCGTCTATCTCATGGGAGCCATCTGATGTCGCACTCCGCTGCGGCCGCACACGGCCACGACGATCACGCCGCCGACCACGGCAGCCTGAAGTCCTACATCATCGGTTTCGTGCTTTCGCTGCTTCTCACCTTCGGCTCCTTCGGCCTGGTGATGAACGGCGGACTGTCCCACACCATCACCATCGCCGGCGTGGTTGCGCTGTGCGTGCTCCAGTTGCTGGTGCAACTGGTGTACTTCCTGCACATGGGCGCATCGAAGTCGGCCCGCGACAACCTGGCCACGTTTGTCTTCACCGTAATGATCATCGCCATCATCGTCGGCGGTTCGGCATGGGTGCTGTACAACATGAACGTCAACATGGGCCACGCCATGTAATGACGGCTTGCCGTTGAAGCAAAGACAGGCGCCTGCGGGCGCCTGTTTTTTTTGTGCGCCGGCCTGTGGGGCCAGCCTTGCGGCCAGGCAAGGATTGCGGAGGCATTTCGTTATATATTCAACACCATAACGATTTCATTAACAGTTTAATTACCGCTCCTGGCCCAACCATGCACGTCGTTTCCATCGCCTCCGCAGCCCCCCCGGCCGACAGCGCCGGTCCCACCTTGCGGTTCGCCGACGCGCTGCTGCGCCATGCGCCGCCCGGTCATCCCGACGCGGGATTCTTCGCCACGGTCATCGGCAAGAGCCTGGCCTGCGGGGACCTGGGACGCTGCGGCCTGTCATTCCGGGAACTGGAAGGCCTGATCGCGCGCCTCTTTCCCGGCGCGCTGACGGGCCATGACCCCGCGCTCGCCGCCTTGCGCGAGCAAGCCGCCATCTACCCGGCCCGCGCCATGGATGCGGCTCAAACCGAATTCACGCGCCTGCTGCGCGCGCTGCTGGACACCTGGGCCTCCCCCGGCGCGGGGACCACGCCCTGGGTCAGCAGCGTGCTGACCCAGGCCTGTCTGCGGCCCGACCATCTGTGGCGGGACCTGGGTTTGTCCGGCCGCGAGGACGTGACTTTCCTGCTGGCGCGCCACTATCCGGGACTGGTGGTGCGCAATGTGCGCAACCTGCGCTGGAAGCAGTTCCTGGCCTATTCCGCCTGTGAACAGGCGGGCCTGCCGCCGGCCGCCGCACCGGGCTGTCCGGCCTGCGAGGACCATGGCATCTGCTATCCGGAAATGCCCGACTGAAGTCCGGCTTCAGAACCGGTACGTCGCGCCCAGGCCCGCTCCCAGGCTGCGCCCTGCCGCCGGTTCGTAGTAGCGCCCATTGGTCTCGTTGACGATCACGGAGCCGGCGTAGCGGCGGTCGAACAGGTTGTCCACGCGCCCATAGGCGTTCAGTTCCCAGGCCCCCGCCTTGAACACATAGCCCGCGCTCAATGCGGCCACGAAGTAGGCGGGCGCATCGCCGTCGTTGGCGTCGTTCACGTAGATCTTGCTGAGGAAACGCCCTTCCACCGTGGCCTGCCAGCCCTCGGGCGGCGCCCAGGCCAGCGAGGCGAAGGCGGCCTGGGCTGCGATGCCGGGGATCTTGTTGCCGGCGCGGATGTCGCCGGGTCCGTCATCGGCGTAACGCGCATTCAGCCATGTATAGGCGAACTGCGCACGGCCGTGACGGGCGAATTCGCCGGACCAGCCCAGTTCCACGCCGTCGCGCCGCGTGCGGCCGGCGTTCTGGTACGTGGTCCTTCCGCCCGAGCTGCCCGCGGACACGATTTCATCGTCGGTGCCGGTATGGAACACCGCGGCCGTCAGCAAGCCGCCAGCCAGGTTGGCCTTTACGCCCGCTTCCAGGTTGGTGCTGAGCGCGGGCGCCAGCCCGAAATTCAGGCCGGGCTGGCCGCCGGGCCGATACGAGATCTCGTTGAGCGTCGGCGTCTCGACGCCCCGGCCATATGAAGCGTAGAAGCTCAGGTCGGCGTTCGGCGCATAGCGGATGGCCGCCACCGGCAATGCCTTGCGATAGCGCGCGTCGCCGCTGTCGTCGGCATTGCCCGGCGCGATGTAGTGGTCGCTGGAATCGAAGCTGACGGTGCTATAGCGCAGGCCCGCATCCAGCGTCCAGCGTTGCGACACCTGCCAGGAAGCCTGCAGATAAGGATCGGCGTTGTAGACGGTATTGGTTTCGTCGCGCCGCAGCGCCCCCTGCACGCCCAGTTGGCGGCTGGCGCCCGTGCCGGTGTAGTTCTGGTAGCCCTTGCGGTCTTCGCGCATGGAATCGTAGGCAAAGCCGCCGATCAGGGTCAGCGGCCGGCCTGCCATCGCCAGCTCGGAGGTCCAGCGCAGGTCCGCGCCGCCGTACTGGCGCTTCAGGTCGATGACCCCGCCGGCCTGGGTGGGCGCCATCTGCGCGGCAGGGGGAATCGCCTGGTACTGCGTGGTATCGCGCTGGCCGTAATAGACCATCACCCGCAAGCTATTGCGGCTATCGACCTGGCGCTCGTAGATCGCGCCGCCCTGGGTCTGCCTGACCGTCTTGCGGGTGTCGTACTGCTCGGCCAGCGGCGCCGCGCGCGGGTCGTCCTGGAACTGTTGATAGGTCAGGCCCAGCGGATCCTGCGCCTTGAGGTCCACGCTGTTGGCCACGAGGGTCAGCCGGCTGGCGTCGTCCAGCTGCAGGCCAAGCTTGGCGTTGCCCAGGTTCTTGCGGGCGGCGCTGTGGTCGCGGTAGCCGTCGGTGGTGAAGCGGGTCAGGTCCAGCACGTAGTCCAGTCCGCCGCTGGCGCCATTGGCGCGGGCGCCGTAGCGCCAGGTGCCATAGCTGGCGGCCCAGCCGCTGGCCGTGAGCGACGGCGGCGCCACGCCATCCTCGGTCGACACCTGGATCACGCCGCCCGAGGAATTGCCATACAGCGCTGAAAACGGCCCCCGCAGCACTTCGACGCTGCCGATGGAGCCTATGTCGATGTTCGAGGTCTGTCCCTGGCCGTCCGGCATGGTGGCCGGAATGCCGTCCACGTACAGCCGCACGCCGCGCACGCCGAAGGTGGAACGCGCGCCAAAGCCGCGGCTGGAGATCTGCAAATCCTGAGCGTAGTTCTGGCGGTTCTGGATCTGCAGGCCGGGCACGCCGGCCAGGCCCTCCGACAGGTTGATGCCCGGCTGCTGCAGGCGCATGGCCGCGCCCTCCACCACATTGACCGAAGCGGGCGTGTCCAGCACCGCGGTGCCCAGGCGCGTGCCGGTCACCACTACCGCAGGCAAGAGCGGCTCAGCCTCCTGGGCCCAGGCAGTTCCGGCCGGAAACGACGCCAGCAGGCCATGCACGGCCCAATGCCCCACGCCCGTACGCCACCATCGCCGCTGCGTCAAACACGCCTCCTGTAGGGGCCGCGGCGGGAATCGGTTCTAATACCCGCCATGGATAACTTGCAAGACATCGAACGCCGCCTGCTGGAGCTGGAGGTCAAGGCCAGCTTCTCGGACGACATGCTGGAACAGCTCAACCAGATCATCGTGCGCCAGCAACAGCAGATAGACCGGCTGATGCGCGAAGTGGCCGACCTGCGACAGCAGGCGCCAGAGGGCGGCGCGCCCTTCCGCAGCCTGCGCGACGAAATACCGCCGCACTACTGACGCTGCGCCTGCGGTACTGGCGGCGCATCCACGCTGCCCTTCTCTCCAAGCCCCCAAACCGCATGGAATCGCCGTATTCCAGGCTTGCGCACGCCTGATAGTCCGTCCCCAGTTCCATCAATGGAAAATATATCCTAAGAAATTCGCTATCTTTCCACTGATGGGAATATCTTTTACCAATATACGGGTTTATCCCTAGTCCGATTCAGCGCACTATTGAGCCATCGGGAAACAGCAACGAACCAGACGGATAGGCCGCCGATTCGCTCCCAAAGCTCTTGAAATCGGAGATTTACCATGAAGACCCTCGCTACCGCTTTGATGATGTCCCTGGCCGCGCTAAGCGCCGGCGCCTACGCCGCCTCGCCCAACATCGAACCCAACAACGTCCCGTTCCAAGGCGTCTACGGTACCCCTTATGAAGGCCCGACCCGCGCCCAGGTGCAGGCTGAACTGGCCGCCGCCAAGGCTGCCGGCCAGATGGCTGAAGTGGAACCGAACAACGTGCCTTTCCAAGGCGTCTACGGCACGCCCCACACCGGCAAGACCCGCGCTGAAGTGCGCGCCGAACTGGCCGCCGCCCGCGCCGCCGGCCAGATGGCCGATGTGGAACCGAACAACGTGCCCTTCCAAGGCGTCTACCACGGCAACTAAGCGCACGCAGATTTACCCCTCCCCTTGTTGTACCTTGGCCGCCAGTGTCTGGCGGCTTTTTTTCGCCTGTGCGGAAAGCGCCGGCCGCGCTTCATGTGGCGGGACGCTCCGGGCTCAAGTGTGGCCCAAGGGTAAAAACCGCGAGTTTCAACGCCCCCCGCAAAGCACTGTTCCATCCGTTCGCGTACTATCGCCCCAAGATCAGGCATAACACTACGACTCAACAGGGAGCCCATCTTGAAACACACCCGCGTTCTCGCCTCTTTGCTGGTGGCTTGCGGCATCGCCGCGCCGGCCTTTGCCGCGCCTCCGGTGATGCTGAACAATGCCATCATCACGCAGATCCCCAAGGCCGATCAGCCCTCCTTCCATGAAGCCGTGGCACAGTCGCTGAACAGCTCGGCCGACGGCCAGCGCACCCAGTGGAGCAGCACGCACCAGCCGCGCAAGGCGCCTCCCATCACGGTGCAGCTAACCCCCACGCAAACCAGCAAGGTCAAGGACGACCGCGTCTGCCGCTTCCTGGTTGGAGATTTCGCCCGCGGCGCCACCACGGAAAAATGGCAGTTCTGGTTCTGCAAGCAGCCGGACGGCACCTGGAAGGCCAGCAGCAACTAAGCGTGCCGGATTCCAGCGCCCGAGCGCATAAAAAACGCGCCGCTCCATCCCGGGATGGAGCGGCGCGTTTTTTCTCGCCTTGTCTGCGCGCCGCAACGGCGCGCAAGCTGGATCAGGCCGAGGCTTCGACGCGGTTGGCGTCCAGCACGGTCATCGCGGTCATGTTGATGATGCGGCGCACGGTGGAGCTGGAGGTCAGGATGTGCACCGGCGCGTTGGCGCCCAGCAGGAACGGACCCACTGCAACGTTGCCGCCTGCGGCGGTCTTCAACAGGTTGTAGGCGATGTTGCCCGAGTCCACGTTCGGGCACACCAACAGGTTGGCCTCGCCCTTGAGCGAAGACGAAGGCAGGATGCGCATGCGCAGCGCTTCGTCCAGCGCGCAGTCGCCGTGCATTTCGCCGTCGATCTCGAGTTCCGGCGCGGCCTGGCGCACCAGTTCCAGCGCGCGGCGCATCTTCGCGCCCGAGGCCGAACTGCCCGAACCGAAATTCGAGCGCGACAGCAGCGCGACCTTGGGCGCCAGGTTCATGCGGGCCATTTCCTGCGCCGCCATCACCGTGAACTCGGCGATCTGCTCGGCCGAAGGTTCATCGTTGACGTGCGTGTCCACCAGCACCACCGTGCGCTCGTTGAGCAGCAGGATGTTCATGGCGGCATACACGTTGTGGCCGGGACGGCGGCCGATGACCTCGTCCACGAAGCGCAGGTGGTCGTGGTACGCGCCCACCGTGCCGCAGACCATGCCGTCGGCGTCGCCCAGGTGCACCATCATCGCGCCGATCAGGGTCAGGCGGCGGCGCATTTCCACGCGCGCCATTTCCTTGGTGATACCGCGACGGCACATCAGTTCCCAGTACGTGGTCCAGTACTGGTGGAAGCGTTCGTCATATTCCGGGTTGGTGACTTCGACGTCCTCGCCCAGGCGCAGGCGCAGGCCGAACTTCTCGATGCGCGACAGCAGGACCGCGGGACGGCCCACCAGGATGGGACGGGCCAGGCCTTCATCGACGATCACCTGCACCGCGCGCAGCACGCGCTCGTCTTCGCCTTCCGTGAACACGATGCGAGACTTGCCGCCTTCGCGCACGATGCGCTTGGCCGCCGAGAACAGCGGCTTCATGAAGGCGCCCGAGTGGTACACGAACTGCTGCAGCTGCTCTTCGTAGGCTTCCAGGTCCGCCAGCGGACGCGTCGCCACGCCGCCTTCCATCGCGGCCTTGGCCACCGCCGGGGCGATGCGCACGATCAGGCGCGGATCGAAGGGCTTGGGGATCAGGTATTCAGGGCCGAACGAAATGTCGTAGGTGCCATAGGCCGCCGCCACGACTTCGTTCTGCTCTTCTTCCGCCAGCTCGGCGATGGCGTACACCGCCGCCTTTTCCATTTCACGGGTGATGGTGGTGGCGCCCACATCCAGCGCGCCGCGGAAAATGTACGGGAAGCACAGCACGTTGTTGACCTGGTTCGGATAGTCCGAACGGCCGGTCGCCATGACCACGTCGTCGCGCACCGACTGCGCCACTTCCGGCAGGATCTCGGGCGTGGGGTTGGCCAGCGCCAGGATCAGCGGACGCGGACCCATGGCCGCGACCATTTCGGGCTTGAGCACGCCGCCCGCCGACAGGCCCAGGAACACGTCGGCGCCCTGGATCACTTCGGCCAGCTTGCGGGCGTCGGTCTTTTGCGCGAAGCGCGCCTTGTCCGGATCCATCAGCACCGTGCGGCCTTCATAGACCACGCCTTCGATGTCGGTGACCCAGACGTTTTCCAGCGGCAGGCCCAGGTCCACCATCAGGTCCAGGCAGGCCAGCGCGGCCGCGCCTGCGCCCGAGGTCACCACCTTGACCTGCTTGATGTCCTTGCCCACGACCTTCAGGCCGTTGATGAAGGCGGCCGAAACGGTGATGGCCGTGCCGTGCTGGTCGTCATGGAAGACGGGGATCTTCATGCGCTCGCGCAGCTTGCGCTCGACGGTAAAGCACTCCGGCGCCTTGATGTCTTCG
This sequence comes from Achromobacter sp. ACM02, assembly GCF_014851605.1. NCBI lineage: Bacteria > Pseudomonadati > Pseudomonadota > Betaproteobacteria > Burkholderiales > Alcaligenaceae > Achromobacter > Achromobacter sp. ACM02. The sequence goes on from NZ_JACUZY010000004.1 coordinate 113,856, forward strand.
AGGTTGATGCCGCCGAAGGTGGCTTCCAGGCCCGCGATGATCTCGACCAGTTTGTCCGGGTCGGTCTCGTTGATTTCGATGTCGTACACGTCCAGGCCGGCGAACTTCTTGAACAGCACCGCCTTGCCTTCCATCACCGGCTTGGAGGCCAGCGCGCCGATGTTGCCCAGGCCCAGCACCGCGGTGCCGTTGGTGATCACGCCCACCAGGTTGCCGCGGCCGGTGTACCGGTACACATTGGCCGGATCGGCCACGATTTCTTCACAGGCCGCCGCCACGCCAGGCGAGTACGCCAGGGCCAGGTCGCGCTGGTTGACCAGCGGCTTGGACGCCACGACGGAGATCTTCCCCGGGGTGGGGAACTCGTGATAGTCCAGTGCTGCCTGGCGATCCGATTGCGTATTCATGGGGCTGAGCCTCCTAGTCTTGATATAGGAAAAATTCTAGGCTCCAATACATAAGCAGATCATTCAACTTTAATATCGTCCCATAATCTTTACCTTATGCATCGCCTATGACAGCCTTTGATCCGGACCTGGTTATCCGGAAACTGACCTCGCGGCTGAAGATGCGCCACCTGGTGCTGCTGCTGCAGATCGAGCAGCACGGCTCGCTGACCCGGGTGGCCGAGCACATGGCCACCAGCCAGCCAGCCGTGACCAATGCCCTGGCCGAACTGGAAAGCATGTTCGACGTGCCCCTGTTCGAACGCTCGGTGCGCGGCATGACGCCCACGCCGCTGGGCGCGGTGGTGCTGGCCCGCGCCCGCGCCCTGGTCCACGACCTGGGGCATCTGGTCCAGGAAATGGAGGCCGTGGCGGCCGGCCACGCCGCCCATTTGCACATCGGCGTCATCCCCTTCGTGTCCGGCCAGATGCTGTCGTCCGCCATCAGCCGCACCCTGCCCCAAGGCCGCCGCATCACCGCCACCATCCACGAAGGCCAGGGGCCGGCGCTGCTGCGCCAGCTGCGCGACCATACGCTGGACATGGTGGTGGGCTGGGCCACTCCCTCGGTGGACATGGACAACCTGGGCTTCGAGGTGCTGTACCACCAGCAGCCGCGCCTGATCGCCAGCCGCAGATTGGCGGCCCGCCTGGGCCGCTCGCGGCTGGAATGGAACCGGCTGGCCGACCTGGACTGGATCCTGGGCACGCCGGACAGCCCGATCCGCGAACAGGTGTCCGAGATCTTCCTGCGCGCCGGGCTGGCGCCCCCGACGCCGTCGGTGCAAAGCGACTCGTCCAAGCTGATCGGCGAAATGATCGTGGCCAGCGACCGCGCCGTCGCCATCCTGCCCGCAGACATCGCCGACGAGCTGGTGCGCATCGCCGGCGCCGCCATCGTGCCGTATTCCTTCGACTGGACCCTGCCGCCGATCGCGCTGTTCACGCGCGCCGAGGGCCTGCGCCGCAACGTCGACGCGCTGTTCGCCGCCGCGCTGCGCGAGGCCTACACCAAGGGCGCGCGCCTGCCCGCCTGATCCGCGCGGCAGGAAAATTGCCAACAAATGCAAATACGCTCGCGCCGCGGCGGCGCGCCCTCCTATACTTCCCGCGCCAAGCAACAAGCAGGAGGGCACGCAGTTTGTTCACACTTCCGCCTATCAACCCGGGCCGCGGCGCAATCGCCCTCCTCACCCTCGCCGCGCTTGCCGGATTGTCCGGCTGCAATTCGCTGCTGAACGAAGGCACGGGCGCCGCGGCCGGTATCGCCGGCACCGCCATCGCCAACAAGGTCACTGACAACGCCACCGTCGCCACCGGCATCGGCCTGGGCGTGCAGGCCGGCGCCAAGGCCGCGCTGGCCTACGCCCAGCGCAAGACGCGCGGCGAAGAACAGGACGCCATCGCCATGGCCGCCGGTCCGCTCGCGGTGGGCAAGGTGGCCAACTGGCAGGTCAAGCACCAGCTGCCCATCGAAAGCGACGCGCAGGGCCAGGTCACGGTCAGCCGGCTGATCGGCGGCGTGAACCTGGAATGCAAGGAAGTGGTCTTCTCCATAGACACGCCGGCCGACAAGGCTGGCGTCGATCCGCAACGCGAGTTCTACGTCACCACCGTGTGCCGCGACGGCGAGCACTGGCGCTGGGCCAGCGCCGAGCCCGCCACGGCCCGCTGGGGCTCGCTGCAGTGAGGCGCGCCGCAAGCCTGCTGGCGCTGGCCGCCTGCCTGGGCCTGGCCGGCTGCCAGAGCTCCTCGATCGGCGGCGCGGCGGGCGCCGTGGTCGGCACCGTCAGCGGCGCAGCCACCGCCAATCCGGTGGCGGGCTACGCCATTGGCGTCACGGTCCAGGCGGCGGTGGATGCCACGGTGAAATACGTGCTGCGCGAGTGGAAGAACGACCAGCAGAACGTCATGGCCAACGCGGCGGGCGCCCTGCCCATCGGCCAGGTGCGCCAGTGGGAAATCCGCCAACCGCTGTCCATAGGCAACGAGCGCGGCGGCATCCAGGTGGTGCGCGACATCGCCACGCCGCTGACCCATTGCCGCGAGGTGCTGTTCACGGTGGAGCAGAAGGACGCACCCGCGCCCGCCTACTCCAGCATGATCTGCCAGCAGCCTGGCGGCCAGTGGAAGTGGGCCGCGGCCGAGCCCGCGGTGGCACGCTGGAACGGGCTGCAATAGCCTGAGCGCCGGGCCGCTGGCCTCTTGATCGCGCCGGGGCGGGCGGGTGATACTGCCTGCAAGCCCCTTGCCCCAGACTCCCCATGAACTCAGGCCAGTTCGTCATGCAGCGCAGCGCCCTCGCCGGCGTGCAGGCCGTGGCCGCGCACAGCCGGCATGCGTTCGCGCGCCACACGCACGAGCAGTTCGGCATCGGCGTCATGCGCCAGGGCGCCCAGGTCTCGCATAGCGGCCGCGGCCAGGTCGAGGCCGGCCCCGGCCACGTCATCACGGTGAACCCCGGCGAAGTGCATGACGGCGCCCCCATCGGCAATGGCGAACGCGCCTGGCAGATGCTGTACCTGGACCCCGAGGTGGTGGCACAGGCCGCAGCCGAACTGGACGCAAGCGGCCTCGGCTACGAATTCGAGCACCCAGCACAGGACCGCCCCGCGCTGGCGCGGGACGTGCTGGCGCTGTATGCCCAGGCCACTGCCGGCGCGGCGCCGCTGGCCTGCGATGCGCTGCTGCTGCGCATCCTGGCGCAGGCGCGCGACCGCGATGCCGAGCGTCTGGCCCGGCCCGCGCGCGCCGCCCCAGACGCCATCCGCCATGCCCGCGCGCTGATCGACGACGACCCGGCGGCCTCGCTGTCGCTGGCCGACCTGGCCGCGGCCAGCGGCCTGAGCCGCTACCAGGTGCTGCGGGCGTTCGCCCGCGACACCGGCCTCACGCCCCACGCCTACCAGGTGCAGCGGCGCTTGCTGCTGGCGCGCAGCCTGATCCGGCAAGGCTCGGCCCTGGCCGATGCCGCGGCCGCGGTCGGCTTTGCCGACCAGAGCCACATGACCCGGCTGTTCGTGCGCGCCTACGGCGTATCGCCGCGCCGCTACGCGCTGGCCGCAAGCTGAGCCCTGCAATTTCATTCAAGACCCGGCCGCGCCCGGCCGCTTAGCCTGGGCGCCTCTCTCTGAACAGGCGTGGGTCGGGTAATGAACAATCGGATGCAGGGCTATTGCTATCTGGCGGCCGCCATGGCGCTGGTGGGCAGCACGGTAGCCGCCAGCAAGATCATCGGCACGGGCTTGCCGCCCTTCACCGCGACGGCCTTGCGCTTCGCCATCGCACTGCCCTGCTTCGCCCTGCTGATGGCGTTGACCGGCGCGCGCCTGCCGCGGCTGGCGCCGCGCGACTGGCTGCTGCTGGCCGTCCAGGCCATCGCCGGCAGCGTCGGCTACACCGCGCTGCTGATCGCCGGGCTGCAACGTGCGTCGGCGGTGGACGGCGGCATCATCCTGGGCACCTTGCCGCTGGTCTCGGCTGCCATCGCCATCCTGCTGCTGGGCGAACGCCCGGGCAAGGCCACGCTGGCCGCCATCGTCGCCGCGGCCTTCGGCGTCTGGCTGATGATGCGCCATTCGGCCGGTCAAGGCGGCGCGCGCTCGCTGGCGGGCAACGCGCTGATCCTGGGCGCGGTGCTGTGCGAAGGATTATTCATCCTGTTGAACAAGCGGCTGCGCCAGCCGGTGGCGCCGCTGGCGCTATCGACGCTCATGACGGGCTTTGGCCTGGCATTCTCGGCCGTGGCATGCGTGGCGGAAGCGCCGTGGGATCTGAACTTGCCCGCTTCGGCGGTGGCCGCGGTGGCCTACTACGCGCTGGTGCCCACCGTGGGCGGCTTCCTGCTCTGGTATGCGGGCGCGGCCCGCGTCAACGGCGCCGAAGCCGCCTTGTTCACCGCGCTGGCGCCGGTATCGGCGATAGCGCTGGCCGCCGGACTGCTGGGCGAATCCTTGGCTCCCGCGCAGCTGGCCGGCATGGCTTGCGTGCTGGGCGCGGTGCTGGCGCTGGGCGGGTCCGGGCTGCGCTCGCGCGGCCAGCGGCTACCCGCCGGACCCGCAGCCGCTGCCGACGACGCCCCCAGCGGCCCTAGCCGCGGCTGAAGGCCAGCGCAAACTCGTCGGAAAAAATATCGGCCAGCGAGCGCCGCAACGCGGCGGCGCGTTCGGCCCCGTAGGCCGCCTCGAAGCGGCGCTGCGCGTCTTTCCACAGACGCTTGGACTCCGCCAGCTTGGCGCGTCCCGCGTCTGTCAACGCCACGCGGCGGCTGCGCCCGTCCAGCGGGTCGCGCGACATCTGCACGTAGCCGTCGCGCTCCAGCGGCTTGAGATTGTGCGCCAGCGCCGAGCGGTCCAGCACCATGTTGCGCGCCAGGTCGGTCATCGACGGCGTGCCCGCGCGCGCGATATGCACCAGGATGGAATGCTGCGACACCTTCAGGCCGCAGGGAGCCAGCACCGTGTCGTACAGCTGCGAAACGCGCCGGGTCGCCTTGCGCAGCGCCGCGCCGTTGCAGATGAGCGGATCGGGTGCAACGGAAGCGGCGGAAACGGAAGGCTGTTCGTCGGGCATGGCAGGCGCAAGAAGTGGAGGACGGCGAGGACTCAACGCTACCGCCGGCGTGGAATCGAGTCTAGCGCAATCTTGACTTTTATTGGCATATGCACGTAAATATTCGAACGCCACCCAAGGGTTCCTTCCCATGTCCGCGCCACCGCCGCCCCGTCCCGCCAATGCGCGCCTGCAGGCCATGCTGCATGCGCCCATCGCCCCCACGCTGGCGCGCCTGGCGTGGCCGAACATCCTGATGATGCTGGCGCAGTCCTCCACCGGATTGATCGAGACCTGGTTCCTGGCGCGCTTGGGCACGCCGGTGCTGGCGGGCGTGGCATTGGTGGTGCCGGTGCTGATGCTGATGCAGAACATGTCGCAAGGCGCGATGGGCGGCGGCATCTCGGCCGCGGTCGCAAGATCGCTGGGCGGCGGCCGGCAGCGCGAGGCGGACCAGTTGGTGCTGCACGCCGTGGTGCTCAACGGCCTGCTGGGCCTGGCGTTTTGCGCACTGCTGCTGCTTGGCGGCCCGTGGCTTTACCGCGCGCTGGGCGCCGAGGGAGAGGCGCTAGAGGCCGCCCTGGCCTATTCCGACGTCATCTTCGGCGGCATCGTCCTGATGTGGCTGATGAACGCGTTCGCCAGCGCCATCCGCGGCACGGGCAACATGCTGGTGCCTGGCGCCGTGATCTGCGGCGGCGCCCTGCTGCTGATCCCGCTGTCTCCGTGCCTGATCTTCGGCTGGGGGCCTTTTCCCGCGCTGGGCGTGGCCGGCGGCGGCTGGGCGCTGGTGATCTACTACGCCCTGGGCGCGCTGATCCTGGGCCTGTACTGCGCCAGCGGACGCAACGCGGCGCGGCTGGTGCCCAGCCGCCTCTATCCGGGCCTGATGCGCAATATCCTCAGCGTGGGCGCCCTGGCCACCATCAATCCCCTCCTGACCAATGCCCTGGTGGCGCTGACGGCGGCCCTGGTCGGCGCCTATGCCGGCACCGCAGCGGTCGCCGGCTATGGCATCGCCGTGCGCCTGGAGTACCTGCTGATGCCCATCGCCTTCGGCTTGGGCGCGCCCATGGTGGCAATGGTGGGGTCCAACATCGGCGCGGGCCAGCCCGAACGCGCGCTGCGCATCGCCCTGACCGGCGGCGCGATGGCCTTTGTGCTGGCGGAGGCCATCGGACTGGCGGCGGCGTTCTTCCCCGAGGCCTGGCTGCGCCTGTTCGGCGCGCAGGACCACATGCTGGAAGCCGGCGCCAGCTATCTGCGCACCGTCGGTCCGGTCTACGGCTTCTTCGCCCTGGGTTTCTCGATGTACTTCGCTTCGCAGGGCGCCGGCCGCCTGAAATGGCCGCTGATCGCGGGATTCCTGCGTCTGCTGCTCGGCATCGGCGCCGGCGCCATTGTCTTGCGCCTGACGGGATCGCTGAGCCTGTTCTTCGCCATCGCGGCGCTGGCGATGTGCGTCTATGGCCTGGTCATCCTGGGCGCCGTCGCGTCGGGCTCCTGGTTCGACCGCCCGGTCCAGGGCTGGCGCCGGCTGTTCGCGCGCTCCTAGCGGTCCGGGCGCGCAGGCGCGTCGCGCAGCGCGTATTCCACCAGCGCTGCCGCGTAGGCCGGCAGCGTGTCGCGCACGCATAGCACCAGGTCGCGCGCGGCCCAATCGTCGGCCAACGCCACGCGCCGCACGCCCGCGGCCCGGCCATAACGCGCCGCCGCCACGCGCGGCACGATGGCAATGCCCACACCCTGCCCCACCATGCGGCACACGGCATCGAAACTGCGCAGCCGCACGCGGTACGACAAGGCCTTGCCGCCACGCCGCGCGTGATGGGCGATGTGTTCCTGCAAGGCGCTGCCCTCGACCAGCCCGACGAATTCCTGATCGGCCACGTCGGCCAGCAGCACCGACTGGCGGCCGGCCAGCGCGTGGTCCGGCGGCACGATCAACGTCAGGGGATCATGCCGGAAGGTCTGCGTATGCAGGCCGTGCAGATCGGCCGAATCGGCCAGCACGCCGATGTCGCAGGCGCCTGCCCGCAACGCGTCGGCGATCTCGTGGCTCAAGCGTTCTTCCAGGTCCACCGAGACGCGGGGATGGTCCTTGAGAAATGCGCCCAGCACCGGCGGCAGGTATTCGCTCAGGGCCGTGGTGTTGCACAGCACGCGCACCAACCCTTTCAGCCCCAGGCCGTAATGGTCCAGCTCGCCGCGCATGCGATCCATCTGCGCCAGCACCACGCGCGCATGGTGCGCCAGCGTGCGGCCCGCCGGCGTGGGCTCGACCCCGCGCGGCTCGCGCAGCAGCAGCGGCACGCCCAGCGTGTCCTCCATGCCGCGGATGCGTTCGCTGGCCGATGCCAACGTCATGTGGGAGCGCTTGGCCCCCGCGGTGATGGAGCCGGTTTCCTGTACGTTGAGGAACAGCCGCAGATCGGTGAGGTCGAATCGCATGCAAAAAGCGTAGCACGGCAAGCCTCAGGCTGTGCCATAGGACAACTACGCAAGATCCCGATACAAGATCCAAGGCGCTGCGGATGACAATGAACTCCCGCCCTTCCAATCCAGGGAAATCCCATGAAAACCATCATATCGCGGCGCCCCCGGGTCCATTGGCCCGCTCTTGCCCTGCTGGTCCTGAGCCTGCAAGGCTCAGGTTTGGCCGTAGCCGCCAGCCTGGACCCTCACACCACGCCAGCGCAGAAATACGCGCTGGCGCTGGAAGCCCAGACCCAGGGCGACTATGCCGCCATGACGCAGTGGCTGCGCGCGGCCGCCAGCGACGGCCACGCGCCCGCGCAGCGCATGCTGGGCATCGCCCTGCTGGGCGGCCCGACGCTCTACGGTGAGTCCCTGCGCGCCGACCTGTGCGAGGGACGGCGGTGGCTGCTGCGCGCCGCCCGCCAGGACGGCAAGGGCGCGGACGACGTCGCCTACGCCCTGTTCGGCCGTCCGCGCGACGGCCTCACCGTCCGCTGCGAGCCCGCATGAACCTCCTGGACCTGTTTCCCGGCGGCACGCCCGTGCTGCTTGCCGTCACCGTATCGGTGTTCATCCTGGCCGGCGTGGTCAAGGGCGTCGTGGGGCTGGGACTGCCCACCATCTCCATGGCCATGCTGGCGCTGGTCATGGCTCCCGCCCAGGCCGCGGCATTGCTGATCGTGCCGTCCCTCATCACCAACCTCTGGCAGGCCCGGCCTTGGGTCACGCTGCCCCAGGTGCTGCGCCGCATCGGCGCGATGCAGGCCGGCGTCTGCGCGGGCACGATAGGCGGCGCGTTATGGCTGGGTCCGCCTTCGGGACACTGGGCCAGCGTGTGCCTGGGGCTGGCCCTGGTGGCCTATGCCGCCTGGGGCCTGTTCGGCTCGCCGCCCAGGGCGCCGCAGCGCCATCAAGGGCTGGTGGGCGTATCGGTCGGCGCCATTACCGGGGTCATCACCGCGGCGACCGGCGTATTCGTCATCCCGGCGGTGCCTTATCTGCAAGCCCTGAACCTGGGCAAGGACGGCTTGATACAGGCCATGGGCATCTCGTTCACGGTGTCCACCGTGGCGTTGGCGATCGGCCTGGGCGTCACCGGCGGCTACACGCCCGAAGCCGCCGGCGCGTCCCTGCTGATGTTGCTGCCGGCGCTGGCCGGCATGGCGCTGGGCACATGGCTGCGCGGCAGGATGTCGGCGCAGGCCTTCAAGCGCTGCTTCATGGTGAGCCTGGCGCTGTTGGGCGCCTACCAGGCGGTGCAGGGCTGGACGGCCTGAGCCCGGCTCTCAGCCGGAGCGTCAGGCGGCCATCCGCCTTTCGTCCACGAAGCCGATGGACACGGACATCTCGCGCCAGCGCGCCAGTTCCTGCTGCACCGACTGGATCTTGGCGCGCGCCTGGTCGAAGGCGTCGCGCCCCAGGAACAGGTGCAGGGGCGCATATTGCGCCTGCGCCGCATTGATCAGCGTGCGCGCCATCTTGGCCGGATCGCCGTCCGCGTCGCGCGCCTGCGCATTGCGCGCCGCGAGTTCGGGCGCTTGCTCGCCGTCCGCCGTGCGCAACGCGCCCGGGTAGACCAGCGACACCCGGATGCCGAATGGCGCGGCCTCGGCGGCCAGGGCTTCGGTCAGGCCGCTGACGGCGAACTTGGCGGCGCTATAAGCGCCCCAATCGGCCCTGCCGCCATCGAAGCCCAGGATCGACGAGATGTTGAAGACGTGCCCGCTGCGCTGCGCGCGCATGCGCGGCAGGACCGCGCGGATCACGTTCAGCGTGGCAAACACATTGATGTCGAAGGTGCCTCTCAGGTCCTCGTCCGGCAGGCTATCCAGCGCGCCGCGCAGGCCATGGCCCGCGTTGTTCACCACCACGTCCAGGCCGCCGAAGGCGGCCACCGTGGCATCCACCGCGCGCTGCACCTTGCGCTCGTCGGCCAGGTCCACCGTCAGGGGCAGGAACTGCCCCTCCAGCTTGGCGCCCACCGCGTCCAGCAGCGCATCGCCGTCCTGCGAGGTCGCCGCGACCTTGTGGCCCAAGTCCAGCAGCATCTTCACCAGGACCAGGCCCAGCCCCGCGGATGCGTCCGTCACCAACCAGATTTTTTCGGTATTCATGCGATTCCCTTCCCTTGCGTGCGCTGCCGGCAATGCGCCCGGCAGCGTGGCAGAGCCAGCGCATCCGCAATGGACACGCCGTCTCGACCCTGGAAGAGATGGTAAGAATCGCGAGCCTGCGCGTACAGGCTCGTTCTTGCGTGAATCCTGCCTATTCCTGCAACGGTGTGTTCCGCTGGCGCTCAGCCCAGCGCGCTGCGGTAGTGTTCGCTGTCGAATGCGGGCGCGCTTGCCGCCTGCGGCGCTGCTGACGGTTCCTGCGCCGCGCCAGGCGTCTCGACGCCGAAGAGAGAGAGTTCCGCGTTGACCAATGCCAGTATGAAATTTGCCATGATGACTCCTAGGATTTCGCGTCCGGACCGGCGCGGGCCGCGCAGGTCTTATAGAGGACATGGATGCCATGGTGCGGGCCTGGCCGCGCGCCGTCCATTTGCTTTGTTCAATGGCGCCGATTGACGGCATGCAAGCCTGGAAGCGCCCGCAGCTGGAATGACGGATAATTCGGGTGTTTCCCGCGGCGCCGCGGGGAACGGCACAGTTTTTCCGGGCCACGTGCCCGCCCGCATTCGGAGTCAGTCATGCATCGCGGTATCGAGGCGATCGAAAAATTCATGGAATCCGTCGGCCTGGCCTGGCGCCCCGGCTCGACCGAGCGCGCCGAACTCAAAGTCAGCTACCGCATCGGCAATACCCGCCCGCTGGGCATAGACCGCACGCTGGTCGAGTTCCACTGCGATCCCAAGCGCGCCAAGGTCTGGGTGCCGGAATTCTCGCGCACCAGCTTTCACCAGTGGTTCGAGGTTCCGTACCAGGAATTCGAATTCACCCCCGGCGGCTCGATGCTGAAGATCAAGGCTCCGGCGCGCGGCAATGCCCCGCCTTACAGCGTGGGCATCAAGCCCCTGGGCTAAAGCCCTGCCGCTGCCGCCCGCGGCGGCAGCGTCCGCTACAGCTGCTTGTACATGATGGTGGTGCCGTCCAGCTTGGCGGCATCATGCGGATCGCGGCTGAATCCCGGTATCACTCCCACGGTCTGATAGCCCTGCGACGCGTACAGCGGCTCGGCGCCATCGCCCGTGCGCGTGTCCAGCGTGATCAGGCTGCGTCCCTGGCGCCGCGCCATGGCTTCCGCTTCGGCCAGCAAGGCGCGGGCCAGGCCGCGGCGGCGGAAGTCCGGATGCACCAGCAGCTTGCGCACCTCGGCGCGGTGCGGCTGATTGGGCGGCGTGTCCCAATCCAGCTGCACCGATCCCGCGACGCGTCCGTCCTGCCGCGCCACCCACAGCGCCGACTTGCCGCCGGCGACCGCCGGCAGCACCTTGGCCCGCCAGAACGCCTGCGCGTCGTCCGACGAATACGGCAGCACGAAGCTGACGCTGGCGCCGCCCTGCACGCAGGCGCGCAGCAGTTCGCCCAGCTCGGGCACGAGAGCGTCGGCGGCATCCGCTGACAGCAGGATCAATTCAGGATTCGGATGGGACATGGCAGGCTCAGACGATGAAGAGCAGATAACGGGCGCCGCAATGCGGCGGGGTTGAAAATTCGCTCGCGCCGAATAGCTGGTAGCGCAGGCAGTCGCCCTGGGAAAGGCGGTGCGCCTGCCCATCGACGGTGATGGCCAGCTCGCCGTCCAGCATCAGCAGGTGGTGTTCAAGCCCTGGCCGGGGCGACCGCTCGTAGGCGATGCGCGTACCAGGCTCCAGCTCGCACGCCAGCACCTCGCCCGCCAATTGCTGCGCGGGCGGGGACACCGAGCGGCGGCGGAATCCCGCGCTGCCGTCCACCCACACGGCCTGCGCCTGCTGCGGCACCAGCGGCACGAAGTCATCCTCGACCATCAGCATCAGGCGCGACATGGTCAGGCCATAGGCCGCGCACAACTTGCCCAGCGCGCTGGCGGTCGGGCTGACTTCGGCGTTTTCCAGGCGGGACAGGGTGGCGCGGCTGAGACCGGCGCGGGCGGCCAGCTCGTCCAGCGACCAGTTGCGCTCCTGGCGCAACGCCTTGAGCCGGGCGGCGATGCGGCCGTCCAGATCGGCCTCGGCGGTGATGTTGTTTTCCATATGAGAGAATTTCTCTCAAATACGGAAAATCGTCAAGCTTCCCAGGGGAAGGTGGCTGCCGGAACCGGCCCGCGCCGCGATTTCGGCACAATACGGGTCATGTACCTGGCCAAACCCTTGATGATGACTGCCCTTTGCCTGAGCCTGCTGAGCGGCTGCGGCTTGCCGCCGCTGGATAACCGCAGCGAATCCCATGCGCTGACGCCGGAGGCATCGCAGGACACCCCGCTGGGCCGGGCCATCGCGCCGCTTGCTGCCCAGCACCCGGGCAAGTCCGGCATCCACCCGTTGCCCGACGCCTATGACGCCTTCGCCGCCCGCATGCTGCTGGCGCGCGCCGCCGAACGCAGCCTGGATGTGCAGTACTACATCTGGCACAAGGACATGACGGGCACCATGCTGCTGGAGGCCCTGCACGAAGCCGCCGACCGCGGCGTGCGGGTGCGGCTGCTGCTGGACGACAACGGCACCTCGGGGTTGGACGAGGAGCTGTCCGCCCTGGACGCGCATCCCAACATCGAAGTGCGGCTGTACAACCCCTTCGTGCTGCGCTGGCCCAAGCCCCTGGGCTACGTGACGGACTTCAGCCGCCTGAACCGCCGCATGCACAACAAGTCCTTCACCGCCGACAACCAGGCCACCATCATCGGCGGGCGCAACGTCGGCGACGAGTACTTCGGCGCGGCCAGCGGCGTGCTCTTCACCGACCTGGACGTGCTGGCCATCGGCGCCGCGGTCAATGACGTGTCGACGGATTTCGACCGCTACTGGGCCAGCGACTCGGCCTACCCGGTCGACCGGCTGCTTAAGAAAACCGACCCCGGCGAACTGGACGAACTGGAACAGGCCGCCGCCCGGGTCGAGCGCTCTCCCGAAGCCGCCGCCTATGCCGACGCCATGCGCAAGCTGCCCTTCATCCAGCAGCTGCTGCGCGGCGAGCTGACGCTGGAATGGGCCGACACGCGCATGGTCAGCGACGATCCGCGCAAGACGCTGGGCACCGCGCCGCCCGAGGCGATGCTGCCGCATCAGCTGCATGAAATCATCGGCACCCCCACCACCGATCTCGAACTGGTGTCGCCCTATTTCGTGCCTACCGCCGTCGGCACCGAGTCCTTCGGACAGATGGCGCGCAGCGGCGTCAAGGTCAAGGTCCTCACCAATGCGCTCGAAGCCACGGACGTCGCCGTGGTGCATTCCGGCTACGCCAAGCGCCGCAAGGATCTGCTGGCCAGCGGCGTGGAACTTTACGAAATGAAGCGCATGGGCGCCGAAGTCGAGCGCAACAAGAGCATGGGCCCCTTCGGCAGCTCGGGCTCGAGCCTGCACGCCAAGACCTTCGCCGTCGACGGCAGGCGCATCTTCGTCGGCTCCTTCAACTTCGACCCGCGCTCGGCCAAGCTCAACACCGAGCTGGGCTTCGTCATAGACAGCCCCACGCTGGCGCGCCACATCGCCGACGCCTTCGACAAGGACATCCCCAAAGCCGCCTACCGCGTCTGCCTGGACGACAAGGGCCAGCTCTATTGGCTGGAACAGCGCAATGGCGACACCATCCGCCACGACACGGAGCCCGGCACGACCGTGTGGCAACGCCTGTCGGTCTGGTTCGTGTCGCTGCTGCCGCTGGAACCGCTGCTGTAGGCCGGCATGGCTACCAACCTGGACCTGTTTGGGGAGGACGGCGACGACGGCGCCGCGCAAGGCGGACGCGTCGCGCTCGGCCCGCAATCCGTGGTGCTGCGCGGTTTTGCCCTGCCGTTGGTGGACGCGCTCCTCGCGGGGGTCGATGCCGTGACCGCGCAGGCGCCCTTCCGGCACATGGAAACCCCCGGCGGCTACACCATGTCGGTGGCGCTGACCAATTGCGGACAGCTGGGCTGGACCAGCGATGCGCGCGGCTACCGCTATGCGCGCATCGATCCGCTCTCCGGCCAGCCCTGGCCCGCCATGCCCCAGGCCTTCATGCAGCTGGCGCAGGCCGCCGCGGCCGAAGCCGGTTTTCCTGGCTTCGAGCCAGACGCCTGCCTGGTCAACCGCTACGAGCCGGGCTCGCGGCTGTCGCTGCACCAGGACAGGAACGAACGCGACTACGGCGCGCCCATCGTCTCCGTATCGCTGGGCATGCCCGCCATGTTTCTCTTCGGCGGCGACCAGCGCGCGGACAAGGCCAGCCGCACGCCGCTGTTCCATGGCGACGTGGCCGTGTGGGGCGGGGTCGACCGGCTGCGCTACCACGGCATCATGCCCATCAAGGACCTGCCGCATCCGCGGCTGGGCAGCCAGCGCATCAACTTCACCATCCGCCGCGCCGGCTGAGCGCGGCATGAGGGTTCCCCGCGTCTGGCCGGGCGCAAGCGGCGGCTCTACTATTGCGCACCCCTCATGCTCCGCCTACCGGATTCCCATGCGCACACGCACCGCCCTGGCTTTGCTCTGCACCCTCGTATCGGCGCCTTCCTGGTCGGATGAACCGCCCGCCCTGATCGAAAATTCGCTGGGCATGACCTTTGTCCGCGTGCCGGCCGGCAGCTTCCAGATGGGCAGCGACGAGACGCCCGAGGCGCTGGCGCGCGACTATCCGCTTTACCCGCCGGACCGCTACGCCCAGCTGTTCGATGAAGCGCCGGTGCATACGGTGCGCATCACCCGTCCGTTCTACCTGGAACGCACGGAAGTCACCGTGGGCCAGTTCCGCCGCTTCATCGAGGCGTCCGGCTACGTGCCGGAGTCGGAGGCCGACGGCACCGGCGGCTATGGCTACAACCCGCAGTACGACCCCGACAAATCCGAGCGCGGCGACGCCTTCGAAGGCCGCGACCGCCGCTATTCCTGGCGCAATCCAGGCTTCGCGCAAGGCGATGACCATCCCGTGGTCAACATCAGCTGGAACGACGCCACGGCGCTGGCCCGCTGGCTGACCCAGACCGAAGGCAAGGTCTACCGCTTGCCCACCGAAGCCGAATGGGAATACGCCTGCCGCGCCGGCGCGCGCACCCGCTACCAGAACGGCGACGATCCCGCCGCCATGCCCGACGTCGGCAACGGCTTCGACGCCGACGCCGCGCCGCTCTGGCCCAAATGGCAGGCGCATGCCTCCGCCCGCGCCGACGGCAACGCCTTCACCGCCCCGGTCGCCAGCTATGCGCCCAATGCCTTCGGCCTGTACGACATGCACGGCAACGCCTGGGAATGGGTCTCGGACTGGTATGGCGAGGACTACTACGCGCATTCACCCGTGGACGACCCGCAAGGCCCCGCCAGCGGCAACGTGCGCGTACGGCGCGGCGGCTCCTGGCATACCTGGGCGTTGTACACGCGCGCCTCCTACCGCAACTGGAACACGCAGGAAACGCGCTATCCTCTGGTGGGATTGAGGCTGCTGCGGGAGGCGGATTGAAACAAGACTGGATATTGCGAGCCGCGCCCTCGGGCCAGCTGGAGCGCATCGAAGCCTATTTCGGCGGTCCAGGCTACGGCATGCACCGCCACGACACCTACGCCATCGGCCGCACGCTGTCAGGCGTGCAGAGCTTTCACTACCGCCGCGGACTGCGGCACAGCCTGCCCGGCGGCACCATCGTGCTGCATCCCGACGAAGTCCACGACGGCCAGGCCGGCACCGAGGCCGGTTTCCACTACCGCATGATCTACGTCGAGCCGGCGCTCATCCAGCAGATCCTGGGCGGACGGCCGCTGCCATTCATCCCGGGCGGCATCTCGGCCGATCCACGCCTGTACGCCGCCAGCGCCAGCCTGCTGCAGGACACGCATGATCCGATCGATCCGCTGCAGGAAGACGACGCGCTGTACGAGCTGAGCCATGCCCTGTGCGCCGCGGCTGGCGGCAAGCCCGGCCGCCGCAGCGCCGACTACGCCGCGGCCGAGCGCGCCCGCCAATACATCCACGCCTCGCTCGAACGGTCCATCACCCTGGAACAGCTGTCAGCGGCCGCAGGCACGGACCGCTGGAGCCTGTCGCGCGACTTCCGCGCGCTGTTCGGCACCAGCCCCTACCGCTACGTAATGCTGCGCCGCCTGGACCAGGCCCGGCGCCTGATCGCCGCGGGCATGCCGCTGGCGCAAGCGGCCGCCGCGTCGGGCTTCACCGACCAGAGCCACCTGACGCGCCGCCACGTCCAGACCTACGGCATGGCGCCCGACCGCTGGCGGCGCATGCTGCGCCGCTGAACGCGGATTCGCGCAAAGCTGCTCGATCGTACAAGACGGCGTCGGCGCAGCCTTCTATGCTGGGGTTTGCTCAACCCTATGCGACAGTCCTCCCCATGCCCGAAATCCGCACCATCAACTTCGCCGACAAACTGGCGCTGATCTCCGAACACTGGATGCCCAAAGTCGTCGCCGAGATGAACGACTACCAGTTCAAGCTGGTGAAAATACAGGGCGAATTCGTGTGGCACAGCCATGCCGACACCGACGAGACCTTCATCGTCATCGAGGGCCGTCTGCGCATCCAGCTGCGCGACGGCCACATCGACCTGGGCCCTGGCGAAATGGCCGTGGTCCCCAAGCGCGTGGAGCACAAGCCCTGTGCGCCCGAGGAAGTCAAAATGCTGCTGATCGAGCCGCGCGGCGTGCGCAACACCGGCGACCAGGGCGGCGAGCGCAGCGCTCCCAACGACGTCTGGATCTGAGCCCGCCGCCATCTGCTAAGGTGTAATCCCATCAGGAGCAAGCCATGTCAAAGATCATGCTCGTCACCGGCGGCGGCCGCGGCATCGGCGCCGCCGTCGCCAGGCTGGCTGCCCGCCGCGGCTACGCGGTAGGCGTCAACTACCATTCCAACGCCGACGCCGCGCGCGCGGTGGTCGAGGAAATCGTGCGGGGCGGCGGCCGCGCCGTCGCGCTGCAGGCCGACGTCTCGCAAGAGGACCAGGTGCTGCGCATGTACGGCGAACTGGACCAGCAGCTGGGCCGCATCGACGCGCTGGTCAACAACGCCGGCATCCTGGAGCAGCAGATGCGCGTGGACCAGATGAGCGCCGACCGCCTGCTGCGCGTGCTGTCCACCAATGTGGTTGGCGCCTTCCTGTGCGCCCGCGAGGCAGTGCGCCGCATGTCGACGCGCCATGGCGGCCAGGGCGGTGCCATCGTCAACGTCTCGTCCGTGGCCGCCCGGCTGGGCTCGCCCAACGAGTATGTGGACTACGCCGCCTCCAAGGGCGCCATGGACACGATGACCATCGGCCTGTCCAAGGAAGTCGCGCCTGAAGGCATCCGCGTCAACGGCGTACGTCCCGGCACCATCTACACCGACATGCACGCCAGCGGCGGCGAACCCGGCCGCGTCGACCGCCTGAAGGGCGCGATTCCGCTGCGTCGCGGCGGCACGGTCGAAGAAGTCGCGGGCGCCGTGATGTGGCTGTTCTCGGATGAGGCCGGCTACACCAGCGGTTCGTTCATCGAGGTGTCCGGCGGCAATTGAAACGCCGCTACGGCTTGGCGTCGGAAGCAATGACTTTGTGCTCGTGCCTGGCGGCGATGCGCGCCTCGACGCGCCGCAGCACTGCCAGCACGAACAGCGCCATCACGGTGCTGACCACGGCGGTGGCTTCGCGTCCCATGCCCGCCGCCACCCCGATCGCCGCCGTCATCCAGATGCCTGCCGACGTGGTCAGCCCGCGGATCTCGCGCTCGTCGCTCAGCTTGATGATGGCGCCCGCCCCCAGGAAGCCGATGCCGGCGATCACGCCCTGCAGCACGCGGCTCAGGTCGCCGACTTCCATGCCGCCTTGCAGCGGCACCAGCACGAAGATCGCCGCCCCCAGCGCCACCAGCATATGGGTGCGCAAGCCGGCGTCCTTGCCGCTGCGCTCCCGCTCATAACCCAACAGGCCGCCCAGCAGCATGGCCATGCCCAGGCGCAGCACGATGCGGGTCGCCTCGCCCACATCGGGGATGTCGGCGAATTCGCTGCGCACGGTGGACCAGATTTCCAGCCAGATTTCCGTCATCGCCGTCCCCTCATGGGAAATGGTCGGACCAGCATAGCAGGCGCCGCGCGACGGCTGCCATACTGCGCACGCACTGGCACATGTGGGCACAACTGGTTTACAACCGACCTGGCGTCGCGCGGCATCGCGGACGGAAACGACCGGAGGGTTACATGGATTTGCAGCTAGACGGTAAACGCGTGCTCATCACGGGCGCATCCAAGGGCATAGGCCTGGCCTGCGCGCTGGCCTTCGCCCGCGAAGGCGCCGAACCGATACTGGTGGCGCGCGACGATGCGGCGCTGCGCACGGCGGCCGAGACCATACGCGATGCGACCGGGAAGCAGGCGCGGGCCGTCACGCTGGACCTGGCCCAATCCGGCGCGGCGCAACGCCTGAGCCAGGAAGCGGGCGATATCGACATCCTGGTGAACAACGCCGGCGCGGTGCCGGGCGGCGCGCTGGACCAGGTGCAGGACGAGCGCTGGCGCGCGGGCTGGGAACTGAAAGTCCACGGCTACATCGACCTGGCCCGCCACTACTACCCGCGCATGCGCGACGCCGGCGCGGGCGTCATCGCCAACATCATCGGCATGGCGGGCTCCGCGCCGCGCGCCGACTACATCTGCGGCGCGGCGGGCAATGCCTCGCTCATCGCCTTCACTCGCGCCCTGGGCGGGGATGCGCCGCGCCACGGCGTGCGCGTCTTCGGCGTGAATCCTTCGCGCACCCGCACCGACCGCGTGCTGACGCTGGCCAAGCAGCGCGCCCAGGCGCGCTGGGGCGACGAAAACCGCTGGCAGGAGACGCTGTCGGACCTGCCTTTCGGACGCCTGATGGAACCCGGTGAGGTGGCCGACATGATCGTCTTCGGCGCCTCGCCGCGCGCGGGCTACCTGAGCGGCACGGTGATAGACCTGGACGGCGGCGAGCAGTACGCGCGTTGAAGCCCGTCCCGCATGTCTGGCCCTAGGCGGCCTGGCGCCAGCCCGCCAGCAGACCGGGCAAGGCGGCCATGTCGGTGAACACGTGGGCCACGCCCACGCCGCGCAAGGCTTCGGCGCCGCTATGCCCATTGGCATCGGGGCTGTAGCCGAACACAGTAGCGCCGGCGGCCACCCCAGCCGTGGCGCCGGTCACCGTGTCTTCCACGATGGCGCAACGCCGAGGGTCCACGCCCAGCGCCTGCGCAGCGGCCAGGTACACGTCCGGATAGGGCTTGCTGCGCGGCATTTCGTGGCCGCTGAAGACCCGCTCGCGAAAGCAGTCGGCAATGCCGACCTTGGCCAGCTGCAGCTCCACCTTGCGGCGGTCCGCGCCCGAGGCCACGGCGATGCGGCCGTCCAAGGCCACGTGCAAGGCCCGCACCGCGTCCGGCGCGCCGGGGATCTCGACCAGGTCGCGGTCCAGCGCGGCATTGCGGCGCTGGCGGAACTGATCGAACCAATCCGGCGTGATCGTGGCGCCCGTGCGCGATTCGATCAGCGGCAGTTCGTCCCTGACGGCCTTGCCCGTGAAGATCTGCATGGTTTCCGCATGCGTGATGCCCCAGCCCAACTCATTGAGCATGTCGGTCAGCACGCGGCTGGTGATGGGTTCGGAATCGACCAGGACGCCGTCGCAGTCGAACAGCACGGCATCGAAGGGAAAATCAGTCATTGCAGCAACGTCGGGAATGTCCATGAAGCCGGTAAGCATACTGCAGGCCTCCTGCGCGACGCAGGAGGCTCGCCCGGCATCAAATTCCGACAGACCTGATCCGCAACGGCGGGCCATGATCCCGCCGGCGCCGAGCGCACTGGACGCCGTCATGCGCTGAGCCCGCGACGGACGGGCTCCAGGCGACTTCGGCGCGGAACCTCAAACCATCCGTCCCAGTTTTCTATAATTGCATTTTGACAATTCAATATGCAAAATGACGGTCATGCATATCCCTGCCGTCACGCCCCGCCACGCCGCCTTCACCCTCAATGGCGTCCTCCATACCTGCCTGGACCTGCCCGGCATGTACGGCGCCCAGTACTTCCGCCTGCCCGTAGTGCTGCGGCTGCTGCTGGAAAACGCGCTGCGCAACATGCACGACGCGGAGCGCGACGCGGCCGCCGCGGCGCTGTTTGGCTGGCTGGAGCACGGCACCAGCGAAGCCGAGATCGCCTTCCAGCCCGGGCGCGTGCTGATGCACGACACCACCAGCACCCCGGCCCTGGTCGACATCGCCGCGATGCGCGACGCGCTGGCCGAGGGCGGCGTGGATCCTTCCGCGCTGAATCCCGTGCTGCCCGTGGACGTGTCGGTAGACCATTCGCTGGCGGTGCAGTCCTATGCGCGCGCCGACGCCGCGGAATTGAATCTGGACCTGGAGCTGCGCCGCAACGCCGAGCGCTACCGCTTCCTGCGCTGGGCCTCCAAAGCCCTGTCGAATGTGCGCATCCATCCGCCAGGCACCGGCATCATGCACACCATCAACCTGGAACAGCTGGCGACCGTGGTTTGCGGGCAGGAAGACGCCGACGGCATCGCGCTGCATCCGGACATGATGATAGGTACCGACAGCCACACGCCCATGGTCAACGGCATCGGCGTGCTGGGCTGGGGCGTGGGCGGCCTGGAGGCGCAGACGGTGATGTTCGGCATGCCCACGCTGCTGCGCATTCCGGACGTGATCGGCGTGCGGCTGACCGGCGCGCTGAGCGCGGGAGTCAGCGCGACCGACCTGGCGCTGACCGTGACGCAGCGCCTGCGCGAGATCCAGGTGTCCGGCGAATTCGTGGAGTTCTTCGGACCCGGCGTGGCCACGCTGCCGGCCGGCAGCCGCTGCGTGGTGGCCAACATGGCGCCCGAGTACGGCGCCACCACGGGCTACTTTCCCATCGACAGGCAGACGCTGGCCTATCTGCGCCAGACGGGCCGGCCCGAGACGCTGATCGCGCAGGTACAGGCCTACGCCGAGCGCGCCGGCATCGCCTATGACCCCGCTGCCGAGCCGCGCTACACCCGCGTCGTCGACATCGCGCTGGACCGCGTGCAGATGCATGTGGCCGGTCCGCGTCGGCCGCAGGACCTGCATCCCTACGGACACACCAAGGCCATCCTGGCCGGCTTGGCGGACGCGCCGGCAGTCCCTGCGCGCGGCCTGCCCCGCTACGCCGTGGCGATCGCAGCCATCACCAGCTGCACCAATACCTCGGATCCACGGCTGCTGTCCGCAGCTGGCCTGCTGGCCCGCAAGGCGCGCCAGGCCGGCCTGCGCGTGCCCGCCTGGGTGAAAACCTCATTGGCTCCCGGCTCGCCCGCGGCGGCGGCGTATCTCGCGCGCGCCGGGCTGCTGGAAGATCTGGCCGCCGTGGGCTTCGACATCGTGGGCTACGGCTGCACCACCTGCATCGGCAATTCCGGCCCCCTCCCCGAACCTGTGCGCGCGGCCATGGCGGCGGGCGCGGTCCATCCCGTGGCGGTGCTGTCCGGCAACCGCAATTTCGCTGGCCGCATCCATCCGGACCTGGACCTGGGCTTTCTCATGTCGCCGGCGCTGGTCATCGCCTACGCGTTGGCGGGCGACGCCGAACGCGACCTGAGCTGCGAACCCGTGCAGACCGCCCCCGACGGCCGCGCCGTCCATCTGCGCGAGCTCTGGCCTGACGACGCGGAGATAGACGCCGCGCTGGCCGCCGGCCAGCAGCCCGCCGATTACCGCCAGGCCTTCCGGATCGCCAGCGCCAACCCGGCATGGCATGCGCTGCAATCGCCGGACTCGGCGCGCTTTCCCTGGGACCCCGCCTCCACCGCGCTGCGCCGCCCGCCGTTCGCCAGCACCGAAGCGGCCGGCCAGTTGGGCCGCTACACCGCGCATCCCCTGCTGGTGCTGGGCGACGACGTGACCACCGATCACCTGTCGCCCGCCAGCGCCATTCCGCCGGACAGCCTGATCGCCGACTTCCTGGTCGAACGCGGCGACGACCGCAACGACCTGAACGTCTTCGCATCGCGCCGCGGCAACTGGCAGGTCATGCTGCGCGCCGCGTTCTACAGCAAGAGCCTCGTCAATCTGCTCATACCCGAAGCGCCGGTTGGCCACACCCTGCATGCGCCCAGCGGCCGGGTGGAGCCGATCTGGGAGGCCGCCGGCCGTTACGCCCGGGCCGGCCAGCCCGTGGTCCTGGTGGCAGGCGAACGCTATGGCACGGGTTCCTCGCGCGACTGGGCCGCCAAAGGACAGCGCCTGCTGGGCATCCGCTGCGTGCTGGCGGTCAGCTTCGAACGCATCCACCGCTCCAACCTGATCGGCATGGGCATCCTGCCCTTGCGCCTGCCCGCCGGCGTCACGCCGGCAACACTGCGCATCCGGCCCGGCGACCGGATCGAGATCGATGCCCCGGCCGCCGCGCTGACGCCGCGCATGCCCGTGGCCGTGCGCCTAATGCGCGCCGGCGGCGCCGCCGAGACGCTACAGGCGACGGCGGCGGTCGAGACCCGGCTGGAAGTCAGGCTGCTGCGCATGGGCGGCGTCATTCCCGCTATCCTCTCGGACACCATCCATTCCGCCGTCCGCAACGCATGAGCGCCCAATCCAATACCGCCGCGAAAATCCTGGCGCTGATCCAGGCAGACCGCCTGCCCGCGGGCGCGCACCTGACCGCGCAGAAGATCGCCGACCGGCTGCGCCTGTCGCGCTCGCCGGTCAACGACGCGCTGGGCATCCTGGAGCAACGCGGCATCGTCTCGCGCAAGCCCAACCGCGGCTACTTCCTGGAACGGGATCACGCCGCGCTGGCGGACTTGCACGGGGACCTGGCGCCGCCCTCCGTCGACGACATCGTCACGCACAGCTACTTCAAGCTGGCCGATGAACTGCTGCGCGGCGAACTGCCCATGCAATGCAGCGAAGCGCTGCTGCGCGCCCGCTATGGCCTGACGGCGGCGCAGACCCAAGCCCTGCTGGGCCGCATCGCGCAGGAAGGCTGGGCAGAGCGGCGGCCCGGCTATGGCTGGGAATTTTCATCCATGATGACCACCCCTGACAGCCTGCTGCAGTCCTACCGCCTGCGGCTGGCGCTGGAACCGGCCGCGCTGCTCGAACCGGGATTTCACATCGACAAACAGGTGCTGGCGCGTTGCCGCGCGGCCGAAAAGCACCTGCTGGACGGCGGCATCGCCACCGACACCGCCGACCAGCTGCACGAGCGCGGCGTACGCTTCCATGAATCTCTGGTGGAGGCCTCGGGCAATCCCTTCTTCATCGACGCGATCAAGCGGGTGAACCGCGTGCGCCGGCTGCTTTCGTACCGATCCATGCAAGACCGCAGCCGCTACAAGCAGCATTGCGAACAGCACCTGGCCATCCTGGACCTGCTGGAACACGAACGCAACGAAGAGGCCGCGGCGCAGCTGGCGGAGCACCTGCGCAGCACGCTGGACAACCTGGCCCGCATCAGCGGGCTGCTGGCGTCCTAGCGCCGGTCAGAAGTCCATCGACGCGGATAGCATCAACGTGCGCGGCACCCCTTGGGAGATCGTGCCATACGAGGCCACTCCCGACCAGTAAGCCTTGTTGAACACGTTCACCACGTTGGCCCGCAGCGTGAGGTCCTTGCCATAGACCTTGGTGGCATAGCGTGCGCCCAGATCGAAGGTGGTCCACGATGGCACCGACTGGGTATTGGCCTGATTGATGTATTCGCTGCCGGTGTGCATCACGCTGCCGGTCAGGGTCAGGCCCGCGACCCAAGGCGTATCCCATTCCGCGCCCAGGTTCACCGACACCTTGGGCACGCCCACCGGCCGGTTGCCGACCAAAGCACTATTGCCGGCGCGCGTCAGCTCCGCGTCCAGCCAGGTCACGCCGCCCAGCAGGCGCAGGCCGCGCCACGGTTCGCCGGCCAGGTTCAGTTCCAGGCCCCGATTGCGCTGCTCGCTGTCCGCGCCGTACACGCCGTTGGTCAACTGGCCGCTGGGCTTGGTGATCTCGAACGCGCTCAGGGTCAGCATGGCGCTGTCCAGGTCCACCTTCACGCCCACTTCCTTCTGCCGGGCCTTGTAGGGCTTGAACACCTGGCCAGCGTTGGAGGCGGTGGCCGGCGCCACGTCGCCCTTGCTCAGGCCTTCGATGTAGTTGGCATACAGCGAGACATTGCTCCAGGGCTTGATGACGATGCCCGCCAGCGGCGTGGTCGCGCTTTCGTCATAGCTGACGGTGCGCGCGCCGGTCGTGGCATTGAAATTGCGGGATTGGATGCGCTGCTGGCGCACGCCCAGCGTAAGCTGCGCGCGCTCGTCCAGGATGCTGAGCGTATCGGCCAGCGCCAGGCCGGAAAGATCGGACGAGGAAATCTTGGGCACGTTGGCCGGCGCCGGGATATCTTGCTGCGGCCGCGTGATCGGATGGTAGATGTTCGACGTGAGCGGCGTACCCGTCACGCTGGCCTGCGAATTCCGGTCGCTGTACAGGCTGCCCATAAAGCTGATGGCATGGCGCACCGGGCCTGTGTCCAGCTTGGCGCGCAGGCCTGCGTTGTAGGTGCTGCGGTTGACTTCGAACCTGAAGTTGTTCGGCGTGACCACCGTGTCCCCCGCCGCGTTGACGATGGTGGGCGTCTGGTCCGACAGGCGCGCCACGTTCGTGTCCGAGCCGCCCGCGTCGGCGAATACCGTCAAGCGGTCGCTGATGTCGTACTCGACCCGCAGCAGGGCCGATTGCCCGTCTGACTTCCACCAGCCCCAGGGCTGGGTGGCGTTGCGCCGTCCATCTGCCGCATGCGGCACGTCGATGCCGGCGGCCACCAGGAACGGCCGCGTGGGCGCGTCGATCTTTTCATTCTGCGTCAGCAGGTCCAGCGAGGCGCGCAGCCGCTCGCCCTGGTAGTCCAGCGACAGCGCGCCGATGTCGGTGCGCGAATACAGATTGTCCAGCGGCGTATCGCCCTGGCGGTGCATGCCGTTGACGCGCACGCCCCATTCCCCGTCCTTGCCGAAGCGACGGCTCAGGTCCGCGCGCGCGCCGAATTGCGAGTCGCCCACATAGTCGGCGGACACGCGGCTCAGGTCCTGCGGCAGCGCCCGCTTGGGCACCATGTTGATCACGCCGCCCACGCCGCTGTTGGGCGACATGCCGTACAGCAGCGCGGCCGGCCCTTTCAGCACTTCGACCCGCTCGATGTAGTCGGTGAAGACGTGATAGTTGGGCGCCACGCCATAAACCCCGTCAAAGGCGATTTCGCCCAAGTTGCCTTCGCCGATGGGAAAGCCCCGGATGTAGAACGAGTCGGTCACGCCGCCGATCTGTCCGGTGAAACGCACCGAGGGTTCAACGTTCAGCGCGTCGGCCAGCGTGACCGCCTGACGGTTCGCCAACAGGTCCGAGGTGTAGTTGGTGACGTTGAACGGCGTATCCATCACGTCGCGGTTGCCCAGCAGGCCCAGGCGTCCGCCCCTGGCCACCTGGCCGCCCTCGTACTCCGCCGGCAGCGCGAAGGGAGCCGCAGCGGCGCCGGCGACGGTGACCGCGGGCAGCACGGTGGCGGACTCGTCGGACCCCGACGGCAGCTTGCGCAGCGAATAGGCGCCGCCGCCCTGCTCCGACAAGCCATAGCCCGACCCCGACAGCAAACGGGAAAAGCCTTCCTTCACGGTGTAGTCGCCGTCCAGTCCGTTGCTGTGCAGTCCCGCCACCATGGCCGGATCGAACGACAGCGGCACGCCCGCGACGGCGGCGAACCGGGCCAGCGCATCGCCCAGCGGGCCTGCCGGGATCGCGTAGGACTTGCGCGCCGCCGCGCTGACGGCGTCGGCGGCCAGCGCTGGCGGCGTGGTCCCCGCCCCAGCCAGCAGGGCCAAGCCCATGCCGGCGGCCCGCAGCAGCGCCGCCAGCGGCGGCAGGACAGCTGTTCCACGGGCCGGGCATGGCGGACGGGAGATTCGGGAAACCATGAAGCTATCCTTCGTAAGGGTCTGGGTGGCGCGCGATACGCGGCGGTTCACCCGGTACACCGGACGAAGCGGAAAAAAGGTTCAGCCCGACTGAGATTAATTTGTAACGCCGGCGCGGGCGGCAACCGTGGTCCAGTACGGCGTGATCCGGCTCACTCTCACGGGCAGGGTCTTTTCCAGCAACCGCAAGCTGGCATCGGTGTCGTTCAAGGGAAATGCCCCCGATACCCGCAGCCCTGCCACCGCCGGATCACAGCGCAACACGCCGCGGCGATACCGGCCCAGCTCATCCACCAGGTCCGCCAGGCGCCAGTCGCGCACGGCGAGCATGCCCTGCTCCCATGAGGCGGCCGTGGCGTCCACCGCCGCCTGGGGCCGCACCTCGCGCCCATTGAAGACGGTCTGCTGCCCGGCCGGCAGCACCGTGGCGCCGGCCCCCGCCGACTTGGGCCGGATCTCCACTGCGCCCTCGAACACCGCCACGCGCACGGCGTCGCCTTCGTCGCGCACCAGGAACCGCGTGCCCAGCGCGCGTATCGCGCCTTGCGCGGTCTGGACGACAAAGGGCCGCTGCAGCTGTGGCGAGTCGCGGCCCGTGGTCAACAGGATTTCGCCCGCCCGTAGCCACAACGTGCGCTGCCTGGCGGTGTATTCGATATCGACCGCGCTGGCCGTGTTGAGCACCAGCTGCGTGCCGTCGGTCAGGTTCATGCGGCGCTGTTCGCCCGTCGCAGTGCGCGCATCCGCGCTCCATTCGCGCCAGGGCAGCTCGCGTCCGGCCAGCCAGGCCGCCGGTCCCAGCACCAGCAGGCCAGCCAGCGCCCGCAGCGCCTGCCGGCGTCGCGGGCGATCCAGCCGCCGCAAGGTATCGGCGGCGACACGCGGCGGCACCTGGCCGAATCCGCGCAGCATTTCTTCGGCACGCTGCCAAGCCGCGGCGTGCGCGGCGCTACGGCCGCGCCAGCGGTCGAAGGACTCGCAGTCCGCCGGCGACAAGGTCTCGGATTGGAAGCGCACCAGCCAGCCGGCCGCTTCCTTCAGGATGGCGGGATCGATCACGCGTCGGCCTGGCTTGCGATCAGGCATGCGGCCAGCGCCGCCTGCACATGGCGCTTGACCGTGGACAGCGACACGCCCAGGCTTTGCGCGATCGCGTCGTAGCCCATGCCGTCGAACTGCGACATCAGGAAGATCTCGCGCGTTTTGGCGGACAGCGTCCGCAACGCCGTATCGATGGCGCGCAAGGTTTCCAAAATCAGGGCGCGCGCTTCGGGCGAAGGCGCCTGCTGCTCGGGCAATTGCGCCAGCGCGGCCAGATAGGCCTCTTCCAGCGCCCGCCGGCGCCAGTGGTCCACCACCAAACCCTTCGCAATGTGGGTCAGCAACGCGCGCGGCTCGGCGCCCGCGTCCGTCCTGCGCCGCCCGGCCATCAGCCGCACGAAGGTATCGTGGGCCAGATCCGCCGC
This sequence comes from Achromobacter sp. ACM02, assembly GCF_014851605.1. NCBI lineage: Bacteria > Pseudomonadati > Pseudomonadota > Betaproteobacteria > Burkholderiales > Alcaligenaceae > Achromobacter > Achromobacter sp. ACM02. The sequence continues at coordinate 140,851 of NZ_JACUZY010000004.1, forward strand.
GTCGAAAGAATTGCCCAGCTTCCTGCGCAACCAGGCCGACAGCCAGCCGTGATGGTCACGATAGAGTTGCGCGACGGGATCGGCGGGCGGCGAGTCAGACGTAGGCAAGGCGCACCTGGCTATAGAATATAAATAGGAACTATTTATATTCTAGCGTATCCCCCCGCCCGCCATGGACGCGCCCGCGGCTACAGCGGCATGCCAGGCGCCGCACGGGTAATGCTTGGTAGCGGACAGGCCTGCCTATCCCGTCAGTAATCCATGGGAACGTGGCTTTGCGCCTCTCGCAGTTCCTGGATGTGGCGCTCGGCTTCCTGTCTTTCGACGGCTGGCGGCAAAGGGCGCCAGCTCACCATGTTGCCGGGCGTTTTCACCGGCATCCAACCCAGCACGCTGTACAGCGTGATGGCCGTGCATCCTGTGTCGTATCGCGTTTCGTAGTACCCCTGCCGGTCCGGCTTGGTATCGCCGGACGTCCAATCCAACTGAGACATCCACGTCTCCTCTTTCTGAAGCTTGTAGTCCCGCCACCGGGCGAACGACGCTTGATCGTATAGCGTCCCCGTGTGCCTGTGCTGCCACCTTGCGCCCGCTTTGCAATTCTTGATAGAGGGGAATCCCTGACATTCTGTTAGGCGTCGATTGCTAAACCGGGAAAAGCGGGGCTAGGATGTAGCAAAATATTCTTACAAACACGGGAGCGGGGGGGTCTTCGCTTGCACGGACTATTGGGCGAACCGCCATGCCGAAACTGGCCCTGATGCGTTATCCAAAAGATCGGCTGGCTGCGCTGGCGGGCGCGAGCGCGCTGCGCGCCATACGCGAGGGCCTGCTCTGGACCCTGCCGTGCCTGCTGGTCACGGCGCTGTTCCTGGTGCTGTCCGTCGTCGCCCGGCAACTGGGCCTGCCAGCCACCGTCGTGGAACTGCTGACCGCCGTCCACGACAAGCTGACGAACCTCATGCCTATCCTGGCCGGCACATCCATCGGCTACATGCTGTCGTTCCGCCACCGGGTGCCGCATCTGCCCACCGCGTTCCTGTGCCTGTCCTACGTGATGATCGCCGACGGCCTGATGGCGCCCTACCCCCAGGCCGCCGCCACCCTGGTTCTGTTCATCGCCATCGTTTCGCCCTTGTTGACCGTGCCATTGATGGCGTGGCTGCACCGCCGCCGCTGGACCCAGCTGGCGCCCGACGGCGTTATCAGCGAAAACGTCCGCGACACGCTGAACATGGTCGTGCCGGGCCTGCTGACGGCCACCCTGGTCGTGCTGGCGTTGTCCGCCGCGCTGCAGATTCCCGCCGTGGCGCAATTCAACATCCCCTTGAGCCTGGCCTCGCTGGACAGCCCCTTCACCTCGGGCGCGCTGGTCGCGGGCCTGAATTCCCTGCTGTGGTTCTTCGGCATACACGGCTACCACGCGCTGGCTCCCCTGATGAGCGTCATGGACCAGGCGGTCATGCTGAATGCCGCCACCCAGTCCGCCGGCTACGAAGGCATGTATGCCTTGAACAGCACCCTTCTGGGCGCTTTCGTCTTCATCGGCGGATCGGGCGCGACGCTGTCGCTGGCGGTGGCCATGCTGGTGTTTGCGCGCGGCGAATCGCTGCGCCTGCTGGCGCTGGCCAGCCTGCCAGTGGCGCTGCTGAACGTGAATGAAATCCTGCTGTTCGGGCTGCCCCTGATCCTGAATCCGCGCCTGCTGGCGCCGTTCATCCTGGCGCCGGTGACCAACGCCATCCTCGCTTTGGCCGTCGTGCAGCTGGGCTGGCTGCCTTCCGCGACGACGACCCTGCCGCTGACCTCGCCGGTGCTGTTCAACGCCTACATCGCGGCCGGCGGCAGCCTGGGCGGCGTGGCGCTGCAGCTGGTGCTGGTGGCGCTGGGCGCGTGTTTGTACGCGCCCTTTGTCGTCGCGCTGGAGCGACAGCGCCAGGAAAGCGCCACCGTCTACTTCAAATCGCTGGACACGACCTTCACCCGGTTGCAAGAAGAATCGCTGCTGTACGCGCACGATCCCGTGGTGCAGACCTATGCCGACCGCGCGCGCCGCAACGCCGAAAACACCCGCATCCGCGCCATCAGCCAATACGACTTCCATCTGGAGTTCCAGCCGCAGGTGTCATTGCGCAGTGGCCTGTGCACGGGCTGCGAAGCGCTGCTGCGCGCCACCGGCCCCGACGGCGCGCGGCAAACGCCGGTGGAATTCCTGCGCTGGCTGGCGCAGGCCGACCTGATGCGGGAGGTGGACCTGTGGGTGGCCAGGCAGGCCGTGCAGCAATGCCTGCAATGGCGCAAGCGCGACTTCGCCTTGCCGATGACCATCAACGTCACGGCCGGCACGCTGACGTCCGGCGACTACCTGGAGAAACTGATCAAGGTGCTGGCGCAGGCTGGCGGCCAGGTCTCGGTCGAGCTGACCGAGGACGCGCTGGTGGAGGACACGCAGGCGCTGCACACCGCCTTCGACCGCCTGCACGCAATAGGCGCCCGTATCTACATCGATGATTTCGGCACCGGCTATTCCGCCCTGAGCTATCTGCACCAGTTCGAAATCGACGCGGTCAAGATCGACCGCAGCTTCGTCGTGGCGCAAGACAGCGCCCGCGGCGCGCTGGTCCTGAACGGCCTGCTGCGCTTTTGCGAAGCGCTGAACCTGCAGATCGTGGTGGAAGGCGTGGAAACGGACCAGCAGCTGATGGCGCTGGAATCCCCCGCCGAGATCGTCGTGCAGGGGTGGTACTACAGCAAGGCATTGTCGGGCGACAGCCTCATGGACTACGCGCGGCAGCGTCAGGCTGCACCGCCGCTGCGGGCGCAGCCTGCGCCCGCGGCGCCTACTTGATGCCGATGAACGGCAGGGCCGCGTTCGGCACCTGCGTGGTCGGCAGCACGCCGTCCCACTTCTCCACCGCGTTCAAGCTCACAAGATTGGTGTTGGCGGCCAGGGCCTCGGCCTTGGCGCGGATCGCGGCCGCTTCGGCGTCGCCGCGCATGCGGATGCCGTCGGCCTCGGCCGTGAACTGCTGGCGGCGCGCGTCGGCTTCCGCCTTGGCCTTCACCACCTGGATTTCGGCGTTGATCATCGCCGTTTCCTTCTGCTGGCGGGTCGTCTCGATCTGCACTTGCGCCAGCATGCGCTGTTCGATCGAATGCTCATAGGCCTGCGAGAAGCCGACTTCCTCGATCTGCACGCCCACCACCTGCACCGGCGCGCCTTCCATCGTCTTGAGCACGGCAGTGTTCACGTCCTGGCCCAGCTTCTGGCGTTCCTGGATGGCGCGCACCGCGGTGTACTGGCCGAACACGTTCTTCACCGAATCCGGCGTCTTGCGCTCCAGCACGCGCATCTGCAGATTGCTGATGGTGCCGTACTCCGAGTACAGCTCGGCCACGTGCTCGGGCGGCACGCGATAGGTCACCGACACGCGTAGCGTGGCCGGCTGTTGGTCATAGCTGTAGGCTTCCAGCTTTTCAAACACGAACGTGTGGTCGCGCACCGACACCGTCATCACGTTGTCGATGAACGGCGTCTTGAAGTCCAGGCCCGGCTCCGACACGCGCACCAGCTTGCCGTTGCGCAGCACCACGCCGCGCTCGCCCTGATCGACCTGGAACCAGGAATCGAAAGCCAGGAACAGGATCAGCAAAAACAACACCGCCGTGATCAACGCGATCTTGAAACTACGCGGCTTTACGGCACCAATCGTCTTGACCATCTGGATATCTGTCGGCTTCACTTCGAATCCCTTTCTGATTTTGAACGTTTACGGTCCGAGAGCACGGCGGCGATGCCGCGCGCCAGCAAATAAGCGACCACGGCCGCCCCAACCAAGATCAGGAAATACCTCATCGTGCGTTCCCCCCCGGAAAATAAGCAGGGGATTCTATCGCGAGTGGAACATCAAACGAATTGTGGCGATTGTTGCGATGGCGACGGCAACAGACAGTGGCGCGAGTCCAACGACAGCGCTACGCTAGGCACCTCTACACTGCAGGAGCCGCAACCATGCACCGCACACCCTCAATGATCATTGCCATCCTTGCCTGTGCCGCCGCGCTCGGCGCGCCAGCCCAGGCCGCGCCGCCCGAGGGCAAAGGCAAGCCGGATCACGCGGGCCAAGGCAATGGCAACGGTAACGGCAATAGCAATGGCAAGAACAAGGGCCAGCAGAGCCAGGACGGCGGGGTCAGCGTCACGCTCAGCACCGCGGGCATCACCGTTTCCACCGCGCGCGGCTATGCCGTGCAGGCCGGGGCGACGGGCTATGGCTCGCTGCCGCCGGGCATACGCAAGAACCTGGCGCGCGGCAAGCCCCTGCCTCCGGGCATCGCCAAGAAGATGGTGCCCGGCCCCATGCTGGCGCGCCTGCCCGTGCACCCGGGCTACGAATGGCGCGTCGCGGGCAGCGACCTGATCCTCGTGGCCATCGCCACCGCCGTCGTCGCGGACGTCCTCACGGGCGTGTTCAACTAGGCGCCGCGCGTCATGGACGCCGCCACGCGGCGTCCATAGTTCCTAGCATCAGGCCGCACACTGTTACGTCCCTGCCGCGGATCTATCTGCTACCGTTGAATCGCCTCGCGCCGCGGCCCTGGCCCGGCGCCCACGACGGAGACCGCGCATGCCACGTCCTTCCGAGTCCGCGCCGCTGATCGGCGTGATCCCCCCCTACATGCTCGATCGCCTGGCGCAACACGCCGACGCGCGGGTCAGCATGCCCGCGGTCAAGACGCTGATCATCGACCAGCAGCAGCGCAGCCTGCGCGAGATGGCGGTGCAGCCGCCGCGCGCCAAGCCAGCCCGCCCCAAGAAGGCGGCGCCCGCCGGCACACCCCAGCGCGCCGTGCACGACGCCGCCAACACCACCACGCTGCCTGGCAAGCTGGTGCGCGCCGAAGGCGCCCCCGCCAGCGGCGACGTGGCAGTGGACGAAGCCTATGAACATCTGGGCTCGACCTACAAGCTGTTCTGGGATGTCTACAAGCGCCACTCCATCGACGGCCAGGGCCTGCCGCTGGTGGGCACCGTGCATTACGGCGAAGACTACGACAACGCCTTCTGGAACGGCGCGCAGATGGTGTTCGGCGATGGCGACGGCGAAGTGTTCAACCGCTTCACGGTGGCGGTGGACATCATCGGCCACGAGCTCACGCATGGCGTGATCGACGCCGAGGCCGCCCTGCTCTACCAGGGCCAGTCCGGCGCCCTGAACGAATCCCTGTGCGACGTCTTCGGCGCGCTGGTCAAGCAGCACACGCTGGGCCAGCACGCGCGCGACGCCGATTGGCTGGTGGGCGCCGGGCTGTTCAAGCCCAGGATCCGCGCTCGCGCGCTGCGCTCCATGGCGGAGCCCGGCAGCGCCTACGACGATCCCCTGCTGGGCAAGGATCCGCAGCCCGCGCACATGCGCGACTACGTGGACACGCCAAACGACAACGGCGGCGTGCACATCAATTCCGGCATTCCCAACCGCGCCTTCTATCTGGCGGCCACAGCGCTGGAAGGCCCCGCGTGGGCCGGCGCGGGCCGCGTCTGGTACGACGCGCTGTGCGACAAGCGCCTGCGCCACGACGCCGACTTCGTGCAGTTCGCGAAACTGACACTGGCCGTCGCGGCGGAACGCCATGAGGCCGCCGTGCGCGACGCCGTCGCCCGGGCGTGGGCCGGCGTGGGAGTCCAGACATGATCGAGCTGCCGTCCCTGGACCTTGCCATGCTGGTGCGCCTGACCCGCGAAGGCGGGCTGGCCTATGTGCCCGCATTGGCGCAGCCTCGCAGCATCGACCTCGTCACCTGCCCGCCGGACCTGCGGCAGGAGGTCTGCGACGCCCTGCAACGCGCCGCGCCGGTGGCCGTTCCGCGCTGCGCACCGGCGGGCGGCGACCAGCGCTACTTCCACGTCGAGGTCGTGTACGAAGGCGACGGCGTCGCGGACATCAGCTTCGACGTGCCGGAGACCGACGCGCCCGAGCCGCTGGTGCGCTTGTGGAAAAGCCGGGCCGGACAGCCTTGAGCGCGGCGTCCCGGTATTGCCCGATCTGGATGGCGCGGCCCGCGTAAAGGCCGGTAGCCGCCATCGCCAGGCACAAGACCGCGCACAGGGCCAGCGCCAGGCTCCAGTCTCCCTGCGTGTCATGCAGCGTGCCCGCCAGCGCAGGGCCGCTTGCCGCGAACAGATAGCCCACGCATTGCGCCATGCCCGACAGCGCCGCCGCCTGCTGCGCATGGCTGGCGCGCAGGCCCACGAATGCCAGGCCGAGGATGATGCCGCCGCCCGTGCCCAGTCCCATCAGGACGATCCACAGCGTCGCCCAGCCAGGCGCGACGATCAGGCCGGCAAACGCGACAAACGAGGCCACGGCCGAGCAGAACGCCGCGCCGCGCTGGTCCTTCAGGCGCCGCACCACCGGAGCCAGGAACAGGGCCGGGACGGCCGACATGAGCTGCAGCAGGCCATGCAGCGCGCCGGCGCGTTCCGCCGTGTAGCCGGCATCGCGCAAAATGGCCGGCAGCCAGCTTACGCCCACATAGAACACGAAGGAATTGATGCCCAGGAACAGCGTCACCTGCCACGCCAGCGCAGAACGCCACAAGCGGGGGCCGTGCGGCGCATGCGCCGTGGATGCCGCAGGCGCGGTGTGGTTGGCCAGTTGCGGCAGCCATAGCAAGGCGCTGAGCACGGGCACCACCAGCAGGCAGCCCGAGGAAAAGCGCCAGGTCGCGTCGGACAGGCCGGCCAGCGGGATGGCGATGGCGGACGCCAGCCCCGCGGCCAGGCTCATGGTCAGCACGTAGGCCGAGGTCAGGCCCGCGACCTGCTGCGGGAAATCGCGCTTCAAGAGGCTGGGCAACAGCACGTTGCCGATGGCGATGCCGGCGCCGATGACCACGGTGCCCAGGAACAGGCTCCAGGCCGGCCCCAGCGTGCGCACGACGATGCCCGCCGCGACCAGCAGCATGGCGGCAAACAAGCTGCGCTCCAGCCCGTGGCGGCGCGCCAGGCCCGCGGCGAACAGCGACACCACGGCAAAGGCCAGCAGGGGCAAGGTGATCAGCATGCCCGCGGCGGTGGCGCTCAGCCCCAGCTGCTCGCGGATCATGCCGGTCAGCGGCGGCACGCCGGTAATGGGCGCGCGCAGCGCCATGGACATGCAAAGAATGCCGGCGATCAGCAACACGGGATGGCCGGCGGGACGTTTGGAAGTAAGGGGATGCGAATTCATGCCATCAGCTTAAGCATCGCCGCCTTCGCCGAATTTCGACATAATGACAAATTATCCCTAAATTCGGTCAAGGTGATATTCAATGCACCGCCTGGACGATCCCGCCCCGTTCTTCAACCCCGATATCGACTCGCAATGGACCTATGCCATGCGCGTGCACGCGGACGAGAACGATCAGGAATCCCCGCCGCACCGGCACGCAATGGGACAGCTGGTGCTGTCCTTGCAGGGCGGGGTGACCTGCTCCGTGCCGCAAGGCCTGTGGATGGTGCCGCCGCAATGCGGCGTCTGGATTCCTGGCGGCGTGCCGCACAGCAACCGCGTCACGCAGAACGGCCGGGTGTGTTTCCTGTTCGTACCGCCAGACGCCGCGGGCCTGCCTGGACAGTGCTGCACGTTGGCGATCTCGCCGCTGGTGCGCGAACTGGTCGCTTATCTGGCCGACCTGGCTCCGCAGGACACCGCCACGCCTTCCAACCGGAAGCTGGCTGAAGTGCTGGTCGAGCAGTTGGCGCGCATGCCGGCCGAACAACTGCACCTGCCCATTTCGGAACACCCGCGCCTGCGTGAAATCGCCGATGCCCTGCACGCCGATCCCGCCGACCGCAGCACGGTGGCGCAATGGGGCAGGCGCGTCGCCATGAGCGAACGCACGCTGGCGCGCCTGGTGCAGCAGGAGCTCGGCATGAGCTTCGGCCGCTGGCGCCAGCAGATGCACATCATCCAGGCCTTGCAGCGCCTGTCCGCGGGCATCTCGGTGCAGCGCACGGCGGAAGACCTGGGCTACGAGTCCGTCAGCGCCTTCATCACCATGTTCCGCAAGACGCTGGGCAAGACGCCTGCCCGCTACTTCGCGGACAAGGCCGACGGTATCAATTGACGGCGGGCGGATAGTCCAGTTCGCCCGATTTCATCTGGCCGCGCAGGCGCGCCTCGCGCAGTTCCGCGACCGTCTGGTCCCGGGTCTTGTCCGATTGCGACGGCAGCGCGGGCGGATAATCCTGTTCGCCATACGTGACCAGGCCGGCCGCGCGCGCGGCGTCGAGTTCTTCGCGCACCTGCTGGCGGGTCTTGGTGCTGACATGAGGCAGATCCACCGGGTATTGCTGTTCGCCGTAAGTCACCAGGCCGGCGGCCTTGGCTTCCATCAGTTCTGCGCGCACCTGTTCACGGGTCTTGCCTTCGGCATGCGCGGCGGCGCCGACGAGCGCCATGCTCAGCGCCAGGACGGAGAGTCGAAATGTATTCATGAAATCCTCTGCGGTTAACGAGTGCTGCAATATTCGTTCGCCTGCCCGCCGGGATAAATCCCGCGCGGCGCAATCGAAGGTTGCCCGCCGCGCAAGCCTCGCCGCACACCCGCGCAGCACCCCACGCACCCTTGCGTCGGGCGCAAGGGTGGGTTGATCCAGGGATGGTTTTTCCGCCCCCCGCATCTACCTAGACTGAATAGCTCCTGTTATCCAAGGACGCTATTCCATGTTGTCTTCCTCATCTCCGGGCAGGGGCGGCCCACGATCATGACGGCCGCCGCTCCCCCCACCCCGCCCGCTGCTGCGGCCTTCGGCTGGCGCATCCTGACCGGATTGCTCGGCGTGCTGCTGGCAGTGATCCTCGCCGGGCTCAACGAAAACGTGACCAAGATGGCGCTGCCCGACATCCGCGGCGCGCTGGGCATCAGCTACGACCAGGGCACCTGGTTCGTCGCCGTCTACGCGGCGGCGTCGGTATGCGCCATGGCGTTCGCGCCCTGGTGCTCGGTCACGTTTTCATTGCGCCGCTTCACGGTCACGGCGCTGGCCGCCTTCGCGCTGTTCGGCGCGCTCTGCCCGTTTGCGCCCAACCTGCCCGTGCTGCTGTTCCTGCGCACGCTGCAAGGCCTCGCGGGCGGCGCGCTGCCGCCCATGCTCATGACGGTGGCGCTGCGCTTCCTGCCGCCAGGCATCAAGCTCTACGGCTTGGGCGGCTACGCCCTCACGGCCACCTTCGCGCCCAGCCTGGGCATACCGCTGGCGGCCTTCTGCACCGAGGTGCTGGGTTGGCGCTGGGCCTTCTGGCTGATCGTCGCTCCCGCGGCGCTCGCCGCATGGGCCGTCTGGCGCGGACTGCCCCAGGATCCGCTCAAGCTCGAGCGCTTGCGCTTGTTCGACTGGCGCGGCCTGCTGCTGGGCGCCCCGGCGCTGTCCATGCTGGTCATCGGCCTGTTGCAGGGCGACCGGCTGGACTGGCTCAACTCGCCGCTGATCTCCGTGCTGCTGGGCGGCGGCGGCGTGCTGATGGTGCTGTTCATGGTCAACGAATGGTCGCATCCCCTGCCGTTCTTCAAGATCCAGCTCCTGCGCCACCGCAATCTCAGCCATGCCTTGCTGACGCTGGGCGGCGTGCTGATCGTGCTGCTGGGCGTGATCCTGATTCCCTCGTCGTTCCTAGCGCAATTGCGCGGCTACCGGCCGCTGGAAACGGCGCCGGTGCTGCTCACCATGGGCCTGCCGCAGCTGATCGCGCTGCCGCTGGTCGCGGCGCTGTGCAACCTGCGCCAGGTGGATTGCCGCTGGGTGCTGGCCTCGGGCCTCGGGCTGCTGGCCGTATCCTGCCTGCTGGGGTCGCAGCTGACGCCCGTCTGGTCGCGCGAGCAGTTCTATCTGCTCGAAGCCGTGCAGATCTTCGCCCAGCCCATGGCCGTGATCCCGCTGCTGATGCTGGCCACGGGCGGCCTGGCGCCGCAGGACGGCCCCTGGGCCTCATCGTGGTTCAACACCATCAAGGGTTTTGCCGCAGTGGCCGCCACCGGCCTGCTGGACGCGCTGACCACCTCGCGCCGCAATTACCACTCCAGCATGCTGGCCGACCAGCTGGGCAACTTTCCGCTGAGCACGGCCGGCGAAAACGCTGCGGCGCTGTCCCGCCGCATCCAGGAGCAGGCCGCCGTGCTGACCTCCGCCGACCTCTATCTGTGCATGGCCGGCGTGGCCGTGCTCCTCATCCTGCTCATCCCCTTCGTCGCGACCCGGATCTACCCTCCGCGCGCCGCGGCCTGAAATCGAGTCCATATCATGCCATTCCCTCTTTTGACTTCTCCCCTTCCCCGCGCCGGCGCTCTGGGCGCCCTGGTCCTCCTGGCCTATGCGGGCTGGTCATGGTCCGCCACCGGCGCCGCTGAATCCACCGACGACGCCACCGTCGTCGCCGATCACACCATCGTCGCGCCGCAGGTGTCCGGCTTCATCGACGCCGTGCTGGTCGAAGACAACCAGGCCGTCAAGCAGGGCCAACTGCTTGCCCGCATCGACGACCGCGACCATCAGGCCGCGCTGGCTGCCGCAAGCGCCGAGCTCGCGGTGGCGGCGGCGCGCCTCTCGGACGCGGCCGCCACCCTGGAACGCCAGCAGGCCGTGATCGAGCAGGCCGTCGCCGTCACGCGCGCCGACCTGGCGGACATCCGCTATGCCGAAAGCGAGGCCCAACGCCACCGCAGGCTGGCCAGCGAGGGCGCGGGCACCCAGCAAGCCTATGAACAGGCGCGCAGCCGGCTGGACATGGCGCAGGCTCGGCAAGCCGAACACACAGCTACCTTGCAAGCCGCTCGCAAGCAGCGCGACGTGCTGGAAGCCAACCGCGAGGCGGCACAGGCCGGGCTGCTGCGCGCGCAGGCCCTGAAGGACCGCGCGGAACTCAATCTGTCGCATACCCAGGTCGTCTCCCCTATCGATGGCATCGTCGGCCGGCGCTCGCTGCGCGTGGGCGCCTACGTCAGCCCGGGCACGCCCATCCTCGCAGTGGTGCCGCTGCAGCAAGCCTATGTGGTGGCCAACTTCCGCGAAAAGCAGTTGACCCGCATGCGTCCGGGCCAGCTCGCGACCATCACGGTCGACGCCTATCCGGATACGCCGCTGCGCGGCCGCGTCCAGAGCATCGCGCCAGCCACGGGCCTGAGCTTTTCACCGGTAGTCCCCAGCAATGCCACCGGTAACTTCACCAAGGTCGCGCAGCGCCTGCCCGTCAAGATCGTGCTGGATGCGCCGGCCGAAGGCGCGCCGCCGCTGCGCGCCGGCATGTCCGTCGAAGCCGTGGTCGATACCGGCGCCGCGGCAGAGGAGTCCACGCAATGATCCCGCGCCGCTTGCTCAATGCCATGCTGGCCTGCACACTTTCCGCCTTGGCAGGCTGCGCCGTGGGCCCCGACTTTCAGGCTCCCCAGGCGCAATTGCCCGCGCAGTGGCGAGTACCCGACGCCTCCGCCGCGGACAGCGTCCCCGTGCCGCAAGATGTGAACACGTCCTGGTGGGACAGCTTCGGCGATCCCACCCTGAGCGCCTTGATCGCCGAAGCGACCGAGGCCAACCTGGACATACGTATCGCCCACGAACGCCTGCTGCAAAGCCGCGCGGCCTTGCGCGTGACCGAAGCCGACGGCCTGCCCGCCGTCGGTGCGGGCGCAAGCTACAAGCGCGGCCAGAACAGCGAGGTCGGCCTGGCCGACCCTTCGGGCCACGGCGGCAAGTCCTCATTCAACCTGTGGCAAGCGGGCATGGACGCCAGCTGGGAACTGGACCTGTGGGGCCGCGTGCGGCGCGAAGTCGAACAGGCCGGCGCCCAATCCCAGGCGGCGCTGGAGGCGCAGCGCGGCGTGGTCCTGGCCATCCGCGCCGAAACGGCGCGCAACTACATCCTGCTGCGTGGCACGCAGAACCAGCTGGACGTGCTGCGCCAGACGCTCGCCAATGCCGAACGCAACCTGGCGCTGACCCGCCTGCGCCAGCGCGAAGGCGTCGCCACCGAACTGGACGTTTCACAAGCCGATGCGCAGGCCGCCTCCATCGAAGCCGGCGTGCCGCCGCTCGTGCTGCGCATCGAACAGCTGATGAATGCGCTGGCGCTGCTGCTGGAGCAACCGCCCGGCGCGCTGCAACCGCGCCTGGCGGCGGTGGGCCCGATACCAGGCGGCCCGCTGCAAGTCCCCGTCGGGCTGCCGAGCGAACTGGCCGAACGCAGGCCCGACATCCGCCGCGCCCAGGCCAATCTGCATGCGGCCGTCGCAGCCATCGGCGTGGCCGAGGGCGATTTCTATCCGCGCATCACGCTATCGGGCAACCTCGGCCTGCAGGCCCTGCAGTTGCGAGACCTGGACTCCGACAATGCCGGCGTCTTCGGCGTCGGCCCCGCGTTGCAGATTCCCATTTTCCAGGGCGGCCGGCTGCGAGGCCGGCTGCGGCTGCGCGAATCGCAAGCTCAGGAAGCCGCGCTGCTGTACCAGAAGACCGTGTTGAATGCCTGGCATGAAGTCGACAACGCCATGACCGCCTACCAGGCGCAGCAACTGACCCGGGTGAGTCTGGAGCGCGCCTCCGAGAGCGCCCGCCAGGCGTTGCTCAACGCGCAACGCCAATATGCCGCGGGCGCGTCGGACTTCGTGAACGTGCTCAGCGCGCAGAACGCGGTGCTGGCCAGCGACCAGGCCCGCGTGTCGACCCAGGCCGCGGTGTCGCTGGTGCTGGTGGATCTGTACCGCTCGCTGGGCGGCGGCTGGGAACCGCCCGCTGCGGGTCTCAGCCCTGCTTCGGCCCCGCGATGATGAACAGCCGCGGGAACGGCAGCAGCACCGTGCCGTCGGCCAGCGCCGGATAGGCCTCTTCGATCAGCGACTGGTAGCGGGCCAGGAAACTGGCCTGCCCGGCGGCGTCCAACCGGTCCAGGTAGGGCCGCAGCGCCGTGCCCTTGAACCACTCCACGACCGCCGCCGCGCCTGCCAGCGGGTGATGGTAGGTCGTGCGCCACACGTCCAGCAGGCCGCAATGCGGCTTGAGAAGTTCGTAGTACCAGGCCGCGCTGTGCCGCGGCGGATGCTTGAATCCGCCGATGGCGGCGGCCCAGGGCGCTTCGCCTGCCACCTGGCGCGCCAGGCGGTGGGCCGGCTCTTCCAGGTTATCCGGCGTCTGCACCGCCAGGCTGCCGCCCGGGGCCAGCTTGCCGACCAGGCGCGGATACAGCGTCGCGTGGTCCGGCACCCATTGCAGCGCGGCGTTCGCCAGGATCACGTCGTAGGTCTCGGGCGGATTCCACGTGGCGATGTCGGCCAGTTCAAATTGCAGCCCCGGCAGGCGCTTTCGCGCCGACTGCAGCATGTCCTCCGAGCTGTCCATGCCGCTGATTTCGGCGTCGGGGTAGCGGCTGGCGAGCACTTCGGTGGAGTTGCCGGGGCCGCAGCCCAGGTCCACGGCGCGCTTCACGTCCTGGTTGGGCAAGGCGGCGACCAGGTCCCGCACCGGACGGGTGCGTTCGTTTTCAAAGGCGGAATACTGTTTGGCGGACCAGCTGGTCATGACGGCTCCTTGCGGCTTTTGGACTGTCCAGCACTCTACGCCCGCCGCACAGGCGCGACAAATCCCAAAAAATGCGCCCGCCATATCCGTTGGATATGGCGGGCGCTTTGCCTCTGGTCGCGGGATTATTCAGCCGCGAGTTCCTGCTTGGAGGCGTCCGAGCGGGTTTTCCACAGCGAGAACAACACGCCGCCAGCAATCAGGCCGAAGGTCACCGACAGGGACAAGGCAGCCGGCACCTTGCCGATGAAACCGACCAGGAAGATCTTGCCGCCAATGAAGACCAGGACCAGAGCCAGGGCGTACTTCAGGTAATGGAAGCGGTGGATCATCGCAGCCAGCGCAAAGTACAGCGCACGCAGGCCCAGGATGGCGAAGATGTTGCTGGTGTAGACGATGAACGGGTCAGTGGTGATGGCGAAGATCGCCGGCACGGAGTCCACCGCGAACAACAGGTCCACAAACTCGATCAACACCAGCGCCAGCAACAGCGGCGTAGCCCAACGCACCTTCTTCGACGTGGCGGGATCGGTCTCCATCACCCAGAACGCGTTGCCGCGCAGCCCTTCCGTGACGCGCATGCGGCGCTTCAGGAACTTCAGGATCGGATTGGACGCGATATCCGGCGTCTGGTCCGCAATCATCCACATCTTGATGCCGGTGAACACCAGGAAGGCGCCGAACAGATACAGCAGCCAGCCAAAGTTGCTGACCAGCGCCGCGCCCAGGCCTATCATGATGGCGCGCAGCACGATCACGCCGAGGATGCCCCAGAACAGCACGCGGTGCTGGTACTGGCGCGGAATCGCGAAGAAACTGAAGATCAGCGCGATCACGAAGACGTTGTCCATCGACAGCGACTTCTCGATCATGAAGCCCGTGTAGTAGGCCATGCCGCTGGCGGAACCCATCTGCCACCAGACCCAGGCGCCGAACAGCAGCGCCGCGGTGATGTAGCCAGCCGAAAGCAACAGGCTCTCGCGCACGCCGATCTCACGGTCTTCCTTGTGCAGCACGCCCAGGTCAAAGGCCAGCAAGGCGACCACGATGCCGATGAATAGCAGCCAGCTCCAGGCCGGGGTGCCGAAGAAATCGGCAGAGAGTAAGGTGAGCAAGGTGTCCATGATGTTCCCGCTTGTGTTCGAAGGGGCTCATGATCCGGATCCGGGGCCGATGGAGAAATCAGCCTGAAAGTGAGTTAAGGTTCGAAAAAACCGAAGTGATTCCTGCCATGCTCAATTATCGACACCTGTATTACTTCTGGATGGTTGCCAAGGAAGGCGGCTTTTCCCGCGCCGCCGAAAGGCTGGACATGGCCATCCAGACCATCAGCGCGCAAGTGCGCGAACTGGAAAAAAACCTGGGCCACCAGCTGCTCAAGCCGGCCGGGCGCGGCGTGGCGCTGACCGACGCGGGCGAGGCCGCCTTCGCCCGCGCCGAAGAGATCTTCCAGATCGGCCAGATGCTGCCCCAGGAAGTCCGCGCCGCCGCCACCAAGCCCGTCATACGGCTGTCGGTGGGCCTGTCGGACGGCATTTCCAAGCTGGCCGCACAGGCCCTGCTGGGCCCGGTGCTGCACACGCCGGACCTGCGCCTGACCTGCCACGAAGGCGAGGTTGAGGAACTGCTGGGCGAACTTGCCCAGCATCACCTGGACCTGGTGCTGGCCGGCCAGGGCGCGCCCGCCAACCCCAACCTGCGCCTCACCAGCGACCGCCTGGTCTCGTCGCCAGTGGACTGGTACGGTCCCGCCAAGCTGGTGCGCAAGGCCGACACCCTGGACTTTCCACGCTGCCTGGAACGCCTGCCGGTGCTGCTGCCCACCGGCCATTCCGTGCTGCGCCAGACGCTGGACCGCTGGTTTTCCGAACAAGGCATCTATCCCAACGTGGTCGGCGAATTCGAGGACAGCGCCCTGATGTCGGTATTCGCGGCCCGCGGCCTGGGCGTGTTTCCGCTCAGCCGCCTGGGCGGCGGCGATATCGGTGTGCTGCGGGGCTTGCGTCCCCTGGCCCGCTGCGACGACGTGCACGAGGAAATCCACGCCATCCGCAATCGCCGGGGGCAGCACCATCCGCTGGTCCAGATCGTGCTCGCCAAGGCAAAAACTTCGGTTTTTTCTTAATGTTTGTCACAACCACGCTGGTTTTTCAGAAATAGAATCCGCCTTATCGTGGACCCTCTTTTGAAACATCGGAGTACCACCTCAATGAAAAAGATCATCTGGCTCGCCTTCGCCGTGCTTGCAGCACTCTGGACCGGGCTGGTTGCGCTGACGCTGCAGCTGACCAACTGGGTCCTGTCGACCATCGCCACGACCCAGGTTCCCGGCACGGCGCTGGATACCTCGCAATGGGTTCCGCCCGCCTGGGCGGCGGCCTGGGTCGACCCCGCCTGGCTGCAGACGCTGCAGGGCGGCCTGGTCTGGGCCGCACAGGGCCTGAACCAGATGCTGCCCTTCGCCGGCAGCCTCGGCACGCTGATCTCCGTACTGGCTTGGATCTTCTGGGGCTTCATCATCGTCGGCCTGCTGGTGCTGGCGCTGATCCTCCACTGGCTGGCCGGCAAGCGCGAGCAAGCCGCGGCGCCCGGCCGCCAAGTGGTGTAATAGGGCAGGCAACGCGGCAACCCGGCGCGCTGCCCCTTACAAGAGGAGCGTGCCGTGCCCACCGTTCATTCCCCTGCCCCGAAGCTGTTGCTGGCGGCCCTGCTGGCCATGGCCGCCACGGCGGCGCAGGCGCACCCCGTGCGCTCCGCCTACGGCGTCGAGGTCTGCACGGTCACGGGTACTTCCGGGGAATACAGCGTGCGCGTGCGCAACACCGGCACGGCGCCCCTGGCCCGCGCCGAAGTCAACGGCGTCAGCCTGGATTCCAGCGGCCACGCGGCCGGTCCTCTCACCGTCAATCTGACCGACATCCCTGCCGGCAAGTACAAGACTGCCGTGCTGGGACGTCCCGGCAATGGCGCCGCGCTGGTCAGCATCGCCACTTATGTCACCGCCAATGGCGCGGAAACCCACCAGCAGGATCTGTTCGCCGGCAAGGTGGCGCACGTTTCGCCGGGCTCAGCCCTGCAATACACCCTGGCTCCGCTGGCCGTACGCGGCTGGACAGTGGCCTATGGCACCAAACAGGATCCCAAGCTGGAAGCCGGGAGCGCCGTGCTGCTGATCTACCCCGTCACCCTGGGCAAGAAGCGCGACGCGACGCGCCCGGATGCCGGCCGCACGCCGGCCGACGTGGTGCCGCTGGCGCCCTGCGGCGCGGCCGCCGGAGCAAAGAAATCCTGAACGCGTTCAGGTGCCGCTGAGCAGGTCGCGCTCGTTCAAGAGCGCATAGACGATCTCGGGCCGGTTATCGAAACCGCGGCGGATGGCGGCGGGAATCGCCGTGCGCGTCTTGCGGCACAACCCCAGCTGGTCCTCCAGCTGGATCGCAATGCCGCGCGAGGTGCGCACCTCGTTCTCGCTGGGCGTGATGTGGATCACGATGCCCAATTGCGCATGGATGCGTCCCTGCATGGCGCGCAGGTCCTCCAGGCTGGAGATGTTCTCCAACCGCGCCACAAGGCGCTTTTCCTCTTCCTTGGTCAGCCGCAACACGCGGACGTCGGCAGACGGATCGGCCAGCAGCCGGTCACGGTCACACATACAGGCGCCCGGCGGACATTCTTGGCGGATGGGAAACGGAAAATTCATGGCGGGCGGAGCGCGTCGCGGCAATCTTGCGTATCTTGGAATTCTACCCAGGATCCTGCGCCGCCCGCCGGGCGGCAAGTCCTGGTTTCCCCGCAAGCCGCTGCGGCATAATGCCTCACCGAGTTCACGGCGCGGAGGGCGCCCGCATGAAAGGATTCCTGTCGCTGGCGGCACTGGCCGCGCTCTTCATGCCCGGCCAGGATGCCGCCGCGCGCGACTACTCGTACGCTGTCCGGCCCGGCCTGCCTGCCGTGGTGACCATTACCGAGCTGCCGCAACAGCGCCTGAGCGTACGCGTGGGGGACGGGTCCGCTCAGCAAATCGCGGACATCTCCGGCGACGAGGAGGTGGACCAGTTCCAGGACGTGGACGTCGACCATGACGGCTACCTCGACTTCGTCATCGGGCAGACTGGCGGCAGTACGCAAGCGATTTCGCGCATCTTCCTGTACCGCCCCCAGGACGGGCGCTACCAGGAGATCCCGTATCCCGATGCAGTGGCCAGCCCATGCCGCGGCTTCGTCAATCCCGAATTCGACGCGGCCAAGCCCATTATTTCCGTGGCGTGCCGCTACAGCGCCGACACCTATGGCTTCGAGCAGTACCGGGTGTGCCCGGACGGCTCGGCGCGGATCATTTCCTGGACCCGGCGCGTAGGCGAATCGGAGCGCAAGATTCCGCATCCCGGCGCCAAGGGCGCCACATGCGCCGCGCGGACTGGCCGCTAAGGCGCCAATCCCCCCGAAATTCCCCCTCTGCGCAATGGCGCCGCAAACGCCGCGGCCGCTATAGTTGCGCTTCCGCCCACCAGGCTCTACGTCCGAGGACACCCCCGCCGTGCTGATTTTCCACAACCCTGTCCACGAAAAACACGCTGGCCGACAGGAAATGTTCCGCGGCAAGCTGGTGCCCTGTCACGAAACCCCGGCGCGCCTGGAGTACGTGCTGCAAGCGCTGAACCAGCGCGGCATCGGCGCATTGCGCACGCCATCGGCGGCGGACCTGGGCTTGGTCAAGCGCGTGCACGCCCCGCGCTACGTGGACTTCCTGGAAACGGCCTGGCGCGACTGGGTGGCGCTGGATCCGGCCAATGCCGGCCTCGACATCCTGCCTTCGGTCTGGCCCGTGCGCGGATTCCGCCACGACATCGAACCGACCAACTTCGCCGCGCGGGTCGGCCTGTTCTCGTTCGACAGCGGCTGCCCGCTGACCGCGGGCACCTGGGAGGCCGCCACCGCAGGCGCCGCCTGCGCCATCGACGCCGCGCGCGCCGTTTCGGCGGCGAGCGGCCCTCGCGTCGCCATGGCGCTCACGCGCCCGCCCGGCCACCACGCGGGCCCTGACTTCTTTGGCGGCTACTGCTTCCTTAACAACGCGGCGCTGGCCGCGCAAGCGCTGCGGGAAGCCGGCGCCGAACGCGTTGCCATCGTGGACGTCGACTACCACCACGGCAACGGCACGCAGAGCATCTTCTATGAACGCGCCGACGTGCTGACCGTATCGGTGCACGGCGACCCGACCACCGAGTACCCCTTCTACCTGGGCTACGCCGATGAGCGCGGCGCAGGCGCTGGCCTGGACGCCAACCTGAACCTGCCGCTGCCCGCCGGCACCGGTTTCGCCGCCTGGACGCGGGCATTGGAACAAGGGCTGTCCGCCGTGCGCGCCTTCAAGGCTGACGCAGTGGTGATCGCGCTGGGCGTGGACACCTACGAAGGCGATCCCATCTCCAAGTTCCAGCTCAAGAGCGCCGACTACCTGCACGTGGGCCGCCTGCTGGCAGGCCTGGGCCTGCCGGCGGTGTTCACGATGGAAGGCGGCTACGCCGTGGCGGACGTGGGCGTCAACGTCGCCAACGTGCTGGAAGGCTACGCAGGCTGAACGGCAGACGCTTTCAGTCGCGCGTTTCGAGCACCTTGTTGATACGCAGCGCCAGCAGCGTGCAGGCAGCCCCCGACAACAGGTAGACGCTGACCGCCACCAGCCCGAAACGCGCGGACAGGCCCAACGCGACCAGCGGCGCAAATGCCGCGCCGATCAGCCATGCCATGTCGGAGGTCAGCGCAGCGCCGGTATAGCGGAAGCGCCGCGTGAAGTTCGCGGTGACAGTGCCCGAAGCCTGGCCATAGGACAGCCCCAGCAGCACGAAGCCCACCAGGATGAACGCATCCTGCGCCTTGGGCCCGCCGCCCAGCAGCCAGGGCGTGAACAGCGCGAACACGGCAATCAGCAGGGCCAGCAGGCCCAGCGTGGTGCGCCGTCCGATGCGGTCGGCCAGCCAGCCCGAGGCAATGGTGCCCAGTATGCCCAGCACCGCGCCGACGATCTGCACGATCAACACGTCCTGGATCTGCTGGGTAGCGCTGACCGCGATCCAGGACAGGGGAAACACCGTGACCAGATGGAACAAGGCATAACTGGCCAGCGCCGCGAATGCGCCGATGAAGAGGTTGTAGCCTTGCTCGCGCACCATCTGCGCAACGCTGATCGGTTCGAGTTCGCCCTCTTCCAGCAGCTGCGTGTATTCCTCGGTGACGACCAGGCGCAGCCGCGCGAACAGCGCCACCACATTGATGGCAAACGCCACGAAGAAGGGATAGCGCCAGCCCCATTCCAGGAAATCGGCTTCGGTCAGCGTCACGTGCAGGAACAGGAACAGCGCGCTGGCCACCATGAAGCCCACGGGCGCGCCAAGCTGCCCCAGCATGGCATACCAGCCGCGGCGGTTGGGCGGCGCATTCAGCGCCAGCAGCGACGGCAAGCCGTCCCATGACCCGCCCAGCGCCAGCCCTTGCAGGCAGCGGAACACCGCCAGCAGCGTGATCGCATGCGCGCCAATGACGTTGTAGCCCGGCAGGAAGGCCATGCCCACCGTAGCCGTTCCCAGCAGGAACAGGGCGATGGTGAGCTTGGTCGCACGCCCCCAGCGCCGCTGCGCCGCCATCGACAGCGCCGTGCCGATGGGCCGCATGATGAAGGCGAACGAGAAGATGACAAAGGACCAGAGCGTGCCTTCCAGCCGCGGTTCGAAGGGGAAGAAGACCTGCGGAAAAACCAGCACGCAGGCGATGCCGAAGACGAAGAAATCGAAGTATTCGGAAGCGCGCCCCACCACCACGCCCACCGCGATTTCCCCTGGCGCCACCTTGGCGTGGCTACCGCCGCCGGCCGCGGGGAGTGAGGGAGCATGACCGGGATATTGCGTGGTGGTCGCCATGTGAATGCTCGCTGAAAGGAGGTTCGGAACAGATCCTGAAACACACCCGCGCGCCTGCAGCCCATATCGCGCAGAGCCGCTCCGTCATTGGGATGCAGCCCTGGTCTGCGCGCGTCGCCCTGCACATTTTTGTTCTTTTTACCCTAGATTTTTCGCGGCTTCCAGCGTAGTGTTGCGTTTACTTCCCACGGTTACGTTTCGGGGTATGGTCATGCCGTCCTTCCCAAGGTTCCGCGGATTGGTCCTGGTTGCCGCGCTGCCATTGCTCGCCGGATGCAATGCAGTCCTGCTCTCGCCCTCGGGCGACATCGCCTTGCAGCAGCGCAACCTGATCATCATTTCCACCGGCTTGATGCTGCTGATCATCGTGCCGGTGATCCTCCTGACTTTCGTGTTCGCGTGGCGCTACCGGGCCAGCAACAAGGAAGCGCACTATGACCCTGACTGGAATCACTCCACCATGCTGGAGCTCCTGATCTGGGCCGCGCCGCTGCTGATCATCATCGCGCTGGGCGCGCTCACCTGGGTCAGCACGCACCAATTGGATCCTTACCGCCCGCTTGTGCGCCTGTCCGAGGGCCGCGAAGTGCCCGCCGGCACCAAACCGCTGGTCGTGGAGGTCGTGGCGCTGGACTGGAAGTGGCTGTTCATCTATCCCGAACAGGGCATCGCCGCGGTGAACGAAATGGCGGCCCCGGTGGACCGTCCCATCCAGTTCAAGATCACTTCGTCCACCGTGATGAATTCCTTCTTCGTGCCCGCGCTCGCGGGCCAGATCTACGCCATGCCGGGCATGCAGACCACCCTGCACGCGGTGATCAACCATCCCGGCGAATACGAAGGCCTGTCCGCCAACTACAGCGGCTCGGGCTTTTCCGGCATGCGCTTCAAGTTCCACGGCGTGGATCAGCAGGGCTTTGACAAATGGGTGGCTGACGCCCGCGCCTCCAACGCCACGCTCAGCCGCGAAACCTACCTGAAGCTGGAGCAACCCAGCGAACGCAACCCGGTGCAACGCTATGCGTCCAGCGCGCCCGGCCTGTTCGAGGCGATCGTCAACCGCTGCGTGGAACCCAACCGCATGTGCATGCGCGACGCGATGGCGATCGACGCGCAAGGCGGCATGGGCATACCCGGCGCGCTCAATGTCACCACGCTGGACGCCGGAACGCGCGAGCGCCTGGGCCTGACCGGCGCGCCGCGCAAGTATGTGGGCGCGATGTGCACCGCCACCGAAGGACTGGTCCTGTAGCGGATCGCTGGCGCACGGGGCTTCGTGAAATTGCGGTCTTTTTGCTGGAATCGAGATGCCTGATCAACCAGACCTCACCAAGCTGATCTTCGGTAAGTTGACCTGGGAAGCCATTCCCTACCACGAACCGATCCTGCTCTTCACCTTCATCGCGGTCGCCATCGGCGGCATCGCGGTGGTGGGCGCCATCACCTACTTCGGCAAATGGGGCTATCTGTGGCGCGAGTGGTTCACCAGCATCGACCACAAGAAGATCGGCATCATGTACGTCATCCTGGGCATCGTGATGCTGCTGCGCGGCTTCGCCGACGCCATCATGATGCGCCTGCAACAGGCGGTGGCGTTCGGCGATTCCATGGGCTACCTGCCGCCGCACCACTACGACCAGATCTTCACCGCGCACGGCGTGATCATGATCTTCTTCGTGGCCATGCCGCTGGTCACGGGCCTGATGAACTACATCGTGCCCTTGCAGATCGGCGCGCGCGACGTGGCCTTTCCGTTCCTGAACAACTTCAGCTTCTGGATGACCACGGGCGGCGTCATCCTGGTCATGATGTCGCTGTTCGTCGGTGAATTCGCGCGTACCGGCTGGCTGGCGTATCCGCCATTATCGGGGATCCTCCAGAGCCCCGACGTGGGCGTCGATTACTACATATGGGCCCTGCAGATAGCGGGGGTAGGCACACTGCTTTCCGGCGTCAACCTGCTGGTCACCATCGTCAAGATGCGCGCGCCGGGCATGACCATGATGCGCATGCCCATCTTCACCTGGACCGCGCTGTGCACCAATGTGCTGATCGTGGCGGCTTTCCCGGTGCTGACGGCGGTGCTGGCGCTGCTCTCCATGGACCGCTACGTGGGCACCAACTTCTTCACGGCGGACTTCGGCGGCAACGCCATGATGTACGTGAACCTGATCTGGATCTGGGGCCATCCCGAGGTCTACATCCTGATCCTGCCGGCCTTCGGCATCTTCTCCGAAGTGGTTTCCACCTTCTGCCGCAAGCGCCTCTTCGGCTATGCGTCCATGGTGTACGCCACGGTCGTGATCACGGTGCTGTCGTACCTGGTGTGGCTGCACCACTTCTTCACCATGGGATCAGGGGCAAGCGTGAACTCGTTCTTCGGGATCACCACCATGATCATCTCGATCCCCACGGGCGCCAAGATCTTCAACTGGCTGTTCACCATGTACCACGGCCGCATCCGCTTCGAGGTCCCCATGCTGTGGACCCTGGGGTTCATGGTGACCTTCGTGATCGGCGGCATGACGGGCGTGCTGCTGGCCGTGCCGCCCGCCGACTTCGTCCTGCACAACAGCCTGTTCCTGATCGCGCACTTCCACAACGTGATCATCGGCGGCGTGCTGTTCGGATTGATGGCCGGCATCACGTACTGGTTTCCCAAGGCCTTTGGCTACAAGCTCGATCCGTTCTGGGGCAAGTGCTCGTTCTGGTTCTGGCTGGTGGGCTTCTACGTCGCCTTCATGCCGCTGTATGTGCTGGGGCTGATGGGCGTGACGCGGCGCGTGAATCACTTCGAGGACATGTCCCTGCAGATCTGGTTCCAGGTGGCGGCCTTCGGCGCGCTGCTGATAGCCTGCGGCATCGCCAGCTTCCTGATCCAGCTGGTGGTCAGCTATCGCCGCCGCGAGTCGCTGCGCGACGACACCGGCGACCCCTGGGACGGCCGCACGCTGGAATGGTCGACATCGTCGCCCCCGCCCAACTACAACTTCGCCTTCACGCCGCGCGTGCATGACCAGGACGCCTGGTGGCAGATGAAGCAGCACGGCTACCTGCGGCCGCAGCAGGGCTTCATTCCCATCCACATGCCCAAGAACACCTGGGCGGGCATCGTCCTGGCGGGTATCAGCGTGGTGATGGGTTTCGCCTTGATCTGGCATATGTGGCCGCTGGCCGTGCTGTCGTTCGCGGCGCTGATCCTGGTGTCCATCATTCACACCTTCAACTACAAGCGCGACTACTACGTGCCGGCCGAAGAGGTCGTGCGCGCCGAAGACGCCCGCACAAGGTTGCTAGCGAAAAATGTCTGATACCCTGGCCCCCAACCTGCCCGGCGGCGCCGCGCCGCCCGCGGAGCCCATGTTCCACGTCCCGGGCGAACACCACCCCAAGAACGGCACCCTGCTCGGGTTCTGGGTCTACCTGATGAGCGATTGCCTCATCTTCGCCTGCCTGTTCGCCACCTATGGCGTGCTGGGACGCAACTATGCGGCTGGCCCTTCCGGCGCGGACCTGTTCGACCTGCCGCTGGTAGCGGTGAATACCGCGCTGCTGCTGCTGTCTTCCATCACCTACGGTTTCGCGATGCTGGAAATGCGGCGCAACCGCGTCGGCGCCACCCAGCTCTGGCTGGCCGTGACCGGCATCCTGGGGCTGGGCTTTCTGTCGCTGGAACTGTACGAATTCGCGCACCTGATCCACCAGGGCGCCGGCCCGCAGCGCAGCGCCTTCCTGTCGTCCTTCTTCACCCTGGTCGGCACCCACGGGCTGCACGTCACCTTCGGCATCGTGTGGCTGGTGACGATGATGATCCAGGTCCAGATGCACGGCTTGATCCCCGAAAACCGCCGCCGCCTGATGTGCCTGTCCATGTTCTGGCACTTCCTGGACCTGATCTGGGTGGGCGTCTTCACCTTCGTGTACCTGATGGGAGTGCTGCCATGACCGCGCACCTGGATCATCCGGCCGATCACGGCCACGGCGGCCACGACCACCACGACGACGATGACGGCGCCGCCCATGGCACCTTCAAAAGCTACATGACCGGCTTCGTGCTGGCGGCCATCCTGACCGCCATCCCGTTCTGGCTGGTCATGAACCAGGTCTTCTCTCAGTCCCGGACCACCGCGCTGGTGATCCTGGCGTTCGCCGCGGTGCAGATCGTGGTCCACATCATCTACTTCCTGCACATGGACACCAAGTCCGAAAGCGGCTGGAACATGTTGGCGTTAATATTCACGCTGGTGCTGGTCGTAATCACGCTCAGCGGATCCATCTGGATCATGTACCACCTCGACTCCAATATGATGCCCATGTCCACACACGACATGCGGAAAATGCCCTGATGGCCGCAGTAAACGACTCCACTTCCCGCGACACCTCCTCCCGTAATCCGCGCAGCAAAGTTACCCTGGTCATCCTGGGGGTGCTTGCTGTTGCCATTTTTGCGGGCCTCTGCGCCCTGGGCACCTGGCAGGTGCACCGGCTGGCCTGGAAACGCACCCTGATCGCGCAGGTCGAACAACGCGCCCATGCGGCGCCCACGCCGGCGCCGGCCCAGGCCGAATGGCCCGCGCTGACTTCCGACAACGCCGAATACCGCCGCGTCACCGCCAAGGGCACCTACCTGTACGACCGCCAGACCCTGGTGCAGGCCGCGACCGAGCTGGGCAGCGGCTACTGGGTCATGACTCCGCTGCAGTTGCCCGAAGGCGGCACGGTGCTGGTCAACCGCGGCTTCGTGCTGCCCGAATGGCGCAAAAGCAAGTCGGCCATACAACAAACGCCCGAAGAAGCCACCGTCACCGGCCTGCTGCGCATGGGCGAGCCCCCTCATGGTTTCCTGCGCAACAACGATCCGGCGACCAACCTCTGGTACTCGCGCGATCTGCCCGCCATCGCCGCGGCGCGCGGCCTGACCGACGTGGCCCCCTACTTCATCGACGCCGATGCGACGGGCAAGGACGGCAGCGGGCGCACCGCTCCCGTCGGCGGCCTGACGGTGCTGAACTTCCCCAACAATCACCTGAGCTACGCCATCACCTGGTACGCCCTGGCAGCCATGGTGCTGGTCGGCGTTTTCATCTTCGTGCGCGAGGAAAAGCGCGCGCGCCGCAAGGGCTGAATCCGCCGGCTGCGGCCGGTGTCCTACAATGAGGGCTGGGAACAGCGCTGAGCTACATGCTCGCGTGCTGTTCCCTTTTGTTTTTTCCACCCCTCAACCAGGAGTCCCCAAGGATGAAAAAGACGCTGCTCGCCGCCGCAATGTTCACGACTTTTGCAGGCGTTGCTCAGGCAGAATCGTCGGTAACTCTCTATGGTGTCATCGACACCGGCATCGGCTACAACAAGATCAAAGGCGATGGATACGACGGTAGCAAGATAGGCATGATCAACGGCATCCAGGCCGGCTCGCGCTGGGGCCTGCGCGGCGCCGAAGATCTGGGCGACGGCCTGCGCGCCACGTTCAAGCTGGAAAGCGGATTCGACTCGGCCAACGGCCAGCGCGGACAGTCCGGCCGCCTGTTCGGCCGCCAGGCCACCATCGGCCTGGCCAACGACGCCTGGGGCTCGCTGGAGTTCGGCCGCCAGGCCACGGTGGGCTCGAACTACCTTGCCGACATCGACCCCTTCTACACCAGCTACACCCAGTCCAACATGGGCCTGGGTTTCAGCGCCGCCAACACCATGCGCTGGGACAACATGGTGATGTACAAGACGCCTTCGGTGAACGGCTTCGAACTTGGCATCGGCTACTCGTTCAATGCGGACGACACGACCGCCGACCAGACGGGTTTTCGCACCGCCGACAATACCCGCGGCATCACCTTCGGCCTGCGCTACGTGCAAGGTCCGCTGAACGTCGCGCTGACCTACGACCAGCTCAACGGCTCCAACCGCGGCTCCATCGACCATGACGCCACGCCGCGCCAGTACGCGCTGGGCGTGTCCTACGACCTGGAGGTCGTGAAGCTCGCCGCCGCCTACGGCCGCACCACCGACGGCTGGTTCGTCGGCCAGGACCTGCCGGCAGGCACGCCCTTCAGCGATGAATTCGGCACCAACCGCTTCGTGGACGGCTTCAAGGCCAACTCCTACATGCTGGGCGCCACTCTGCCCCTGGGCAGCGCAAGCAGCCTGTTCGCGTCGTGGCAACACGTGTCGCCGAACAACGACAAGCTGACCGGCGGCGACACCAACATGAACGTCTGGAGCGTGGGCTACACCTACGACCTGTCCAAGCGCACCAACCTGTACGCCTATGGTTCGTACGGCAAGGACTATGCCTTCATCGACGGCCTGAAGAGCACGGCCGCCGGCGTCGGCGTGCGCCACACGTTCTAAGCAAGTCAGCGGAGCGGCTGCGGGGCCGCTCCGCTGTCGGCGAATCCGTCCGATTCGAAGCCCCCTGGTATCGGGCTTCTTTAATATCGCCCGAGAGCCTGACGTCATCCGCATGTACGTCCAGGAGGCTCTCATGCACAAACCGCTCCCCCATACTTCTGCTTTCCCCGCCGCGGGTACGCTCGCGGTATACGCCGCGCTGGCGCCGGATCACCGGCAACTGGTCAAGGACACCATGACCCAGGATCTCGATGCGCTGGAGCAAGCCGCCGAGAAACCCGACGCCCTTGCCACCGCCCAGATGCTGCACCGCATACAGGGCGCGCTGCTGGCCCTGCAGATGCGCGCGCCAGCCTCGCACTTCGAGGCGCTGGAAGAAGAACTGGCAGAAGGCCTGTCCGCCGCCGCAGCCGCCAGAATCCGCCGTCAGGCCACCGTCGTGCGCGGCCTGATGGACAGGCTGCATGCGTGGCAACCCGTTCCGGTGCAATCTGCAGGAAACACGCGTCCCTCATGATCGGCTATCTTTGAAACCAGATCCTGAAACGGACCATGCCCTCTACCTCTCTTCCCGCGCGTCGCGCTTTTCCCGCCCGCCGGCAACGTTTGTTGCATGCGTTGGCCGCGGCTTTGCTGCCGCTGGCCCTCGCAGCCTGCAACGGCGGCGGCGACGACCATGACGACGAACCCGTCACCGTCGCGCCGCCTCCCGTCGAAGAAACGCCCCCCGCAGAATCCCAGCCGCCGCGCAATACGGCCTATCTGCAGGCCAAGCCGGGCGACGTCATCCAGGTCCGCATCGAGGAACTGCATCCCACCCAGGCCGCCATCGGCTACGACCAGATCTACTACAAGCTCGGCCGCTGGCAAGGGGACTTCGAACGCCCGACCTGGGCGGACAAGCCGGCACTGCAGCTGGACTACCTGAACCGCACGGTCGGCAAGAAGTTCGACGACTACTGCGAAGACATGGGCGGCGCCGAGCGCGCGCAGGAATTCCAGAGCATCGCCGAGGCGCGCGCCGCCCGCCTGGACCAGCCGGCCACCTATGCCTGCAAGAACGCCCCGGGCACCAACGCGGCCAACCTCAAGACGGTGGTGGTCGGCTGGGACGGCAACCTGTATCTGACCGACGGCCACCATACCTTCTCGTCGCTGCGCGAAATCGCCGATGGCGGCCCCAAGCTGCCGGTCTGGGTCAAGGTCGACGCCAACTACAGCACCCTGCCCAATGCGGCGGCGTTCTGGCAGCGCATGGTCGACGAGCGCCGCGCCTGGCTGCGCGACGGCCAGAACCAACCCATCACCGTGGACCAGTTGCCCGCCCGCCTGGGGCTGGCCAGCGCCCAGGAAGCCGGCGGCATGCAAGAGGACCGCTACCGCTCGCTGGTGTACTTCACCCGCGACATCGCCTACAGCAATGGCAACCTGCCGGAGTTCGCGGAGTTCCTGTGGGGCGACTGGCTGCGCCGCCAGGCCGCGGGCGGCCAGCTGCCGGGCCTGGACCAGTACAAGATGATGGCGCCCGCCGCGCCGGCGCAGATCCTCGCTGTCAGCACGCTCGACAAGAGCCTGGCGCCTGCCGGCGCCAATGACAGCTATGCCGCCGCGGTGCGCGACGCCTCCCTGAAGATGAGCGCATTGAAGGACGCCGACATCGTCTTCGATGACCGCGACGCTGCCGGCCTGGGACGTATCGCGCTGTCGCCCGACGCCGCCAGCGGCTCGCCCACCAAGAAGGCGCGCGACACCCTGGAAGAACTGCCGCGCAACGACGCCAAGAACGATGGCAGTCCGCGGGGCGCAGGCAAGCTGTGGTTCGCCGTGAACTACCGCAACTGCGGCAAGCCCGCGACCGGCACCTGCTGGGGCTGGTAAGCCGCGGCGCCCGCCCACGCGCGCTAAGCGTCGATCTGCATGGCGGGCCGGGCCTGGACCCGGTCCATCCATGCCCGCACATGCGGATGCGACGCCACCCTGGCGCCCAGATAGGCGCTGTAGCCGACCACCGAACCGACCACCAGATCGGCCAATGAGTAGGCCGCGCCCAACATCCAGGGCTGCCGCGACAGATGGCCGTCCAGCACGGCCAGCAACGCGTCCACGTCATCCAATACGCGTTCCGCCTCGGCGCCGCCGGGCGCGTCTGCGCCCTGCGTGGCGAGATACAGGCGCATCACCGCCGCGCCGTAGCTGACATAGGACCAGACGCACCACGACATCGCCAGCAGGCGTTCGGGCGTGCCGGCGGCAGGCCACAGGCCGCGCTCCACGCCGTAGCGCTCTCCCAGCCATAGCTGTATCGCCAAGGTTTCGAACAAGGGAGCGCCGTCCACTGTCAGCGTGGGGACCTTCCCGTTCGGATTGAGCGCCAGGAATTCGGGGCGATGCTGTTCCCCCGTCCTGATGTCCACCTTGATGCGTTCATGCGGCACTTGCAGTTCAGCGAGCGCGCTGGCAACCGGGGTTGCGCTGGACATGGGGTGCCAATAGAAAACGATAGACATGGGCAAATCTCCAATTCGATCAAGGGATGTGCGTCGCGGCCCCTGCCGCTGACTACGGGGGCCACTGTAGAATCCATTGAGGACAGATTCCGCCCTCGATACGCGCTATCGTGCCGCCATGCTTACTTCCAGCAACCGCCTCCTGCGCCTGCTGTCGCTGCTGCAGACCCGCCGCCATTGGGCCGGGACCGAACTGGCCGCGACGCTGGCGATCCACCCCCGCACCCTGCGGCGCGACATCGACAAGCTGCGCGAACTGGGCTACCCCGTCCATGCCAGCAGCGGCGTGGCCGGCGGCTACGCCTTTCGCGCGGGAAAGGCGCTGCCACCCCTGTTGTTGGACGACGATGAAGCGCTGGCCGTGGCGCTCACGCTGCGCACGGCGGCCACGGGCACGGTGGGCGGCATCGAGGAAACCGCGCTGCGGGCGCTGGTGAAGCTGGAGCAGGTCATGCCGCAGCGCCTGCGCCACCGGGTCGACGCGCTGCGATCGGCCATCGTGCCGATCCCGCGCGACGGCGCGGCCGTCGACGCCACCCTGCTGGCCACGCTGGCAGCCGCCTGCCGCGACCAATTGCGGGTCGGCTTCGACTATGCGGACGGCAAGGGCCGGGCAAGCACCCGGCTGGTGGAGCCGCAAGGCTTGGCGCATACCGGATACCGCTGGTACCTGGTGGCCTGGGATCCCGCGCGCGAGGACTGGCGCACCTTCCGTATCGACCGCATCGCGGGCGCCCCGGAAGTCGGCGCGCATTTCGCGCCGCGCCCTCCGCCCGAAGGCGGCGATCTGCGCGCCTATGTCTCGCGGTCGGTCAACATGGCGCCGCACCAGGAACCCGCGCGCGTGATCCTGCACGCGCCGCGCGCCGTCATGGCCACGCGCATCCCGCCGGGCGCCGGCCAGATCGAAGCGCTGGACGAAGCACGTTGCGTACTGCAATGCGCCGTGCCCAGCCTGGACGCGCTGGTGTACTGGCTGATGGCGCTGGACGTCGAATTCGAGGTGCTGGCGCCTGCGGCGCTGCAGGACCGCCTGCGTCTGGCCAGCGAACGGCTGGGGCGCAGCCTGGAAAAAATGGCAGTTCCCAAAGCGCGCGGATAGCGGTCGGATTTGGCTGTTTTTCGGCCTATCCCATTCTGTGTATTTCGCCCGCGATTCGAGTATCTTGGCTGCTTTCCAAACATTTCCAGAAATCACGCCATGAGCAACGTTCCCGACGCCGACGCCTTCCTGCAATTCCTCGTCAACCTGGTGAACAACGGCAGCCAGATCGAGAGCATCGGCGTCACCCTGCAGATGGGCGGCATGCTGGTGTCGGGTTCCATCGTGTCCGGGGCAGAGTACTTCGACAGCTTCGCCGCCAGCTTCACGGGATCCCTGGACAAGGTGGACGACGCCACTCGCAAGGCCGTGCATGCCTCGCTGACGGAACTGGGCGACGTCTTCCGCGTGCCCCAACCCGCTGACCCGCTGCCGAACTACATCCATCTCGCCGACGCCCTGTTCTTCACTGCCGACGGCACCCCCATCGCCGGACAGCCCACGCTGTGGCGCGGCCGCACCAGCGCGGTCGACGGCTTCGTGCTGGGCCGCCTGCAGGAAGAAGCGGCCGGCTGAGGCCGCCGATATCCCTATTCCGCATAGGTCCCCGCCCCGGTTCTCGGGCGCGGGGCGCGCCGCTACGCAAAAACCACTACGCTATGGGTTTGCCTCCGCCCCCAACCCTGAGTCCGCCCGCCTTCTCTCCACTTGAAGCAAGGGCTCGCTTGAAGTCACTCCCCCGCATGGAAAGACTCCGCATCGTCCTGGTCGACGACCATCCCCTGGTCTTGATGGGGATGCGCGACCTGCTGGAAAAGGACCTCAACTTCGAGGTCACGGCCACCCTGCCCGGGCCGACCGCGCTGATCCAGCACCTGCAACGCGATATGCCGCACGTGGTCATCACCGACTACTCCATGCCCGGCGACGACACCTATGGCGACGGCATCCGCCTGGTCAAATACCTGACGCGGCATTATCCGGACGTCCAGATCGTGGTGCTGACCATGGTGTCGAACTCCATGATCATCTCGGCGCTCTACGACGCCGGGGTGGCCGCCGTGGTGCTCAAGCGCGACAACCTCACCGAAATCATGACCGCGCTGGAAACGCTGCATGCCGGCCGCAAGTACTATCCGCCCGGCTTCCAGCGCGACGGCGCGGCCGATGAGCGCAGCAAGTTCATCGGCGAACGCATCAACAGCCTGTCGCCCAAGGAATTCGAAGTGCTGCGCCACTTCATCCGCGGCGAATCCATGATGCAGGTGGCCGAGGCCTTGAAGCGCAGCGTCAAGACGGTCAGCGGCCAGAAGATCTCGGCCATGCGCAAGCTCAACGTCCGCACCGACCAGGAACTGATCGCCTTCTGCGTCGAAAGCGAAATCTTCCAGTAGGCTGTCCGTTTTCCGGGAATTCAGGCAGGAACGCGCAGCATGACGCAAAAAGCAATCGAGACGGTGGCGGGCCAGGAAGTGGACCGCAAGCTGATGCAGGGCTTGATCGAACAGTCGGCCGGCCGTCCGCTGTCGTTCCATGACTGCGACTTCCAGGACGCGGATTTTTCGCGCCTGGATCTGCGCGGCGCGCAAATGACCGCTTGCGCGATCGCTGGCGCTTCCTTTCAGGGCGCCACGCTGGCGGACTCCGTCTGGCTGCGCTGCCGCGGCGGCCAGGTGGATTTCGCCTCATGCGACGCCAGCGATGCCGTCTTTGAAAACTGCGACCTCAACAATGCCAACTGGCGCCGCGCCCGGCTGGCCGCCGCCCGTTTCCAGGGCTGCAAGCTCACCGGCAGCGACTTCGACGGCATCGCCTGCCTGGGCTGGTCGCTGGAGGAATGCCTGCTGGTCGGCGCGCTGCTGCGCGGCGTGTCGTTTCGCAAGACCGACGTGCGGCACCTGGACTTCTCCGATGCCGACCTGACCGGCAGCGATTTCCGCGACACCGTGTTCCATGGCGGCAGCCTGCGCAACGCCATCCTGAAGAATGTCCGCTTCGAAGGCGCCGACCTGCGCGAAGCCGACCTGGGCGGCCTGGACCTGAATTCGGCCGCGCGCCTGGCAGGCGCCACCATATCCAAGACTCAGGCGGCAGCCCTACTGGCCGAATTGCGCATCAGCGTGATCTGAAGCGCGCCGGCTGCGGCGGACAAAGCGCTGCTCGACCACCACGCTGCCCCACTGCCGGCCTTCGGACTCCTCGGCCAGCGTGAAGCCGGCAGCCTCGTAGAGATGCCTGGCTGCATCCAGCCCCTTGAAGGTCCACAAGTACGTCTCGTCGTAGTGGGCGTCGACAAACGCCATGGCCCGCTCCAGCAGGACGCGGCCCACGCCCATGCCGCGCAGCGACTCGTCGACGATGAACCAGCGCAGGTGCGCGTCACGGGCGGCAAGATCGCCATCGATGACGATGGAAGCCAGCGTCCTGCCGTTGTCTACGTACAGCCAGATGTTCTTGCCGGTGGCGGGCAGGCCTTCGGCGAACTCGGCCAGCTCGCTCGCGACCTTGCGTTCGAAGTACACGCCGAATCCCGAGGCCTGCGCGTAATAGCGCGCATGCAGGCTGGCCACGTCGCCGATGCAGCCAGGCAGGTAGCCCGCGTGGATCTGCTCTGCGATGCCGTCTGTGACGAGCGCGGTGTTGGGGTTCTCGTGCGACAGGGCGTCGGCGTAAAGGGAAAGAAAGCGGATCAGCGATTGCTGGTCCTCGGGCGCCAGTTGGCGCAATGCCCGCGAAACCTGGCCGGTGGCGAACTGGTCTATCTGCATACGCAGCCGGGTGCCGGCTTCGCTCAGGTACAGCCGCGACGAGCGCGCATCGTCACTGTCGGCCTCGCGCGTCAGCAGCCCGGCTGACTCCAGCTTGGCGACCTGACGGCTGGTATTGGACTTGTCCAGCCTGAGGATGGCCGCCAGATCGCGCGCCTGGATGCCCGGCTGCAGGCCGATCTCGATGATGGCGTGGACGGCGGACGGGGCCAGCTCGCTGCCGGCCAGCGAGCTGCGCATGAAGCCTAGCTCGCGCACCAGTTTGCGTGAGAACTCCCGCAAATCCCGGATCGTCTGATCGCGGGACTGGATGGGGGTATCGATCAGATCCATGGCGCGCCCTTAAAGTTGCGATTCGCAACCAATATACTTGCGGATCGCAACCAATTCAACATTTTTCGCGCCAGCCGCTGCCGCGGCCTATTTCGGCCGCTTGAACCCCGCGCGCGCGGCCTCGACCGTCTGGCGGCAGACGCAGCCGCTCATGTGATCGTTGACCATGCCCACGGCCTGCATGAAGGCGTACATGGTTGTCGGGCCCACGAAGGTCCAGCCGCGCTTCTTCAGGTCACGCGACAGCGCCGCCGACGCCGGCGAGGTCGGATTGCCATTCCAGTAGTCCAGGTCCACGGTCGCGGGACGGTCCTGGGCCGGCGGCTCATGGCTCCAGAGCCAGGCCGACAATGAACCCGTCTCGTCGGCCAGGGCGCGTGCGCGCCTGGCATTGTTGATGGCGGACACGATCTTGCTACGGTTGCGCACGATGCCCGCGTCGCCCATCAGGCGCTCGACGTCGCGCTCCGTGTAGCGCGCCACCCGCTCGAAGTCGAAGTCATCGAAGGCCGCGCGGAACGCCTCGCGCTTGCGCAGGATCGTGATCCAGGCCATGCCGGCCTGAAAACCCTCCAGGCAGATCTTCTCGTACAGGCGGCGGTCATCCGCCACCGGCCTGCCCCACTCATGGTCGTGATAGTCGGGCATGGACGGCTGCCAGAAGCAGCGCGCCACGCCCTGCTCGTCCGTGATCAGGCCCGGATCGTTCTTGTTCATCTCATCGGTCTTCATGCGGCGGCTTACTGCTTGCCCGGCACCGGGCAGCTCAGGTCGCCTTCCTCGCACTTCAGGTAGGCCTGCAGTTCCTTGGTGCGCGCCTGCGTCAGTTTGTCCAGGCACAGGCTCAGCGTCATGGGATACGCGCTGCCGCCGGACGTGCTGCTGGACGCGAAGGCGCACTCCGCATCGCGAAAGAACAGCCAGGCCTTCTGGGCGGCATGCAGCTGGGTCGTCGCGTCCCGGTCGTTCTTCAGGCGCGCGGTCACTTCCTTGTAGGCGGCGTTCAAGGCGGCGTCGGACTTGCGGTACGCCTGGTCGGCGCACAGGCTCATGTCCGTCTGCGTGGCCGCGTTGCCGCAATCCAGCGGCTGCGCCTGCGCGCTTGCGGCCAGCGCAAGCGCGGCAGCGGCGGTCATGATGGCGATACGCATGGAATTCCTCCTGTGTGGCTGGTGAACCAGGAAAGTGTCGCATGGAACAATGGCCTCCCGCAGCGGCGGCTGCGCCGCCAGTGGCCTAAGATGGCGGCTATGAAGATCCAATTGCTCTCCGACCTGCACCTTGAAACCGACCCGGATTTCCTGGCCCGGCCCGCACCCGGCGCCGACCTGCTCGTGCTGGCCGGGGACATAGGCTCATACCGCCGCGGTTCGCTCATGACGGGCGACGACTTCGGCCTGGGCAGCTATGCGCCGAGCAAGGGCTGGCCCACGCCCGTGGTGTATGTCCCCGGCAACCACGAATACGACAACGTCGATTTCGAC
This sequence comes from Achromobacter sp. ACM02, assembly GCF_014851605.1. NCBI lineage: Bacteria > Pseudomonadati > Pseudomonadota > Betaproteobacteria > Burkholderiales > Alcaligenaceae > Achromobacter > Achromobacter sp. ACM02. The sequence goes on from NZ_JACUZY010000004.1 coordinate 175,796, forward strand.
GAGACCCACGCACGGCTGCGCCAGCTTTGCGGCGAACTCGGCATCCACTGGCTGGAACGCGAGACGCTGGTCATCGATGGCGTGCGCTTTGTCGGCACCACGCTGTGGACGGATTTCGACGCGCTGGCCGCGCCCGGCGACACCGTCGGCGCGGCCCTGAAAAAGCGCGAAAAAGCGTTTCGCGCGGCGGACTTCTATCTGGAAAAGGCCGAAATGCGCCGCAACGGCGCGCCCTTCATGGCCGAGCAGATGCGCGAGCAGGGGCTGCTATGCCAGCAATGGCTGCAAGACGCCCTGCGCGCGCCCCACGACGGGCCGACCGTGGCCATCACCCACTTCGCCCCCACCTTGGCGAGCGCGGATCCGCGTTACGGCGTCACCCCCGGCACAGCAGGGTTCTGCAATGCGCTGGACGCCCTGCTGCCCCTGGCCGACGTCTGGATGCACGGCCATCTCCACTGTCCGCAGGACTATGTGAAGAATGGCTGCCGCATCGTGGCCAATCCGCTGGGCTACGCCAAGAAGGGCGAACAGCAGGACTTTGCGCCTGACCGCCTGTGGGACGTGACGGCGTCTAGAACTTGAGGCTGGCGCTCAAGGCGTAGGTGCGCGGGTCGCCCGCCTTCACGTAGTCCGGCGACTGGTATAGCCAGTAACGCTTGTCGGCCATATTGTTGATGCCCGCGCGGAACGTGGTTTCGTAGCCGTAGATGCGCGTGTCGTAGGTGGCGCCGATATTGACGATGGCGTAGTCGGACACCTGGACCGCATTCGAAGCGCCCAGCATGGTGCTGCCGGTGTACTTCACGTCGGCCCTGAGTTTCAGACCCGGCAGTTGCGGCACCGAATACGCAACCTGAGCCGCGGCGACGAACTTGGGCGCGCCCGCCACCCGGTTCCCGGTGAAGCTGGAACCCTTCTTGTATTCCGAATCCAGGAACATCAGGCTGCCGCCCACATTCCAGTTCGTCGCAATGCGCGTGGAGGCTCCCAGCTCCAGCCCTTGGTAGATCGACTTGCCGTCCTGCACCAGCTCATTGGCGGCGTTGGTGTATTCCGCCTTCTTCTCGATGCGGAACAGCGCCGCCGTGGCAGCCCAGCCGTCCTGGTTGGTCTTGATGCCCAGTTCGTACTGCTTGCTCTTGAGCGGGTCCAGCAGCGCGCCGAAGTTGGCGTAGGTATTGCCCACCGACGACCCCGGCTCCAGCGACTCGATGTAGCTGGCATAGGCCATGGTCTGCGGCGTGATGTTGTACATCAGCGCCACCGTCGGCGTCAGCACGCCGTTCTTGTCGTAGCGCGAATTGCGCACGCCCGCGGCGTCGAAACCGACCTGTTCGTAGTCGGTATAGCGCAGGCCGCCCAGCACGGACCAGCCGCCGGTCAGGTCGATGGTGTCGCTTGCGAACAGCGCCTTCTGCGTGATCTCGGCGGCGCGGTACAGGTCCAGGCTGCCCTCGCTGTAATAGGTGTTGGTGTTCTGCGTGCGCAGATTGCCCGTGCCTTGCAGCTGGTACACGCCGTTGGCGCTGTAGTCGTTCTTCTGCTTTTGCCAGGACGCGCCCGCCACCACCTGGTGTTTCAGCGGGCCGGTGCTGAACCTGCCTTCGAGCATGCCCTGCCATTGGTTGTAGGCATAGGCTTCACCGTAATCCGAGCGATAGTCCTGGTAGTCGCCCGCCTGGTTCTGCAGGAACAGCACCGATTCATTGCGGCGGGTGCGAGTGGAGCTGTAGCTGTAGTCGGTGCGCACTGACCAATCGGACGACAGCTGGTACTTCAGCCCGGTCGAATAGAAGCGGAATTTATTGTCGGCATACGGGCCCTGGCCCACCAGCCTGCCGTTGTCGTTGCGCACCGGCGACGGCAGCTCCGAGCCCGCCATCTGGCCAGCGTAGATGGTCGGCTCCTGCCCGATCGCCTTGCGGTTCTGGTAGATGGACTGGAAGTCCCAGGTCAGCTTGTCGGTCAGGCGCGCGTCCAGCGCCAGCGACACCGAATCCCGATACAGCGAGCCGCCGTTATAGGTATTGCCCTCTTCATGCGTGGCGTTCAGGCGATAGCCGAAGCGGCCGTCGCCGCCCACGCGCCCGCCCAGATCGACGTGTTCACGCAGGAGGCCCTTGGACACATAGCCCAGCTCGATGCTGCGCACCGGCTCGTCGGTCGGCTTCTTGGTGACATAGTTGATCAGTCCGCCCGGCGAACCGAAGCCGTACATGAAACCGGATGCGCCCTTGAGCAGGTCGATCTGTTCGAAGTGCTCGTAAGGCAAGGTGGTGACGTAGCTAAGGAAGGGCTTGCCGTCGATGCGGTAGGAATTCTGCCAATCCAGCGGCAGGCCGCGCACGCTCAGATAACTGGCCCAGGCGCCGTAGGAGGCGCTGTTGTCGGTGACGGATGCGTCCAGGGCGAACACGTCGCCCAGCTTGCGGACCTGCCGCTCCTCGATATCCGCGGCGGTGACCACGGCCGTGGAAAACGGCGTCTCCAGCTGGCTGCGGTTGCCCAGCGCCCCGCTGTTCACCGGCGCGGACAGATGCTCCAGCGTGTCGTCCAGCGAGGTCGCGTTGACGGTCACTGCCGGCAACTGGGCCACGCCTTGCGTATCCCCCCCGACCGTCGGCGGCGGCGTGCCGGCGGCCTGGGCCTGGACGCCCCCGGAATGAACGATGCCCAGGGTCAGGGCTAGGGCATAGGGTGCAACGGCATGCCGCGCGTGCTTGCGCGCGCGGCACTTCCTGGCGGAAGCGGGACGGACCACGTTGAATTCTCCAGAGCGGGAGGGGAAGAAATGTCGACTTCTTATAAATAAGACTGATTCGCAATTATATTAATAACTGCGAACTTCCCCATGCCGCTCTGGCCCTGCGGTCACTGCTTGGACGCTTTTTCCAACTGATCGCGCAGCCGCTCCTCCTGGGCGCGCAGCTCCGCCGTGAACTCCTCGCCGAAGTCGTCGGCCTCGTACAGCGGGCGGATCTCGATGTCAGACGGGCCGGGCATCGGATTCGGACAGCGCTTGACCCATTCGATGGCCTCCTGCAGCGAGGCGCACTCCCAGAGCCAGTAGCCGGCGATCAGCTCCTTGGTTTCCGCAAAGGGGCCGTCTATCACCTGCCGGCTGCTGTCGGAAAAGTGCACCCGTGCGCCCTTGGAGCTGGGTTTCAGGCCGTCGCCCGCCAGCATCACGCCCGCCTTGACCAGTTCCTCGTTGAACCGCCCCATGTCGGCCAGCAGTTGCTGGGTGGGCATCACCCCTGCTTCGCTATCGGCGGTGGCCCTGACTTGAACCATGAATCGCATCTCGGTCTCCTTGTGTGGATGATGGAACTTGCATGCTCCATCCACACGACGAACCGCGCCAGTCGAAATCGACAGCCGCCAGGAAAAAAAGTGTATCCGTGGCCGGGTCGGCGTCCTCCATGAAAAAACCCATGACGCCCGGAAAGCGTCATGGGTTCTTGCCGCCATGGCTGACGGGGCGATCAGCGCATCACGGCGCCGGATTCGGCTGGCGGGCGTGGATCTTGTCGATCGCCTCCAGCACCTCGGCCGACAGGGTCACGTCCACGCTGTCGATGTTCTCCTTCAGCTGTTCCAGCGTGGTCGCGCCGATCAGGTTGCTGGTGACGAAGGGGCGCTGGTTGACCCAGGCCAGGGCCAGGTGGGTGGGCGAAATGCCGTGCGTGCGCGCCAGTTCGACGTAGGCGCGGGTGGCGGCCTCGGCCTGCTCATTGCTGTAGCGGGTGAAGCGCGTGTAGAGCGTCAGGCGGGCGCCGGCCGGGCGCGCTCCGTCCAGGTACTTGCCGCAAAGCATGCCCATCGCCAGCGGCGAATAGGCCAACAGGCCCACGCCTTCGTGGTGCGAGTACTCAGACAGGCCGATCTCGTAGACGCGGTTCAGCAGGCTGTAGGCGTTCTGGATGGTTGCGATGCGCGGCAAGCTCTTGTTCTCGGCATGCCGCAGGAACTGGCCGACACCCCAGGGCGTTTCATTGGACACGCCGATGTGGCGCACCTTGCCGGCGCGCACGAAGTCCTGCAGCACCTCCAGCGTTTCCTCGATCGGCACGGTGTACTCGTCCTGGACCCAGGGATAGGACAGCTTGCCGAAGGTGGCCGTCGTGCGGTCGGGCCAATGCAGCTGATACAGGTCCAGGTAGTCCGTTTGCAGGCGCTTCAGGCTGGCATCCAGGGCCGCGGTCAGATTCTTGCGGTCCAGGTGGGTCTTGCCGTCGCGGATGTGGCCCGGACGCTTCGCGTCGCGCACGGGGCCCGCCGCCTTGCTGGCCAGCACGATATCCTGGCGGCGCTTGCTGCGCGCCAGCCAGGTGCCGATATAGGTCTCGGTGAGGCCCTGCGTTTCGGGCTTGGGCGGCACCGGATACATTTCGGCGACGTCAACCAGATTGATGCCACGCTCCAGGGCGTAGTCCAGCTGCTGGTGCGCCTCGGCTTCGGTGTTCTGCTCGCCCCAGGTCATGGTGCCCAGTCCGATCAGGCTGACATCCAGGTCGGTACGGCCGAGTTTGCGGTATTTCAATTTCTGCTCCGTGCGGTGTCGCTTACTAGGGAAGCGACACCTTACTCCAAGAAGCTTTTCAAATACCTGGCAACGATCCGCGGCTGCGGGTTATTCGCCCCTTGCCCGCCGCGCCGCACTCGGCATACGCTCTATCCCCAAATAACCACCGGAAATCAACGTGCTGCGCGAAATTGATGAAACCTACGTGTTTTTCATCTGCGTAATCGCTTGCCTGGCCATCATCGAGCTGGGCTTCCGGTTGGGGCGCAGGCACCGCCGCGCTTCCGACGACGCCGCCAAGACCCATATCGGCGCGCTCCAGACCGCCTTGCTGGGCCTGCTGGCGCTGCTGCTGGGCTTTACCTTCGCGATGTCGGTGACGCGTTTCGAAACGCGCAAGAACCTGGTGCTGGAAGAGGCCAACGCCATCGGCAACGCCTATTGGCGCTCGCAGCTGCTGCCTCCCGCGGCCCGCGATCCCATCGCGAAGCTCTTGCTGGAATACACGACGACGGCGCTGGAGTTCAGCGACGCCGACAACGACAAGGAGCGCCTGGCCGCGGCCAGCGTGACGTCGCGGCGCATCGAGCGCCAGATCCGGAGCACGGCTGCGAGCGTCCTGGAGAACCCGCCGTCGATATCCACGGTCATGTTCATCCAGGCCATCAACGAAATGGCCCAGGTCAATGAAAAGCGCCGCGTCGCGCTGGAAAACCACGTACCCGAGCCCGTCTTCTATCTGCTCTTCATCGTCACCGGCGGCGCAATGGGCTTCATCGCCTACGGCACCGGGCTGCACAAGCGCAGGCGGCTGATCTCGACCGGCCTGTTCGCCACGCTTATTTCCCTGGTGCTGACCTTCATCCTGGACATCGACCAGCCAGCCAGCGGCGTGATCATGGTCAGCCAGGAGAGCATGGTGCGGATGAAGGCGACGCTGGAGCAGGAGCGCTAGGCGCGCGGCGCCTGCGCCCCCCGTCCTGGCACGCGTCAGTACTGGTAGCGCATCGTCAGCATGGCGCTGCGTCCCGCCCCCCACGCGCCCTGGCTGTAGAACCCGATCTGGCTGTAGTACTTGCGATCGAACAGGTTGTTCACATTGAGCTGGGCGCTCAGGTTGCGATTGAAGCGGTAGCGAGCCATCAGATTGGTGATCGCATAGCTGCCCTGACCGACTCGCTCTTCTCCGTTCGGGCCGCTGGCCATCGTGTACACATGGCTTTGCCAGTTGACGCCGCCGCCCACCGTCAGACGGTTCCAATCGCCAGGCAGCGTATAAGTCGTGAACACGCGCACCAGGCTGCGCGGCTGGTCGGTCTGTATGGCATTGCCATCGCCGTCGCGCGCAGTCCAGTGCGACCAGCCCGCGGCAAGGTTCCATCCCGGCATCACTTCACCCGAAACCTCCAGGTCAAAACCGCGGCTGCGCGTGCCCTGCGCAGCGGTGTAGGCCTGGTTGATGGTGCCCGGCACCATGTAGCCCGGATCGACCTGGGCCACATTGTCCTGCTCGATCTGGAACACCGCGGCGCTGGCGTTCAGCTTGCCGTCCAGGAACTCGCCCTTGATGCCCGCTTCGTAAGACTTGCCCTCGAGCGGATCGAGCCAGTTGCCGCTGCGGTCCTGATAGCTCTGCGGATTGAAGATGCCGGTGTAGCTGACGTAGGCCGTGTAGGTCTCGTTGATGTCGTAGAGCAGGCCGGCATAGGGCGTGAATTCGTTCTTCTTGAAAGACTGGCGGCTGCCGCCGCCAAAGCCGACCGAATCCGTTTCCCACGTGCTGTAGCGGCCGCCCACGATGAGCTTGAGCGGATCGGCAAGATTGAAGCGCAAGGCGCCGTACCAGCCCGTTTGCTTGGTGGTGTACCGATTGGCGGTGACCGAATCGCTGCTCCATTCCGGCTCCGGATACGAGCCGTCCCAGTCGAGGAAATTGCCCACGGCCGCGCTCGACAGGGCCGAGCGGTAGTCGAAGTCGCCGTGCTGGCGGTTGAAGCTGGCGCCCACGACAGCCTCGTGGCGGCGGCCGAACAGCGTGAACGGACCGGATGCCTTGACGTCCAGGCTGTTCTGCTTGCGGTCTCCCACGTACCACGCCGGCGATGCGTTCACACCCAGGCCGGTGTCGCGGTCGGGCCAGCCATAGAGATAGAGAAGCTTGGCATCCATCTCGTTCTTTGAATGCGATCCCACCGCGTTGACAGTCCAGCCATTGTCGAAGCGGTGTTCCAGGCTGGCGAAAGCGCCCTGGGTCGTGCTACCCCACGAACTCCAGTCCGCCCCGGTGTTCAGCGAACGGCTCCAGTCCGTGCGGCCGCCGTCGGCGTACCAGAGCGGGAAGCCGCCCCAGCTGCTGCGTTTCGGGTCGTTGTCCTGGTAATTGAAACCCACGCTCAGCGTCGTGCGGGAGGTGATGTCCGCGTCCACCACGCCATAGAACACCTTCTTGCGGTTCTGGTAGCCATCCAGGTAGGAGTGATTGTCCTGATAGGCCGAGACGATGCGTCCGCGCACACTGCCGGCGGAGTTGAGCGGCGTGGACAGATCCACCGTGCCGCGATAGGTGTCCCAGTTGCCAGCGCTGACGCTCATGTCCGCCTTGAACTCGCGGCTGGTGGCATGCTTGCGTACCAGGTTGATCGACGCGGACGGATTCCCCGCGCCGGTCAGCAGGCCGGTGGCGCCCCGCACCACCTCGACCCGGTCATAGATGATGGGATCGAGCGATGACTCGCCCGCGGCATAGCCGGTGTCGAAGCTCGTCGGAATTCCGTCATACATGTAGTTGCTGACGCTGAAGCCCCGGGAATTGAACGAATACCGCTCGCTGTCATAGTTCTGCACCGAAATACCCGGCGTGCTCGCCATCACGTCAACCAGCGAAAGCATGTTCTCGTCGTCCATGCGTTGCCGCGTGACCACCGTGACCGACTGCGGCGTTTCACGCAATGTCAGCGGCAGCCCCGTACTGGCGGCGGTGGCGCGCGGCGTATACGAACCGGTGCCCTCGGTGGTGGTGCTGTCGGCGTTGCCGATCACCTGTACGGACTGCAAGGTGGCCACGCCCTCGTCCTGAGCCGTGGCAGTGCCGCAGGCCAGTGCCATCAGCACCAGGCAAGGCGTGCGCCGCAGGACGAGGCGTGGACGAACGGAACGAGTGCGGCCGGCGGGCCCGGGGTGTTGCATGTTGGCTTCCTTTCCCATGTTGAAACTTCTAATGGGAAGAAAGTGTAATGCAAACAATTCTCAGGTGCGTTATTGAATAACCAAGCATCACCTGCTGGACGTCCGTATCGTTTTGGGGACGCAAGCTGGTTGCAGGCAGACCGCCCGGCCGGCCGGGTAGCTTGTCGAATGGCGCGCCAGAATGAAAACTGGCGCGGCCATCGTCGCGGCCGCGCCAGAAATTCCGGCTACCCGGTAGCGGCCAAGGCCGCTCGTGGCTGTGCCTCAGCCCGCCTTGCCCGCCGACGCCAACGCCTGCGCCGCAGGCTCGCCCGCGTCCGCACAGGCCGCCGGGCTGCGCTCGGCAAGCGCTTCCAGCAACTCGGACGACGGCACGAAGAACAGGCCGCCCGTGACCGCGTGGCTGAAGTCGAGCAGGCGGTCGTAATTGCCGGGCGGACGTCCGACGAACATGTTCTCCAGCATCAGCTCGATGGGACGCGGCGAACGCGCGTAGCCGATGAAGTACGTGCCGAATTCCCCGGATCCCGGCCGGCCGAACGGCATGTTGTCGCGCAGGATCTTCAGTTCCTGGCCGTTTTCCTCGATGGTCGTCAGGGCGCTGTGCGAGGACGAGGGCTTGATGTCGTCGTCGAGTTCCACGTTGGACCACTTGTGGCGGCCGATGACCCCTTCCTGGCCTTCGACCGTCAGCGCATTCCAGGCCTTCATGTCGTGCAGGTACTTCTGCACCAGCACGTAGCTGCCGCCGGCGAACTCGGCGTCCTCGTCGCCGATGACGGTGAAGTCGAATGCTTCCTGCCCTTCCGGATTCTCGGTCCCGTCGACGAAGCCGATGATGGCGCGGCGGTCGAAGTAGCGAAAGCCATGGACCTCATCCACGACCGTCACGGCATCGCCCAATCCGCCCAGCAACAAGGTGGCCAGTTCGAAGCAGAAATCCATCGAGTCCGCGCGGATGTGCAGCAGCAGGTCGCCCGGCGTCGCCATGGCCAGGCGCTCGCCGGAACCGAACTCGCGGAAAGGGTGCAGCGCGGCGGGACGCGGCGCGCCGAAAAGCGTGTCCCAGGCCGTGGAGCCGAAGGCGGTGACACAGGAAAGATTCTGCTCGGGCGCGCGCGTGCCCACCGTGCGGACAACGGCGGCGACATCGGCGCACCAGCCACGCACGGTTTCGGCGGCGGCGGCGCCTTCATTGAGGGTGGCCACGATGAAAATCGCGTGGCGGGTCGTCGTATTGTGGACGGCTTGGGATAGGGGCTGACGGTCAGACATCGGATCGGGGACCTCAAGAAAGCGAGCGCGGCGGCGCGAAAGGGCTAGTCCGATTCTAAGCGCGGACTGTGTACGTGCGCACCCGATTGGTTACGGCACCGCCCTCAACCACTCGCTCACCACATCCAGCACGATGCGGCTTTGTTCGCGGTGCGGCACATGCCCGCAGTTCTCCAGCAGCACAGGGCGGCCGCCGGCCAGCGCCGCGATCTTTTCCTGGTGTTTGGGGGAACCGTATTCGTCGATTTCGCCATGCAGGGCAAGCACGGGGCAACGCACCTGGCGCAATTGCTCGTCCAGGTTCCAGGCGGCAAACTCGGGCGACAGCCAGGTGTTGATCCACGCGCCCAGCACCCATTCGGCTTTCTCGCCGTGATACTTCTTCAGCCGGTCCAGCTGGCCGGGTTCTGCGAAATTCTGCTTGGCGGCCCGTATGCCTTCCAGTGTGCGGTCTTCGGCAAACATCTGTGCGGACTCGGTGATCAGCGCCCGGCAATCGTCGGCATACACGCCGGCGCAGCAGACAGCCATGCCACCGCCCACGCTATGGCCGAACCCCACGTAGGGGCCGATGCCCAGCGCTGCGCGCACGCTTCGGAATCCGCCCTGCGCTTCTTCTTCCACGAAGCCGGGTTCGAACACGGCGGTATTGGGATCGGACCGGCCAAAGCCCAGGCGGTCATAGGCGATGACGCTGCGCCCGGTGGCCTGCGCCAGTTGTTCAGGGAAATCGCGCCACAGCTCCACGCAACCCAGCGAATCATGGAACAGCACGATGGGCGCTGCGGCAGCGGTCTCACCGGCGGGATCCCAGCGCCGCGCGAAAAGGCGGCCCTGGCTGGTGTTCACGTAGACATCCTGGCTGGTAACGGCAAGCATGAAAAGTCCTGGGGAGAGTATGCGACGATGCGCCATCGCACCGCGCTCCGATTATAGGAAAGCCGGCGGCCTCACCGCAGTCCGGACACCACGCCTGCGGCGATGATGAGCAGGACCAGCGCGGAAATCGCCGTGTAGGCGTAGTCGCGCTCGCGCAGGAAAATGGCCAGCATCAGCGCCACCCGCGCCACTGGCAGCAGGATGAACAGGGCCACCCCGACCTTGACGAGTCCAAGGTCCCGCAGGCCGCCATGCGCGGGCAGCAGGAAATCCACAGCCATGCCGGCGGCGATGAGGGCCGAGGCGAGCCAGGTTCCGTACCACAGCAAGCCGGCGATGGCGCGGTCGCGCCGCGCCTGTTTGTCCACCGTCTGCGTCATGCCGGGCCTCCCGGGATATGCACGCCCAACGCGCTCAGCAGCATCTGCACCGCCAGCAGGGACAGCACGATCACGAAGAACAGCCGCAGCTTGTCCGCCGGCAGGCCCATCAGCAGGCGGGCGCCGAGCAAAGCGCCCGCGACAGAGCCCAGCGCGACCGGTCCGGCGATGCCTATGTCGATGTCGCCGCGCACGAAATAGGCGCCCGCGCTGGCGGCGGCGGTCACGCCGATCATGAAATTGGACGTCGCCGACGAGACCTTGATGGGCAGCTTCAGCGCGGCATCCATGGCCGGAATCTTGAGCACCCCCGAGCCTATTCCGAGCAAGGCCGAAATCAGCCCCGCGCCATACATCAGCGACAAGCCCAGCGGCACGCGGTCCACCTGATAGTGCACCTCCCGGCCCAGCGCGCGGTCGGGGAAGCTTGCGTGCAGGCGCAACGCGGTGGCCCAGCTGGCGGCGCCGGGCGCAATCGCCACGGCCTCGCGCCGGCGCGCCAGCATCTGCTGCGCGGACAGCGCCAGGATCACTGCGAACAGGCCGTAGAGAAATCCGGTCGAGACGATCCCGATGAGGAACACGCCGGTCAGCGCGCCCAACGTGGTGGCCGTCTCCAGGACGATGGCAAGCCTGACGTTGGTCAGCCGCCCTTTCAGGAAAGGCGCGGCGCTGCCGCAGGAACAGGCGATCACCGAGATGATGCTGGCCCCGATGGCGACATGGATGTCCACGCCGAACAGCAGCGTCAGGATGGGCACGATGAAGATGCCGCTGGCCATCCCCAGCACCCCGCCCAGCGCGCTGGCGCCGAAGGCGGCGGCGAACAGCCAGAAGATCGTCGAGGTCTCCATGGCCGCCGCTTCAGGCCGGCTTGCGTGGCTGGCGCGCCAGGCGGGTACTGAAGCGGATCAGGTCGCCGCGGTAGTACAGCTTTTCGTAGTCGACGGGCCGCTGCCGCTCGGTGTAGGACGTGCGCTCGATGAGGAAGATCGGGCTTCCCGCGGCGACGCCCAGCGCCTGCGCGACGCGTTCGTCTGCCGTCACCGCTTCCAGCTGGTACTCGGCCTCGATCAGAGGCAAGTCGTAGCGCAGCTCCAGCAGGTCGAAGATCGGCTCGGCCTCCAGGTCGTTGCTGGCGACTTTTTCGCCCACGTCCAGCGGCAGATAGGTTTCATCAAACGACATGGCCACGCCGTCCGCCAGCCGCACTCGCTCGATCCGATAGACCAGCGCGCCGCGCGCCACGCCCAGTTGGCGGGCGACGTCTTCCGTGGCCGGCACCGGGCGCTTGTCCAGCAGGCGCGCGGTCGCCCGGCGGCCGAGCGCGGTCATGTCCTCGACGAAACCGCTCAGGGCCGTCAGCGGCTGCATCAGCTTGGGCTCCGTGACGAACGTGCCTTTGCCGCGCCGGATTTCCACCAGCCCGCGCGCAACCAGGTTTTCCACCGCCTTGCGCACCGTGCTGCGGCTGACGGCGAAGCGCTCGATCAGTTGGTCTTCCGTCGGCAACCGGTCGCCAGGCGACAGGCTGCCGGACGAGATTTCCGCAGCCAGGGCCATTTCCACCCGGGCATAAAGAGGAGCGTATTCGGTGTCGTTTTGCATGAAATCATCATAACATCATGATGTCATGATGACGCAAGGGCGAACATGCATTACGGATGACGACGCCGGCAACTGGTAGTCTTCGCAGGCCTGCCCGGCGCCTTCCGCGCCGGCGCCACTCTCAAGCGAGACACGATATGAGCAATTTCATGCACAGCGCCTCCGTTCCCGTCCTGACGCAAATGCTGTCGGCCCTGTCCGACGTGCTGAAGAAAGCGGAAGCCCACGCCACGGAAAAGAACATCGATCCGGACGCCTACCTGGGCGCCCGCCTGTTCCCCGATATGTTCCCGCTGTCGCGCCAGGTGCAGATCGCCGCGGATTTTGCCAAGGGCATCGCCTCGCGCCTGGCTGGCGCGGAAGTGCCTTCGTGGCCGGATAGCGAAGCCACCTTCGCGGGCCTGCAAGCCTTGATCGCCAAGACGCTGGAGCACCTGGCTTCGTTCGGCCCCGAACAGTTCGCGCAGAGCGAAGCGCGCGAAATCGTGCTGCGCCCCGGCACGCCCAAGGAAAAGAAACTGAGCGGCAGCGCCTATCTGCTGCACTATGGGCTGCCGCAGTTCTTCTTCCATGTGACCACGGCCTACGACCTCCTGCGCCACAACGGCGTGGAAATCGGCAAGCGCGATTACATGGGCAAGTACTGATCCGTTTCAGCGGGCCCCAAGCCATTGGGGCCCGCGCCCGGCGGCTACTCCGCGTAGCCCGGGTTGCGACGGTCCAGGCGGCGCAGCAGTCCCGGCCAGGCCAGCATGGCCTTGTGCGCGCGGTCGGCCTGCGATTCCACCGTGGCGTTCTTCAGGATGTCAGGCGGAATGTAGGTCAGTTCGCCACCGGCCTGGGCCCGCACCTGCACCATGCAGGCGGCCTCCAGCCGGTGCATGGCCTGGAAGGCTTCGGCCATGCTCTGCCCCACGGTCAACAGGCCATGGTTGCGCAGGATGAGATAGCTGTTGCTGCCCAGGTCCCGCACCAGGCGAGGCTGTTCCTCGGGATTGAGCGCCAGGCCTTCGTAGTCGTGGTAGCTGAGCGAACGCAGCACGATGAACGCGAACTGCGACAGCGGCAGCAGGCCGGCCTTCTGCGCCGACACCGCCACGCCGTTGATGGAGTGCGTATGCAGCACGCACATCGCGTCCTTGCGAGCCGCGTGGATACAGCTATGGATGGTGAAGCCGGCTGGATTGATGTCGTACTCCGACTCCATCACCTTGCGCCCGTCCAGATCGATCTTGACCAGGCTCGATGCCGTGATTTCGTCGAACATCATGCCGTAGGGGTTGATCAGGAAATGTTCGGTCCCCGGCACCTTGGCCGTGATGTGGGTGAAGATCAGATCGTCCCAGCCGAACAGCGCCACCAAACGGTATAGCGCCGCCAGATCCTTGCGGACCTCCCATTCCGTCGCGCTGACCTGTTCGCGCACGCTGGCGCCCTTGCCTGCCGTATCCATGTTGTCTCCGTGTCTTGATGATTGCCCGCCGCGATCGGGCGGACGCTGTCTGGCACTTTATTCGTTTTGGCGGCGGCCGGCACGGGGCGCGGCCAAGGAGCGGTCACCCCGTCTCATGGAAAAAGGGCGCCCGTCGGACGCCCTGTTCGTTTCCCGCCGTTTATTGCGGTTCGATCACTGCGGTTCGATCTTCGCGTCGATCGCGCGCTGGGTCCAGACCTGGCGCTGCGACTGCGCGAAGGCCTGGTGTTCAGCCACGCTGTTGGGCGAGACCTGCATGCCCAGGGATTCGAAGCGCTGCAGCACGTCCGGCTCGCGCAGGATGGCGGCGACTTCCTGGTTCAGTTTCTGCACGATGGCGTCGGGCGTCTTGGCCGGCACGGCCACGCCGACCCACACGACCAGGTCGAACTTCTGGTAGCCCAGCTCGGCCAGCGTCGGCACGCTGGGGAACTCCTTGGCGCGTTCATGGCCCGTGTAGGCCAGGCCGCGCAGCTTGCCGGCCTGCATGAACGAGGTCACGACAGAGAGGTCGGCGAACAGGTAGTCGACGTGGCCGCCCAGCAGGTCGGTCACGGCCGGCGGCTGGCTCTTGTACGGCACGCCGTTGGCCGCGGCGCCCGCCACCGTGTTGAAGGTGGCGCCGGCGATCTGGCTGGTGGGCGAGCCATACGCGTAGTTCAGGGGCTTGGCCTGCGTGGCCTTGACCAGTTCCTGCAGCGACTTGTAGGGCGCGTCCTCGCGCACCACCAGCATCATCGGAATGGTGGCGATGCGCACGACGTGGGTGAAGTCGCCGGTGGGATCGAACGGCAGCTTGCGGAACAACGCCGGCGTGGCCGAGTGCGTCGAGCTGCTGGTGAGGATCAGCGTGTAGCCGTCGGGCTGGGCGCGCGCGACGAACGAGGCGCCGATGGTGCCGGACGCGCCGGGCTTGTTCTCGATGACGACAGGCACGTTCAGGCGTGGGCCGAGCTTCTCGGCAATGATGCGCGCGCTGGTGTCGGTGGCGCTGCCCGGAGAGAACGGCACGACGATGGTGATGGGCTTGTCAGGATAGGCGCCCTGCGCCAATGCCACGGACGGCAGTGCGCCAGCCAGCGCGGTCAGGACGGTGAGGCTGCCAGCGGCCAGCAGGCGGCGGCGGACGCCGAACGGTCGGATCATGCTTGTCTCCTGTGAGGGGCCGCGGGTCGGCCTCTTGAACTCTGACCGTATGATGCTTGCGACCCGTTTATCCCAACAAGGGACTAATTTTCATAGACTTATTCCAAACTGGGATTAATTCTCTGAAGCCTGGCGCTGCCGCAGATATTCCTCGGTCGCCTGCAGGAAGGCTGAAGCCGCCAGCGACAGCCGCGCGTTGCGGCGCTGGATGAGCCAGAGTTCGTGCCCGTGCTTGCGAGCGCCGTCTATGGCGAGGATGCGCAGGCCCAACTGCCGCGCCAGATCGCAGGCATAACCGGGCACGACCGTTATCCCCAGGCCCGCGCCGACCAGCTTCAACGCCGAGGTCAGCATGCCGGCCTCGATGCGGTAGCGGAATTCCAGGTTCAGGTCGGCCGCCACGCGGTCCAGGCTGCGCCGCACGCTATACACGTTGCGTAGCATGATGTGATCATGGGCGGCCACGTCGGCCCACGACACTGAACGCTTGCGCGTCAACGCATGGCGCGGCGCGCACACCGCGTACATGGTGTCGCGATAGATGACCCGGGTGGCCAGTTCTTCCGAAGGGATTTCGACCGAGACGATGCCGAAGTCGGCGCGGCCGTTGCGCACGTGCTCGATGGTGTCGTCGGTGGAAAGTTCGAACAAATCCAGCTTCACGCTGGGATGGGCGCGGTGATAGTCGGCCACCACCTCGCCCAGCAGGCCCACCATCATCAGCGGCGAAGTGGCCACGCCCACCGTGCCGCGCTCCAGCGTGCGCAGGCCCGACATGCTGCGCTCGGCGGCGCGCACGGTGCCCAGGATTTCCTGGGCATAGGCGTAGAAATCCGCCGCGCCGTCGCAGGGCGTGACGCTGCGGGTGGAGCGCTCGAACAGCGGCTGGCCGACCTCGGCCTCAAGTTCGGCGCAGAGCTTGCTGACGGCCGATTGCGTCACGAAGGCCGCGCGCGCGGCCGCCGTGAAACTGCGCAGTTCGTATAGCGCGCAAAACACGCGCAATTGCTTGAGAGTGATGTTCATGGTCGAAGTCGCCGCCAGGCGCCGCCGGCCATGCCGGCCTCAGCGCGCAGGCTCGAGCATATCGCGATCGGCATCCTGGCGCGGCGCCTGGCGCCTGATCTCGCCCGGCGTGCGCGAGAAGCGCACCGGGATGCCGGCGGCCACCAGCGGCCCTTCGGTCGGATGTTCCACGCGCTGGAAGAAGCCCGTCGCCTTCAGGTGCGGATCCTCGAACAGGGCTTCCGGCGTGTTCACCCGCGAGTGCGGAATGTCCGCGTCCGCCAGCAGCGCCAGCCATTCCTCGGTACCGCGCAAGGCGACGATGTCCGCCAGGTCCTGATAGAGCTCGTCGAAGTGCCGCGCGCGCGCGCTTGCGTCGACATAGCGCGCGTCCGCCGCCAGGTCCGCACGTTCGGCCAGGGCGAAGAAGCGCCGCCACTGCGCGTCGGTGTAGGGCAGCAGCGCCAGGTAGCCGTCGCGAGTACGGTAGGGACGCCGCTGCGGCGACAGCACGCGGCTGTAGCCCATGGGTCCCCGCGGCGGCACGAAGCTGTGGCCGCTCATGTGTTCGATCAACGTGAAGGAGACCAGGGTCTCGAACATGGGGACCTCAACCGCCTGCCCCTGACCCGAACGCTCGCGCTCGTACAGCGCCATGGGTATGGCGTAGGCCAGCGTCAGGCCCGCCACCTTGTCCGCAAGGATGGTGTTCACATAGGCCGGCGCGCCGCTGTTGCGCCCCTGCAAATCGGCCAGGCCGCTCATGGCCTGGATGATGTCATCGAAGGCCGGCCGCGCCGCATAGGGGCCGTCCTGGCCGAAGCCCACGGCCGAGCAATGGATCAGGCGCGGGTTGCGCGCGCGCAGCGTGTCCGCGTCCAGGCCCAGGCGCGCCAGGGCCGCCGGACGCACGTTGGACACGAACACGTCCGCGCCATCGATCAGGCGCAGCAGGCTTTCGCGATCGGCCGGCGTCTTGGCATCCAGCGTCACGCTGTACTTGTTGCGGTTGAGGTTCAGGTAAGCCGGCCCCATGCCCGGACTCGCGGCCGGAGCCGAGCTGCGGAACACGTCGCCTTCGGGCGCCTCGACCTTGATGACCTCCGCGCCCATGTCGGCGAGGATCTGCGTGCCGTACGGCCCCATGGCCACCGACGTCAGGTCGATGACGCGCACGCCCGCGAGCGGACCGGCCATTACTTGGCCTCCTGCTGCTTCTTGCGATTGACGAAGGGCGCCATGTAGCGGCGCGGCTCGTCGGTGGTGAAGGCCTCGCCGAACGCCGCCACGCTGCGATCCAGGCCGGCTTCGACAGTCGACTCGCTCCAGTAGCGCAGCAGGGCCTTCTGCGAACGCACGGCGATCGGACCGCTTTCGGCGATGGGCGCCACGGTGCGTTCGACCAGGGCGTCCAGCGCGCCGGCCTCGCTGACGAATTCCAGGAAGCCCCACTGCCGGGCCTGGGTCGCGTCCACGGTCTCGCCGGTCAGCAGCAGCCAGTTGGTGGGGCCGGGACCGATGATGGCCGGCAGCAGCACGGCGTGGATCACGGACGGAATGCCCACGCGCACCTCGGGCATGCCGAAAACCGCGTCCGCCGAGCCCAGGCGGATATCGCAGGCCGCGGCCAGCTCCATGCCGGCGCCGAGGCAGAAGCCGGGAATGCGGGCAATGGTGGGCACGGGAATCGCGGCCACGGCGTCGCACAGGTCGCGCAGCCGGGTAATGAACTCGCGCGCGCCCTGCGGGTCGAGTTCGGCCATTTCATAGATGTTGGCGCCGCCCACGAAGGCACGCTCGCCCGAGCCGCGGATGACGACGGCGCGGGCATCGTCCTGCGCGCCAATCCAGCGGGCGGCCTCGGTCAGGCTCAACGTGACCGCCGAGGCCAGGATGTTCAGGCTCTTGGCATCGTGGATCTGCAAGGTGTAGACGCCGCGCTCGTCGCGGGTCACGAGGGCATGGGAAAAGGCGGGAACAGGCGCGGTCATGGAAACTCCAGCTAGGGTTATCGTCACCGATGCTAAGGGCGAGGTTTCATCACAACAAACGAGTAATTTTCATGAAATAAGTCTGGAATGGAATAAATACCGAAGCACGGGCGGCTTGGGTACGATAGCCGCCTCTTGCGGGAGTCGCACCATGGGTATCACGCTGCGCCAGCTCCGGGCCTTCTGCGCCGTGTACGAGCTGAAGAACTTCACCCGCGCCGCCGAGGCGCTCAACCTGACGCAGTCCACCGTCAGCAAGCTCTGCTCCGAACTGGAGAAGACGATAGGCATGGCGCTGTTCGAGCGCTCCGCGCGCGGCGTCGAGCTGCTGGAGGGCGCGGCCGAGCTGTATGCCTACGCGCAGGAAACCTTCGGATCGCTGCGCGCGGCCGAACGCAGCCTGAGCAGCCTGGCCGGGCTGGAGCGCGGCGAGGTCTCCGTCGCGGCCTCGCCCATCATGATGCACACGCTGATCGCGCCCGTGGTGGCGCAATTCCATGCGCGTCATCCCAACATCGTCTTCGACCTGCACGAGCTCACCGGCGACGAGGCCACCGAGCATGTCCTGCACGGCAAGGCCGATCTGGGGCTGGTGGCGCTGGAAAGCCAGGATCCGCGGCTGGACTGCCGCGTCGTCTACCGCGGCCCCATGTATGCCGTAGTGCCGGCCAACCACCCGCTGGCGCTGCACGAAGAGGCGCGTTGGCGCGAACTGGCGCGCTACCCGCACATCCTGCTGCGCGGCAGCTACACCGTGCGCCGCAAGATGGACCAGATCCTGCGGGACCAGGGGCTGACGGTGCGCAGCGTGGCCCAGACCGGCAGCCTGACCACCGCCTTTGCCATGATCCGCGGCGGCATGGGCATCACGGTCATGCCAGGCTACGTGCGCCATGTCTGCCAGGAAATGGGGCTGAAGGCGCTGTGCATCGCCGACCGGCCCCAGGCGCTGCACGAACTGTCCGTCCTGCGCCGTGCCGACTACCGGCTGTCGCGCGCCGCTGCCGCATTTCTCGCTGCTTTCGAAGCCCATCTTGCAGAGCAGGGGCAGCCCGCTGCCGCCGGCCATTCATCTCTTTCTTGAATGCCTTCATGACAATTAATCAATTGTTTGCATGATGGGCCGCTTCCATCATTAGCGCGTCGAGGCACACCGCCCTACGCGCCATCCGGAAGGTCACCTCGACGCCATAACCAAGCAGGGCAAACCAGCCCGCAGGACGAGGAGACCTCCGACATGAAACTCAAGCCTGACCTGAAGCAGCTGCTGACGCTGCTGGCCGCCCTTCCCGCCATTGCCGCCGCCGACACCTATCCGGCCAAGCCCGTCACCCTGGTGGTGGCCTATGCCCCGGGCGGCATGACCGACATCCTGACGCGCCGCATCGCGGCCGATCTGCAGACCCGCCTGGGCAAGCCCTTCGTGGTCGAGAACAAGCCGGGCGCAACCGGCCAGATCGCCACCGAGTACGTGTCGCGACAGAAGCCGGACGGCTACACCATCCTGGTAGGCGCGACCAGCCACGTGATCAACCCCGCCATGAAGAAGCTGCCGTACAACGCCCGCAAGGACTTCGCTCCCGTGGCATTGCTGGCCGTCAGCCCCAACTTCCTGCTGGTCAACGCCAACCAGGGCATCAAGACTTTCGCCGACTTCAAGGCCTATGCGCAGAAGCAGGCCTCGGTGCCCTATGGCACGGCCGGCGCTGGCGGCGCGCCGCACATCGTGGGCGAACTGCTGCGCGCGCAGAGCGGCCTGCCGCTGATGCACGTGTCCTATCGCGGCGCGGGTCCGGCGATGACCGATCTGGTGTCGGGCCAGGTGCCCTTCGGCATGGCCGAGTCCGTGACCGCCAACGCCTATCTGCAGTCCGGCAAGATCGTGCCCCTGGCCATCGCCTCGGCGCAGCGCCAGCCGCGCTACCCGGACGTGCCTACCCTCAACGAGCTGGGCTACAAAGGTTTCGACCTCAGCACCTGGGTGGGCGTCTATGCTCCGGCCGGCACACCCGCCGACATCGTGCAGACGTTGAACAGCGAGATCCGCAAGTCGGTGATGCAGCCCGCCACGCAGGACTACATCCGCTCCACCGGGTCGGAGCCCGGCGACATGGATCTGGCCCAGTACCAGAAGTTCGTCAGCGACGAGATGGACAAATGGCAGGCCGTCATCAACCAGGCCGGAGTCAAGGATGAGTGAGGTCCGCATCGGCTCACTGTCGCCGGAGGCCTATTTTGCCGAGGCGCTGCGCGCGGGACGCCTGGAGGTCCAGGTGTGCCGCAGCTGCGGGCTCTCGTTCTTCTTCCCGCGCACGCACTGCACCCACTGCCGCTCGCAGGAATACGCCTGGCGGCCCATGCGCGCCGGCGCCACGCTCTATTCCTATTCCGAGATTCCGGCCACGCCGCAGGCGCCCGCGCGCAACGTGATCCTGGCTGATATGGACGAAGGCTTCCGCATGATGTCCACGCTGCTGGACGAAGGCGAGCCGCGCATCGGCATGCGGTTGACGGCCCGACCCGACCCGCAGCGCGCCCGCGTAGTATTCGGAAAGGAAGCGCCATGACGGACTGGAACAAGAACCTGCGCGGCGCCATCGCCATCACCGGCTGCGCCACGGCCGGCATCGGCGATGCGGGCGGCCTGAACGACCTGGAGGTCACCTCGCTGGCGGTGCATGCCGCCATACGCGACGCGGGTTTGCGCATGGAGGACATCGACGGCCTGATGAGCGCCAGCCTGTCTTCGTCGATGTGGCTGAACAAACTTTCCGAGTACCTGGGCCTGTACCCGCGCTTCATGGACAGCACCCAGATCGGCGGCGCGTCCTTCGTCGGCCACCTGCTGACCGCCGCGGCGGCGATCCAGGCCGGCCTGTGCCGCAACATCGTGATCGCATACGGCGCCGCCCCGCGCGGCGGCAACGGCGTCTCGGCGACCTCCGGCGCCCGCGCGCGGCTGGACCCGTTTCCCTACGAGGAACCGTTCCAGCCCTTCAACCCTCCGACGAGCTACGCGCTGGCGACGCGCCGCCACATGCATGAATACGGCACCACCCGCGAGCAACTGGCCGAGGTCGCCGTGGCCGCGCGCGCCTGGGCGCGGCTGAACCCGGAAGCCTATAAGCGCGAACCCTTGTCCATCGACGATGTGCTGGGCGCGCGCGTGATCTCCTCGCCGCTGACCGCGCGCGACTGCTGTCTGGTGACCGACGGCGCGGGCGCCATCGTGGTGACGGCGGCGGACCGCGCCGATGCCGCCCGGCCGGTGTATGTGCAAGGCACGGCCATGGCGCACTCGCACCGGCAGATCGCCTGCATGGCGGACCTGACACGCACCGTCGCCGGCCAAAGCGCCGACCTGGCGCGCGAACGCGCCGGCGTGGCGCTGGCCGACATCGACCTGGTGCAGCTCTACGACGCCTTCACCATCAATCCCATCCTGTTCCTGGAAGACATGGGGTTCTGCGCCAAGGGAGAAGGCGGCGCCTTCGTGTCCGGAGGACGCATCGCTCCCGGCGGCGAGCTGCCTGTCAATACCAACGGCGGCGGGCTGTCCTGCGTGCATCCCGGCATGTACAGCATGTTCGGCCTGGTGGAAGCGGTGCGCCAGCTGCGCGGCGAATGCGGCGAACGGCAAGTTAAACAGGCGCGCACGGCGCTCGTGCACGGCAATGGCGGGGTGTTGAGCGCCCAGGCCACCACCGTGCTGACCAATTGGATGGACTGAAGGAGATTCGACATGCTGGAAGGAAAAGTAGTGGTCGTCACCGGCGCGGCCAACGGCATCGGCCGCGCCGCGGCGGTGGCGCTGGCCGCGCAGGGCGCGCGGGTGGTGGTCAATGACCTGAATGTATCGCTGGACGGCACCAGCGCCTCGCAGAGCACGGCGGCGCAGGTCGTGGAAGAGATCCGCGCCGCCGGCGGCGAGGCCATCGCCAATGGCGAATCGGTGGCCGAGTACGCCAGCGCGCAGCGCATCATCGAGGCCGCCGCGGACACCTATGGCCGCGTGGACGCGGTGGTGAACAACGCCGGCATCGTGCGCGACAAGATGTTCCACAAGCTCACGCCCGAGGATTTCGACGCCGTGGTCAAGGTGCATCTTTACGGCTGCTTCAACCTCAGCCATGCCGCTGCGCGGCACTTCCGCGAGCAGGGCAGTGGCAGCCTGATCAACATGACCTCCAACTCGGCGGTCATCGGCAACCGCGGCCAGGCCAACTATTGCGCGGCCAAGCTCGGCATCGTCGGCCTGTCCAAGGCCATGGCGCTGGACATGGCCGCCTTCAACGTACGCTCGAACTGCATCGCCCCGCTGGCCTGGAGCCGCATGACCGAAACCATCCCGGCCAAGACCGAGGAACAGGCGCGCCACGTCGAGAAGATCCGCCGCATGGGACCCGAAACCATCGCGCCGCTGATCTGCTACCTGGCCTCCGATGCGTCCGCCGATGTCTCCGGACAAGTATTTGCCATCCGTCTGAACGAGATTTTCCTGATGAGCCAGTCGCGCCCGATACGCTCGGTGCATCGCTCGGACGGCTGGACCACCGAGAGCATTGCCGAACACGGCATGGCCGCGCTGCGCGCCTCCTTCATGCCGCTGGACACCTCCGCCCAGGTATTCGCCTGGGATCCGGTCTGAGGCTCCCATGGCGTTGGACTACCGCAGCCTGAAGGCCCATGCCTTCGCGCCGGAACGCCAGGCCTACGGCGAGGACGACTGCATCCTCTATGCCCTGGGCGTGGGCGCGGGCCTGGCCGTAGACGACCCTGTCGGCGACGAAACCCGGTTCATCTACGAACAGGGCCTGCGCGCCCTGCCCGCCATGGCCTGCGTGCTGGCCTATCCCGGCTTCTGGATGCGCGATCCGCGCCACGGCCTGGACTGGAGCCAGGTCGTGCATGGCGAACAGCGCATGCGCTTCCCGCGGCGCCTGCCGCCGCACGGCGAGGTTCTGTGCCAGATGGAAGTCGCGCGCATCGCCGACAAGAGTCCCGGCGCCTTCGTCGTGACGCGGCGCACGCTGTGCGACGCGGCCACCGGACAGGAATTCGCCGTCATCGAGCAACTGAACATCTGTCGCGGCGACGGCGGCTACTCGGGCGGCGACGCCGCGCTCAGCGACGCGCTGGCCGCTCCGATCCCCGCGCCTCCCGCGACGCCGCCGGACAGCATCATCGTCCTGCCCACCAGCCGCAACCAAGGCGCGCTGTACCGCCTGAACGCGGACCGCAATCCGCTGCACGTTGATCCGGCCAGCGCCCGGCGGGCGGGCTATGACCGCCCCATCCTGCACGGCGCGGCGCTGCTGGGCATGGTCAACCGCGCCCTGGAAGCCTGCCTGGGCCAGCTGCCCGGCCTGCGACTGGGCGAACTGGACCTGCGCTTCATGGCGCCGGCCTATCCCGGCCTGGACGTGGCGGTATCGCTATGGCGTCAGCCTGATGGCATGGCCTTGGCCTGCCATCAGGCCGGCGGCCTGTGCGCCCAGGGCCGCGCAGCCTGGGCCAAGGAGGAACAATGAAAGACAAGACTTGTGCAAACGTGGAAGAAGCGCTGCGCGGCATCGAATCCGGCGCCGTGATCTTCGTCGGTGGCTTCGGCGGCTCGGGCATTCCCGCGCGCCTGCTGGCCGGCCTGCTGGCCAAGCAAGGCGTGGATAACCTGACCCTGATCAACAACAATGCCGGCGCGGGCGAAGCCAGCTTCCTGGCCCTGGTGGCCTCGGGACGCGTCAGCCGCATCGTCTGCTCCTATCCGCGCATGCCGGGCAATGACGTGATCCGTGAGCGGGCGCAGGCGGGCACCCTGGCCGTGGAGGTCATGCCCCAAGGCACCCTGGTCGAACGCATCCGTGCGGGCGGCGCAGGCATGGGACCGTTCTACTCGCCCACGGGCTATGGCACGCCGCTGGCCGAGGGCCGCGAAACCCGCGTATTCGGCGGCCGCGGCTACGTGCTGGAAGAGCCCCTGCGCGCGGACTACGCCTTCATCCGCGCCCATCGGGCCGACCAGTTGGGCAATCTGGTCTACCGCCGCGCCCAGCGCAACTTCGGTCCCGTCATGTGCATGGCGGCCCGCCGCACCATTGTCGAAGTCGAAGAGATCCTGCCCTGCGGCGCGCTCGATCCCGACGCCATCGTCACGCCCAGCCTGTTCGTGCACCGCCTGTTGGGGAGTCCGCAATGAAACGACTGTCACGCGAGCAACTGGCCGCCTTGGTGGCCGCCGACCTGCCCGCCGGCGCCGTGGTCAACCTGGGCATAGGCATGCCCACCATGGTCACCGACCGCCTCGACCCCGCGCGCGGCGTGCAGCTGCACAGCGAGAATGGCATCCTCGGCATGCGCCTGCTGCAAGACCACGAGACCGCCGACGGCGATCTCATCAACGCCAGCAAGCAGTCGATCGCCCTCACCGAAGGCGCGGCCATCTTCGATCATGTCTATTCCTTTTCCATCATGCGCGGCGGCCACATCGACATCACGGTGCTGGGTGCGTTTGAGGTCTCCTGCCAGGGCGACCTGGCCAACTGGTCGCTGGGCGTGGACGATCCCATGCCGTCCGTGGGCGGGGCCATGGACCTGGCCGTGGGCGCGCGCAACGTCTGGGTCATGATGGAAGCCTTGACCCGCGAGGGCGCGCCGCGCCTTCGCGGCCGCTGCGCCCTGCCCCTGACCGGCGCGGGCGTGGTCGGACGCGTCTATGCAGACATCGGCATCTTCGACGTGCGCGGCGGGGCCTTTGTGCCGCTCGCCCTGGTGGACGGCCTGGCGCCCTCCGAATTGAACCGCTGGATCGATGCGCCCGTCCGCATCGAGGACACGCCGCGCGTCCTCCATCCCAACTTCTGATTGTTCCCAACCATGATACGCACCGAACATTTTCTCGAAGACGCCGAGGCATGGCTGCGCACCGCGCTGGTCCAGCTGCGCGAGCGGTATCCGGTCACCGCCTCGCACACCCAGGAATGCCGCCAGGCCTGGAACCGCATGCTGTGCGAGGCCGACCTCATCGCGCTCACCTGGCCGCGCGAGTACGGCGGGCGCGAACTCAGCACCGCCACGCTGATCGCCTTCCACGAACTGTGCGCGCGCCTGCATGCGCCGCA
This sequence comes from Achromobacter sp. ACM02, assembly GCF_014851605.1. Taxonomy (NCBI): domain Bacteria; kingdom Pseudomonadati; phylum Pseudomonadota; class Betaproteobacteria; order Burkholderiales; family Alcaligenaceae; genus Achromobacter; species Achromobacter sp. ACM02. Next base: position 200,386 of record NZ_JACUZY010000004.1, read on the forward strand.
GCCCATCAACAGCATCGCGCACGCCATCCTCGCCCCCACCCTGTTGCGCTTTGGCACGCCCGCGCAAAAGACGCAATTCCTGCCCGGCATCCGCGACGGCAGCGAGATCTGGTGCCAGGGATACTCCGAACCCCAGACCGGTTCCGATCTCTCGTCCGTGCGCACCCGCGCCAAGCCGGATGCCTCCGGCTGGCGCGTCAGCGGCCGCAAGATCTGGACCACGCAGGCGCACCTGGCCAAGTGGTGCTTCGCGCTGGTGCGCACCGATCCCGATAGCCAGGCTCACCGCGGCCTGAGCTTCATGCTCATCGACATGCAGGCCCAGGGCGTGCGAGTAGAGCCCATACGCCAGATGACGGGCGAGGCCGACTACAACGAAGTGCTGTTCGACGCGACGCCGGTGCCGGAAGGACGCATCCTGGGCGAGTGCGGCGAAGGCTGGCGCATCGCCATGGCCGCCGCCGAGTATGAGCGCGGTATCTACTTCCTGCCGCGCGTCGTCCAGCTGGAGGACGAACTGCGGCAACTGACTGAGGCGCTGGCGCAGACCCCGCTGGACGCAGACGAACGTGCCGTGCAAACGCGCCGCGTGCGCGACTTGGCGGACCAGTGCCAGGTCATACGCTGGCGCGTGGACCGCGTGCTGCGGCAGGTCGCCGCAGGCGACACGCCCGGTATCGACGGCGCCATGCTCAAGCTGCTGTGGAGCGAAACCCGCCAGCGCATCTGGGAACAGCGCCTGGAGCTGCTGGACGAAGCCGCCATCCTGGGCCCGCAAGCCGCGGCGCCGCATGCAGCCACGGCTTGCGTGCTGCGCGAATTTTTGTGGTCGCGCGCCGAGACCATCGTCGCGGGCACCTCGGAAATCCAACGCAATATCGTGGGCGAACGCCTGCTCGGCCTGCCCAAGGACAGGGGACAACATGCATAGCGAAATCAGGACACTGCTGTCCTCCACCTTCGGCCGCCTGCTGGAACAACAGCATCCCGCCGCCTACGCCCGCCGCGCGCTACCTGCGGACGACGCCGCCCAGCGCGCCCTGTGGAAGGAGCTGGCCGAGGGCGGCTGGCTGGAAGCGGGATCGGAAGCCTTCCAGGCCGAATACGGCCCAGGCACACAGCTCATGGGTGAATGGGCGGGACGCGCGCTGCTCACCCTACCCTATGGCGCGTCGGCATTCCTCGCCAGCGCGCTATTGGAAAAGGCGCCTGCCCTGTCGGAAGTCGTGCTGGACCTGGCGGCACATCCTGCCAGCCTCCGCTGCGACCGTGCCGGCGACGAACAAGGCTGGATAGACGCCTACGGGTCCACGGCCCAGTACCTGCGCCTCACCCGTCAGGACGAGGGCTGGCTGCTGGCGCGTTACAACCCGGCAATGCTCGAATCCGTACAGGGCCTGGATCCCACCACGGCATTGGCCCGCCTGTGCGGACCCGCGGTTGCGCAGGCCGCGCTGCCCTCGACGTTGGCTCTGCCCGCGCTGCAGAATCATCTGGCCTTCCTGCTGGCGCAGCTGGTCGGCACCGCCAGCGCCTCGCTGGACCTGGCTATCGCCTACGCCAAGGAACGCGAACAGTTCGGCCGGCCCATCGGGCAATTCCAGGCGATCAAGCACGCCCTGGTCGACGCCTGGACCGGGCTCGACAACAGCCGCTACGCTGTGGAGGCCTTGCTGGCCGCGCGTGGCTCGGCCGATGCCGAGCTTGCCGCATTGGCCGCCCGCTTGGCCGCAAGCGCGGCGCGGCGCGCGGTGAAGCTCTCCATTCAAGTGCACGGCGGCATCGGTTTCTCCTGGGAGCACGACGCCCAGCTTTACCTGAAGCGCGCCTACCGCCTGGCGGTCGAGGTCGAGCGGCTGGCCGCGCTGATGCGGAACTAGCGTCGCCGTAAGGGTGTCCGCCCGATGGGGCGCCGATGATGGGCTGTGGGCTACAGGGCCGTTAACATAGCGGCTTTCCACAGCCGCTTCCCTTGCGGGTTCCGGCGCGGCGCATCCCGCCCTCCAGTATCCTCCGGTCCGATGAATCACGTTCCGCACCCGCGCCACACGCCCGGCCACCTGACATCCTTCTACTGGAGCGGCGACGCCATGCGCAGCCGCAGCGTCAGCGGCACGGTGCTGACCGCCACGCTGGACGTACCCGTGCCGCCCGCGCGCGTGCTGTCGGATTGGGAGCGCGAGATGGCCACGCGCCTGTATCTGGAACCCGGGGACGTGGAGCAGATGCCGCTGGCGCGCACGCAGGCGCGCTGGCCCGAATACGGACTATGCCTGCGAGCCATGCGCGACTGGGCGCACGACCGGGGGCTGTCCGACGTGCTGGCGAGCGCCGACATCGCCCTCATGGCCTGCCGCGGCGCCCGCTACCACCATGACGGCTGCCAATATGGCGGCGCCGCCTTCTGCAATCTGTTCCTGAGCGAAGACCGGGGCCTGGACGTGCACTTCCCGGCCGCCGGCCTGCGCATTCCGCTCGTGCGCGGCACCGCCATGATCTTCGATACCTGCCAGCCGCATGCCGTCATCCCGCGCGACGGCAAGGGTTTTCGCGAGGCCGACTTCGCGGCCGGCCTGGACCTGGCGCAATTGTTCCTGACGTGGGAACTGCCTATTGAAGACGCCCGCATCGCAAGCGCGCTCGGCATCGCCTTCGATGTCGATCCGGCTACCGCCGCGCGGCTGGATGAGGAACAAGTGCGGATGGATGGAGCCCGGGCGGCGATCGATCCGAAATCCGGGCGGTGGCTCGCTGAGGACTGAAGCGGCAACGCAGCACGCCGGCGATCAAGACCCCGGCAGCGCCGCCCCCATGGCGGCAAACAAACCGCCGCACACCTTGTTGAAACGCCGGCCGGCGCGCTCCAGCCAGGGGCGCACGCGATGCGCAAGGCGCGCCAACACGTACTCGACCAGGAACTCCACCACCACGAAGGTGCCGGCCATGATCGCGAACTGCGTGTACAGACTGCGGGCCGGATCGATGAATTGCGGCAGGAAGGCGCCGTAGAACAGCAGTGCCTTGGGATTGGAGATCGCCGACAACAGGCCCTGACTGAACATGCGCATGCCGCGTATGCGCGGCATGTCGGGGGCCGGCTGCAACTGCACGCCCGGCGCACGCCAGAGTTGGATACCGAGCCAGATCAGATAGGCGCCGCCCGCCCACTTCAATACCGTCAGCGCAGGACCCCAGGCCTTGAGCAAGGCGCTGATGCCCAGCATGGACAAGGCGATGAGCGCGACAAAGCCCACCGCGCCGCCTGCGATGGTGCACAACGCCTTGCGGTGCCCATGCAGCGCGCCATGCGTGAGCGCAAGCAGCGTGTTCGGTCCGGGAGTTATCGACAGCCCAATGACCGCGACCAGGTAGATGAGCCAGCTATGCAGCGCCATGGCGGAGTGCGTGAAAGAAGGGAAAGCGGCCAGTCTAGACCGCGGCGCCAGGGCTGCGCAAATGCGGCCGGAATGGAAGGCGGGCCCGCAGGCGCGCCACGCCCTCTTTCCGTACCGCCCGGTCCGGCAGCCTGCCGTTCAGCGGCGGAAACCTCCGCCGTGGAATCCGCCGAAGCCGCCGCCCCAGCCTCCCCGGCCGCCCATGCCGCGCCCCTGCCAGCCGCCGCCTTCCGCGCCCCCCATGCCGCGGTCGCGCCAGCCGCCGCCCTGCATTCCGCGGTCCTGCCAACCGCCGCCCTCCATGCCGCCCATGCGGTCGCCGGAATAGTCGCGCGCCTGGCGCTGGCCGTTCAGGTAATTGCCGCCGGACTGCGCGCTGGGCTGCACGGGCTGCCAGCCCGAACTGGTGTGCTGCTGCCAGCCGTTGTCGTTGTGCTCGTAGACGTTGCCGTTGTGGTCCGCGTACACGTTGCCGTTGTTCCATGCCATGCCGCTGTTCGTGTTGCGGTCGTACGTGGCGCCGCGCCGGTCCACGCTGCTGACGCCGTCGCCCGCCGTGCCGGTCGCCGTGGCCGACGAGATGGTGCTGCGGCCGGTGTTGGCATTGGTGCGCACGTCCTGGCGGCCGGCAGCCCATTGGCCGTCGTCGTTGGCGACCACGCCCGCCCTGCCAGCGCCCGAAGCGCCGGTCGCCGGGTTGGTATAGGCGTCGCGCCGCCCGGCAGCCGCATTGCCGGTGTACTCGTTATAGGCCGCGCCGCGCGTGCCTTCGAAGGCTGCGCCGGTCTGCGGGTTGTAGCCCTCGGCGTGGGTGCCCTGCCATTCGGTGCCGGTCCAGCCGTTCCAGCCGGCCGCGTGCGTGACCACGCCGGAGCCGCCCCAGGCGCCATAGACGTCGACCTGGTTCACGTTGACGCCGCCCCAATAAGGCGCGCCCCAGTATGGCCCCCAATAGGGCGCCGCGCCGCCCCAGGTCTCGCCAGCGACGAAGCCGAAGGCGAAACCGGTCGCGGTGGCGAAGGCCGCGTCGTAGCCATAGCTGGGCGGATAGCCCACCCAGGTGTCCTGCACGATGACCGGCGGATACGCGTAACCCGTGCCGTACACCACGGTGCCGTCGGGACTGGCCACCACGCCCATGTAGCCCGGCGTGTAGCCGAACACCACGCTCTGCGGGGTGGATCCGTACACCTGCACGTAGGTGACGTAGTGCAGCGGCGAGCTGACGGGTATGGCGTAGATGATCGCCGGCACATGGTCAGCCACGCGCCACGGCCCCATGGGCGAATCCGATACGAACCAGACAGCGCGCGACAACGCGTAGTAGCGGCCTTCGGCCTGTATCACCGGCACCTGCGAATTGGCGGCGTAATACAGCGCCGTACCCTCGATGGGCCGCAGCGTCGGGGAGCCGCCGGCATATTCCACCTGCAATTTCGCCGCGCTGCGCGACACCGTGGCGGTCTGCGGAATGGTGGAGGCAATCAGCGCCTCCTTGGCCTGCGGCGTGCCCGGCACCGAAGCCAGCACGCCCGACTGCGGATCCTTTGACGGAATCTTGGCGAAATCGCGCGGCAGCTGCTTTCCCGGCACGTAGGACCAGGGGCCGTCCAGGCTGGCGCCCCGGAACCAGCGGCCGGACACCAGCACGTAGTAGCGGTTGTCGCCCGGATTCATGAACAGGGCATGATCGGCATTGGCCACCGACAGCAGCGAAGTCCCTGGCACCGGCCGCATTTCAGGCTGGCCGACGGTCACCAGCAACTCGGCCGGCGCGGTGGACACCGCGATGGCGGGCGCGCGGTGCGGCGCCTTGCCGCCATGCGGCAGCATCGGGTCCGGCTCGGCCTTGCGGCGCGCCGCAACAGCGGCGGCCAGCAGAGCCTCGGGCGGCTGCGGCAGGTCCGTCCACGGCCCGGTGGCGGTGCGCGCTTCGTACCAATGGCCAGCGGCCTGCAGGAAATAGCGGCCCGCGTTGTCCGCCAGCATCAACGCGCGCGTGTTGACGACCCGGCGCCAGCCTGCGGCATCAGGCACCTCGGCCAATACAGGTCCGCCGTCGATCAGCACCAGCACGGTCGGCACCGTGCGGTAGATGATGCGCGGCGGCGCGTTGTCCACCGGGACGGTTTTCGTGGCCGGGTTGTTCTGGGACAGCGTATAGCTCAGTTGCAGTGCATCAAGCCGCGTGACCACGCCCTTGGCCGGCAGGCGCGCTTCAAGCTGGCTGCGCAGCTTGGCGGCGGCTTCCGGCGAGGTGGGCACCTGCACGCGCTCGATCCGGATGTCCGACAGATGCACCAAACCCGCCGGCTTGTTGACCTCGGCACGGGCGGAAAAGTCTGCCACGCCGTAGGTGGGATTGCCCTTGGCGGCGCCAACCGCCACCGCCATGCGGCCCGTAATGCGGTCGGCAGTCCAGGTATCGATCTGGGGTTGATAGAGCTCCACGCGCGTGCCGTCGGCGGCCTCGAAACTGCGCGGCCATTGCAGCGAACGCGCGGCCTCTTCCTGCGCATCAGATTGGGCGGGCGCCGTTTGCGCCGGGGTCTGTCCCTGGGCTTGCGCCTGCGCCGCGCCGGTTGGCGTCAGGCCCGCGCCGGCAGCCATGCCGGCCACGGCAAGGGCGAGAGCGAGGCGAGAAAGGCGCCCGGGCGGGTCCGCGGGCGCTGACGATGTTGTCGGGAAAACATGCACGCGCCACAGTCGGGTCAGGCTACACATCTCGCGCTCCTCGTTGAGGGCCGCGGCCGCCAGTCGGGCCCCCGGCCACTCTGATTTCCCGCAGCGCCGCCGCTACGGGCCAAGCCTCGACCGGCCTGCCTGCAAGGCGTCCTGCAAGGGCCGGCTTCTGAATAAGCAACAGAACGTTAACACCGCTGAAAAGCTATTGCCCGCTTTTATCAGACCTTCTATAAAACATCTCATCAGGGCTGCTGCTTATGCCCGATTGCCTTTCCGCTGCAATCCAACTAGAAGCGCGGCGCAACGCCCGCCAGACGCCCGCGCTACGGCGTGTCGCGCCCACGCCCGGCCCTCTGTCCGCGGCGCTTCGGCCGTCCCGCGAAGACTCTCCTGCTGCAGGTTCACGCCATCAAGTCGCCGTGGAAAGGAGCAGTTCATGGTCCCTGCCCTGACTCATCCCGGGGTGTATGTCCAGGAAATTCCCGCAGGCGTGCGCACCATTGCAGGCGCGCCGACCTCGGTTGCCGCGTTCCTGGGCACGGCCATGCGCGGACCGCTCAACCATCCCGTCCACATCCAGGATTTCGCCGACTACGAACGCGAGTTCGGCGGGCTGGCCGAGGGCTGCGAACTCGGCTACGCGGTGCTTCAATTCTTCCTGAACGGCGGCGCTCAAGCCTGGGTCGTGCGCGTGGCGCAGCCTGCGCAGAACGATCCGCTGGAGGCGCATGCCGCTTTCATCGGCCAGCGCGCGCAGCGCCGGGGCCTCTACGCGCTGGACGATGCCCATGCCTTCAACCTGCTATGCCTGCCCGGCATCACGCACAGCATCGTGCTGGCCGATGCCGTGTCCTACTGCAAAGAGCTGCACGCCTTCATGATCATCGATGCGCCGCCCGCGGCGGCCGATGCGGCCTCCATGGCGGCCGCAGTCATGGGTGCGGCGCTGCCCAGGTCCGATCATGCCGCGCTGTATTTCCCTTGGACCCGCGCGGCCGACCCGCTGAAGAATGGCCTGCCGCGCCTGACCGCGCCTTGCGGCACGATCGCGGGCCTGTATGCGCGCACCGACGCCGACCTCGGCGTCTGGAAAGCGCCAGCCGGCATCGACGCGGGCCTCGCTGGCGTCCTGTCCCTGGCCGCGGCGGTCAGCGACGACGAGAGCCGCAACCTGAATACCCTGGGCGTCAATTGCCTGCGCACCTTTGCCGGACGCGGCGCGGTCTGCTGGGGCGCGCGGACCCTGCAAGGCACGGACCACTTCGCCTCGGAATACAAGTACGTGCCGGTGCGCCGCCTGGCGCTGCACCTGGAACAATCGCTCTTGCGCGGAACGCAGTGGGCCGCGTTCGAGCCCAACGACGAGCCGCTTTGGGCGCAGATCAGGCTGAACGTCAGCGCCTTCATGAATGCACTGTTCCGCCAGGGCGCCTTCCAGGGCGGCACGCCCCGCGATGCCTATCTGGTCAAGTGCGATGGCGAGACCACTACGCAACAGGACAGGGATCGCGGCATGGTCAACATCCTGGTGGGATTCGCTCCGCTCAGGCCGGCCGAGTTCGTGGTCATCCGGGTCCAGCAACGCGCCGGGCAAACGGAAGGAAGTCCGCCATGAACGCGCCCACGGAACCGCGCATCCTCGCGTTTTGGGACACCGGCGTCCAACATGGCCCGCGCGCTCGGGCGCAGGCCTTCGAGGCTGCCGAGGAACTGGCGCGCGATACGGGGCTGGCGCTGCATCGCATCGACCTGTCCAGGATCGTCAGCAAATACATCGCCGAAACCGAGGAAAACCTGAGCCGCCTGTTCGAGTCGGTCGAGCAGCGCGGCGCGGTCCTGTACTTCGACGAAGCCGACGCTCTCTTCGGCAAGCGCGCGAACGTCAAGGACAGCCATGACCGCTACGCCAATATCGAGGTCAGCTACCTGTTGCAACCCATGCAGTCCTACCGCGGCCTGGCGTCGCGGGCCGCCAGCCTGAAGTCCAACCTGGACAGCGCATTCCTGAGGCGGCTGCGCTTCGTGGTCCAGTTTCCGGCGCCCGCGCCGGATCAGCGCGCGCGCCGCTGGAGCCGCGCGCTCTTTACCGCCGACACCGGCGCCGAAGTCACCATGGCGCGCCTGCTGCAAGCCGTCCGCGCCGATGCAAGCCAACACGCCCGGCCCCTGCCTGGCCTCAAGACGAGAGAACATCCATGAAACCCGTGATCAACGAATACGTACGCGAACTCAGCCACCCCGGTTACAACGCGGCCCAACGCAATGCCTTCGTCGCCGCCATGGTGAGCAAACGGCTGATGCGGCGCACGGAGCAACAGCCCGCAGCGGACGAGGCCGCCCCCGCGCTGGCCAGCTCATTGAACGACAGCGCCGGCGCCGCTGACGCGCGCGCCGGCAACGACCCGACTTGAGCGCCGCGCCGCCGCAGAATGGCGCTGCGTGCGATGCGGGCGCGGCGCGCGCAGGAAAACCTGGCCGGCCGCCACGGTATCATCAGGCCTGTTGCGCCGGCTTGCCGCTTTCTCGCGGCAAGCCGGCCATGCCACTCCCGCCCACATTCTGCATGACGCGATGACCCCCTATATCTCGGCCGGCATACTGCTTCTAGGCGCTCTCGCCGCCATCGCTTACCGCCGCAGGCGGCAACACACAATGGGCACTGCCGGCCGGCGCCTGGGCAGCGATCTGGTCGCGGGCGGCGCGCTCTACGGCGTGGCCGCGCCGCCCATCGGCGGCGCAGGCGTCATCATCGCGCTGACGGCCGTGACCCGGGATCCCGAGAACCTGCTCATGCTGGTCTACGCCCTGCCCTGGTTTTACATTTTCGGCTTCGTGCCCGCCCTGCTGTGCGGCATCGTGGCCGGCGCGTTGCGGCCGGCGCATCCGTCCTGGCGCGCCTATGCCGCGATGGCGCTGGTCGGCGCCGTCTATGGCTTCGTTTTCCTGACGGGTTTTATCTCCCAGGGCAGGCCCTGGCTGGAAGAGCTGGGCTTCCCCCTGACCGTCGGCGCGGCGCCCGGCGCGCTCAGCGCGTTCCTGTGCGCGCGCCTGCTGTATGGAAAATCGCGCGGCCGCGGCGCTTCCGGCGGCGATGCGCCGCAAGCGGCCATGCAGTAACGCTTATGGTGCCCTCAGATTTTTTCATTGGGCACTAATAAGTCCCTTCCCCATAATCCGTTGGATGCCATCGAGGCACGCCGCTCAATAGCGGCGCCATTCAACGATTCCATGGGAAAATGCACATGTTGCGAACCAAGCTGGCCCGCTGTCTGCGCGCAGCCGGGCTTGCCTGCGGGCTGCTGACGGCCGCGGCAGTCACGGCGGCCGAGTATCCGGACAAGCCGCTCAAACTGGTCGTGCCGCAAGCTGCGGGCGGAGGCACCGACGTCATCGGCCGCCTCTGGGCCGACTACATGTCGCGGCGCCTGAATGTGGCCATCGTGGTCGAGAACCGCCCGGGCGCCAACGGCATCCTGGCCTCCAGCCATGTCGCCAAGCAGCCGGCCGACGGCTACACCGTCCTGATCAGTGGCATTTCGTACCTGGCGTTCAACCCGCACATGTACAAGAACCTGCCCTACGACCCGGCCAAAGATTTCGACGGGATCAGCCTGCTGGTCAACACTCCTTTTCTGCTCGTCGCCAGTCCGCAGGCCGACATCCGTTCGTTCAAGGACCTGGTCGAAAAGGCCAAGGCCGATCCCGAGAGCCTGAACTTCGCCTCCGCGGGCAAGGGCAATTCCACGCATCTGGTGGTGGAAATGCTCGAACAGCGCGAGGGATTCCGGCTGACCCATGTGCCATACAACGGCGCCGCCGCAGGGCTGACCAGCGTCATGGCGAACCAGACGCAGCTCATGGCGGACGTGCTGAACACCGCCGCCGTGCAGGCCAAGGCCGGCAAGGTGGTTCCGCTAGCGGTGGTGGGTGCGAGCCGCGCGGCCAGCGTGCCGGACGTGCCGACGCTGGGCGAGCTGGGCATTGCCGATTTTCCGCTGCCGGGCTGGTATGCGCTGGTCGCGCCCAAGGGCACGCCGCCGGCCGCCATCGAACGGCTCAATGCCGAAACGAGGCGTTTCTTCGAAGATCCCGCGGTCAAGGCGCGCCTGCAGGAATTGCAGTTGGAACCGCTGCCGTCCACGCCGCAAGCGGTCGCCCAAGCCGTGGCGCGCGACAGCGCCGCCTGGGGGCCGCTGATACGCCAACTCGGCCTGAACAACGACTGACCGCCACCTTCAAAGGAAAGACATGCCCAAGCTCAGCAACGCCGTCTGGCGCTATCGCCACGAAAAAATGACTGCCTTGATGGACGACCTTGCCGTCGACGCCATCGTGTTCACCTCGGCGGATTTCTTCCAGTTCGCCACCAACTTCCACACCGACGTCCTGCCCTGGGAGCGTCCCATCTTCGCGGTGGTGCCGCGCGACGGCACGCCCTTTCTGGTGATGAACGAGCTGTCGACGCATCACATGCGCTTCTCGCAGGAACAAGGCAAGGTCTGGATCACCGACATCACCTACTACGCCGAACATCCCCGCGTCACGGACCGCCTGCCGCTGATCACGCAGCTTCCGGAAGTCCTGTCCGAACGACTGCGGCAGGCCGGGCTGGCGCGCTCGCGCATCGCTGTCGAAGGCGGCAGCCCGGTGCTGGCGCAGCTGGGCCATCTGCTGCCAGAGCTGACGCTGCGCCGCGCCACCGCCGAATGCCGCTCGCTGCGCTGGCAGAAGCACGACGAGGAAATCGCCGTGATGGCGGCCGCCGCATCGATCTCCGACTGGATACAGGACAGGTACCGCGAGAACATCCGGCCCGGCAGGCTGGTACAGGAACTGGATTGCGCCATGGCCGCGCTCTTCGTGCAGGAGGCCGCCGAACGCTTCCCCGGCGAACAGTTCGAGGTCATTCGCTGTTGGACGCTGAGCGGCCCGGCTTCAGCGTCCCCGCATGGCGATGGCGCCTCTTGCGGCGCGCGGATCAAGGAAGGCGACGTGCTGGTCAACATCGTCATCCCGCGTTTGAATGGCCTCACCATCGAGAACGAACGCACCTGGTTCTGCGGCACGCCCTCGACGGAGCAAGCCAGGCTCTGGTCCGCGGCCAAGGCCGCCAACGAAGCCGCCATCGCCGCCGCCCGCACCGGCAACCCCGTCTGCATGATGGACGCCGCGGCGCAGGCTGAGATCGAAAAGGCGGGCTACGCCGGCTTCATCCGCCACCGCACCGGACACGCCGTCGGCATCATCCACCACGAGTATCCGGAGGACATGGCGTTCTGCCAGCGGCCACTGCTGGCCAACGAGGTGTATTCCGCCGAGCCGGGCATCTATGCCTACGGCATCGGCGGTTTCCGCCTGGACGATACGGTGGTGGTGGGCGATACGCCACGCGTGCTGACCGGCACGCCCAAGACGCTGGAGTACGCCACCGTCAGGTAGGCTGGCCGGCCCCTTCCTGCGCCAGGCTCTGCGCTTCCTCGCGCAGGATCTCGCGCAACCACGGCAGCACAATGCTGGGCGAATCCGCGGCCCACAGCATGCCGATGGGGCCGAACTCCAGCCGCGTGGGCGCCTGCGCGATGCTGATCAGATTGAGCCGCTCATACATGTGGGCCACGGAGCTGGCCAGCGTCGCGACATACTCCCTGTCCTGCAACAAGGACAGCAAGGCCACCAGCGAACTGGTTTCCACCGCAGGCTTGGGCGGCGCCAGGCCCGCATCCACCAGGGCCTGATCCAGCCTGACCCGGGACATCACACCGGGCGGCGGCAAGATCCAGGGATAGCCCTGCGTGTCCGCCCACGTAGGCGCAGCCAGCCCGGCCAGCGGATGCCCGCGCCGGGTCACCAGGCTGAAGCTGTCCGTCATCAGCCATTGCCCGCACAGGCCGGAACGGCTTGCGCGCAGATCCAGCGGCCCGATGATGAGATCGATCTCGTGGCGCGCCACACGCTCGATCAGCGGATCCAGAAGCCCCTCGACCAGTTCGATCTGCACGTCGGGCGCGCGCTGGTGCAGCGTGGCGATCGCGCGCGGCAGCAGCACTGGCGCGGCCGACAGAATGGTGCCGATATGCAGCCGTCCGGCCACGCCCGCCTTGACCGCCTCGATCTCTTCGCCGGTGCGCGCGGTGTCGCCCAGCACGCGGGTCGCGTAACGCCACAGCGCGCGTCCCGCCTCGGTCAGGGCCAGCGTCCTGCCGCGCGCAAACAAGGGCGTGCCGACCATGTCTTCCATATCGCTCAGCCAGTGCGACAGCGCTGGCTGCGTCATGTGCATGGCCTTGGCCGCGGCCGTGACGGTTCCGGCCTTTTCCAGGGCGATCAGCACTTCCAGATGGCGCAGCTTCAAGCGCCGCGTCCAGAGCAGTTCGGTAAGGGGCGCAATCATGCGGAAATGGTAATGGATATCTCAGGTTTATTCATTGGCTGTCTATGGGGTTCACGCACAAAATGGGCACCTCTCGAATCGACCTCACGCTCCCATGCCAGCAAGCTTCTCTTCCCTTTCGTCCTTGAACACCGTGGTTCGCGGGCTGGCGCAAGACGGCCAGCCCGCCAGCGGCCTGACCGCGCTGAGCGCAGCGCTACAGGAACGCATCGGCTACCGCCTGTTCACGGTGCTGGTGCTGGACTGGGAAGCGGGACTGAGCCGCCGCTGCTTCTCGACTCAGCCTGGGGCCTACCCCCCCGGCGGCAGCAAACCGATACGGGAGGACAGCGAGTTCTACGTTGCGGTGGTGCAGCAAGGAGAACCGCGCCTGTGCCTGGACCGCGAAGATTGCGCGCGAGCCTTTCCCGACCACGAACTCATTGCATCGCTGGGCTGCGCAAGCGCGGTCAATGTGCCGGTGCGCTGGAACGGGCGGACGCTAGGCTCATTGAACCTGCTGCATCAGGCGGGCTGGTACCGGCGCGACATGTACGCGGAGCTGGCCTGGTACTCGGCGCTGGCCATACCCGTCGTGCAAGACATTATTCGAACCACCCAAAACCATGAGGGGAAATCATGAAGCGCCTACGCAGCCACTTCGCCGCCTTGCTGTTGTGCATCGGCCCCGCCGCCGTGCACGCGGCGGACGCCTATCCCGCCAAGCCCATCACCATCGTCTATCCATATGCGCCCGGGTCCGCCTCCGACACCCTGACGCGACTGATCGCGGAATCGCTGCAGAAGCAACTGGGCCAGCCCGTCATCGTGGAAAGCCGGCCCGGCGCGGGCGGCTCCATCGCCACCGAGCACGTGGTGCGCGCGGCGCCTGACGGCTATACGCTGCTGCTGTCGGCCAGTGGGACCATCGCCGTCAATCCTCACATCTACAAATTGCGCTACCAGCCCGTAAACGATCTGGCCCATATCTCCGTCGCGGTGGAAGTGCCCTTCGTGTTCGTGGTCAACAAGGCTTTCCCGGCGCAGGACTACGCTGCCTTCCAGGCGCTGTCGCGGCAAAAGCCGGCCGGCCTGACTTCAGCCAATGCCGGCCTGGGCACGCAGGCCCATCTGACGCAGGCCGCCTTCGCCAAACAGGCCGGACTGAACCTGAACATCGTGGCTTACAAGGGCGCCGCGCCCGCCGTCAACGACCTGATGGGAGGTCATATCGATTCGATGATGGACAACGCCGCCTCGCAGATCCCGTACGTCAATTCGGGCAAAACCACGGCGCTCTTCGTCACCAGCGACTACCGCTTCGACGCCTATCCTAAGGTCCCCACGGCCAAGGAGCTGGGCATCACCGGCCTGGTGCCTGCGGGCTGGTTCGGATTGGCCGCGCCCAAGGGCACGCCGGATGCGGTGGTGGACAAGCTTCACGATGCGCTCGTGCAGGGGCTGAGGACTGCTGACACCGAGCGCAAGCTCAAAGAGCTGGGCTGGGTGATCGTCGCCAACACGCCTGCACAGGCGCGAGAACGCGCTCAGGCCGATTTCGACCGCCTGGGCGAGGTAGCCCGGGACATCGACCTGAAGGCCAACTGAGAACGGCGCGCCGGCCTTCATCCCGTCTCGATGCGCTTGTGCTGCAGATCGTTCAACAAGCGCTCCAGGCGGTCGAAATCCATGGGCTTGACCAGATGATGATCGAAGCCCGCCTCGCGGGATTTGCGCCGGTCTTCCTCTTGGCCCCAGCCCGTCATGGCGATGAGGACAATGCCTCCGGCCGGTGAACCGGCGCGAACCCGGCGCGCGACCTCGTAGCCGTCCATGCCAGGCATACCTATGTCCACCAGCATGACCTGGGGACGGAAGCTATCCAGCAGGGCCAGCGCTGCCGCCCCGTCGCAAGCGCTGCGCACTTCCGCGCCGAGAGCCTGCAACACCAGCGCCGTGGTGTCCCCCGAGTCGGGACTGTCGTCCACCACCAGGATGCGGCCCAGCGACCGGGTCGCCGCCACAGGTTGCACTTGCGGCGGGGCGGCCGCAGCAAGTGCCGAGGCCGGCAGCCGCACCAGGAATTCGGCGCCCGCTCCAAGCCCCTCGCTGCGCGCCTCGACCGTGCCACCATGCAGTTCCACCAGGCGGCGGACCAGCGTCAGGCCGATGCCCAAGCCTCCCGCGCCGCGCTCGCGGTCCACTTGCGCGAACGGCTCGAACACGAGGGCCAGCATGCTTGCCGGAATGCCGTGGCCATTGTCCCGCACCGATACGAGCAGGTTTCCGTCGGCTTCGCGATAGGCGCGGACGCGGATCTTTCCTCCCCGATCGGTGTACTTGGCCGCATTGTTCAGCAGGTTGGAGACCACTTGCGCCAACCGCATGCCATCGGCCTCCACCATCAAAGGCTGCTCGGGTACATCCATGCAGAGTTCATGCCCTTGCGCCTCGATCGCCTCGCGGCAGGTTTCCAGCGCGTTCAGTAGCACTTCAGTCAGATCCACCGGGTTCTTGCGCAACAGAATCTTGCCGTTGGTGATACGCGCGATATCCAGCAAGTCGTCCACCAGGCGGGCCATGTGGGTGGCCTGGCGAGCCAGCATGTCGTGCAGGCGACGCGTCTGCTCGTCGCCCGTCCCGGAAAGCCGCAGCAGCTGCAGGCCATTGTGCAACGGCGCCAGCGGGTTTCGCAGTTCGTGCGCCAGCACAGCCAGAAATTCGTCCTTGCGATCGTGCGCCAAGCGCAGCTCCTGCTCCGCGCGCATCAGCTCGGTAACGTCCTGCACCACGGTGCAGGCGCCGACCAGTTCGCCATCATCCGCGCGCAAGGGCGCGGCGCTGACACGCATCCAGCGCTCCTCGCCGTCCTCAGACATGTACTGCATTTCGGTTCCCGGCACCACCATCTCGCCGCGCAGCGCACGTCTGGCAGGCCAGTTCTCGGGTGGCACGGGTTCGCCGTGCTCGTCCCAGCCGCGCCAGCGCGCCGCCTGTTCGGACCGCGCCGACGGCACGGTGCACGGCGAGCAGCGCTCCATCAGCGCGTTGGCCAGCATCCACGCACCGCTGGCATCGCAGACGCCCACGCCGACGGGCAACTGATCGAGGATGGCCCGCAGTCGGCGCTCATTGGCGCGCAGCGCGGTATAAGCTTCCCGGCGCAGCAGAGCGAGCCGCAGGTGCGCGTCGACACGCGCCTGCAGCTCGCGCGCGGCAAAAGGCTTGACCAGATAGTCGTCCGCGCCCGCCTGCATGCCTTCCACGCGGGCTTCTTCTCCCGCCCGAGCCGACAATAGGATCACTGGGACCGAACGGGTCCGGTCATCGGCGCGCAAAGCCTGCAGCAGGCTCAGCCCGTTCATTCCCGGCATCATCACATCGGAAATGACCAGGTCCGGCGGTTCCCGGCGCGCGCTTTGCAGCGCGGATGCGCCATCGCTCGCGAACCGCAGCGCGTATCTGGGCGCGAGCAAGCTGTGCAGGTAGTCGCGCATGTCGGCGTTGTCGTCAATGCACAGCACTGCGGGCCGCCCGCCTCCCGCCTCCTGCGGCGCCAGCCGTGCCATCGCATCAGGCGCTGCCGCTCCCCAGCGCGCCGCCTCTTGCAGAAAGGATGCGCCGGCATCCGAATCCGTGGACGGCGATGCGTGTGCCGGCGCGGCCAGGTCAGGCATCTCGCCCTTGGGCAGCGTGACAGTGAAGACGCTGCCCACGCCCGGTTGACTTTCCACCTCGATCGCGCCTCCCAACAGCGCGACCAGTTCGCGCACCAGCGCCAACCCTATCCCAGTGCCTTCATGGGTTCTAGCCGCCGCGTTTTCGATACGATGGAAACGTTCAAAAATTCTCGGCAGTTCATCGCTGGCGATGCCGACGCCGGTATCGCGCACCGACAGCGCAACGCTGGCTCCGCAATCGCGCAGGATGACGTCGATCGCGCCCTGCAAGGTGTACTTGAATGCGTTGGACAGCAGATTCAGCAAGATCTTTTCATACAGGTCGCGGTCGAGCCACACCGCGTCTGGCAGTTCGTCACATTGCACGCGTAGCTTCAGGCCGGCCGCCTCTATCATGGAACGGAACGCGCTGGCGTGCTCCGTCGTGGCTCGCACTAAATCGGTTGGGCTGGACCGCGCCACGATGGCGCCGCCTTCGATGCGCGAGAAATCCAGCAAGGAGTTGACCAGTTTCTGCAACCTCAGCGCATTGCGGTGCAGCATCTGTAACGACTCCGGGTCCAGGGGTTGCCCCTGTTCGCCCAGCGCCTGTTCCAGAGGCCCCAGGATCAGAGTCAGGGGCGTGCGGAACTCATGGCTGACATTGGAGAAGAACGTCGTCTTGGCCCGATCCAGTTCGGCCAGCGCCTCGGCCCGCCGGCTCTCCTGCTCATAGGCCGCCGCGTTGGCGATCGCGCTGGCTGCGTGATGGGCGACCAGATCGAGGAAATCCCGGTATGCCTCGTCCAGAGGCCGGCGCGAACCCACGCCCAGCACCATGATGCCGGACACCGATCCGTCGGCCGTCCAGCTGATGGGCACCAGGCGGGCCCATGAGGCCAGGTCCTCCCAGGGACCGCCGGGCAGCTCCAAGTCCAACGGCGCCAGCGCGATGGTCTGCGGCTGAGCCGCCTGCGCGACAGCACCCAGAGGCCAGGCCGCGGGCGTCAGCGCTTGCGGGGCATCCACGCCGGTGGCCGCGAGCAGCTCCGGGCCAAGGTCACCACAGCGGTAGATGAGGCAGAATGGCACGTCCATCCCACTCTCGGACATCACCCCGCATATGGCTTCGGCCGGTGCCTTGATGCCAAGCCCGCGCAGCGGCTGCGCGCCGAGCTTGCGCAGAATCTCCAGCCGTCTTGCGCTGACGATCTTCTCCGTCGTTTCGGTGCATGGGCAGAACACGCCCTCCACCGTCACCCCGTCAGCCGCCAGGATGGGGCCATACGTGAAAGTGACGTAGACTTCCTCGTGCGGCAGGCTGCGATCGAAAAAGTACTGAGCGTCATGCGACCAGGTTGCCTGGCCGCTGCGATACACGCCTTCCAGCATGGGGCCGATGGAGCCCCAGATTTCTCTCCAGCAAATCTGCCCGGGCTGGGCCAGCGCCGCCGGATGCTTGGTGGCACCCAGGAATGGGATGTAGGCGTCGTTGTAGAGTATCCGGAAGTCCGCGCCCCACCAGATCAGGATGGGAAAGCGCGAACTGAGGCACAGGCTGAGCGCCGTGCGCAAATTCTGCGGCCACGCGCCGGGTTCGCCCAGCGCAGTCTTGCTCCAGTCCAGTTCGCGCAGCCGCTGCGCCATTTCTCCGCGTTCGGGCAAAAATTCCAGACTTGACTCGGGTGTCACGGCCCTTCCTATTTTTGTGGAACAGATACGGTCGCGCGTGCCATCCTTGCTTGGCGAGGCGCGGCCATTTGATGATATTCCACGACAGGAAAGCTATACACGCCAAGTCGCAACGAACGTAACGAGTTACCTCAGGGACGCAGCGCCGCCGCCAGCCCCCGCACCTCGCCCAGCGCGCCCGCCACGCCCTGCTCCGCCAGCACTTGCGCAAGCCGCGAGCCGACCACCACCAGATCGGCATGCCGCGCGACGAGCCGGGCTTCATCAGGCGAACGCACGCCGAAGCCCGCAGCCACCGGCAGCCTGGTATGCGAGCGCAGCCGGTCCAGATCCTGCGCGATGCGGCGCTCGTCAGGCAAGTCCGCACCCGTCGTGCCGGCCAGCATGATGTGATAGACAAACCCGCTGGCGTCGCGCAGCAAGCCCGCCAGCCGCGCGTCCTCGGACGTGGGCGCGGACATCCGGATCAGATGCAGGCCATGCGCGCGCGCCGCGCGGCTGATCTCGTCGGCATGTTCGAGCGGCAGGTCAATGAGGATCAGGCCGTCCGCGCCCGCCGCGGCCGCGTCCTCGATGAAGCCTTCAACCCCATGCCGCAGGATGGGATTCAGATAGCCCATCAGCACCAAGGGCGTATGCGCGTCCGCCTCGCGGAAATCGCGCACCAGGGTCAGCGTGCGCTTCAGGGTCTGGCCGCCGGCCAGCGCACGCACGTTGGCCCGCTGCAGCACAGGACCGTCCGCGACCGGATCGCTGAACGGCATGCCGAGTTCGATCACGTCCGCGCCCGCCGCGCGCAAGCCGCGCAGCAGCTCCAGGCATGCGGCAGGATCGGGATCGCCCGCCGCAAAATAGGTCACCAGCCCACTGCGTCCAGATTGGCGCAGCTCCGCCAAGGTTCGATCAAGCCGGGTCATGCCGCCACCTCGCCAAATTGAGTCACCGTGTCCATGTCCTTGTCGCCGCGTCCGCTCAGGCACACGACGAGAATCTCGTGGCGCGCCATCCGCGGCGCCAGCTTGCGCACATAGGCCAGCGCATGCGCGCTTTCCAGCGCGGGCAGGATGCCTTCCTTGCGCGTCAGCCAATGGAAGGCCGACACGGCCTCGGCATCCGTGACCGACACGTAGTCCACGCGCTTGCGGTCATGCAGCAAGGCGTGTTCGGGCCCGACGCCCGGATAGTCGAGGCCGGCCGATATCGAATGCGCGTTGACGATCTGGCCGTCTTCGTCCTGCAGGTAATAGCTGCGGCAGCCGTGCAGCACGCCCTCGTGGCCCGCGCTGATGCTGGCCGCGTGCGCCCCGCTGGCCAGGCCCAGCCCGCCGGCTTCGACGCCGTACAGACGCACGTCTGCCAGTTCCAGAAAGGGGTAGAAAAACCCCATCGCGTTGGAGCCTCCGCCTACGCAGGCCACCATGGCGTCGGGCACGCGGCCGGTCTTGGCCGCGATCTGCTGGCGCGTCTCCTCCCCGATCACCTTCTGGAACTCGCGCACCAGCCAGGGATAAGGATGCGGTCCGGCGCCGGTGCCCAGCAGGTAGTACGTGTCGGCGGGATGGGCGATCCAGTCGCGCAAGGCCTCGTTCATCGCGTCCTTCAGGGTGGCGGTGCCGGCGTGCACCGCGCGCACCTCGGCGCCCAGCATCCGCATGCGGCGCACGTTGATGGACTGGCGCTCCATGTCTTCGGCGCCCATGTAAACCACGCACTGCAGGCCGAACAGGGCGCAGACGGTGGCAGTCGCCACACCATGCTGGCCCGCGCCGGTTTCGGCAATGATGCGGCGCTTGCCCATGCGGCGCGCCAGCAGGATCTGCCCCAGGCAGTTGTTGATCTTGTGCGCGCCGGTGTGGTTGAGGTCTTCGCGCTTGAGGTAGACCTGCGCGCCGCCCAACTCCCCGGAAACGCCCCGCGCCAGGAACAGCGGGCTCGGCCGGCCCACATAGTCGGCCAGCAGGCCGCGGTAGGTCTGCCAGAAGTCCTCGTCCGCCAGCGCCGCCTTGAACTGGCGTTCAAGTTCGTCCAGGGCGGGGACCAGCGTTTCGGGCATGTAGCGGCCGCCGTAGGGGCCGAATTGGCCTCGGCTGTCGGGCGCGGCCGGATGGATGGCGAGTGGCATGGATAGGTTTTCCGTGACAGGATGAGTAGGATTTTCCTTATGCTATCGTCACAAAATACTTATTTGAATCAATGATTTATTTCCCATATATGTAAGCTCAGCTAACAGTCATGAGACGTCTGCCATCCCTCAATGCCCTGCGATTCTTCGACAGCGCGGCCCGCCAGGCGAGTTTCACGCTGGCCGCCAAGGAACTCTGCGTGACCCATAGCGCAGTCAGCCAGCAGATCCGGCAACTGGAAGAATGGCTGGGCTGCGCCTTGTTCGAGCGGCGCGCGGGGCGCGTCCACCTGACCGCGGCGGGCCTGGACCTGCAGCGCGCGGCGCATGACGCCTTCGACCTGCTGGAGCGCCGCTGCGACGAACTCAGGCGCGGCACGCAGCCGGCCGAATTGGCGGTGGGTGCGCCCGCCAGCTTTCTTTCCAACTGGTTGATCCCGCGGCTTGAACAATTCGAAGCCCTGCATCCGGACATCCGCATCAGGCTGCAGACAGCCGCAGATGCCGCCCTGTTGAACACGCAGCGCGTGGATGCGCTGATCCTGGCCGGGCGCGCCTGGCCGCAAGAATGGGGCGTCACCCCGCTCTTCGCCGAAACCATAGGCCCGGTCTGCACCCCGACCCTGGCCGCGCATATCCGCGATGCGGCCGACGTGCTGGATATGCCGCTGCTGCACACCAGTTCGCGGCCCGACGCCTGGAAGGATTGGGCGGCGCGCCAAGGCATCGCGCTGACGCCACGGCAAGCGGGGCGCGAGTTCGACCATCTGGGCCACATGCTGGAGGCCGCCGCGGCCGGGTTGGGCGTGGCCATCGCGCCGGCGGTGCTGGTGGAGGCCGAACTGCACCGAGGCAGGCTGGCCGCGCCGCTGGGCTTCATCGAAAGCGGCGCGGCCTTCAGCCTGTGCCTGCGCAAGGATGCGGTCCGCGCCGACGCCGCGCATGAACGCCTGCGCGACTGGCT
Organism: Achromobacter sp. ACM02; assembly: GCF_014851605.1. Taxonomy (NCBI): domain Bacteria; kingdom Pseudomonadati; phylum Pseudomonadota; class Betaproteobacteria; order Burkholderiales; family Alcaligenaceae; genus Achromobacter; species Achromobacter sp. ACM02. The sequence goes on from NZ_JACUZY010000004.1 coordinate 221,273, forward strand.
GCTGGCCAGCGCCGGCGCGAACTGACGCCCTCCACGCTGCGCGCGCAAACCGGTTACCCTTGCGCGCCGAACCACACTGCCGCAACGTATCCATGAAAAAGCTCTGCGCGATGTTGGGCCTGCTGGTCCCCACGCTGGCCAGCGCCGCCTACAGTCTTTCCGCCACCGAGGCGGCCGTGCTGGAAGCCGTGCTGCGCGACGAGCTCGACACCTACCTGCAAGGCGGCAACAGCCTTATCGGCGCAAGGCTCGGCCTGCCCGCCGCGACCGCCGAAACCGTGTCCCGGGCTTATGCCAACGGCCCGACTGCGCGCTTTCCTGCGTCGCTGGATGTGACCATGCTGATCGCCGGCCCGGTCGATGCCGGCAAGCGCACGAACGGACGGATAGTGTCGTTCGCCACCTCGGGATCGCCGACTGTCCAGGCCCAGTTGCCGGCGGGCCTCCTGCCCGCTCCACGCCTGGCCTTGGCATGCAGCCGCATGGAATTGATCGACGAGTCACCCACCTTCATGGACTGCCGCGACGGCGCGCTTGCCGGCAAAGAGGAGACTGCCCGCCTCAAGCGCGACCTGGACGACTTCTACCTGGGCAAGCCGACCGCCGTCCAGGTGTCCCAGCTGGCCGTCAACATATCGGTGTACGCCAGCCTGCTGGCGCCCGGCCACGGCTGCCCGAAGGACATCGAAACATGCCGCCAGGCCATCCAGGCCGTCGACGGCGCAAGCCAAAGCAAGCAACTGCCGGCAATCGTGCGGCGCTTCCAGCAGGCGGGGCTGGATCTCAGCCCGTACCAGGGCGATAAGGCCATGGCCGCGCCCAACCGCTAGCGCGGGCGGACCGGCCGCGCCATGCCGGAATGAGGGCCACGGGGCCGTCTGTACCGCCCCCATTTACCGCCATCCCGCACCGCTATACTGGTCCCACCTCAATACCCCTTACGCGCCGCGCCTTTTCTGCTGCGCCCCGTTATGCACGTCTTGTTGGCCATGCTGCGCCCCATTGGCCGGGCGCTACTCTGTACCGTCGCCACTCTGCTCTCCGCCCAAGCGTTCGCCGCTCCGCCGACGCTGGCGCAATGCCATGGCATCAAGGACATGGCTTTCGTCGCCCACCTGGACGACGACCTGCTGTTCATGAACCCGGACATCGCCTCTAACATCCAGGCAGGCGGCTGCGTGCGGCTGGTCTACCTGACCGCAAGCGATGCCGGCGAAGGCGATACCTACATGCTGGGACGCGAGCGCGGCGTGCGCTCCGCCTATGCCTATATGGCGCATCAACCGGACGAATGGAAGGAAGACGCCGGCATCGCGGGCGGACGGCACATCGCGCGCTTTACCCTCAAGGGCAATCCGCGCGTGCAGCTTTGGCACATGCGCCTGAAGGATCCCTGGCTGGGCAAGGGCTGGGGCAGCCTGACGCCGCTGAGCCGCACTGAATCCGTACCCGGCCAGAACGTCGACACGCTCGGCCCCTATGCCGAGTCCTACACGCGCGAACAGTTGATCGACACGCTGGCCGACCTGATCCGCCAGTACGCGCCGACCACGGTACGCCATCTCGACGATACGATCGCCGTGCCTTACACGCAGCTGTGCTGGCGCTGCGCCGGCCATGGCCATCCCGACCATATCGCCAGCGCGCGGCTGGCGCGCGAAGCCATGCTGCGCGCGCCCGGCAACTACGCCGAGATGGGCTACGTCGATTACCCCAGCCAGGAGCGCGCCACCAACCTGACTCAGGCCGAAATCGCCAGCAAGTCGCTGACCTTCCAGCACTACGCCTGGAACGACTACCACTATTGCGCCGGCCCCACCGGCTGCAAGGAGCCCGCCGGCCCCGCGGCCGCCTGGGTGCAGCGCGCCTATTACGTGTCGCGCCAGGACATCGCGCCGCAGCTTTACCCGGACGGGCGCGGCGGCCTGGTGGTGTTCGCTGCCGGCGAAACCAATGGCGCCGTCAACCGCTGGGACGCGGACCAGCGGCGTTGGCAAAGCCTGGGCGGGCGCACCAACGGCCCGCTGGTGTCGTACACCCATACCGACGGCACGGCCGGCCTGATGGCGCGCGACCCGCTGGGCGGCGTGTGGGCCAACAAACAGCGCCACGACGGCACCTGGCAAGGCTGGCAGGCCTTGGGCGGCCTGCGCGTGACCCAGATCCCGGCGGTTGCGCCGCGCGGCGAAGCCGCCGCCGTGGCGCTGGGCTACGACGGCCTGCTGCACTGGATCACGCCCTCCGGCGTCGACGGCAGCTGGGGCGCCTGGCAGGACCTGCCGCCGCTGGAGGGCGTGACCGGCGCCCCCGCTGCGGCGCTGGGCGGCGACGGACGCTACATCATCTTCGCGCTCACCGGGACCGGCGAGCTCCACTACACCCGCCAACTGCCGGCCGCCAAAGGCCAGCTCCCCGAATGGCAGGACTGGCGCCGCGTGCCCGCGCCCCAGGCCGCCGGCGGCCTGGCAGCGATCCGCAATCACCAGGACCGCGTCGAACTCTATTTCCGCCAGCGCGGCAACAACCATCTGACCCGCCTGATGGAGACCGGCGACACCACCGATCTCGACATGGAATGGAGCGCGCCGACCGACATGGGCGTGCCCTATATCGGCCGCCCGGCCATTAGCGCCGACGCCGGCGGCAACGTCATGATTGCCGTGCTGGAGCGCGCCGGCGGACAACTGTGGCTGGTGGAACACGGCAGGCCGTCCAAGCTCGACGCCCAGGCCGCCTCGCCGCCTGCGCTCAATCTGGTCAATGGCACGCTCTACATCGTCGCCCGCGCCACCGGCGCCCCGCAGCGCTACGAGGTGCTGTCGCGCCACGATGGCAACTGGACCCGCGGCGTGACCCTGGAGGGCGTGCCATCGGCCGGCGGCGGCCCCTTCGAAACCGTGGCCGCGCGCCCCATCGACCTGCCCAAGCTCGGCGCCAACGACGCCAACAAGGCGGCGGTGGTGCGCCCCTCTGCAGAGGATCCCGGCACGCTCAGCGTGGGCCGCATGCCGACGCAGGCCTCCCAGGCGGCGACGCCGACCACGGTGCGATGATGATTTCAGATCTTGTCATCCCTCGTTACCAGAGGGAAAATCCAGCCTAGCCGCGGGGCCCGGCCCGCGAGCGCGCCAAGCGCCATGTCGCCGCAGGGGGGAACCGCAAGTGAAGGATGCAGTCCAGTACCAGACTCACCCCGCCACCCTGCTTGAACCCGATCCCTCGTCGGACTGGCTCTACCACTGCGCGATGAGCCTGCTCAAGCTCCCCGCCGACGACGCGATCTCCGAACAGCTGGCCTACATGGGCGAGACCTCGGACGTGGACCGGTCATGGATGATCGAGTACCGCCCGGACATGCTGCGCCTGCGCAATACCCATGAATGGTGCCGCGGAAAGACCGAACCCTTCGTCGCCGAACTCCAGGACGTGCCGACCACGCTGATCGCCTGGCTGCACAAATTCATGGTCAAAGGCCAGGCGGTCGCCATCCACGACGTCAACGACCTGCCCCGCACCGCGCGCGCCATCCAGGTCGAATTCCAGCGCCAGGGCAACAAGAGCGTGCTGAGCGTGCCGGTTTTCCATGACGGGAAGCTCTACGGCATCATCGGCTTCGACACCACCGTGCGGCACCGGGCCTGGTCCGCCGCCGAAGTCCGCGCCCTCTACCAATGCGCCAACCTGATAGGCCAGGCCAAATACGGCAACAGCCGCGAGCGCGGCCGCGCGCCGCGCTACGACAGCGCCACATCGGTGATCTATCTCAGCATGCGCGGCGTGGTCCGCGGCGTGCAGCCTGAAACCATCGTAGGCGTGCGCTCGGCGGGCAACTACAGCGAAATCTGGCTGGAAGACGGGTCGATGGTGCTGGACTCGCGCGCGCTGGGCATATGGTCGACCCTGCTGCCGGAACAGACCTTCTTCCGGGTGCACCGCACCGCCATTGCGAACGCGTTGCATGTCATGGACGTGGACCGCCGCAGCGTGGACAAGTGGCTGATCCGGATGCGGGCCGTGGACGAGACCTGGCCGGTGTCGCGCTCCTACCGCAAGCCGCTGCGCGAACGCATGGGCATCTGAACCCGGCGCACCTCTGAAATATGCAGTTCGTCATGCCGGCATGTTGTTTCGTCCTGCCGCAAGTGGCCGCGCAACGAGTTTTTGGGATCATCGCAGGCGAAGGAACATCCGTTCCCAAAGTCCCGCAGAGAGAACCGCATGCTGACGTCCCGCATACTGCCGCGCATCACCTCCCTAGCCTTGAGCGCCGCCTGCGCACTGGGCGCCAGCCAGGTCCGCGCGGCCGACCTGGCGCTGCAGGATGCCGTCTCCATGGCCGGCATGCAGCTGTACCTGAACTCGGGTGCGCCAGGAATGATCATCGCGGCCGTGCGCGGCGACGAGGTCGTGATTCAGGGCTATGGCGAAACCGCGCCGGGCAGCGGCGTGGAGCCGGATGGCCGCTCCATTTTCAGGATCGCTTCAGTATCCAAGGTGTTCGCTGGCGACGTGTTGGCGGCGTTGGCAGCCAAGGACAAGCTCAAGCTGACGGATCCGCTGGCCAAATATGCGCCGGAAAACGCCAAGGTCGAAACCAACGGCCGCCCGCTGACGCTGCTGGACCTGGCCACGCATTCGGCCGGCCTGCCGCGTGAACTGCCCAATCCTGACGCCAAGCCCTCCGACAATCCGTTCGCCGCGTTCGACCGCGCCTATTACTGGAAATGGATCGGCAGCCACAAGCCGGCCTATGTGCCCGGCACCACCACGCTGTACTCCAACCTGGGCTTCGGCCTGCTGGGCGATGCGCTGGCCAAGGCCGGCGGCGCGGACTATTCGACCGTGCTGGCCGACGAGGTGCTGAAACCCGCCGGTATGACCGACACCACCAATGCGCTCACCGACGCGCAGAAAAAGCGCCTGATGACCGGCCTGGATCCCTTCGACAAACCCGATCCGAACGCGCCGGTGCCGGACGTGATGTACGCCAGCGCCGGCATCTACTCCACCGCCGACGACATGACGCGCTGGATGCGCTGGCACCTGGACGGCGCCAAACAATCGAAGCAGGCGTCATTGCTGGCGCACACGATGTGGCTGCCCTATGACGGACTGAAGTCTGTCGTAGGCACGGAAGTCACCGACGCCGACGGCATGGGCCTGGGCTGGGTGGTGACCCTGCCGCGCAACGGCACGCCCTTGCTGCTGGGCAAGAGCGGCGGTCTGGGCGGCTTCATGTCCTACGCCGTGCTGTCGCCCAACCGCGGGCTGGGCGTGTTCGTCGTCGCCAGCCGCGTGAATTTCGCCATGTTCAACAACATCCATTCCCAGGTGCGTGAACTGGCGGCCGAGTTGGCGCGGTGAACGGATTCTGCCGGCCGCTGCGCCAGGCCGCAGCGGCCGCGCTGCTGAGCATGGCCGCGCAAGGCGCATGCGCGCAGGAAGCCCGGGACATCTTCAAAACGGAGATCTTCCTCACGCCCTACAGCGAGCTGGGCGACGGCGGTGAAAGCTATCCACGGCTCAACGGCCGCTTCCTGCTGATGACCGGCTACACCGGCTTCTTTGGCGTGCAGGACGACAACGGCCAGCTTCCCCGCTCGCACTGGAGCAGCGTGCAGCCCACGGCGGAGGCGGCCCTGGTGCTGCAACTGACGCGGCAGTTTTCGATCCGCACCAAGGCGACCTTCAACTCGTCCACCAACGACACCAAGGACAATGCGTTTTCCGACCTGGGCGTGGACCTGGACAACCTGTTCGCCGCCTATACGGCGGACAACTACGCGCTGTACGGCGGCAAGATGGACCTGGGCTTTGGCGACGCCTGGCACGTGGTCGACGGCTTGTACACGGGTTTCAACGAGAACTCGGAGTTCCGCGGCTCGATCGGGGTGGGCGGACGCTACACCCTGGATACCGCGGGCCGCGGAACGCACTCCGTGGCCGCCATGCTGTTCAAGCGCGACAACACCGCGATGAACCGACGCTTCAGCCTGGACGGCGGCCTCATCGGGCCCGATCAGCCGCCGATCTTCAGCGACCAATTGAAGTCCTTCATTCTCTCCTACGACTTCCGCGATCTGCCCGGACTGGAAGGATGGTCGGGCGGGGTGGACGCGGGCCGGCTGCATCTGGATCCGGATCAAGGAAAAAGCGCCAACACGGTATCGGCCCGCTTACGCTACGACGCGCCGCTGGCCAACTCGTGGAACCTGAGCTGGTTCAACGAAGCCACCTATTCCAGCGCCTTTCGCGGCGCCCCCGTGTCCAACGGCAACGGCGTGACCTCGGTCTCGTTGTCGCGCGACCGCTGGCAGCTGACCGCGACAGCAGCCGTGCGCAAGCTTTCCGGCAGCGGCCAGAAGCTGGCGCAGTACGGCCTGCTGGACGATACGGATTGGGGCATTTCAGGCGCGGTCACCTACGTCACGCCCATGGGCTTCATCGTGCAGGCCGGGCTCACGCATCAGCGCGACCAGGCCCTGCGCATCAACCAGGGCGTTTTCCGCATCGCTTACCAAGCAGGATTCTGAGGCCATCATGAACCGCAAACACACGCTCGTCACCGGAGTCATCCTTCTTGCGCTGGGCAGCGCCACCGCAGCCTGGTCGCAGTCCGTGCCCATCGCCAGCGCGCCGAATCCGCCCGCGGACGCCGTCGCCATCCCTGCAGGCAGCAAGGAACGCGCGCTGCGGGAACTGCCGCAAATCATCGCGGACATCATGCAGCGCAGCCAGGTTCCGGGCATGGCCGTGGCCGTGGTCATCGACGGCAAGACCGTGCTGGCGCAGGGCTACGGCACGCGCGAGGCCGGCAAACAGGCGCCGGTGGATGCGCAGACCGTGTTCCAGATCGCATCGATCTCCAAGTCGCTGTCGGCGACGGTGGCTGCCATTGAAGTGTCCAAGGGCCGCGCAGCCTGGGACGATCCGGTCTCGCGCTACCTGCCGGACTTCAAGCTGAGCAATGCCTACGTGTCCGAACGCGCCACGATCGGCGATTTCTTCGCGCACCGCTCCGGCCTGCCGGGCACGGCGGGCGACGACCTCGAAGACCTGGGTTTCAGCCGCGACGACGTGATCGCCCGCCTGCGCCTGCTGCCGCTGGACGCCTTCCGCACGTCCTACCACTATGCCAACTTCAGCACCACCATCGGCGCCCAGGCTGTGGCCAAGGCCGCCGGACGCCCTTGGGAGCAGTTGGCCGACGAACAGCTTTTCAAACCATTGGGCATGAAGTCGACCAGCTACCGCTACGGCGACTTCGAGGCGCGCGGCAATCGCGCCGTGCTGCACGCCTACCAGAACGGCCGCTTCGTTCCCACGGGCCAGCGCGACGCCGACCAGCAGGCGCCCGCGGGCGGCGTGTCCTCCACCGTCGTCGACCTGGCGGAGTGGCTGAAGCTGCTGCTCGCCGACGGGCAATACCAGGGCAAGACCCTGATCGCCCCAGGCGCCCTGCTGCCGGCCCTGTCGCCCCAGGCATACAGCGCCCGTGCGCATGACCTGGACTCGCGCTCCGGCTTCTACGGTTATGGTTTCAACGTCAACACCGAACTGGGCGGACGTCCTTCGATGGGACATTCCGGCGCCTTCCTGATGGGAACGGGAACAACCTTCCGCATCGTCCCTTCCGCCGGCATCGGCATCGTGGTGCTGACCAATGGCGCGCCAGTGGGCGCGGCCGAATCCGTCGCGGCATCGTTCACAGACACTGCGTTGTACGGCAAGCCCACGCGCGACTGGTTCGCGGCCTACAACGGCGCCATGAAGGCGTTCTTCGAACCCCAGGCCGATCTGTCCGGACAGGCCGATCCCGCCAAGCCGGCGGCGTCGAAAGCGCTGTCGCAGTACACCGGCAGGTTCGACAATCCCTACTACGGCCCGGCCGAGATCCAGGAGGCCAACGGCGCGCTGACCCTGGTGCTGGGGCCCAAGGGCATGCGCTTCCCCTTGCGGCACTGGGACGGCGATACCTACGCCTTCTCGCCCGCGGGCGAAGCCGAACTGGTCGCCTCGCTGGCGTCCATCGTCTTCAAGATGGACCAGGGGCGGGCCCAGGGCTTCGACATCAAGTTCTACGACGACAACGGCCTGGGCCGCTGGGTCCGCAAGTAGCCTTCCACCCTGCCGCGCCGCTTGCTCAGAAGCGGTAGGCGGCGCGCAGGGTCAGGGACTGGTCGCGGTATTCCCCGTTGCCGCGCAAGGCGTATTCCGTCTTCAATTCCACGCCCTTGGGCGTGACGTATTCCAGGCCGGCTGACAGGTTGCCGTAGGTCCTGGGCATGCCCGACCGCAACGTGAAGGGCGTCGCGCCCGGTCCATTGAGCTGCATCGTCGTGACCACGTCGCCGCCGCTCAGAAAGCTCATCCCGCCGGCCACGTATGAGCGCAAGGTCGCGCCGTTGGCCAGGTCCTTGCGCCCGCCCAGCTCGATCATGGGCGAAGCCATGAACGAGGTCGTGTCGTTGCCGCGCACCTTCAGGTTCAAGGCGCCCGCGCCCTGTTCGCTATAGCCGTCCTGCCGGATATGATTCACGTCCAGATCCACGTAGGGCCGCAAGTACCAGGACGGCTGGCTGAACTCGTAGGCGGTGCGCAGCCTGGCCGCAAGAAAGGACGACTCCGGCTTGCTCCTGGCCGTGCCGTCCAGCGTGCCGCGCGACATCCTGCTCTTCTCCACGCCGCCGTGCACGGCAAGCGAGACCTGCCACGGCGCATTGTTGTACTTCAAGGCCAGGCCGCCCGCGTAGGTATCGCTGTTGCCAGAGAAGTCGGCGGCCGACGTGGTCTTGCCATAGGCATAGCTCAGCGAACCGCCCAGGAACCAATTGGTGGCGAACTCGCGTTGCGCGCCCAGCGTGAGCGTGCTCTGGCGAACGCGGTACCCCTCGTCGTCCGAGGTGGCCTTGCGCTCGGTCCAGTTCGTGTCCAGGCGGGTCCAGACGCAATCGCCCTCGCGCAGGATCGTGCTTTCGCCGACGAAAGTCGGGCAGCTCATCATCCGGTTCATCGACGCGTAGGAGGCATGCATCTGGTTGGCGGCGCGGGCGAACTGGCCGTCGTGGGCGATGCGGTTCAGGGCGTCGCGGTACTGGTCCGCGTTCTGGACTCCCGTGAACTTGTCGAAGGTGGACGCATCGCTCGCTTTCCCCTGGTCCCACAGCGTCTGCAGGGAATTCGCGATCCGCGCGCGATCCGCGGAAAGCGGCAACGCCGCGGGCGTGAAGTTGGCATCCACAGAAATGAGCGGATCGCGCAGGGCGCCCGCGCCATTGTTCTTCAGCGCGTAGCTGAACAAGGGACTGTCGCTGGCGGTCGCGGGCATGCTGGTTTGCGCGGCGGCGAAATGGCCTATTCCCAGCCATACATTCTTCACGGGATTGTGCAGCACCGGCTTGACGGTGCCTGCGAAGGTCGATGCGCCCGTCACCGAAATGAAGTCGCTGTTATGGCCGCCGAAATTCAGATCGGGCCGGTAGGTTCCCGTATGGTTCAGCGCGCCCGTGATGCGCGTGGTCGTGTACACGCCCGGTCCGCCCGGATTCAGGAGGCCGGCGCTGTCCAGGTCGCCCTGGAAGCGGGCGCCGCTGTACAAGGCGCCGCCCGCGTTGTTGTGGAAGAGGCTGCCGCCGCCCATGAGCACGTCGCCCGCCACGGTTCCGTTGTTGTTGACGACGGCTGCGCCGGCCACGTCTATGGCGGTCTGCGCCTGGATGACGCCGGCGTTGGTGATGGTGGCGCTGGCCAGCGGCGCGATCGCCAGGATGCCCGTGCCGGATGCGCTGCTGGCGCTGACCAGGGCGTTCTGACCCAGGTTGATCGAGATGGCCCGGCCTCCGCCATAGGCGCCATTGCTGATGGCGACCACGGCCGGCGAATTGGCGCCGGTGGCGACCACCTGCGCCGCGTAGCCGATGTCCACGCTTACCGGCCCGCCATAGGCCGGTTCGTTGCCGGGAGTGCTGTACTGATAGAGGCTGCCGTCCTTGAACACGCCGCCCCCGCCCACGCTCATCGCCAGGATCGCAGGCGCGTTCGCGCCCGAGGTCTGGACCGTGCCTCCCGTGCCGATGGCCACGTTGACGGCCCCGCCATTGCCCATGCCGCCAGTGAGGCCGGCGTTCTGTATGAGACCGGTCGTGTAGTGCGCGGCTGACTGGTCGCCCGCCAGCCCGCCGCCGCCGCCCACGCTCTGCGCCAGTATCCCGGCGGCGCCGCTGCCCGAGGTGACGATCCGGCCCGCGATCGACAAGCTGACGACGTTCCCGTCACCGCCTTGCGCGGGAGACGAGACGGGCTTCAAGGTCACCAGCCCGGGCCGCGTTGCCAGGCCGGCGATGCCGCCCCCGCCGCCTATGCTTTGCGCGACGATGCCGTGCGAATTTACGCCAGCGGTGACGATGCTTCCGCCCACGTCCTGCGTCACGCTGACCGTTCCCCCGGGGCCGGCCATCGGCGCGCTGGAACCGAACGTGATGTTCGCCACGCTCGAGGCGGGCCCCGAGCCGTTGTCCATCGTCACCAGGCCGCCGCCGCCGCCCACGCTCTGCGCCAGCACGCCGAAGGAAAGCGCGCCGTGGGTCGCGATGCTGCCGCCCAGGTTCGACACGGCAACCGTGCCGCCCGCGCCGTTCACGCTGCTCGAAAAAGGGCCACCCGTATCGGTCGCCGCGCTTCCCAGCCGGATATCGACGCCGCTAAGCGCCGCGCTGGACGACACCGCCGCCATGCCGCCCCCGCCGCCCACGCTTTGCGCCAGAATTCCCGGCGCAAACCACCCCTGCGTGGCGATGCGGCCGATGTTGTTGGCGACGCTGACCGTGCCGCCGGCAACTTGGGCCAGGCCGAATCCGCTGCTGTTGTTCGACGGATAATCGCCGCCCAAGGTGATCGACAGGGACGCGTTCTGCTGGATCGCGGCCAGGCTGGCGTTGCGCAAGGCGAGCGTGCTGACGCCGCCCCCTCCCCCCACGCTCTGCGCCATGATCCCGGCGGAGCCGCCCGCGCCAGTCGCCAGCGTCCCGCCATGGCTGACGTTGACCGCGCCGCCCATACTCGTCGTCATGCTCTGCCACGAGTCGCCCGTGGCCCCCAATGCGACGGTGGCGGCGGTCTGGCTCCACAGGAACAAGGGCTGGTCGACCATCGATATGCCGCCGCCGCCGCCCACGCTCTGGGCCAGGATGCCGGGCGCCTGATAGCCCTGCGTGCTGATCCGGCTGGCCGAGGCGCCGGCGTCGACCGTGACCGCGCCGCCCGCGCCGCTGGCCCCGGCCACGCCGCCGTTGCGCACATTGATCAGGGATCCCAGCAGCGATCCGCCCTTGGTTCCCAGGATGCCGACGATGCGGGTGATCTTGTCGATGATCTCGGGCGCCTGGCTGCCGGCGCCGGCCGATACCACCGCCTGCAGGTCCTGGCCGCTGGCCGCGCTGCGGCCGCCGCCACCTCCGATGCTCTGGGCGACGATGCCTGCCGAGCCGCTGCCTTGCGTGGCGATCGTTCCCGTGTTGGTGACGATGGCCGGATTGGACGCGCTTCCTCCGCCCGCTCCCGCCGCGCCGCCGTTGCCGCCGGTCTGGTGGGTGATGCTGGTCTGCGGCAACGCGACCGTGAACAGGTCCTGCGCGCCGGACTCGGCGGCCTTGATCAGCGCATCGATGCTGGACAGCAGCGTGGACGCCCCAGCCGAATCTATCGCCCCGGCATTGCCGCCACCACCGCCGATGCTCTGCGCCAGGATGCCCGGCGCCTGGTCTCCCGCCGTCGCGATGGCGCCATCGTTGCGCACGTCGAATGCGCTGGCAGCGCTACCCGCGCCGCCGCTGCCGCCGGTCGTGACCCCGACGGACAGGCTGACGGCCTTGCTGAACGCCAACTGCGGCCCTTTTTCCAGCCAGTCCGCCGCCTTCTCCAACAGGCCGGCGAGACTACCCGGCGCGCCCAGGATGTCGTTGAAACTGGCAGCGTCGTGCATCTGGACGATGCCGCCATTGCCCCCACCCCCGCCTATGCTTTGCGCGACGATGCCCGCCGACCCGGCCCCCGCCGTGGCAATGGCGCCGGTGCCGGCGTTCGCTGCCTGCACCCGGCCGCCGCTGCCGCCTTGCCCACTCTGCCCGCCATGCCGCACGGACAGTTGCAGATCGATCAGCGAATTGCCGATGACCGGCGTCTTGACCGGCGCCAGGACTCCCCCGCCATTGCCTCCGCCCCCGCCTATGCTCTGGGCCACCACGCCGTTGCTTTGCGCGGCCGAGGTGCGGATGCCGCCCTCATTCGTGACCAACGCCGAGCCGCCATCACCGCCCCCTTGTCCCGCGCCGCCGTTGGATACCGCGACCGTGACCGCGCCGCTCGGGTTGTCGCCCAATTGAGGCGCGATCGTGACGACGCGGGAATTCGCCAGTCCGCCGCTGCCGCCCCCGCCGCCTATGCTTTGCGCCAGCACGCCATTGCTGTGCGCGCCCATGGTCGTGATCGTGCCCTGGCGGGCTTGCGTGAATGACACGGTGCTGCCGGAGCCGCCGCTGCCGCCCTTGCCGCCCGTCGCCACCGTCACGTTCAGCCCCACGCCCACGCCGACCGCATTGGCCGAACCGCCGCTGCCGCCTCCGCCGCCTATGCTCTGGAGGATCACGCCCGAAGCATTGCCCGCGCGGGTCAGAATCCTGCCTTGCGAGGAAAACTGGATCAGGCCGCCGTTGCCCGCCGCGCCGCCCGTGCCGCCAATGGCGACCGACGCGATCACGCCGGTGCTGTTGGCGTCGCCGCCCACGCCGCCGCCTCCGCCTATGCTCTGCAGCAGCACCGCCGCGCTGTTGTCGCCCGAGGTGTCGATGCCGCCGCTGTTGGCCATGGCGATGCCGCCTCCCGCGCCGCCCGTGCCGCCATGCCCGCCGCCCACGGCGATGATGCCGTTGCTGGACGAAGCCAGCCCGCCGCCGCCGCCCGCACTGTTGGCAATGACGGCGGCCGCATCGTTGCCGAAGGTGCTGATGACGCCCGCATTGGTGATGGAGATCGCCTGGCCCGCAACCGCGCCCGCGCCGCCGTCCCCGCCCCGTCCAAAAGCGCCGCTGGCGCCCCCGGGGCCGCCTTCTCCGCCCAGCACGCTGGCCACGATGCCTTTCGCGCCGACGCTGCCGTTGCTGCCAGCCGTGATCTTCCCCGTATTGACGATCGAGATGGCGCCAGGCGATCCGCCCGCGCCGCCGTCGTGTCCGCCGGACCACGAACCGTTGCCGCCGTTGCCGCCATTGCCCCCCTGGGTCAGCGCATAGACGCCGATCCCCCGGTTGCCGTCGGTCCTGATGGCGCCGCCGTTGGTCACGCTGACCTGGCCGGCATTGCCGCCCGCCGCGGCCTTGGTGTCAACGCCATTGGACGTCGACGCATTGCCGCCGATGGAACGGGCGATCACGCCGTACACGCCGTCGCCGTGGCCGCTGACTGACGTTCCGGCCGAGGACGTGAACATGACCGTCGAGGCATCGCCGCCCCGGCCCGCATCGCTATGCCCGCCGAAATCGCCCGTGTGCTCGGCCGCGCCCGCGGGCCCGCCCGACGAGATCAGACCCACCGCGGCACTGACATCACCCGGCCCCGGTCCGCGCGCCGTCACCGAACTCGTCCCTTGCAGTATCACGGACGCGAGTCCGGCGCTGCCGCCGTGGCCGGACGTGTAAGCGCCGCTGAAGCCGTCGGCGATGGCGCTGTCAGTCCCCGCGCCGCCCCAGGATTGGACCGCGACGCCGAACCCCGTGCCCATTACCGTAGCGTTGTCGAGCGTGATGCGCGCCTGATGCCCGTCGCCGCCGATGCCGTAACCGCCATTGGGTCCGTCCGCATTGCCCCACAGGCCGCCATTGCCGCCCGCGGAATACAAGTCTATTCCGCGGCCAGCAGCGTTGACCGTGCTGGCCGACAAGATGTAGTCGATGATCCGCCCGCCGCCGCCATTGCCCCCCCAGTGATTTTGGTTGGCATCCCTGCCGTTGCCGCCATGGCCGCCGCTGACGTCGATCAGGATGCCGGTCTGGCCGGCCCCATTGGCGCTGATGCGCTGGTTGCGGTCCGTCTGCACGAAGTCGCGCTGGCCCCATTGGCCGTCATGGCCATTGTTGGGATGATTGCCGCTGGAACAACAGGCGCCGTCGGCGCCGCGCAGTTGATAGGACAGCGGCGCGGTCTGGGAGAACGCCGGCCGCCCGAAGACGTAGAGGGCGGAGATTCCCGCATGCAAAAGCAATGCCAGCCTGGAAAGCCGCAGGCCGTTGCGGCCGGGCTTTGGAATATCTTGCGGGGAGATCATGGCTGCAGCGGCGGAATTGGGCAAATTGAGAAATTCGCCGTTCACCGCGCGCCGTACAAGTCCAAGATGACGAATCAACCATCCCGGCTGACGAGTCGCCGCTTCCGGCCCCCCTATTTCGAATCGCGCACCGCCGCGACCACCTTGATCTCCACCGCCAGACCGGGTCGCGCCAGCGCGGCGACGCCGAGTATGGTCCAGGCCGGGAACTCGGACCGTATGTACTTTTCCTTCACCGCGCGGAACCCGGCAAGGTCCGCGCCGATGTCGACGTGATACGAGACCATTTCGACCACGTCGGTAAAATCGAGGCCCAGATGGCCGAGCACCGCGGCGATGCGCCGGAACGCCACGTCGGCTTGCTCCGCAGCCGATTCGGGCACGGAACCGTCAGCGCGCAATCCGATCTGCCCGGCGATGAAAACCAGCCCATTGGCCGTGACCGCAGGCGAGTACTGGAACAGGTCGAAGATCCGGTTGGCGCCAAAGGCGGGATCGTCATCGGGAAGGCGCAGGCGCTCGATCTTGCTCATGGAAGTCCTTGTGCAACGCGGGCGTTGCTCGCTTATCGGGATTTGCAACTCTACTAGGGAACGCCGCGATGTCCACCTCCCCCGCCGACAACGTGATCACGCTGTATCGCGAACATGCCGACGCCTTCGAGAAACTGCGCGGCACGCAGCTGGCCGAACGCGCCTGGCTGGACGCGTTCCTGGATCTGCTGCCCGGCCCCGCTCCCCAGGTGCTGGACATAGGCTGCGGCAACGGCGTCCCCATCGCCCGCCATCTGATCGAACGCGGCTGCAGGCTGACCGGCGTGGATGCCTCGGACGCGATGCTGGCGAGGGCAAGAGCCTCGTTCCCAGGACACAGCTGGATTGAAGCGGACATGCGCAGCCTGCCGCCCTTGCGGCCCTTCCAGGGGCTGATCGCCTGGCACAGCTTCTTTCACCTGCGGCCTGAAGACCAGCGGCCCATGTTCCAGACCTTCGCACGCCTTGCCGCGCCGGGCGCGGCGCTGATGTACACCAGCGGGACACATCTGGGGGAAGCCATCGGCCGGTTCGAAGGCCAACCGCTCTATCACGGCAGCCTGGACAGCGCGGCGTACCGCGAATTGCTGCGCCAGGCCGGCTTCGAAGTGGTGCGCCACGTGGAAGGCGATACGACCTGCGGCGGCGCCAACATCTGGCTGGCGCGGCGGCATACATAAAACCTTTGAGTTACATCAAGGTTTGACCGGCCGACAACGCCGGCAAACGCCGCCCCTGCGCCATAATCAGAATGCCGCGGCCCCATTGGGGCTGCGCGGGGCCCACCCGGCCTCTTCGGTTTCCCTTACCTCGATCAGGCGGACCCGGCATTCATGCAAAGACTTATCCTCCCGCTCCCCGGCAACGAAGGATTCGCCAAGCGCCTTGCCGCCCTGTGCCAAGGTGAACTCGGCGCCGTCGAGACCCGCCGTTTTCCTGACGGCGAAAGCTACGTACGGCTGCATGGCGACCCGCGCGGACGCGCCGTCGACATCGTCTGCACGCTGGCCCGGCCGGATCCCAGCTTTCTCGGCCTGATCTTCGCGGCCGACACTGCGCGCGACCTGGGCGCCACAGAGGTCAACCTGATCGCGCCCTATCTGGCCTATATGCGCCAGGACAAACGCTTCCAGGACGGAGAAAGCGTGAGTTCGCTGTCGTTCGCGCGCCTGGTGTCGTCGACCTTCGACCGCCTGCTGACGGTCGATCCGCATCTGCACCGGCATCCGTCGCTGGCGGCGCTGTACACCATCCCGACCACCACGCTGCATGCCGCGCCGCGGCTGGCCAGCTGGATCGCCGGCAATGTGCAAGCGCCGCTGATCGTCGGCCCCGACGAGGAAAGCGAGCAATGGGCCGGCTCCATCGCCGCGCGCATTGGCGCGCCACACGTGGTGCTGCGCAAGACCCGTCACGGCGACCGCCAGGTCGACATCGAAGCGCCCGACCTCTCCGCCTGGCGCGACTGCACGCCGGTGCTGGTGGACGACATCGCCTCGTCCGGCCGCACCCTGGTGACGGCCGCCGGCAAGCTGGCGGGCATGCGGCCGCCGCAATGCGTGGTGGTGCATGCGCTCTTCGCCGAGGACGCCTGGTCCCAGGTATCCGCCTGTTTTGAACGCGTCGTTTCCACCGACGCGGTGCCCCATCCCAGCAACCGCATCGAACTCGCGCCCTTGCTGGCCAATGCACTTCTGCGCGACCTGCGCGATTGATCACCCGATTTGAAAGGAACCCGCGATGACGCTACGCGAGCATTGGCTATCTGGCCACGGCCCCATCCAGCACCGCGCTGAAACCGTCGAGCGCATCGATGCGCTGGTGCAACGCCTGGCGGCCAGCGGCCGCATCGCCAGCGCGGACGATGCCTACGCCATGCTGGCCGCGGCCGACCGCCTCAGTTGCGCCGCCATGAACGTGGTGGCGCACATGACCTACGCACGCCGCATCGACCTGAACGGCGCGCCGCTGGCCGCCGAAGACTTCAAGCCCAACCCCGAAGGCCATACGGGCGGTTCGCTGAACATGGCGCCCGCCTTCGTCGCCTACCTGCTGGCCAACGCGTTGAGCGGCAAGACCCGCGGCTGGCTGATGGGCCAGGGCCATTGCGTGGCCGCCATCGAAGCCGTCAACGCCCTGACCGGCGACGTGTCGCCTGCGCAGCGCGGCCGCTATGACCGCAGCGAAGCCGGGCTGGGACGCCTGATCACGGACTTCTATTCCTACGCCATCGACGCCCGGGGTTTGCCAGCCGTGCCGCTGGGCAGCCACGCCGGCCCCAACACGGCGGGCGCCGTGTCGGAAGGCGGCTACCTGGGCTTCGCCGGCCTGCAATACGTGCACATGCCGCTGCCGGGCGAAAACCTGGTGGCCTTTCTGAGCGACGGCGCGTTCGAAGAACAGCGCGGCTCCGACTGGGCCACGCGCTGGTGGCGCGCCGAGGATTGCGGCCAGGCCGTGCCGGTCATGATCCTCAATGGCCGCCGCATCGAGCAGCGCACGCAGATCGTGCAGGAAGGCGGCGCGCATTGGCTGGCCGAGGACCTGCGCCACAACGGCTTCGATCCGCTCATCGTCGACGGCCGCGATCCGGCGGCCATCGCCTGGGCCATCCTGGCGGCGGAAGACGCGCTGGCCGCAAGCCTCGCGGCGCCAGGCTTCCAGTACCCCGCCCGGCTACCCTACGTCATCGCCGAAACCGAAAAGGGATTCGGCTTTCCCGGCGCCGGCACCAACGCCGCGCACAACCTGCCGCTGGGCGGCAACCCTCATACTGACAGCGCGGCCCGCGACGCTTTCAACGCCAGCGCGGCCCGGTTGTTCGTCCCGGGGCCGGAACTGGACGCGGCGCTGGCGGCGCTGGCCAATCACGGAGCGCAGCAACGCCCGCTGGAAAGCGGACACCCCATGGCGCACCGGCATCCCGATGCGCCTGCCCTGCCCGAACCCGCCTGGGAAACCGCAGGCGCCCAAGGCAGCGCCATGGCGGCGCTGGACCGCTGGTTCGTCGAACTGGTGCGGGCCAATCCGCGCCTGCGCGTGCGCATCGGCAATCCGGATGAACTGGCCAGCAACAAGATGGGCGGCACGCTGGCCTTGCTGAAGCACCGCGTCGACCATCCGGAGGCCGGCGTGGCCGAAGACCAGCACGGCGCCGTCATCACCGCCCTGAACGAGGAAGCGGTGGCCGCCGCCGCGCTGGCGAACAAGGGCGGCCTGAACCTCATCGTCAGCTACGAGGCCTTCGCGGTGAAGATGCTGGGCCTGCTGCGCCAGGAAATCATCTTCGCGCGCCGCCAGAAGGAACTGGGACAATCCCCGGGCTGGCTGTCAGTGCCGCTGGTGGTCACCTCCCATACGTGGGAGAACGCCAAGAACGAGCAATCGCACCAGGATCCCACCATAGGCGAAGCCCTGCTGGGTGAAATGTCCGATACCTCCCGCGTGCTCTTTCCGGTGGACGGCAACAGCGCCGCGGCGGCGCTGCGCGCGGTCTACGCGCAGCGCGCGCAGGTGGCCTGCATGGTCGTGTCCAAGCGCGAGGGCACGCAGCGCTTCGACGCCCAGGCCGCGCAGACGCTGATCGAACAGGGCGCCGCGCACGTCGCCGGCGACCCGAAGACCAGCGTGCTGCAGTTCGTCGCCATCGGCGCGTACCAGCTCGAAGAGGCGTTGAAAGCCCGCGCCCATCTGGCGCGGCAGGGACACGAATCCTGCGTATCCGTGGTGCTGGAACCTGGCCGACTGCGCACACCGCGCGACGAGCTCGAATCCGCTTTTGTCCTGTCCGACGAAGCCGTCCACGCGCTTTTCCCGCCCGGCCTGCCGCGCGTGCTGCTGTGCCATACGCGCCCCGAACCCATGCTGGGCGTGCTGCGCCGGCTGGACGGCGGCCCGGCCCGCACCCGGGCGCTGGGCTACATCAGCCGCGGCGGCACGCTGGACGTGGCCGGCATGCTGTACGCCAACCGCTGCACCTGGGCGCATGCAGTAGATGCGGCCGCTGCCGTCGCGGGCTGGCGCCGCGTAGACGTGCTGGACGCGCCGCGCCTGCAAGCCCTGGACGGCAAGGGCAATCCCGCCGACCTCGCCTGATCATTCTGATGCTGCACAAGGAAACCATGCTCACACTGACCTGCCTGGGTGGAGCCGGCACCGTTACCGGCTCCAAGCACCTCCTGAGCCACGCCGACACGCACCTGCTGATCGACTGCGGCCTGTTCCAGGGCCTGAAGAACCTGCGCGAACTCAATTGGCAGCGACTGCCGCTGTCGCCCGCCGACATCGATGCGGTGGTGCTTACGCACGCGCATCTGGATCATTGCGGCTATCTGCCGCGGCTGGTGGCCGAAGGCTTCAAAGGCAAGATCCACGCCACGCCCGCAACCCGCGACGTCGCCGAGCTGATCCTGCTGGACAGCGCCAATCTGCAGGAAAAGGACGCCGACTTCGCCAACCGCAAGGGCTTTTCCAAGCACAAACCCGCGCTGCCGCTCTATCGCGTGGTCGACGCCGAACGCGCGCTGACGCATTTTTCCGATGTAGCGCTGCACCAGGAAACCGCCTTGCCCGGCGGCGCGAAGCTGACCTTGCGCCGCGCCGGCCACATCCTGGGCGCAACGACCGCGCAGATCGATATCGGCGGCATGCGCGTGGTGTTCTCGGGCGACCTGGGCCGCTACAACGATCCGGTGATGCACGATCCCGAGCCCGTGCCACGGGCCGACTACATCGTCATCGAGTCCACCTACGGCAATCGGCGTCACGACCCGGCCGATCCCGTCGAAGCCCTGGGCGCCGTGATCGAACGCACGGTGCAGCGCGGCGGCACGGTCGTCATTCCAGCGTTCGCCGTCGGGCGGGCGCAGACCCTGATCCATGCGCTGTGGAAGCTGCGCCAGGCCGGCCGGCTGCAGAACATCCCGGTCTACCTGGACAGCCCCATGGCCACCAGCGCCACCGAACTGCTGGACCGCCATGCCGGCGAGCACAAGCTCTCCCCGCGCGAATACGAGGCCGCCTGCTCGGCCGTGACCTATGTGCGCGACGTCGAAGAATCCAAGGCGCTGTCGGCCAACCGCTATCCCAAGGTCATCATCTCGGCCAGCGGCATGGCCACCGGCGGCCGGGTGCTGCACCATATCGCCGCCTTCGGCAGCGACCATCGCAATATCCTGCTTTTCTCCGGCTTCCAGGCCGCCGGCACGCGCGGCCGCAAGCTGCTCAATGGCGCGACTGAAACCAAGATCTACGGCCAGTGGACGCCCATCAATGCCGAGATCGCCGAACTGCCCATGCTGTCGGCGCATGCCGACAGCGACGAACTGATGCGCTGGCTGTCCGGCTTCCAGGAAGCGCCGCGCCGGGTCTTCATCGTCCATGGCGAACCCGAGGCCTCCGAAGCGCTGCGCGAACGCATCGAGCGCGAACTCAGCTGGCATGTCACCGTCCCGCTGCAGGACCAGAGGTACGAGCTGTGAGCAGCGTGCCGGAACTGAAGCCGCCCGCGCTGCGCGCCACGCGCATGCGCCTGCACGCGCAGCATCAGCCGATAGCGCTGATGCGCGCGGACTGCCACGTCTGCCGTTCCGAAGGTTTGGCGTCGCGTTCGCAAGTGCTGATCACCTCGAACGGCCACGAAGTACAGGCCCAGCTCTACCAGATCGACAGCGACCTGCTCGCGCTCGACGAGGTGGCGCTGTCCGAGGAAGCCTGGGACGCGCTGGACATACGCGACGGCGACAGCGTGCAGGTCCGCCACCCGCCGGTGCTGGAGTCCCTGGCCGGCGTGCGCCAGCGCATCTATGGCCGCCGCCTGGGCGAAGAGGATCTTGCCGCCATTGTCCGCGACGTGGTGCGCGGCCGTTACACCGACGTGCACCTGTCGGCCTTTCTCACCGCCACGGCCACGCTGCCGCTGAGCGTCGACGAGACCATCTTCCTGACCAAAGCCATGGTCGAAGTCGGCGACCGCCTGAGCTGGCAGGCGCCGATCGTGGTGGACAAGCATTGCGTGGGAGGCCTGCCCGGCAACCGCACCACCCCGCTGGTGGTCGCCATCGCCGCGGCCAACGGCTTGGTCATGCCCAAGACCTCGTCGCGCGCGATCACTTCGCCGGCGGGCACGGCCGACACCATGGAAATGCTGGCGCCGGTGGACCTGGGCATCGAGCAGCTGCAACGGGTGGTCCAGGCCGAGGGCGGCTGCATCGCCTGGGGCGGCGCCATGCACCTGAGCCCGGCCGACGACATCTTCGTGCGGGTGGAACGCGAACTGGACATCGACACCGAGGGCCAGCTGATCGCCTCGGTGCTATCCAAGAAGATCGCCGCCGGGGCGACGCATGTGGTGATCGACATCCCCGTCGGGCCCACCGCCAAGGTCCGCAGCCGCGAGGCTGCGGAACGCCTTGCCGGCCACCTGATAGAAACCGCCGCGCATTTCGGCCTGACCCTGCGCTGCCTGTATACCGACGGCAGCCAGCCCGTCGGCCGCGGCATCGGCCCCGCGCTGGAAGCCCGCGACGTGCTGGCCGTGCTGCGCAACGACGCCGATCAGCCGCAGGACCTGCGCGAACGCGCCGCTCTGGTTGCGGGCGCCGTGCTCGAAATCGGCGGCGCGGCGCCGCCCGGGCAAGGCATTGCGCTGGCGCTGCGGACCCTGGACAGCGGCCAGGCCTGGGAGAAGTTCGCCCGCATCTGCGCCGCCCAGGGCGGCCTGCGCGAACCGCCGCAGGCCGCGCACGTCGAACCTCTGGTCGCGTTGCAAGCCGGCCGCGTGACCCATATCGACAACCGCAAGCTGTCGCGCCTGGCCAAGCTGGCCGGCGCGCCGGAACGGCCTGCAGCCGGCGTGTCGCTGCACGCGCGGTTGGGCGATGAAGTCGCGCGCGGGCAGCCCTGGCTCTATCTCCATGCGCAGACCCGCAGCGAAATGGCCTATGCGCTGGAGTATGCGCGGCACGCCGGGGATATCGTGACCATCGAAGCCTGAAGCGGGCGGCAGCGCCGCCCGCCATTCAGCCGCCCGCCTAGAACTCCATCGAGGCAGACAGCATGAAGGTGCGCGGCGCGCCCAGCGCCAGGCTCGACAACTGCGGCATGCCCCAATAGGCCTTGTTCGTCAGATTGTTGATGGCGGCTCGCAGCACGATCGGGCGCTCAGCCACCTTGGTGGCGTAGCGCGCGCCTACGTCGTAGGTGGTGCGTCCCGCCACCGATAGCGAATTGTCGGCGCTGATGTACTGTTTGGACACGGCGGTTGCATTGGCCGTCAACGTCAGTCCCTGCACCGCCGGCACATCCCATTCCACGCCCAGCTTGCCCTGGAGCTTGGGAACACCGGTCGCCTGCTTGCCCTCGTTGGCGGCGATGGCGGTCTTCGTGACCTTGGGGTCGATGTACGCCACACCGCCCATCAGGCGCACACCACGCATCGGTTCGCCGAAAAAGCCCCACTCCACGCCCTGGTTGCGCTGTTCGCCGCCGAACGAGAAGACGTTGGTGACGGGGTCCGTATAGCTGCTGGGCCGCTTTATCTCGAACAGGCTCACGGTATGGGTGAAATCCCCCAGATCGACCTTGACGCCGACTTCCGTCTGCTTGGTCTTGTAAGGCGGGAACACCTGTCCCGCGTTGGCGGCGGTGACCGGCGCGGTCTGGCCCTTGCTCAAGCCTTCGATGTAATTGGCGTACACCGAAACGTTGTCGGTCGCCCTGATCAGCAGCGCGGCGGCGGGCGTCGTGGCGCTGGCGTCATAGCGGCTGGTCCGCGCCCCGGTCGTGACGCTGTAGCTGTCGGTGCGCACTTCCTGCCGCCGCGCGCCCAGCGTCAGCTGCACCCGGTCCTCTGCGAAGGACAAGGTATCCGCCAGGCCGTAGCTCACCAGGCGCGTCTTGCTGTGCAGGATCGGCGGCCAACTGGTATCGGGGGCCGGCCCCCACACAGGGTGGTAGATGTTGGTGACCCAGTCCGCCCCCGGCACTGTTCTGCGGCCGTAGTCCCGCTGGTTGTCCGAGTAGTACGTGGCATTCAACACCCACTGGTGCTTGATGCCGCCGGTCTGCAATTTGCCGCGCAAACCGGCTTCTCCGGACGTCTTTTTCACGTTCATGTTCAATTGGCCCATCGAGGTGCGATAGTCCCCCGCCTCATTGAACACCTGCGCCACCATGGCGCCGTTGTAGGTGTATTCGGACCGGCTGGTACCGATGGCGGCGTAGGCCATCAGGTTATCGCTGACATCGAATTCGCCGCGGATCATGGCTGCCTTGTCCTGGTTCTTCACATAGGCCCAGTCCGGATTCAACAGGGTTTCAGGCTTGGGCGGCTTGGGCACGCCTATGCCAGGCGCCAGATTGATCCCTCGGGTCACGCCGTCCACACGCTCATCGCTGTCATACATGTCGATGGAAACGCGCGCGCGTTCGCCGCGCCAATCCAGGCCCAGCGCGGCCAGCTGCGCCTTTTTCTTCTGGTTGTCGACCGGGCCGTCGCCGTCCCTATACACACCATTGAAGCGCAGGCCGAACTGCTGGTTCTCGCCGAAGCGCCGTCCCAGGTCTATGTGCCCGCCGAACTGCGAGTCCGACATGTAGGTCGCCGTCAGGCGCGTCAGGGGCTCAGCGCCCGCGCGCTTGGGCACCAGGTTGACGGTACCGCCGACGGAACCGCCTGGCGGCATGCCGTTGAGCAAGGCGGACGGACCTTTCAGGACTTCGATGCGCTCGAACATTTCCGGCGTGGTCCGGTAGTACGGCGCCATGCCGAACAGTCCGCCAAACGAAATATCGGTAGTGCTGGAGCTGAAGCCGCGGATCGAGTAGTTTTCGCTCCAGGCGCCGGTCACGCCGTTGCTGAACACCGAAGGATCGGTCCGGGCGATTACGTCGGTGATGTCCTGCGCCTGCAAGTCCTCGATGTACTTTTCCGTGTAGCTGATGACGGAAAATGGCGTCTCCATCGAATCCTTGTCGCCTAGAAAGCCCACGCGGCCGCCGTAGGTCACCTGTCCGCCGGCATAGGGCGCGGCGGGCGCTTCGGCCTGGCCCGTGACAGTCACTGCCGGCAGTGTTTTCACTCCTGCCTCGGCCGCCTGCTGGGCCCACGCCGGCGATGCCGCGCCGACGCTCAGTCCGAGCAGCGCCGCGGCGAGATGGTTGAGGGAAAAGCCAGAATGCGCGTACCGCACCCGCGATGGCAGGCGTGCGGCGCGGCCGTTATGGCGACGTTTGCTCATGAAGTGCTCCGTTCGGTTGAGCTTGGGGCCGCCTGCAAAATAAGGCGACTGGGAATCATTTACATATGGACCGGCAATTTCCCCCGATCCCCGGACTGCATCAGTTCTGATAGGCCTTGAGAACGTCGTCGATCATGAGCGCCAGCGACTGTGCGCTGGCAGCCATGACGTACCAGGCTTGCGCATCGGCGAAGACCACGCGGCCGTTCTGCCAGGCGGCGGTCTGGCGCAAGAGCGGATTGCTCAAGCTCTCGGCGTTCAGCGTTGGCCGGCGCTCCATCACGGCAGTGCGATCCACCACGTAGATGATGTCGGGGTTGGCCTGCTGGATGAATTCGCTGGATATCGGCTGGCCATGCAGGCCGGCCTCCGCGTCGGGACTCGCAGGCTTCACGCCCAGGGCCCTGAAGATGAAGCCGTAGCGCGACTGGACGCCGAAGGAACTGAAGGCGCCGTTGTTGTGCAGCACGATGAGCGCTCTTTCGGGGCGGTCCTGGATGAGGCGCTTCGCCTCCTGAACCTTGGCGTCCAGCGCGGCGGCCTTGTCGCGTGCCAGGCTTTCCTTCTCGAAGATCCGTCCCAGCGTGATGAGGTGATCCTTGATGATCTCGATGTGATTGGCTTCGCTGTCGCGGTAGTCCACGTCGAAGTGGATCGTCGGCGCGATCTCGCTCAGCTCCTTGTAGTGGTTCGCCTGCAGCGAGGTGATCAGGATCAGGTCAGGCTTGGCCGTGTGCACCCGTTCCAGATTGGGCTGGACGATCGCGCCCGTGTCCTGCACATCCGCGGCGTTCTTGTACTTCTCCAGAAAGTGAGGCACGAAGTCCTTCGGCATGCCGGCGACCGGAACGCCCAGCTGATCCAGGAAATCCACCTCGTTCATGTCCAGCGCGACCACGCGCTGCGGCAGCTTGCCGATCACCGTGGTTCCCAGCTTGTGCTGCACAGAGACGGGTTGGTATGCCCCTTGCGCCGCGGGGCTGGTGGCGGCCGGCCGCGCCGCCTTGGACGATTCCGCCGCCTCCTGCCCGCAGCCCTGCATCACGGCCGTCGTGGCGGCCAGCAGGGCAAGCGCCCATGCCCTGCGCCCGTGCTTGAGGATCATTTCAGTTCTCCTGATGGATTGAAGTAGTTGCACAGGCGTCCGCGTGCGCCTTGCGTGATCTCGAAGTCCAGCCCATAAAGTTCCCGCAACCGGTCCTCGGTCACGACTTCGGGCACGCTGCCGGCGCAATGCACCGCCCCGGCCTTCATTGCAACGATGTGGTCGGAATAGCTGGCCGCAAAGTTGATGTCGTGCACCACCAGGATCACGGTGCGGCCGTGCTCGTCGCACAGGCGGCGCAACGCGCGCATGATCTGGACCGCATGCTTGATGTCGAGGTTGTTGAGCGGTTCATCCAGCAGCAGGCAGTCCGTCTGCTGGGCGATCGTCATGGCCAGGAACGCCATCTGGCGCTGCCCGCCGCTGAGTTCGTCGAGATAGGCCGCGCGTAGCGGTTCCAGCGAGAGGAACGCAATCGCCTCGTCGATCACGCGCTGGTCTTCCTGCGTCAACGCGCCGCGGCTATATGGGAACCGCCCGAAGGCGACGAGATCCTCCACCGTCAGGCGCAGATTGAAATCGGGCGATTGACGCAACGTGGCCACGCGCTTGGCGTAATCGCCGATACGGATACCCGATGCCCTGGCGCCCTCGATCAGGATCTCGCCCTCGCTCGGTTCCAGCAGCCGCCCTGCCATCATCAGCAAGGTGGTCTTGCCCGCGCCGTTGGGGCCGATGAGCGAGGTCATCCGCCCGGCGGGGAACTGCAAGCAGACATCGCGCAGCACCGTCTTCGGGCCATAGCTCTTCGAGAGATTCTTGATCGTGATCATGCGGTGCCTCGCGAGCGCGCCATCAGCGCCAGGAACCAGGCGCCGCAAACCAGGTTGACCAGGATGCCGACGCTGGTCCGGTAGTTGAAGAGATGTTCGACCGCAAGCTGCGCCAGGATGAAAATGCCGACCGCGATAGCGCAACCGGCCGACAGCGTGGCGCGGTGCCGGCGCGTGCGCGTCAGGGCATAGGCGGTGTTGGCGACGAAGATGCCCATAAAGGCGGTGGGTCCCAGCAGACTGGTCGACACCGCGACCAGCACCGCAATCAGCGCCAGATGCAGCCGCAAGACGCGCTGATAATCCACGCCCAGGGAGATGGCCTGATCGCGTCCCAGCGAGATCACGTCCAGCGCCGGCAACGTCTTGACTCCAGCCAGGCACACGCCCGCGACGACGATCGCGGAAACCAGCAACTGGCCCGGCTCCGCCTTGTTGAAGGAAGCCTGGGTGAAGCCGAGCAGAATGGAGAATTCGCCAGGACTGGTCTTCAATTGCACGAACTGCGTGAAGGTGCCGATCACCATCGTCAGCACCAGCCCCACCAGCAGCAGGAAGTACACGTTCTGCCTGCCATCGCGGAACAGCCAGCGGTGGATGATCCACGAATAGCCCAGCATCAGCAGCACGGACAGGAAGAAGTTGCCGTTTGCGCCCAGCAGGACCAGGCTCTGCGCCCCCATGGCCAGGACCATCAGGGATTGCAGCAACAGGTAGACGGCTTCGTAGCCCATGATGGCCGGCGTCAGGATCCGGTTGCCGGTGATGGTCTGGAACACGATGGAAGACCACGCGATGCAGATCCCGCCGACGAGCATGGCCGCAAGCCGGGCAAGCCGCTTGGGAATGATGTAGTCGAAGTCCAGGTTGGAACGGAACAGCAGGAAAGCCAGGGCCAATGCGATGACCGTCACCCATGCCGCCTGCCGGGGAACCGCGCGCATCACCGGTGCCTCCAGAAGATCAGCATAAGGAACAGGATGCCGCCCACGCCGCCCGCGGTCAGGCCGATAGGCACTTCGAACGGATAGATCAGAAGGCGGCCCAGGATGTCGCAGGCCAGCAGCAGCGTCGCGCCTCCCAGCGCGACGACGGGCAAGGTGCGACCCAGGTTGTCGCCGTAGCGCAGCGCGACCAGATTGGGGATGACCAGCCCCACAAAGGGAATAGCCCCAACGGTAATGACCGTGGCGGACACGGTGACGGCCACCAGGATCAGCCCCAGCGCCACGGTGGCCCGATAGTTCAGGCCCAGGCTCGCCGCCATGCCTTCGCCCATGCCCAGGACGGTGAAGCGGTGCGCGTACAGATAGGTCAACACGACGATCGGCAGGATCAGGTAGATGATCTCGTAGTTGCCCTGCACGATCTTGGAAAAGTCGCCCAACATCCAGCCCTGCATGCTCTGCATGATGTTGTTGCGATACGCGTAGAACTCCGCCAGGGCGCTCAGCACGCCGCCATACATCAGGCCGATCACGGGCACGAGCACCGTATTCTTGAACTTGATGCGGCGGACGACTGCGACGAAGAGCAGGCTGGCCGCGAAGCAGAAGCCCAGCGCAAACAGCATCCGCGCCGCCGGCCCGGCGGCAGGCATCGACAGCATCGACACCAGGATGCCCAGCTTGGCGGCATCCAGTCCGCCCGACGTGGCGGGTTCGACGAACTTGTTGCGCACGATGTGCTGCAGGATTACGCCGCAGACGGCCAGCCCGACGCCCGTCAGCACCAGCGCCGCCAGGCGCGGCAGCCGGCTTGCGGTCAAGGTGAGCCAGGCATCGCCCGACAGCGAGTACAGCTGCGGCCAGGCGATCTGGCGCGCGCCCACCAGCAGCGACGCGCCGCAAAGTACGATGAACAGGCCGACCAGGCTGGCACGCATCAGGCGTGCGCCCCTGCAATGCGCCAGCCGCGGGCAGCCTTGCGCTGATCCAGGAACTGCGCGTACCGCCCCTGGCTCTCACGCAAAGCTGCGGGCGTGCCTTGCTCGGCGATCCGTCCGTCCTCGATCACCACGATCTGGTCGGCCATCGCCACGGTGGAAAGCTGGTGCGCGATCACCACCAGCGTGCGCTTCCCGCGCAGCCGCGCCAGCGTCCCGGTGATGATGGCCTGGTTCTCCGCGTCCAGCGCCGCGGTCGCCTCGTCCACCAGCATGATGGGCGCAGGGTTGAGCAGCGCGCGGGCGACGGCGATGCGTTGGCGTTCGCCGCCGGACAGCCGCGCGCCGCCCTCGCCTACCGGCGTGTCCAGCCCTTGCGGCAGGCGCGCGGCGATGCCGTCCACGCCGGCCTGTTTGGCGACATCCATCAACTCGGCATCGCTGCAGCCCGGCCTGCCGGCGCGGATGTTTTCGGCGATGGATCCCGTGAACAGATAGTTGTCCTGGAAGACCTGGCTGATCTGGCCGGCCAGCCTCAAGCTGGAAATCTGCCGCACGTCCACGCCACCGACCAGCACGCCGCCCTGGTTCACGTCGAAGAAACGCGCAATCAGCCGCGCCAGCGTGGTCTTGCCGGAGCCGGACGCGCCAACCAGGGCAACCATGCTGCCCGGTTCGATACGCAGATTCACACCTTGCAGCACCTCGGGCGCGTGATCCGCGTAGCGGAAATGCACATTGCGCAACTCGATCGAAGCATCGCGCGGTTCCTGTGGCGCATCGGACTCCGGCAGCGGCGGGACGGCATACAGCGCTTCGATGGCGTCGAGTTGCCCACGCGCGCCGCGCAGCACCTCCCCATAGCCGACCACCTCCAGCAACGCATCGATATAGCGGACCGCAAGCATCAGCGCGACGATCGCGGCCACGATCTGTCCGGTTGCCAGCGGGTTGCCCAGGATGCCGTCGAGCCACCAGGCTGAGGCGGCCAGCAGGACGGCAAAGACGGCCTGCACGGCCCAGACGTTGAGAACGGCCGCCCCGGCCGACAGCCAGATCACCCGCGCCCCGGACGCGCGCTGTTGTTCCACTGCCTGTTCGAGCAGTCGCGTGCCTCCGCCAGCTCCGTTGAACGCGCGCAGCACCGACTGGGCCTGCGCGAATTCGACCATGCGCTGGCTGGCATCGGCAAAGCGCTGCTGGAAAGCCTCATCCGCGCGCCGCGCCAGTCTTGCCGTGAGCGCCAGCAAGCCTGCCAGCAACGGCAGCGCCGCCAATGCGATCAGGCCCAACAGCCAGTGCTGCGCAAACAGTGCGACGACGAGCACCGCTGGCGTCACCACGCCGGCGATGACGGGCGTGAAGACATGCGCGGGGAGCTGGGCCACAGACATCATGCCTTGCGTGACGACGTGCCCGAGACGAGCCGTATTCTGCGGCGTGAACCAACCCATGGGCAGGCTGGCCACATGGTCGCCGAGGCGATGGCGGGCGTCTTGCAGGATGGCGACGCCCACGCGCACGCCGGCCCGCTCCACATGGCGCCGCAGGCCCCAGCAGACCGCTACCCCGGCCAGCAGCGCGGCCAGCCACGGGGCGGCAGCCTTCACGTCCGCTTCAAGCAGATGCGTGAGCAGCGGCGCCAGCGCGGTAATAGTCAGCCCGCAAAGCACTCCGTAGGCCACGGCCATCCAGCCGTAGCGGCGCAGGACAGGCGCGTCCTGGCCCAGCAACAGCATGAAGGTCTTCAGCATGCGGCCACCTCTTTGTCATCGGAGTTTTCGTAGCCGCCCTGCGCCCACAGCCGGGCATAACTGCCGCCTTGCGCCAGCAACTGCTCATGCCGGCCTTGTTCGACGACGGCGCCGTCCTCGACGACCAGAATGCGGTCGGCGTGCATCACCGTATCCAGCCGGTGCGCGATCACCATCACCGTGCGCCCCCGGGCGAAGCGCGACAACGCGCCCTGGACCGCCGCCTCGTTGCCGGCGTCGGCCGCCGCCGTGGCCTCGTCCAGCACCAGCACGGGAGGATCCAGCAGCACGGCGCGCGCAATGCTGGCGCGCTGGAGTTCGCCGCCGGAAAGCTGCGCGTCCTCGCCGATCACCGAATCGTAGCCGCGCGGCAGCGCCAGGATGCGCTCATGGATATTGGCGGTGCGGGCGGCGTCCTCGATCTCTTGCTGGGTCGCGGAGGGCCGGCCCAGCGCGATGTTGTCGCGCACGCTGGCATGGATCAGGCGCACTTCCTGCAATACGAAGCCCACGCGCCGGTAGAGCTGCGCGCTCGCGATCCGCCTGAGATCGGCGCCGCCCAGCGTGATGCGCCCTTCGTCGGGGTCGAAGAATCGCAGCAGCAGCCGCGCCAGCGTGGACTTGCCCGCGCCCGAGGGCCCGACGATGGCGGTGACCGTGCCGGGTTCCAGCGTGAAGCTGATGCCCGACAGCGTCCGGCGCTCCCCGCCATAGGAATAACCCACGCTCTCGAACCGGACTTCATGGCCCTCGGGGATTTGTTCCTGGCCGGGCGCCAGCGGTTCCAGCACCGGCGTCTCCAGCAGCGCCTGCACGCGCTGCGCGGCGCCCGCGGCGCTGCCCAGATCGTGCAGCAGCGTATGCAGCAACAGCACCGGCGCGCATATTCCCGGCGCCACCAGCGCGAACGGCAGCACATCCACCGGCGCCATCCAGTCCAGCCCGACGAACAAGGCGCCAAAACCCAGCACCACGCCCAGCACCGTGACCGGCGCGACCATTGCATGGGCATGCGCCATCGCCGCCACCAGCGGACGGGTAAAACTGGCAAACGCCTCGGCGAAGGCGTCGACGGCCTCGCGATAGCCGCGATGCGCCTTGCCTGCATCGCCGAATGCCTTGACCACGGGGATGCCGCCGACGAACTCGACCGTTGCGCCATTGAGGCGCCCAAGCCGCTCGACGAATTCCTGCATGTTCGCCCCGCCGGCCTTCATGGCCCGGCGCAGAAACAGGAAGAAGCCGGGGAACGGCAGCAACGCCGCCAACGCCATGCGCCAGTCCTGCGCGAACAGGTAGATGACCGAAATCGCAATAGCGCCCGCGGCGCGCCCCACCGCCGTGTAGAAATGCGCGGCCAGGCTGTGCAGCGTGCCGATGTCGTCCTGCATCGCCTGCTTGACCTCGCCCGACGCCCTGCCGGTGAACCAGCCCAGCGGCACCTGCGACAGCCGCTGCGCGGCGGCCAGGCGCAGTCGATGCGTAAGGCGGTTATCGGCCAGATGAGCCGTCAATTCGCCGGCCGAGATCAGCGCCATGCCGGCGAACATGCACGCCAGGCTGGCGACGACAGTCCACCAGATTCCTGGCCAGGCTTGAGCGGTCGCGGAAGGCTCGGCGCCAGCGAGGACGATACGGGCAATGTGCGCGATCCCCGCCAGCGGCACCAGGGTAAGCATGGTGCCCACCGCGGCCAGCGCTGCGGCGGCCATCAATTGCCCGCGTACGGGGGCCAGCACCAAGCCTAGCGGACCGGGTTTCCCAGGCTTGGCCGCGGCTGCTCCTGAACTGCTCATGAAATCGACTTACCCAGATGTTGGTGATAATTATTTGCATCACTATAAACTAAATTCTCTAATTAGTTTCATTGCAATAAACTAAATAAATCGGGCCGGGTTAAAGTGAAGGCTGAATGACGCCAAGGAACCAGGAACAGCCATGACACCGCCAGAGCGCCGACCAGCGCGGGGACGCCCTCCCACCATCACCCGGGAGCGGATTGCCGATGCCGGCATAGCGATGGGCCTGCCGAACATCACCTTCGTCGGGCTCGCGGCGGCACTGGGCGTCAGCCATATGGCGCTGTACAAGCACGTGCCCAGCCTGGAGGAACTCAAGCGCCTGGTCGCCGAGGAGATCTTCAAGCGCTGGCAGATACCGCAAGCCTGTAGCAACGACCGCGGCGAACTGAAGGAATACCTGACCACTTTCGCCGCGTCCGTGCGCGAGTTCGTCAAGGCGCACCCAGGCGTCACGCCCTACGTGATCCGCAGGCTGGCTGCGACGCCTTCCATGCTCGCCAAGATCGACGAACAACAGCGGCACATCGCCAAGGCCTACGGAATTTCCAGGGAACAGTCCCGCATCCTGCTGGCGACGGTGGCCTTTCACGGCATGGCGGTGGCCGACACGGTGTATTCGGTCGCCGGCCTGGAGCCGGTCGTGGAGGCGGAACGCGCGGCGGAAGAATCCGAGATGGAAGTGGAACTGGACCAAGGCATGCAGGCGCTGATCATCGGCCTGCTCGCCATGCTGGATAACGGCCCCCCGCGGTCCGACGCCGCCGCGCCCAAGAAGCGCGTCCCCGGACAGGAAAGAAAGCCGTCCAAGGGCTGAGGGCCGGCCGCGCGGCCCATTGCCGGAATGGCAATCCCGCTACGCAATCGGCCATTTCGGCAGCCTGGCCTTGCGGTACGGCAAGCTGCTCCAGTCCGGGCTGGCGGAACCGGGCGCGGCCACGTACAACACCGCCTTGGCCAAGGGCGCATACCTGGCGTGGAAGTGGTGCGCGGACTTCACCACGATCAGGCGCTGCGCCGTCAGGTCGCAGCCCAGCTGGGTAAAGAGGTCCGTGTGATAGGCCTGTGTACGCAGCGAGACCAGGACGACCAGGATGCCGTCCACGTCGACCAGCGCGCAGTCGCCCAAGGCGATGCGGGTGTTGGAGTTACCCGTCATGTACATGTCCGCATGCGTCGCCACGACCCGGCAGCGCGCGTCCACGGGGCTGCCGGACAACGGACCGACCTTGCCGCCGATACGCAGGTCCAGCTCCGCGCCGAGGCCAGCGTCGAACGCAATGCGCGCCGCAACCGGATCCCACAAGGGACCGATGGCGGCATTGCGTATGCCGCGCTCGCGCATCCTGGCCAGCAGATAAGTGGAGTCTCCGGCTGCGCCGCTGCCGGGATTGTCCGAACGGTCGGCCAATACGATCGGCCCGTCGCCATGGGCCAGCGCTTCATCCAGCGCCTGGTCCACGCTGCGGTAGGGCACCATGAGCTGTTCGCGCATGCCGATGAGTTCATCGGCCAGGCGGCGCGCCAGCGCTTGCGCGGCGCTAGCGTCGCCATCGGCGTAGACCAGCACCTTGGTGCCCATTTCCGGCACGTCGCCGGTGGCGAAGCCCTGCGCCGCCGAGATCGACAGGATGCCGTCGCGGCCTTCCAGCGCCTTGATACGGCTGACGAAGCCCTGCGCCGGTTCGCGCGTGGTGTGCATGGGCACGATCATGTCGCAGTCGATCAACGCCGCGACGGGTCGCGTGCGCCCGGCCTGCGCGTCCAGGCACAAGGCCAGCAGGTCCTCGGCGCGCTCCAGTACATCGGTGTGGGGATATTCCTTGAACAAGACCAGCACCGTGGCCTGCTCCACCATCAGCGGCGTGAGATGCGCGTGCGGATCCAGCTCCGCGCCCACCACCACGTCGGGGCCGACGATCTCGCGCACGCGGCGCAGGATGTCGCCCTCGCAGTCGTCGTAGCCGTCGGCCACCATGGCGCCGTGCAGGCCCAGCAACACCATGTCCACCGGCATCGCCGCGCGCAGGTCGGCCAGCAACTCGTCTCGCAAGGTTTCGTAGGCCGCGCGCGTGGTGGTGCCGCCCGGCTGGGCCGAAGCCACCAGCCCTTCGACCAGCGTCCAGCCTCCTGCGCTTGCGCCTTGGCGCGCAACCCATAGCGGTCCGGCGTAGAACGTCATATGGTCGGGATGCGTGCCGCCGGGAAGATACTCGCGCGACTTGAACGCTGCGAGGCCGGTAGGCAAAGGCGAGAACGTATTGGTTTCGGTGGCGAGGGCGCCGGTGAATATGCGCATGGGGCGACTCCAGGGCGCGGCGCGCCGCTAGCGGTTGAAAGGCGACGGCCTTGCGGCTTGCCCGCCGGCCAGGAACAGCTCCAGATTCTGAGCGCCGCCAGACCCGCCCACAAATTCCAAATCATGAACTGTCCATAACCTTTCATATGCGCGCGGAAAGGCTTTCGGCCGGCCTATCGTTTTCCCTTAAAAGCAGCCGATCTGCGCGCTTTTCGCCGCGATTTTCCCCGAAAAAGCGCACACCATAACCTTGGGTTATCCATGGGAACACGTTAGCTATTTGTGCCTCGCTGGTGTGCCGCCGATCATCCGCGATACGGAACGCAGTGCCTCTCTCATGTGGCGGCAGTGACGGACATCCGATCCATACAAGGGGAAAACTATGTCGTCGACCTGGACCGCCGCGCGCGCCGCGGCGCATGCAGCAGCCTGTCCGGAGGCCCGGCCATGAAGATCTTCAGCGCCGGCCTGGGCACGGAAACCAACACCTTCGCGCCCATGCCCACCAGCCTCGCCTCCTTCCAGGACCGCGACTACTATCCGGCGGGCACGCATCCGGACTCGGTGACCTTTGCAGGCGCGCCGCTGTACGTGGCACGGCAGCGCGGCCGCGAGGCCGGCTGGACGCTGGCCGAAGGCCTGGTCACGTCCGCGCAGCCGGGCGGCACGACCACCCGCGCCGCCTACGAGACGCTGCGCGACCAGATCCTGGCCGACCTGCGCGCGGCGATGCCGGTGGACATGGTGTTGCTGGGCCTGCACGGCGCCATGGTGGCCGACGGCTACGACGACTGCGAGGGCAACATCCTGCGCCACGTGCGCGAGATCGTCGGCCCCGATGTGGTGGTGGGCGCCGAACTGGATCCCCATGCGCACCTGAGTCCGTTGATGGTGGAACAGGCCACGGTGCTGGTCCTGTTCAAGGAATATCCCCACACCGACATCCGTGAACGCGCGGAAGACCTGCTGGCCTTGTGCCTGGACGCGCAGGCCGGCCGCACGCGACCCGTCGCGGCGTTGGTCGACTGCGACATGATCGTGCCCATGCACACCACGCGCGAACCGGCGCAGGGCTTCGTCAGCCGCATCAAGGCGCTGGAAGGCCGCGACGGCATCCTGTCGATCTCGGCGGCGCAAGGCTTCGCCACCGGCGACGTGCCGGAAATGGGCACCAAGGTGCTGGTCTACGCCGATGGCGACGCTAGCGCCGCGCAAGCGCTGGCGCGCCGCCTGGCCGATGAACTCATCGGCATGCGCGAGCAGCTCATGGTGCCCTACCGCAGCGTGGACCAGGCGCTGGACGAAGCGCTGGCCTTCGGCGACGGTCCGGTGGTGCTGGCCGACCGGCCCGACAATCCCGGCAGCGGCGCGCCCGGCGACGCCACGTTTGTCCTGAGCCGCATGCTGGAACGCGGCGTGACGAACGCGGCGCTGGGTCCCATGTGGGATCCGGTTTCGGCGCGCATTGCGTTCGACGCCGGTCCCGGCGCGGTGCTGGACCTGCGCATTGGCGGCAAGGTCGGTCCCTTGTCCGGCGACCCTCTGGACCTGCGCTGCACGGTCAAGGCCATCCAGGCCGACATGATCATGACGGGCCTGTCCGGCGCGCCGGCAGCGATGGGGGACTGCGCGCTGGTCGAGACCCAGGGCATCGAGATCGTGCTGACCTCACTGCGCAACCAGGCCATCAACATGGACCTGTTCACGCAGCTGGGCTGCGATCTTTCTTCCAGGAAGATCGTGGTGGTCAAGTCCGCGCAGCACTTCCATGCATCGTTCTCGAAAGTCGCGCGCCACATCATCTATGTCGGCGGCAAGGGCGTCGCCACTCCCGACTGGAAAACGCTCACGTACCGCAATATCCGGCTGCCCAAGTGGCCGCTCTAAGAACCTGCCGGCGCGCGGACGCCGGCGCCTCCACCAACAAGATGGGAGCCTAGCGCGATGAAAAAACGCCTGCTTTGCCTGTTCTCGACGGCCACCCTCGGCCTGGCCTTCACCCTTGGCGCCGCGCCGGCGCACGCGCAGCAGGCCAAGACCCTGCGCATCGTGCCGCACGCCGACCTGAAGGTGCTGGATCCGACCTTCACCACCGCCTACATCACGCGCAACTTCGGCTACATGGTGTACGACACGCTGTTCGCGATGGACTCGCACAGCAAGCCGCAGCCGCAGATGGTGGAAAAGTATTCGGCCAGCGACGACAAGAAGACCTGGACCTTCACGCTGCTGCCTGGCCTGAAGTTCAGCGACGGCCAGGCGCTGACCACCGCCGACGTGATCGCGTCGCTGCAGCGCTGGTCCGCGCGCGACAACATCGGCCAGGCCATCACGCGCGCCGGCGGCAAGTGGGAAGCCGTGGACGCCAACACCTTCAAGCTGACGCTGGACCAGCCGTTTGACCTGGTGCTCGAAGGCCTCGCGAAGGTGTCCAGCTATCCCGCGTTCATCCTGCCCCAGCGCCTGGCCTCGCAGCCGGCCGACCGCCCGCTGACCGAGGTCGTAGGTTCCGGCCCTTACCTCTTCAAGCGCGCCGAATGGGTGCCTGGCAGCAAGATCGTGTTCGAGCAGAATCCGAACTACGTCGGCCCCAAGGCCCAGGCCGACGGCCTGGCCGGCAACAAGACCCCGCACATCCCGCGCGTGGAATGGCGCGTGCTGCCCGATTCCAACAGCGCCACGGCCGCGCTGACCAACGGCGAAGTCGACATGATCGAACAGGCGCCGGCGGACTACATCGACGCCTTGCGCGGCAACAAGAACGTCAAGATCGGCGTGATGGAGCGCGCCCAGGGCTACATCATCCTGAACCAGTCCATGCCGCCGTTCAACAACGAGAAGGCGCGCCAGGCCGTGGCCCACCTGGTGGACCAGGACAAGTTCACCGCCGCCATGGGCTACCCGGACGACCTGCGCATGAAGTACTGCGCCACGGTCTTCATCTGCGGCGGCCCCAACGACACCACTGCCGGCGCGGCGCCCTACGCCAAGCCCGATCCCGCCCTGGCCAAGAAGCTGCTGGCCGAAGCCGGATACAAGGGCGAGAAGGTCGCGATCCTGCTGCCCACCGACCTGGCCTACCTGAACTCCGCCACGCTGGTCGCCATCCAGGCGCTGCAGGACATCGGCGTCAACCTCGACATCCAGTCCATGGACTGGGCCACGCTGACCGCGCGCCGGGCCCGCAAGGAACCCATCGACAAGGGCGGCTGGAACATCTTCCTGTCGGCCGCTTCCGAGTTCAACGTCGACTCGCCCATCAGCAACACCTACCTGGGCGCGGTGTGCGGCAACAGCCTGCCGGGCTGGCCCTGCGACAAGAAGCTGGACGAACTGCGCGCCCAGTGGATCGCGGCCACCAGCTCGGACGAGCGCAAGCGCGTGCTGGACCAGTTCCAGGAGCGCGCCTATGAAGCTTTCCCCGCAATCTCGGTGGGCCAGTATTCGCGGGCATTCGCCTCGCACAACAGCCTGAAGAATGCGGAAAAGATCTGGAGCCTGCCGAACCTGTGGGTGCTGGACAAGTAATCCGCAGCCAGCCTAATCGATACGCGAGACAACCATGGGTTACATCATCCGGCGAGTGCTTGCCATCGTGCCTGTCATGGCAGTGGTGGCGGTGATCGTCTTCCTGCTGATCCACCTGTCGCCGGGAGACCCGGCGGCGCTCATCGCCGGGGATTTCGCCTCCGCCGACGACATCGCCAAGCTGCGCGTGGCGCTGGGCCTGGACGAGCCGCTCTGGCGGCAGTTCGGGCTGTGGGCGGGCAAGCTGCTGCAAGGCGACCTGGGCACGTCCATCTTCACCCACGTGCCCGTGACGCAGCTGCTGGCGCAGCGGGTGGAACCCACGTTGTCCATTGCCGCGCTCACGATGCTGGTCTCCATCATCGTGGCCGTGCCGCTGGGCGTGCTGGCCGCCTACCGCGCCGGCACCTGGATCGACCGCCTGGTGATGCTGTTCGCCGTGCTGGCGTTCTCGGTGCCGGTGTTCCTGGTCGGCTACCTGCTGATCTACGGCTTCGCCATCAAGCTGCAATGGCTGCCGGTGCAGGGCTATGTCAGCCTGTCCGAGGGCGTGGGCCCGTGGCTGCGCAACCTGACCCTGCCCTGTATCAACCTGGCGCTGGTGTACATCGCGCTGATCACCCGCATGACCCGCGCGACCGTGGTGGAAGTGCTGCACGAGGATTACATCCGCACGGCGCGCGCCAAGGGCCTGGCGGTGCTGCCTGTGCTGGAGCACGCGCTGCGCAATGCCGCCATCCCGATTGCCACCACGGTGGGCGTGGGCATCGCGCTGCTGATCGGCGGCGTGGTCGTGACCGAGACGGTGTTCGCCATTCCCGGCATCGGCCGGCTGGTCATCGACGCGGTCCAGCACCATGACTATCCGGTGATCCAGAGCGTGCTGCTGCTATCGGCCGGCACCTACGTGCTGATCAATCTGCTGATCGACCTCAGCTACCGGCTGTTCGATCCTCGCATCCGTTACTGAGCCGCCGCAGGAAAGAATCATGTCAGAAAGCTCGATTTCCACCAGCCCGCCCGTGGTGCTGCACGAGGCGCTCAGCGCCAGCGGCCGCCGCTGGCGCTGGATACGCAAGCACCCCACCCTGATCCTGGGCCTGGCGCTGCTGTTGATCGTGGCGGGCCTGGCCATCGCCGCGCCCTGGATCGCCACGCACAACCCTATCAGCATCAATCCGCTGCAACGCATGAAGCCGCCGTCGGCCGAACATTACTTCGGCACCGACGCGCTGGGCCGCGACGTGTTCAGCCGCGTGGTGTGGGGCGGCCGCGTGTCGCTCGTGGTGGCCATCGTGGTGGCGCTGATCGCGACCGCGGTCGGGGTGGTGCTGGGCCTGATGGCGGGCTTCGTGCGCTGGGCCGACGCGATCATCATGCGCATCATGGACGGCATGATGGCCATTCCCGACATCCTGCTGGCCATCGCCCTGATGGCGGTGATCCGCGCCAGCCTGACCACGGTGATCATCGCGATCGCCATTCCGCAGGTGCCGCGCGTGGTGCGCCTGGTGCGTTCGCTGGCGCTGACGCTGCGCGAACAGCTTTACGTCGAAGCCGCCCACGCCGTGGGCACGCGCCTGCCGGTGATCCTGCGGCGCCACGTGCTGCCCAACATGGTCACGCCGCTGGTGGTGCAGGCCACGTTCATTGCCGCCACCGCGGTGCTGACCGAAGCGGTGCTGTCGTTCCTGGGCGTAGGCGTGCCGGCCCAGGTGCCCAGCTGGGGCAACATGATGGCCGACGCCCGCAACTACGTGGCGGTGGCGTTCTACACCATCCTGTATCCGGGCATCCTGCTGGCCGTCACCGTGCTGGCGATCAACCTGATGGGCGACGGCCTGCGCGACGCGCTCGACCCCCGCCTGACCAACCAACGCTAGGAGCACGCCATGGCAATCTCTCCCGCCGCCGTCGCCCCTGGCGATGTGCTGCTCGAAGTCGACAACCTGCGCACCTACTTCGATACCGTGTCCGGCACCGTGCGCTCGGTGGACGGCGTGTCCTACCAGGTGCGGGCAGGCCGCACGCTGGGCGTGGTCGGCGAGTCCGGCTGCGGCAAGAGCGTCACCGCGCTGTCCATCCTGCGGCTGATCCCGACGCCGCCCGGGCGCTATGCCGGCGGCCAGATCCGCTACCGCGGCACCGACCTGCTGGGCCTGACCGAAAAGCAGATGCGCCAGATCCGCGGCAACCGGATCTCGATGATCTTCCAGGAACCGATGACCTCGCTGAACCCCGTGCTGACAGTGGGCCGGCAGATCGCGGAAACGGTGATGCTGCATCAAAAGCTCGGCCGCCGCGAGGCCTACCGCCGCGCCGAGGAAATGCTGCGCCTGGTGCAGATCGCGGAACCCGAGCGGCGCGTGCACGAGTACCCCTACCAGCTTTCCGGCGGCATGCGGCAGCGCGTGATGATTGCGCTGGCCCTGGCCTGTAATCCCGAAGTGCTGATCGCCGACGAACCGACCACGGCGCTGGACGTGACCATCCAGGCGCAGATCGTGGACCTGCTGCGCAGCCTGCAGCAGAGCTTGGGCATGGGCATCGTGCTGATCACCCACGACCTGGGCGTGGTGGCCGAATGCTGCGACCGCGTGGCCGTGATGTACGCAGGCCGCAAGGTGGAAGAAGCGCCCGTCACCGAACTGTTCGACCGCCCCCTGCATCCGTACACGCGGGCGCTGATGGCGTCGATGCCGTCGATGAACGCGTCGACGCAACGCCTGGCCGAGATCCCCGGCATGGTGCCCGCGCCCAGCGAGCTGGGCAAAGGCTGCAGCTTCGCGCCGCGCTGCGCCTACGCCACCGACCGCTGCCGGGCCGAAGCGCCGCAATTGCTGGAACATGGCAGCGACCACGTGGTCGCCTGCCACGAAGCGGCGCGCGTCGCCGCGCAACCGGCCCCGCAGGCGGCCGCTTCGACGCCCCCCGGCGCCGCCCTGACTGGAGTCCAAGCATGAGCGCCCGCAACCAGCCCGCCGCCCCGACCACGCCCTTGCTGGAAGTGCGCGACCTGAAGATGCACTATCCCGGCGCGGGCGGCTGGTTCAAGCCGCGCCGCAAGGTCATCCAGGCCGTGGACGGCGTGTCGTTCTCTGTCGCCCGCGGCGAGACCCTGGCGCTGGTGGGCGAATCCGGCTGCGGCAAGACCACCACCGGCAAGTCCGTGCTGCGCCTGATCCAGCCGACCTCGGGATCCGTACGGCTGGAAGGCGAGGAAATCCTGGCGCTGTCGGCCGAGCAGATGCGCAGCCGCCGGCGCGACATGCAGATCATCTTCCAGGATCCGTACGCGTCGCTGAATCCACGGCTGACGGCAGGCGACATCGTCGGCGAACCGCTGCAGAACTTCCCGACCTCGGGCGGCCGGTCACGCGCCGATGAGATCGCCTGGCTGTTCTCCAAGGTCGGCCTGCGTCCGGAGGCGATGAAGAAGTTCCCGCACGAGTTCTCCGGCGGCCAGCGGCAGCGCCTGGGCATCGCGCGGGCGCTGGCCCTGCGGCCCAAGCTGATCGTGTGCGACGAACCGGTGTCCGCGCTGGACGTGTCGGTGCAGGCGCAGGTAATCAACCTGCTGATGGACCTGCAGGAAGAGATGGGCATCGCCTACCTGTTCGTCGCGCATGACCTGGCGGTGGTGCGCCACATCAGCCATCGCGTGGCGGTGATGTACCTGGGCCGCATCGTCGAGGTCGCCGACCGCGACACGCTGTTCTCGCGCCCGCTGCACCCGTACACGGAAATCCTGCTGTCGGCCGTCCCGGTTCCCGATCCGCACAAGCCCGCGCAGCGCAAGCTGCTGCAGGGCGATCCGCCCAGCCCGGCGAATCCTCCCAGCGGCTGCCGCTTCCACACGCGCTGCCCGCTGGCGCAGCCAGTGTGCAAGGAGAAGCAGCCGGTCCTGACCCAGCGGCCAGACGGCTCGGACGCCGGGCAGCACTGGGTGGCGTGCCACTTCCGATGAGCGCGCCGCGCCTGCTGGCGGGTCCTCTGCCGGGCAGCGACCCGGTCTTTGGCCGCGGCATCGCCGAGCTGCGGTCGGCCATGGCAGCGGGCGCGCTCAGCGCCATGGACCTGGTGCGCGCCTACCTGGCGCGCATCGCCGCGCACGACCAGGCCGGGCCAGCGCTCAACGCGGTCATCGCGCTGAACAGCCAGGCGCTGGCCGAGGCCGCCGATCGGGACAGGGAAAGACAGCGCGGGGCGGCGCTGGGGCCGCTGCACGGCATTCCCCTTCTGCTCAAGGACAACATCGATACCGTGGGCATGCCCGCCACCGCTGGCTCGCTCGCGCTGGCCGGCCGCCGCCCGCAGCGCGACGCCGACGTCGTGCGCCGGCTGCGCGAAGCCGGCGCCGTGGTGCTGGGCAAGACCACGATGCACGAACTGGCCTGCGGCATCACCAACGTTTCTTCACTATCCGGCCGCACGCGCAACGCCTACGACGCCGCCCGCGTTCCCGGCGGATCCAGCGGCGGTAGCGCCGTCGCGGTGGCGTCCAGCTTCGCGGCGGCCGCGATAGGCACCGACACCAGCGGCTCGATCCGCATCCCCGCGGCCTTCAACCAGGTCTGGGGCCTGCGGCCCACGGCCGGACGCTACAGCAACGCCGGCGTGGTGCCGCTGTCGCCGACGCTCGACACGGTCGGCCCGATGGCCCGCAGCCTTGCTGATATCTCAGCCCTGTGGTCGGTGATGGCGGGACAAGGCGAAGACGCGCGCGGCGCGGACCGGGCCTGGCGCATCGGCACGCTGGAAGCATTCTTCGGCCCAGCCGGCGCGGAACTGGAGGTGTCGCGCCACGTCCGCGCGGCGCTCGCCGGCTGGCAAGCCGAGGGCGCACAGATCCAGCCAGTCGCGCTGGCGCTGGAAGACGCGCGCCTGACCGCCGCCAACGTCACCGGCCATGAATTCCGCGACGCGCTGGCCCTGTGCCTGCGCGATGCGGGTCTGCCTGTGCGCAGCCTGACCGACATCCTGGACGGCGGTTATCCCCACCCGGAAGTCGCGCCGCTGCTGCGCGAGCGCGATGCGCTGCGCGATCCCGACGGCAGCGCGCGCCTCGCGGTGCTGGCCCGCGCCCAGGCGCTGCGCGACGAATTGTTGACTGCCATGGACCAAGGCCAGCTGGACCTGCTGGCCTATCCCAGCGTGCGTGGCGCGCCGGCACTGCTGGGCCAGGCCCAGCGCGGCGGCAATGGGCTGCTCGCGGCGGTGACCGGACTGCCGGCCTTGAGCGTGCCCATCGGCTTCACGCCCAGCGGAATACCCGTCGGCCTGGAACTGCTGGGTCGCGCGGGCAGCGAGCGCCAGCTGTTTCAGGCTGCGCGGCGCTTCCAGGCTTGAAAGCTCCTTGCCGCGTAAGCAGCCGTAGCGGTCACGCTCTGGCCTCCTCGACGATCCAGTCGATGAAGGCGCGGACTTCCGGACGCTGGACCGCGCCGGGCCTGCTGACGGCGTAGTAGGCGAACCTCGCGGGCCAGGGCTTGTCCAGCGCCTGGACCAGGCGT
Organism: Achromobacter sp. ACM02; assembly: GCF_014851605.1. NCBI lineage: Bacteria > Pseudomonadati > Pseudomonadota > Betaproteobacteria > Burkholderiales > Alcaligenaceae > Achromobacter > Achromobacter sp. ACM02. Next base: position 264,018 of record NZ_JACUZY010000004.1, read on the forward strand.
CCGGCCGCGATCTCTTCCTGCGCGTGCGCGGCGGGCACCAGCGCAAGTCCCTGGCCCGCTTCCGCCGCCCGGATCAGCAGGAAATCGTCATCGAACGCATTGCCGCGCTGCGCCCGGGCATCCTGGGCCACGCCATGCGCGCTTAGCCACAGCGGCCAATCGGCGCGGTCCGCATCGTGCAGCAGCGGGTAATCCAGGCAGTCCGCCGGTTCGGCCAGCGCCGCTGCGAAGCCTGGCGCGGCCACCGGCACGAGCACCGGCGCCATCAGCGGCACCACATCCAGTCCCGGATAGTCGCCCAGCCCGTGGCGCAGGGCGACATCGACGTGGTCGCGCCGCAGATCGACCAGGGCAGGCGTCGCCTCTACCCGGATTTCGATGTGCGGATGCCGTTCCTTGAACCGCCCCAGGCGTGGAACCAGCCAAGACGCCGCGAACGTCGCCACGGTGCTGACGGTCAGGCTTTGCCGCGCCTGCTTCGCGGCCAGCATGTCCACTGCCTTGTCGATCTGCGCGAACGCCGCGCTAAGCATCGGATACGCCTCGGCGCCCGCCTCCGTCATGCGCATGCCGTGGCGTTCGCGCAACAGCAGGGCGATGCCGAGCCGGTCCTCCAGCAGCCGGATCTGCTGGCTGACGGCGCCCGGCGTGACATGCAAGGCCTGCGCCGCCGCGGTGATGCTGCCGCGCTGGCTTACCTCGACAAAAGTGCGCAGCGCCTGCAGGGGAAGCGTTGCCGTCATTTTAGATTTCCTAAATTTAAAAGTGAGAAATGATCGCTGTACCGGATCCCGCTCAACAAAGAAAATTTCAATGCCGCCGCGGATCCTGAATATTTAGCTAATCTTAAATGAGCAAGCCCATGCTGAATCTATACACCGATAGTTCTCCCAATGGCTACAAGGCCACCATCGCGCTGGAAGAACTGGAACTGCCCTACCGCCTGCACCATGTGCGCATCGCGCAGGGCGAGCACCGCCAGCCGGATTTTCTGGCCCTGAATCCGCACGGCCGCATTCCGGTACTGACCGATGATGAAACCGGCGTGGCGCTGTTCGAATCGGCGGCCATACTGCTGTATCTCGCGGAAAAGACCGGGAGGCTGCTGCCCACGGACATCCAAGGCCGCTGGGAAGCGATCAAGTGGCTGCAATTCCATTCCAGCAGCGTCGGTCCCATCATCGGGCAACGCGTGAACTTCGAGGTGTTCGACAAGGCGCGCAACCCCGCCGCGCTCGAACGCTACCAGCGCCTGACCGAGGATGCGCTCGCGGTGCTGGACCGCAGGCTGGCCGATCAGCCCTACCTTGCCGGCGACGCCTACTCCATCGCAGATATCGCGCATTTCGGCTGGAGCCACATCGCACGGATCATCGATTTCGATTTCAGCCATCACCGGCACCTGAGCGCATGGCACGAACGCGTGGCAGCGCGGCCCGCGGTCGCCAAAGGCATCACCCTGCCCGCGCCGGCAACGGGCGCTTGAAGGAAACAAGGACAGTCGGAATGGACACCACCCTCTCTCTCCATGGCACGACGGGAGCGTCGTACTTCGCTTTTTCCGCGCACCCCGGCTATCGGCGGATGTTCGCGCCCGACCGCCTGACGCTGGGCATCTTCCTGCCGCTGCGCTTCTATGAAGGCAGCATGGCGGTCCTTGCGGGGCAGGCCGAACTTGTGCGGCAGATCGACCGGCAGGAGTTTGCCGCCGTCTGGGTGCGCGACGTACCCTTGTACTCCCCTTCGTTCGGCGATGCCGGCCAGGTCTTCGATCCGTTCACCTACCTGGCCTTTCTGGCGGCGCAAACGAAGAAGATTGCACTGGCCACGGGCAGCGCGATCTTTTCCCTGCGCCCCCCCATCGATCTGGCCAAGGCGGCGACAACCATCGACCAATTGTCGGGCGGCCGGCTGGTGCTGGGGATTGCGTCGGGAGACCGTCCGGTCGAGTTTCCTGCCTATGGGCTGAATCACGACGAACGCGCTGCGCGTTTCGCCGAGGCGGTTTCGTACTTCCGTCAGTTGATGCGCCCAGGACGCCTGGAGATCGATTCGCCGCTGGGGCGCTTCAGCAACGCGGAATTCCTGCCCAAGCCCGCCGCGGGCGTCATTCCACTCATCGTCACCGGTTCGTCGGGGCAGTCGCTGCCGTGGATCGCCGAACACGCCGATGGCTGGCTGACCTATCCCGACGCCACCGATACATCGACAGGACCCAAGCGCCTGGGGGCCAAGATCCGTGCCTGGCGCGCCCAGATTCCCGACGGCGGCTTCCGGCCGCACATGACCAATGAATGGCTGGACCTGGCCGAAGACCCCGACCATCCCCGCACGCCCTTGCATAACGGCTTCGTGCTGCGCACGGGCAGGAAAGGCTTGATCGCGTTGCTGGAAGAATGGCAGGAGGCCGGCGTCAATCACGCCGCGCTGGGCATCCAGTTCTCGCAACGGCCCGCGGCGGACGTGCTGCAGGAACTGGCGGAGGAAGTGCTGCCGCATTTCCCCACGCATGAAGGGCCTGGGACTTTGCCGGACGCTTGGTAGCTCACGCAGGCGGCTACGCTATCCTTGACGGTTTTCATCCTCCAACCCCGTCATGGCGCAGCCCTCCGCCCGCATACTCGAAGGAACCATCGACCAGATCCGCCTCGCGGTGCCGCTCGTGCGGCACGATGCGTTCCTGCGCGTAGGAACAGAAAGCGTGATCGCCGCCGGGCTGGAAGCGCCGCAGATCAATCAATTGCAGCGCCTGCATCAGCAGGGCATGCCGGCGCGCCTGGGTGTGATGGACGGCGAAGAGGGGCCGGCCGTCTTCTCCTGGGCGGTTCCAGCGCGTGGAGAGCCCATCCCGCCGCGCTACTACCAAACCCTGAAACGGCGCGGCTGGCGCGAGGTCGTCATCGGCGGCGCGGTCTGCGCGGCGTTCGTGTGGCTGGCTTGGCTGCTCGGCATCGCCAGCCTCACACGCGTGTTCCTGATGGTCTTCTCGCTGGTCGTCGCCCTGGTGGCGCTGGTGGTGGCGGGTTCGGCCATGCACGGCCTCTGGCACAACCGCCGCCACCGCCCGCTGATCCTGGCCACCGAAGCGCTTTTCGATCCCGAGCAAAAGCCGGTTGCCGGCATACCTGCCCCGCCGCCCGAGCCGCCACGCCTGGAGCCGCTATCGACGCAGGACGAGGGCGAACCGCCCATCGGGTACGTGCGGGGCCGCCTTACCGGCCTCACGCATGAGATGCGCCAGGTTCACAAAGGGCCGAACTATGGCATCTACCGCTACACGGTCAACGGCGTGGACTACGCGATGATCGCCCAGGAAGCGTTCGGCGACGCGCTGCCCTTCCTGGCCGAGGGCGACCGCGTCGAATTGGCAGTGCGCACGGCCTCCGTCCACCAGGATGGCCGGCGCGCCGTCTATGCGCTGCGCAATCTGGAAGATGGCCGCTGCTATATGTGCCACCGCTACTACGGCGGCGAGCAAGGCAGGGACACGCCTATCCGCGTGGGCATGAGCCAGCGCGCGCGCCTGCTCAAGCTGATAGGCGCGTTGATGCTGACGGCCTGGCTGTTCGTGGTCGGCCTGCAGTTTTTCGCCGGACCGGACGACGGTTCGTTCCGGGACTTTCCCGAACTGGCCGTCTTCCTGCTGGCGCTCTTCTTCATCGTGTGGCTGGGCTTCGCCCTGCCCCTGCTATGGCTGGACACGCGCTGGCGCATGGGCAGGCCCACGCGGCGGCAGCGTTTCACGCAGCGGATCTACGCCATGCTGGACCTCGGTACGCCCCTTGCGCCCTCGCAGCGCATCGAAGACGTGTAGCGCGCGCAGGCCTCAGTTGCCCAGCAGCTTCACCGTCTGCGGGTTGTAGCCGGAATACGCGCCGCCGCAGCCCGTATAGGCTTGCGCGGCGGCGGGCAGGCCGGTAGCGCGGACGGAGAGTTCGCCGCGCGCGCGGATCTCCCTGTAGCGTTCGGCAGCCACCGTCTCATCCGGCAGGAAGTACAGCCGCACGCGCTGCAGGCCCTTGCCTGGGTCCTTGCCGCTCGCCGCGCTGAAGGCCGGGACGTTCACTGTCGCCTCGCGCCAGGTCCCGGGTTCTTCCAGCGTCTGCCAACGCACCCGCAAGGGCTGCTCCAGATCGAGCAGGACCGGGCTACCGCCACGCACCGGATCGCAAGGCTGCCGCAGCACGCTGCGCGCCGCCTGCGAGCCCATGTCATAGGCCTGGCCGTTGATCTCCACCCGGGCGATGGTCTGCGGCGTCAAGTTCTGCAGGCTGAAAATCGCCACCCCGGGCATCCCGGCCGCCTCCATCCGGTCGTCGGTGGTGCCAGCGAAGCGCGCGATGCCCGGCGCCACCTCGACGTGATCGGCATAGTGGTAATAGTGATAAACCACCAGCTCCGCTTCGCCCTGCGCGGACGCCGAGGGCAGCTTGCCCATATCCGGATACGGCTGGCGTTTCAGCGGCACGGACGCGCCTGGCGTTCCGTCCTGGCTGGAGTACACGTAGCGATCCACGCCGTCCTTCAGGCGCGCGCCGTCGTAGGGGAAATTCTCGCTGGCCGCGGCCCCCTGGTTCGGATAGCGGCGAAAGCGCGAAAACATGTGTTGAGCCACCGACCCGGGCTCCAGGTACGGCGACGAGCCCGACGACACGCTCCCGCCGCTCCGGTCCGTCCAGATCGTGCGCCCGCTCAGATTGACATGCGCTTCCTCGATCGCTGGGTGCGACGCCTGGAAACGGTCCCACCTGCCCTGCTCGATGGAGTCGCTGACGGGCACGATGGCAAGTGCCAACACCGTGGGCAGGAACATCAACGCGTGGACGCGCCCCGGCACCTGGCCTTTATCGCGCACCATGTAGATGATCCAGCACAGCGCCAGCACCAGGGCCAGAGGCCCGCCGAACAACACGCCATAGCTCAACAGCGCCTGCGCGCCCCAGCCCAGATTGGGGCTGGAGACGAACACGATGCCCAGGAACGCCAGCAGTCCCGCCAGCAGGAAGGAGACGATGATGCCAAACAGGTAGTGCCGGATTTGCTTCAAGTGCGCAGTCCTCGCCGGTCGCGGCATCGGCGCCATCCCGGTAGGCATGGCAGCCGACGATCTAGTCTGGCGGCAGGATAACGCTAATTCCAGTTCCGCTCTGGATCGGGAAGCGGATTTTGCCTGTCAATCCGCCAGCGCCCGCCCTGTTCTCTACGATGACGGGCGGCCCTTCCAGCGCCCCCCGAGGCTCGTCGCCTACTTGCCCTTGCGCAGCGACAGCGGCACACCCCAGATCGGGTCTTCCATGCCCTGCTTGCCCAAGGGCGTGATCTGCATCGGTGTCATCCTGGCCAGAAGCTGACGGTGTTCCGCGCTTAGGTTCTCAAGCCGCTCGATGTACTTCTGCGTGAACTCCATGGGCGCTGGACGCGTATAGACGGTCAGATCTTCGAGCGGGCATTCGATCATCTTCGGATCGACCGCGCGGCAGGCGGACTGCCGGTACTTGTAGCTCGGCGTCTTCAGGTGCATGCGCTGGCTCAGCACCAGTTGGCCGCCCTTGAGCGTGAAACTTGCCAGCGCCTGCTGCGGGGGGATGCGGGCCTGCACCTTGATCGCGGGGATATCGCGGGAATCGGTCTCTTCGCGATAGCCGGCCGCACCGAGCTGCGTGGTCTCGCTGTATTGCTGCTCGCCCCAGCTCACGCAGGCGCCCGAAGCCGCGTGCACGGCGGTGCAGACCGTGCGCGTCTTGGTCTCGGTGCCATAGGTAGCGTCGCGCCAGTTGGTTTCCCGGTAGAACTCGCGATAGAGCTCGGGCGACAGATAGGCGGTGCCGTTGGCGCCGCGGCCCGAACCCTCCTTGCCGCTCGCAGCGCCGACCTGGTCAAGCAAGGCATTCAGCTTGTAGTCGTCGCCACCGGTCAGCAGATATTTGCCCGGCGGCAGGATATGCACCTCGAAGGCCTGGAACAGATAGGTCGTCTTCTTGTCCCGTTGTAGCGAGTTGGTCTGAAAGCCGCGGCTGAAAGTTATGCGCGGATCCTTTTCGTACATCCAGATGACGCGCGAGGTCCATTTAGTCATTTCCAACGCGTCGCTCAGCGAACGATGCGGCATGATGTCGGCCACCAGCACCACGGCCATATCGTCCTTCAGCGCCGCGTCGATCAGATCCAGCAGCTGGGCATAGCGCGGATCGTTCCTGGTGCCTTCGGCGCTCAGGAACGGATGAGGCGCGCAGCCAGACAGGGCCAGCGCGAGCGCCAGGGCGGACAGGGCAAGTCGCGGACGCGTCAGGGTCATGGATCAGTCCTTGGTATGAGCGGGATCGGTCGGTTGAGCGCGCATACTACTGGCTCGGGGCCAGATCGCAATCCTTGCATAGCGGCTGAAACACACGCCGGCCGGCTCCGATCCGGCGTTCATGCAGACCCGCGCAAGCGCCCGGCCATGCATCGCAGCCGCCAGGCCAATAACGGCGGGGCCGCGGCTCCCCCGTACTGCCGCGCCGCCTCGCATGGGCGCTCGGATCGCTGACACAAAAGGTTTGAAATTATTTGTTGCGATTGTTTCTCGTCTCGGCGACGCTAGGCGTCGTCCATCGCGATTCCGCCCGGAGACCCCCGCCATGTCGCTCGCCCTTTACGGCCATCCCTTCTCCTCCTACACGCAGAAGGTGCTGATCGCGCTGTACGAAAACGGCACTCCATTCGAGTTCCGCTGCATCGGCCCCGACACGCCAGAGCACGCGGCCGAATGGCTGCGCCGCTGGCCCCTGCACAAGTTCCCGCTGCTGGAAGACGGCGGCCGCAACATCGCCGAGACCAGCATCATCATCGAGCATCTGCAGCTGGATCATCCCGGGCCGCAGCGCCTGCTGCCCGCCGATCCCAGGACAGCGCTGCAGGTGCGCTTCCTGGATCGGTTCTTCGACCTGCACGTCATGAACTGGACGCAGCATGCGGTAGGTGGCGCGCTCTCGGGCGACGAGAACAAGCGGCGGGAAACGCTGGCCCTGGCGGTGGAAAAGCTGGAAGTCGCCTATGCATGGCTCGAAACGCATCTGGCCGGCAAGACCTGGGCGGCTGGCGAGGACTTTACCCTGGCGGACTGCGCCGCCGCGCCCTCGCTGTTCTATGGCGACTGGACGCACCGCATCGCCGAATCGTATCCGGTGCTGCGCGCTTATCGGGCGCGGCTGCTTGCGCGTCCATCGTTCGCGCGGGCCGTGGAAGAAGCGCGGCCGTACCGGCCGCTGTTCCCGCTGGGCGCGCCGGACCGGGATTGACCCCGGGCCGGCAGACGCGTCACTCGTTACCGGCGGCCATGTCCCACACCTTCTGGGCGATGGGATTCTTCTGTTCCTCGATGATGTGCGCCATCAGGCCCACCGAACGGCCGATCATCGTCAAGGCCTTGCCCAACTCCGGCGTCAGGCCCATATCGAGCACGATGGCGCCCTTGGCCCCAGTGGCATTCAGCGGAATCTTGCGGCCCGACTGGCGGGCGGCCGCCGCGGCCAACTCGACGGCAAAGCGCGAGTAATTGCCGTAAAAGCCGCAGTCCCTGGCGATCTCAAACATCTTTTCGCAACGGGGATCGCCGTCCACGTGTATGGGATGCCCCACGCCGGGAATCTTGCGCTTGGCCGCCTTGTTAGCCGCGACGCATTCCTCGGCATAGCGGCGCAGTTCCTCGTCCGTGTAGCTATCCTGCTTGGGCAGGGCGTCGCGCAGAAAGCGCGCGGCGTATTCGATCACGCCAAGAAAGCGGCTGCCTGCGCCCAGCAATCCCGCCGCCAGGGCGCCCTGCATGGCCTCGGGCGCGCCGTGCAGGGTCAGCCGCGCCGACAAGGCGCTGGGCGTGAGGCCATGGTCGGTCGCGCTCACCAGGAACAGGTTGAGCATGGTCTTGAGCTGCGGCGTGGGGAACTCGCCCAGCAGCTCCAGGGCCAGCACGTCGATGAAATCGCGCTGGAACAGGTCCTGCACCAGGTCATGGCCTCGCACCAGGATGGTATGGGCGTCGCCGCCTCCGATCTTGCTGTCGAACATCTGAAATCTCCGTGTTTTTTTTCCGGGCAGCGGACGGCCGCTGCGCCGGCCTGCTATTCGATGACGGCGTCCAGCGCCACCACGCCGCGCCCTTCGTCCAATACCACCAGCGGGTTGACCTCCAGCGATTGCACGTCGTCTCCCAGCGCCGTGAACAAGGCCGCGATGCGCAGCACGGCATCCACCAGGGCCGCCCTGTCGCGCGCCGGCAGGCCGCGATGGCTGGCCAGGCGGCGCGCGATGCGCGTTTGGTCCAGCGCGCGCTCGATCTGCTTGCGGCTGGCCGGCAGATGGCAGCGCGCCACGTCGGCCTCGACCTCCACCCACACGCCGCCCGCGCCCACGCTCAGCACCGGGCCGAAGACCTCGTCGCGATGCAGGCCCACCAGCATTTCCACGCCGTCGACCACCATCTCCGACACCAGCACGCCGCGGATGGCCGCGACGGGTACCTGATGCCGCGCCGCGTTCGCGACAATGTTCTCGAAAGCCTGCCGCACTTCGGCTTCATCGCGCAGCCGCAGCTGCACGCCGCCGATCTCGCTCTTGTGCAGCACGCCGTCGGCCACCAGCTTGAGCGCCACCGGAAAACCGATGGCGCACGCGGCTGCCGCCGCCTCTTGCGCCGTGGCCGCCTGGGATTCGCGGGGCGCGCGCACGCCGTACTGCGCCAGCAGCGCCTTGGCCTGCGCTTCATTGCAGGGCAGCGTTACGACAGGCGCGGCCGCCGGCAGGCCTGCGGGCGGAGCGTCCGGCGCCTCGTCGGCCCCCAGGTCCGCGTACGCGCTGACGCGCTTGAGCGCCTGCATGGCGTTGCGCAGGCTGTAGACCGGCGCGAATCCTTCCTGGATCAGAAGGTCGTGCGCCGGCCCGCGGCGGCTGCTCATCCAGACGGGCACGAAGGCCTTGGCGCCGCCCTGTGCGACCGCCAGCATGTTGCGCACCAGCCCTTCGGTGCTGGCCGAATAATTGGAGGTGATGGGATAGAGCACGGCGTCCACGCCCGGGTCCGCAAACAGCGGCGCCAGGCAGCGTCGCGCCAGATCCGGGTCGGTCAGCGCCTTGGTGGTCAGGTCCACGGGATTGGTCAGGGCCGCGTAGGCGGGCGCGTGCCGCGCCATCTCGGCCACGGTTTCATCCGCCAGCGCGGCCATGGCCAGCCCGGCTTCGCCCACCTTGTCGGCCGATAGCACGCCCGCGCCGCCCGACGATGAATACACGCAGATGTTGCGCAGGCGGCGCACGCCCACGCGCGATATCAGGCTGGCGACGTCCAGCAGTTCGTCCAGGTCTTCGACACGGATGACGCCGTACTGCGAGAACACCGCGTCGTTGACGGCATCCTCGCCCGCCAGCGAGGCAGTATGCGATTGCGCCGCCTTCTTGCCGAAATCCGAGCGGCCGATCTTCAGCGCGATCAGCGGCTTGCCCGCGCGGCGCGCGGCCGCCGCCGCCGCAATGAAACGCGGGCCGCTGCGTATGCCTTCCATCACGGTGCAGATCAGGTCGGTTCCCGGGTCATGCGCCAGCCAGTTGATGAAGTCCGCGCTGTCCAGGTCCAGTTCGTTGCCGGTGGAGAACCAGCGCGAAAAGCACACGCCGCGCTCGTTGCCCTGCATGAGCGAACGGCCCAGGCCGCCACCCTGCGTCACCAGGCCGATGCGCGAAAGCTTTCCCGTCCTGCCGTCGTTGCGGAATTCGGTGGAAAAGGTCAGGCCCAGGCGCGGCGCCAGCATGGTCATGCCCGCGCAGTTGGGACCGTACAGGCGCATGCCGCTGCGCTGCGCCAGCGCCAGCATCTCGGCCTCGACCGTGCGCCCCGCTACGCCCAGCTCGGCGAAACCGCCCGTGAACACGATGACGTAGCGCACGCCCTTGGCGGCGCAGGCGCGCAGCGTGGCGACGGCGGATTCGGCCGGCACCAGCAGCAAGGCCACGTCGATGCCTTGCGCCGGCACCGCGTCCACGCTGGCATGCAAGGGTTTGCCGAAGAGTTCGCCGCCCTTGGGGTTGACCAGGTGCACCTCGCCGTCGAAATCCGAGTGCTCCAGCACGTTGACCACGGTGGTATGGCCCAGCGTGCCAGGCTTGCTGGAGGCGCCCACGATCATGACCGAACGCGGCCGCGTCAGCTCCACCAGATCGTCGAAGCGGACGTTGGGATCAAACTGGGAAGGACTGGCGCTCATGCGGCCTCCGGGCGGCATTTCATCAGGGTGGTCCATTCCGACTCCACCACGACCTCGCCGTTCTGGTTCTTCACCGTGCGCAGCATGGTCACGCGGCCCGTGCCGGGGCGCTTCTGCGACAGCGTCTTCTCGCCTATGCCCAATTCGACATGGATGGTGTCGCCGATGAGCACGGGCTTGCGCCACACGCAGCGCAGTTCGGTCAGCGCCAGCCGGGTGCCGTCCATCAGGCGGTACACCGGCATGCGGGTGGTCAGGCCCGACGCGATGGCCAGGGTCAGCATGCCGTGCGCGGCGCGCTGGCCGAAGGGATGGCTGGCGGCGAATACGGCATCCGTGTGCAGCGCGTTGTAGTCGCCGGACAGCCCGGCGAACTGCACCACATCCGCTTCGGTGATCGTGCGGCGCGGACTTTCCCAGGACTGCCCGGACGCCAGGTCCTCGAAGTACAGGCGGCGGCCCAGGTGTTCGTCCAGATCGAATGGCGTGCTCATGCGTAACGCCCTCCCGTCACGTGCACGGTCTCGCCCGTGGTGAAGCCGGCCAGGCGCGATGCCAGGAAGGCAACCGTCGCGGCCACATCGGCCGGGTCGCCCAGCCGGCCGACCGGCGTGTTGGTCTTGGCGCGTTCGGTCAGCTCTTGGTAGTCGGGGCGCTTCTGCATGCGCGGCGTCGAAATGACGCCCGGGGCGACCGCGTTGGCGGTGATGCCGAACTTGCCGGACTCCAGCGCCAACGAACGGGTAAAGCCGATCAGCCCGGCCTTGGCGGCCGAGTAGTTGGTCTGCCCGGGATTTCCCAGATGGGCGCGCGAGGCAATGTTGATGACGCGGCCGAAGCGCTGTTCCATCATCAGCGGCAGCACTGCGCGCGAGCAATGGAATGCCCCTTGCAGCGTCACGTCCAGCACCGCGTGCCAATCTTCCTCGGACATCTTGGTCAGATAACGGTCGCGCGCGAAGCCCGCGTTGTTGACCAGGATGTCCACCTTCTTCCAGCGCTCGACCGCCTGCTGCACGGCGCGGCCGACCTCGTCCTTGTTGGTCACGTCGGCGCGCACGCCCAGGACGTTCCCGCCCAAGGCAGACAGTTCGGCGCAGGCGGATTCGATCGCCTCTTCATTGGCGTCGCACACCACCACATTGCAGCCTTCCTGCACGAAGCGCCTGGCCATTGCCATGCCCAGCGTGCCCGCGCCGCCCGTGATGAAAGCGGTGCAACCCTTCAGTTCCAGATCCATGATGCCATTCCATTCGAGTTTCAATGTTCCTGCCACGCCGGGCCCGCCCGGGCCCGGCGTTCAATCGACCTGCAGGCGCGCCTGCTCCACCAGCGCCTTGGCGCCGGCTCTTTCCTTGGCCCAGAACGCCGCGAACGCTTCGGGCGTGCTGCCCACCAATGGCGTGTAGATGCGCGCAAAACGTTCCTGCACCTCCGGCATCTGTAACGTTTCGCGCAGCGCGCTGGAGAACTTGTCGACGATGGGCTGCGGCGTGCCTGCCGGCATGACCACGGCCTGCCAGGTCGTCACTTTGAAGCCGGGCACGCCGGACTCGGCCACCGTGGGCACGTCGGGCATGTCCGCCACGCGCTGGTCGCCGCTGACGGCAAGGGCGCGCAGCGCGCCTTCCTTGATGAAGGGCGCGGTGGTGGAGCGGCTGTCCACCATGAAGGACAGGCGCCCGGCGATCAGGTCCTGCAGCGCGGGCGCGCTGCCCTTGTAAGGCACGTGCGTCATGGGCGCGTTCAGGGCCAGCGACAGCGCGGCGCCCGCCACGTGCATGGAACTGCCGTGCCCGGCGGACCCGTACGACAACCCCGCGTCGGGCTTCTTCGCCGCCTGCACCAGGTCCTGCATGGTCTGGAATGGCGAAGACTTCGGCACCACCACAACCAGCGGCGAATCGGTCAATTGCGTGACCGGCACAAAGGCCTTGCCCGGATCGACCTGCACGCCCTTGTAGAGATAAGTGTTGATGGCCAGCGGCCCGACGTTGGCCCACAGCGCCGTGTAGCCGTCGGGTTCGGCCGTGGCCACGGCCTGGTTGGCGATGTTGCCGTTGGCGCCGGGCTTGTAGATCGGCACCACGGGCTGGCCGAGCTTTTTGGATAGCTCGTCCTGCACCATCTTGAACGCGATGTCCGAAGCGCCCCCGGGCGCGAAACCGATGACCATGCGCAGCGGACGGTCGGGCCATTCCGCGTGCGCGCCGGCCGCCAGCATGCAGGCGGCCAGGCCCGAGGCCAGCTTGACGATGAACTTCATGTTGTCTCCTGTGGGCGCCACGCTAGATCGTGGTGTCGTACTTGACGTTCTTGAGCTGGGTGTTTTCGTAGATGGCTTCCAGCCCGCGTTCCTTGCCGATGCCAGACTGCTTGTAGCCGCCAAACGGCGCATCGAACGACGTCCGCAGGCCGGTGTTGATGGCCACGCTGCCCGACTGCAGGCCGCGCGCCATGCGCAGGGCGCGGCCGCCGTCGCGCGTGTACAGCACCGCGGCCAGCCCGTAGCGCGTGTCGTTGGCGATGCGCAAGGCGTCGGCTTCGTCGCGAAAGCCGATCACGGATTGCACCGGGCCGAAGATCTCGTCCTGCGCGCTCTGCATGCGCGCGTGGGAGTTCAGCAGCAGCGTGGGCGGCACGAAGTAGCCCTTGGCCGTGTCGCCTTCCAGCTTCATGTTGCCGTAATGGACGGGCTGCGCGCCCTCTTCCCGCGCCAGCGCCACGTACTTCTCGACGCGCTGCTTCTGGGCCGCGCTGACCAGGGGGCCCATCTCGGTCGCTGGGTCCGCGGGCGAGCCGATGCGCACGGCGTCCAGGCGCTGCTGCAGCAGGCCAAGGAATTCCTCGCGCACGGAATCCTGTACCAGCAGGCGCGTGCAGGCGATGCAGACCTGGCCGGAATTCTTGATGATGTCGCCCGCGGCCACGGCCGCCGCCTTGTCCAGCGGCGCGTCCTCGAACACGATCAGCGGCGACTTGCCGCCCAGCTCCAGCGTGACGCGCTTGACGTCGGCGGCCGCGGACGCCTGGATACGCGCGCCGGTCACGGTGCCCCCGGTGAACGACACCCGTGATACCAGCGGATGAGTGACCAGCCGTTCGCCCACCGTGGCGCCGGGACCGTTGACCACGTTGATCACGCCGGGCGGAAAGCCGGCTTCCTCGAACAAGCGCGCCAGCGCCATGCTGGACAGCGGCGTCACTTCCGAGGGCTTGAGGATCACCGTATTGCCCGCGGCCAGCGCCGGACCGAGCTTGTTGACGGTCAGCGTCATCGGGTAATTCCACGGCATGATGAGCGCGCACACGCCCAGCGGCTCGCGTATCGTGAAATTGAGCACGTCGGCATTGCCCACCGGTATGGTCTCGCCGCGCAGGGCCGGAATGATGCCCGCGAAGTACTCCAGCGACGCCGGCATGCCCTTGAGCGAATCCAGCGAATGCGTAATGGGCTTGCCCACGTTCAGCGTTTCGATCCAGGCGAGCTTTTCGCGGTCGCGCTCGAACAGGTCGGCCAGGCGCCGCAGCAGCTTGCCGCGCTGCGCCGGCGTGGTCTTGCGCCAGTGCGTTTCAAAGGCGGTGTGCGCAGCCTGCACGGCGGCGTCCACATCTGCCGCCGAGGCTTCGTGCACGCTGGCGAGCACCTGCGCCGTGGCCGGGTTGCAGGTATCGAACGTGCGGCCTTCGGCGCCAGCGCGCCAGTTTTCCCCGATCAGCAGTTCATAGGGGCGGGAATCGATGACATCCATGCGGGCGCTCCTTACGCGGCCATTTGCAGGTATAGGGATTGGATTTCTTCCGGCGCGAGTACGCGCGGATTGATGGGCATGGACGCGCTCAGCATGGCCTGGCTGGCCAGCTGAGCGGCGTCCTGCTCAGACAGCGCCAAGCCGGAAAAGCGCAGGGGAATGCCCGCCAGCCGCGCCAGCGACTCGACCGCCTCGATCAGGGCCAGGGCGTCCTGTTGTTCGTCGCCCGTCGCGGCTATGCCCAGCGCGCGGGCGGCCTCGGCGTAAGGCGCGGCGGCGGTCTGCGCCGTGTGGCGCGCCACCACGCTGAAGATCGGACCCAGCACTTCCGCATGCGCCACGTGGACGCGCGACTCCAGCGGCGTGCACATGGCGTGCACGGCGTCCACCTTGCTCATGCCGATGGCCAGGCCCGCCATATAAGCGCCCATCTGCATGTCGGCGCGCGCGCGCAGGCTGTCCGGGGCGCGCAGCACGTCGGGCAGCGCCCGCATGCACAGGCGCAGGGCCTGCAAGGCCATGGCCTTGCCGACAGGGGAAGGATCGGTATTGATCCAGGCGCCCAGCGCATGCAGCACGGCGTCGAAGCCGCCCTGCGCGGTGGGGCGCGGCGGCAGGCTGAGCGTGAGTTCCGGTTGCAGCGCCACCAGCGCCGGACGGGCGCGCAAGGAACGGTACAGGCGCTTGCGCCCGTCGTCGCCCTGGATCAGCGCGGCCGAGCTGCTTTCGCTGCCGGTGCCCGAAGTCGTGGGCACGGCGATGAAGAGCGGATCGGCGGGCTCGGCGGCGGCGTTCAGCCAGGTTTGCCCACACGGCGCCTGCAATTCGTCGGCATCGAACCCGCCCGCCAGGCAGGCGTAGACCGCCTTGGCCACGTCGATGGCGCTGCCTCCGCCCACCGCCAGCACGCTGGCGCAGCCCTGCTCGCGCGCCATGTGCAGCGCGGCCCGCACCTGGTCCATGGCGGGATTGGGCACCACGCCGTCATAGACATGCCATTGCAGTCCCGGCATGGCGGCAAGCGCCGCTTCGACCGCGGCGCCCGTTGCGCCCCAGGTGCCGGCATCGGTCACCACCAGCGGCAGGCGCAGGCGTGCGCCCGCGGCCGCCAAGGTTCTGGCCAGGGCCTTCCCGCCCCAATGGCAAACGCCAGGCCAGGACATCACGCCCTGGGCCTGTGGCGCACAATCCTGCTGACCGCTCATTCGTCCTCCTGATCTTGCATAATTTGCTATGCGAATTTATAATTCATTTAGTGAATTGATCATAAAAAAGGAGCTTGCCCATGTCAAGAGCCTCGCCTCGCGCGCCCAAGAACGACGCCACCGAAGATTCCGCGGAACCCGACCGCCAATTCGTCACCGCGCTGGCCCGCGGGCTGGACATCCTGCGCTGCTTCAGCGCCGAACGGCGCATGCTGGGCACGACGGAACTGGCCCATCTGACCGGCCTGGCCCAGCCCACGGTCTGGCGGCTGTGCCATACCCTGCAAAAGACGGGATTCCTGACCGCCGTGCCAGGCAAGGACAAGCTGCAACTGGGCATCGCCGCCATCGCGCTGGGCGGCGCGGCGCTGGCGGGGCAGGAAGCGCTGGACATCATCCGGCCCATGTTGCAGGCGCTGGCCGACCGCTATCAGGTCGCGGTGGCGCTGGGACGGCGCGACGGCGACAGCATCGTCTACCTGCTGCGCTGCCAGGGAAATTCGCCGCTGCTGATGAATCTGCGCGTGGGTTCGCGCATACCGCTGTTCCATAGCGCGATCGGCTGGGCCTACCTGGCCTGCTGCTCGCCCGAGGAACGCGAGGCCCTGCTGCAAGAGGCCCGCGCATCCGGCAAGGCCGGCGATGCCACGGAGCAACAGGCCATTGCCGACGCCATCGCCCGGTATCCGGAGCGTGGCTTCGTCTATCACGAGCGCCCCGCCTATCAGATCAACACCGTCGCCGCCGCCATCGAGCTGCCAGCCGGCGAACGCTACGTGGTCAGCTGCGGCGGCCCGGCGGCGCTGCTGCCCCGGCAACTGATGCTCGATGAAGCCGGGCCCACGCTACGGCAGTTGGCGCATGAACTGCAGCCCATCCTGCTGATGGGGAGGCACGTGTGACCCTGCCTCTTGCTCCGGCCATTCCGCAACGCTGGCCCACCCGCATCACCGAACTGATGGGCATACGCTGGCCGTTGCTGCTGGGCGGCATGATGTGGCTGTCGGATGCGCGGCTGGTCGCCGCCATGGTGCGCGCAGGCGGCATGGGTTTCATGACCGCGCGCAGCTCACGCACGGACCAGGACTTCCGGCAGGCGCTGCGCGATTGCGGCGAACTGACGGGCGGCCTGCCGTTCGGCGTCAACCTCACGCTGTCGCGCCGCGCGGCCAATAACGAGTCCATGCTGACGCGGCTGCGCATCGCGCTCGACGCGGGCGTGCGCCTGTTCGAAACGGCGGGCCTGCCGCCCACGCCGCTGCTGCCCGCGCTGCGCGAGGCTGGCGCCATCGTCATCCACAAGTGCGCGCATGTGCGCCATGCCGTCGCGGCGCAGAACATGGGCGTGGACGCAGTCACGCTGGTCGGCATGGAAGAAGGCGGCCACCCCGGCAGCAACCAGCTGCCCACGTTCCTCAACGGCGCCTATGCCCTGGAACAGCTGCGCATTCCGCTGGCGCTGGGCGGCGGCATCGGCCACGGCCGGCAGATCGCCGCGGCGCTGGCCCTGGGCGCCGACGCCGTGGTGATGGGCAGCGTCTTCACGCCAGCGCAGGAGACCCCGGCGCACGCCGCGTACAAGCAGCGCGTGGTCGACACCAGCGAGCACGGTACCCGCGCCGTGCTCGGCAGCCTGGGCGACACCTGGCGCATCCTCGACAACGAAAACGCCCGCAAGGTCGCCGCGCTGGAACAGGCGGGCGCCAGCAGCTACGCGGACTTCGGCGAACTGATCAGCGGCGAACGCACCCAGGCCCTCGCCTATCAGGCGGGCCAGCATGAAGAAGGCATGCTGTCCATGGGTCCGGCGGTGGGCTTTGCCCGCGGCATAGAACCCGTGGAAAGCATCGTCCTGCGGCTGCAGCGGGAATGCGTGCAGGCCAGCGAGCGCTTCATGCGCATGGTCGATTCCGCCTGATTTCCCGCCCGTGCCAACGGGCCGTTCCACACCCCTCGCATCCCTGCCCCGCCCTGCGCGCGGCAGGGATTTTTCATGCGCCTGCGCGAACAGATCTGGCATCGGGCCGCAAGCCCGTTATTGCGGCGCTCCCGAGGCCGCAGTATCATCAATTCATTAAACGAATTATTAATTCGCAATGCGAATAACAAACGGATCACCCAAGAATCCGTCCGCGCAACGCAAGCGCGCTCAACCCAGAAAAACAGGAGACAGGAATGAAGTTCAGCAAGATGGTTGCGGCAGCCCTGCTGGCCGCGGGATTCGCGACGGCGGCCTCGGCCGCGGAATGGCCGGACAAGCCGATACGCGCGGTGATCGGTTTTGCGCCCGGGGGACCTTCCGACATCGCGTTCAAGATGATGCAGGACGAGCTGAGCAAGAAGCTCGGCCAGCCCGTCATCCCGGAATACAAGCCTGGCGCCAACGGCAATCTCTCGCTGCTGGCCGCGGCCAGCGCGCCCGCCGACGGCTACACCATCCTCTGGACCAATGCGGCCACCATCGCCGTCAACCAGTACCTGTACAAGGACCTGAAGATCGACCCGGCCCAGGCCTTCGCGCCCGTCGCGCAACTGACCGATTCGCCGCTGGTGGTGGTGGTGCCCAAGGATTCGCCCTACCAGACCATGGCGGACCTGATCAAGGCGATCAAGGCGGACAAGCAGGCGACGATCACCTACGGATCGCCGGGCTACGGCAGTTCGGCGCACACCGCGGCGTCCTCGCTCGCGCTGGCCTTGAACACCAAGCTCACGCACGTGCCGTACAAGGGCAGCGCGCCCGCGCTGCAGGACCTGGTCGCCGGACGGTTGACCTTCATGATCGACAGCCGCTCCAGTTCCCTGCCCTACATCAAGGACGGCATGCTGCGCCCCCTGGCGGTCAGCGGCGCCACCCGCGTCAAGGATCTGCCGGACCTGCCCACCATCGCCGAGTCCGGCGTCCCGGGCTTCAAGGTCACCACCTGGCAGGCCGTGGTCGTCCCCGCCGGCACGCCCAAGCCCATCATCGACAAGCTGGCCCGGGCGCTGGAAGAAACCGCCGCCATGCCCATCGTGCAGGAACGCTTCGAACGCATCGCCACCCCGCTGGTCAGCAGTTCGCCCGAAGCGTTCGCCAAATTCTGGGCGGAGCACCGCGAGGTCACCCGCGACCTGGTGGAACGCGCCAACCTGAAGCTGGAGTAAACGCATGAGCAACATCGACCTGACGCCCGAACAACAGGAGCTGCAGCACAGCATCCGCCGCTTCATGCTGGCGGAAGTGGCGCCCATCGTCGCGCAGCACGAAAAGGCGCGGACCTTTCCGTTCGAACTCATGCCCAAGCTGGCGGAGCTGGGCTACCTGGGCGGCAACCTGCCCGAAGACCAGGGCGGACACGGCATCGACATGCCCACCTGGGCCATGATGATGGAAGAGCTGGGCTACCACTGGCTGTCGCTGCGCACCATCGTCAACATCACCAACGGCTCCATCAAGCGCCTGGCCGCCCACGGTTCACCGGCGCAGAAAGAGAAGTACCTCAAGCCGCTGATGGCCGGCCGCCTCAAGGCCTGCACAGGCCTGACGGAGCCGAACACCGGCTCCAACATCGCCGGCATCCAGACGCGGGCCGACCTGGTCGGCGACGAGTGGGTGCTGAACGGCCGCAAGCTGTGGATCACCAACGGCTGCGACGCCGACTTCGCCATGGTGGTGGCGCGCACCTACAGCCCCACCTGCGAGGGCAAGCTGTCGACCTTCATCGTCGAACGCGCCCTGGCCAACTATGACGTGCGCAAGCTCGACACCATGGTGCTGCGCTGCACCGGCACGGCCGAACTGGGCTTCGCCGACGTGCGCATCCCCAAGGAAAACCTGGTCGGCGTCGAAGGCGCGGCCCTCGCCGGCACGCTCAAGGGCCTGGATGCCGCGCGCCTGAACATCGCCATGGGCGCCGTCGGCGCCGCGCAGGCGGCCCTGGACATGTCCATCGACTACGCGAAACAGCGCGAACAGTTCGGCCGCCCCATCGGCAGCTTCCAGCTGGTGCAGAAGCACGTCGTAGACATGACGGTCCGCGTCGAAGCGGCGCGCGCCCTGGGCATGCGCGCGGCCCATGCGCTGGAAGCGGGCAAGGACGTGCGCCAGGCCTGCTCCATCGCCAAGCTCTACGCCACCGAGGCCGCCCACGAAGTGGCCAACATGGCGCTGCAAGTGCATGGCGGGCTG
Source organism: Achromobacter sp. ACM02 (assembly GCF_014851605.1). Classification (NCBI taxonomy): domain Bacteria; kingdom Pseudomonadati; phylum Pseudomonadota; class Betaproteobacteria; order Burkholderiales; family Alcaligenaceae; genus Achromobacter; species Achromobacter sp. ACM02. Next base: position 283,381 of record NZ_JACUZY010000004.1, read on the forward strand.
GGCTACTCGGAGGAATATCCGATCGAGCGCATCTTCCGGGATACGCGCGGCGGCATGATTCCCGAAGGCACGACGGAGATCCAGACGCTGATCGCGGGGCGGGAGATCCTGGGGATGAACGCGATAGCCTGACGGGCGGAGCGCCAGCCCTCAGCCATCCCGCTCATGATTGGTGATGAAGTCCGGCGGCAACGCCGGGCCCCACACATAAAGCGAATCCTCCGGCGGATAATCCCCCGACGGCCACTTCTGTCCTTCGGCGATGAAGTCGATGTCGTACGAATACTCGGCGTAGCTGCCCCAGGGATCGCGCACGTAGCGGAAATAGTTTGAACCCAGCACGTGCCGGCCCACGCCCCAGCCGTCCCCATACCCCGCCGCGCCCATCTGCTCCATGCCTTGCCCCACCGCATCGATGGACGGCACGCACCAGCTGCTGTGATGCAGGCCCAGGCCATGCGACTTGGCCAATGCGATCAGGTGATGGTCGCTGCCGTGCGGACTGTGGATGAAGGCGATGGCATCGCCCGAGGTATCCGACACGCGCAGTCCAAGCGCATCCACGTAGAAGCGCGTGGCCCGAACCACGTCGGCGCTGAACAACAGGATGTGCGACAGATACAGCGGCCGCACCTGCCGCACCTGGCTGCGCGCGGGCGCGCGGCCGGCGCCGCCGCTGGCCTGTGGCGGCTCTTGCGGCGCGGGGGCCGACGGTGAAGACTTGGCTGCAATCCGCAATTGCAGAGCCAGCCCGTCGGGCGCCTCAATCCAGAGCCCTGCGGGGTCGGCGTCCTGCGGCGCGTCGCGGCGGGCGATACCCAGGCGGTCCAGATGCACGGCGAACCGTTCCAGGTCGTCCGCGTGGATCCCCATGCTCACCCACAGCAGACGCTTGCGTACGCCCTTCAAGATGCGCGCCCAGCGGTGCGGATGGCCATGGGTGTACAACGCCAGGCAGCCGTTCTCATCCCGCACGTCCAGGCCGAAACTCGAATAAAAGCGCCTGGCCTCTTCGAGATCGGGAACGCTGAACACGAACTCGTCCACCGAGTGCACGGCGAGCGGCGCTGTCTGCGCATTGGATTGCATGTCTGTCTCCAAGAATCTTGTTCTGGTTGCGGCAGGCTGCCCTGCGCTCATTGCTCGACGGCGACCTTCTGCGCCAGACCCTGGTACAGCGCCGTCTCCGTCTGGTAAAAGTCCCGCATGTCCGCCACCGAGTTCTGCGCCACCAGCTCCATACCCGTGGAAACAACATACTCGCGAAACGCGGCGTCTTCCATGGCCTGGACGATCGCGCGGTTCAGGCTGGCAACGGTCGCGTCCGGCGTATTGGCCGGCACCAGAAAGGCGATCCACGTGCCGTACACGAAATCCCGCAACTTTTCGCTGGATGCGGACAAGGGCGGCACTTGGGGCAGCTTGGGACTAGGTGCGGCGCCGGTCGTCGCGTAGGCCCGTATGCGGCCGGACTCGATCAGGTCCAGCGTCGACCCGCCCAGCGGCAGGAAGCTCAGTTCTATCTGACCGCCCATCAGGTCCTGCGTGACGGGCGGAACGCCCCGGTAGACGACGTGGTTGAGCTTGAACTGGCTTTGCCGCGCCCATTGCTCGCCCAATAGGTGGATCATCGAGCCCGGACCGATATGTCCGAAGTTCAGTCCCTTGTCTCCCTGGGCCTGCGCCAGTTGGGTCAGTTCGCCCAGGTTCTTGGCCGCGACCGCGTTGCCGCCGGTCAGGATGTAGGGCAGCCGCGCCACCACCGCCACCGCGCGCAGGTTCTCCGCCCGGTACTTCACATGCTGCATCGTGGCCGGGGTCAGGATGGGTTCGGTCTGGGACGCGATCAACAGCATGCGTCCGTCCGCTGGCGCATTCAGCACCCGTTGCGTGCCGATGGAACCGCCCGCCCCGGGTTGGTTCTCGACGATGATGGTCCTGCCCAGCGCGGCCTGCAGCAGCGGCTGCAGCTTGCGCGCCACGCCGTCGGTGGGATTGCCCACCGGCTGCGGAACGACGATGGAGACGGGCGGCGCGTCGGCCTGGGCTTGCGCGTTCGCGCACGCCAGGATGCCGATCAGGAACTGCAGACTCGCGGCCACGCCGCTACGCAGTGCTTTCATTGCAGGCCTTTCTGGTTGGACTCGTTGGAAAGCCAAAGCTGCCGGGGATCTGGAATCCCCGCCACGGCATCACTCAAGTTGCAGGCGCGACACCATGGGGCCGAACTGGACGAACTGACTTTTCAGCAAAGCGCTCATCTGCTCGGGACTGGAACCGCTGGCCTCGGCGCCCAGTTCGGCAAGGCGCTGGCGGATGGCGGGCTGCTGAACGGCCTTGGACACCGCCTGGCCGATACGCGCCACGACGGCGTCGGGCGTCTGCGCCGGGGCGAGCAAGCCGTTCCAGCCCTCGGTATCGATGCCGGTAAAACCCAGTTCGCTGACAGTGGGCGTGTCCGGCAGGGACGGCGAGCGTTGCGGCGAGGTGACCGCCAGCGCGGTCAAGGATCCGGCCCGGATGTCGCTCAGCGACGAAGACAATTGGTCGCCGCCCATCTGGATGCGGCCCGCCAGCATTTCGCCCTTCAAGGGCGCAGCACCCTTGAAGGGCACGTGCGTCATCGACGCGCCCGTCTGTTCCTGGAACCACATGCCGAACACGTGAATGTACGAACCGGGTCCCGTGGAACCGTAGGCGTAGTGGGTCGAAGGATTCTTTTTGAGCAGTTCCGCGAATTCCTTCAGGTTGCGGGCCGGCACCGAAGGCGTGGAAGTGATGACCAGCGGCACGTTGGCCACCACGCTCACGCTGCGCAGGTCGGCCAAGGGATCGAAGTTCAGCCGCTTCGCGCCCTGCGCCACCAGGGCGGCCAACGGATAGGAGATGTTGGCCATCAATACGGTATAGCCGTCGGGCGCCGCCTTGGCGACGGCATCGGCGCCCAGCAGCCCGCCCACGCCCGGACGGTTCTCGACCACCACCGGCTGCCCCAGCTCTTGCGACATGGGCGTTGCGATCAGCCGCGCGATCAGGTCGGTGGTTCCTCCGGCGGCAAACGGCACCACGATCTTCACCGGCCGCGCCGGCCAATCCGCCGCGCTGGCCACGCCCAGGCTGGACGCCAGGCCTGCGGCCAGCAACAGCCTGGCCCAACGGCGCCGGGCGGGATTGCTCACGGACGACTTCACAAAAGCAGTTGCGATTCGCATGTCTGGAGTTCCAAGAGTAGATCGTGGCCGTGCGCCCCGGCGCGCGGATGGCGCCGGGGCCGCTGGATGCGTGGTGAGAAACCTAGGCGGACGGCGCCTCGTCGCGGATGCGGTTGCGCAGCGTACCGATGCGCTCGATGTCCACCTCTACCGTGTCGCCGTCCTTCATGTAGAGCTTGGGCGTGCGCCCGAAGCCCACGCCGGCGGGGGTGCCGGAGAAAATGATGTCGCCGGCCTGCAAGGTAATGGCCTCGCTGACGGTCGAGATCACGGTAGCCACATCGAACAGCATGTCGCTGGTGTTGGACGATTGCATGGTTTCGCCATTGAGGCGGGTCTCGATCCGCAACCCGCTACCGCCCGCCGGCAGTTCGTCAGCCGTGACCACGTATGGCCCCCAGGTGCCCGTGCCGTCGAAGTTCTTGCCCACCGTCCACTGCGGCGACTTGAACTGGTATTCGCGCACCGAGATTTCGTTGCCCACGGCGTAGCCGAACACGTGGTCCAGCGCCTGTTCCTTGGCGATCCGGCGTCCGCCCTTGCCCAGCACCACGACCATTTCGCCCTCGTAGTCCAGCGTATCGCTGATGGCCGGACGCTCCACCATCGCGTCATGCGCGCCCAGGCTGGTCGACACGCGCAGGAACAGCGTCGGGTAATCGGGCTGGTCGTACGGGCTTTCCTTGGTGTGGTCGGCATAGTTCAGGCCGACGCACAGGATCTTGGGAGGTTCGATCGACGGCGACAGAAAGGTCGCGGCAGCCGGATCGATGAACTGCGTGGCCGCGGCTGCCATGCGCTCCAGATCGGCCAGCGTCTTGCCCTGGCGCAGCAGCGTACCCAGATCGACGCCTGGAGCGGACAGCAGCGCCAGGCGGCCCTGCACGAGTGCGGCGGCGCGAGGCGCGCCGTCGATTTGTAGGGTGGCCAGTTTCACGTGATCTCCTGATGGATGAGGGTTGAACGAAGAATATGTAATTCATAAAAATATATATATTCTGGTTTTCCCTGGATAACTTGAGCTTCATAGATAAAAACCTTATCGTTTCGCATGACCTCCGTTTCCACACCTTTCCGGACTGCGGCATCGGCCCTGGCCAATGACATCCGCGCAGACATCATCACGGGCAGCCTGCCCCCGGGGGCACGCCTGCGCATCAAGGATCTCTGCGAACGCTACGACAGCGGCGCGATCCCGCTGCGAGAGGCGCTTTCGCGCCTGGCCACCAGCGGATTCGTGGTCGCGGAAGACCAGCGCGGCTTCCGCGTGGCGGACGTGTCGGCGGAAGAACTGCTGGACATCACCGAAACCCGGATCCACATCGAATGCGAAGCGCTGCGCCGCGCTATCGCGCTCGGCAGTCTGGACTGGGAAGAGCGGCTGGCCGGCGCGCACTACCGTCTGAGCCGCCTGCCCCTGCACGCTACGGACGGCTCCGGCTTGTCGGCTGAATGGGAACAAGCGCATTCCGCTTTCCATTCGGCGCTGATCAGCGGCAGCGATTCAAAGTCGCTCATCGCCATCGCCGAGCTGCTGCGCGACCAGACCGCGCGCTACCGCTACCTGTCGGTGCAGCTGAATTCCGGGACCAAAGCCGCCTCCGGCTCGAAAAAGGGCAAGGAACGCAACGTCGCCGACGAACACCGCAAGCTGCTGGAAGCCGCGCTTGCCCGCGACGCCGATACCGCCGCCAAGTTGCTGGCCCAGCACCTGCGCCAGACCACGCAGCTGGTGCTGGCCCAAATCCCCAGCCATTAGAAAGCTCCCCGCCTTGCGCCGGGCTGTCGGTCTTCCCAGGGAGCCGCCTCGCTACTCACGTCAAAATCACAACCTACCAAAAGTAAGTTACTATCGGTAGGTTAATTATTTTGATGGAGTGTAGACGCCATGCATGCGCTAATCGTTGTTGCACATCCCGATCCCGCGTCGCTGACCCACGCGGTGGCGCGACAGGTCGCTGAAGGAATTTCCGCTGCCGATGCCGGGCATACGTTCGAAGTCGCAGACCTGGCCGCCGAAGGTTTTGACCCTAGGTTCACCCAGCCGGACGTCGCGCTGGCCATGGGCAAGGGGGAGCCCCTGCCGGAAGTCGCCGCGGAACATGCGCGGCTTGAACGCGCCGATGCTCTGGTGCTGGTCTACCCCGTGTACTGGTGGTCCTTCCCGGGCTTGCTCAAGGGCTGGATCGACCGGGTGTTCACCCAAGGCTGGGCCTACGAAGATGCGGACGGCAAGCTGGTCAAGAAGCTGCAACGCCTCAATGTGCATCTGGTCGCTCTGGGCGGCGCCAACCAGCGCACCTATGCGCGGCACGGCTACTTCGGCGCCATGAAGACGCAGATCGACCACGGCATCTTCGGCTACTGCGGCGCCAACGTCGCCACCTCGGAATTGCTGCTGCCCTCCGACGCGGGCTTTCCCGCCGCCCATCTCGACGCCGCCCGGACGATAGGCCAGAAGATTTTCTCCTCGCGTGCTGTAATCCACGAGGAGGAAGTCCAACAATCATGACCGCAAAGATGCCAAGCCCCGCCAGAGCCAACCCGCAGCGCCGCCTGTCGCGCGACGAGCGCCAACGCCAGTTGCTGGACGTCGCCTGGAAGCTGATCAGCGACGAAGGCACGGACGCCCTGACCCTGGGACGGCTGGCCACGGAAGCCGGCATCACCAAGCCCGTGGCCTATGACCACTTCGGCACGCGCAACGGGCTGCTGGTGGCGCTGTACCAGGACTTCGACGTCCGCCAGACCGCGCTCATCGACGCCGCGATCGCCGCCAGCAAGCCGGCCTTGAAAGAAAAGGCCCGGGTCATCGCAGCGGGCTACATCGAATGCGTCATGACGCAGGGCCGCGAGATTCCCGGCGTGCTGGCCGCGCTGGGCGGCTCCCCGGAACTGACTGCAGTAAAGCATCAATACCAGCAGGCCTTCATCAAGAAATGCCAATCCATACTTGCGCCTTACGCCGGATCCGCGGGAATATCGCCGGCCAGCATGTGGGCGATGCTGGGCGCGGCTGACGGCCTGGCGCACGCGGCCGTGGCTCAGGACATCAGCGTGGATCAGGCGCGCGACGAGTTGATGGATACCATCATGGCGATGGTCAAACGCAGCAAGTGAATCAGCGCAGCGGCATCGCCACCGGACGCAGCGGCGCCGCATCGCCGCCGCGGATCTTCAGCGGCCCGCCGATGAAGGCGAATTCATAGACCTGGTCGCGCGACAACTCGTCCAGCGCCGCCAGCTCGATGATGGGCACGCCCTTCTGCGCCAGCAGATAGGTATGCAACGGCACATAGTCGTCGGACACCTCTGAAGGGAAGGTCTCGAAACTGAGGTTGTCCGCCCCCAGAATCATGGCGCCGCCCTCCTCGACCAGATAACGCGCCGCGTCCAGGCCCATGCCCGGCGGCTTGGCCATGTAGGCCGCCGGATCGTTGTACAGCTTCATGCGGCCAGTGCGGATCAGGACGATGTCGCCTTCGCGCAGCTCGGTCTTCTGGCGCGCCAGCGCGGCTTTCAGGTCCTGCCGGGTAATGCGGTACTGATCGGGAAGCATCTCCACGCCCTTGAGCGCGGCCACGTCGATCAGCACGCCACGCGCCACCAGCGGCGGGAATTTCTCGATGCCCGTGCGCTTCCAGCCGCGGTCGCCCAGATGCTCGTCGGCCCGGAAGCCGTTCCAGATCTTGCCATGGATGCCGAAGTGGTTGAGCGCATCGATATGCGTGCCGGTGTGGCTGTACATCGAGAACGCCGTGCCGGTGTAGCTGCGCATGGCGTTCATGTCGCGGCCCACGCCCATGGGATCGTCGACTTCGGTGCCGCGCGGCGTGTGCGTCATCCAGAACTGGTAGTGCGGATCGCCCGCGTCCTGCCAGCTGGGCATGCCCACGTAGTATTCCGTGGCCAGGTCATAGACCTTGCCGCCAGCCACGCGCGACATTACCGCGGCGCGCGATTCGGGCGTGATCAGGTTGAGGCGGCCGATCTCATCGTCCGGTCCCCAGGGGCTGATGCCCACCTCCTGTCCGGAGGCCGGCGCCCGGGCGGGCGCGCCGTGCGCGAGCGCGTTGAAGCTGAGGGCGGCGCCCAGCGCCAGGCCGAGCAATTTTTGGGTGTAACGGGTAGTCATGATGCACCTTGTGCGTTTGGCTTCCGTCCCGCGGACGGAAAAATGGAAAGAAGGAAGACGTGGGCGACGCGCCGATACCCGGCGATCAGGCCTCGACCGCGGCGGGCATCAGCGCCCGCAGCCTGTCCCGCAGATCGGCCGTGGACATGGTGTGCAGACGGGCCCGGTGCGGCCCGGCTATCAACGTGGGTATGGAGTCGATGGCCAGCCGCGCGGCGGCGGCGCGATCGGCCTGCACGCGTAGCAGGGCTTCGTCGCCCTGCATGAGGGCGGCGAATTCGGCCCGGTCATGGCCCAGCCCTGCTGCGATGTCCAACAGCACGGCGTGATCGCCGACATTACGGTGCTCGCTCAGGTGGGCATGCTGAATCGCGTCGAACATGTCCCAATGGCCCGCGTCGCCGGCCAGCAGATGCGCGGCCTGGCAAGCCAGCGCGCCGGCCATCCCGCTGGGGTAATCGAATGATTCGGCGCGCATGCCCTCGACGTCGATGCGGGGCAGGTCTTCATGGCGGGCGCAGGCTTCCCAATGGCCCAGGATCACCTGCTTGGCGCGCGGCATCGAGCCGAACACCTGGCACATCTGTTCAGGCGATTCCTGCAGCACGAAGCTGCGCTGGCGCACGGCAATGCCCAGTTCGGCCGCGACCTGGCGCAGGCGGGGAGACATGACATAGCACCAGCCGCAAACCACGTCATGGAAGAAGTCCACGGTCAGCGGCGCGGCGGGTGCGTAATTGGAGGTCGAAGTCATGATGGCGTCCATCTCGTTTCAATGGACGCCAGCTTAAGGACGGGCCGGCGCGAGAATAAGGGGTCCGCCGGCAGGACTTTATTCGCTGCGCGTCAACAATCGCCGCGCATGGCCGCCGGCAGATGGTCCGCCATGAAATCCACAAAGGCCTTGACCTTGGGCTGCAAGTGGCGGCTGGTCGGATAGACCGCGTAGACATGGCGAGGCGCGGCGGGCTGTTGGGGTAAAACGCGCACCAGCCTGCCGCTGGCGATGGCGGGCGCGGCCAGGAACGACGGCAAGGCGCCTATGCCCAGCCCCTCTTCCAGCAGGTCCCGCAGCATCAGGCTGTTGTTGACCTGCACCAGCGCGGGTCCGGCCAACGGATCCGCCTGCTGGCCTGCATCCTCGTCCGCAACCGCGCCAGGGCTTTCGGCCAAGGTATAGCTGAGGATGTCATGCCCGCGCAGCGCGTCCACGCTTTCCGGAGTGCCGCGGCTGTCGAGGTAGGACGGCGCCGCGCACAGCACCTGCGTCAGCGACGCCAGCCGGCGCGCAATCAGCGAAGAATCGTCCAGTTGCGCGCGCAGCCGTATGGACACGTCAAAGCCCTGTCCCACCGCATCGACCAGCCGGTCTTCCATCGCCAGGTCCAGGCGCAGTTCCGGATATTGGCGCAGAAAGCGCGCCAGCAGCGGCGTCAGCACGCTCAAGGCAAACGAGACCGGCGCGTTCACGCGCAGCCGCCCCGACACCAGGCGGGACTCGCGCCTGACGGATTTTTCCAGGGCGTCCAGTTCGTCCAGCAGCCGGCAGCATTCGGCGTAATAGGCCGCGCCCGTGTCGGTCAGGCTCATCTTGCGGGTGGTCCGCTGGATGAGCACGGCCCCCAGGTGGGCTTCCAGCGCCCGCAACTGCTTGCTGAGCCCGGCGGACGACATATCCAGCGCCTCGGCCGCCTTGGCCAGGCTGCCCAGTTCGACGATGCGCCGGAAGGCGCGCATGTAGTTGAAGGTGTCCACCTGCGTTCAACCGCCGTCCGGCCGCGCCGCCTCGACCAGGTTGTCGCGCAGCGCGACAACCTGCTCCCTCAACGCCGCGAACTGATCGCCCGTGAGACCGCAAGCATCGCTCAGGTTGATGCTTGCGGTCTTCTCGCGCAAGCGCCGCCCTTCGTCGGTCACGCGCACCCGGACCAGCCGCTCGTCCACCGAGTCGCGCACGCGTTCCAGATAGCCCATGCCTTCGAGCTTCTTGAGTATCGGCGTGAGGGTGTTGGATTCAAGAAAGAGCTTTTCGCCCAGGCTGCCGACCGTCTGATCGTCCTCTTCGAAGAGGGCAATCATCGTCACGTACTGCGTGTAGGTGAGCCCGAGCGCGTCGAGGATGGGGCGGTACACGCGGCCGAACGCCAGGTTGGTCGAATAAACCGCGAAACAGAGGAATTCCGCCAGCTTTCTCTGGGATGGATCGTTTGGGGTCTTGGGCTTCATGTGCACCTCGGTATCTGGTCTGCCTGATGGCGCCACTTTACATCGCATGCGATGCAGTCGTAAACGATTTGATACGAATTTCCTCGCTTCAGCCTCTTGACGCCGGGACTCGCGCTTCTTACCATGCGCTTCAATCGCATTCGATTTAATCGAATCCGATTTAAATTCCAACTGACAAGGAAGTTCCCCATGCCCGCCCGTATCCAGAAAGTCCTTTTGACCGGCAAGACCCATACGACCCTCTCTCGCAACTATGTCTCCCAGGGCGGCGAGGAACGGCTCGATATCCGTCTTTCGACTCCCAACAACCCGGGCCTGGTCCAGGCTTTCGAAGACATCCAGCCGCATCCGACCGCCGAGCAGCTTTTCGCGGGCGCCTGGTCCGCCTGCTACACCAGTGCGCTGGACGTCATTGCCAAACAGATGAAGGTGCAACTGCCGAACGATCGCGCGGTGGACGTGGAAGTGGATCTGGGCATGGCGGGCAGCGCCTACCTGCTCCAAGCCCGCTTCAACGTGTTCCTGCCCGGATTGGGCCAGGCGCTGGCCGAGCAGATTGCCCACGCGGCCGATGAAATCTGCCCGTACTCGAAAGCCACGCGGGGCAACATCGATGTGACCCTCAACGTCCATGCGGCCTGAAGGGGAACCGACATGCGCAAGCTCCTGCTCGTACTCATCCTGTTTGCCGGCGGACTGGCGCATGAGCTGCGCAACCCGCTGAGCTGCCAGACCATCACGGCGCGCAACGACAGCGGCGCGCGCCGGCAAAAGCGCGAGTCCTGACTCTCGCGCCCCTCTCTCCTTGCGTCGCGGTGCCTACCCATGCTGATCATTCTTGTAGCTTTTCTTGGCGGCGTTCTCACCATCGTGAGCCCCTGCATCCTGCCCATCCTGCCCTTCGTGTTCGCACGCGGATCAGGTTCATTCCGGACCCATGCCTTGCCGCTGCTCGCGAGCATGGCCGTCGCATTCGCGGCGGTCGCCAGCCTGGCGGCGTTCGGTGGCGCCTGGGTCGTGACGCTCAATGAGGGCGCGCGCTACGCCGCGATGGCACTGTTGGCGCTCTTCGGACTTGCGTTGCTGTTGCCCGCCGTGGGCGACTGGATGAGCCGGCCGCTGGTTGCGCTGGGCAATCGCCTGGCAGGAGCGCCTCCCGGCTCGCCGCGCGCGGCCGGGCTGCTTTCCATCGGGCTGGGCCTGGGCACCGGCCTGCTGTGGGCGCCGTGCGCCGGCCCCATCCTGGGACTGCTGCTTACCAGCGCGGCGCTCAACGGCGCGAACATCCAGACTTCCTTGCTGCTGCTGTCATTCGCCTGCGGCGCGGCGGTGGCGCTGGCCGCGGCGCTCTGGCTCGGACGCGGCATGGCCGCGACGTTGCACCGCTTCCTGCCTGCGGCCCAAGGCCTGCGCAGGGTGGCCGGCGCCGCCGTCATGGCCGCAGTTGCCGTGTCCGCGCTCGGATGGAACCCGGCGCTTCTCTCCAGCGCCTCTGCCTCGGGCGCAGCGCGGCTGGAGCAGCAATTGGTCGAACAGCTACGCCCGAATAATCCGGCCAAGACGTTCGCAGCCGCGAACGGTCCGCTGGCATCCCTGCAGGATGCCAACGGCTGGCTGAATTCCGGACCGTTGGACGCCGCCGATCTCGATGGCAAGATCGTGCTGGTCGATTTCTGGACCTATTCCTGCATCAACTGCCTGCGCACGCTCCCCTACCTGAAGGCCTGGCACGACAAGTACAAGGATGCCGGGTTGGAAGTGATAGGCGTGCATTCGCCTGAATTCGCTTTCGAGAAGAGCGCCTCCAATGTGCGCCGGGCGGTCGCGGACCTGGGCATTCAGTACCCCGTCGCCCTGGACAACGAGTTCCGGATTTGGAGAGCGTTCCGCAATCAGTCCTGGCCCGCCTTCTATCTGCTCGATGGCCAGGGCCGCGTGCGGTACACGGTCGCGGGCGAGCACGTTTACCAGCAGACGGAACACGTGATCCAGCGCCTGCTTGCGGAAGCGGGCCGGACGCTGCCCGACGCCGATGCCGCCCGGCCCGCGGCGCGCGGCGTGGAAGCGCCGCCGCAGTGGTCGACGCTGCGTTCGGGCGAAAGCTACCTGGGCTATGGCAAGGCCACGAGCTACGCGCCGGGCGGCACGCCGATCAGGCAGCATAAGGACGCGGTCTACCAGCCCGCGGGCGAACTGGGCGCCAACCAATGGACGCTGGCCGGATCATGGCGGCTGGAGCCGGAACTTGCGGTGGCCACAGGCGCCAACGGCCGCGTCATCCAGCGCTTTCATGCGCGCGACCTGCACATGGTGCTGGGCCCTGCGGCGGACGGCCGGCCGGTGCGATTCCGCGTCACGCTGGACGGCCGGCCGCCGCTGGCGGATCACGGGGCCGACATCAATGAGCAGGGAGAGGGCGTCATCGAGGGGCACAAGCTTTATCAGCTGGTGCGGCAACAGACGCCGGACCGGGACCGCGTGTTTCAGATCGAGTTCCTGGACCCGGGCGTTGAAGCCTACGCCTTTACTTTCGGCTGATGCGGGGCTGTGCGCCGGAACGGCCTTGCCCCGCCGGTTTGGCACTCCCACGCCAGGTCTTGAAGTTGTGTCTATTAATTTCGATTTTGACCGAATAGCGGAACAAAGAACCGCCATGTCGCGACAGTGACGCCAACAGGGTGGCGAATACGCAGAAAATCAGCGGTCGAGACAGCAACCGAAGAAGTTAGAAATAATGCGAAATAAATTGCACTACCCCCTCCGCTAAGGTCGAGCTAGCCATTGACTTGGAGGAGAGCGAGCATGAAGGCCATCGGTTCTGCTGCGATTCTGTCCGCGACTATCGGCTTATCCCTGCCCGCCGCGGCCCCCGCTCAGGTCTACCAGAACGGGACCGCGACGGCGACTTTCAATGTTTCCCTGACGGTGCAGGCAAACTGCACGATTGCGGCCGATCCGCTGGTCTTTCCCTCTACCGGCCTCTTGAGCGCCGCGGTGAATCAGGAAACTACAGTCAGGGTCACCTGCACCAACACCACGCCCTACAACGTAGGCCTGGACGCCGGCACGGCGGCGGGCTCGACGATCGCGAATCGCCTGCTCGTGGGCACCGCGCCAGGCAACACCACCACCAGCGTGGGTTATCAGCTCTACCAGAATGCAGGCCGCACGACGATCTGGGGCAACACGCAAGGCACGGACACGGTGGGCGGCACCGGCACGGGCGCGGCCCAGACGCTGACCGTCTACGGCAGGGTGCCGCCCCAGGCCGCCCCCAAGCCGGATATGTACCAGTCGACGGTCACGGCCACCGTCTACTTCTGACCGCGGATCGACATGACGACGCTTGGGATCGTACGCCAGGCGGCGGGGGCCTGTTTGTTCGGCATGGCGCTGCAAGCGCATGCCGCCAGCCTGCAGATCTCGCCGGTAATCCTGAACCTGGACGGCGCGGAACGCGCCGCCAGCATGACCTTGCGCAACGAAGGCGCCGAACCGATCTATGGCCAGGTCCGCGTGTACGCATGGAGCCAGACCACGACCGAAGACGTGCTGCAGGAGACCTCGGACCTGGTGGCCAGCCCCCCGATGATCCAGATCGCGCCGGGCGGCACGCAAGTCGTGCGCCTCTTGCAGCCCGAGGCCGCCAAGCGGCCCGGCGAAGCGTCGTACCGCCTGATCATCGACGAAATCGCGCCACCCGATCCTTTGCGCGCAACGGGCGTGCAAGTGCGGCTGCGCTATTCGGTGCCTGTGTTCGTGGGCGCGGCCCCGCAAACTCCCGCGCAGCGGCACCTGACCTGGACCCTGGTGCGCAACGGTCCCGACTGGGCCCTGCGCGTCGACAACAGCGGCACGCACCGCGCGCAGCTCAGCGACGTGGCACTGGTATTCAACGGCCAGCGCCGCAGCCTGCGGGACGGCCTGCTCGGCTACGTCCTGGGCGGCAGCGCGCGCCAGTGGCCCCTGCCCTTCCAGCCCGCCGTGCACGGGGCGGTCACGGTCAACGCGCGGGTGAACAGCGTTCCCGTCCAGGCCGACGTGCAAGCCGATACAGGGAAGTGAAACATTGCACGCGCGCCATGCAGCTGACTCTGATGCTCGCCGCCGCAGCGGTCCATGGCGGTGCGCGCGCGCAATCCGCCCCTGAGACCGCCGTGGGACTGGCGGCCATCGACGTCTATCTGAACGTCAGCATCGGCGGCCAGCCCAGCCATCGGATCGCGCGATTCGAAGACGAGCATGGCCGCCTGTCGGCTCGCGGCGCGGACTTGCGCAGCCTGGGGATCGATACCCATGCCTTGGGAATAGCAGACGATGCACGGATTCCCCTGGAAGAGATCCCCGGCCTGAAGTACCGCTACGACGCGGCCGCGCAAGACGTCGATCTCGACCTGCCGGACCGGTACCGCATCGCGAACCGTATCGATGCGCGGGGCTTGAATCCCGTCGCAGCGGCCACGGCGGATCGCGGCCTGCTCATCAATTACGATCTTTATGCACGCACCGACCGCGACAATCCGCTGGCGATCTGGAGCGAACAACGCTATTTCGACCAATATGGGGTCTTCAGCAATACAGGCACGGCTTACCTGTATCGCGACCTGCGGCGCTATGTCCGCTTCGACTCCAGCTGGACCCACTCCGACCCCGCCACATTGACGGCCACCCAGGTGGGCGACACGATTTCCGGATCGCTGGCCTGGTCGCGCTCCATACGCATGGGCGGCCTGCAATGGCGGCGCAATTTCTCATTGCGGCCCGACCTGGTCACGTTCCCCATGCCGGACTTCGCCGGCAGCGCCGTGGTGCCGTCCTCCGTCGATGTCTATATCAACAACATCCGCCGCTATTCGGGTGACGTCCCCAGCGGCCCCTTCGTGGTCGACAACGTCGCGGGCATCACGGGTTTCGGGCAGGCAAACGTCATCACGCGCGACGCCCTGGGCCGGCCCGTGTCGCAGTCGGTGCCCATCTACATCGATACGCGGCTGCTGGCGCAAGGCATGTCCAGCTATTCGGTCGAAGCGGGCTTTCTGCGCCGCGCGTATGGCTGGCGCTCGTTCGACTACAAGGACGATCCCGCCCTCAGCGGCACCTGGCAATACGGCGTCTCGAACGCACTGACCGTTGAAGCGCATGGCGAAGCCAGCGCCGGCCTGTACAACGCGGGGGCCGGCATGCTGGCCAAGCTGGGCATGGCGGGCGTCGTCAACGCGTCGCTGGCCGGCAGCCTGGGCAGGAACAGCGGCCTGCAGGTGGGCCTGGGCTATCAGTACGTGGACGAGCGCTACTCCATCGACATACAGAGCCTGCGCGCGATTTCCGACTACGCCGATCTGGCGGCCAACGACGGCATCCCCGTATCGCGCGCCAGCGACAGGGCGACGCTGGCCGTGCCCCTGGGCGGCGGGCAGACCGTATCGCTGAGCTATATCGGCCAACGCTATCCGGGCGTCGACGCCGCCCACATCGGTTCAGTGGCCTACACCACGCGGCTGGGCAACCGCGCCACGTTGAGCGTGAGCGCCTACCAGGACTTCAACGACAGCGACAGCCGCGGCGCGTTCCTCAGCCTGGGCATCACCCTGGGCGAAACCTCGTTCAATGCCATGGCCGGACGCCAGGACGGCGGCTCATACACCAACGCCAGCGCAATCCGCAGCCCCGATTACGGCGGCGGATTCGGCTGGGGCGTGCAGGCCGGCACCTACGAGGCGGGCCGCTACGAGCAAGGCTGGGGCCGCTACCTGGGACGCTACGGCGAGATCACGCTGGGCGCGCAGCGCTACGACGGACGCACCACGGGAGAGCTCGACGTGAATGGCGCCTTCGTGTTCATGGATGGCGCGGCGCAAGCGTCCCGGCGCATCGACGACGGCTTCGCGCTGGTCTCCACCGGCGAACCCGGCCTGCCCATCCTGCATCAGAACCGGGTCATCGGCCATACGGGCTCGAACGGCCGCCTGGTGGTGCCGGACCTGAACAGCTACCAGACCAACACGCTGGAACTCGACGGCATGGACCTGCCACCCAACGCGCAGGTGTCGGCCTATGCGCTCGACGTCGTGCCCCAGTCCCGATCCGGCGTGCTGGCGGAGTTCGGCATCACCCACGAGGCCGCGGCCACCGTCGATCTCGTGGACGGCAACGGCAAGCCGCTGCCGGTGGGCGCGCGGGTCGTGCACAGGGAGAGCGGGTCCGAGGGCGTGGTGGGCTACGGCAGCCAGACCTTCGTGCGCAACCTGGGCAAGCGCAATCATCTGGACGTCCAAGGTCCGGATCTTGCCTGCACGGCGCGGTTCGACTTCCAGGCCCCCGCCGACGGCAGCCTGCCGCGCCTGGGGCCGGTGGCATGCGTGGAGGCCCGGCCATGAAAACACTGATGGCCGCATTGCTGCTGGCGGCCCTGTGGCTGGGCGGGAACGGCGCGCATGCGCAAACTTGCACCGTGTCCATGACACCCATCACGTTTCCGAACTTCAATCCGGTGCTCGGCGCATCGGTAACGCAGACCGGCACGCTGACGGCGACCTGCACCTGGGGCCTGCTTACCCCGGGATATGCCCGCGTGTGCGTGAATCTGGGCATCGGCGGCGGATCGACCGTGCAAGACCCGCGGCAGATGGCCAATGGCGTCAATCGCCTGCAATACCGGCTATCGCCGAACTCCTCCATGAGCCCGCTGTGGGGCTCGGCCGCCAACGGATCCACGCCCGTCATCATCGACCTCACCCAGCCCCTGCTAGGCAGCCAGGCCACCGTCAACCAGCCCATTACCGGGCAGATCCTGTCAGGCCAATACACGGTACCCACAGCCAACAACGCCACGACCGCGTACTCGGAAACTTTCACCGGCGTGGCAACCTTCGACTACGGATTCTCCATCCTGGTCCGGCCCGCCTGCTCGTCGCTGACCACTCGCGGCAGCTATAACTTCACGGTACGCGCCAACGTGACCAACAACTGCACCATTTCCGCCTCCCCGTTGAACTTCGGGTCGATGGCTGACTTTCGCTCGGCGCGCCTGGCGAATACGACGCTGGCGGTGCGCTGCACGAACAACGACGCCTACCGGATACGCCTGAATGGCGGCCAGAACGGCACCGTAAGCCAGCGCTACCTGCGAGACGCCACCGGCACGCGGCTGGTAAGGTATGACCTGCACACGTCGGCGGACCGCACGATCCCCTGGGGCGACGGCACCGCGGGCACCGCCTTCGTCACCGGCACGGGAACCGGCAACATCCAGCAGGTGCAAGTCTATGGACGGGTGCCCGCGCAGACGGCGCCACCCCCCGGGCAATACAGCGACGTGGTGACCGCGACCATCGAATTCTGAGGGTCAGAACACCACTGTCCAGTATTGGTCGCCCCCCGCCCGCTGCGCATGCCAGGGAGTTCCCTGGGAACATCGCACCGCGGGACGAGCCGGTCCCTGGCTGACCGTGCAGAGGCTGGGAACCGTGAAGCGCACGAGCATCGGCGCAAGCGGCGCGGACTTTGCCTGCTGGGCCGCCAGCCCGATGCTGCCTGCAAGCAAGAGTCCCAACGCAGGGAGGACAAATTTGGAGGTCATGAAAAAGCTCCAGACCAGAGTTGAGCCATCTGCACTAACGGCGACGCGCCGGATTTCTTAAGCGCGGCACGACTTCGCCCCCAATTTTTTGCCCAGATCGCACAGGAGATTCACTAGTGGTTAGATCCGCAACGACAGCATCGGTTCATTTCCCGCCTGCCGTCCTGGCAGCCCCATTGCGGCGGCGCCGACGGCCCAGGCCCTGGCTGGCGGCCCTGCTGGCGACAATGCTGTGTTGCCTTGCCCTTTCCTGGCAAGCCCAGGCCGCGGGGCTGCTACAGCCGCAAGCCGCGGCGGCGTCTTCCTCGGCGCTGACTCCGGCGGCCCTGGCGGACTTGCTGGAGAATCCCGAAGCGCGCAAGGCGCTGGTGGATGAGTTGCGCGCGCAGGCCACCGGCGCAAAGCCTGCCGCTTCCCGTCCCGCAGGCGCGGCCCCTGCGTCCGCGCAGCCCGCCGAACCCGGGTTGCAGGAACGCATGGCCGACAACGTCCAGCGCTTCCTGACCGGCCTTGCGACCGACATGGGGCAGGGCGTGGAAGACATGCGCGCACTGGCCTCGGGCAGCAGCCTGCGCATGGACGGCGACGCCGCGGGCCATGCCCTGAAGCCTCTCGCCCTGGCCGCGGCCGCCACCATCCTCGCCTTCATCCTGCTGCGGATGATCGCCATGTACGTCTACGGACGCATCGACCGCTGGGTCGCCGAACAGCGCCACGCTCCCGAAGCGCCGCCCAAACGCGGCGCGCCTGCCTCCATGCGGGTGCTGTACCGGCGCGCCGGAGCCATCGTGGGCGCGCTGGCCATCGATGCCGGCGTGGTGGTGCTTGCCGCCATGGCAGGCGGCGCCGCAGCCCTGTGGAGCACGCCTGGCCGCGGCACGCTGGACACGCTGGCCGCGGTATTCCTGCGCGCCTTCGTCTCGGTGGAAATCGTCAAGGTGCTGGTCCGCACGGTGTTCGCCGTCAAGCATCCGCACCTGCGCCTCTTGCCCATGACGGATGACAACGCCAGGTACTGGAATGCGTGGCTGCTGCGCATCGCCACCGCGGCCGGCTACGGCACGCTGCTGATCGATCCCGTGGTCTCGGCCTCGCTGTCGCCCGCGCTGGGGCGGCTGGCCAACCTGCTGATCATGCTGGCCGTGTACGTGTATGCGGTGCGCGTCATCTGGCGCAACCGCCAGACCGTGCGCGGGCACCTCGACCGGCGCGCCGCCAGCGCGACGACGTTCATGGGCTCGCGGCTGCACATTCTGGCGCGCGTGTGGCATGTGCTGGGCATAGGCTACTTCACCATCCTGCTGGTCGTCAGCCAGGTAGACCCGACCAACGCCCTGCCCTTCATGGCCCGCGCCACCGCGCAGACCCTGCTGGTCATCGGCGTGGGCAGCCTGCTGATCCTGCTGCTGAACACCGTGCTGGCCAAACCCATCAGACTGCCGGACGACCTGCGCAAGCGCCTGCCGCTGCTGGAGGCGCGCGTCAACGCCTATGTGCCCGCCACCTTGAAGCTGGTCGGCCTGATCATTCGCATCGTGCTGGTGCTGCTGGTCCTGGACGCGTGGCGCGCTTTCGACCTGTCGCGCTGGCTGGCCTCGGATGCCGGCGGCGCCGCCATCCGGATGACGGTGAACATCGTCATCGTGCTGCTGATCGCGGCGCTGGCCTGGACCGTGATCGCCAGCATCATCGAGCATCGCCTCAGCCAGAGCGAAGGTCGCGGCATGCCCAGCGCGCGCGAGCGCACCCTGCTGGCGCTGTTCCGCAACGCGGCGCTGATCGTCATCGTGACGATGACGTTGATGGTGCTGCTGTCGCAGATCGGCATCGACGTCGGACCGCTGATCGCCGGCGCCGGCGTGGTCGGCCTGGCCATCGGTTTCGGCGCGCAGAAGCTGGTCCAGGACATCATCACGGGCGTCTTCATCCAGCTTGAAAACGGCATGAACGAGAACGACGTGGTGCAGGTCGCGGGCGTATTCGGCACGGTGGAGAAGATGACGATACGCTCGGTGGGCATCCGCACGCTGGACGGGGGCTACCATCTGGTGCCGTTCTCGTCCGTGGACGTCGTCGCCAACCACATGCGGGACTTCTCGTACCACCTGGGCGAATACACCATCGCGCATCGCGAGAGCGTGGACGACGCCATCGTGCATCTGCGCGCGGCCTTCGCCGAGCTGATGACCGACACGGTGCTTGGGCCCGAGATCCTGGAAGACATCACGGTCGCCGGGGTCACCGCGGTCAACGAGAAGGGCGTGACCATCCGGATCCTGATCAAGACCACGCCGGGCATGCAGTGGGCCGTGCAGCGCGGCTACAACCGCCTGCTGAAGAAGCACTTCGACGCCGCCGGCATCGAACTGCCCTACCCGCACACCGTGGTGTACTTCGGCCAGGACAAGCGGGGCTATGCGCCGCCGGCGAATGTCTTCGTGCAAGCCGAGCGGCCCGACGAAGGCGAGGACGCCCGCGCCGCCGGCCACACCCGGCGCCCGCTGGAACCCGCGCCGCGTGGCGAGGACTCGGCCGAGGTGCTGGGCAACGAGCTGGAGGCGCGCGAGGAAGGCGAAGCGCCGCGCACGTAGCCATACGCCAAGAGCATCCATGGGCCCGGCCAGGCAAGGGGCGTCCGCCCCTTGTCGCGGGCGCGCTTACGCATTGACCGCGACGTCATATTTTGATAATTTCTTAACAAATTATGTCATCGCCGAATTGCCCTGCGCAGGGTGCTCCGCGGCGCTCCGGAGCCAGCACCGCCCCCGCCGGCAGCTGGCCACCCTACCCGGAGATTCCCATGACGGCTGTGCTGATGGTCGACGACCACGCAATGTTTCGCGAGGGTCTGCAACTGACCATTGCACGGCTGGCGCCCTCCCTTGAAATCTGCCTGGCATCGAACGGCAACGAGGCCATCGCGATGCTTGCAGCCCGTGCGGATATCAGTTGCGTGATCATGGATTACTACCTGCCGGACATCGGCGGCAGCGCGCTGCTCAAGCGCCTGCGCCAATTGCGCCCCGGCATACGCATCCTGGTGATGTCCGCCTCCGAAGACCAGAACGACCGCGACCGCGCGCTGATGGCAGGCGCGCGCGGCTTCCTGCACAAGTCCGCAAGCAGCCAGATGCTGCTCGCAGCGCTGGAGGAAATGCAATCGCCGCAAGGAACAGGCGCGCAGCCGCCCACCGCCGCGGCCATACCGTGCGCGGCCATGACCGATGAAATTGCCTTGCTCAGCGAATTGACTCCCAGGCAAAGCGACGTGCTGCGCCTGATATGCGCCGGCATAGGCAACCGCGAGATTGCGCTGCAACTGGACGTGGCCGAGAAAACGGTCAAAACTCACATCACCGCCATCCTGTCTGCGCTCGGCGTGCAAAACCGCACGCAGGCCACACTATTGGCGCGCCGGGGCGGCTTGCTGGGCAAACCCAAGTAACCGTTCCGCTATTCGTTCAACAGCGACAGGTACCGCGCCATTCCCCCCTCTTCCTGCGCGACTTCCTGCATCAGGTCCGCCAATGACATGCCGCCCCAGGCCACTGCCTTTCGCAACAGGTAGGGCGTGGGGCTGTGCGGTTCGATCGCCGCCAGGTAATCGGCGATGCGCGATAGCTGGCGGTAGGCTTGCGCGCGATTGGTCAGCGGACCCAACGACGCCACGACACCGGCGTCCACAGGATCATGAATGGCCGCGGCCTCCTGATCCGCATGCGCCCGGCCGGGCATTGTCAGCGCCGGCGCTTTCCTGGCATCGCCGGCGATGGTTTCGCCCTTTCCCCCTGACCGGATGCTGTGTTCGGCCAGCAGGCCGCCGGCCACGCGCGCCAGCCGGGCCAATACATCGGGAGTACGCCGCAGCCCCGGCGCGTCGCGCCCCAGCCGTTCGTCCAATCTGCGTTCCAGCCCTTCCCATGCAGCTGCGGCCGCGTCGACGAACCTCACCATGGACTGAAGTCCCGCACGGTTGGCCGGTAGCGCCGCATACGGCATCAAGGCATCCCGGCTGAGCGCAGGCTCGGCAGGTTCAGATTCAGATTCCGCATCCGTTTCGATGCCGGAAATCGCACGGGACGTATTGCAGGCGCGCTCCCAATCATAGAGATTGATCTCGGGCGGCTCCCTGTCTTCGGCGCGCAGCAACGGCAGATGCAGCGTGCAGGCCAGCGACAGGGTGGTGTCCAGCCAGATGAACGGCGCACAACGCGCGTCGGCCGCGTCCTCGTCTTCCATCCGCGGCCAGGCGGTTTCCCAATAACGCTGCAGCAGGCCGTCCAGCACACGGATCCCCGCCGCCAGGCCTTCCAGGCCATGCAAGCGCGTCCAGGCTTCGCATAGCCATGCCGCCACCTGCAGGTCCTTGCCCTGCGTTGCCAGAGCCTCCTGGCACAACGCGGCTACCAGCGGCCAATCCGCTTTTTGCAACGGACGGTCCCAGTCGCCCATCGGCAGACTGGCGTCGTCATGCCGGCGCGCATCCTGGATCTGCTGGTACACGGGTGCATAGCGCAGCGCGGCACCCGCGCCGCCTTCCAGCGGCAACGGCGCCAGCAGGGCTTCCAGTACCGCCCCCTCCAGCGGCATTGCTTCGTGCTTGCTCATTGCGCGCTCCATTCCGGCGCGCGCGCCGGAAAACTGTTCGGCCATTGCAGCGGCGTCTTCCTGCCTGCCGGCATCAGGGCGATGCGCAGGAACACCCGCCCCTCTTCCAGGTCCGGCACCCGCGCCATTCCAGCCGCGTTGGCCATTCCCAATGGAAAATCGAAGCGCAGCAGCGGGCCTGCTCCGCGTGGCCCGGCGTCGGCGGCCTGGTGGCGCTGCATCATGGAGATCAAGGCCCAAGGATCGCTGAATTGCCACGTCAGGATTCGCCCGTCGGTCGTCAGGGCGGGCTGCCGCGGGTCCGCCATCGCGATCAGCGGCGAATCCTTGGCGAACCGCAGCGTCAGCGTGACCGGCGTGCCGTAATTCCAGTGCAGGGTCCTGGACGCGTCGCCCAGAGCCAGGCTCTGCCCCCCTATGTTCAGCGTCCAGTCGATCAATTGGTTGGCGGCCAATTCATCACTGCGGTTGGCCCGGAACTCCACATTCAGGTCATAGCCGGCCACCCCGGCATCCTCGGACGGGTACAAGGGCGCGAACAGGGCGCGGACCTGCGCGAAATTGTCGATGAACCTCATGACCGATCCGGATGGAGTCGCGCCCCTGGCTTCGCCGTCCGCATCCCGGTATGTTCCGGCCACTCCGTCATAACGCTTCAAGGTCTGGCCAAGTTGCCCGTAATCCGCCGACGCCAGCCCCGCGGAGCCTTGTGCGGCAATGGCTCCCACGCTGGCATACCGCGCAACCGCACCCACCGCGCCCGCATTGAACGGCGCGCGGCCCGCCACCAGCACGTTGAAGGTCGCGGAGAAATCCTCCCACTGCTGGCGCAGGTCGGACACATACCGTTGATTGCAACGTCCCTCCAGCGCGCTGTACAGACGTGCATACACGGCGCCGAAGTAATCGTCGCCGCCGGCCGGCGGCGGACCCGCGGGGCGCGCCCTGCAGCCGCCCGAAGCCGGGTCCGCCACTGCCTGCACGAACTGTTCCAGGCGCAGCAAGCTGCTGTTTGGATTGCGCAACCGATACCGCTCCAGATCCTGATTGATGGCGCGCCACCGTTGAGCCAGCGGCGAGGCCGCGCTGATGGGATCCAGCGCCGCCAGGTACACCCCGGCCTCGGCGCCCAAGGTCAGGGCGCGCGCCGACTGATGGTCCAGATAGGGTCCGAGGCCGGCGGCGTCAGCGACGCCGAACATCGCCAGCACGGAAGTGCGCACGGCCGGCGCGGCGGCTTCCGCATCGAACCGGGTCGCGTACAGCTCCGAACGCTGCAGGCGCCGATCCACCTGGCGCAAATGCTCCATCGCGTCGCGGGACACCAGGGCATCCAGCGTGTCCGACTGCCGCGTCGCGCCCAACTCGGCCAACAAGGCGCGGATCCGCAGCAAGCGATTGCGCGCCGCCGTGAAAGCAGCGCTGTCTTCTCCCGCATCGGCCTGCGCCGGCGTGGCCGCTGCCATGGTCTGGTCGAACACCAGCCTGCCGAACTGCACGTCCAGCGTCCGTTCCACCACCGGTGACAAGGTGGGCGGCACGCTCTTCATCCCGTCCGCGAGAAAGCGCTTGCGCACCTCGCCCAACGCCAGGGCCTGATCCAGCTGCACGCGGTTCCAGACGATGACCGCGCCGCCGTCCAGAACGGGCGGCTGCAGGTCGCGTGGCGGGGCCATGAAAGGCTGCGCCAGCAGACCCGCGAACGCGTCGCGCAACGCCAACCGGGAAGGAGACAACACATAGCGCGCCTCCTTGTCCTGCCACAGCAGGCCGCTGTCCGGCCCGTCCAGACGCAGTGCTCTTTCGCTCTTGAATCCCTCGAAGTCCGCGCGGTCGCGCTCGCGCGCCGCCGCTGCGGCCTCCGGCCCCAGCAGACGGTTCTGGGCAGCGCGAGCCATCGCGCGGTCATAGGCGGCGCCTGGCGTGAACGCGGCCTGACGCATCCATCCTCCCTTGCCGGCCGCCAGCAGATCCTGTTGAGCGGTGATCGCGGTAACCAGCCTGCGATAGCTGCCGCTCACCTGCGCCGCGTCTTCCGCGTTCATGGCGGCGTCCGTGATCTGGCGCGTGGACTGCGCCACGGCGCGCTCCGTGAGCAGCAGCGGATTATTCGCAAACAGGCGCCGGTTCAGCTGCGCCGACGCCTTCTCGAACGCGCAGCCGAATGCCTGCTGCAAGCTGGCCAAGCCCTGCTCTGCCGTCGGCGTCATGCCGTAGAGCACGTTTCGATCGTGGCCGCGGCTGAAGTACGGAAGCACGTTACCCAGATCGCCTTGCAGATCGGCGCCTAGCGCGTAGCGGACCACCTGCCGCAGCGCGTCGGCGTTGCCGCCGCCCGGCTGGCGCAGATGCTGAAAAGCCCGCAGCGCCGCATCGAACTGGTCGGCGCCCGCCACGTACCGTTGCAATGCTCGCAGTTCGGGCTGTTCATCGATGCTCAGACTGCCGGCGCTGCTTTCATCGCCCTCCAGACTGGCGGACGGAGCGCATATGCCGTCCGACGCCAGCAAGCCGCTCACCGGGTCCAGTCCTACCCCCGTCAGCTGCGACGCGCGCGCGGCCAGCTCACGCTGGATAGCCGTCACGGCAATTTCGCCGAACTCTCGGGCAAAGCGTGCACGCACGCGGGGAGTCAGATCGTCGATGCGCGACCAGGATCCCGGCATGAAGACGGCCCACCCGGAATCCACCTGCAGCCCCTGATCCAGCGTCAGCAAGGCCAGGGCGCGCCGCCGGTACCATTCCGCCGGCAGCTCCTGGCCCTGTTGCAACGCCACGGCGCGCTCGCGCGCATCGCGCCGGGTATCTTCCAGCGCTGCGACCAGAGGCGCGTTGTGCCGTCCCAGTTCTACCGTGGCGATGATCAATCCCCCGCCCCACACCCCGAGCAAGGCGATGCCGCCCCAACGTACCGCCCGGTGCAGCACGGGCCGGGTCAGATGTTGCGAGCGCGAAGGCCGGGTCAGTCCGTACTCCTGGAAGATCTTGCGTTCGAAAAGGTCCCGCAGGAAGGCCGGTTGGCGCAACAGGTCCGCCAGCGCCGGATTCGCGGCCTCACGGCCGTCGCCCAGGTACGGTTCGGCGTCACCGGCATCCACTCGCGGCCCCGACTCGGCTTGCCGCCCGATCGTGCGCGCCGCCAGCTCTCCGCTGTCTCCGGTCAGATAAATGCCGCGAAAGAAAAAAGGCTCGTGATAAGCGCTGGGCCGCAACAGCTCGTCCACGTATAGCTGCAGCTGCGCCTGCATAGCCTGGATGCGCGCCGGCAGCAGCAGGAAGCCGCGCGCGTCCGCGACGCCCGCGTCGACCGCGAACAGTTCCGCGCTGGCGTCCGACACGGCGCCAGTGATGGAGCGCATCGCCGTCTCCACCCAATCCGATTGATATGTGGTGGACAGGTCGTAGGGGGAAGACCAGCCCAGCATGCTGGCCCGCAGCGGTTCCGGCAAAGCTCCCGCGAACTCGCTGAAGCCCTCCAGGGCTTCGCAGTCCGTCACCACCACATAAACGGCAAACCGCATGGCGAACCGGTTCTGCGCCAACCACAGCCGCCGATGCGCCAGCTTGGCCCGCCGGGCAAGTTCCAGCTGGGAGTCCGTGTCGGCGGTCAGCAGCATGCCAGCAGGCACCGTGATCACCACCGAATCAAAGGGCCGCTGCGGACGATAATTCCGGCACAAACCCAGGAATTCGTCCCAGGGCTTTTCGTTGCTGTCCTGCCCCGGCGCGTCCAGATAGGCCGCCTTGATATCAATGACAATGCCGCGGTCGAAGAAATTCCATGAAATCCCCTGCGTCGACGTCGGCCCCGCGGCTTCCGAGCCCAGCACGCTGGGTACACCCGCCTGGGCTATCGGCAGTCCGCCGCTGCCGTCCCCCTCGTTGAGCACCATGATCCACGGTATGCGGTAGCGTTCGCCGCGCGCGGCGATGTTGGCCTCGATCAGCTCGACCGCCTGGCGGAAGGCATTGCGCAAGGAATCGGAGCGCAGCCGCACGACCTTGCGGTCCTGCTCGGGTTTCTTATGGGCGCCATGCCTGGCGAAGTACAGGACTATGCCCAGCACGGCAAACACAACCAGGGTCAGCACGACGACCGACAACAGGAACAGATTGCTCGTCAGCATGGCAAGGCTCCCTGGATCACGTCACGGATGATCTGCATGGCGTCAGTCCCGGGCAACATCGGCGTGCAGCGCCTGACGCACCGGCCATGACTGCCAAAGCCAGGCGATCTCCGACACGGCCAGCAGCGACGCCATGCCCAGCAGAAAGATGAAGGTCCATCGGCTGACCGTCGGCAGCTTGCGCGGCGCGACGTGCGACAGGATGTTGGAGTACGCCGCCGGCGCCAGGACCCGGTCCCGGCCTCCCAGGTCCGCCCGCCGCTGATAGACGAATTCGTACAATTCCTCGCGATAGCCGCGCAGCCGTTGCGCCGCATCCGCACCGCGATAGCGGCCCTGAAACCCCACCGCCAGCGCAAACAGGTACAGGCGGGCGATGCTGCGGCGCGATGGCTCGCGCCCCGACAACAATTGCTCGATGCGCTGGAAAACCAGATCGCCCGCCACGTTGGTGCGGAACAAGTTGGATTCGAGCAGATAGGCGGTCCAGCGGTCACGGCCCGCCCACTCGGCATTCAACAGGATCTCATCGGCCAGGACCGCCTTCAGGTAGCGCGCGTCGGCCAGGTTCTCGGCGTCGAACCGGGTGCTGTCACGGCGTGCCTGCAATGTCTGGATCTCAAGCAGGCTCAGCATGTGCCGGCTGAGCTCCTGCGCCGCAGCCTCGGCCGATGGCGCCTCGCCTGCCGACACCCGCATCCGCACTCTCTCCAGTTCGTCCAGAAACCCGCGGAACTGGCTGGTCACCAGGTCGTCTTCGTCCCCATCGGGCCGATTGCGTGTCAGATTCGCCATGATCTCCCTTCCCTCAGCCCTTCACGAACAACAGCATTTCCTGGGGCCGCTGCGCACTTTCGCCCTCGTTGGAATTGGCGATCAGCAATGGCTCATCGCCCTGCACCAGGCCCGAGGCGGCCTGGATCTCGAACAACAGGTATCCCGAGCCCGAACGCAGGCCCAGTTCTTCGGCGTACTCGACATTGCGCCGTACAGCCCCCAGCACGCGACGGCTGCGCAACGATGGATAGACAGGCTGGGACCCGATGACCGCCCCTGCCATCCACGCCAGCAGGTCGCGGTCCGATTGGCCCCGCACGCCGATCACGAGCCGCTCCCCTATCCATTCCGGGCGCAGCTTCAGCGCGAAGGCGCCGTGGTCGAAGTCGAACTTGTACTGGCGGAAATCCTCGTTGATCTCGGAGCTTGCTTCCCGCAGAAAGCGCAGCATGGGCGTAAAGACGGAAAGCGGATCCGCATGGTCGTAGTCGGGTGGCGGCGGCGATATCGCGCCAGGCTTGAGCAGGCATAGCGATCCCGCCAGGGACGCCAGCGCCAGATACAAGGTCCAGGGGTGCAGATGCGGCGTGCGCAGGACGGCCTCGGCCATAGGCAAGCCTGCGAGCAGGCTGCGCAGCCTGTCCCTGAGCTCCAATTGGGTCAGCCGGTCATCCACCCGGGACGATGGATTGGCCGTCTGCCGGGCGATGAAGGCAGCCTTGCCGCGCAACTGGCCCAGCAACGCCGAGGCCGCGACCCAGAGCGGGTTGTCGTGTTGCACTTCCAGCAGCGGCGGCAGGCGTTCGCCAACCCTGACGACCTCATTGTCCTTGTAGAGCGATCCCAGGCGCAGCGCCACGAACTGCGCGGCAGGCACGTCCCCGGCGGACAACGCCAGGTTGGGCAGCAGGCGCGAGATATCCGCCGCAGGGGCGTCGGACACCTGGTCCTCTACCGGCGCCCCGGCCACGGAACGGAATCGGCGGACTTGCCCTTCGCGTCGGGCCAGGGTCGCGACGGGCAAGGTCACGTAAAAGTCGATCGGACCGTCGGCCAATTGCGCCGCATGGGAATCCAGCGCCAGTTCCAGTCTTTCCGCCGTGTCCGTTCGCGCGGCATAGGCAATGGCAGTGCCGTCCGGCATGATCGCTTCCAGCTCCAGAACCCGCACGATGCCCGCGGGCAACAGTCCGCTGTCCAGCACCAGCCGGCGCACGCCCCAGCTGAAGGGCGCCGCCGCCAGCATCTGCCACGCCACCAGCGTGTCGACGCGCGAGGCCAGCAACTGGAAGTGCTGGGGCGCCAGCAGCATGCCTTCATGCCATTCCACGGCATCCGTCACCACAGTTTGAAGGCGGGTCATGCGGCGGCCCTCCTGGCATGCGCACCGGGCGCGCCGGGCAAGAATCGAAACCTATTCATCATTGGCCCGCCGTCACGGTAAATCCCTTGTTCTCCAGGCGGATCAGCAGCCGGCCGCTGAACGCGTCCACCCGCGCCCGATGAGCGCCCGGCGCCGCATAGCGCGCAAACACGAATGCCCCCGCCACGCGCGGGCCTTCGAGTTTGTCTCCGGGTACGCTCAGATGCTGGCCCGGAACCACCTCCCAACCTTCATAGCGCAACCCCTGCGGATAGGTGTTGAGCAGGTCGTCCTTCCCGGCGAACCACTTGGCTGCCGTCAGTTCGGCAAAGCGCGCCAAGAGGGTTTCGTCCCTGACCAGCACCAGGTCGACCGCCACCGGACTATCGCCATTCGCGTCCGTGGCCGCGGATACCACCACCTGCTTCCACGCCGGCTTTTCGCCCTTGAAATAGTCCAACCCCAACGCGGAACATCCCGTCAGGGCCGCCATCAGCATCAATACCCCGCCTCGCGCAGCGCGCCATGCCCACCCCGTCGCTCTCATCACCTGGCTCCCAACCCGATACCCAACAATACGATCAGCAATCCCGCCAGCACCATGCAACTTCCCATCAGCATCAGCTGCATGCCGGAAAAGGCCAGTTGCAAAGGAGCGCGCCCCGCCGTCCCGTCGCGCCCGGCCGCCCGCTCGGACGAAAGGCCGTCCGACACCCAGGCCACGACCACGCACACGCATAGCAGGCTGAGCACCGTCCGCAATCCGTCGCACAACAGGTCAATGGCCACGAACAACACGCCTGCAGCTTCCACCGGCAGCTCGAGCAGCCCCAGCGTCAAGCCCGCGAACGCCACGTTCGCCGCTCCGCCATGTCCTGCCGACACGAAGGCCGCCGCCATCGACCCGGCCGCCACCAGCACAAGCTCCGCGCCGCCCAAAGGCCTGCCGTAAAGATTCGCGACGAATAGCGTCACCAGCGCGAAATACAGCGCCGCCCCGCCCCTCAGGAATACCGCACCGAAGGGCAAGGCAAGCTCAGCCACGCCGCGGCTGAATCCCAGGCGCGCGCTCATGACTTCGATGGCGTGCGGAACTGGCGCTGTCGCGCTGCCGGAGGCCAGCCCGACCAGCAGCGGTCCTTTCATCTCCGCCAACACGGACAGGAACGGCAGGCCTGCGCGGGCCGATATGACGGCCATCGCCGCGATCGACAGCACGATCGCCGACAACATGAAGCACAACAGGAAGCCGCCCATGGCGCCCAGCGTGGCCGCCTGCGCGTTCGACGTCAGATACGCGCTGGCGCCAAACGCCAGGACCGGAATCAGCAGATTTGCCCGGTCGATGATGATCCCCAACGCCCGGTACGAGCTTTCAAAGATTCCATCGAGCAACGCGGTACGCTCGCGCGACAACGAAGCGAAGGCCAACCCGAACAGCAGCGTCGCCACGAGAATTCCCAGCGTGTTCCCCTGCGCCAGCACGCGAAAGAAGTTGTCGGGCAGCAGCCCACGCATCACGCTCTCCCGCCGCGATGCGCCATCGCCCATTGCCGCGCCGGCATCCGGCGATTCCATCAGGCTGACGCTGTTCTCGGACAGCGCATTGCCCTCGCTCCAGACCAGCTCGCCCAGCTGGGCATGTTCCTGCGGGCTCAGGTGCTTGCCCGGCATGACGGCCGCGCCCAGCAGGGTGCCGCTCACGGCGCACGCGCCCACCAGCGCCACCGCCAGGGCCGCGGTCAGCGCAATCCGCCTGCCCGGGCGCGGCATATCCAGCACCTGGCGCAAACCGAAGAAGATCGCCACCACCAGCAAGGGCATGGCGGCCATGTTCACCACCACCAGGTAGAGCTTGCCGACCAGGTAGGCGGCGTGCCCCAACGGCTGCGCCATGACGCCCGCCAACGCCCCGGTCGCCATGCAGAAGGCCAGCAATACGGTGCTGCCGGAGAGGCGGTTCAAGGCGCTCATGCGGACACGTTCCAACCGCGCGTCAACGCATAGCGGACAGTTGCCGCCGCCAACTCCTGCGTGCTGTCGATCAGCGGCATGGGCGCGTGCGCGATCGCCCCCGCAGCCAGCGGAATCTCGGTGCACCCCATCACGGCCGCCGTCGCCCCGCCGGCTTCGAGCTGCCGCAACGCCAGTTCCAGCAGGCTCGCAGCCGCCGCCAGGTCTCCCGCCTTTACCTGCGCGATGCAGGCGGTGATCCGCGCCTGCTCCACGGCGCCCGGCACCAGGAAATCGATACCTCGTTCGCGCAGGCTCGCCTGGTAGAAGCCCGACACCAGCGTGCCGCGCGTGGCCAGCACCGCGACCTTGCCACCTTGCGGCACGGCGTCGGCGCAAACCTCGCCGATATGCAGCATGGGCGCCGCGCTGCGCCGCTGCATTTGCTGGTACCAGTGGTGTGCCGAATTGCACGGCACCACCAGCAATCCGACGCCGCTGCGATTGAGCAGGTCCACGCCCGCGTACAACGCCGGCAACGGATCCAGGCCATCCCCCAGGATCGCGGAAGAACGGTCTGGCGTATGCGGCAGGTTCGCCACCACCATGGGCAGATGATCCTGGTCGCGCGCGCCCTGTGTCAGGCGAACAATGCGTCCCATGAAGTCGACCGTCGCCAATGGCCCCATGCCCCCAAGCACTCCGATCATCGTCATCGCGGCCTCCTATACCCGCAGCGGCCGCGGGCAAATGACAGACACCGCCGCCGAGTTGCCGATCACCAGGATCAGGGTGCGCAACATGTCGCATAGCGGATCGATGGCCAGGAAGAGAATGAAGGCGGCCTCGAACGGCAATCCCAGATAGGCGCAGGTGATCCCGATGAGCGACACGGTCACCAAGCCCGTCATGCCGGCCGACGCAAAGCCGGCCAGCACCGACACCAGCAACACCGTGGCCACCTCGCCCACGCCCAGCGGGCGTCCATACAGCTGCACAATGAACAGCGTCGCGCAGACGTAATAGACCATCGGCCCGACCCGCAGCAACGACACGGCCAAAGGCACAAGCAGCTCCACCCGAGCCCGGGCGAATCCGAGCTTGTCGGCCAGGCTTTCGATCATGCTAGGCATGCAGGCCGCGCTGTTGCGCGTCGCCAGCGCCAGCGCGAACGGCGCGCGCAGGGCTTCCAGCGTCACGGACAGCGGCTGGTTCGAACGCTTCCAGATGACCACCACCGCCAGCGACAACAGCAGCACGGCCACCGCAAAAAAGGCCAGAACGAACTGTGTCATCGCCTGCAGCGGCTCGATGCCAGACTTGGCCATCTGCGAGGCGCTCATGCAGAACAGGATCAGAGGCAGGGGCAGGCTGAGCCAGTGCATCAGCTTCTGGCAAGCGCAATACACGGTCTCGAGCACCTGGCTCAAGCCTACCGAAATGCGCTCAGGCACATAGCCCACCGCGATCCCGAACAGCAACGCGAACACCAGCGACTTCAAGGCGTCGCCGCTGGCCAGCGCGGCGAAGATATTGGTCGGCACCAGGCTGCCGAGCAGGTCGGCCAGGGTCAACGTCTTGGCGGGCACATCGGCGCCGTACAGATTCATCACAGTGACGCTGGAGGCGGAATCGCTGCCGACGATGAGGCCGAATGCCTGCAATGTCGCGCTGGACAGGTCGGCGCCGGGGTTCAGGATGAGCAGCACGGCCGCCCCGACCAAGGCCACCAGCGCGGCGGTGCCGGCGAAGACCGCCAGCACGCGCAGAAAAAGACGCGATGCGCCGCCGTCGCGAAACAGGCGCTGCAGGCTGAATATCACCGCCGAGATCATGAACGGCAAGGTCGTCATCTTCAGGAAATCGACGTACACCTCGCCGATCAGCGACAGGCTGCGGGAAAATGCCGGCAGGTAAAGCCCGGCGAGGCCGCCCAGCACCAGGCTGCCCAGCACCAGCCAGGGATTGAGGACGATCGCGTAGAGTCGTTTCAGAGTCATGATGGTCCAGCTTGCGCCTGCCTCAGTGATTGGTGGCCTGCAAGACCACGTTGACGTCGAACCGCTCGCTGCGGTCCGCCAGGTACAGGTTGATAAAGCCCAGCAGCGCTTGATCCGACGCATTGACGGCCATGCCGAGCGTGTCCTCCAGATCCTGCAGCGTCACGACCCGCAACCGCAGCGAAGCCGTGGGATCGATCTTCAGCACGCGCTTGACCTCGAATTCGTCACGATAGGCGGCTGTGACCTCTCCGCTGTCCAGCGCGGCCAGCACGGCCTGCCAGGTGGGGTATTGCCGCACATCGGCCTGCGGAAAGTTGGCCGTCACGTAATCGGCATAAGAGGATTTGGCCACCACGCCGATCGTGCCGGTATAGGCGCGTATCACCTCCGGCACCGAGCGGCCCCGCGCCAGTTGCGCGAACTTGACGCGGTTGAGCAGCAGGGCGCGCTTGAGCGACAGGTATGGCGCGCTGAAGCTGACGACCCGCGCCCGCGATAGCGTGCGCGACAGCTTGCTGATGGCAAGGTCCGCCTGGCCTTCGGCCAGCAGGGTCACCACGCCGTCGAACGTCTGGGCCTGGCGGTTGAAGCGCACCCGCACTCCCAGCTTCTGCGCGATCTCCCGCGCGAAATCCACGTCAAAGCCACTCAGCTTTCCATTCCGTTCTTCGAAGAACGGCGGCTGGTCCACGCCCAGCAATGCGACCACCAGTTCCCCCCGGTTGATGATCCGGGCAAACTCAGGCGCCAGCAGGGCGCCGTTGTCCATCCGCACCACGCCGGTCTGCGCCTGAGCGGCCGCGCCCCAGGACATGGCCGATGCCGCGCAGAAGAACGTCGCCAGCACGGCGAGACGAACGGACCGGAACAGGGTTTTCAATAGGTGCAACATGCAAGGCTCCGGCCTGTCAGTAGCCAAAAGGAAGAAGCGGGGAACTCAGTCATGGCGGTCCGCCTTGGGCGCCGCGGCCTCTACCGTGGCGGGCGCGGCGGCGGCGATACCCGGCGGCGCGGCTGGCGGTTCCGACAGGCGGGCTCCGATCTGGAAGCCCAGCAGGAACAGCAGTACGCAGAGCAGGACGGCGCAGGCCAGCGTGACGGTCAACATGCGGGGAGTCAGGGAGAATACGTAAGACATGCGTTCACATCCTCAGGGAACCAAAGTCGTGACCTGCGCGGGCGCCGTGATCCGGATCAGTCCGCCCCAGGTGCAGAGCAGCATCGACGCGTCCTGCAAGGCGGGCTTGCCGCCGATCAGCACGGTGGGTGAACCGGGCAGCCAGGGGCCGGGCGTAGCGGGCATGCAGGGCATGGGCGTCAAGGCGCCCAAGGCCGCGGCGGTGGCCGCGGCAACCGCCGGATTGCCCAGGCAACTGCACATGCCGAAAGGCGCCACATTGGCGACTGGCGCATGGTCCATGATCGTGGCAGCGGGCAACGCCCCCGCCAGCACGCCCGCAGGCATTACATTCAGCACGGACGGCGCCGCGCCAAAGCTGCACATCAGGGCCGAACCCGTGGTCACTTGCAGGGCCATGGCTATCCTCTGATCCACTTTTCCAGGCGCGCGCCGAAAGTGGGAGATGACGGTTCGGAGTCTGCCGGCTCCAAGCGGCGCCAAGGCTGCTCCGGCGCACCATTCACGTAACGGCGCTCGGCCAGCGCAGCGCCATCAGGCGCGTAACGGCGGGCGATGCCGTGCAATACCCCCGCGCGGTACGGAGACGCTGCCAACAGCGTGCCGTCCGCAGCGTAGTCACGCGTTTCGCCATCCAGGAGGCCCAGGCGATAGCTTTCGCGGCGGACCACGACACCATCTTGCAGGTATTCGGCCATGCCATCGAGCCTGCCCATCAGGTAGGTCTGCCGCAACGTCTCCAGGCCCGACTGCGCATATGCCACGCAAGGTCCGTGCAATAGCCCGAGCTCATACTGCTGGCGCGACGCCAGCTTGCCATCGCGATAGGACAGCGCTTCGCCATGCAACCTGCCCTCGGCGTAAGACGCTACACGCAGCAACGCGCCAAATTCGTCGTGTATCCGCAGCGAGCCGGACAGGCGGCCCTGCCGGAACTCCGCCTGCAGCAACACTTCTCCGTCAGCGCCATATCGCGTCATCGGGCCTTGCGCCACGCCGGCCTGCCAGGAACTGCGCGCCGAGAGGCGGCCGGCCTCGTCCAGCTCTTCCATGATCTGGATCTCGGGCAAGGAGGTATCGGAGCTATGCATGGCGCGCCTCAGTTGATCTTGACCAGGCCGCCCTTGAGCGCCAGCAGGCCGCCGCCATCGACGGTCTGCGTCGCCGTCGCCTTGTGTTCGATCGTCAGCGCCTTGTTGCTCAGCGTGGTTGCGGCTTGCGCGGTCAGCGTCGACGCGCTTTTGATGCTGATGGAGCCTGTGACGTCGATGACAAGATTGCCGCTGACTTTCAGCGTGTAATTGCCGGCCACGTCCTGAGTAAATGCCGCCCCGTTGGCGTGCGTTTCCTCGCCATGGACCTCGACGCTGCGCGCACCCTGCACCACATGCGATTCCTTACCCTTCTGTACCTCGATGCGGCGGTCTCCCCGCTTGACGATGCGGCTTTCATTACCGCCAACCTCCGTCTCAAGCGCGTCCTCGATGACGACCCGCATGTCCTTCTGCGCATGCAAGTACAGTTCTTCCGCATCGAGTTTGTCCTCCATGCGGATCTCATTGCCCGCCACGCCCCGCTTGGACGAGCGCGACCGCATGACGCTCTGCGTCTGCTCCGCCGGCAGCTGCACGGGCAAGGTCTGCTGCTTGTTGTAGACCGTACCCGTCACCAGCGGCCGGTCGGGGTCGCCGTCGACGTAACTCACCACCACCTCCTGGCCGACTCGGGGCAGGAACCAATGCCCCCACCCCTGCCCCGCCACACTCTGCGATACCCGTACCCAGCAGGAGCTGTCCTGGTCGCGCGCGGGGCCGTCATCCCAATGGAACTTCAGCTTCACCCGCCCATGCGCGTCGGTCCATATCTCTTCACCCGCCAGCCCTACCACCTGGGCGGTATGCGTCCCGGTGACCATGGGTCGGGGCGTCACAGGCCTGGGACGGAACGGCACGGCCTCCGGCAGCACGTCAAAGCGGTTCCGGTATCCCTCCTGGGTCGCGTCGTGCGTGACGGCCCGCAGAACGTAGGACACGTTCAGAGCGCTGTCCGGGTGACCGGCCAGTTCAAAGCGGGAACCGGCCGACAGGCCATGGCATCCGCTGACGCCGCTGCCCACCTGCCCGTCGGCCTGTTGCGCGGCCAGCCTGATGGCGGCCTTGCGGTCGCCGTCCGCGGCGTCGGCGTACTTGCCGGGATAGACATAGTGCCGGGCGTCGGGCAACAGCGCCGGCTTGCGCGATGCGGCAAGGGAAGTGCTCGCCGTGAGATAGTCATAGTCCGCCAGCACATGCCCCGGCGCCACGATGCCGTGCGCCATCTCGAACGCATGCACGCGGTCCGGGTCCGCCCCATCGTCCTTGTCCAGCGCGCACTGCAGGCGGGCGGCATGCGCATTCACGGAATGCGCGGCGGGGCTGTCGGCCAGCACCAGCGTATGCCTGCCATCGGCGCCGTCGAAGAAATAGAAGATTCCCTCTTCTTCCATCAGGCGGGAAATAAAGTCGAATGGGCTTTCGTCGTACTGCACGCAATAGGGACGCCGCGGATAGGCGCCCGCTCCCAGCCGGGTCTCGAATGCCACCTCGTAGCGTCCCAGCGTTTCCTTGACGATGTCCAACGCGGTCTTGTTCTGGTGTATGGCACGGTCCCGCCCCAGCGTCAGCAGCCACAGGCGCGGCTGCAGTTCTGCCAGGTAGTAGGCATGCCCGCGGTCCGCGCCCAGGTGCACGAAGCGCGTGACGATTCCGTTGAAGTGCCGAGGCCGCTGACGCGGGCGCTGCAATGTCACCGTGACGGCCTTGCCGACGATCGCTCTCGCATCCAGCGCCTTGTTGGCCGACCTCATCCTGAGATCGAACCGGAACAGCTCCGACATCGCCTCGCGCCCGCTGAAGGATTCCAGCAACAGGACGTCCTTGCCGAACGGCGTGGATACCGAGGCAAACCAGTGGGCTTGGGTCTGATCGGCGGCCATGGGCTTATCCGGTCTCCGCGTCGCGGAATCGGAAATCGATCGCACCCGCGGGCGTCAGGCCCAGATGGACGCCGCCGAACGGCGCGGCCACGGAAATGCGTTCCAGCACCTGGCGCGCCAGCTCCGGCAACACCGCCTGCGTCAGGATATGGTCCACATTGCGCGCCCCGCTGTCCACTTCCTTGCAACGCGCCGCGATCGATTGCGCCACGGCGTCGTCCCAGCTCAGGTTCGCGTGGTGGTTGCGCGCGAAACGCCGGGCCAGGCGTTCCAGCTTCAGATTGACAATGGCATTGATCTGGCTATCCCCCAACGGGTAGTAGGGAACCATCACCAGGCGGCCCAGGAACGCCGGGCTGAACTGCCGCAACAACGGGGCGCGCAAACGCTCGGTCAGGGCCTCTGGGGAGGGCCGCGCCCCGTCCCGGCAGGCATCGGTGATGACGTCCTGCGACGCATTCGACGTCAACAGGATCAGGGTGTTCTTGAAGTCGATGGAAACGCCCTCGCCGTCCTCCATGGTCCCTTTGTCGAACACCTGGAAAAAGAGCTCGAGCACGTCGGGATGCGCCTTCTCCATTTCGTCCAACAGCACGACGCTGTAGGGACGGCGCCGCACCGCTTCGGTCAGCACGCCCCCGCGGCCGTATCCCACATATCCTGGCGGCGCGCCTTTCAGGCCGGAAACGCTATGCGCTTCCTGGAACTCCGACATATTGATGGTGATCATGTTGCGCTCACCGCCGTACAAGGTATCGGCCAGCGCGCACGCGGTCTCGGTCTTGCCGACGCCGCTGGGACCCAGCAGCAGGAACACGCCCACCGGTTTGCCAGGATCATCCAGGTCCGCGCGGAAAGTGCGGATGCGCCGGGCGATGGCGTCCAGGGCTTCGTCCTGTCCCACGATGCGTCCGGACAGTTTCTCCTGCAGATACAGCACGGTGTGCAGCTCATCGGCCAGCATCCGGCCCACCGGAATGCCGGTCCAGCCGGAAATCACTTTCGCCACGACCGAAGAGTCCACGCACACCGGCACGATGGGCTCGTCGTTCTGCACTGCCTCAAGGCCTTTTTCCAGGCGGGTCAGATTGGCGGTCAACGCGTCCAGGTCCTCTTCGTCCGCCGCCTTGTCGCTGCCGGCCACGACGCGGTCGGCGATACGGCGACGCCAAGTCAGGATTTCAGCCACCGCGCTGCGTTCGGCTGCCAACTTCTCTCCCAGTCGGCGGTGCTGTTCGCGTTGATCCTCTATCTGGCGCTGCGTCGCCGCGATCGCGTCATGACGGTCCGTGCCCGTGGCGGCCTCGTGGCGCAGTATGCGCAGCTGGTTCTCGGCCGCCTCTATAGCGCGCCCAAGGGCCTCGATTTCTTCCGGCTCCGCGCTCTGGCCGATCGCCACCCTGGCGCAAGCCGTATCCAGCACGCTGATCGCCTTGTCCGGCAACTGCCGGCCGGAGATATAGCGGTGCGACAGCTTCACGGCGTCCCTGACCGCGGCATCCAGGATCTCGACGCCATGATGGGCCTCCAGCCGTTGCACCATGCCGCGCAGCATTTCGACGGCCGCCGCCTCGGTGGGTTCTTCCACCTTGACGACCTGAAAGCGCCTTGCCAACGCCGGATCCCGCTCGACGTAACGCTTGTATTCGGCCCAGGTCGTGGCGGCGATGGTGCGCAATTCGCCGCGCGCCAAGGCCGGCTTGAGCAGATTGGCGGCGTCGCCCTGCCCTTCGCTGCCGCCCGCGCCTATCAACTGGTGGGCCTCGTCGATGAACAGGATGACCGGCGTCGCCGACGCCTTCACTTCACTGATCACCGATTTCAGCCGGTTCTCGAATTCGCCGCGCACGCCCGCCCCGGCCTGCAGCAGCGCCAGGTCCAGGGAGCGGACCGATACATTGCACAAGGCCGGAGGCACGTCGCCTTGCACGATGCGCTGCGCAAAGCCCTCGACCACGGCGGTCTTGCCCACGCCGGCCTCGCCCGTAAGAATGGGATTGTTCTGCCGGCGGCGCAGCAGCACGTCGACCAACTGCCGGATTTCCGCATCCCTGCCACGCACCGGGTCGATCGCCCCTTCGCGCGCCAGGGCCGTCAGGTCGATCGTATACAGCTCCAGCGCCGATTGGCGCGTCCCGCCCTCGCCCGGCGTCGGCATGACAGGCGCGCCGCCGGCGGGCAAGCCCGCGGCTCCCAGCCCGGACGGGGGAGACGAGGTTCCAGCGTCTTCCGCGCTGCCCGCCAGGATGGACGGCAATGCCGCTCGCAAGTCGGCCCGGGAGATGTTCAGCAATCCCGGCGCCGACTCCAGCAGCAATCCGCGCAGGCTGTCGACCTCCAGCAACGCCAGCAGCAGGGTGCCGGACCGGATCTGCTGCTGCCCCAGCAGCATCGAACTGAGCAGCCATGCCTCCTGGAACATGGGAGGGAAATTCGGCGACAAGGACGGAGTGCGGCCGTTGCCCCGCTTGAATTGCTCCTGCGCGCGCTGCAATTGCGCCGACACGTCTTCCGCCCGGATCTGGTAATGATCCAGCACCGCTTTCAGATCGGGAGCGGCGGTTTCCAGCAACGTCAGCAGCAGGTGCTCGACATCCACGTTGTAATGCGTCTGGCGCACGCACTGCTGCGCCGCCAGTTCCATCGCGTGCTTGCAGACCGGGTTGAGCCGGGCCAGCAGCGTGCGGATGTCGATATCCATGCCGGATTTGCCTTATGTACGGTTGGCCAATGGGGAAGCGGACGCCATGCGCGCCGTCAGGCGCACCGGCGCCGGAGCGAGGGTCTGCCGCGTAGCGGTGGCCCAGCTGGTCCACCCCAGCCGGGCTGCTGCCGCGCCGCCCAGCACGCACGCACCGGCGCGCGGCTGCGCGTGCAGCACGAAATCCACGTTCAGGTCTCTCCGGAGGTGACTGCGGATCAGCCACAGCGCCAGTTCGTGGTCCGCGCCCCCGGGTAACAGGCGCTCGAACCGGGCGGGACTCAGGTCCAGGAATTCGATACGGATCCCGGCCCCCTGGTCCCATACCCGGCGGCCCAGCGCCCGCGACGCATTCAACGCCAACCCCTTTCCGCCCAGGCGCGAATGATCCTTCGCGTCCAGCGTCCGCCATTGCCCGATGAATTGCCGGCCCAGCACCTTCAAGCCCAGGCGGTCCGCCAGCAACGCCAGCAGCCCGGTCATCGATCGCGTCGCCACGCCCAGCAGACCGGCGTGCCTGACCCACAGGCGCTGGCCTTGCGGACCGGCCTCGTCGCGGGCATAGCCCAGGTCGCTCAGCGCATCCAGGCAGCCCACCAGCGCCGACGCATGCGGCGCGGACGCGTTAAGGCCCAGCGCGTGCTTCTTGCGGCTTCGGTAGAAGAAGGACAGGAAGCGGTGGTTGAAGATATCCAGGAAATCTGCGGTGGCGTGATCCCGCGACGCCCGGCGCTGCAGCACCAGTTCGGTGTACGCCAAGGGCAGCGGACTGCTGGCGCCGGCAAGTGTCATCACCGGCGTAGTCAAGGCGTAGCGTGTCTGCATGGCCTGGCCCCAACGCCCCGCGTCCTGTTTCCGGGCGATGGCACGCACGTCGCTGGCCTCGAACGCGACCGACACATGCCCATGCAGGCGCACAGCCTCGCCGTCGCCATTTCCGCGGCCCAGCGGCGCGGCCGCTGGCGTCGCGCGCTCCAGCAGGGCGATCGCCTGGAACAGGTTGTAGCGTTGCGGGCGGGAGAGCAGCCGGGCGATCATAGCGATTGCTGGTAGCCCGTCATGGGCTGCCACTGCTTCCATATTTCGTCGCCCCGGCGCACCGCCAGCCGCACGAACGAATTGACCGATGTATACATCGCAAAGAACCGCGCCAGCACTGCGCCCAGCAGCAGCGGCGATCCTCCCACGAACGCATCGGCGTCGAACTCCACCGTGACTTCCATGCCGTGGCAGAAGCCGCGCCAGGCCTCCTTGCCCACATGCGCCGTGACTGGGCGCGCACTGACGCCCTTGAGGCCGCGGATCAGATCCTGCTCACGCGTGCTGCCAGACGCGAACAACTGCAGGATCTGCTGCAGGCGTTTGTGTCCGGTCGATGACTCCACCAGCGACTGCTGATTCAACGTCAGCAGCGACACCAGGCGCCACAGCGCGTCGCCGCCCAAGGGCGGGTTGCGCTGCGCGGTGGGCTCGTACAGGCATTGCACCGATACGTTCTGCGCCACGCGCTCGAACACCATGCGGGCGCCCACTGGCACCTGCTCGGCAAGGCGCCGATTGGTGCAAAGCAGATTGGCGTAGACCACGGGTTCAACGGGCCGGCGAATCTCGTTGCGGGCATCCACGAAGCTCAAGAACATGTCGGTGCCGCTTACGCGGTCACGCAGGCTGTGTTCCCTTCGGGCAGACCAGAACAACGTACCGCGAGCGGCGTCCGCGTGCTCGACCTCCGCATAGCTGGGCACGGGAATCGAGCGCTCGGCCGCCGGATCGGACAGGATCACGGACAGCACCGAATGCACTTCCGTCGTCTCGTCACGGCGCTTGTCGGCCACCAGGCGATATTCGTAATGGCTATCGTCGATCGTGACCGGTTCGCTGGTCTGCGCGTACAGGTTGATCACCGGCGTGCAACCCAGGCGGAAATGTTGGGCGCCTATCGCGCCCAGGCCACGAGCCTGCCTGTCCAGGTGCAGCGCGATCTGGCAACGGCGCCCCTTGAACGGCAGCCCCCGCGGCAAATCCAGGTCAAAGAAATGGAACTTGCGCGGAAATGCGAAGTACTCCTGCATCAGGCCGTGCGCCGGCAATCCATTCGGCGGCTGCGGCAATACGCTCTCTTCCGGCGCATATCCCACTTCCCGCCA
Source organism: Achromobacter sp. ACM02 (assembly GCF_014851605.1). Taxonomy (NCBI): domain Bacteria; kingdom Pseudomonadati; phylum Pseudomonadota; class Betaproteobacteria; order Burkholderiales; family Alcaligenaceae; genus Achromobacter; species Achromobacter sp. ACM02. Next base: position 324,324 of record NZ_JACUZY010000004.1, read on the forward strand.
GGCCGTCAACGGCAGCGGCACAACGCCGCCCCCTTCGGCATAGAGCGATATGCCGGCCACGCCCGCCGCCAGCAACTCGTACAGCGGCATCGTCACCATCCAGTCGCCCTGCAGGTGGATGCGCAATGTGCGGATTTCCAGCTCCGACAGTTCCACGCCGGAATCGCTTTCCAGCTCCAGGCGCAAAGCCTGGTCTTCAGAGAAGCCGGCGCTTCCTATCCTCAAGGGCCACAGCGTGGCATCCCAGGCGGTGCGGAACCGGCAAAGTTCGCCGGCCTCGGTCCGCGCCGCCAGGCCGCTATGCCGCGGCACGGGCAGTCCGGCCGTCACTTTTCCCTGGCTGCCGTCCAGAGCCAGCTGCACCACGGTCATCGACGGGATGGGCTGCACCAGCGTCGGACAGACGTTGTCCAGCATCGCGGCGGCGATCTGGGGAAACTCCTGATCCAGGTCGCGGTGCACCCGGGCCGCCAGGAACGCAGTGGCTTCTATCAGGCGTTCGGTATGCGGATCTGGCGATTCCGTGCCGTGCAGCGCCAGCCGGGATGCCACCTTGGGATAGCGCAGCGCGAAGTCCGCCCCCTGATTGCGCAGATAGGACAGCTCGCGCTTGTAGTACTGCAGGATGCCATCGGACGCCAGATCGGTCATGACCCGCCCCCCGTCCCGCTCTGCGCGCCTGCCAGCAGTTCGAATGCCACGTGGTTCACCGCGCCGCCGACCCGCATGTCGGCCCGGATCTCCAGCCGGCATGGGCCTATCCCGTTCGCGGCGGGCGCCATGTCCACCGACACATTGGACAGGCGGGGTTCATAAAGGGCAATGGCCTGCTTGACTACAGCAGCGACGGCCTCGCGATCCGACGCCGACACCGGCGACCGCGCCGAGTAGTCGGGCACGCCGTAGTCGACCACCGTTGCCGCCGAGCGTGAAAAGGCCTCGAAATCCAGGCGCGAACGCGTGTTCAGCAGGCGCTCCAGGTCCCTGGCCACCGCCAGTCTCTGCGCGTCGGCCCCCGCCAGTTGCGACTCCGCATCAGCCGCCAGGCGGTCAAACAAGGGCACGGGCGAATAAAGGGTATCGGTCGGCATGTTGCGGGCGTTCCTGTACGTGCACCGGCGCCGCTCCCGCCCATGCGGGAGCGGCGTCCGGCATTACTTCTTGGGCGCGGCGGTGGACTTGTTCGTCGCCAGGTCCCAGCCGAACGATGCCGTGCCAGCCTTGTTGCCGGCGGTGGCCTGCTGGGTGTATTCGATGGAGAGCTTGCTGAAGCACAACGTGAAGCTGTCGCTGCCGCCGCCCTCGCCCAGCGCGGAGTTGATGGACGAGACCATCGCATTGCCCAGTACGTACTTCACGTGCAACAGGAACGACCCGCTCTCGTTGCGGCCGATGAGTATGGTCGCGTCGTTCAGCTTGGCGCCGGACGCGCACGCGTTGTATAGCGCGGGCGTGGACTGGTCCATTACCTTGGTAAACGCCATTTCCGAGAAGCTGGGCCGGCCCAGGGCGCGCTCGGTGTTGGCCATGTCCATCGACATCGGCAACATCACGCCATGCGAGGCGCCCAAGAGGATGATCGCGTCGGCATGGCCGTCCAGAGTGGAGTTGCCTTTGATGTTGTTGATCTTGAGCAGGATGGTATCCATGGAATTCCGTGTTCGAAGAGGATTCGGTTGGCGTGCGCCGCCGGCTGGCGGCGCACGGTTCGAAAGTTCAGGCAGCCGCGGCCGGCAGGTCTGCCACCAGGCGGATGGACGCGGTCAGCTCTTCCATCTGGAAATGAGGCTTGATGAAGCAGGTGGCGCGGTACGCGCCGGGCTTTCCGGGCACCTCCGTGACGTCGACGCGCGCCTCGCCCAGCGGATAGCTGGCCTTCTGTTCCTGCGAGGCCGAGGGGTTGATCAGCACGTAGTCCGCAATCCAGTTGTTCAGATAGTTCTCGACGTCCGTACGCGACTGGAAGCTGCCCACCTTGTCGCGCATCATCACCTTGATGTAATGCGCAAACCGCGACGCGGCCAGCACGAACGGCAGGCGTGATGACAGCTGCGCATTGGCATTGGCGGCATCCTTGTTGTAGACCTTGGGCTTGTTTGCCGTCTGGCTACCGAAGAACGTGGCCTGGTTCGAGCCCTTGGCGTTCACGAACGCAATGAACCCCAGGTCGCTGAGTTCCTTTTCGCGGCGGTCCGTGATCGTCACTTCCGTCGGGCACTTGAGCGCGATGTCGCCTTCATCGGTCTTGTAGGCATGCGCGGCGATGCTCTCCACCTTGCCGCCGCCTTCCACCCCGCGGATCGCGGTCGACCAGCTGTACTTGGCGAACGCGTCGGTGATGCGCAGACCCAGCTGGTAGGCGGAATTCGCCCACAGATACTTGCTGTGATCCGAACCGTCGACGTCCTCTTCGAAGTTGAACGTATCGACCGGCTTGGTCTTGGCGCCGTAGGGCAGGCGCGCCGCATAGGACGGCAGCACCAGCGCCACGTAGCGGGAATCCTCCGACTCGCGGAAGCTGCGCCACATGGCGAGCTCGGCGCTTTCGAAGACCTTGGAGAGATCGCGCGTGACGCCGAGGTCCGTGTACGATTTCAGGTCGAAGAGGCTGGGCGCGGCAGAGGCGATGAACGGCGCGTGCGCGGCGGCCGCGACCTTGGAGATGCGTTCCAGTAGCGCCAGATCCTGCGGATGCCGGCCAAATGCGTAATCGCCTATCAGCACGGAATACGGACTGCCGCCGAACGTGCCGTACTCGTCTTCGTAGACTTTTTTGAAGAGCAGGCTCATGTCGTGATCGACGGCCGACTCCAGGTCTTTCAGCAATTCCTTCTTCTTGACGTTCAACAGCCGCAGCTTCAGCCGCGAGCTCGTCTCGGTGCCATGGACCATATCGTGCAAGCCGGTCCACGATGCTTCGAGCGCCTGGAAGTCCGGCGCATGCATGATGGCGTTCAGCTGATCCGTCAGCAGACGGTCGATTTCCGCCACGCGCTCATTGATCATCGCCACCACCGACTTGTCCGGGCTGGTGCGCATGCCTTCGTCCAGGATCTGGGACGCCAGCTGCCCGAGCAGTTTCTTCGCGTAGGAATTCTGCGACGGCTCCACCGCCATATTGCCTTCCTGCACGATGCGGTCCAGCAGGCTGAGTTCGCCCGCCTGCGCCGCTTCCTGCGTTGCGTTGCCTCCAACCGCCGCCGTATCGGCCGTCTGTTTGCTTGCCATGTTCGTCACCCTGAGAATTGAAATTGCCCGCGCGCGGCTTCGGCGCAAGGCCTGCCCTGCGCGCGCTGACGTTGCTGTCCGCGTTAGGCCGACGGCGCCGTTGCGGCCGGTTCGGCCACATCGCCGGCCGTCCCGCCAGCCTGCGCTTCGCTCTTGACGGCCTTGAGCTCCTCGGTGCTGCGCACGATGCGCTCAAGGATGGAGTCCAGCTCGTCATTGCCATCCAGCTTGGCCAGCAGGTCGCGCAGTTGATGCCGCGCCTCCAGCAGCTTGGACAACCGCGGCACCTGCTCGACCAGGGATTCGGGATGGAAGTCGGCGAACTTCTCGAAGTTCAGCTCAATGCGCAGATTGCCTTCGCCCTTGGCGGTGTCGGGCACGGACAGGTCCAGGCGCGGGCGGATCTTGCCCAGGATTTCGTCGAAATTGTCGCGGTCGATCTCGACGAAGCGGCGCTCTTTCAGCTTGGGCAGCGGCGTGGCCGGCTGACCCGAAAGATCCGCCAGCACGCCCACCACCATCGGCAATTCACGCTTCTCGATCGCGTCGCCGGTTTCAACGTCATACGTGATCTGAACCCGCGGCGGGCGGTTGCGGCCCACCCATTTCTGCAAGCTATTGGACATGACCCTCTCCGAAGAAACCACTCGTACCGCACAGCGAGCGCTGCGCTTTGCTGGTGCGAACAATAGCGCCGGCCTTCGGGGGCTACATCGGACTTTAGTCGTAGTATTTTGAAATTATCAGAAATTTCCATCCTGCTTTTGGATGAGAAATGGCTTAGGCGCAACCTTGAAACTGCGGGCCCGACCCGCGTCAGCCCGGCTTCGCGGGGGAGCGTGTCCTTGCCAGAAAATTTCCCGAGGGCTGTGCTGACATCCACTGGATTTTCTCGACAATTTCCTTCGGGTTGCCCGTGGTGGAAACGAATTCATTGGCCTCTGGAGTGGCGGCTGCGGCATTGGCAACAGGTTCCCGCTTCGTCACGAGCAGGCAGGAGCGCGCCATGCCCATGTCCCTCGCAGGTCGTTCCTCGCGCAGAGCTCTCAAGTGGCTGGCCGGCAGAAACTCCCCACGGTGCACCAACTGGCGGCATTCGGCCACAAGCAGCCCGACGCTGGCGGCATAGCAGACTTTCGCCACGTTCTTCGCGCCATGCAGGGTCGCGTTCTCGGGCGCGCGCCGGTACTCGAAAAAGGTCGAAACGTAACGCTCTGTGCCCGGAACGGACCCCAGGCTGCCGGGACCGGCACTATCCATCCAGACCATCAAGCCCTGGAGGTTGTACGACCAGAGCAAGAGAGACTGGCCTGGCCTCAGCTTGCCTATGCGCCAACCTACCGGCGGGGCGGGTTTGGAAAAGAACTGCCCCAGCGTCTCCGGCTTGCTCCGCACCCGATTTGTCTCCACCTTGTCCAGTATTGTCCTACCCAGAATCAGACTCATGAGCCACCCCTTCCTGTGCTCTGCCCTTGGCAGCAAGCCCGCAGGATAGCTACCGTCCGCGGGCCGCGCATGGGACTTTGGTCTTACTGGGGCAAAGACCCGAGGACGGCGCACGGACAGCGGCGGGGCATTGCCGCCCGTGCGCCGGATGCGGCCGGCCGTCTACTTTCCATACGTCGCGATCAGCGTTTCCAGCGGCACATGGCCCTGGCACAGTCCCGGATAACCGGGGCTTGCTCCCTCTTCCAACGAGATCGCATATTTGACCGCCGGGTCGCTTTCCAGCCGCTGCCGCAGCGCCGCCAGCCTGGGCCAGCGGGACTGGGCAGCGACCTCATGGAAATCCAGCCAGCGCGCAACGCCCACCAGCACGGCGTCCGCCAGAGTCGGACGATCGCCCATCAGGAACGGCGTCTCGCCCAGCATCGCTTCGAGCTTGTCATGGCGTTCTATGACGCGTTGCGCCCCCCACTCCCGCAGCGTTTTCTGCAAGGCCGGATCAGGCGGATCCATTTCCAGGGCGACCCAATGCGGGGTGAAGGCGGCGGTGAAACCAGTGTTCAGAAAAGCCATGAACTGGTGCATGCGGTCGGATTCCGGCGACAGCGGGTCAAAGCTGATCCTGCGCTCGTCATCACGGTTTTCGATCCAGCGCGCAATCGCCATGGTTTCCGTGAAAACCGCGCCCTGTTCGCTGACGAATGCAGGCGTCTCGTGGCGCGCGTTGATCCGCGCATAGGAGGGCAGACGCATTTCGCTCAGCATGTCCACGCGGCACAGGCGATAGGGTTTGCCCAGCCACTCCAGCGCAGCGACGAGCCCCATGGAACTTCCCAGCGGAAAGCCATAAACAAGAATGGGTTCCAAGATTTCTTTCTCCGTAGATGAGGGTCACGCTGCGCAGCGGATTGAATTCTACGGATCTGCTAGGCTAAGTAAATTACGCACATTTTTGTCACCATGACCCGCCCATGAAAGACCTGGTTTCGCGTTGCCCCATCGAGGAAGTCATGCAGATACTGAGCGGCAGATGGCCGACGCTGCTGGTCTATTACCTCAAGGAAGGCACCAAGCGTTTCAGCGATCTGCGCCGCGACAATCCGACCATCTCGCATCGGATGCTGACGCTGGAGCTGCGCAAGCTGGAGTTGGCCGGGATCGTCCAGCGCACTGATTTCGATGGCTATCCGCGGCGCGTGGAGTACGCGCTCACGCCATCGGGAAAGACGCTGGTGCCGCTGCTGGATGCGCTGGGCGACTGGTGGGATGAGCACGGCGAGGCGTCCGAAGACGCCTCCTGAGCAGGCCTGCCAGCTTTCAAGCCGGGACTATCCGCCCCCCTGCTTGCCAGTGCCGATCAGATCCAGCAGGCCATCCGACAAGGTCCCGCGCCAGACCAGGTAATCATGTCCGCCCGCCACCTCGCGGTGCGTAACCAGATAGCCCTTGGCACGCAGCACATCCCGCAGATGCCGGTTGGTCTCCAGGATGCCCGGCTGGCCGCCGCGTCCGGACTCGAACAGGCCGGCGCCAAGGAAGAAGCGCACCGGCAGCTTGCGCACCGCGACGAATTGCCGCGTCAGCCACTGGTCCTCCTCGCCCGCCGGCGACCACCAATAGGAACCTGATTGGCTGAGCACGTTGCCGAACACTTCGGGGTGGCGCAACGCCGCATAGGCCGATGCCAATCCGCCGTAGCTGGAACCGCCGATGACGGTGCGCGCGGCAGGCGCGCTGATGCCTTGCTTGCGCGCCCACGGCATCAGCTCTTTCGCCAGGAAGTCCGCAAAGTCCGGGTTGGGCGGCAACTCCTGGCTGCGGGATTCCGCCGTAGGGTTGTCGATGAGCAGCGCCGCCGTCGGAGGAATGACGCCTGCGGCGATCATGTTGTCCAGAATGGTGGGCGTGGGCACGCGGCCCAGATAGGCGCCGGCGTCGAACAGCACCAGCACGTGATTGTCCGCTGCGCCAGACTGCCAGCCAGCAGGACGGTACAGGTGGATCTTGCGCGTGTTGCGCATGAGATCGCTGCGCAGCTCCATGGTCTCCACCGTTCCCTGCCGCACGCCCGCGCGGGGCTCGACCCAGGGCTGCTGCGGCGCGTCCGCCAGTTCCAGCATGGAATAGGTCTGGTACGCGTCGACGCCGCGCGCCGGGTATGCCTTGGGATTGTGCGGATCGGCCTGCGCCGTGGCCAGGATCGCGCGGCGCCGCGCCATGCCGGAGCCTGGAAGCTCGGGCACATCGGGCGCCAGGCGATATGACAGGCGCGTGGACCTGGGGACGACGAAGCTGGCATGCCAGACATCGGAGTTGCCCAGCCGCGCCAACTGAGCATGGTCCGACGACGGCCCGCCGAACAGGCGCACATTGCGTTCGGCGCCACGCCACAGGAATGTGACGCGGTCATGTCCGGCGTCCACGGCCTCGACCAGCGGCGTGCCTTGCTGCGCCACCTCATCCCAAAAGGCATCCGTCGTGCCGCCCGCGGCCAGCGTCGCCGCCAGCGCGGTCAGGCGCGGGCTGTCGAGCGCCGCCGCGGGCGCACGTTGTTCCGCAAGGGGCAGGCGTTCCGTCACGGCCCAGCGGAACAGGCCCTGGCCCTGCGCGCGAACGGTGTAGAGGCCATCTTCCGGCGCCACCAGCATCAGGGCTCCGGCCGGCTTTTCGCCGTCGCTCAGCCGGCGTACGTGCTGCCCGGCGCTGTCCAGAAGATCCAGGGTCACGCCGGATTCGGCGGCCCAGGTGCCCGCGAGGAACTCTCCCTTCTGTAGCGAAATTCGTTCGTCCACATGGGCCTCGGGTGTGACGGCGCCCTGCCTGGACTGCGCCGCGGCCATGCCCGGCGCCACGCCTATCATCGACACCGCCAGCGCAGCCGACGACATCCAATCCCGCCATTCCAATCTGTTCTTTTTACGCATGTTCATCCATTCGTTTGTTCACGGCCCGTTCGCGGCGGTCCGCTATCCCTCGCGCGCGGCGAGCCTTCTGGGCGCCCATACGCTGTCCGCGTCGCCCCGTCCGATCCTGCGCGCGCTGGCCTTTGCCATCCAGGCAAATCCCAGCCCTGCCGCCAGGGCCGTCGCGTCCACTGCCAGCGCCGCGGCCGACGTGTGCGCCCAAAGCCCGGAGGCAGGAAACAGCCCGCCCACGAGCGAGGCCGCGGGTATCGCCAGCGTCAATGCTGCCGCGACCCATAGCAGATGCACCCCTGCCGCCGCGCCTCCGCGCAGGAAGGCCCAGGCCAGGCTGGCGAAGAACGCCATGTAGTACAGCGCCCGCAGCCAGGCATTCAGATCGCCGACGTGCCCGCTCAACCCTTTGGACGCGACCATCATCAACGAAATGCCACACACGCATCCCAGGCAGACGCCCACTGTCGCCGACGCCATCAGCCGCGTGTCCAAGCGCTGCACTGGAATCTCGCCCGTCTGCCGGTTGGCGCGCTTGCGGCGGGTTTCTATCCACAGCAGGTTGCCGCTATAGAACAGCCATGCGCCCGCCAGTCCAAGCAGGAAATAAAGCCACTGCACTGCCGCGCCGCCGAAGGAAGCCATGTGCAGCGCGAAGAAACTGCTGACCCAGAGGTTGGGCGCGTCCTGTCCGCCCGGCAGATAGTCGCGGTTGAGCACCTTCCCGCTGTAGGGATCGAGCGCCACGAAGCCGCCTCGCGCCCGCGGCGATACCGCACTGTCGTCCTTGCCCCAGACGCGTACGATGGCGCGCGGGCTGGCGACCTGTTGATACTGCAACCCATAAGGCTCGAAGCCCGGGGCGAGGGCGCGCGCCTGGGCCAGCAGTTTCGCCGGCGTCAGCATGTCTGCAGGATTCCGGACCTCTCCAGCCGGCGCGCCGCCGCCGGACCGCTGGAAGACGGATTCCAGCTTGCCTTCGTACATGAGCTTGTCCTGCAGATCGTAGATTCCGTCGTGGAACGCGAACACGACGGAACTCAGCGCCATGACGATGTGAAATGGCAGCGAAACAATGCCCACCACGTTATGCGCATCCAGCCACATGCGCTTCAGGTTCTTCCCAACCCGCAACGCGAAAAAGTCCTTGACCAGCGACGGCAGCAGCACGATCACTCCCGACACCAGGGCAATTGCATAGAGCGATGCGACGATGCCCATGAACCAGCGGTTGGGATCACTGTCGACAGGCAGGCCCACCACGCGGTGAAGCACATCGATGAACGGCATCAGCCCGCTGGGCGCGGCCTCCTCCAACCGCAGCTCGCCGCGCGCATCCAGATAGGCGACATGGTGGCGGATCGACGATTCATCGTGATCGTCGGCCTGCCCGTCACGGACTTCCCAGGACATACGGGCCGGCACGTGCTCGGCGTCCTGCAGATGGATGCTGAACCCCTTGGCCACATCCGGCCGCGCTTGCAGGGTTCTGGCGATAAGGTCGGGCGCGTCTTCCAGCGGCACGGGCGCGACGGCTGCGGGCGGCGTAGCCCAACGGGTCAGCGGCTCTTTGAATACGGTCAGCGCACCGGCGTAGAAGGCGATGAACAGCGCCATGCCGGTCAGGATGCCCGTCCAGGTATGGACGGATTTGTAGATGCGTATGTAGTCGGCTCTCATGATCGCGGACTCCCTTCAGATCGCCTTGGCGACAAGCAGTCCGCCATAGAGCAGCACGCAGGCTCCGCCCAGCCAGATCCACGCGCGCAGGCCGCTGGCGAAAAAGTAGACGGTACTCGCGACGCCGAGCCAGACGGGCGGCACCAGCCACATGGCCAACTGCGAACGCGTCGCCAACGGAATGCCGGCAGTCAATGCGGCCAGCGTTGCGCTGGCGCCCATGGCCAGCGCGAAGCCGAGCAATGCGCCCGCCAGGCTCTTCGATATCCAGTCGCGCCGGATCGGCGCGGGCTTAACGGGCTTCATGCGTATCGCTACCGCGCAGGCCCGCCAGTACGCCCAGGTACGGCATGAGGCTGAAGAACAACATCAAGGCGGTGCAGAAAACGAACACGGCCGCGACGGCAGAGAATGCGCGCAGGCAACCCCAGCCGCCCAGCGCGAGCAGCAGAATGCCAGCGACGCGGGCGGGCAGGACCGGCCAGGACGTGGCGCCCCATCGCTGGTTGGGCGAAGCGCGATAGATACAGAAGCTGCCCAGGAACAGGCTCGCCAGGCTGAAAAGAATCAGGACTTCCATGGTCACCCCAGGATGAATTGCCCGAGACCTGCCTGCCAATCCCTGCTCCGAATCGACTGTCCGGAACAGGGACCGGCAAAACATCCCGCATTCAGAAACTGATGCTGGCGGATGCGGTTACGGTGCGCGCCGGCCCCAGCGTCACGATAGGCGTCGTGTCGCTGAAACTGCCGGCGTAATAGTGCTTGTCGAACACGTTGTTGACATTCAGCCGGTACACGACGTCCCGGCCGTTGATCTGCGTGGCGTAGCGGGCGCCCAGGTCCAGTTGGCCCCAGCCCGGGATCTGCAGTTTGTTGGCCGCATCCGCGTACTGGCTCGAAGTCGCCTGCACGCGCGCGCTCAGCGTCACGCCGGGCACCCACGGCGTGTCCCATTCCAGCCCGGCATTGGCCTGCCAGCGCGGCGCGCCCACCGCGGTATTGCCGTCATAGCGGCCATACGAGGTCTTGACCTGCGTGCCTTGCGTGTAAGTGACGCCGCCCAGCACGCGCACGCCCGCAGCCAACTCGCCGAAGGTATTCCACTCCACGCCGCGGACACGCTTCTCGCCGCCGTCCGCATACGTGGGCTTGGCCGTAGAGCCCTCCGTCACCAGCATGGGTTTGTCTATCTGGAAGAATGCCAGGGTATTGGTGAAAGTGCCGGCATTCCACTTGACGCCCAGCTCCTGCTGCTTGGTCTTGTAGGGCGCGAACACCTGGCCATAGTTGCTGGCGCTGGTGTCCGTGACGCTATCGCCCTTGCTCAGGCCCTGCACGTAGTTGGCATACAGCGAGACGTCCGGTCCCCAAGGTTTGACGACGATGGCGACAGCCGGTGTCACGGCGTCCTCGTCATAGCGGGCCGTCGTCTTGCCGGTCTTGTCGAAGTTCGTCGTCTTCACGCGCTGGTTGCGCAGGCCGCCGGTCAGGAGCAGCTTGTCGTCGAAGAAGGACATGGTATCCACCAGCGCCAGGCTGGACAGCGTGTTCTCCGCCGTCTTGGGCGCGCTGCCCGGCACCGCAGGCATGACCGGCGTGATCGGGTCGTAGATATTCGACTTGAAAGTCGATGCCGGCCCGGTGGCCGACCCGTCCTCCAGCTTCAGCAAGGAAGCCTGGAGCACCAGCTCGTGCCGTACGCTGCCCGTGTTGAACCGCGTGCGCAGCCCGCCCTCGGCCGAGGTGGCATCCGTGTAGGCGCGCTGGCCGATGATGGAGCCGGTGAAATTGCCATTGGCGTCGATCTGCCGCGCATGGGTGCCATTGATCAGGCCCGATTGATGGCTGTCGCGCCTGCCCACACCGGCAAAGGCCGATACGCTGTCATTGAAGCGGTATTCAGCCCGCGCCATGACGGCGTTGCTCTGGATGCTGCCATAGCCGGTGCTGAACTGGTTGATGCGAGGATCGGGCGCTTCGGGCACGACCGAACCGCCGAACCAGAACATGGCCGGCGTGCCGCCCGAAAACGACTCCTGGCTATGGTAGGCGTCTATCGACGCGCTCAGGGCGCTGCCGCGATAGTCCAGGCCGGCGGACAGGAACTCGCGTTTTCTGGATTGGCCGTCCAGCGTGGTGGCGCCGTCGCTGAAGGAACCGTTGACGCGCGCGCCCCATTCATTGGCCGAGCCGAAACGGCGGCCGGCATCGATGGTCGTGCCCAGCTGGCCGTCGGCCTGCCAGTTCACGCCGAAGGTGGCATTGGGCGTGTCTTCCGCCCGCTTGGGAACCAGGTTGATCGTGCCGCCCACCGCGCCGCTGGGCGCCATGCCGCTGAACAAGGCGTTCGGGCCTTTCAGCACCTCCACCCGCTCGACGAACTCCAGCGGCGTGCGCCCCATGGGCGCCAGGCCATACATGCCGTTGATCGCCACGTCGTTCTGGTTGACGTCGAAGCCGCGGATGCGGAAGTTCTCGTAGGCGTGTCCGCTCGACGTCGTGAACCGCACGGAAGGATCGTTGGCCATCACGTCCGCCAACGTGCGCGCCTGCTGGTTCTGGATCAGCTCGGAGGTATAGCTGGTGACGTTGAATGGCGTATCCATCACGTCCTGATTGCCCATCAGGCCCAGGCGCGCGCCCTGCGCCACCTGCCCGCCGGCATAGGGCGCGGGCAAGTCTTCCTCCGAGACCGAACCCGCGGTCACGGTGACGGGCTGCAGCGTCGTGGTTTGCGCCGCGTTCTGGGCGGCGGCGCTGGCGGGAAGAATCAAGGACAGCGCGACTGCCGGGCTAAAGCACTGGACGCACAGCGAGATAGTCAACTGAGTTTTCTTGGCCACAATTCATCGTTCCGATATCTAAATGCGAATGCTTATCAGATGAATTATATATTCAAGAAAGCACCGTTCGCCAAGAAATCAGGAGTCCGCAGCCAGAATCCGCTCGAATTGGCACGCAATTCAATAAGAATCAAAGGCTTATATTTTTTTGATTGACATCCCAACGCAAAATTCTGCGGCCTCGGTTTGGAAGTCGCCAGCGCGGGCGCGCTTGGCAGAAGCGACAAGGCCATCCCGGCGTCCCCAAGCACAGTCCCCGCCGGTAAACTGCGCAGTCCTCTCGGCGCCGACAGGCCCATCGAACGCTTATATAACCCTGGAGAGCTACACAAGATGATCCGTCATCTGGTCCTTGCAGCATCGTTGGCCGTGGCAGGCAGCGCCGTGGCAGCCCCCTCTTTCAACTGCGCCAAGGCCGCGACTCCGGTCGAAAAAGCCATTTGCGCCCACCCGGCGCTGGCCGACCAGGACGCGGCCATCGCGCAGCAGTACAAGGCGGTACGCGGCAAGCTCGACGCCGAGGCAGTCAAATCACTGACCGCCGACCAACGTTATTTCCTGGGCGTGCGGGACAATATCTATGCCGAGCCCTTTTCGGGCAGCACGCCGGTCAAGGAGATCGGCACCGGCATGCGCTACCGCCTGAATTTTCTGAAGTCCATCGATCCGCAGCCGCCTGCCGGCTTTGTCGGCAAGTGGAAGAACGTCGAAGGTGAAATTGAAATCACCCGCGGCGCCGACGGCCAACTGCTCGTGGCCGCCAATTCGGCCCAGCCCTACAACGGCCGCTGGGTCTGCGATCTGAGCGGCAAGGCTGTCGCCGTAGGCGACAGCATCATCGTCACCTATCAGGACGGGCCGCCGTGGACGCTGGACCTGACGCGCCGCGGCGCTGTGCTGGTGGTGCGAGAAACGCCGCCCGCCGGGGTCGAGAAAGACGGCTTCGGTCCGCCGTTCTGCGGCATGAACGGCAGCCTGGAGGGAGACTGGTTCGCGGTGCGCTGATCAAAGGCATTCCGCAGCCGCACGCAAACTCGATGCGACTGCGTGCCGCCGGACACCACGATTACACCGATGACGCAGCTGTTCCAAGGGCTGCGGCCAGCAAATCGGCCAGGCCACGCCCGGCCCTGCCATCTTCATCAAGACGCGGATTGTAGATAGTGATCTCAAGGCCAACGGCCTTGCCGCTCGACAGGGCAATCCGCAGCGTGGCCGTCAGCTCTTCCCACGACAAGCCGCCAGGCACGCGGAAATCGACGGCCGGCATGATGGCGTCGTCAAGACAGTCTGCGTCGAGGTGGATAAAGAAACCATCCAGCTCTGCTCGCGTCAGATGATCGACTGCCTGCCGCGCAGCAGCCTCGATGCCCATCGAACGCACTGCGGGGAGATCAAGCGTCTTGAGCGCTTCAGGGAGCGGCTGGCTGCCGTACTCTTCCTGGTCCTCATGATCGCGATACGCGAACGCAACGGCGTCTTCAGGGCGGACCAACGGCCCGCGCCCTTCGATGTCGGCCAATAACGGCGGACCATGGCCGGTGACGAAGGCAAGATCCATCGAAGCGCCTTCGCCGTTGGGTTCCGCCTCCGGTTGGAAAAAGTCCGCGTTGCCGTCGATGAAGAGCAGACCGTAACGGCCGCGCCTGCGCAACGCGAGCATGGAACCCAGCAGGATTGTGCAATCGCCGCCTAGCAGCACCGGAAACTCGCCCGCATCAAGCAGCGCGCCCACCGCGTCGGCAAGCTTGGGCGACCACGCCGCAATGGCCTTGGCGTTCAGGGTGCCGGTCTCGGGATCCGGCGTCGGATTCTTGGGAGGCACGGCAAGTCGCCCGGCGCGGCGTGCACGGATGCGCTCAGCAAGGCCGTGGGCCAGCAGCTGATCAGGCAGGCATTCCACACCGTCGGTCGCCAAGCCTAGCGTGGAAGGGGCTTCGAGGATTGCATAGGAGAGAGTCGGCATCAGCGCCTCCGGGGCGGCCATTCCGCAAAAAATATGATGCCAGACTACAAACTGCGGCGCGAAAGCTCAATCCGACACCGTATCTTCCGTTTCCCTACGGAGACGCGGGCGGCTCCCATGACCCGTGCGAGCCCTGGAGCAAGACCCTCAAGCCTGCGCGCGGCGCGGCAGCCAGCGCCAGAACACGCCGGCCGCCACCAGCCCCAGCGTGCCGACACCGAACGATGCGCCGCCGAGCGACACCAGGGCGGTCAGCACCGACAGCGCCACGGGTCCGCCGCTTGAGCCAAGGTCGGCCATGAAACGCCAGATGCCGAGGAACTGCGTGCGCGCGCCCGCTGGGGCGGCGTCGGCGCCCAACGTCATGACGATGCCCGATCCGATGCCGTTGCCGAAGCCCAGCAGCGCCGACACCAGGATGAAGCTCGCCACCCCGTCGGTAAGCGGGATCGCCATCAGGCTCAGCCCCATCAGCAGCGTGCAAGGCAATGCCACCCACAAGCGGCCGCGCTGGTCCATCACTTTGCCCGCCGGATAGAACACCGACATATCGACTGCGGCGACCAGCCCGTAGATGAGCGAAGTGGTGGCGGCGTCGAGGCCCAGGTGGTCTGCCCACAGGGGAATCACCACCTGGCGCGACGCGCGCAGCGCGCTGATCAGCATCACGCCCACGCCGAGCGTGGCGTACACGCCGCGATGGTCGCGCGCAACCTCGCCCATGCGCGCGCGCGGCGCGCCCGTGCTCGCGCCCGCCGAAGGCTCGATGTCAGGCGCCTTGATGGCGATGAGTCCTGCGCCGAGCATGGCGCAGATGGCAATCCAATAGGCGCCATCCAGCCCCACGAAATGAATCAGGGCCGCACCCGCGAACGGGCCGAAGAAAGTACCGATCCGCGTCGTACCGCCGAGCGTGGACAGGGCGCGCGCCCTGTACGCTAGCGGCACGACCTCGATCATGTAGCTCTGGCGCGCCAGCTGAAACACCGACTGCGCGCACCCTTGCATCAGCATGGCCAACGCCAGCACCCAGAGGTTGGGCACGCCAATCACGAGCAGCAGGCCGACCACGCTCAACACCGCCGCGCCAGCCATGGCGCGCTTCTCGCCGAAGCGATGGGTGATCAGCGCGGACGGAATATTGGAAAGCAGCGAGCCAACCCCGATGAGGGCGGCTATCAGGCCGGCGGTGGCTATCGACGCTCCTTGATCGCGGGCGGTGAGCGCGATCACGGGAAGAATGGCGCCGTTGCTGATGCCATAGAGTAGCGACGGGCCGAACGCCGGCACGGCGATCTGCTTCAGATTGAACGAATCGGGTTGCGACATGGCGGGAGAATGGGAGACCGGCCGCCTATCCGCCGCCTTGCCACAGGGCACGGGACCGGTCCGGCGGACATTGGCGCGGGATGCCGGAAGTGTAGCTGGCGCCCCTCGCGCCCGCCTGTCGGCCAGCTGACAGCCGCCGCGTCTCTCGCCAGCTGTTCAACGTCCGGCAGATACCGGCTTTCCCTTCCCGGCGAAGCTGGCCGCATCGCTTGACAATCCTTGACTGTTGAGGCCTGGCGATACATTGCAACACACTGTAATCTTTTTCCATACAAATTGTGTCGGCCGAACATGCGCTCGACTGTGTACCGTTCCAAGTATTCGCCTGACCATGCCCGCAACCCTTCTTGAATGGTCCGTGCCTGCAGCGATCCTGATGTGCGCCATCGGACTCTGCGCTGCACGCTTCATCGGCTTCAATACGCTCCGGTGGGGCTGCGCCCTGGCCAGCCTGGGCGCAGGCTACGCCATCATGCTGGTGCAGGCCAGCGCACTTTCCCCATATAAACAGGTTGTCGAGGATGCTTTCATTCTGGGCGGCGTCATCCTCGCCTGTCGCGCCCTCCAGAGCCGCAGGCGCAGCCAGGTTCCCCCCTACTTCGATGCTGCGGTCCTGCTTGCCTCGACGGCGATGGTAGTTGTCTCGGTAGTGCTGTTTGCCAGTGCGAAGCTGGAAACGTTCTTCGTGCAAGCCTGTTGCGCGCTCGTGACCTGGCGGGCCACGCTGTCCTTCGCCAGGCATGCCGTGACCACGTCGGACAGGGTGCTCACCGCCGCGTTCCTCTTCATCTCCCTCGTCTTGACGGGCCAGTGCATCCTGTACATTGCCGCCCCGATTCCGCCGCTCTCAACGGGCGAATGGAGAACGTCGGTCTGGGGCATCCTGATCCAATACACCGGACTGCTCGGAAGCATAGTCCTGACCTTCGCGGTCTTCATCGCGACGAGCTACGACGCCATAGAGAAGTACCGTCGCCACGCCCATACCGACGCCTTGACGGGCCTGCTGAACCGCCAAGGACTCGATAGTCTGCTTGCCTCCGGGCGCGCATTCTCGGATGCGGCAACGCCGACCGCGCTGATCATGGCCGACATCGACAACTTCAAGCGCATCAACGATGTCTTCGGCCACGCGTTTGGCGACATGGTGCTTGCCCGATTCGGCGCCCTGCTCAGGCCGCTAACGGACACCCGCATCCATGCGGCCCGGCTGGGAGGAGAAGAATTCCTGCTGCTGCTGCCCACGGCAAGCCTGGAAAGCGCCACCGCAATCGCCGAAGAGATCCGTGCCAGTTTCGTGGCGCAGCGCTGGACGCCACAGGTTCCAGATTCCTGTTTCACCGCAAGCATGGGAGTGACCGTCGTGCAGGCAGGAGAACCTTTCGCCAGCGCGTTGAAACGGGCAGACGACCTGCTTTACGAGGCGAAGCGACGAGGACGGAACTGCACGGTTGCGGGCATGGCGCCGGCCGAGGCCGGGCATGGCCGCCACGCGCCTGGCGACAACGCAAGCACTCAAGCGTGTTGCGCACAGGCATGAAGTCGCCGGCTCGGCCCGCGCCGCCCGCAGAGATCCCGGCAGGGTTCAATGCGGCGGGCAGCGCGCCGCGCTCATAGCGTCATGACCGGCTCGTCTTCGATTCGAAAGAACAAGGCGCTCGGCCCCATGATGCCCGTTCCGTCGAGATACTCGAAGGCAACGCGCTGGCCCGGCGCGGCAGCTTGCCCTAAATGCTCGACCCGGTACATCACGCCCCCGATGCGATAGTTGTGAACCAGCGTGGAAATGTTCGAGTTGGACGCGCGCACGCGATAGGTCACGACTTCCTCGACCAAGCCGCGTACCCCGTGCTTGTAGCGGGCCCGCTTCAGCCTGGGGCTGCGCATGCCCAGCACGAATCCCGTGAGAACGAAGAATGCGGCCAGCAGGATCAAGGGCCCCAGGAACAGGCTGCCGACCAGCGGGGCCAGGGCGAGCACGTAGAAGAACTTGCGCAGGCTCAATTCTTCCTTGCGCACGGCCTCGCGGTCGGAATTGCTGACTTCCTCGACCGAATTCCAGGCCTGCGCGCTCATCGGGTACTCGGCCAGCAACAGCACGGGTGGCGCGTCGGGGTCCAGCGTCAGCAAGTGCAGGCGCACGGGTAGGTCCGTCAGCGCCACGGCCGTCACAGGCCGGAAACCTTCTCGAGTGTCCCTGGCGATCTCGTTCCAAAACGGCAGAGCTACGTCCACGCGCTGTTCGCCGAAGACGTAGCAGATGCCGGGACTCCCGGCCGGACCAAAACCGGTCAGGTGCCCGGAAACGATCTGCTTGGGTACACGCCCCTTCAACACCCGATTGAAGCGGCGCCAGGCTTGCGGCAGGCGCAGCAACCTGCGTCCAAGAAAGACCGCGAAGCAAGTCATCGCCACTGTGCACAACAGGATCACCACGCCGTCAGCGCCGCGGCGCAGGCTGCGATCGGACGCGCCAAGCACGACGAACATGATCGCGCTGCTCGCCAGCAGCAGGAACATCAGCCCCGCGAACACGGCCGTCAGGAATCTGCCGCGACGGCCACGGCGCAGCAGCACGATGTCCTCATCGGCCAGGGGTTCTTCCGTGACTTGCAGCATTGCGCTCATGCTACCCCGGCAGCTTGCGCTGCTTGCGCGCCGCACGTTCGGCCAGCCGCCGCGCCATATCCTGCTGGCGCTGCAGCAGATCGGCTATCTGCTCGGCGTAGAGGTCGGTGAGGTCGCCGGTCAGCGGCTCCACATCGGTCAAGTCATCGATCGCCACGACCGTCCCCGCCTGATCCACGCCCCAGATCCGGCTGCCGTCACCCACGACCTTCAGCACGGGCAGGATGCCGGGCAAACCGGCCTCGGCAAGCTGGCGCTGCTGCGCCGAGATGCTGGCCCATTCGGGCAACTCCGGCGCATCGATGCCCAACAGCACCAGGCCGCGCCAGAAAGTCCAGGCGGGGCCGACTTCGAATTCCTTCGCATGCGGCCAGACTTCCTCGCGCACCATCACGCACAGGCCGTTGGTACGCTGGCAGAAGGCCGCAAACGCCGAAGGCAGCGGGAAGCCTACAGCGGCTTCCAGCCCGGCGATCGCCTCCGCATCGGGCGCGGGCGCGGCCACGACCTCGAAATGCTCGGTGTCCACGGGATCCAGGATTTCCCACATGCGTTGATGAAACTGTTCGGCGGTCATGGTCATGCAAGCATCCTGAAGCTAAGAAAAGTCCTGGTTCGCCGCGAAAGCGGGAGCCTTGAAAGCGCACCACTATATCTTTGATTGCGGCGGCAAGCGCTTCCACGACCTGCGCACACACCTCGACCTGCCTGGCCGCCATGACCGTTCAGCCCCGCCGGCCAAACAGCATCGCCAATCCGAACAGCGCTCCCAGCCCGCCAACGATAGCCAGCGACATCGACGGTTCGCGCAAGCTCAGCGCCATGACAGCCACACCCGCCCCCAGCACGATGATCAACAGGCCCACCAGGCGTCCTGCCGTGGAACCATAGAAATGTGTGCGGCGCGCCGCCTGCGTACCGGCGGGCTGGCGCGTATGCCACGCCGCCAAGGCCTGCTCAAACTCGCGCAACAGACGTTCACGTGTGGGCCGGTCCACTGCACTGACCAGCAACGTCGGCAGGCCGGGACGGACCAGCTTGAGATAATCGTCGGTGCCCCAGCGGGACAATTGGGCGAAGGCGACGGCGGAGCGGCGCGAAAACTCCAGCCCTTCGGACGTCACCTTGACGGTATTGCGTGTGGGAAAGCCCTTGAACGCCACCAGCGGCGGCGCCAGCAACCCCAGCACCGCCAGCACAACCGCCAGAACAATCGGCCCACGGTTGAACACCACCAGCATGAAGCTGCCCGCCGCCAGGGCGAAGGCCAACGGCACCGACAACTGGTGCCATCGGGTATAGACCGAGACCTGAATCCCGTCGTTGCTAGTCATGTTTGAGCCAATTCCATGTCGACTTCTCCGTGAATGACGCACGTGTCACGATCAGAGTGTAATCATGCGCCTGTGCGGAACCTGACGCGGCATTGCCTCCAAGCGCCAAGAGGCCGCTTTGGATACGGTGGCTCGGATCAGGATTCGCAGATCCAGTCCGCAGGCCGGTCATCCGCCGCGAAGCGTACGGCCGGCCAATAGCCATCCATGAACCAGGTCGCGTCGCGCGGCGCCAGGTGCAGCACGTAGCCCCCGTCGGCCGCGACGATCAGGTCGGATGGCGTGAAGTGTTCCAGGAACGTCACAGGGGGATCTTCGGGGTCGCCGGTGTCGCGTCCCGCCTGCCAGAGGAATTGCAACGCGGCGTCGCGGTGCGTCGCCAGCGCTTGAGCGATCGAGCGGGCCCGCTCCAGCAGCGGCGCCGCCGCCTGCTGATCGGCTGCGAGCAGCACCACGCGCAGCCGGCCTCCGTCGGCGGTCGCGCAGTCCAGCCAAGTTTCCTGGGCCGGCATGTTGTCGTGGGTATAGGGCTGCATGGAAGGTCCGCCTATCGGCGCTGTCGCGCCTCGGCGCGACGCCGGCCGACGTGCATGATGGCCATGCCCGAGATCGCAAGGGCGGCGCCGATGAACAGATTCGCGGGCGTGGCTTCGCCCAGCCAAAGGCTGGAGAACAGCACGCCGAAGACGGGCACCAGCGTGATGTAGCCCGACGCCGCGCCGGCGCCCAGCGCCTTCACGCCTTCGAAGTACCAGGCGTAGGCGATCGCGGTCGCCCCGAACGCCAAAGCCAGCAGGCTGCCCCAGGCGCTGGCCGGCGCCTGCCCCAGCTTCTGCCAGGCGGGAACGCCTTCCACGATCAGACTGGTGAGCAGCAGCATCAGCGCGCCAATCACGGTGGTCACCGTGGTGGTGGTCAGGGCGTCCACGCCTTTGAGCACCAGCCGGCCGATCAGGGTGTAGGCCACCCAGCAGGCCACGCAACCGAGCAGCAGCAGTTCGCCGATGCCTACGCCGGAGCCGGCGGCTGCTTGTGAAACCCCGCCGCCGATGGCGATATACGCACCGATGGCCGAAAGGACCATGCCGGCCAGGATGGCTGGATTGAGATGTTCGCGGAACAGGATCGCCGCCAGCAACAGCGTCGCGCCGGGGTTCAGCGTCACCACGATCGCGGCCTTGCCGGCCGGCACCAGCTGCAGGCTCAACATGAAGAAGCTGGAGTAGCCAAAGACGCCCGCCAACGCGGCGGCGGCCAGGCCAAGCCATTGGTTGCGCGTCAGGGACTTAAGGCCGCGCAGCGCCGAGGCGCGATGCATCCACAGAACCAGCACCACGCTGGCGAACAGGAACCGCAGGCTGGCCGCGGCCAATGGAGCCATGGCCTGGGCGACGACCTTGCCCCAGGACCACGACGCGCCCCAGAGCGCGGCCATGCCGACCAGGCGCAGGTGCGTGGCCATCAGCGTATTTTTCATCTGTGCTTCGAAGGTGAGCTGCGGTGGTCGCGCGGGGCGACGGTGAAAAGCAATGCGTCGAGGTTGTCTATCCGTGACAGCCGTCAGCGCGCATGCGGGATTTTAGCTGGCGCAGTTTCAACGCGATATTGCAGTATGGCTTCTTCGCACGGTCAAAGGCTCCTCAGGAAATCGACGAGCGCCTTGTTGACTGCCTCGGGGGCTTCCTGTTGCAACCAATGCCCCGCGCCGGGAATGACTTCAGCAGCGCGCAGTTGGGGAACGAGGGCCGGCATGGCCGCGATGATCTGGTCCATGCCGGGAATCGCCAGGCCCGTATCCCTTTCCCCTACGAGATAAAGCGCAGGCACATCCACCGTCTTTCCCTCAAAGGCCCCCTGCAGCGCCCAATTGCGGTCCAGATTCCGGTAATAGTTGAGGCCGCCACGAAAACCGCTGGCGGTGTAGCTTTGGACAAAGGTCGCCAGATCCGATGGAGTAAGCCAGGCCGGCAACGTCTGGGGGACAGGCAGCGAATCGAGCAGGCCACGGCCAGCGGCTACCATGCCAAACGGATTGGGCGTGGCGGGGTCGTCACGCGTCCCGGCGTCGCCCGATGCCGCGAAGTAGATGGCGCGCAGGGTCGCGCTGATGTCGCGCTCGAACTCCTCTTCAGCAACTCCCGGCTCGTTGAAGTAATGCGTGTAAAACGCAGCGGACTCGGTTCTGGGGAAGAGGCGGCTGGGTGCAACCGGCGCTCTGCGCATCATGGGAACGCCCAGGGCGACGACGGCCCGAAAGCGGTCCGGACGCAGTTGGGCTGCCTGCCATGCGATGCTGGCGCCCCAATCGCCCCCCACGATCACCGCATCATCGGCCCCCTCGCTTTCGATAAGCGCGACCAGGTCGCCGATGACATCCAATGTTGTGAACGCCGCCACATCCGCCGGACTGTCGCTGGCGCCATAACCGCGCAAATCCGGGGCCACGGCGCGGAATCCCGCACGGACCAGGGCGGGCAGCTGATGGCGCCAGGCATAAGCGGTCTCGGGAAAGCCGTGGCACAGCACGACGAGTGGACCTTCGCCCTGGGCCGTGACATTGAGCGTGATGCCGTTGACGGTCACATCGCGTGTTTCAAGGTCGATCATCGGGCAAGCTCTCAAGAAGTATCCGGTGCAGCTAGAATACCGTAACATCTGTAGTTACGGTAATTGATCCCATGGCCAATGACACCCGCCTTGCCCGTCTGCTGCATGTCTTGATCCACATGCATTTGCGCGGCGGCACGACCACTTCTGGAACGCTGGCCCAGATGCTGCATACGAATGAGGTGGTGGTGCGCCGATCCATGGCGGCGCTGCGTACCGCCGGCATGGTGACCTCCACGGGCGGGCGCAACGGCGGCTGGGTACTGGCCAGGGGACTGGAAACCATCACCGCGCGCGATGTCCATGAAGCCATCGCCCATGGCACGGTCTTTACCATCGGGCCAGCCGACGACAATCCTGCCTGCCCCGTGGAACGAGCCGCGAACCAATTGGTGGCGGATTCCCTGCGCGAAGGCGAGCATGCCTTGCTGCAACGCTTGGGCGCGGTATCGCTTTCCGAGCTTGCCGCGGAGATTGCCTCGCGCGAGGAAGGATGACGCCGTAGAGTCGAATGAGCTGCGCAGGCAGAGCGTTTATCGTTGTTCTATCTACTGTTCCTTCAGCCCCAACGACTTCATCAACGGGGCGAACAATTTCTTTTCGTCCTGCACGCGCGCGGCATAGTCCGCCACACGCAGCGGTAGCGCCTCGGCGCCCGCATCGAGAAAGCGCGCCTGGATCTCCGGCCTCGCAAGCACTTTATTGATTTCGGCGTTCATGCGATCGACCACGTCATCGCGGGTGCCAGCGGCGGCATACACGCCAAACAGGCTGTCTGCGAAAACACCGTCGATGCCGACCTCGGAAAAGGTTCGTATGTCGGGCGCCACGGCAGCGCGTTGCCGGCTTGCCACCGCAAGTACCTTCAGTTTGCCCGCTTGCACCATGGGAAAGACCGTGGCGGGTCCAAACGCGAAGTCGATCTGGCCCGCTGCCAGGTCTTGTATCGCCGGCGCCACGCCGCGATAAGGCGCATGGGTAGCCTGCATGCCAGTAGCCTGCTTGAGCAGCTCGCCGGCCAGATGCGGCGTCGTGCCGTTTCCGGCCGAACCGTAATTGAGAGGAGCGGGCTGCTTGCGCGCATATTCCACGAATTCTTCGAGCGTATCGACGCCAAGCGAGGACCGGACAAACAGGAACAACTGGCTGTTGGCCAGCAAGGCAACCGGCCGCAGGTCCCGCTGCGGATCGAACGGCATGCTGGCGAACATCAGTGGATTGACCGATTCGGTCGTCGATGGATTGAGCAGGAAGGTATGGTTGTCTCCACCGTTGCGCACAACCTCGGCGCCCGCCAAGTTGCCGCCCGCACCGCCCCGATTCTCCACGATAACGGTCTGCTTCAATGCTTCGGCCAAGTGCGGCTGCACCGTGCGTGCCAGCACGTCGACCAGCCCTCCGGGCGCCAGCCCCACGACCAGGCGCACGGGCTTGACGGGCCAGGCCTGAGATGGTGTTTGCGCATGACTGCCCGTGGCCCAGCCAGTCAGCGCCAGCACCATCATGGCCAGACAACGTCTACGCAACAGCATTCGATTCTCCCTATGGGGGCTCACCCCGCGATCCCGCGTACGGTGCGTCACATGCCGCACCACGGAGAACCGCCTCGATGCCTCATGCGGCGGCGATCCCGCGTCTGCCGCTCATTCTTCACAAAAGTTTAGGCTTAAAGAATCCCGGATTACCCTAATTTTCCAGCGGCACGGGCGGCGTATCACGCTACCTCCCACAACGCCGCTGTCACACCCAGCAACAGCAGCATCGCCGACGTAATGAACCACCGCACGGTTTTCCGGTATTCATTCTCGGCTTCATCCTCCAGACGCAAGGCGCGGTAGAGAGCAATTATCTGCAGCAGGCTGGCGAGCAACAGGGACACGCCGGGCAGCACGGACAGCGCGCTCCAATCGCCCGGCGCGTCGAAGCCCCAGTAGCGCAGGAAACCCAGCGAAAAGCCCAGCAATACCGTGATGGCCGTAATCAATCCAGCCCGAAAACCCTGGGGCAGTGGCCCGTGGTTGCGGGTCCGTACCGCGTCGTCGCCTGGCGTTTCCGGTGTCATCATTGAGATATTCCGCACTGAGTACGCTACGGCCCACCCGCTACCGGTTTATGTGGGAGCCAAACCTGAACTCCTGCCTTCACTCGAGGCCAGGTTGAATTGATTATGGCTGCTATCACAGCGTACTGGGGCTGTTTCCCTCCCCGTGTTTGCACGCCTGTCCTTTGTCGCCGTGCTTGCCGGCTGCTCGTCTAACTTCGGCCTCAATGAAGTTAGACGCCATCCAGCTCCCCAATATGTAACAACCCCCCCCCTCCCCCTTGAACCCTAGAACATCATCCCTATAATTAGCACTCGACACCGGTGAGTGCTAACAAGCATTCCCGGGCCTAACCGATCATTTCCTTCTCTTTTTTGCAACAGGAGTTCCTCATGGCCTTGCGTCCCCTGGGCGATCGCGTGATCGTCAAACGCCTCGAAAACGAGCGCAAGACTGCATCGGGCATCGTTATCCCCGACAGCGCCGCTGAAAAGCCCGACCAGGGTGAAGTCGTGGCCGTCGGCCCCGGCAAGAAGACCGAAGACGGCAAGATCCTGCCGGTCGACCTGAAGGCTGGCGACAAGGTGCTGTTCGGCAAGTACGCCGGCCAGTCCGTGAAGGTTGACGGCGAAGAGCTGCTCGTCATCCGCGAGGACGAAATCCTCGCCGTGGTCCAGTAAACCCCGCCTCAAACGAATTTTCGAAGGAAGCTAAGAAATGGCTGCCAAGCAAGTACTGTTCGGTGACGACGCCCGCGTGCGCATCGTCCGCGGCGTGAATGTTCTCGCCAACGCTGTCAAGACCACCCTGGGCCCCAAGGGTCGCAACGTCGTGCTGGAGCGCTCGTTCGGCGCCCCGACCGTGACCAAGGACGGCGTGTCCGTCGCCAAGGAAATCGAACTGAAGGACAAGTTCGAAAACATCGGCGCCCAGCTGGTCAAGGACGTTGCCTCCAAGACCTCCGACAACGCCGGTGACGGCACCACCACCGCCACCGTGCTGGCCCAGGCCATCGTCATGGAAGGCCTGAAGTACGTTGCCGCCGGTTTCAACCCGATCGACCTGAAGCGCGGCATCGACAAGGCTGTCGCCGCCGCCGTCGCTGAACTGAAGAAGCAATCCAAGCCGGTCACGACCAGCAAGGAAATCGCCCAGGTCGGCTCGATCTCCGCCAACAGCGACACCTCCATCGGCCAGATCATCGCTGACGCGATGGACAAGGTCGGCAAGGAAGGCGTCATCACCGTCGAAGACGGCAAGTCGCTGGAAAACGAGCTGGACGTCGTCGAAGGCATGCAATTCGACCGCGGCTACCTGTCGCCCTACTTCATCAACAACCCGGACAAGCAAGTTGCCGCTCTGGAAGATCCGTTTGTCCTGATTTTCGACAAGAAGATCAGCAACATCCGCGACCTGCTGCCCGTGCTGGAACAAGTTGCCAAGTCGAGCCGTCCGCTGCTGATCATCGCTGAAGACGTCGAAGGCGAAGCCCTGGCTACCCTGGTTGTGAACAACATCCGCGGCATCCTGAAGACGACCGCAGTCAAGGCTCCTGGCTTCGGCGACCGCCGCAAGGCCATGCTGGAAGACATCGCCATCCTGACGGGCGGCACGGTGATCTCCGAAGAAACCGGCATGTCGCTGGAAAAGGCCGGCCTGGCTGAACTGGGCCAAGCCAAGCGCATCGAAGTGGGCAAGGAAAACACGACCATCATCGACGGCGCTGGCGACAGCAAGTCGATCGAAGCTCGCGTCAAGCAAATCCGCGTCCAGATCGAAGAAGCCACGTCCGACTACGACCGTGAAAAGCTGCAAGAACGCGTGGCCAAGCTGGCCGGCGGCGTTGCCGTGATTCGCGTTGGCGCTGCCACCGAAGTCGAAATGAAGGAAAAGAAGGCTCGCGTCGAAGACGCCCTGCACGCCACCCGCGCTGCAGTGGAAGAAGGCGTTGTGGCTGGCGGCGGCGTTGCTCTGCTGCGCGCCAAGCAAGCCATCGCTGACCTGAAGGGCGACACGCCTGACCAGAACGCCGGCATCAAGCTGATCCTGCGTGCTGTGGAAGAGCCGCTGCGCACCATCGTCACCAACGCCGGCGAAGAAGCCAGCGTGGTCGTCAACACCGTGCTGAACGGCAAGGGCAACTACGGCTACAACGCCGCGACCGGCGAGTACACCGACCTGGTCGAGCAAGGCGTGCTGGATCCCACCAAGGTGACCCGCACCGCCCTGCAGAACGCCGCTTCCGTCGCCAGCCTGCTGCTGACCGCCGAAGCTGCCGTGGTCGAACTGGCCGAAGACAAGCCCGCTGCTCCGGCCATGCCCGGCGGCATGGGCGGCATGGGCGGCATGGACTTCTAAGTCCCGCCATCCTTGCAAGGCCTCCCCGGCTCCGGCCGGGGAATGCAGTATCCCGAAAAACCCCCGGTCCTTCGCCCCGGGGGTTTTTCTTTTTTCCGCAACGCGGCCTCGCCAAAGAACACGTTTGCGCACAATCTGCGGGTTTCGCCGCAGCGCATGCGTCCCTACAATGAAGGCTCCCTCAGAACGAGCCGAGTCCCATGCGTTTGCCCCCGACCCTGTTGCGCGCCCTGCGTCCGTCCGAAATCGGCGGGCTGTTGATGGACTCGGCCAAACAGTGGTCCACCCATCGCGCCTCCAGCAAGGGCGCGGCGCTGGCGCTGTACATGGTGTTTTCGCTTGCGCCCATGCTGATCCTGGTGATCGCGGTGGCGGGCGCGTTCTTCGGCGAAGACGCGGTGCGCTCGGAGTTGTTCTCACAACTGCGCGAGCTGACCGGCGAGCGCGGCGCTGAAGTCATCCAGACGGTGCTGGCCAGCGCCCATGAATCAGGCAAGGGCTGGATCGCGGCGCTGATATCGATCTTCGTGCTGATCTTCAGCGCCACCACGGCCTTCGCGGAACTGAAGGCCAGCCTGGACGAACTGTGGGAAGTCTCCGCCAACCAGAAAGGCGGGCTGCACGGCATGGTCCGCAGCCGCATGCTGTCGTTCGGCCTGGTGCTGGTGCTGGCGCTATTCCTCTTGATATCGCTGACGGTGAACGCCGCGCTCGGAGCCGCACGGGGTTATTACGGCGATCTCTGGACGGCTTCGTCCTTCGCCCTGGTGGCGGAGTGGATTTCCAGCCTGTTTTCCTTCTCCATCGTGGTGGCGCTGTTCGCGGTCATCTACAAGCTGCTGCCAAGCGCGAAGATCTCGTGGCCGGACGTGATCCCGGGCGCCATCGTGACCGCGGCGCTGTTCCTGGTGGGCAAGTGGGGCATCGGCGTCTATCTCAGCCGGGGCGCAGCGGTGTCGGCCTACGGCGCGGCGGGGTCGCTGATCGCGCTGCTGCTGTGGATCTACTATTCGGCGCAGATCTTCTTCTTCGGTGCGGTGTTCACGCGCCAGTTCGCGCTGCGCTTCGGCAGGAAGAGCGCGCCCGCGTCGGACTCGGCGCCTGCAGCGGACGCCTGAATCAGACGCGCTCAGGCATCGTCCTGCTGCTCCAGCCCCGCCATCAGGCGCAGGCATTTCAGGAACACGGGCCGCAAATCCTCAGGGATGGGCGCCAGGACCTCCGCCTCGACCGCAGCATCCTGCGGCAGAATGCGCGCCAACAGAGCAATGCCCTCTTCCGTGATCTCCAGCGCATAGGCGCGCCCGTCCTGGGCCGAGCGCTTACGGCGCACGTAGCCCTTTTTGGTCATGCGCGCGATCATTTCAGCGAAGGAATTGCGGTCCAGCGCGATCAGTTCGGCGATGCGGTTCTGGGTCGCGCCCGGATTCTGATAGACGGTGATAAGCAACGCCTTCTGGCGCGGGGTCAGGTCTTCGTCGGGAAAGGCCTGGGCGAACAGGGCTTCGGCCCGGAAATGGGCCCGGCGCAGCAGATGGGATGCGACCTGGGTCAGGTCGAACGCCTGCAGGGCCTGGGGTGCGGCCTGCTTGGCACGGGCGGGTCTGGCGTTGGCGGTCATCGGGCTTCCAAGGAATACGCCTGGCGATTGTAGGCGCAGGCGTGCGCAAAGTCGGAGATGGCGAGGAAACCTTGCGCTTCTCCGGATCCGCCAATATAGTACGTATACGTATTTATTTTGCATCCAGACCGAGCCCTGCACATGACGATCCGACAATTGCGCAACTACATCGACGGCCGCTTCGAAGACGGCGCGTCCACCTTCGACAAGCACAGCCCGGTGGACGGGCGCCTGGTCGCCCAGGTCCACGAAGCCAACCGCGACCAGATCGACCGCGCGGTGGCGGCGGCGCACCGAGCCCTGCCCGCCTGGGCGGCGCTGTCGGTGGCCGAGCGCACCGATCATCTGCTGGCCCTGGCCGACGGCATCACGCGGCGCTTCGACGATTTCCTGCAGGCCGAGATCGGAGACACCGGCAAGCCGGTGGGCTGGGCAGGCAAGATCGACATTCCGCGCGGGGCCGCCAATTTCCGCGCCTTCGCGGAACTGGCGCGCACGCTGGACATGGAAAGCTACATGACGGATACGCCCGATGGCCGCCAGGCGCTGAACTACGCCTACCGCAAGCCGCTGGGCGTGGTGGGCGTGATTTCGCCCTGGAACCTGCCGCTCCTGTTGCTGACCTGGAAGGTGGCGCCGGCGCTGGCATTCGGCAATACGGTGATCATGAAGCCGTCCGAAGTCACGCCCTCCACGGCCACGCTGCTGGCCGAGGTCGCGCATGAGGCCGGACTGCCTGCCGGCGTGCTGAACCTGGCGCATGGCTTCGGACCTGGCTCGGCGGGCGAATTCATGACCACCCATCCGGACATCGACGGCATCACCTTCACGGGCGAGTCGGCCACGGGCGCGGCCATCATGCGAGCCGTGGCGCCGGGCGTGAAGCCGGTGTCGTTCGAGCTGGGCGGCAAGAACGCGGCGCTGGTGTTCGCCGATGCGGATTTCGATGCCGCGGTGGACGGCGTGACGCAATCGGTGTTCGCCAACTGCGGGCAGGTCTGCCTGTGCACCGAGCGCGTCTACGTCGAACGCCCGATCTATGAGCGCTTCGTCGCCGCGCTGGCGGCGCGCGCGGAAGCCCTGCGCATCGGCTGGCCCATGGATCCGGCCACCGAGATGGGACCGCTGGTGTCGCGCGAGCATCGCGAGAAGGTGCTGTCGTACTTCGCCCTGGCGCGCGAGGAAGGCGCGACGGTGGTGTCCGGCGGCGGCGTGCCGATATTCGGCGATGCGCGCGACGAAGGCGCCTACGTGCAGCCCACGATCTGGACCGGCCTGCCCGAGACCGCCCGCTGCATCAAGGAGGAAGTCTTCGGCCCGGTCTGCCACGTGGCGCCCTTCGACACCGAAGAAGAAGCCATCAGACTGGCCAACGACACGCGCTACGGCCTGGCTGCGGCCGTCTGGACGCAGAACCTCACGCGCGGCCACCGCGTGGCGCAGGCCATGAAGGTCGGCCTGGCCTGGGTCAACTGCTGGTTCCTGCGCGACCTGCGCACGCCGTTCGGCGGCAGCGGCCTATCGGGCATCGGCCGTGAAGGCGGACGCCATTCGCTGCATTTCTATACCGAACCCACCAATGTCTGCATTAAGCTCTGACCACCCCACGCAAAGGAAGACGCGATGAACCAACCCCAGCCCGGCGTCAGCGCCACCGTCGTCGCCGGCAAGGCCACGCCCCGCGGCAAGTATCCGCACATCAAGCGCGCCGGCGATTTCCTGTATGTCTCCGGCACCAGCTCCCGCTTGCCCGACAACCGCATCGCGGGCGCCGAGGTCGACGCCATGGGCACCGCCATGCTGGACATCCGGGTGCAGACGCGCGCCGTCATCGAGAACATCCGCGACATCCTGGCCACGGCCGATGCGACGCTGGCCGACGTGGTCGAGATCAGCACCTTCCTCGTCAACATGAATGATTTCGGCGGCTACAACCAGGTGTACGGCGAGTACTTCGACTCCGACGGTCCGGCCCGTACCACCGTCGCCGTGCATCAGCTGCCGCACCCGCAGCTGCTGATCGAGATCAAGGCGGTCGCCTACAAGCCGCAAGTGCGCTAGCGGCGCATGTCGGACTTCCGCATCACGCCCAACGCGCTCAGCCGCAAGCTGAAGCTGCACCAATTGCAGGTGTTCGAGCGCGTGCTGGCATGCCGTTCGCTGTCGCGCGCCGCCAGCGAGCTGCATCTGACCCAGCCCACCGTCACCAAGGCCATCCACGAACTGGAGACCTTCTTCGGCGCGTCACTGTTCGACCGTTCCAACCGCGGCGTCACGCCGACCGAGCTGGCCGTGGTGCTGGGCCGCCGGGTCCAGGCCATGATGGCCGAGATCCGCTACATGGCCGACGACATCGACGCGGTGCTGGGCGGGGCCAGCGGCCATGTGGTGGTGGGTACGCTCATCGCTGCGTCGGCCAAGCTGCTGCCCGAGGCGATTGCGCGCCTGATGACCGCGCACCCCGGCATCCAGGTCAGCGTGCGCGAAGGGCCGACCTCCCAGTTGCTGCCGGCGCTGGCCACGGGCGACCTGGACATCGTGGTGGGCCGCCTGCCCGGCGCCGACATGGCATCGATCTCCGGCGTGGCGGTGGACCATCACAAGCTGTACCGCGAGGAGCTGTGCCTGGTGGCGCGCGCCGCCCATCCCCTGGCCGGCGCGCCGTCCGCACCGCTGGCCGCGCTGACCGATCACATCTGGATCCTGCCCGCCGCCAGCTCGCCGCTGCGCGCTTCGATCGAGCGCAGCTTCCTGGACGCCGGCCTGCGCCTGCCGGCCCGGCATGTCGAATCGCTATCGCTCCTGACCAATATCGGCGTGCTCATGCACAGCGACGCGCTGGCGCTGCTGCCTTACGACGCGGCAGCGCCGTTCCTGGCCACGGGCATGCTCGCGCGCCTGCCCACCGACGCCTTCGGCGCATTCGGCGACGTGGGCTACTCGGTGCGCGCGGACCGCCCGCTGACGCCGGCCTGCCAGCGCCTGGTGGACCATCTGAAGCAGATCGCGGCGCAGCGCGCTGAAGCCGTCGGTTGACAGACAGGTCAGGGTTATCCCGCCATAGACAAGCCGCATACCCGGCGGCGTAATTTCTATTGTGCAGGCCCGCAAGGTCCCGCCTAGACTGCGGGCTATGGGGCAGCCCCGGTCCGCCCCCCAGACTTCCGGAGATCCGCATGCCTGCCTATGGCCCGCCGTTGAACTTCCAGCGCTGGATAGACGACCACGCGCACCTGCTCAAGCCACCGGTCGGCAACCAGCAGATCTGGCAGGACGCCGACTTCATCGTCACCGTGGTCGGCGGCCCGAACCACCGCACCGACTACCACGACGACCCGCTGGAAGAGTTCTTCTACCAATTGCGCGGCAACGCCTGGCTGTCGCTGTGGGTGGACGGCAAGCCCGAGCGCGTGGATCTGAAGGAAGGCGATATTTTCCTTCTGCCGCCGCACGTGCGGCATTCGCCGCAACGACCCGAGACCGACAGCGCCTGCCTGGTCATCGAACGCCAGCGCCCTGAAGGCTTGCTGGACGGCTTCGAATGGTATTGCCCGCAATGCCGCAGCCTGGTGCACCGCGTGGAGGTACAGCTCAAGAGCATCGTGACCGACCTGCCGCCGCTGTTCCAGGCCTTTTATTCCAGCACCGAGAAACGCACCTGTCCCAGCTGCGGCGAGATCCATCCGGGCAAGGGGCATGCGCCCTCCGCGCAGGCGGCCCCGGCCTAGGGGCGTTTCCTTTTGCCCAATCTTGCGCCACACCGCCACGCGCCCGACCGACTTCTTTTCCTTTGCACATGACCCAGAAAATCGACATGCACGCGCACTTCTTCCCGCCGATCACCCGGCAGGAAGCGGCGGCACTGGACCCCGTCAACGCGCCCTGGCTGCGGCTGGACGGCGACGGTTCGAGCGGCCAGATCATGGCGGGTGACCGCCCGTTCCGCCCGGTGGACGCCACCTTGTGGGACCCGGCCCTGCGCCTGGAACAGATGGACCGCAACGGCGTAGACCTGCAGATCCTCTGCGCGACGCCCATCATGTTCGGCTACTCCTATCCGGCCCGGGCCGCCGCCGACTGGGCGGCGCGCATGAACGACCTGGCGCTGGAACACTGCGCCCATGCGCCAGCGCGCCTGAAGGCGCTGGCGCAGGTGCCGCTGCAGGATCTGGAGCTGGCCTGCAAGGAAGCGTCGCGCGCCCGCGCCGCCGGCCACCTGGGTGTGCAGATCGGCAACCACGTCGGCCCGCGCGACCTGGACGACGAGACCCTGGTGCAGTTCCTGATCCACTGCGCCAACGATCACATCCCGGTGCTGGTGCATCCCTGGGACATGATGACCGACGGCCGCATGAAGAAATGGATGTTGCCGTGGCTGGTCTCCATGCCCGCTGAAACCCAGCTGGGCATCCTGTCGCTGATCCTGTCCGGCGCGTTCGAGCGCATCCCGCGCAGCCTGAAGCTCTGTTTCGCGCACGGCGGCGGCAGCTTCGCCTTCCTGCTGGGCCGCGTGGACAATGCCTGGCGCCATCGCGACATCATCCGCCAGGACTGTCCGCAGCTGCCCTCTTCGTACACCGACCGCTTCTACACCGACAGCGCGGTGTTCGACCCGCGCGCGCTGCGCCTGCTGATCGACGTAATGGGCGAAGACCGGGTGCTGCTAGGATCCGACTACCCCTATCCCCTGGGCGAACAGGAAGTGGGCAAGCTGGTGACCCACGCTGGCCTGCTGCCGGACGTGCAGCAGAAGATTCTGAGCCGCAACACGATGGAGTTCTTCGGCCTGGTCCGCTGACGCTTCCTGCGTAGCGGGACGGCTGCGCTCAGGCCTGGCCGTCCAGCGGTGTGAACGGCGGCAGCGCAAGCCCCAACCTGGCGCTCCATTCGGCCATTTCGGCCTTCAAGGCCGGCGGCACCGGAATCCCCGCGGCCTGGCGCTGCGCCTGCGAGGCCAGTTCGGGATCGCCCGGCATGCGTGGCGAACCGGGCTGCGCCGCCAGTTCGGCCGCCATGCCCGCCACCACGGCGGCCAACGTCGCGCCGCCCGCGAACCGGGCGGGATCGATGACGATGAAGAACGCCCCGAGTTCGCGTGGACGATCCAGCTGCTCGTACATGGGACCGATGTGCGGTCCATGGGGATTGCCGTTGAGCGGCCCGCACAAGAGTTCGACCATCATCGCCAGGCCGTAGCCCTTGTGGCCGTAGTCGCCGCCCAAGGGCGTCAAGGCGCGGACACGCCGCGCGTCGGTCACGCTACGTCCCTCGGCGTCCAGCGCCACGCCTCCGGGCAGTTCTGCGCCGTCGCGGCGCGCGTTCATGACGCGATTCCATGGGATTGAGGTCGTCGCCATGTCCAGGCACAGCGGCTCGCCATCCTGTCTGGGGAAAGCGAAGGAAATGGGGTTGGTGCCGAAATACGGTTGCCGGCCGCCGAACGGCGCGGCAATGGAATCGGAATGCGTGTAGGCCATGCCGATCAGCCCTTGCCGAGCGGCCGCGCGCGTGTACAGGCCGATGGCTCCGCAATGCGAAGAGTCGCTGACGCCGACGGCGCCCACGCCCGCCTCGCGCGCCAGCGCCATGGCCGTCTCGTTGGCCCGGTGCGCCACCACGATGCCATGGCCCCTGCCGCCATGCACCTGCGCACAAGCCGCCCCGCTCTGCTCGACACGGATTTGTGGCCGCGCCAGGATGGAGCCATGGACGACCCGGTTCAGGTAGTGCGGCAGCCGCGCGATGCCATGCGAGTCAATGCCCCACAGGCTGGTCTGCGCCAGGCTGGACGCCAGGCAGTGGCCGTCGTCTTCATTGAAATCCAGGACCCGCAAGCACGCTTCGCCCCATTCCTGCCAATGCGCCGCGCCCACGCCTTCCGACCTTGCCATGCTGCGCTCCTTATGGATGCTGGCGGCGCGCCGCCAGCGGTCAAGCGGCCGGCACGGGCTGCGCCGAGTCTTCCCTCGCCGCGTCCTGCTCCAGGGCCTCCAGCGCGCCCAGCACGCCCAGCGTGCGCAGGCGTTCCAGCTGCAGGGCCAGCGCCTCGACAAAAGCGGGCTTGCTGCCCAGATCGCCGAACACAGGCCGGAATCCCGCCATCACAGTGGCTCGCCGATGCGCTGCCTGGGAAGGGGCCGAAGCCGTTGCGGCCACCTCGGCGCGCGCCAGCAGTTTGGCAAGCGCGCTGGCCAGCGGATCCTGGATGGCATAAGTGTTGCCCTGCTCGTCGTATCCGCGCAGGTAATGCAGCCAGGCGGCTACGGACATGGCCAGCCGGCTGAAATCGTCGCCCCGTTGCTTGCGGTCGCGGATGGCGGCCAGCAGGCGCTGCGGCACCTTCTGCGAACCATCCATCGCGACCTGCCGGGTGAGGTGAGGCAGCGCCGGATTGGACACGCGCGCCAGGAAGCGCTGGCGATACTCATCCAGCCCTGATCCCGGAACGCCGCGCAGCGTGGGCGCAAGCTCCAGCCGCATCATGTCGTCCACATAGCGGCGCAGCGCCGGCGTCGCGGCGGCTTCGCTATTGGTGCGCAGACCCAGCATCGAGCCCAGGTACGCGAACGCGGAATGCGGCGCGTTGACCATGCGCAGCTTCAGGCGTTCGTATGGCGCCGCGTTGCGCACGAAGTTCGCGCCGGCCGCGTCCCAGGCAGGCCTGCCGGCCGCGAACTTGTCCTCGATGACCCAGTTGAGGAAGGGTTCACCCACCACCGGCCAGGCGTCCTCGAATCCCAGGCGCTCTGCCACGCGCGCGCGGTCTTCGTCCTGCGTGCCCGGCACGATGCGGTCCACCATGGAATTCGGAAAAGTGCAGTTGTTGTCGATCCATGCGGTCAGGCCCACGTCGACCCGCAAGGCGAAGGCCAGCACCAGGCTGCGCAGCGTGTCACCGTTGGCGTGCAGGTTGTCGCAGGACAGCAGCGTGACGGGGGGCAAGCTGCGTTCGCGCCGCAGCGCCAGGCCGTACACCAGGATGCCGATGGTGCTGCGCGGCCTGACCGGATGCGCAAGGTCGTGCACGATGTCCGGGTCATCCCAGCGCAGGTGGCCGGTGGACGGTTCGTGGCTGTAGCCCTTCTCGGTGACGGTCAGGCTGACGATGCGCGTCTGGGCGGACGCGATGCGCTCCAGCACCGCCTGGGGATCTTCCTCGGCCACCACGACCCGCAACACCGACCCGACCACCCGCAACTGTTCCCGCAACTGCCCATCCGGGCCGGCGTCGCGCAGCGCCAGGGTGTACAGGCCGTCCTGCGGCGTCAGCGCGTCGCGCGTGGCGGGGCTGCGCAGCGAAACGCCCACGATGCCCCAACTCAGGTCCCCGCTGGCGGCCATGGCCAGGTCCGTCACCACCGCCTGGTGGGCGCGGTGGAAAGCGCCTATGCCCAGATGCACAATGCCGGGCGTGACCCGGCTGCGGTCATAGGCGGGAGATTCCACGTCCTCGGGCAGATGCGCCAGGGACTCCGAATTCAAACGTTCGAGCATGGATTACCAGTGCCATAGTGCGCCATCATGCGCCTGCCGGTTGACCGGCAGGTAGGCGCGTTGGTAGGGATATCTGGCGGCGAGCTTTTCGTCGATGTCGACACCATGGCCCGGCGCGTCGCCAGGGTATAGCATGCCCTGATTGAAGCTGTAAGCGTGGGGAAACACTGCGTCCGTTTCGTCCGTGTGCCGCATGTACTCCTGGATGCCGAAATTCGGCACCCACAGGTCGAAATGCAGAGCGGCTCCCATGCAGGCTGGCGACAGGTCGGTGGCGCCATGGCAGCCGGTCCGCACCTGATAGAGCGCGGCCAGATCGGCAATGCGGCGCAGATGCGTGATGCCGCCCGCATGCACCACCGTGGCGCGGATGTAGTCGATCAGCTGGTTTTCGATCAGGTCCTTGCAGTCCCAGATGGTGTTGAAGACTTCGCCCACCGCGATCGGCGTGACCGTGTGCTGGCGGATCAGCCGGAAGGCTTCCTGGTTTTCCGCGGGCGTGGCGTCCTCCATCCAGAACAGGCGGTAGGGCTCCAGCGACTTGCCCAGGCGGCCGGCCTCGATGGGCGTGAGCCGGTGATGCACATCGTGCAGCAGATGGGTGTCCCAGCCCACTGCGTCGCGCACCCGCTGGAACAGGCGCGGCGCGTGGTCCAGATACTTTTCCGTGGACCAATCGTGCTCGGACGGCAGGGAGCCGTCGGCGGGTTCGTAGAACATGCGGCCGCGCCCCACGCCATAGACCGAGTTCAGGCCCGGCACCCCGCTTTGCGCGCGGATGGCCAGATAGCCCATCTCGCGGTAGCGCAGCACCTCGTCCACGGTTTCGTCGATGTCGCGGCCATTGGCGTGGCCGTAGACCATGACGCCCGAACGGCTCTTGCCGCCCAGCAACTGGTACAGCGGCATGCCTGCGGCCTTGGCCTTGATGTCCCACAAGGCCGTGTCCACGGCGGCGATCGCAGACATGGTGACCGGACCGCGCCGCCAATATGCGCCGCGGTACAGGTACTGCCAGATATCCTCGATCTGCTGCGGATCGCGGCCGATGAGGCAGGGAATCACGTGCTCGGTCAGGTAGGCCGCCACGGCCAGCTCACGGCCATTGAGCGTGGCATCGCCGATGCCGTACAGGCCTTCATCGGTTTCGATCTTCAAGGTAACGAAATTGCGGCCGGGGCTGCAGACGATGACGCGCGCTTGGGTAATCTTCATGGATAGTCCTGTGGAATGCTGGAAACCCCTGGCCGACGCCGGGCGCCTACATCACCGCGCCCAACTGCCAAGGCACGAACTCGTTCTGGCCGTAGCCATGTTCCTCGCTGCGCGTGCGCCGGCCCGAGGCTGTTTCCAGCATCAGACGGAATATGCGCTCGCCCATGCCGGCCACGCTTTGCGCGCCGTCAACCACTTCGCCGCAATTGATGTCGATGTCGTCGGACTGCCGTTGCCACAGCGCCGTGTTGGTCGACAGCTTCAAGGACGGCGCGGGCGCACAGCCGTAGGCCGAGCCGCGGCCGGTGGTGAAGCAGATCAGGTTGGCGCCGCCCGCGACCTGGCCGGTGGCGGACACCGGGTCGTAGCCCGGCGTATCCATGAACACCAGCCCGCGCGCCCTCACCGTTTCGGCGTATTCGTACACGTCGGCCAGGCGGGTCGTGCCGCTCTTGGCGATGGCGCCCAGGGATTTCTCCAGGATGGTGGTCAGCCCGCCCGCCTTGTTCCCGGCCGAGGGGTTGTTGTCCATTTCCGCATCGTTGCGGGCGCAGTAGTCCTCCCACCAGCGCAGCCGGGCCAGCAGCTTGGCCGCGACTTCGGGCGTGGCGGCGCGCCGGGTCAGCAGGTGCTCGCCGCCATAGATCTCCGGCGTCTCCGACAGGATGGCGCTGCCGCCATGGCGTACCAGCAGGTCCACTGCGGCGCCCAGCGCCGGATTGGCGCTGATGCCCGAATAGCCGTCGGACCCGCCGCATTGCAGGCCCACGGTCAACATGCTTGCAGGCACGGGCTGGCGCTGGACGCGGTCGGCCTGCGCCAGCATGGCGCGCACCAGTTCAATGCCATGCTCCACGGTCTTGCGCGTGCCGCCGGTCTCCTGGATGTTGAAGGTATGCAGCAAGCCGCTCTCGCGCAGCCCCTCCTGCTCCATCAGGCCGCCGATCTGGTTGGTTTCGCAGCCCAGGCCCAGCACCAGCAGCCCCGCGAAATTGGGATGGCGGGCGTAGCCGCCCAGCGTGCGGCGCAAGAGGCGCAGCGGTTCGCCCTCGCTGCCCGTGGCGCAGCCGGCGCCATGCGTCAGCGCCACCACTCCGTCCACGTTGGGATAGGCCGCCAGCGCGTCCGGATGGATATCGCGACGGAAATGGTCGGCGATCGCGCGCGCGGCGGTGGCCGAACAGTTCACGCTGGTGAGGATGCCGATGTAGTTGCGCGTGGCGACGCGGCCGTCGGCGCGCACGATGCCGTCGAACTGCGCGGGCGCGTCGACGTAATCGGTGGCGCGCGCGTCGACGCCCACGGCGTAATCGCGCTCGAAGTCGGAGAACTCCAGGTTGTGCGTGTGGACATGCGCGCCGGGCGCGATGTCGCAGCGCGCGACACCGATGATCTGGTTGTAGCGGCGCACCGGCTCGCCCGCGGCGATGGCGCGCGTTGCCACCTTGTGCCCTGGCGGCACCAGGCCGCGCACGACGACGTCTTCGCCAGCCAGGCGCGTGCCGCCGGCCAGCTGGCGCCTGGCGATCACCACATTGTCCGCCGGGTGGATGCGTATGACGGCGGTATCGGTTTCAGACATGAATGCCTCCTGGCGTTCTCGCGCCGCTAACCGTCGATCAGCGCAGGATCCCAGGCGTGGACGCGCTGCTGCTGTTCGCCCAGGCCGGCAATGCCCAGCCGCATCTCGTCGCCGGCCTTCAGGTACACGGGCGCCGGCTTCTGGCCCATGCCCACGCCCGGCGGCGTGCCGGTGCTGATCAGGTCTCCCGGGTACAGGGTCATGAAGCGGCTGACGTAGGACACCAGTTGCGCCACGCCGAACACCATGGTGCGGGTGCTGCCGTTCTGATAGCGCTTGCCATTGACGTCCAGCCACATGTCCAGCGCCTGCGGGTCGGCGATCTCGTCGGCGGTGACCAGCCACGGGCCGACCGGGCCGAAGGTATCGCAGCCCTTGCCCTTGTCCCAGGTACCGCCGCGCTCGATCTGGTATTCACGCTCGGACACGTCGTTGACCACGCAATAACCGGCCACGTGCTTCATGGCGTCCGCCTCGCTGACGTAGCGGGCCCGCTCGCCGATCACCACGCCCAGCTCGACTTCCCAGTCGGTCTTGACGGAGTCCTGCGGCAGCACCACAGGATCGTTGCAGCCGACCACGGCCGAGGTTGGCTTCATGAAGACCACAGGCTCGGCCGGCACCGGCAGGCCCGACTCCGCTGCGTGGTCGGCGTAGTTCAGACCGATGCAGATGAACTTGCCCATGCCGCTCCAGGGCGGAGCCAGGCGGCCCGGGCGATCCACCGGCGGCAGGCTGGCCGGGTCCAGCGCGCGCAGCGGCGCAAGGCCGGCGCGCGTGAGCGTGGCGGCGCCTATGTCCGGCAGGACCGCCGACAGGTCCCGCACCTGCCCGCGGGCGTCCAGCATTCCGGGCTTCTCCGCGCCTTTCGCACCATAGCGCAACAGTTTCATCGCATGTTCCTCATGTGTGTAGTAAATGTTCAGTTCGACCAGCCGCCGTCGATGACCTGGGCGGTGCCGGTGGTAAAGGCGGACTCGTCGCTGGCAAGGTACACCGCCAGCAGGGCGATTTCCTCGGCGCTGCCGATGCGGCCCATGGGCTGGCGGGCGACGAAGGCGGCCTCCACCACGGCCAGCGTCTGCCCGCCGGCGCTGGCCTGCGCTTCGATGCGCTGGCGCAGCGAAGGCGATTCCACCGTGCCCGGGCAGATGGCGTTGCAGCGTATGCCCTGCCCGACGTAATCCGCGGCCACGGACTTGGTCAGCCCGATCACCGCTGCCTTGGTGGCGCCGTAGACGCAGCGGTTGGGCGCGCCCTTGATGCTGGACGCCACCGAGGCCATGTTGACGATGGAGCCCCCGCCCCGCGCCAGCATGCCGGGCAGGCAGGCGCGGATCATGCGGTACATGG
This sequence comes from Achromobacter sp. ACM02, assembly GCF_014851605.1. NCBI lineage: Bacteria > Pseudomonadati > Pseudomonadota > Betaproteobacteria > Burkholderiales > Alcaligenaceae > Achromobacter > Achromobacter sp. ACM02. The sequence continues at coordinate 363,968 of NZ_JACUZY010000004.1, forward strand.
ACTTCACGTTCAGTTCGAACGAGAAGTCCCAGGCTTTTTCATCGCAGTCCAGGATGGTTCCGGCATGCACGAAGCCGGCGCCGTTGAACAATACGTCCACCGGCCCCGCCTCGGCGACCAGCGCGCCGATGGCGGCGGCGTCGGTCACGTCCAGCACGCGGCGCCGGCATCCCGCCAGCGTCTCCAGCGCCCCGCCGTTGATGTCCAGCGCCAGCACGTCGGCGCCTTCGCGGGCATAGGCCTCGGCCACGGCGCGGCCTATGCCTTGCCCCGCGGCGGTGACGACGGCGGTCTTGCCTTGCAGCCTTCCAGTCATGACGTTTTCCTCTTTACTTGGCCATGCCCATGGCGGTGGGCAGCCAGAGCGTGATCTGGGGGATATAGGTAATGGCGATCAGCGCCACGAACAGGGGCACCAGCCATGGCAGGATCGCGACCGTGGTCCGTTCCACCGACAGCTTGGACACGCGCGCCAGCACGAACAGCACCATGCCCATGGGCGGGTGCAGCAGACCGATCATCAGGTTCAGCGTCATGATCAGGCCGAAATGGATCGGATCGATGCCGAGCTTGAGCACGATGGGCAGCAGGATAGGCACCAGGATGGTGATGGCGGCGATAGTGTCGATGAAGCAGCCCACGATCAGGATCAGGACGTTGGCCATCAGCAGGAACACCCATTTGTTCTGGGTCACGCTGAGTATGCCGTCGGTCAGCGCCTGGGCCGCCTGGGTGGTGGTCAGCAACCAGGCGAACACCGAGGCTGCGGTGACGATGAACAGCACCGACGCCGTGGTCTCGATGGTGTCGAAAGTCGCCTTGGCCAAGGTCCGCAAGGTCATGGAGCGATAGCGCACCAGTCCCAGGAACAACGCCCATATCACCGCGGCCACCGCGGCCTCCGTGGGCGTGAACCAGCCCAGCGTCATGCCGCCGATCAGGATGACGGGCGCCATCAGCGCCATCACCGCCGAAAAGTTGTAGCGCCAGTCCAGCGCCAGCAACACGGCAAAGGCGATGCCTGCTGCCAGGTTCGCCGACATGCCGGCCTCGGTCATGAGCCAGATCGCCAGCGGGAACGCCAGCACGATGCCGACTTCCAGCCCGGCGGCGCCCAGGCGCTTCCAGTCGAAGGACACGTCGCCGCCCCAGTTGTTGCGGCGCGCGTAATAGGCCACGGTCAGCATCATCAGCACGGTCAGGACTGCGCCGGGAATCAGGCCGGCCAGGAACAGCGAGCCGATCGACACGTTGGCCATCATGCCGTAGATGACGAAGGGCAGCGACGGCGGAATGATGGGACCCAGCGTGGCCGAGGCGGCCGTCACCCCCACCGCGAACTCGGTTTCGTAGCCGTGATCCTTCATGGCCTTGATTTCGATGGTGCCCAGGCCCGCGGCGTCGGCAATGGCCGTACCCGACATGCCGGCGAACACCACCGAACCGATGATGTTCACCTGCCCCAGTCCGCCGCGCATCCAGCCCACCAGCGCAACCGCGAAGTTATAGATGCGGCCGGTGATGCCCGCGATGTTCATCAGGTTGCCGGCCAGGATGAAGAACGGCACGGCCAGCAGGGGGAAGGACTCCACCCCCGCGATCATGCGCTGCGCCACCACCACGTCGGGCACGCTGCCCGAAATCAGCACGAACAGCAGCGATGCGCCTGCCATGGCCACCGCCACCGGCAGGCCGAAGATCATCAACAGCAGAAAGGTTCCGATCAGTATGCCCATGTCTCGCTTCCGGTTGTCGTTGTCGGATTCCGGGGCCGCCCCGGCTAGTCCTGCGACTCGTAGGCCGCGGGGTTTTCCAGGATGGAGTAGCCCTGGCGCCAATTGCAGATCGACACCTGCACCGAGCGCAGGAACATCAGGACGAATCCCGCCAACGCCATCCAGTAGACATAGGCCTTGTTCCAGAACAGCGTGGTCATGGGCTCGTCGCCCACCAGCGCGATGTAGCGGTAGGTGAGCCACACCGCATAACCGAAGAACGCCGTGCGCAGCAGGTCGATGACGGTGGCCAGCGTGCGACCGACAGGGCGCGGCAGGTAGCGGTACAGGAAATCCACCTGGATGTGGCGGCAGGCGCGCACGCACATGGCCGAGCCTATGAACACCACGCCGATCAGGCAATAGACGGCCAGTTCCTCGGTCCAGGCGTAGGAGTCGTTAAGCACATAGCGCGAAAAGAACTGCAGGAAGACCAGCAGCGCCATGGTCCAGAAAATACCCAGGCAGATCCAGTCCTCGGGCTGGTAGCCCGCCAGGCTGACCTCGTGATGATCGGCTTCCTCGAAACTCTGGACGATCTCCTGCGCCGTGGCGGGCGGCTGGTGCCCCGCGGGATGGACAGGGTTGTTGCTGGCGGCCGCCATCACGGCGGCCTTGGCATCGGAATGCATGGCGTTCCCCTTGTGCGGAGTCGGACGGGTCGATGCGGGGCCGCGGGGCGGCCCCGGGCGCGCTTACTTCACGGCCTGGATCCGTTCCCAATCCGATTTTTCGTAGCCGTACTGCTTGAACGGCACTTTCTCCAGCACGGTGTCGCGGAAGTCCTGGACGTTCACCTCCGCCACGTTCAGGCCGCGCTTGCGAAACACCTCGACCATCTTCTTCTCGCTTTCGGCGACCTCGGCGGAAGCCTTCTCGGCCGCCTGCTGCGCCACTTCGGCAAAGATCTTCTTGTCCTCGTCGGACAGGCTCTTCCACAGCTTGCCCGAGATCACCGTGTTCAGGTGATCGACGATATGGCCGGTGAGGATGATGTTCTTCTGCACTTCGTAGAACTTCTTGGCCTCGATGGTGGTGAGCGGGTTCTCCTGCGCCTCAACGGTGCCGTTCTGCAAAGCCAGGTAGACCTCGGCGAAGGCGATCGGCGCGGTGTTGGCCCCGCAGGCGCGCGGCATGGCCAGATAGGCGGCCACGTCAGGCACACGGATCTTCAGGCCCTTCATTTCGGAACACTTGGTGAAGGGTCGGTTGGACGTGGTCTGGCGCGTACCGTAGTAGGTGGTGGCGACGATGTGGTTGCCGCTCTTCTCGTCGTAGCCGCGCGTGAGCTCCTTGTAGATATCGCTCTTGGTGTAGGCGATCAGGTGCTCGGGATTGCGGAAGATGTAGGGGTAGTACGTGACGCCGATGCGGGGAAAGCTCTTGGCCGCGAAGCTGGAGCCGGAGATGATCATATCCACCGTGCCCAGGGTCAGGCCCTGGTTGATGTCGTTTTCCTTGCCCAGCTGCGAGGCCGGGTATACGTCGATCTGGTAACGGCCGTTGGTGCGCTTGCCGATTTCCTGCGCCGCCCAGACGGAGGCGGTATGGAAGGGTTCGGATGTCTCGTACACGTGGGCCCACTTGAGCTTGGTCTGCGCCACTACGCTGCCGCTGGCGGCGAGCGCCAGGGCGGCAACCAGCGCCTTGACGGCGTTGCCTAGGTTCATGTCGTCTCCTCGTTGTTTTTTGAATGCCCGGCGTGGCGGCCCATGGTGAGCCGCCAGCGGGGTCACGCTTCAACTACAAGTTGCACCTTGGTACTGCGACTGCGATCCGCCGCCAGCTCGAAGGCCTCGAACGCCTGCGACAACGGCAACTGCGCGCTCATCAGGGGCCGCACGTCCACCTTGCGCGTACGCAGGTAGGACACGGCCCAATCGAACTCCACGCCCGCGCGGAACGCGCCGACGTAGTCGAGCTCCCGCGCCATGATGTTGTTGGCCGGAAACGCGATGCCCTCGGCGGGCAACGTTCCCACTTGCACGATGCGGCCGCCGCGCCGCGTCGCCGTCAGGCAGGTCGCCAGCGCCGCCGGGCTGCCGGCGGCCTCGATGCTGATGTCGGCGATATCGGCCAGATCGGCGGGCGCGAGCTGGTCGCTGCGCACGGCCAGGTCGGCGCCGACCTGGCGCGCCATGTCCAGCGGCCGGTCGGCCACGTCCGCCACGGTCACGTGGGCCGCGCCCGCCAGCCTGGCGGCGAGCACGGTCATGCAACCTATGGTGCCGCCGCCCGTCACCAGCACGCGCTTGCCCATCATGGGACCCGCCCGGTTGACGCCATGCAGGCCGATGGACAGCGGCTCGGCACAGGCGATCTCGCCCAGCGTAACGTCTGCTTCCGGCACCGGCGTGAGTTGGCGTTCGCCCATCACGAAGCGCTCGCGGAACATGCCTTGCACATGCGGATAGATGCTGGCGCTGCCGAGAAAGCGCATGTTGCGGCAAAGATTGTCGCGGCCGGCGCGGCAGTAATCGCAGCCGCCGCAAGGGTGGGAAGGATTGATGGCGACCTTCATGCCCGGCGCCACCGACCGCACGGCAGCGCCCGTGCGCAGCACCACGCCCGAAGCCTCGTGGCCGGGGATGAGGGGTTCGCGGATGACGAAGGCGCCCACGCGGCCATGCAGGAAATAGTGCAGGTCGGATCCGCAGATGCCCGCGGCGCCCAGCCTCAGCTCTACCTCGTGCGGCGCCAGCGGCGCAACTTCGTCCGGTTCCAGGCGCAGGTCGCGCGCCCCGTGGATGCGACAGGCCAGCGTCATGGCGACTTGCTCCTTGGCGTTCCGAACATCGGGCATCTGCGTGCGATGCTCATGATTCCGTCTGCTCCCGGCTATCCAAGAGCTGACCGGACACGTCCGCGCCGGGCCAGCTTGCGGTGAGGCGGTCGTGCGAGCAGGCCAGATGGTGGTGCATGGCGGCGCGCGCGCCGCGGTCGTCGCCGGCGCGGATGGCGTCGATCACCTTGCGGTGCTCGGCGATGGCGGCCGCCCAGCTGGAAGGATTCTCGAAGTAGTCGCCCAGCTTCACGGACAGCGGATTGTGGCGCTCGTCGAACAGTTCGCTCACCACGCGCACCAGCACGGCGTTGTTCGCCATCTCGGCCACGCGCAGATGGAACAGCCGGTCTCCGCGGATCGGCACGTTGCCGGCCAGCGCCTCGTCTTCCATGGTGCCGACGGCTTCGGCCAGGCCATCCACCAGCGCGGGCGTATTGCGCAACGCGGCCTGCGCGGCCAGCTCGCCTTCGATCACCTGGCGGGCGCGTATGGTTTCCAGCGGGCTCTCTGCCGTCAGGCTGGCGCGCGGCCCGCCGGCCAGGCTTTGCACATAGACGCCCGAACCCATGCGGACTTCCACCCAGCCTTCGACCTCCAGCGCGATCAGCGCCTCGCGCACCGAAGGGCGGGACACGCCGAGCTTGAGCGCCAGATCGCGCTCGGGCGGCAGACGCGCGCCGGCGGGGAACTCGCCCGACTCGATCAGCAGGCGCAGCTGGTCGGCGATCTGGCGATACAGGCGGCGGGGTTCGATGGTCTGAATGGGCATGGACTACGGTGGCGTCAGTCGAAAATTCAGGCCAAAAGGTAAAGTGGCCTTACCAATTGACCAAATCTTGCGCCCGCGCCGGATACGTCACAATTAGGGTTTGCCCAAAGATGCGTGCGATGGCTTCGCGGGCAATGCATATCTGTTAAAAAGCCGCCACACCCAGCCCATTTTCCGCACCCATGTCACAGAATCCGCATCATTCGCCCTACAAAAGCACCGGGGGCCTGCGCCGCATCCTGAATGCGCTGCGCTACTCCCTGCAGGGTCTGCAGGCCGCGATCAAATACGAGGCGGCTTTCCGCCAGGAGCTGGCGCTGGCCGTCCTGATGATCCCGGCCGCGTTCTTCCTCGGCCGCACGACGGTTGAAGTGTTTTTCCTGGTGGGCACGGTCATCATGGTGCTGGCGGCGGAGCTGCTGAACTCCGCCATCGAGGCGCTGGCCGACGCGCTTTCCGTCGAATCGCACCCGCTCCTGGGGCGGGCCAAGGACCTGGGCAGCGCCGCCGTGATGCTGCTGCTGATCTTCGCCGGGACGGTCTGGGTGGGCGTGGCCATCAGCCGTTTCGTCATGCATTGACACCGCTAGTCATCTCCCGGGAGATGCGCCGCTATTTATACTGGAAGCCATGATGCCTAGATCGACGCCCGACTCCTCTGAGCGCATTGTCATCGTCGGCGGCGGCGCCGGCGGCCTGGAATTGGCGGCCAAGCTGGGCCGCGTGCATGGCCGGCAGCACATCACGCTGGTCGACAGCCGCCCCTTCCATATCTGGAAGCCCTCGCTGCACGAAGCGGCCGCCGGCACGCTGGACATCCACCAGGAAGGCCTGTCCTACCTGATGCTGGCCCACATGAACGGGTTTTCGTTCGCGCAGGGCCGCCTGGAACACATCGACCGCGAGCACCGCCGCATCACCGTGGACGCGGTGAACGACGCGCAAGGCCAGGAAGTCCTGCCACGCCGCGAGCTCGCCTACGACACGCTGGTCCTGGCTCTGGGCAGCACGTCCAACTTCTTCAATACGCCCGGCGCGGCCGAACATGCGGTCACGCTGGATTCCACCGAAAACGCGGAGCAGTTCCGCCTGACCATGCTCAAGGCCATGGCCCTGGTGGATCAGGCCAAGGTGCGCAATCCCTCGGCCCGCCTGGATCTGGTGATCGTGGGCGGCGGGGCCACCGGCGTCGAGCTGGCCGTGGAGCTGGTCGAGGCCAGCCACGTGGTCAGCGCCTACGGCCTGCCGAATTTCCGCGCCGAACGCGATCTGGCCATCACCCTGGTGGAAGGCGCCCCGCGCATCCTGTCGGCCCTGCCCGAGAAGATCTCGGTCGCGGCCACCAACCGCCTGACGGAACTGGGCATCCGGGTGGAAGCGTCCTGCCGGGTCTCGGAAGTCACCGCCGACAGCGTCAAGACGGCCGACGGCCGCGAGTTCCCGGCCCAGCTCTGCATGTGGGCGGCAGGCATCCAGGGCCCGGCCCTGCTGGCCGGCCTGGACCTGCCGCTGAACAGGGTGGGCCAGGTGGAGGTGAACGAACGGCTGGAAACCGCCGATCCGCACATCCTGGCGCTGGGCGACTGCTGCGCCGCGCCGTGGCGCGACGGCCGCAGCGTGCCCGCCCGCGCGCAAGCCGCGCACCAGCAGGCCGACTATCTGGCCAAGAAACTCACCGCGCGCCTGCGCCATACGCCCGAGCCCACCACGCCCTATGTCTACGAGGACCATGGCTCGCTGGTGTCGCTGGGCCAGGACGCTGGCGTCGGCAGCCTGATGGGCAAGCTGGCCGGACGGGGACTGTTCGTAAGCGGTACACTGGCACGCCTGATGTACATGAGCCTGCACCTGATGCACCACAAAGCGGTGCTCGGCATCTCGCGTACCGCCTCCCTTGCCCTGGCCCGCCTGCTCATGCGGCGCACGCGCCCGCGGGTCAAACTGCACTGAACTCCCATGAATTTCCTGCAAAAACTCGAACACGCCTGGACCACCAGCAACTCGCTCCTGCAAGTCGGGCTGGATCCCGACCCGCAGCGCTTCCCCCGCGAACTGCAGGACAAGCCCGACGCCATCTTCCAGTTCTGCCGCGACATCGTGGACGCCACCGCGCCCTATGCCTGCAGCTTCAAGCCGCAGATCGCCTACTTCGCCGCCCATCGCGCCGAAGACCAGCTGGAAGCGCTGTGCCAGCACATCCGCGAAAAACACCCTGACCTGCCCATCGTGCTGGACGCCAAGCGCGGCGACATCGGCTCCACCGCCGAGAACTACGCCCGCGAAGCCTACGAACGCTACCAGGCGCACGCGCTGACGGTCAGCCCCTACATGGGCCTGGACTCGGTCGAGCCCTATCTGGCGTGGCGCGACCGCGGCGTGATCGTGCTGTGCCGCACCTCCAACCCCGGCGGTTCGGACCTGCAATTCCTGAAGATGGACAATGGCGAGCCGCTGTACCTGCACGTCGCAGGCCTGGTCGCCGACAAGTGGAACGCCAATGGCCAGTGCGGCCTGGTGGTGGGCGCGACCTTCCCGAATGAGCTGGCCGCGGTGCGCGCACGCATCGGCGACGCGGTGCCCCTGCTGGTGCCAGGTATCGGCGCCCAGGGCGGCGACATCACCGCCACCGTGAACGCCGGCGCCAACGCGGCCCGCAGCGGCATGATGATCAACTCGTCCCGCGCCATCATCTACGCCAGCGGCGGCGACGACTGGCGCGAGGCCGCCGGCACGGCGGCCAAGGGCCTGCGCGACGCGATCAACGCAGTGCGCTGATCCGGGGCATGGGGGCCGGCAGCCCCCTGCCGCGCAATCCGTTTCTCAGCGCCGGTTGACCGGCGCGCCCAACAATTCCAGCAACCCGCGCAGCGCGTAGTCCACCGCCGCCTGGCGCACCTGCGCACGGTCGCCGGGGAACACGTGCGTGACGGCGCGACTGCTGATGCCTTCGCCCGAACGTTGCGCAAAGCCGAAGCACACCATGCCCACCGGCTTGCCCGGCGTCGCGCCGCCCGGCCCGGCGATGCCGGTCGTGGACACCGCCACATGCGCGGCGGGAGACGCCAGCAGCACGCCGTTGGCCATCTCCAGCGCCACCGGTTCGCTGACGGCGCCGAAGTGGTGCAAGGCGTCGGGCGATACGTCCAGTTCAGCAACCTTGGCCTCGTTGCTGTAGGTCACGAAGCCGCGCTCGAACCAGTCGCTGGAACCGGCCACCGCCGTCATCGCGCCGGCCAGGAGGCCTCCGGTGCAGGATTCGGCCGTGCCCAGCATCCAGCCCTTGCGCCGCAGCGTTTCGCCCAGCCGTTCAACCAGCGCCAGCGAAGTGGCTTGCGCCAGTTGTTCGGCCGACAGATTGGGCCGGGTGCCTTCTTGTTGTCCGCTCATCCCAAGACTCCTGTGCGCACGACCAGCGCCATGACCAGCAGGGCGTATCCAGCCGCCACGATATCGTCCCACATCACGCCGAAACCGCCTTTGATATGGGCGTCAAAGAACTTGATGGGAGGCGGCTTGACGATGTCAAACGTGCGGAACAGCACGAACGCCAGCGCCTGCGGCAACCAGCCCGCGGGCGTCAGCCAGAGCACCAGCCAGAACGCCACCATCTCGTCCCAGACCATTCCGACATGATCCGACTGCTGGAGTTCACGCCCGACGCGATGGCAGGCCCAGCAGCCATACAAAAAAGCCAGCGCCAGGAATGCGCCGATCGCCCAATCCGAGGCTGCGGGCGCGGCGGCGACCCAGATCGCCCAGGCCAGCAGCGTGCCCCAGGTACCGGAGGCCGGCCGGATCAGGCCGCTGCCAAAGCCAAAGGCGATGAGCCGGCCCGGATCGCGGCAGACCCAGGACAGCGGCGGGTATGCGGTCCGGGCTCGGTCGCGCATGGAGGTGGGACGGTTGTCGGTCGACGGCATGGGTATGCGGGTTGGGACGCGGCGGATCAGGCCGCGGGAAAGTGATCGAAACCGGCCGGCAGCTCGGCGAGAGGCTGGCCCTGGCCGTCCAGCACGGACAGGCCCGGCTGCGCCTGGATCTGCCCCACGCGGGTCACGCGCGCGCCGGCCGCAGCCGCCGCCGCAAGCACGGCCTCGCGCCGGGAGGCGGGCGCGGTGAAGCATAGCTGGTAGACGTCGCCGCCGCCCAGCACCGCGCGGCGCAGCGGCGCTTCTTGCAAGCCAGCCAGGGCGGGCGACACAGGCATCGCGGCGTAATGCAGCATGGCGCCCACGCTGCTGGCAGCCAGGATATGACCCAGGTCCTGCAGCAGTCCGTCGGAAATATCGATGGCGGCATGGGCGATGCCGCGCAAGGCCAGGCCCAGCGCGACCTGAGGCTCAGGCCATTCCAGCGCGCCGCGCGTCGCCGCCAGCAGCGCCGCGTCAGAGGGGTATTGCCCGTCCAGCAGGCGGTAGGCCACGTCGGCCGCCCCCAGCTCGCCGGACACCCAAATGTCGTCGCCAGCCCGGGCGCCATCGCGGCGCAAGGCCTGCCCGGCCGGCACGGCGCCGAACACAGTGACGCTGATGGCAAGGTCATGCGCGCTGCGCGTCGTGTCGCCGCCGATCAGCGGGCAACCGTGAGCTGCAGCCAGCGCATGGAAGCCTGCGGCAAAAGCCGCAAGCCAGGGCTCGTCCAGCCGCGGCAAGGCCAGGCCCAGCACGCAGCCGATGGGGCGTGCGCCCATTGCAGCAAGGTCGGAAAGGTTCACCGCCAGGGCCTTATGCCCCAGCGCTTGCGGATCCACATCGGGAAAGAAATGGCGGCCTTCCAGCAGCAGGTCCGTGCTGGTGGCCACCTGTTCGCCGGGCGGGACCGGGAACAGGGCGCAATCATCGCCCACGCCCAGCAGGCCGGCAGGGGCCGCGCGGGTGAAATAGCGCGCGATCAGATCAAATTCGGACGCCAAGGCAACTCCGCAGTCCGGCACGGCAGGCCGGCATTGAAACCTACGGGGGCTTGCCGCCCCCACAAATCATGCGGCGCCCCGCACAACCAGGAAGAAACCCCAACCCACTCCTCACGCGGCAAGAAACAGGTGCCCCCCAAATCCGGGCCGCGCGGATCCGGCTCTGCCGGTCCGCAGCGGCGCCCCCCTGGGGGGGAAGCGCGCAGCGCTTCGGGGGGGAGAGGAAGCTACCTCTTGTTGACTTCGTGGGCGCGGACGTCGGCCGCCAGCTTGTCGAGCACGCCGTTGACGAACTTGAAGCCGTCGGTGCCGCCGAACGACTTGGCCAGTTCGACGGCTTCATTGATGGCGACCTTGTACGGCACTTCGACGTGATGAATCAGTTCGAAGCTGCCGATCAGCAGGATGCCATGCTCGACAGGCGACAGTTCGGCCAGCGGACGGTCGACGTAGGGCGTGAAACGCTCACGCAGCGCGGGCGCTTCGCGCAGCACGCCATGCAGCAAGGTCTTGAACCACTGCGCGTCGGCCTCGGAAAAATCCTCGGTGTCGCGCAGATGGGCGTCGATCTCGCCGGCGTCCTGCGTGCCTTCGCCGCCGCGCAGCAGCCACGCGTACACGCCCTGCAGGGCGAATTCGCGTGCGCGGCGGCGCGCGCTGCGCGCGTTGGCGCGGGCCTGCGCCGCGCTATCAGCGCTGGTCGTCGTCTTCTTCGTCGTCAAAATCTTCGTCCTCGTCTTCGTCGTCTTCGTCTTCTTCCTCGGGTTCCAGGGCCGCCACCAGGTTGGCCATTTCAACGGCCACCTGGGCGCAATCGCGGCCCTTGCCGGCCGCGCGCGCCTGCGCCTGCTCGTCGGTGTCGACGGTCAGCACGCCGTTGGCGACGGGGATGCCGGTTTCCAGGGAAATACGGGTGATTGCAGTGGCCATTTCATTGCTGACCACTTCAAAGTGATAGGTCTCGCCGCGGATGACCGCGCCCAGCGCGATCAGGGCGTCGAATTCAAACGTTTCGGCCATATGGGACAGGGCCACGCCCAGTTCCAGGGCGCCGGGAACGGTGGCGACCATCACGTCGCGCTCGTCCACGCCCAGTTCGGCCAGTTCCTTCAGGCACGCTTCGAGTTCGGCCTGGCCGATTTCTTCATTGAAGCGGGCGCGTACGATGCCGATGTGCAGCCCTTCGCCGTTCAGGTCGGGGGTAAGGATGTAAGGGTTCATAGGTCGGCCTTCAGTGTGTTGCGGGAGTATTCGGAGGGTCGCAATCGTAACCCGTAATGGTGAGCGAGAAGCCCGCCATGCTGGGCATCTTGCGCGGCCGGGCCAGCAGCTTCATCTGGCCTACGTTCAGGTCGCGCAGAATCTGGGCGCCAATCCCGTAGGTACGCAGGCCGTAGCGGTCCGCGTTGCCGGGGTTGGCCTGGGCCTTGGAGTCGTTCCAGCCAGCGATCTGGCCAAACAGGTGTTCCGTGGACGACTGGCAGTTCATCAGCACCAGCACGCCGGCGGGCGAGGCCGCGATGGCCTGCAAGGCCTGCGCCACGCCCCAGCTGTGCGGGCTGGCGCCGGTGTCCAGCACGTCCAGCACGGAGGCCGGCTCGTGCACGCGCACCAGCGTCTCGGCGTCGGGAGTCACGTTACCATGCACCAGCGCCAAATGGGCGGAGCCGGTGGCGGCGTCTTCATAGGCCACGGCCTCGAATTCGCCCCAGGCGGTCTGCATGGTGCGCTTGCCCACGCGCTTGACGATGGATTCGTGTTCGCTACGGTACTGGATCAGGTCGGCGATGGTGCCGATCTTCAGGCCGTGTTCGCGGGCGAACTGCACCAGGTCCGGCAGGCGGGCCATGGTGCCGTCCGGCTTGAGGATTTCACAGATCACGGCGGCGGGCGTCAGGCCGGCCATGGCGGTCAGGTCGCAGCCCGCCTCGGTGTGGCCGGCACGGACCAGCACGCCACCGGGCACGGCGCGCACCGGGAAGATGTGGCCGGGTTGGACCAGGTCCGCGGGCTTGGCGTCGCGCGCCACCGCCACTTGGATGGTGCGGGCGCGGTCGGCGGCCGAGATGCCGGTCTCGACGCCTTCGGCGGCCTCGATCGACTGGGTGAAGTTGGTGCCGTAGCGCGTGCCGTTGCGGGCCGCCATCAGGGGCAGGTCCAGTTGGCGGCAGCGCTCTTCGGTCAAGGTCAGGCACACCAGGCCGCGGCCGTGCGTCACCATGAAGTTGATGGCTTCGGGCGTGACGAATTCGGCGGCCATGACCAGGTCGCCCTCGTTTTCACGGTCTTCTTCGTCAACCAGGATGACGATGCGGCCGGCGCGCAGCTCGGCGATGATTTCGGCAACAGAGGCGATGCCGAAGGATTCCGGCTCGGAGCCGGGCAAAGGGGACAACTGGACGGACATGGCGGGCACGTAAACCAGGCGGGAAAGCCCGGATTTTACCGCCCCTGGAGGCGGAACCCCTATCCGGCCCTGCCAGCCCCGCCGGCCGGGGGTGTCCGGTAAACTTTCGCCCGGAGACCACCCCTAAAAAACCGAGCCAAGGAAACCCCACATGCAAGCCCTTGCGGCCATGCCTTTGACCGTCGCGGCGGCCGTCCGCGTCGTGCTGACCGACATCGACGACACGCTGACCACCGAGGGCCGCCTGCCGGCGGACGCCTATGCGGCGCTGGAGCGCCTGGAACAGGCCGGCATCCAGGTCGTGCCCATTACCGGCCGTCCCGCCGGCTGGTGCGACCACATCGCCCGCATGTGGCCGGTGCGCGCCGTGGTCGGCGAAAACGGCGCCTTCTATTACGCCTATGACCGCCAGGCCCGCCGCATGACCACCCACTACTGGACCGACGCCGCCTCGCGCCAGGCCAGCCGCCGGAAGCTGGACGCCATCCGCGACCGCGTCCTGGCCGAAGTGCCCGGCGCCGCCGTGGCCAGCGACCAGGACTACCGCGTGGCCGACCTGGCCATCGATTTCTGCGAGGACGTGCCCGCCCTGCCCGATACAGCGATCACCCGGATTGTCCAGATCTTCGAGGAAGCCGGCGCCCAGGCCAAGGTCAGCTCCATCCACGTCAACGGCTGGTTCGGCGACTACGACAAACTCACCATGACGCGCACCATGTTCCAGCGCGAGTTCGGCGCGGACGTGGCCGGCGCCCTGGACAGCACCCTGTTCATCGGCGACTCGCCCAACGACGAACCCATGTTCGCCTACTTCCCGATTTCGGTCGGCGTGGCCAACATCCAGGCCCAGCTGCATCGCCTGACGCACCGTCCCGCCTTCGTCGCCGCCTACCATGGCGGCGCGGGCTTCGTGGAAATGGCCGACCGGCTGCTGGCCGCGCGGTCCACCCAAGCACAGCCGGCCTGAGGTCCGCATACCGTGGCGACATCCCCTTCCGCTTCCTCTCCGGCCGCCAACGACGGCCGCCGCAGCATCCAGTCGATCGAGGTGGGCGTGCCCCTGCTGGCCGCCCTGGTCGACGCCGGCAAGCCCCTGACCCTGCGCGACCTGGCCGCGGGCGCCGGCATGACCTCGGCCAAGGCGCACCCCTACCTGGTCAGCTTCATCCGCGTCGGCCTGGTGCAGCAGGACGCCATCACCGGCCAGTACGAACTGGGCCCCTTCGCTCTGCAGATGGGCCTGGTCAGCCTGCAGCGCCTGGACCCCGTGCGCGTCGCCATGCCGGAAATCGCCAAGCTGCAATCGGAAATCGGCCACACGCTGGGCATTGCCGTGCTCGGTTCGCACGGCCCCACCATGATCCACATGACCGAAGCCAGCTACCCGGTCCACGTGAACATGCGCAAGGGCACGGTGATGTCCATGCTGCACACGGCCACCGGCCTGGTGTTCGCGGCCTGGCTGCCGCCCAAGGTCAGCGAGCACTACATCGCGCGCGAGGAAGGCGACACGGCCGTCATCGCCAGCATGCCACCGCCGCGCAAGGCGTCCCGCGCCAACATCGAGGCGCAACTGGCCGACATCCGCGTGCACGGCATGGCGCGCGCCCTGGGCAACCCGCTGCCAGGCGTGGACGCGCTGTCGGTGCCGGTCTTCGACAACACCGGCAATATCGCCCTGGCCCTGACCAGCCTGGGCCCCACGGGACTGTTCGATGTGGCCTGGGACGGCGCCATCGCCCGGCCGCTGCTGGCCTGCGCGCAGGAAATCTCGCGCAAGCTCGGTTACCGGAGCTGAGCCAAACGGCGAATTTCGCGCAAAAACGAACATAAATCGAACAAAGCGAACAAAAGCCGAAAAGAAACACAGGGACTTTCCCGAGTGCGTCCCCTCCTCTTCCATGTTTGAATTCAGGTTGAATTAAGTGACACGTCACACAAACAAAGAAAGAGGAGACACAAGATGCAAGCTCTGCGCCTGCTTCAAGCGGCCACGCTGGCCGCCTTCGCCCTGGGCACGTCCGCCGCGCAAGCCGCCGACGCCTGCACCAACCGCGGCGACCTGGACCAGATGTACTGCGACGCCAACAAGGACCTGGTGGCCGACACGCCCACCGATCCAGCCAAGCTGAAGACCCCGTCCACCCTGGTGTTCACCTACACCCCGGTGGAAGACCCGGCGGTCTACGAAGACATCTTCAAGCCCTTCACCAAGCACCTGTCCGAATGCACGGGCAAGCGCGTGGTGTTCTATCAGGTGCAGAGCAATGCCGCGGAAATCGAGGCCATGCGCTCGGGCCGCCTGCACGTGGGCGGCTTCTCGACCGGCCCCACCGCCTTCGCCGTGAACATCGCGGGCGCCGTGCCGTTCGCGGTCAAGGGCTATGCCGACGGCTTCCAGGGCTACAACCTGATCGTCATCGTCAAGAAGGACAGCCCCTACCAGAAGCTGACCGACCTGAAGGGCAAGAAGCTCGCGCACACCGCCCCCTCGTCGAACTCGGGCCACATGGCGCCGGTCGCGCTGTTCCCCAAGGAAGGCCTGACTCCCGACAAGGACTACAAGGTCATCTTCTCCGGCAAGCACGACCAGTCCGTCATGGGCGTGAACTCCGGCGACTACGACGCCGCTGCCGTGGCCTCGGACGTGTTCAAGCGCATGGTCGAGCGCGGCCAGGTCAAGGAAGCCGACTTCCGCGTGATCTACAAGAGCGAGAAATTCCCGACCTCGTCGTTCGCCTACGCGCATGACCTGGAGCCCAAGTTCCGCGACCAGATGCTCAAGTGCTTCTACGACTACCGCTTCCCCGCGGAAATGTCCAAGGCCTTCGACGGCGCCGACCGCTTCTACCCGGTGACCTACGAGAAGGACTGGGCCATCGTGCGCCAGGTCGCCGAATCCGGCGGCGAGAGTTTCAACCGCGCTGCCTACGACCGCGAATCCGCCAAGAGCAAGAAGTAATTCCGTATGACGACGTCGCTACGCATTTCCGGCCTGGTGAAGGAATACCGGGCCGGCCGGCCGGTACTCAACGGCATCGACCTGCAGATCGCGGGACAGGGGCTTACAGCCATCATCGGCCCCTCGGGCACCGGTAAAAGCACGCTACTGCGTTGCATCAACCGGCTGATCGAACCCACCAAGGGCGAGATCGTGCTGCAGTCGAAGGACGGGTCCGTGGACCTGGCCCGCGTGCGCGGCGCGTCGCTGCGCCGCGCACGCCGCCGCATCGGCATGGTGTTCCAGGAATACAACCTGGTCGAACGCCTGACGGTCATGGAAAACCTCCTGACCGGACGGTTGGGCTACACCTCCGCCGTGAAGGCCTGGATGCGCCGCTTCGAGCCCGAGGACATCCAGCACGCCTACAAGCTGCTGGACACCGTGGGCCTGGCGGGTTTCGCCGACCAGCGCGCCGATGCGCTGTCGGGTGGCCAGCGCCAGCGCGTGGGCATTGCCCGCGCGCTGATGCAGCGCCCGCAGCTGCTGCTGGCCGACGAGCCCACGTCCTCGCTCGACCCCAAGACCTCCGTCGAGATCATGGAACTGCTGTCCGAACAGGGCAGCGCCACGGGCATTCCCGTTATCGTCAACATCCACGACGTCGAACTCGCCCGCCGCTACGCCACGCGCATCGTCGGCATGTCCGGCGGCCATGTGGTCTATGACGGCGACGGCCAGGGGCTGGACGCCGCCATGCTCAAGACCATCTACGGAGGCGAGTCTTGGCTGGAATGATCCCACCCAAGGGCGCCCGCCCCTTCGCCATGTCCGGGCGCGCCAAGGCCGGCGTGCTGCTGCTGCTGGCCTACACGCTGTATGCCGGCGCGCAGCTGGACTTCAGCTGGGCGCGTTTCGAAACCGGCATGGGGCACGCGTCCACGTTCCTGGCGCGCATGTTTCCGCCCAACTTCGAAAAGCCCGCCACCTTGTGGAAGGGCATCGCGGAAAGCCTGGAGATCGCGGTGCTGGCCTCGGTGCTTGGCATCATCATCGCGCTGCCCATCGGTTTGCTGGGCGCGCGCAACATGATGCCCACCTGGGTATCGTGGCCCGCCCGCGCCATCGTGGCCCTGTGCCGCGCGCTGCATCCCGTCATCGTCGCCATCCTGTTCGTCAAGGCCGTGGGCTTTGGCGCGCTGGCCGGCATCCTGGCGCTGACGGTCGCCTCGGTCGGCTTCATCGGCAAGCTGTTCACCGAGGCCATCGAAGAGATTTCGTTAAAGCAGGTGGAAGCCGTGCGCGCCACGGGCGCCTCGTTCGCCAACGTCATCATCTTCGGCGTGCTGCCGCAGGTATTCGCCCGCTTCATCGGCTTTGCCACCTACCAGTTCGACTCCAACCTGCGCAACTCCACCATGGTGGGGATCGTGGGTGCGGGCGGCGTGGGCGGCACGCTGTTCTCGGCGTTCCAGCGCTTTGACTACGATTTCGTCAGCGCCATCCTGCTGACCCTGATCGCCATCATCATGCTGGGTGAAATCCTGGCCGGCTTCGTGCGCGCCGTGTTCCTGGACAACCTGGGATTCGAACGCATCCTGCAAGGCCGCTTCGCGGGAGCGCGCGGCATCGGCAGCGGCGCAACTCCGGTCAAGCGCCGTGCGGAGGTGGACGAATGAACGCCCACGCATCCACCTTCAATCCACCGGGTTCGCCGCGCGTCTGGCAACGCTACAGCATGGGCCAGCGCCTGCTGCGCTTCGCGCTCTACCTGCTGGTGGTCGCGGCCATCGTGCAGGCGATCCGCGGCGTCGAGATCATTCCGGAGTTCCTGTACGACGCGCCCGAGCAGATGGCCGATCTGTTCCAGCGCATGTGGCCGATAGACTGGGCCTACTACCCGGAAGGCGTGCACGGCGCGCTGATCGAAACGCTGCACATCGCCACGCTGGGCACCATCCTGTCCGTGGTGATGGCGGTGCCGGTGGGCCTGCTGGCGGCCAACAACCTCACGCCCAGCAAGACCGTCAACATGCTGGCCAGGCTGATCCTGGTGTCCAGCCGTTCGGTCAATTCGCTCGTGTGGGCGCTGCTGTTCATCGCCATCTTCGGGCCCGGCGCGCTGGCCGGCACGCTGGCCATTGCGTTCCGCTCCATCGGCTTCGTCGGCAAGCTGGTGGGCGAAGCCATCGAGGAAGCGCAGCGCGGCCCGATCGAGGCCGTCACCGCCACCGGCGCCAGCAAGGCATCCGTGATCTGGTACGCCTACTGGCCGCAGATCCGCCCCGCCTTCTGGTCCATCGTGCTGCTGCGCTGGGACATCAACGTGCGCGAATCGGCGGTACTTGGCCTGGTGGGCGCCGGCGGCATCGGCATGGCACTGGACACGGCTCTGAACCTGTTCCAGTGGGACCGCGTGGCGCTGGTGCTGGCTGCCATCTTCGCGGTGGTGGTCGTGGCCGAAATCATCATCACCCAGGTCCGCAAACGCATCCTCTGACGCGTCCGCGGATCCCTACAGCGTTCCTTTGCTCCGCCCGGAAACGGGCGGTTTTTTTTCGCCCACATATCAGAACCGCACGCTCACCCCTGCCCTGACGCCGTGATCTTGCGCCCCGCTGGCGAGCTGTCCTTGGTAGGACAGATCGAACGACACCTTGCGCGACACCTGCACGTCCAGCCCCGCTTCCAGCACCGCGCTGTTCTTCGCGATGGGAACGCCGGCCACGGTAAAGGCATCGCCCGCCGCGAAAGCCTGGGTGGCGGTGGGCTTCAAGTCGCCAAAGGCGTAGCGCCAGCCCAGCGATCCGCGAGCCGTGGCTTGCGCGCCGCCCAGTTCGAAGCTGGACATGAGCCGCGAACCCAGTGTCGTGTACGTGGTCTCGGTGGTCTGGCTGTTCGCGCGCAGCGCCGCCGCGCCGCCGCTCTCGCTGTAGCCGTCGGTCTTGAGGTTGACGTAGGCCAGGTTGGCGAACGGCTCCAGCGCAGCGATGCGCGTGTCGATGCGATAGCTGAGGTCGGCAAACGCCTGGACGGTGCGGCCGTCGTAGTTGGCCTTGAGGCTGTCGGAGTAGCCGGGCATGGATACCGAGCGCCGAGTCGCGATGTCGTGCCAGCTGTAGGCCAGCCCGCCGCGCAGGCCCACCGCGCCCCACTGGCCGCCGCCGTAGGCCCCGAGATGGTAGTTGTCGCTGTCGCCCGATGACGCGCGATCGCGCACGTCGAAATCCGTGCGGGTGTAGCCCGCCATCAGGCCCAGCCGCCAGGCATCGGACACCGGCGCATCCACGCCCAGCAGAAAGCCGCCGGTCGAGCTCTTGACCTGGGCAGCATTGCCGTCGCCGTCGGTCTGGCGCCAGGAACCCAGGCCCTGTATCCAGCTGGCGGGCCCCATCGCCGTTGCCGGAGCCAGGCGGGCGCCGCCCCCTGCGGACGCCAGCACCGGCGTCGCCGACGCGCCGACCGCGCCCGCGGCCGAGCGCAGGCGCTCGCTGGCGGCGTCGCGCACATAGCGGCTGTCTTCGAGCAGCACGGTCTTGGCCGACGCGTGGATTTCGCCGGATAGCTGGTCGAAGCTGGAACGCAGCAAGCCCTTGTCGTCCGGTAGCACGGCGAACGCGTCGTAAAGCCCATTGCCCGCCGCCATGCCGATGCTGTCGATGGCGCCCGCCGCCGCGCGCTGGTTGCGCGTGTCGGCGGCCGTGGTCATCGCGGTGCCGTTGCGCGCCAATTCCAGCGACACTCGGCCCGCGCCGTAGTCGTAGCCGAGTTTCGGCGTCAGGAAGGCATAGTCGGACGTCACCGTATCGAACCGGCCGGACAAGGCGCCGTCGGCCGCCAGTATCGTGTAGACGGAACGCAGCCCGTAGTCGCCGCCGATACCGATATGCGCGACCGAGCCGCCATTGATCGTGGCATTGCCCGTGACATGGATGAGGTCGGCATCGGCGCCCTGCGGATTGGTTTCCACGGCGTAGCGCGCGCCGCTCTCGATGACGAGATCGCCGTCGACGGTCAGCGTGCCGATGGAATTCCCTGGCGCCAGCGTGCCGCCGGCCGCCACGGTCACCACCGAGCCAGCGCCCGAGCCCACTATGCCGCGGCCTCCGAGCACGCCGCCCTGGCCGATATTGAGCGCGCCGCCAAGTTTGCCGTTCAAGGCCAGCCGGCCGCCCTGAATCGTGGTGCTGCCGGTAAAGCCCGAGCTGTCGCCGCTCAGCGCCAGCGTCCCCGCGCCGCTCTTGACCAGCGCGCCGCCACCGGAGATGGCGCCGCCGAACGTTGCGTTCGCGCCTTGCTCGAACACCAAGGAGCCATTGTTGTCGACATTGCCCCGGATCGACCCGACATCGCCGATCAGCATGCCTTCCTGGATGACGGTATTGCCGTAGGCGTTGCCCGCGTTGTCCAGTCGCAGCGTGCCGGCTCCGGTCTTGATCAGGTCGGCGTTGCCCAAGACTGTGCCGACCAGCCCCAACGTTGCGCCGCCAGCCACCTCGAAGCGCCCGGCCTGGGTCAGCGTCATGGCACGCGCGGTATCGAAGGACGCCGATGCCGCCAGTGTGCCGCCACCGAATGCCACGCCGCCAGAAGCCGCGCCCAGGTTCGCATCGCTTGCAACCTGCAACGTGCCCCCGGCTATCGTGGTGCCGCCGCTATAGGTGTTGTTGCCGCTCAGGACCAGCGTGCCGGCGCCGGCCTTGAGCAGCGACCGTCCATTCCAGCCCGTCGCGGCGTTGGCCGCCTGGTCTGCCAGATCCGCGCCGACTACGAACCGGTTGGCGGCATCGCTCAACGTGAACGTGCCGTGCGCCAGATTGTTGCCCGCGGTCCAGCTCAGGTCGTAGCTGGCGAGGTATTGCAGGCCATCGGCCGACTTGCGCGTGTTGACCGTGAGGTAATCCACCGCGCCGCTGAAGCCGCCCACGCGCACCGACCCGAAGTCGCCGCGAATGCCGCCACGGGTGTCAATCAGCACCTTGTCGAGCTGGCTGGCGCTGCCTATGCCGCTGAGGGCGAAGGCGACGCCCTCGCCCAGCGTCAGCCCGCCCGCCTGCAAGGACGGGCCGCCCGCGCCGGCTGCGATATCCAGGGCTGTGCCATCCGCCAGATTGACATTGCCCGCCACCGCCAGCGACGCCGGCCCCTGCACCGACAAGGCGCTGCCCGCTGCGCCGACGTTCAAGTCCCCTGTCAGACTATTGGCTGCGCCGGCTACGCCGTCGCCATATTGCAGGACGCCGCCCGTGACTTCGGCCGAGCCGCCCAGCGAACCTTGCACCACGAGCCTTCCGCCGGACACCGTGGTCTTGCCGAAGTAGGAGGAACTGTTGCCAGCCAGGCTCAGCGTGCCCGCGCCCTTCTTTACGAGCGCGCCGTCGCCCGAGATGGCGCCGGCAAAGCGCGCATCGGCGGCCTGCTCGAACGCCAGCGTGCCAATGCTGCCGATGTCGACGTTGCCCGAGATCGAACCGGCGTGGCCGACCAGGGTGCCGGCCCGCACCCAGGTATTGCCGTAGGCGTTGGCCCCGTTGTCCAAGCGAAGCGTGCCTGCGCCCGACATGAACAGATCGCCGCTGCCCGTGACGGCGCCGACCAGCCCCAGCGTCGTGCCGGCGGCCACGTCAAAACTGTTTGCCTGCGTCAGCGCGACCGCCCGCGCGGTATCGAAGCTGCCCATGGTCGCCAAGGCGCCGCCGTTCAAACTCAGGCCGCCGGACGCGGCGCCGAGATTCGCATCGCTCGACACCTGCAAGCGGCCGCCCGAAATCTGCGTGCCGCCGCCATAGCTGTTGTTGCCGCTCAAGACCAGCGTGCCGCCGCCGCTCTTGGCCAGCGCGCCTGCGCCCGACACCGAGCCGGCCAGGCCCAGCGTGGCGCCCGTGGTCACCTCGAATCGCCCCGACTGCGCCAGGGCGACCCCGCGCGCGATGTCGAAGGTGGTCGTCACCGCAAGCGTGCCGTCACCGAAGGCCAGGCCGCCGGCCGTCGCCCCCAGGTTGGCATCGCGGTCGATCTGCAGCGTGCCGCTGGCGATCGTCGTACCCCCGCCGTGGCTATTGCTGCCGCTCAAGACCATCGTGCCCGCGCCGCTCTTGACGAGAGCTCCCGCACCCGACACCGCGCCGGTCAGGCCCAGCGTGGTGTCTGCCGCCACGTCGAAACGTCCGCTCTGCGCCAGCGTGACGGCGCGCGCGGTGTCGAAGCTTGCGGTGGTCGCCAACGTGCCGTCGCCAAAATGCAGGCCTCCGACAGCTGCGCCCAGGTTGGCATCGCTATCGACCTGCAACGTGCCGCCCAGGATGGCCGTGCCGCCGCTGTACGTGTTGGCGCCTTGCAGCACCAGCGTGCCCGCGCCGGCCTTGGTCAAGCTCTTGCCGTCCCAACCGGCGGCGGCATTGGCTGCCTGGTCGGAAAGCGGCACCCCCAGCGTGAACCGGTTCGACGCATCGGCCAGCGTGAAAGTGCCATGGGCCAGGTTGCTGTTGGCGGTCCAGCTCAGGCCGTAGGTGGCGAGGTACTGCTTGTTGTCCGCGGACTTGCGTGTGTTGACGGTGAGATAGTCGACCTCTCCGGTAAAGCCGCCCACGTTGACGGCGCCGAAATCGCCGTCGATGCCGCCTGTGGGCGCCTCGATCAACACGGTATCGAGCGCGTTCTTGTCGCCGATGCCGCTCAGCCTGAACACCACGCCATCGCCCAGCGTGACCTTGTTTGCCTGCAACAGCGGGCTGCCCGTGCCGGCCATCAAGTCCAGCACGGTGCCATCGGCCATTTCCATGTCGCCCGTGACCGCCAGCGTGGCGCCCCGATGCACCGCCAGCGTGCTGCCGGTGCCTGAGACATTCAGGTTGCCGCTCAGGGTGTTGGCCTCGCCCGTGGCGCCGTCTCCGTACTGCAAGACCCCGCCTGTAACGGCGGCCGAACCTCCCAGCTGGCCCAGCACCACCAGCTTGCCGCCCGACACCGTGGTCCTGCCCTTGAATGCGCTATTCGCGCCCGTCAGCAAGGTGGTGCCGGCGATCTGGTTCAGACTATGTGAACCGGCGCCTGTGCTCAACAGCGGCGTCGAAAACGTGTAGGCGGACTCGGTATGGTTGAAGTTCACGGTGGCAATGCCGGCGCCGAACTGGATTGCGCTGGCGTTGAGCGTGCCGGCGCCTACGGCCGGCTGCCCAGCCGCCGCGCCGATATTGATCGTGCCGGTGGTGGGAAAGATAAAAAACCGGTCCTGCGCCAGGGACACGGCCCCTCCGCCGCTCGCGCCAACGTTCACGGTGCCGCCTTGCGCGATCGTCACACTACCCGCCGCCGTTCCCACGCCGAACCCCAGGGTCATCGCGCCGCTGTTGTCCCAGATGGAGCCGGCGCCGCGGACAACAACGTTGCCGCTACCGCTCATGCTGCCCACATAGCTGTCTTTGTTCGAGACGAAGCCCCCCGATTCGATGGTCAGTGTGCCCTGACCGGACACATCGCCCACCCTGAGCTCGCCGTTATTGATCCAGGTTGAACCGCGCCCCGACACCAGGAAGGCGCCATTGCCGTTCTGGATGCGCCCGACAACGCCATCGACGCTGGTCGCATATCCCCCCGCCAGGATCGACACGCTGCCCCTCCCGCCTTCCGAACCAACCAGCAGCACCGCGCGATTGCTCCAGAGCGACCCGACATCGGAAACCGTCACTTTCGCCGCGTCGTTCTGCCGGGCATCCACCGTCGCAAACTGGTTCGAGACCGTGCCGCTACTGAAGATGCTCAGCTCTCCGGGTCCGGCGCCGCCGACAAAAAGGTTGTCCGTCAGTGCCCAGGTCGAGCCGGGGCTGAACACGCTGACCCGGGCCGTGGCGCCGGGAGCTTGCCCGGCATCGATACGTCCTTCCGCGGTACCCAGAACGTTGAGGATCTGCAGGTTCCCGCCCGTGACGGTGGTGTTGCCGACGAAGCCTGAACTATTACCGGACAGCCGCGTGGAGCCGGCATAGTGATTGAGCTGGTGCGTGCCCGCCGCGCTGCTGACCAGCGCCGCGCCGAAGTCGTAGAGGTTGTTGGTGTTGAAATTCAGCGTGCCGGTACCCGCGCCGAACGCGAGTCGCTGCGTTACCAGGAAACCAGCGCCCGCGGGCGCGGCGCCGGGAGCCGCGCCGATGTTGATCGTGCCGTCCGCCGAGGCCGAGTCGGCCAGAGACACTGTGTTGCCGAGCGACATCAACAGCTCGCCGCCATCGGCGATAGTCACTGTTCCCACGCCGAATATACCCACGGAGAGCGGGACGAAGACCGTAATCTTCGGGCTTGACATGGATCCGACCGTGGTATCGCCCGTGAAGGAGACCAGCGGCCCCGCTTGTGTTTCGCTGACCGTGCCCAGGGCAACCAGCAACATCGCCATCAACGGCAGGCTTCCGCGCGCGGATCGCCCCCTGCGGCAACCGCCCTTGCCCTGCCCGCGAGCATTTTCACTTACCACTTTCCACAAGCCTGCGCTGCGGTTGAAGACGATGCGATACGTATGATTCATTGGGCTCTTATGTAATCGGGGCCCGCACGAACAGTTGCCGGGCAGACGCGGGTAGAAGCCGGGGCCGCGAAGCGCGTTACCCGCCAATTACAATTAGAAAAGCGATTCGTAACATTGCATATCACTGAAACTTGGTAATTGAACGAAGCCGGCCAACGCTTCGGCATGCGGCTGCCAGCGTCTCCCCCTGGCTTGCGGGCAAGGCTGCTCACCCGGTTGTTGATGCGCCGCAAACACGTTTATGCTCCATGTGAAATAAATATGACCGGTCATCAAATCGCCCGCCCCGTTTGATTAAGATCTCGGCTTTTGCCGTTGGACGCCCGCCGCCATGTCGGAACAGGAATTGAAACTGCACGTGCCTGCGGCCTCGCGCCAGGCGGTGCTCCGAGAGGTCAAGCAGCGCGAGGCGACCCGCATCCGCCTGCACGCCATGTATTTCGATACGCCGGAACGCGAACTTGCGCGGGCGCGCATCGCCATCCGGCTGCGCCAGGAAGGCCGCGACTGGGTGCAGACGCTGAAGATGCCTGGCATCAATGCCATCACGCGCATCGAACTCAATCACCCGCGGCCGGGCCCGGTGCTGGACCTGTCGGTGTATGCCGGCACCGAGGTCGAAGCCGCGCTGGCAGCCATCAAGGGCGAACTGGGCCTGCGTTATGAAACCGATGTGCAGCGGCTCCTGCGCAAGGTCCGCACGCGCTACGGCACGGTGGAACTGGCCTATGACACCGGCATCCTGCGCGCCGGCGCGCTGGAGCTGCCCATCTCCGAACTGGAATTCGAACTGGTGTCGGGCCGCCCCGCCGCTATCTTCGCGGCGGCTCGCGGCTGGCAGCAGCGCCACAGCCTGGTGCTGGACCCGCGCAGCAAGTCCGAACGCGGCGATGCGCTGGCCCAGTTGGCTCAGCGCCTGGCAGATGCAGACGCCATTCCGGGCGATGACCTCGAAGCCCGCCGCGCCCAAGCCATCGCCCAGTTCTGGGCGCCGCGCGGCGCCGCATCGGTCAAGCTGCGCGAAGACATGACGGCGCCCCAGGCCATGGCGCGCATCGCGGCGGAATGCCTGGACCAGATCGCGCGCAACGCCTCGGTGCTGGCCGAGGTCGACACCGAGGGCGTCTACCGCGCCGGCAACTCCGAACACGTGCATCAGCTGCGCGTGGGCGTGCGCCGGCTGCGTTCGGCCTGGAAGCTGTTCGACGGCTGGATCGCGCCGATTCCAGACACTCTGCTGCAAGGCGTGCGCACGCACTTCGCCGCCTTCGGCGCCAACCGCGACCAGGACGTGCTGAACGAAACCGTGGCGCCCGCGCTGATGCGCGCAGGCATGCCGGTCATCCCTATGGAAGCCGCGCCCCCGGAACAGGACGCGCGCAGCATCGCCGGCGGCAAGGCCTTCCAGGCCTGGATGCTGGAGCTGCTGGAATGGAGCCTGGACGTGCCGCCGGCCCTGCCGTCCGCGGAAGGCCAGACGATAGCCAACGGCACCCCCAGCGACGCCGCGCCCGAGCCCGCCATCCGGCTGGAAGGCGGCGTGGCGGCGCCCAGCGTCAAACCCACCATCATTCCGATGCTGGCGCCCGAACCCGATCCGCAGCGCCTGCACAAGCAGCTTGCGCGGCGCCTGCACCGCTGGCATAGCAAGGTGGCTGACCAGGGCACGCAATTCGCGACGCTCGACATTCCCACGCGCCACGAACTGCGCAAGCGCGGCAAACGGCTGCGGTACAGCCTGGCATTCGCCGAGTCGCTGCTGCCCGCGGGCAAACTGCGCGGCTATCGCAAGCTGCTGTCGCGCGTGCAGGACGTGCTGGGCGAAATCAACGACCTGGCAGTGGCCAAGGACTACTACGAGTCGTGTACCGCCACCCATCCGCAAGCCTGGTTCGCCCTGGGCTGGATCAGCGCCCGCCTGGAAGAACTGGCGGACGACGCGCAGCAAGCGTTCGACGATCTGGCCGCCAGCAAGCCATTCTGGAAGTGACGCGGGCTTGAACGCAAAAGGGACGGCATGCGCCGTCCCTTTGTTTTTTCCGGCGCATGCGCGCCGGACCCACGGACCTCAATCCGCCAGCAAAGCCCCGGCGAACTCGTCGGCCACGAAAGGCTGCAGGTCTTCCAGGCTTTCGCCCACGCCGATCCAGTACACCGGGATCGGGCGCACGCCCTGGCTGCCCGCGGCCACGGCTGCCAGCGTGCCGCCCTTGGCGGTGCCGTCCAGCTTGGTCACGACCAGGCCGGTCAGATTGATGGCGGCATCGAAGGCGCGGATCTGCGCCAGGGCGTTCTGGCCGGTATTGCCGTCCACCACCAGCAGCACTTCGTGCGGCGCGGCGGCATCCGCCTTGCCGATGACGCGGCGGATCTTCTTCAGCTCTTCCATCAGGTGCAGCTGCGTGGGCAGGCGGCCCGCGGTATCCACCATCACCACGCCCATGCCGCGCGCGCGGCCGGCGTTGACCGCATCGAACGCCACAGCCGCCGGATCGCCGCCGTCCTGCGAGATCACCGTCACGTTGTTGCGGCTGCCCCATTCGATGAGCTGCTCGCGCGCGGCGGCGCGGAACGTGTCGCCCGCGGCCAGCAGCACGCTGGCGCCCTGGCGCTGGAAGGTGTGGGCCAGCTTGCCGATGGAAGTGGTCTTGCCGGCGCCGTTGACGCCGGCGATCATGACGACCAGGGGTTGCGTGCGCTTCAGGTCGAAGGCGCGCTCGAGCGGGCGCAGGTGGTCGGCCAGCAGTTGGCGCAAGGCCGCCTTGACCTTGGCGGGGTCCTCGATGCGTTCCTTCTTGACTCGCGCGCGCAGCGCCGTCAGGAGCTTTTCCGTGGCCTCCAGGCCCGCATCGGCCATAATGAGCGCCGATTCGAGTTCCTCAAACAGGTTCTCGTCGACCTTCACGCCGATGAAGATCCCGCCGATGCTCTGGCCCGTACGCGACAGGCCTTGCTTCAAGCGGGACAGCCAGGAAGCCTTCTTGGGGGCTTCAGCGGCGGGCTCGGGGGCTGGGGCTGGCGCCGCAGCCGCAACCGGCGCGGGAGCGGCGATCGGAGCTTGCGTTGCCACCACCGGCGCGGGCGCCGCGACAGGAGCGGGGGCCAATGCCGGGGCCGGCGCTGGCGCCGGAACAGGCGCTGGCGCCGGAACAGGCGCTGGCGCCGATACCGTAGCGGGTGCCGGCGCAACCGGCGCGGGCGTCACGGCCGGCGCCTCATGCGGCGCAGCAACAGGCGCCACAACGGGCGGTGCCGCCGGTGCGGCGACGCCCGGGTCAATGCTCGGTTCGCGGCGCGGTTCGGCGGCCACAGGCGCCGGCGGCGCGGGAGTGACCGGGACGGCGGCGGGCTCGGCAGGCGCGGCTACGGCGTCTGCAGCCTCCGGCGGCGGCGCGGGTTGAACCGGCGCGGCGGGCGGAGGGGATTTTTTCTTGAAGAAGCGGCTAAACATGGGTAACAAGTATATTCGTATCGTCGGGGGCCAATACAGACGCACCCCCATTGCCGTGCCCGACGTGGAGACGCTGCGCCCCACGCCCGACCGGGTGCGCGAGACGCTGTTCAACTGGCTCAATCACCTGTGGGGCGGTGAGTTCGCCGACAAGCAGGTGCTGGATCTATTCGCCGGCAGCGGCGCCTTGGGCTTCGAGGCGGCCTCGCGCGGCGTGGCGCATGTACAGATGGTCGAGCGGGACAAGACCGCCGCGTCCGCGCTGCGGACACTGCGCGACAAGCTCAAAGCCGACATGATACGCATCCACGTGGGCGACGCCATGCAGGTCGCCGAGCGCATGGATGCGTCCCGATTTGACCTGATCCTGCTGGATCCGCCTTTCGGCCAGGGCTGGCTGCCGCGCCTGTGGCCGATTCTGCCGGGCATTCTGACCGAGCATGGGCTAGTCTACGTAGAGGCGGAAAGCCCCATCGAAGCCCCCGAAGGATTCACGATCTTGCGGCAGGACAAGGCAGGCGCGGTCCACTACCACCTGCTGGAATTTGCTGCATTGCGCAAATAGGTCAATAATCCGAGCTTCGGAGGATGGTGTAAACCACAAATAACGGTACGGAGCTCGTATGATCACCGCTGTATATCCCGGCACTTTCGACCCGCTGACCAGAGGCCACGAGGATCTGGTCCGCCGTGCCGCCACGCTTTTCGACAAAGTCGTGGTCGGGATCGCCATTAGCCGCAACAAGAAGCCCTTCTTCAGCATCGACGAGCGCGTGGAAATCGCGCGCGAAGTGCTGGGACACTATCCCAACGTGGAAGTGCAAAGCTTCGGCGGCCTGCTCAAGGACTTTGTGCGCGACCAGGGCGGGCGCGTGATCGTGCGCGGCCTGCGCGCCGTGTCCGACTTCGAGTACGAATTCCAGATGGCCGGCATGAACCGCCATCTGCTGCCCGACGTCGAAACGCTCTTCATGACGCCCTCGGACCAGTACCAATTCATCTCCGGCACCATCGTGCGCGAGATCGCGCAGTTGGGCGGCGACGTGAGCAAGTTCGTGTTCCCGTCCGTCGAGCGCTGGCTCCAGGAAAAAGCCAAGGAACGCCGCGAACAGTCCTGGCCGGGCTGAGCCCCGCCGCAGGTATTGCTCCACCCTCGAAGGGCGCGCAAAGCGCCCTTCTTGCGCTGCGCGGCCCGGGCGCGCAGCGGCGGTACAATGCGCTTAGCCCTACCCGCCCCATACCGCAGCCCGCCATGGCCCTGACCATCACCGAAGAATGCATCAATTGCGACGTTTGCGAGCCCCAGTGCCCGAACGAAGCAATCTCCATGGGCGAGGACTATTACGTCATCGACCCTGACCGGTGCACCGAATGCGTGGGCCATCACGACGAGCCGCAATGCAAGGTCGTGTGCCCCGTGGAGTGCATCGAGCTGCACCCGCAATGGAATGAAGGCCAGGAACAGCTCATGGCCAAATACCGTCGCCTGACCGGTGCCGCATGAGCGACGCCGCGCAGTCCAGCATCAACCTCCCTCCTTCCCGCCACCACGCCCGCCGCGACCTGTCCGCATCGGCCATCGCCGCCGGCCTCGTCGCCGTGCTGGTCAGCTTCGGCGGCACCGCCGTGCTGATGGTGCAGGCAGGCCATACCGCGGGCCTGGATTCGGCGCACATCGGCTCCTGGATCGGCTCGCTCAGCCTGGCGTTCGGCCTGGGCGGCGCCTTGTACAGCCTGCGCACGGGCCTGCCCATCGTCATGGCCTGGTCCACGCCTGGCGCGGCGCTGCTGGTCACCGCGCTGGCCGGCGTTCCCTTCAATGAGGCAATCGGCGCCTTCATCCTGGCCGCCGCGCTGACGTTGGCCTGCGGCCTGTTCGGCTGGATCGATCCCATCCTGCGCCGCATCCCCGGCGAAATCGCCGCGGCCATGCTGGCGGGCGTGCTGCTCAACTTCGGCATGGGCGTCTTCAGCAACATCAAGCAGCAGCCCGCGCTGGTGCTGGCGATGTGCGTCGCCTATCTGCTGTGCCGGCGCTGGGCGCCGCGCTACGCGGTGCTGGTCGTCATGCTGGTGGCCATCGCCATCGCCTTCGGCCTGAACCTGATCCAGCTGGACCTGCTGGACTGGCGCCTCACCGAATTCGTCTGGACCACGCCCGCCTTCAGCGCGCAGGCCGCGGTCAGCCTGGGCATTCCGCTTTTCGTGGTCGCGATGGCCTCGCAGAACCTTCCCGGCCTGGCCATCCTGCAAGCGGCGGGCTACCAGCCGCCCGCCTCGCGCCTGGTGGCGGCCACCGGCCTGCTGGGCCTGCTGGCCGCGCCCTTCGGCGCGCACAGCGTCACGATGGGCGCCATCAGCGCGGCCATCTGCACCGGTCCCGAAGCGCATCCGGACCCGTCCAAGCGCTACATCGCCGCGGCCACCTACGGCCTGGGCTACGTCGTGCTGAGCGTCGTAGCCGGCGCCGTGGCCGTGTTCTTCCAGGCCTTGCCCGCCGCCCTGCTGGCCGCGCTGGCCGGGCTGGCGCTGCTGGGCACCATCATGGGCGGCATGGCCGCGGCCATGGCCAACCCGCAACGCCGCGAAGCCGCGCTCATCACGCTGCTGGCCACGGCATCTGGCTTCAGTTTCTGGGGTATCGGATCGGCCTTCTGGGGCCTTCTGGCAGGCCTGCTGGCCCACGCGGCTTTCGAATTCAAGCGCTCTGGCGCTCAGGCTTGAACGGCCCTTGCGCCCGGCCCGCTCAGGCCGGCCAGGCGGCCACGGGCGTATCGGGATGCACCTTCATGATGCGGCAAGGCACCTGGACGAAGTTGGAAATCCAGGCCGCGGCCAGTTCCCCTTCGTCGATCACGTCCACCACCTGCTCGCCCACCTTCATGCTGTAGCGCACGCTGTCGTCGTCTTCGATGACGTCCAGCGGAATGTCCATGCGCAGCATGCCAGGCGCCTTCAGCACCAGGTAGCCCAGCCGCAGCTCGACCGAAACGTCGGCCAGCCGCGGACACAGGCTGCGGTTCAGCCACTGCCCGGAATCGTTGGCGACCAGCCATTGCCGGTGATAGCCCGCGGCCTCGGCCTGCGTGGTGACGCCGCACTCGGCCACGGGTTGGAAGTTCTCGGCGTTCATTTGCCCAGCAGTCCCTTCAAAGCCTTGTCGACGGCAGCGCCGCCCTTGCCCTTGCCCGTCACCGCTTCGCGAAGCTTGTTTTCCAGGCTGCGCTGGAGAATGCCGCCGATGGCGTCCTTCCAGAGCACGGTATAGGTCGGCTTGTCGAACGGTCCCTTGACGTGCACGGGGATGGTCACGTCCTTCAGGTCTAGCAGTTCCTTGCCTTCCGGATCGGCTGCCGGATTGACGACGCGGGCTCGCGCCACCAGGTCCAATTCGCTCTTGACGAAGTCAATGGTGGCCGGATCGCCCTGCGTCACGCGCAACAGGGGCGACACCACGTTCAGGCGCTTGACCGCGGCCACGCCCTTGGTGAAGGCCAGGTCGGCGTCCATCTCGGAGAATTCCGTCTGCTTGCTGGTGTCGGACGCGACGGTTTCATTCTGCGATTCCGGTTTGAAGGCGGCCTTCAGTTCGCGCAGCGTCTGCGTCAGGTTGATGCCCTTGACCGCGCCATCGCGCAGGCGCAATTGCATGGTGCCGCCCAGGCCGCTCTTCATGGCGTAGGCATTGGCGCCGGCTGTCTTCAGGTCCAGCGCAAGGCTGCCCGTACCGCTCAGCACGTTCTGGCGCGCCAGATCCATCAGGAACGGTTCGATGGCGATACCGGCCAGCGACATCTTGGTGGCCAGCTGGTTACCCTGCGCGGCGTCCACCGACAAAGTGCCCGCCAGCTTGCCGCCGTACAGGCCGGCAGTCAGGCTGGAGATATCCAGCTTGCCCTTGTCCAGCTTGACCGCGGCGCCGACGTCGTCGGCCTTCAGGCCGCGCACGACCAGCTTGCCAACCTTGATCGTGCCATTGACGCTGGGACCGATCAGCGCAGACAGGTCGATCGTGTCGTCGGCAGGTTTGGCAGGCGCCGCAGGGGCTGCAGGCTGCGCGGGCTTGCCGTCTTCCTTCTTGGCTTCGGCCGGCTGCTTGGGCGCCGGCTGCGCGGGCGTTGCCGCAACCGGCGGCACCAGCTTGTCCAGGTCCAGCGTATCCACCACCAGCGCGAAATTCACCTTGGGCGCATCGCTCAGCTTGGTAATGTCCGCGCTCAAATCGAACTTGCCGCCTTCCAGCACGGCGTTGATCTTGCTCGTGGCCTGATCCTTCAGCAGATCCGCGGTCACGCTGCCGATCACGGGGATCTGCAGGCTGCCCTTGGGCAGTCCGGGATCGGTGATGTTGACGTCGCCCCGCAAGCCAGACAGGCCGCCGCTGCGCTGCAACAGGTTCAAGGACAGCGGCGAGGCGAAGTTCAGCTTGACGATCCGTTCGCCATTCTTGGACGTGCTGTCCAGCTTGGCTTCCTTGATCTCCAGCTCACCGGCGTTGCCGCTGATGCCGTTCAAGCCGAAACTCGCGTCCAGGCCGCTGATGCGCACGCGGCCCGTCAGCGCCTCACCCGTGGCCGACGCCGGAGAGATATTGAGCGCGGGCGCGTCCACGGCGAATTCGAAGGGACCATCGGCCACGCCGCCCTTGGCGCGTATCGCCAGTTTCTCGATCTGCAGCTGGCTCTTATGCGGGTCGATCGCCAGCTTGGGGATGGCCACGCTGGCATCCACATTGGTCGCGCGCGCAGCGGGATCGGTGACGTCGCCCTGGAACACGACTTCCAGGCCGGCGATGTCCAACGCCGACTTCTGGCCGTTGAAGGCCAGATTGCCGCGCATGGCCAGGCTCTTGGCTTCGGCCCCCGGCAGCTTGCCGTCCATGCGCAGGTCCAGCTTCTGCGCAGCGTAGCGCTTGGCCGACGGATCCAGCGTAAGCAGGGCCTGGCCGGTCAAATTGGCGTCCACGCGCGGATCGCCACCCTCGACGCGTGCGGTCATGCGCACATCGAACGGTTGATTGAAGGTGACGCGGCCGGTGTTGGCGTTGATCTTGGTGACCGCCACCGCCATGCCCGTGATCTCGTCCTGCAGCTGCACCTGGCCGTCCTTCAGGTCCAGCCCGGCGATGTCGATCTGCATGTTGTTGCGCGGCTGCGGCAGGTTGCCGTTGGCGATGGCCTGCACCGCGCTCTGCGCCGCGCCCGCCAAGGCTTCAGCCGGATTGGCCGGCGCCGCCGTGATCGGCGCGGTGCCGCCCACGAGATTGCTGAAATTGAAATGGCCCTGCTTGTCCCGCACCACACGGGCCTTGAAACCGGTGATCGCGACGTGGTCCACCACGAAGCTGTTGGACAGCAGCGGCCACACCGCGACCGCCAGACGGGTGCTATCGATGGAGGCGAAGGTTTCGGAGCTGTCCGGCTCGGACAGCGACACGCCCTGCACCGACAGCCCGATGCGCGGGAAGAGCGACAGCTCGATCTCGCCGTCTATCGTCAGCGTGCGTTGGTAGCGTTGCTGGACAAGCTCTTCCAGCTTGTACTTGTACGCGTTGGGGTCGAATGTCAGCAAGAAGATGGCCAGGCCAACGACGGCCACGACAACCAACACTACCAGGCCTATCAAAATGCGCTTGAACCACGTTTTCATTGCTGCCCCGTCGGTACCTCGACTGGAAATCCTTGAATGCCGTCCGCTGCGCCGGGCGCGCGGAAGGTGCTTTAGCTGCGGAAAAACCGCCAGGCCCATGTAGCCACGGCCTTTCAGGGCGTGCCCGCTCTCTTGCCGAGCCTGGGGCTGCGGCGCCGAAAATGGAATCTGCCAAGGAAAGCCTGATGAAGACGCCAGCCGAGCCAGCGTACAGATAGCGCTATCGTAACAAATCGGGCCGACTTCGCGCGGATGGCCGGGCGCGGCCGCGCAAAATCAACACTATCGGTATCGATGCGGAGTCTCGAAATCCGGCCTCGGACCTGACAACTTTCTGTCTCGCGGATTGTAGGGCTAGAATGATTGATACATCAATCATTGATAGATCCAACAATGTCCGCCCCCGCTACAGGCACCCCGCACTCGCCCGGCCAAGTGCTTCCTTTCCGCCAAACCCTGCTTGCCATGCTGGGCATGTGCTTCGTCATGATGATGGTCGCCATCGATCAGACCGTGGTCGGCACCGCGCTGCCGACCATTGTGGCCGAACTCAAAGGCTTCGAACTGTATGCATGGGTAGCGACGTCTTACCTGCTTACCTCCGTCATCACCGTGCCTATCTTCGGCCGCCTGGGCGACTACTACGGGCGCAAGCCGTTCGTGGTGGCAGCCATCGTATTGTTCACCCTGGCCTCGGCGCTATGCGGCGCGGCCGACAGCATGTTCACGCTGGTCCTGGCGCGGGCGCTGCAAGGCATAGGCGGCGGCATGCTGGTAGGCACGGCGTTCGCGTCCATCCCCGACCTGTTTCCCGATCCCCACGTGCGGTTGCGGTGGCAAGTCATGCTCAGTTCCGCCTTCGGCATCGCCAACGCCATCGGCCCGACCCTGGGCGGCGCGCTGACCGAGCACTATGGCTGGCGCTCGGTGTTCTACGTCAACCTGCCCATTGGCCTCCTCGGACTCTGGTTCGTCGCCCGCTATCTGCCGCATCTGCGCAACCACACGACCGGCCGCGTGCGGCTGGACTGGCAGGGTGCGCTGCTCATCGCCGTGGCGCTGGGCAGCCTGCAACTGCTGGTCGAACTGTTGCCCAAGGAAGGGCTTAGCGCATCCATCCTGCTGCTGGGCGCGGGCAGCGCGGTAGCCTTCGCCCTGCTGTTCTGGTGGGAACGGCGCTGCCCCCACCCGCTGCTGCCGCTGGACATGTTCCGCAACCGCGGCCTCGCCATGCTCTTCACGCTGGCCCTGCTGGTGGGCGTGACCATGTACTCGCTGCTGTTCTACGCGCCGCTGCTGCTGCAAGGCGGCTTCGGGCTGTCGCCCCAGGACGCCGGCCTGCTGATCACGCCAATGGTGGTTTTCATCACGGTGGGCAGCATCGTCAACGGCCGCATCATCACCCGCATCCGCAATCCCAACCGCATGCTGTATGCGGGCTTCATCCTGATGGCGCTCTCGTGCCTGGGCATTGTTACCACCCATAGCTATACGTCACATGCGCTCATCGCTGCATACATGCTGATGGCCGGGCTGGGCATGGGTTTCATCATGCCCAACCTGACGGTCTTCGCGCAGCAGACCGCCGGCCGCAGCCACCTGGGCATCGCCACGGCGCTGCTGCAATCCCTGCGCATGATCGGCGGCATGTTGGGCACGGCGATCGTCGGCACCATGATCAACCACAGCTATTTCAGCGGCGTCGAATCCACGCTGCGCGGCGCTTCCGCCCGCTGGCTGCCAGAGCTGAATGATCCCCAGATGCTCGTCAATCCCGAGGCCCAGACGCAGTTCCTGGCACAATTGGCGCATCAAGGCCAGGACGGAACCTCGCTGATCGAGATCGCGCGCGTCGCGCTCGTCGGCGCCATCCACGAAGGGCAACTCATAGCCCTGGCGGTTGCGGTGTTCGCGCTCTGGTGCGTGCGCCGCGTGCCGCCGGTCCAGTTGATCCGCCCTTCCACACCAGAGCCGGCCGGCGTCGGAGAATAGCTTTTGCCCAAACAACAACAAGGCTTGCAGGTCATCCAGCACATGGGACAGGCCTACCGCGGCATGCAGAGCGCGTTCAGCAGCACCGTCGGCCACGCCCTGCCCCGTTGGCGCATTTTGCTGGCGCTGCATGAGTGCGGCCAATGTTCGCAGAAGCATCTGGCCGAACGCTGCCGGCTCGATCCCGCGTCGCTCACACGGCAGCTGCAGGCCATGGAAAAAATGGGCTGGATCGCGCGCGCAGTGGATCCGCAGGACAACCGCCTGACCAACGCCAGTCTCACGCCGGCCGGCCAGGCCGTGGTGGATGAAGCCCTGCCCAAGCGGGCGGCCTTCTTCGAAGAATCGCTCAAGGGTCTTTCGGCCGGCGATATCGACACCCTGAATCGCGTGCTGAGCGTGCTGGAAGCGAATTTCCTGCGGGCGGCGGACAAGGCGCCAAGCTAGCACAGGCTCCGCCGCCATAAGAAGTACGGTATCGGCCCATAGCAAAACACGATTCGCGAGCCACAAGGATCATCCAGAATACAAACCGACTCCCCCACATAAGAACAAAGAGGCGGCAATGGATTCGGTGTATTTGGTGGTGACGCTGGGTGCGGTCATCGCGGGCTTCGTGCAGGGCCTGTCAGGCTTTGCCTTCGGCCTGGTGGCGATGTCGTTCTGGGCCTGGGTGCTGGACCCGCGCCTGGCCGCGACGCTCGCGGTCTTCGGCGCCCTGGTCGGGCAGATCCTCGCCGCCATCACCGTGCGCCGCGGCTTCGATCTGCGGCGATTGCTGCCCTTCGTGATCGGCGGCCTGTTCGGCATTCCGCTGGGCGTGGCGCTGCTGCCGCGCCTGGACATGGACTGGTTCAAGACCATACTCGGCATCCTGCTTGTGATCTGGTGTCCCGCCATGTTGTTGGCCAAGAACCTGCCGAAGATCGCCGCAGGCGGGCGCGCCGCCGATGCGGCCGTCGGCATGGCCGGCGGCGTGCTGGGCGGCATAGGCGGCTTCACAGGCACGCTGCCCACCTTGTGGTGCACCCTGCGCGGATTCGACAAGGACGCGCAACGCGCCATCATCCAGAACTTCAACCTGTCCATGCTGCTGGCGACCATGGGCACGTATCTGGCCAGCGGCATCGTCACGCGCGCCATGCTGCCCATGTTCGCCATCGTCGCCGCCGCCATGCTGGTGCCGGTGTTGCTGGGCGCGAAGCTTTACATAGGCATCAGCGAGGCGCGCTTCCGGCAGATCGTGCTGGGGCTGCTGACGGCTTCCGGAGTCGCGTTGCTGGCCTCGGCGGTGCCGCGGCTGCTGGAGCGCATGGCATAGTTCCGTCCGTGACCGCAATACGGACAATCAATGCCCATGAATTCCGACCGCCGCTACCTCGTCATCCACGCCCACGCCAGCGAGTTCCCCGAACCCATGCTGGTGCGCAAGGGAGATCGCGTCACCGTCGGCGAGCGGTACGATGGCCCCGAGGGCTGGCCCGACTGGTATCTGTGCACGCCAGCAGGCCAACAAGCCGGCTTCGTGCCGGCGCAATTCCTGGACCGCCACGCCGACGGCAGCGCCACGATGCTGGAGGATTTCACCAACAAGGAGCTGGATGTCGCGCAAGGCGAAATGCTGCGCGGAGAGCGCGAACTGAATGGGTGGGTGTGGGCGGTCAGGCTTGGGGATGGAGAGACGGGCTGGGTGCCGCTTGAAAACCTGCGTCTGTGCGATCACACCATCTGCTGATGCGGTCCAACCCGGCCGCTGCCAGTCATCCCGCTATTCGCCGCAACCGATTGTTTCTCATCCCTCATACCGTTCTCGCAAAGCCCTTCCTGGAGCGGCGCGCATCGCTGTTGACGCCTCACCACAAAAAACACCCCAAAGATCGGACCCAGGTCCGATCTTTGGGGTGCTTCGCGGGATGTGCTGTTTCGCTTAGACGTTGAACAAGAAGTTCATCACGTCCCCATCCTGCACGATGTATTCCTTGCCTTCCGCGCGCATCTTGCCCGCTTCCTTGGCGCCCTGCTCACCCTTGTAGGTGATGTAGTCGTCATAGGAGATGGTCTGGGCGCGGATGAAGCCGCGTTCGAAGTCGGTGTGGATGACGCCAGCGGCCTGGGGCGCGGTGGCGCCGATCGGCACGGTCCAGGCGCGCACTTCCTTAACGCCGGCGGTGAAGTAGGTCTGCAGGCCCAGCAGCTTGAAGGCGGCGCGGATCAGGCGGTTCAGGCCGGGCTCTTCCATGCCCATGTCCGACAGGAAAGCCTGGCGGTCGGCGTCGTCGAGGTCGACGATCTCGGATTCAATGGCGGCGCAGATGGCGACCACGGGCGCGTTGCGCGCGGCGGCGAATTCGGTCAGGCGGTCGAGCAGCGGATTGTTGGTGAAGCCGTCGTCCGCCACGTTGCCCACGTACATCGCGCGCTTGGCGGTGATGAAGCAGAGCTGGGCGATGTCGGCCTTTTCCTCGGTGGAGAGGTCCAGCGCACGGATCGGCTTGGCTTCGTTCAGCTGGGCCACGCACTTTTCCAGCACAGCCACGATGCGCTGCGATTCCTTGTCGCCCGAACGCGCGGTCTTCTGGTGGCGTTGCAGGGCCTTTTCAGCGGTCTGCAGGTCGGCCAGGGCCAGTTCGGTTTCGATGACTTCGATGTCGGCGATGGGATCGACCTTGCCGGCCACGTGGATCACGTTGGGATCTTCGAAGCAGCGCACCACGTTGACGATGGCGTCGGTTTCGCGGATGTGCGAGAGGAACTGGTTGCCCAGGCCTTCGCCCTTGCTCGCGCCGGCGACCAGGCCCGCGATGTCGACGAATTCGACGGTGGCGGAAAGGATGCGTTCGGGCTTGACGATTTCAGCCAGCTTCTGCAGACGCTGATCCGGCACTTCGACCACACCGACGTTGGGTTCGATGGTGCAGAACGGATAGTTCTCGGCGGCGATGCCGGCGCGGGTCAGAGCGTTGAAGAGGGTCGATTTGCCTACGTTGGGCAGGCCGACGATGCCGCATTGCAGAGCCATGGGAATCCTGTGTAAGTACGGTATTGATCGTTAACGTTCTAGTTTACCCCGGCTGGGCGCTCAGGCCCCGCCGGCCGGGCCGCCGTTGCGGCCCCGGTCAGGCTGCGGCGGCGGGAACCCAGCGCATGATGATCCAGATCATCAAAATGGGGCCAGCGTTGAAAGCGGAATGCAGCAATATGGCTGCGCCGATTCCGCGACGCACGCGCATCCAGCCCAGCACGAGGCCCGTGAGCCATTGCGGCAGCACCAGCAGGGGCAGCAGCCAGTATGGCGTCTTGCCGTAGACGAAGTTGGTCAGGTGCACCGCGGCAAAGGTCAGCGCGACCAGGTGGAACACCAGGCCGAAATGCTGCAAGTAATAGCGCCGCCAGGTGGTGTCCCAGCCTCGTAGCAGTTCGGGACGCTGGCGCACGCCCCAGCAGGCCAGGATGACGAATGCAGCCAGCAGCAGGCCGGTCCAGACCTTGGGCCCCCACAGCACCACGGGCACCATCGCCGGGATCAGCCATAGCGCCTGTCTTGGACGGCGCAGGCCATAGCGGAACAGTATCTCTTCCACCAGGGGCGCCCAGATGACGGCGGTCAGCCAGGGGATGTTGGCGGGATCGAGCCGATGCGTAACGCCGCCGAGCCCGGCGGCGGCCACCGCCACCGGCCCCAGTGCGAACAGGTTCACGGCCCACAGCAGCGCGGCCCAGGCCAGCAGGCGTCCAGGCCCCAGGCCCGGCCACCAGTCGGCCACCAGCCCGCTCGCGGACGCGCGGCCCGGCAGGCGCGAAGCCGGATGCGGGTGCCGGATGAAACGCCAGAAATCCGCAACTTCGCTGCGAAAGCGAAGTTTTCCGCCAGATAGCAAAGCCGATTGCCGCTGGTCCGTCATCAGGCCTCGTTGCCGCTGTGGAGTTGGCGTGTCGCCAGGGGAAAATCTCCGGCCAGCATCGCCGGCACGACCGCGCGACACCGGTCGATCACCGCTTCGATCTCTTTCTGTTCCTCGCGGCGCGGCGGATGCAGCACGAAGTCCGCCACCTGCTGGGCCAGGCCCAGCGTGCGGGGATGGCCGATGCCGATGCGCAGGCGCCAGAAGTTGGGGCTGCCCAAGGCCGCCTGGATGTCCTTCAAGCCATTGTGGCCGGCGTGCCCGCCGCCCTGCTTCAGTTTCACCTGGCCGGGCATCAGGTCCAACTCGTCATGCAGCACCAGCACCTGCTCGGGCACAAGCTTGTAGAAACGAGCCAACGCGCCGACCGCCTGGCCGGAACGATTCATGTAGGTATTGGGCTTCAACAGCAGCACGTTGTCGGCGCCCAGACGGGACTTGGCCACCATGCCGAAAAAGGACTTCTCCAGCGCAAAAGAAGCGCGCAAGTCGTCCGCCAGATGGTCGGCCAGCCAGAAGCCGGCGTTATGCCGGGTCGTTTCGTAGTCAGGGCCGGGATTACCCAGTCCGACGATGAGGCGTATAGGAGTAGACATGATGGGGGGTGTTTAAACCAAAAAACCCTGCGCATGCAAATGCACACGCAGGGTTTCGGGTACCAGCCGTGGAAAGCCCGAGGGCTTTCCGGCAGGACTTAGGCGGCCGGAGCTTCGGCAGCGCCTTCGTCGGCGGCAGCGCCGCCCTTGACCACGGCCGTGGCGGCCAGCAGCGGGTTGGCGTCACCGCCGTGGGGCACGTACGTCACGCCCTTGGGCAGCTTGATGTCGGCCAGGTGGACCGAAGCGCCAGGCAGCAGATCCTTCAGGTCCACTTCGATGAACTGGGGCAGCGCTGCCGGCAGGCAGGTGATTTCCAGTTCGGTCAGGACGTGGCTGATGATGGCGCCGCCCAGCTTCACGGCCGGCGAGACTTC
Organism: Achromobacter sp. ACM02; assembly: GCF_014851605.1. Taxonomy (NCBI): domain Bacteria; kingdom Pseudomonadati; phylum Pseudomonadota; class Betaproteobacteria; order Burkholderiales; family Alcaligenaceae; genus Achromobacter; species Achromobacter sp. ACM02. Next base: position 404,045 of record NZ_JACUZY010000004.1, read on the forward strand.
AGCGTTGATGAAGTGGAACGGGACCTTGGTGTGCAGGGCCTGGTTGGCGTCCACGCGCTGGAAGTCCACGTGCAGGACTTGCGGCTTGTAGGCGTGCCATTGAACCGAACGCAGCAGGACTTGCTCTTCCTTGGCTGCGCCTTCCAGCGCCATTTGCAGGATCGACGCGTGGAATTCTTCCTTGCGCAGGGCGTGGTAGATCTCGTTGTGGTCGAGTTCGATGTTCAGGGGGGCAGCCGTACCGCCATAAACGATGGCGGGAACGCGGCCCGCGCGGCGCAGGCGGCGGCTCGCACTCGAACCCTGGACGCTACGCGCAGTGGCATTGAATTTCATGGAAAACTCCAAAAACAATAAATGGCGAAGAGACTTCGCCGATTAGTGCACGGCACGCGAAATGCGCGCCGTGTTTGTTGCGCCTTGCCGCGACCAGCAAGGCGCAAAACTCTGTATCCGGACTACCCGTCCGAGGGCCGCTACGTCTTAATCGACGAACAGCGAGCTGACCGATTCCGCGTTCGAGATACGCAGGATGGTCTCGCCCAGCAGCGCGGCGCACGACAGCTGGCGGATCTTGCCGCTGGCCTGGCCTTGCTCGGAGAGCGGAATGGTGTCGGTGACGACCAGTTCGTCCAGTTCCGACGCTTCGATGCGGTCGATGGCGCCGCCCGACAGCACGGGGTGCGTGCAATAGGCGTAAACGGCGCCGGCGCCGCGGTCCTTCAGGGCCTGGGCCGCCTTGCACAGCGTGCCGGCGGTGTCGACCATGTCGTCCATGATGATGCAGGTGCGGCCGTCGACTTCACCGATGATGTTCATCACTTCCGACACGTTGGCGCGCGGACGGCGCTTGTCGATGATGGCCAGATCGGCTTCCAGCTGTTTGGCCAGCGCGCGGGCCCGCACCACGCCGCCGATGTCCGGGGACACGACGACCAGGTTCGAGAAATTGCGGCGCCAGATGTCGCCCAGCAGGATCGGACCCGCGTAGATGTTGTCCACGGGGATATCGAAGAAACCCTGGATCTGGTCGGCGTGCAGGTCCATCGTCAGGACGCGGTCGACGCCAGCCACTTGCAGCATGTTGGCCACGACCTTCGCCGAGATGGCCACGCGCGCCGAGCGCGGGCGGCGGTCCTGGCGGGCATAGCCGAAATAGGGAATGGCGGCGGTGATGCGGCCAGCGGAAGCGCGGCGCAAGGCATCGACCATCACCATGATTTCCATCAGGTTGTCGTTGGTGGGGGCACAGGTGGGCTGCAGGACGAAGACGTCCTTGCCGCGCACATTCTCGTTGATCTCGACCATCACTTCGCCGTCCGAGAAGCGACCGACGGTCATCTTGCCCAGGGACATATCGAGGTGGTTGACTACGTCCACGGCCAGCCGAGTATTGGCGGTGCCCGTGAAAATCATGAAGCTATCGTTTGCCATGATGGATGATGCGATGGTCGTTTTAAGACACTAACGAGATGATGCGAGGTAATGCACCAGCGGACCCGGAAAATAAAAAAGCTGCTGAACCCGGGCCAGTGTCTTACAGGCGTGTTCAACAGCTTTTTTATGTATTCGGTTGGCTGGGGAGGAAGGATTCGAACCTTCGCATGCCGGAATCAAAATCCGGTGCCTTAACCAGCTTGGCGACTCCCCAACTATCTTGCAATCCAATTCCGCAACGGATGTTCAGCTAACCCAGTACATGCCTGCACTAACCGAAACCGTGGATGCGTTTGGCTGAATGTTTTATCAGCGCCGCGCATTATAGCGGATATTTCTGCTTCTGCCAAAACGGCTTCGGAGAGTTCGGAAAATTCGGCGAATAAACACGCACCAGATCCCGACATGCGAACTGGAGTTCCACGAAGGACCTCCTGCTCAGCAAGCCACCGCGATGCCCCAAGCACTTCTGGGTAAAGGCGGTAGACCACCGGCTCCAAATCATTCCTGCCGAAGCGGGAAGTAGGCGAAGCAAGAAAGACCGCTATTGTGATGGAAGAAGAATCTCTTGTCAAATCAGGTGCGGAAAATATTTGTGGCGTGGGCACGCTGGCGTCCGGCTGCGCCACCAGATATGCACGATCCGGCAGCGTCACCGCCGTCAGGTCTTCGCCTACACCCTGGGCGAATGCGGATTGACCGAAGACAAACACGGGCACATCGGCGCCCAGAGGCAAGGCCAGCTCCATGAGTTCGCGCCGCGACAGCCCGGTATTCCACAACTTGTTCAGCGCGATCAGCACCGATGCCGCATCGCTGGAGCCGCCGCCCAGGCCGCCGCCTTGCGGGATGCGCTTTTCCAGGCCGATCTGCACGCCCTGCTTCGTACCCGTGGCCCGCTGCAGCGCATGCGCCGCGCGCAGGGTCAGGTCCTGCTCTTCGGGCACGCCAGGCAGCTCCGTGGCGCGGCTGATGACGCCGTCGGCGCGCACATCGAAATGCAAGGTGTCGCACAGATCGATAAAGCGGAAGGCGGTTTGCAGCAGGTGATAGCCGTCGGCGCGCCGGCCTACGACGTGCAGGAACAGATTGAGCTTCGCGGGAGCGGGTACGTCGTAGAGAGTCACGGCTGAACAAACAAAAAAAAGCGGTCGCCCGATTTTACCGGGCGACCGCTGATTCCGGGCCAAGACGGCCCGCCATTCAAGGCTGATTGACGACCAGACGCAACATGATGCGCCGGCCCGGCTCCTGGCGTTCCAACACCAGCAATTGGGGACCTAGCGTGTCGTAACGTGAGAGCCGCGCGCGCCAGCCGCCCTGCTCAAAAGCCGCCAGGCGACCCAGTTCGTCGCGCGACACTTCGGTCGCTTCGGGCGTGGCCGCCAGCTTGCCACGCAGCCAGTCACGCAGCCCGGACACGGGCATGCTGCTGCCCAGCGCTTCCGCGGCCAGGGCATCGGGATTGTCGGCGACCAGGCGGGTGCCGTCGGCCTTGGTCAGGCTGGCCGCGCCGGGCCGTCCTTCCACCCGAGCCTCGGTCGAACCCAGCGGGTTGGTCAGGTCCAGCACATAGTGGCGGCCATCGTCCGACCACGAGAAGCCGCCCTGCACCGCGTTCTGCTTGCCGCTTTCCTCGTTGACGGTAATGGCGAAGCGGCCGATGCGCGAGAACGCGTCGGCGCTGGCGCCTTCGATCGGTTTGGGCGTGGTGCAGGCCGCCAGCGTCGCCGCCAGCATTGCCATCAGGAACCAGCGCAGCGGCGCGGCGGCGCCGAGCGCACGTTGAAACACTGCGGTCACAGGCTGATCCCCAGGCGCTTGGCCACGTCCTGAACAGTCTTGTTCTTGGGATCCTTGGCCACCGCGGCGCGCAGCAACTCGACGGCCTGGTCGCGCTTGCCCTGGGTCCAGAGAACCTCGGCCAGGTGGGCTGCGATATCTGCTTCCGGACGCACACTGTAGGCGCGCCGCAGGTAGTCGGCAGCAGCTGCGGAATCGCCCATGCGGTACTTGACCCAGCCCATGCTGTCGAGGATGAACGGATCGTTGGGCGCGAGCTCCAGCGCTTGCGTGATCAGATCCAGGGCCTCGGGCAGGCGCTGGTTGTGATCGGCCAGCGTGTAGCCCAGCGCGTTGTAGGCATGCGCATGATCAGGGTCCAGCGCGATGACCTGGCGCAGCATGCGTTCGAGGTCGGCCAGACGGTTCTGGCGTTCGTACAGCATGGCCAGTTCGTACTTGATCTCGACCGTGTCGGGCAGCGCCTGATCGGCCGCTTCCAATACCGACACAGCCTGCTGCACGCGGTCGGCGTCGCGCAGGATCTGGGCCTTGGTCAATACGCCCAGCGTACGCTCTTCCTCGTCCTGCGGTCCGGCGGCGTCGATCATGGCCAGCGCGTCGTCAATGCGACCGCTCTTGGCGCGCAAGGCGGCCTGGCGCATGCGCACCGAGTAGCGCAGCGTCGGATCGTCGATACGGCCCAGTTCAGCAATGGCGTCGTCGTAATGGCCCTGGTCTTCGGCGATGCGGGCCAGCAAGACATGGGCGTCGGCCGCGGCGGCGCCGGCATCGGTTGCGCCCGGGACGGTCGCGCGCTGGCGTTGCTGCTGCACGTCCAGATACTGTTGCAACAGGCTCTTGGCCTGCGGCAATTGCCCGGCCTTGTAGGCCAGTTGCGCCTGCATGAACAGGAGGTCGAAATCTTCCGGCGAACGGCGCGACATGGCCTGCAATTCAGCCAGCGCGCCGTTGTAGTCGCCGCTGTCGGCCAACTGGCCGGCCAGCATCAGGCGCACCTTGCGGGCGTTGGGATTGCGGGCGATATAGGCGCGCGCCTCGGTCTGCGCGCGCTGCGGGTCCACTTTGTAGCCGTATTCCAGCACGCGCAGGGCCGCGGGTTCCGACTTGGGATCCGCCGCCAGGGCCGCGCGCGACTCCTGCGCGGCACGGGTGTAGTCGCCCGAGGCGGAAGCCACGTCAGCCAGCGCCAGGTGCGCTGCCGGCAGCTTGCGCACGCTGTCGCTCAGGGATTCGTCGAGGATGCGCAGGGCGAGGCGGCGGTCGTTCAGGCGGCTCAGCACGGCCAGGGCCTGGCCGATGGCGGCTGGCTTGTCGCGCGAGGAATCGATGCGGTTGCGCAGGGCCTGCGACAGGCCCTTGGTCTGGCCGTTGGCGGCGGCCAGCGCCAGCTCGGTGGAACTGGCCTCGACGTCGTTGGGAGACAGGCGCGCCCAGACCCGCGCGGCGTCCAGGGCGCCGGGCAGGTTGCCGCCGGCCAGTTGGAATTCGAGGGCACGGCGGGCCAGGCGTGGATCGCCGGTATCCCGCGCCAGGCCCAGCATGGTGGTAGCCGCGGAACCGTACATGCCGCGCTGCGCGGCGATCTCGGAGGCGAGCACGCGATAAAAAATGTCCGCGGTCAGCGAGACATAGGGCAACTGCCCGGGGCGCAGCCGTATGACTTCGGTTTCAGGGTGGCGGCTCTGGGGCGCCATCCTGGGCCCGGTCGCATCGCGCGTCCGGCTGTCGGCGGCCTGGGCCGGCGGGGTCAGTATTGCTGCCAGCGCAAGCGCTAGCGCGGCGATCCCGATGTTTATAGGTTTGAAAGACGACTTCACGCGGCCCGTCCGGTTGATGGCACAATCTTCGTACACGCAATTAATGATCTTACACTGGCTCATGCCGGAACTGCCTGAAGTCGAAACCACGCGTCGGGGAATCGACGCCGTCATCACCGGCCGGACGCTCACGCGCCTGGTCATCCACGAATCCCGCATGCGCTGGCCGATCCCGCAGGATCTGCCGTCGCTGGTCGCTGGCCGCGCCGTGCTGGAATGCGCGCGCCGCGGCAAGTACCTGCTGCTGCGATTCGAACACGGCACCCAGATCGTGCATCTGGGCATGTCGGGGTCGCTGCGCAGCGTCGCGCCTGGTGAATTCCTGCGCAAGCACGACCATGTCGAATGGATCTTCGAACAGGCCGTGCTGCGCCTGCATGACCCGCGGCGCTTTGGCGCGGTGCTGTGGCACCCCGAATCCGACGGCCCCATCGAAGCCCACCCCCTGCTGGCCAAGCTGGGCATCGAACCCTTCGATCCACGGTTCGACGGCGCCTGGCTGCACCGCCATTTCAAGAACCACAGCGCCGCCATCAAGCAGGTGCTGCTGGCCGGCATGGCGGTGGTGGGCGTGGGCAATATCTATGCGTCGGAAAGCCTGTTCCGCGCCCGCATCAATCCCAAGACGCCAGCCAACAAACTGTCGCCCGCCCGCTGCGAGCGCCTGGCCGACATGGTGCGCGCCACCCTGGCCGATGCCCTGACCTCCGGCGGCAGCACACTGCGGGACTACGTCGGAGCCACCGGCGAACCAGGCGCCTACTTCGAGATCCACGCCGCCGTCTACGAACGCGAGGGTCTGCCCTGCCGCGTCTGCGCCACCCCGATACGGCGCATCGTCCAAGGCCAGCGCGCCACCTACTATTGCCCGAAATGCCAAAGGAATTGACCGCTGCCGCCCCGGAAATCCACGGGAAATCCCTGTAAAAACAAGACCATTTGTTTATAGCAAACGTATTGCACGAAAACTAACGTCAAGCTATATTCCTTCCACACACCCTATTCCTATAAAAGTGGAAGGAGCCTCCATGAGCAAGCAATTCGCCTCGCACGCCGACCTGGACGACAAGGTCGTCTCGTTCGAAAAACTGTCCGACAACGCCTATGCCTACACGGCCGAAGGCGATCCCAACACGGGCGTGATCATCGGCGACGAGGCCGTCATGGTGGTCGACACCCAGGCCACCCCTGTCATGGCACAGGACGTGATCCGCCGCATCCGCGAAGTCACGGACAAGCCCATCAAGTACATCCTGCTGTCGCATTACCACGCCGTGCGCGTGTTCGGCGCGTCGGCCTACAACGCCCAGGAAATCCTGGCCAGCCGCGACACCTACGACCTGATCGCCGAACGCGGCGAACAGGACAAGGCCAGCGAAATCGGCCGCTTCCCCCGCCTGTTCCGCAACGCCGAATCGATTCCGCCGGGCCTGGTCTGGCCGACGATGACGTTCAAGGGCGAAATGACGGTCAACCTGGGCAACCTGGAAGTCAAGCTGCTGCAAGTGGGCCGCGGCCACACCAAGGGCGACACCATCGCCTGGTTGCCCGAGCAGAAGATCCTGTTCGCTGGCGACCTGGTCGAATACCAGTCCACCCCCTACTGCGGCGACGCCTACTTCCGCGACTGGCCCAGCACGCTGGACGCGCTGTCTGGCTTCGAAGCCGAAAAAATGGTCCCGGGCCGCGGCCCCGCGCTGAAGAACGCCACCGAAGTCCGCCAGGGCCTGGCCGGCACGCGCGCCTTCCTGACCGACCTGTACGGCGCGGTGAACCGCGGCGTGGCCGAGGGCAAGGACCTGAAGACCATCTACCGCGAGGTCTACGACTTCATGAAGCCGCGCTACAGCGACTGGGTGATCTTCGACCACTGCATGCCGTTCGACGTGTCGCGCGCCTATGACGAGGCCACCGGCTACACCCACCCGCGCATCTGGACCGACAAGCGCGATCTGGAGATGTGGGCGCAGCTGGAAGGCTGATCCCGGCGGGCCGCCAACGGCCCATCCGAGCACCAACCGGAATCGCGCGCCGCAAGGCGGCGCGCGGCTTCGTGACATAAAAACAATATGACCCACACAGGAGACAACCGTGGGAGACATCGACTTTCAGGCGATGGAATTCGCCTATGAAAAACACGCCGACCAGGCCGCCAGCGAGCTGGCGCGCCATCAGGTGGTGGTGGTGGGAGCCGGCCCGGTCGGTCTGACCACGGCGCTGGACCTGGCGCGCCAGGGCGTGCGCGTGGTGGTGCTGGACGACGACTTCCGCCTGTCGACCGGCTCCCGCGCCATCTGTTTCTCCAAGCGCACGCTGGAGATCTGGGACCGCCTGGGCGTGGGTCAACGCATGATCGACAAGGGCGTGTCCTGGAACGTGGGCAAGGTCTTCTTCCGTGAGCAGGAAGTCTGGCGCTTCGACCTGCTGCCCGAACCCGGCCATCGCCGCCCGGCCTTCATCAACCTGCAGCAGTACTACGCCGAAGGCTATCTGTACGAGCAGGCGCGCCAGGAACCCAACATCGATCTGCGCTGGAAGAACAAAGTTGTCGGCCTGGAGCAGCGCGATGACGGCGTGGTCCTGAACGTGGAAACCCCGGACGGCGCGTATGCCTTGCATGCCGACTGGCTGATCGCCTGCGACGGCGCGCGTTCGCCGGTGCGCAAGCTGATCGGCCAGGAAAGCCACGGCCGCATCTTCCGCGACCGCTTCCTCATCGCCGACGTCAAGATGCAGGCGGACTTCCCGACCGAGCGCTGGTTCTGGTTCGACCCGCCCTTCCATCCCAACCAGTCCGTGCTCTTGCACCGCCAGCCCGACAATGTCTGGCGCATCGACTTCCAGCTGGGCTGGAACGCCGACCCGGTCGAGGCCGTCAAGCCTGAAAACGTGCTGCCGCGCATCCGCGCACTGCTGGGCCCCGACGCGCGCTTCGAGCTGGAATGGGTCAGCGTATATACCTTCGCGTGCGAACGCATGGACAAGTTCCGCCACGGCCGCGTCGTCTTCGCCGGCGACTCCGCGCACCGCGTATCGCCGTTCGGCGCCCGCGGCGCCAACAGCGGCGTGCAGGACGCGGAGAACCTGGCCTGGAAACTGAAGCTGGTGCTGGCCGGCCAGGCGCCCGAGACACTGATCGACAGCTACGCCGTCGAACGCGAATACGCCGCCGACGAGAACATCCTGAATTCATCGCGCGCCACCGACTTCATCACGCCCAAGAGCGACATCAGCCGCAATTTCCGCAACGCGGTGCTGAACCTGGCCAAGACCCATCCGTTCGCGCGCTCGCTGGTCAACAGCGGCCGCCTGTCGCTGCCCGCGACCTACACCGGTTCGCCGCTGAACACGCCGGACACCGACGCCTTCAGCGGCCGCATGGTGCCGGGCGCGGTGGCGCTGGACGCGCCCGTGAACGCGCAAGATTGGTGGCTGGCGCAATTGGACGGTGAATTCGTGCTGGCGTTCTTCTGTGGCGACGCCCTGCCCGACCGCAACACGCTGCTTGCCCTCCAGGCGCTGCGCATGGCGCCTGTGCCGGTCAAGGCCGTGCTGGTCGCCAGCCCGCAATGCGATCTGTCCGCGCTGCCCAACGAGCTGGCGTCCGTCACGGACCGCGAAGGCTGCCTGGGCAAGCGCTATGACGCGCAAGCCGGCACGGCCTACCTGATCCGCCCCGACCAGCACATCACCGCCCGCTGGCGCGCCTTCGACGCCGGCGCCGTCACCGCGGCCGTCAGCCGCGCCACGGGCCGGGCCTGAACTTCGAGATCACTCCATCATGCTGATTACCGAAACCAACTTGGTCTCGCCTGACGACTTCTACGAAGCGCTGATCGAGACCCACCGCGACCTCACCAACGAGCAAAGCCAGGAGCTCAACGCGGCGCTGATCCTGTTGCTGGCCAACCACCTGGGCGACATGGAAGTGCTGCGCGAGGCGCTGCGGCAAGCGCGGGCGTCCGTGGCGCCGTAGTTCCCTTCACGCCCCGACCGCGAACGCATTGACGATCAACGCGCGCAGCCACTGGTTGCCGCTGTCGCGGTCCACCCGGCGCTGCCAGTACATGTTGGTCTGCAGCGCCGGCACTCTTACCGGCGGCGTCATGTAGCGCAGGCCGAATGGCGGCGCGGCGCTGGCGGCAAGTTTTTCGGGCACGGTGGCCAGCAGGTCGGTCGCGCTGACGATGTAGGGCACGGCCGAAAAATGCGGCACGCTGAAATGCTCGGCCAGATCGACGCCGGCGCGTTCCATGGACTGGTTGACCTGCCCATAGGGCGCCGCGCGCGACACGATAAGGTGGCGCTCGGCCCGGAAGGCCTTGAGGCTCATGCCGGCGTGCGCCGTCGGATGCGCCTGCCGGAACAGGGTCGCATAGCCCTGGCGGAACAGCATGCGCTGTAGCGTACCCGCCCCCATTTCATCGAATGCGCCGATCGCCAGATCCACCCGCCCCGCCTCCATTTCCCGAGGCAGATCCGGTCCCTGCACCCGCACCGAATCGATGCGCACCTGCGGCGCCACCTGCACGCAGACTTCCATCAGGCGCGGCATGAAGTGGATCTCGCCCACGTCCGTCATCGCCACCCGGAAGCGGCGGGTGCTGGTGGCGGCATCGAAGACGTCCTGGTCTTTCAGGGCCTGCGACAACATGGTCAACGCCTCGCTGACTGGGCCCGCCAGGCGCTGCGCGCGCGGCGTGGGCAGCATGCCCTGCGCCGTGCGCACGAACAGATCGTCGCCGAATGCTTCGCGCAGGCGGCGCAGCGCGTTGCTGACCGCGGGTTGCGACAGGTCCATGCGCCGCGCCACGGCCGACAGATTGCGGTCCTCCAGCAGATGCTGGAACAACAGCAGCAGGTTCAGATCGACATCGCGCAGCTCGGCCATACGCCCCCCTACTATTCACAAAATTTATAGTCTCTATTTTTGCATTCCCATAGCCGTAGCGGGGATTTTTTCCGACAATGCCATATGGGCTCCGGAAACCTTCCGCACGAGCCACCCGCACCAGGCCGCGCGGCCAAGCACCGCGCCGCCGCTCAGGAGGAATCCATGGAACTGCAATACCAGACCGGCTTCGGCAACAGTTGCGCTACCGAAGCCCTGCCCGGCGCGCTGCCGCTGGGCCGCAACTCGCCGCAGCAATGCCCCTACGGCCTGTACGCCGAGCAGTTGTCCGGCACCGCCTTCACCGCGCCGCGCAGCGAAAACCGCCGCTCCTGGCTCTATCGCATCCGTCCCGGCGCGCAGCACAAGCCGTTCGAGGCCTTTGACGGCGCCGCCGGCTGGCAAAGCACCTTCGGCCAAGGTCCCGTCACGCCCAATCAGTTGCGCTGGAGCCCGTTGCCCATCCCCGCCGCCCCCACCGACTTCCTGGAAGGCGTGAAGACCTGGGGCGGCAACGGCGGCCCCGACGAACTCAGCGGCGTAGGCATCCACCTGTATGCGGCCAACCGTTCGATGCAAGGGCGCTACTTCTACAACGCCGACGGCGAACTGCTGCTGGTGCCGCAGGAAGGCCGCCTGCGCCTGGCCACGGAGCTGGGCCTGATCGACCTGGAACCGCTGGAAATCGCCGTCATCCCGCGCGGTGTGCGCTTCCGCGTTGAACTGCTGGACGGCAACGCGCGCGGCTACATGCTGGAAAACTTCGGCGCGGCCATGCGCCTGCCGGAGCTGGGCCCCATCGGCTCGAACTGCCTGGCCAATGCCCGCGACTTCAAGACCCCGGTGGCCTGGTACGAAGACCTCGAAGGCGACTTCGAACTCATCGCCAAGTTCACGGGCGGCTTCTGGCGCGCTTCCATCGACCATTCGCCGTTGAACGTGGTGGCCTGGCACGGCACGCACGCGCCGTACAAGTACGACCTGCGCAACTTCAACACCGTCGGCTCCATCAGCTACGACCATCCGGATCCCTCGATCTTCACGGTGCTGACCGCGCCGTCGGACACCCCGGGAACGGCCAACATGGATTTTGCGATCTTCCCGCCGCGCATCCTGGCCATGGAGAACACCTTCCGTCCGCCCTGGTTCCACCGCAACATCGCCAGCGAATTCATGGGGCTGATCCAGGGCGTCTACGACGCCAAGGCCGACGGTTTCGCGCCGGGCGGCGCCAGCCTGCACAACTGCATGAGCGGCCACGGCCCCGACGCCGAGACTTTCGAAAAGGCCTCGCACGCCGATACCAGCAAGGCCCACTACATCCGCGACACGATGGCCTTCATGTTCGAGACGCGGCGCGTCATCCGCCCCACGGAGCAGGCGCTGGCCTCGGTAGAATTGCAAGGCGACTACTACCGGTGCTGGCAGGGCATCGCCAAGCATTTCGACCCCAGCAAGGCGTGACGCGCAGGCCTTCTGCCATCCACGCCCGCGGCGATGAGCGCAAGCTCATCGCCGCTTGGCATTTGTAATTCCCGGCGCCTGACGCCCGGCCACCGCATAACCACACTGAAAGAGACACGCAGCCATGACCACCATCAACGAAACCCACGACCCGTCCCTGAAGAGCTGGATCGCCAGCGCCAACACCGGCGAGTCGGATTTCCCGGTGCAGAACCTGCCCTATGCCACCTTCCGCCGCAAGGGTTCGACGGAGTCGTTCCGCCCCGGCGTGGCCATCGGCGACCAGATCCTGGACCTGGCCGCGCTGGCCGCCAAACAGCCCTTCGAGGGCCTAGCAGCAGAAGCCCTGGCCGCGTGCGCCACGGACAGCCTGAACGCCCTGATGGCCCTGGGCCAGGCCCACTGGAGCGCCCTGCGCCTGGCGCTGTCGCGCGCATTGCGCGAAGGCGCTGCCCTGCGCGGCACGGTCGAGCCCCTGCTCGTCGCGCAAGCCGACGCCGAATACACCACGCCCGCCCGCATCGGCGACTACACCGACTTCTACATCTCGGTGCACCACGCCACCGCCGTGGGCAAGCAATTCCGCCCCGACAATCCCCTGTTGCCGAACTACAAGTGGGTGCCCATCGGCTACCACGGCCGCGCCTCCAGCATCGGCGTGGATCAGAAGTTCCCCCGCCCCGTCGGCCAGACCCGTCCCGCCAATGAAGGCGAAGCGCCGCAGTTCGGCCCCTGCGCCCGCCTGGATTACGAATTGGAGCTGGGCATCTTCGTCGGCACCGGCAACGCCCAGGGCGACCGCATCCCCCTGGCCGACGCCGAATCGCACGTGTTCGGCCTGTGCATCCTGAACGACTGGTCGGCGCGCGACATCCAGGCCTGGGAATACCAGCCCCTGGGCCCCTTCCTGGCCAAGAACTTCGCCTCCACGATCTCGCCCTGGGTCGTCACCATGGAAGCGCTGGAACCGTTCCGCACGCAGTGGATGCGCGGCCCGTCCGAACCGCAGCCCCTGCCCTACCTGGCATCCGATGCGAACCGCGCCAAGGGCGCCTTCGACGTGCAGATGGAAGTCCTGCTGACCACCGAAAAATCGCGCGCCGACAAGCAGCCGCCGGCCTTCCTGTCGCGCAGCAACTTCCGCGATGCCTACTGGAACGTGGCGCAGCTGATCACCCACCACACCGTCAACGGCTGCAACCTGCAACCCGGCGACATGCTGGGCACCGGCACCCTGTCCGGCCCGCAACCTTCGGAAGCCGGCTCGCTGCTGGAACTGTGCAACGGCGGCAAGAATCCCATCGACCTGCCTTGGGGCGAAAAGCGCACCTTCCTGCAGGATGGCGACCAGGTCATCATCCGCGCCGAATGCGTGAAGGCAGGCTATCCGCGCATAGGCTTCGGCGCCTGCTCCGGCACCGTGCTGCCCGCCCGCGCCTGATCCGCGCCTAGTCCGCGCCGGCGCCCGCCCTGGCGGGCGCCGTCAACGCCTCGATCTCATCGTCCTTGGCCTGCCACTGCTGGCCCAGCCAGTGGTGAAAGGTCGTACGGAACGCCTTGTCGCCGGAATAGTTGCCTTCGCAAAACTCCGGCGGCACCGGCAACTGCCGCATGCGCACCAGCACCTGCCCCGCACGACCGCAGGCCAGATCCCAGAAGCTGGGCGCACCATCCGGATAGACGATCGTCACGTCTATCATCGAACGAAACCGCTTGCCCATCGCATTCAACGCCACCGCCAGTCCGCCCGCCTTGGGCTTGAGCAGATGCCGATACGGCGATCCTTGCGCAGCGCGCTTGGCAGGGCTGAAACGCGTCCCTTCAGCAAACACCATCACGCTGGTCGGCACCAGCGAGAACTTCGCGCAGGCCCGCCGCGCAGTCTCCTGATCCTGCCGCCCCAAATCCGGATTGCGGCGCAACGCCGCCTTGCCGTGGCGCTTCATGAACGGAAAATCCAGCGCCCACCACGCCAGCCCGATCACCGGCACATAGATCAGCTGCTGCTTCAGGAAGAACTTCAGCAACGGAATACGCCGGTTCAGCGACTGCTGCAACACGAAGATATCCACCCAGGACTGGTGATTGCAGTTCACCAGATACCAGTCCGCATAGCGCAGGCCGTCATTGCCCTGTACATCCCAGGGCACATCCTGGATCCGCGCCAGCCATCCGGCGTTGCAGGACACCCAGGCCGTGGCAATGCCGTTGAGCACGGGATCGACACCCCGCCTGACCGCCGCGAATGGCAGCAGCAGCTTCAACAAGGCCAGCGGGAACAGCAGCAGGCACCAGAACACCGTGTTGAGCGCCAGCCAGACGGTGCTGATAACGCCCGTCACCCAGGCGAAACGTCCACGCGGCAATGGCAACACGCGACGGCGCGCAGGCGCGCGAGCACTGGATTTGTTTGATTGGGCAGGCGCAGCGCGGCCAGCCCCGGAAGACGATTCAGGAAAAGTCATGCGCCAGTTTCCTACCTTCAGCAAAAACTCGACTTGCGCAGAATCAAGCCACGATCAGCGCACAGCGCACAGCGCCACCACCAACGGCAACACAGCGCAAGACACCGCGTATGCTCGATCAGGCCGCCCGGGCGGCCTGATCGAGCGGGCACCGCAAAATCTTCCACCGCCCCGTCGCCCGCGGCAAGCACGCCAAGCAAACCACCCACCCCCGCGACGGTAAAGTTTCAAAAACCGAAGCTTGGGGCGTTGGGGGCCTGGGGCGTGCGGGGCGTCGATAAGCCCGAGGGAATCTGAAGGAAAGGCCGAAGGCCTTGACGAAGATGACGACGGGGAAGTCCGGAGCGAAGGCTCCGCACCGCAATCGTTGCCCCGCGCGCCCCAGGCCCCCAACGCTCCAAGCGTCTTAAGAACCAGCAGCATCCCGCACAAACCACGCCGCCATCAAGGCAACCGATACCGCTCTTCCCGATAAGCCCAACTAGCCCACAAAGCATGCGCCAAAGCCTCTTCCGAGAGCCGAGGATCCAAAGGTTCCACCGGCGCATAAACCTCATCCCGCCCCACAGGCGCAGCCTCATACCTGAACTGCCGCGGCGCCTTCGAAGGCTCCAGCACCAGCAATTGATCCCCCCGCAAATACCCGAAATTATCCGCGTACTGCATCATCGCCCGATCAGGATCCCGCTGCGTCAGGTCCACGCCCAGCATCGGATTCACGTTGTCCAGGCCCATCAAGGACAGCATGGTAGGCGCCATATCGATCTGGCTGACCAACCGTTCATCCTGCCGAGGCGCAATCCCCGCCCCCAGAATCAGCGCAGGAATCTGGAAATGCCGCACCGGCACCGGAATGGAACCGTAAACACGCGAATCGTGATCAGCAATCACCAGGAACACCGTGTTGTCCCAGTACGGCGCCTTGCGCGCCTTGTCGAAGAACTGCCCAAGCGCCCAGTCCGCATAGCGCACAGTGTTATCCACCGTCGCCGGATCGCCCACCGGCTTGATGCGCCCTTCCGGATACTCCCACGGCGAATGGTTCGTCACCGAGAATGCCAGCGTGAACACCGGCTTGTCGCCATCCGCGCGAAGCAGCCGGTCCACCTGATTGAACATGTCCTCGTCCGACGCTCCCCACGACCCCTCGAACACCGGATTCACGAACTTGGGACGATCCACGATTTCGTCGAAACCGTTGCCCAGGAAAAAGGCCCGCATATTGTCAAAGTGCGACTCGCCCCCGTACACGAAACGCGAATGGTAGCCATGCTTGCCCAACACCTGCGCCAGCGTGAAGAAACCCGTCTGCGAACGCGGCAGCTTCACCACCGCGTCGGCCACGCTGGGCAGGAACCCCGCCGTCACCGCCTCGATGCCCCGCACCGAACGCGTGCCCGTCGCATAGGCACGGTGGAACATCCAGCCTTCCTTGCCCAGCCGGTCGATATTGGGCGTCAGGTCACGCCCGCCCAGGCTGCCCACATACTGCGCGCCCAGGCTTTCCTGCAGGATGATGACCAGATTCAGCGGCTTGTCCCGGCGCACCGTCGCCTTCTGCTCATGCAGGCTGGGATAGCGCGCATCCAGCGGCGCCCCCGTCAGTCCCGCCTTCTCACGCACAATGGCATTCATTTCGTCCACAGCCATCCTGGGATACATCGCGGCCGAGGAACGCTCATCGCGCATGCGGTAGGCGGCATCGAACACGCTATACAGCGAATTCAGCGCCAGCGCGTTGACCATGGCGTCCGAACTGTAGGCAACCTTGGCCGGATTGATCGGACGATGCTCCAGCGTGCCGCGCGCGCCCAGGAACACCAGCGCCAGGATCACGAATGAAGCCACCGGCCGTTTCCACCACGACATGAAGGGATCGCGCGTGCGGGTCGGAAACAGGCGGACCGACAGCCAGGCCGCCAGCACCAGCACCACAAAGGCCGCCAGCAGCACGCCCTTGTAGCCCTGCCACAGCATCGAACCGACTTCCTTCGGATTGAGCAGATAGATGAAATAAAGCCGGTTTGGCCGCGTATCGTATTCCGCGATGAACTGCGGCGTGGAAACCTCCAGCAGCACGAACAGCATCCACCAGGCGCGGAACCACCAGGCGGTGATGCGGGCGCCCAGCGGCCGATGCCCGAACCAGGGCGAAAACACCGCCGGCAGCGCGATCACCATGGACATCAGGCAGACGTCGATGCGCAGGCCGCCCAGCAGCAGCGGCCCCAGCCCCCCTGCCGCCTCCACCCGGTCCCACATCCAGAAGGCCAGCCCCAGCCGCGACAGCGTCAGCAGCGCCAGGACCGCAATGATGAACCGCAGAGTCAGACGGCGCATGCGAGCACCTCCCCCTGGCGCCGCAACGCCTGCTCAGATGAAAGAATGCCGCTGTATATGCCGAGCAGAGCCATGCCGCCTCGTGGTTCGAAATTGGAAAACGCGCAAAGGTTAACGCGGTTTGGGACGATCCCGCGGCCGCTCTTACTGGGCGCGCCGCAGCCGCTCGCGGCTGTTGCTCAGATGCGTGCGCATGGCTGCGCGCGCGGCCTCCGCGTCCTGGCGCTGGATCGCACTGTAGATGTCTTCGTGCTCGAGGTTCACACGCGCCAGGTAGGCGGCGCGGTCCTCGTGTGCGAACTTCGCCGAATTGATCCGCGTGCGTGGAATGATGGCCGAACCCAGATGCGACATCAGATCCGCGAAATAGCGGTTGTCCGTGGCTTGCGCGACCAGCAGATGGAACTGGAAGTCCGGCGTGACGGTGTCCCCGTCGTTTTCCAGCGCGCTCTTGAAGGCCTCCAGCGCGCGCCGCATCTCATGCAACTGCTCCGGGCTGCGCCTGGCCGCAGCCAGGCCGGCAGCCTCGCTTTCCAGGCAGATGCGCAGCTCCAACAGCACCAGCACATCGCGCACCGTGGCGATGTCGGCAGGATCCACGCGGAAATCCCCGCCGCCGCTGGGCTCCAGCGCATATGTCCCCACGCCGTGATGCGTCTCTACCAGGCCCGAAGCCTGCAGTCGCGACAGGGCTTCGCGCACCACCGTACGGCTGACGCCGAACTGGCGCATGATCTCGGATTCCGTCGGCAATTTTTCGCCGGGCCGGATGTCCCCGCCACGGATGCGTTCCGTGATGCTCTCGACCAGCCCCTGAGCCAGGTTCCGGGGACGACGCCGCGGCGTGACGGGAGTATCGGCGGGAACATTCATTGGCTAGGATCCGAAAACAGTTGAGCGCGGCCGGGGACCGAGCGTCGCCGCTCATTGTACTTTGGGCCGGTATCGAGTCCCGCGCTCCAGAATGGCGCCGGCGACGCGCAGCATGCCGCCGTTTCGCCCGGAGCAACCGTCCCGGAAGTCCCATGGCTAATGGTTCAAGCCCGGGACGGCCGGACGCGCAACGATGAGGGGATAGAAAAACAGGGCCGCCAGGAACCACATCAAGGTAGCGGACCAGAGCGTCTGACTGAGAAAATGGGCGCCCTGCAAGATACGCACCGTGGAAAAACCCACTCCTCCCGCGATACCCGCTGCCAGCCCCCACCAGCGCCATGCCGGACGCCCCAGCGCCCAGCCCAGGAAATACAGGGTCAACATCGAATAGCCCGCGCCCGCATGACCGCTGGGCAAAGCGCCGCCCCCTCCTGCCCGCACCCAGGTCCACCAGTAAGACGGATAAGGGGTGTAGCCGCCCAGGGAGTCCAGATCATAGGGACGGGGCAGCGTCGTGTAGTGCTTCAGTTGGTTCACCAGCACCTGCCCGGTCAGGCAAGTTGCCGCCAGCGCCAGCGCCGGCCCGCGCCACGGCCGCCAGGCCGGAATGCGATAGCTTGCCGCCGCCACGCCCACCGCGGCCAGTCCTATCCCGATAGGCAGGGCCAACACCATGCGATGCCCGATCAGATCCAGCCAACGGTTCAGACGCAGCGGAAAATCGTCCAGCGCCGGATCGAACAGCGCTCGGGCGATGCGCATATCCAATCCTGAGACATTGGCCCACCAAGCCAGGCAGGCCAGCGCAAGCGTGATCGCAAAGACATGGATCGACAGATACGATGCCGGCGTCGGCTTGCGCAACGCGGGCGGCGATAAAGGCGGCATGGTGGCGACAGGATGTCCGTCAGGCAAACGGGCAGCTTAGGCCGCCGACAGTCAAACTTTCGTCAAATTTGACCTTGCGCCCCACCGGCCGCCGCCATCGCATGCCCCTCAGCGGCCTCAAAACGCAGCGTGAAGCAGGTGCCGCGCTGCTCGCCCTGGCGCGAAGAATCGACCGTCAGCGACCAGCCCTGCATATCGCAGACGCGCTTGGCGATCGCCAGTCCCAGACCGCGCGCCGTCTCGTCGGGGCCGCCCGCGCCCGAATCCCGCATGCGGCCGCTGTAATAGCGGCGGAACAGGAAGGGCAGATCGTCGGCGGCAATGCCTTTGCCATCGTCGCGCAGCTCCAGCGCGCCGTCGGCCGCCATGCTGGCGGTCAGCGTCGCGGGCGCGGCGTGTTCCACCGCGTTGCGGATCAGGTTGCGCAACACGGTCAACAAGGCATAGCGATCCAGCATGCGAACCTGACCGGCGGCGATCCGGTTTTCGAAACCGAGCCCGGTCAACCCCGCCTGGGTTTCGTACCCGCGCCAGGCGTTGTCCATGCATTCGCCGAGATCGACGGACTCCGCCGGGCGCAGTTCGTCCCGCGCCATGGAGCGTGCGCTCTCCAGCGACACGATCACATCGTCCACGTTGTCCACCACGCGAGTCAGCCGCTGGCGTTGGTCCGGAGTCAATACCTGGGTCAGCAGCATCAACTCGCTGTCCGAGCGGATCGCGGCCAAGGGCGTGCGCACCTCGTGGCTGAGATTGCCCGCGAATTCGCGCTCGCGCGCAATCGACCTGTCCACCTGGTTCTGCACCCGGTTGAAGGCCTCTATCAGCCGGCCCGCCTCGTCGTCGCGCGTCACTGCCATATCGGGCGACCCCGGCGCCCAGGTGGCCAGCCGGTCGGTCAGGTCCAGCAACGGACCGACCGCGATGGCCGCCACGCGCCGTGACAACGCATAGGCGCCCACCACGCAAATGGCGCCCACGCCCAGCACGATCAGGCCGAAGTCATGCACCCGCCCTTCGTTCTCGGTGGCGTCGTACAGCAGGTACACCTTGGCCCGTCCTGTTTCGGCCACCATCACGTGCCAGGTGTAGGCGCCCGGCTCCACCAAATGCA
The DNA here is from genome assembly GCF_014851605.1 of Achromobacter sp. ACM02. Classification (NCBI taxonomy): domain Bacteria; kingdom Pseudomonadati; phylum Pseudomonadota; class Betaproteobacteria; order Burkholderiales; family Alcaligenaceae; genus Achromobacter; species Achromobacter sp. ACM02. The sequence continues at coordinate 423,143 of NZ_JACUZY010000004.1, forward strand.
GGCCGCTATCCAGAGACTCGATTTCCGGCGGCATGTCGGCGGGCCGATTGCCGTCCAAGCTGACCCAGGCGCGCATCGAACCGCCCAGTTCGCGCACACCTTCGCGCGGCAGGAAACCGTCGCTGACCCGGGCGTGCTGCACCAGCCGGTCCATTTCGGTGTTGAGGATGTCGTTGACCAGATCGTCTTCCATCTGATCGAAGGTCAGGTAGGCCAGCAGGGCCAGCGCCGTCACGAACAACGCCACGGTTCCGGTCAACGCCCAGACCACGCGCTGGGTCAGCGTACCCCCCGCAGACGCCGACGAAATGCCGCTCATCTTGTCGCCCCGGCTTCCAGCGTGAGGCGCCAGCCGGTGCCGTGAATGGTTTCGATACCGTCGAAACCGGCATCGGCCAGCGCACGCCGCAACAAGTGGACCTGGCTGCGCAAAGCATCGGACGAAGGCGGCTCGTTGCCCCACAGCGTGGACTCCAGCTCCTCGCGCGACACCACCCTGCCGGGATCGCGCAGCAGCGCCTCGATGATGAGGCTGGCCTTGCGTGTGAGGTGCACGGGGCTGCCGTTGACCGACACCGCACGGTTGCGGGTATCGTAGGACAGGGGGCCAAAGGCCCGCACCGAGTCCACTGTCGCGCCCTTTGCGCGCTGGATAAGCGCCACCAGGCGCGCTTCCACTTCCAGCAGCGCGAAAGGCTTGGTCAGGTAGTCGTCCGCGCCATGCGAGAACCCGGCCAGCTTGTCTTCCAGGCTGTCGCGCGCCGTCAGCATCAGCACCGGAACATCCGCGCGCATGTCGTTTCGCAGCGTGTGCAGCACTGCGTTTCCGTCCATGCCCGGCAGGCCGATATCCAGGATCAGGGCGTCGAAGCGCTGCTCCTTCAGCCGCTCCAGCGCGGCCGGCCCCGAGTAGGCGGCATCGGGCAGAAAGCCGCGCGCTTCCAGGAAGGTGTACAGATTGCCCGAGATGACCGGATCATCCTCGACGATCAATACCCTGTAATTCGCGCCCGCCGCGGGACTGGTTGCCATGGTTGCGATTCCCTTTCGTGCGCGCCACCTCAGGCCCGCAGTACCTTGCCCGGATTCATCAGCCCTTGCGGGTCCAACGCTCGCTTTATTCTGCGCATCAGATCCAGTTCGATGGCGCTCTTGTAGCGCGGCAGTTCGTCGATCTTGAGCTGCCCGACGCCATGTTCCGCGCTGATCGAACCATGGTGCGCGTGCACGCTGTCGTGCACCACGCCGTAGATGTCGCCTTGCAGCGCCAGCAGCTCGGCCTCGGTCTGCCCCGGCGCATGGGCCACGTTGTAGTGCAGATTGCCGTCGCCCAGGTGCCCGAAGATCACATGGCGCACGCCAGGAAATCGCGCCTGCAGCAAGGCGTTGGTCTTGTGCACGAAGCCGGCGATGGCAGAGATCGGGATCGACACGTCATGCTTGACCGACTTGCCCAGCTCCGCTTCGGCCAGCGGAATACTTTCGCGCAAGTGCCACAGCGCCTTGCTTTGCGCCACATTCGCGGCAATGGCTGCATCGTTCACGAGCCCGCTTTCGATGGCCTCGCCTAATACGGTCTCGAAGCGTTCGCGCGCGTGCGCCTCGCTTTCGCTGTCGGACAGCTCAAGCAGGGCGAACCATGGCGATGCGGCGGAATCTCCCTCGAAGGGCAGGCGCTGCTGCGGGAATAGTCGAACGACCGACTGCAGGCAGGCACCGCTCATCAGTTCAAAGCCGGTCAGCGCCGCGCCAAAGCCCGCCCGGGCGCGCGACAGCAGCTCGACGGCCTGATCGATGCCGTCCAGGGTCAGCAATGCCGTGCATGAAGCCACGGGCCTGGGAAACAGTTTCAGCGTGGCTGCGGTGATGATACCCAGCGTGCCTTCGCTGCCGATGTACAGGTCGCGCAAATCGTAGCCGGTGTTGTCCTTGCGCAGGCCGCGCAGGCCGTGCCAGATCTCGCCTTCGGCGGTCACGACCTCCAGGCCAAGAGTCAGTTCACGCGTGTTGCCGTAGCGCAGCACCTGGGTGCCGCCGGCATTGGTCGCCAGGTTGCCGCCTATGGTGCAGCTGCCTTCGGCGGCCAGGCTCAGTGGAAACAGCCGGCCCGCCGCGGCTGCGGCCTCCTGTACGGCCTGCAGCACGCAGCCCGCTTCCACGGTGATCGTGTCGTTGTCGGTATCCAGTGCGCGCACCGCTGTCAGGCGGGTGGTGGACAGGATCACCGCGCTGCCGGACAGGTCAGGCGTGGCGCCTCCGCACAGGCCCGTGTTGCCGCCTTGCGGCACCACCGGCACCCCATGGGTAGCGCACAGTTTCACGGCCGCCGCCACTTCCCCGGTCGAGCCGGGACGGATAACCGCCATCGCGGCGCCTCGATAACGGCGGCGCCAATCCAGCACATACGTGTCGGCGTCCGTGCCCGTCAGCACGTGGGATGCGCCCAGAAGGGACTGTAGATCGCTCAGCAAGGTCATAGCGCGGCACAAGTAGCGCCTGGGGCGAGCCCAGGCTGGGAGTGTGCGGTCTATTGTAGGGGGTGAGCGCCCGGGTCACAGCACGGCGGGCATGCCGCACCCGCCGGCAGAGCCTTTCAGCCGACGGCCTGATCCAGCCGCGTACCCGTCAGGCCCGAACAATAGGCCCGCGAGGCGATGCGGTTCATGAGAAAAGCGCGGTCGACGCCCGCGGGGCCGGGCATTTCCGACAGCGCGCGGTAGGCGCGGCGCAGGACCTCGCCCCGGGTCGCGCCGCACACCAGCAGCCGCGTGCATGGCAGGCGGCGGTCCACGCAACCATCGATGCGCAGTTCCAGCGCATGGGCAGCGACCGGTTCGCAGTCATGCACGGCCGTGCCCGCATGTGCCTGCGCCTGGGCGTCGATCACGCGGAACACGCCGCTGCGATCGTCCAGCGCGAAAGCGACAGTGCCCATGCCCTGCCAGCCGCGATCCCGCGCCACGTCGGCGGCGACGGCGCGCAACGCGCTTTCCACGGAAACCGGCAGATGAGGCGCCGGACACTCGGCGATCAGCACGCGGGCGTCGCGCCATACGCAGCGTTCCCAGGCGCGGCCCGTGGCCAGGCCGCCCGCCTCGGAAACGAACACGTGAATGTCGAGCCGGCGCTCGCGGCCTGCGGCCGGTCCGGCGTGATCCGTGGGCGGGCCCCGCCGGTTTGAGGCGCCCCTGGATGACATGACAGTAGAAACTTTGGCGCCCATGGCCCCTCCCGGTCTTTCTGCTTGCATAGCAAGCGTATCACCTTCGGAGGACGAGCAAGTTTTGTGCCATGCCCAGCCCACTGGGCAAACCCCGTAGCGCGGCCTGCCGCCGCACCGGAAACACGCGTGGGAGCCCGTGGGCGCACCAGATCGGGGCGGACGTCCCGCCACGGTGCAAGAAGGGAAAAAGCCCTACGCCGTCTGCCGGATGAAGGGGGAGCGCCAATGGGGGATAATTCCGGTTTAATCCCTAGCCAGGCGCGTTTTGATATGCGGGTTTACCAGAATCCGCTTCAGAACCCGAGCTGGAACCCAACATCCAAGGAACCGTCGTGGGCAACAACACGCAATTTCCGGGTTCGGTCTTCAAGGCCTATGACATCCGCGGCACCGTGCCCGACCTGATCGACGCCCGCTTCGCCCGCGCCCTGGGCGTGGCGCTGGCAGCCCGCGCGCGCGAACAAGGCGTGCAGACCCTGGTCGTCGGCCGCGACGGCCGCCTGAGCAGCGAGATGCTGTCGGTGGCGCTGCAGGAAGGCATGCTGGAAGGCGGAGTGGACACGCTGGACATCGGCATGGTGCCCACGCCGCTGGTCTATTTCGCCGCCAACGTCATGCAGACGGGATCGGGCGTCGCCATCACTGGCAGCCACAATCCTCCCAAGTACAACGGCTTCAAGATGATGATGGGTGGCCGCGCGCTCTACGGCGAGGACGTTCAGGCGCTGGCTGCCAGCATGAACGGCCCTGCCAGCGCCCCGGCGGCCCGGCCCGGCGTGCGCCGCCAGCTGGACCTGGTGGCGTCCTACATCGCGCGCGTCGCGTCCGGCATCAAGCTGGCGCGGCCCATGAAAATCGCCATCGACTGCGGCAACGGCGTGGCCGGCGCGGTCGCCCCGGCGCTGTTCCGCGCCCTGGGCTGCGAGGTCACCGAGCTGTTCTGCGAAGTGGACGGCACCTTCCCCAACCACCATCCCGATCCCGCCGAACCCAAGAACCTGCAGGACCTGATCAAGTGCGTGGCCGAGACCGACTGCGAACTGGGCCTGGCTTTTGACGGCGACGGCGACCGCCTGGGCGTGGTGACGAAATCGGGTCAGATTGTCTGGCCGGACCGCCAACTGGTGCTGTTCGCCCGCGACGTGCTGGACCGCAATCCGGGCGCCACCATCATCTATGACGTGAAGTGCAGCCGCCACGTGGGCCTGTCGGTCGAAGCCGCCGGCGGCGTGCCGCTGATGTGGAAGACCGGCCATTCGCTGGTGAAGGCGAAGCTGGCCGAGACCGGCGCCCCGCTGGCCGGCGAGATGAGCGGCCACATCTTCTTCAAGGAGCGCTGGTACGGCTTCGATGACGGGCTCTATACTGGCGCGCGCCTGCTCGAGATCGTGTCGCGCGACGCCGATCCCTGCGCCGTGCTGGAAGCCCTGCCGCAAGACGTTTCCACCCCCGAACTGAAGCTGGAAATGGAGGAAGGCCAGCCCTTCACCCTGGTCCAGGCCTTGCAGGAGCAAGGGCAATTCCCCGGCGCGAATCGCGTGATCACGATTGATGGCGTGCGCGCGGAATATCCTGACGGCTTCGGCCTGGCGCGCCCCTCGAACACTACGCCGGTGGTCGTGCTGCGTTTCGAAGCGCAAACGCCCGCCGCGCTGGAACGCATACAAGCCGACTTCCGCCGCGAACTGAGCAAACTCGCGCCGCAAGCCGATCTGCCTTTCTAGTTTTGCCTATGTCCTTATCGAACAGCCCAGCCTGGCAACAGTTCCTCGCGGCCACACACGCCGCGCCGCGCAGCGGCGAACAATTGCGTGTCCTCAATGCCCCCGGCCTACGCCTGGACCTGAGCGCGCAGGCGTATTCACCGGACCTGCAAAAGGCCGAGGCAGCCCTACTTGAACAACAGGGTTTCGACGCTGCCCGGTCCTGCCTGTTCGACGGCGGCAACGCAAACTGGACCGAACAACGCGCCGCCTGGCACACCGCGCTACGCGCCCCCCAGCCGCCCGCCAGGGTGGCCAAGTCCGTCCTCGGCGAACGCGAGCGCATGCGCGAATTCGTGCGCCAGGCCGACGCGGCCGGGCGCTATGGCAGCGTGCTGCACCTGGGCATAGGCGGCAGCGACTGGGGGCCCCGGCTGGTCACGCGCGCCCTGCGCCACGGCGGCGCGCGGCGCGAAGTGCGTTTCGCCTCCAACGTGGATTCGCATTCGGTCGCGGACGCGATGAGCCGCCTGGATCCGCACGACACCTTGGTCATTGTCGCCTCCAAGTCGTTCACCACCACTGAGCCGCTGGCCAATGCCGAGGTCGCCATGAACTGGCTGCGCGATGCCGGCGTGGCGGATCCGATCAGACAGGTCGTGGCGGTCACCGCCAACGTCGAGGCGGCCTTGAACCTGGGCATCCTGCCCGATCACATTTTCCAGATCTGGGATTGGGTGGGCGGACGCTATTCGCTATGGTCGGCGATCAGCCTGCCGGTCGCACTGGCGCTGGGCACAGACTCCTTTGACCAACTACTGGCGGGCGCCGCCGCCATGGACGAGCATTTCCGCACCGCGCCCATCGAGGAAAACGCGCCCGTCCAGCTGGCGCTGGCCGGCGTCGTAAACCGCAGCGTGCTGGGCTACGATTCACTGGTGATTGCACCCTACGATTCGCGGCTCTATCACATCGTGCCCTGGGCCCAGCAGCTGGAAATGGAATCGCTGGGCAAGGTCGCCACCGCCGACGGCAGCCCGGCCGGCGTGCCCACCGGCCCGGCCGTCTGGGGCATGTCGGGCACCGATTGCCAGCACACCTTCTTCCAGTGGCTGCACCAGGACACCCGGGGCGCTCCCGTCGACTTCATCCTGTGCGAAAAACCCGACCACGCCTACGCGCGCCACCACGAGCTGCTGATCGCCAACTGCCTGGCACAGCGTTCCGCGCTGCTGCGTGGCAAGTCCTTCGAGGAAGCGCTGGCCGAAACCTCGGCGATTGAAAGCGATCCCGACCGCGCCCGGCTGCTGGCGCAGCACCGCGTCCATCCGGGCGGACGGCCCTCCTCGCTCATCGTGCTGCCCCACCTGGAGGCCTATACCCTGGGCGCGCTGCTGGCGCTGTACGAACACAAGGTGTTCACCCAGGGCGTGGTATGGGGCATCAATCCCTTCGACCAATGGGGCGTTGAATTCGGCAAGGCCTTGGCCAAGGGCATCATGCACGAGTTGAATTCGCAGCAAGCCAGCCAGCAGGATCCCTCCACCCGCTACTGGATCGACGCGATCACGCGCCGTCCTTAAGCGCGAACCGGCGCCTTGCCGGCGCCGGTGCTTCCATTTCAGGCGCTGAGCGCGTCGTAGATTTCCACGTGGATGCGCGCCACGCGATCGATGTTGAACTCGCGCTCGGCCAGCGCCCTGCCGGCGGCGCCCATGGACTGCCGCAAGGCCGGATCCTCGGCCAGACGGGCAATGGCGTCCGCCAGCGCCTGCACATCGCGCACCGGCACCAGCAGTCCGGTTTCGCCCGGTTCGATCGCATCGCGGCAACCCGGCACGTCGGTGGTCACGACCGCGCGCGCGGAGGCCGCAGCCTCGATCAGCGACTTGGGCAGGCCTTCGCGATAGGAAGGCAGCACGGCGATATGCGAGGCGGCGTACAACGCGGCCACGTCGGAACGTTCGCCTAGTGCGCGCACGCAGCCTTCCTGCTGCCAGGCGTCCACGTCGTCCTGCGTCGCCGAGGCCGGATTGCCTGCGTCCACGCCGCCGACCAGCTGCATCGTGACAGGCAAGCCGCGCTCGCGCAGCAGCCTTGCAGCCTGCACGAATTCCTGCACGCCCTTGTCGCGCAGCAATCGGGCCACCATGGTGACCACGACCGGCGGCGCCGGCGGTTCGGGTTGGGCCCGATACTCATTCAGGTCCACGCCCGCGCCCCGGATCATGACGACCTGGGCGTCGCGCACCGCTCCCAGCGACTTGAGCAAATCGCGGTCGCTGGCGTTCTGGAAGATCACGCGGCTATTGGGATGGCCCAGCGCCAGCCGATACAGGCGCGCCACCACGGCGCGCACCAGCTTCATCTTCAGCGAATTGGAAAGGAACACGAAGCCCAGGCCGGAAATCGCCGCGACCATGCCCGGCACGCGCGTCAGACGGGCAGCGATGCCGCCATAGAGCACGGGCTTGATCGTGACCAGATGCACGATCTGCGGCCGCAGATGCCGGAACAGCCGTATCAGGGCCAGCAGCGTACCCAGCTCCTGCAAGGGATGCTTGCCGCTGCGCGTCATCGGTATGGCGTGATGCGTCATGCCCAGCGCCTGGATGTCGGCCACGGCCGGACCGTCCATGGTGGCGACATGCACCTCGTAGCCCGCCTGTTGCGCGGCCAGCGCCACGGGCACGCGGTGCGACATGAAGAAGGCCGGATTGTTGACGACAAACAGCAGGCGGCGCCCTGCGCTCATGCTTTAACTCCCGAGATGCGGCGCCACACCGCGATATAGCTTTGCACCATGCGAGCCAGGTCGAAATTTTCCAGCACGCGGGCGCGGCCCGCTTCGCCCGCGCGCATGCGGCCGCGCGAGGCCACTTCGCACAGGGCCGTCTCAATGCCGCGGGCCAGCGCCTCGGGCTGCTCCGGCGGCACAACCACGCCGGCGTCGCCCACGATAAAGGCCGCGTCGCCCACGTCCGTCACGACGCAGTAGACGCCGCAGGCCATGGCTTCGGCCACCACGTTGGGAAAGCCTTCCGCGCAGCTGGACAGGACATGCAGGTCCAGCCCGTTCATTGCGGCGGGCACATCATCGCTGGGTCCCGCCAGCACCAGCCGGTCCCGCAGGCCCAACCTGTCGATCAAGGACGCCAGCTCGGTGTTTGCGGGATCCATGCCGCGGCCGATCAGCACGCAGCGCAGTCCCGCATCGCGTCCGTCGCGCACCAGCGCGGCGACGGCGCGCAGCAGGTTGGCGTGGTCCTTGAGCGGATCCCAGCGGGCCACGCAACCAATGGCCGGCAGGTCCTGCGGCAAACCCCATTGCGCGCGCACCCGCTGCCGGGCTTCATCATTCGGCGCATAGCGCGATAAGTCATAGCCATTGGCGATGACCACCATGCGTTCGCGGTCATAGCCTTTGTCGGCATGGCGCTGCGCCGACTTCTGGGCGGCGCACACGATGGCCTTCGGTATGCGGCCCGACAGCAGCGCGCAGGCCCGCAGCACCAGGCGAGCCGAGCGGCTGCTGCGCTCCAGGTGTTCGCCCGAATTGCGGATGCCCCAGGCGATGGCGCGCACGCCCGCCAGGCGCGCCGCCAGGCCGCCGATCAAATCGGCGTGGTACATCCAGGTCTGCACCGCATCGGGACGCGTCGTCGCGATCAGCGAGCGCAGCGCCAGGAAGCCGCCCAGGCTGACTCGTCCGCGCTTCATGGCCAGCGTATGCACGGCGACGCCTGCCGCGCGCAGACGCTCGCCATAGATGCCTTCGTCCGTCAGCGACACGACGACATGCTCCACGTCAGCCCCGGGATAGGTCGCCAGGCGGAACAGCACGGATTCGGCCCCGCCCTGCCCCAGGCCGGTGATGATGTGCAGGACACGCAGCCGCCGGGCGTTCATCGTCCCTCCCGCACGGCATCGAATAATTCATCCCATTCCGCCAGGACGCTGGCCAGCGCATAACGCTGGCGCACCGCGGCAGCGCCGCGCATGCCCAGTTGCTGACGCAGGGAGGCATCGCCCAACAAGCGGCGCAAGGCCTCGCGCAGGGCATCGCGATTGCCGGCGGGCACCAACAGGGCGTCCTCGCCGTTGCGCGTCATCTCGCGCGGTCCGCTGGGACAATCGAACGCCAGGCAGGGCAGGCCCAACGACATGGCTTCCAGCAGCACATTGGGGAAGCCTTCCACCAGCGAGCTCAGCACGAATGCCTGACCGCGCGCAAGTTCCTCCCAAGGCGCCTCGGTGCGGCCGGGCAGGCTGATGCGCGACTGCAGGCCCAGGCGTGCGACCTGCTCTTCCAGCGCGCCGCGTTCAGGGCCTTCGCCCCAGATGCGCAGATTCCAATCCGGAAAGTCCGGCGCCAATTGTGCGAACACGTCGATCAACAGGTCGAATTGCTTATCAGTGACCAGGCGTCCCATTGCCAACAGTTCGCGTGGACCACCGTCTTCTCGTTGCGGCACCAGCGGCGCATCCAGCAAGGGCGCGGGCAAAGGATTGGGAATCACGGCCAGACGCTTGATGCCCGGCACCTGCCGCGCGAACGGGCCGGCGGTATCCTCCGCCTGCACCGTCACCATGTCGGCGCGGGGATACAGGATGCGGCGCAGCTTGCGCCACACCGTTCCCGTCGTGGTTTCGGCCACCGGATTGGTGCGCTCGCAAACGATGAGCGGCGCCTTCAATCCCAGGGAAGCCAGTATGGCGGCCACATTGACGTTGGTCAGGAAGGACACCACCACGTCCGGTTTTGAATCGCAGATGTGTTTGCGCAGCGCGAGCAGACGCTTGAATGCGGCCATGGCTCCCGACGCACGCGTGCCTGCCAGATCCGCCAGCCAGGCCAGTTCGACCTTGTCCGACAGCGGATAAAAGCAGCTGCCCTTGGACGAGTAGGTGGGCGTCAGAATGACGGAATCCCCGCGTTCGGCCCATGCGTTGACCAGCGTGGCGGCGACCCGTTCGGCGCCGCCCGCGTGCATGGAACTGACCAGCATCAAGATTTTCATGCGTCAAAGACTCCCAACCGATCCTCCCTGTTCCTTGCCGCCGCGGTAGCGGTCAAGCCAGGCCTGCATCATCAACACGCCCCACAGATGGCTGTCCCAATTGCGATGGCCCGAGCTGTGCTCGCGCCATTTGCGCAGGATGGGCTCGGGCTCGAACCAGCCCTCCTGGCGCAGGCGCGCCGGGTCCAGCAGCGCATCGGCCCATTCACGCAGCGGGCCGCGCAACCACGCGGCCAGCGGCACGGCGAAGCCGCGCTTGGGACGGTCCACCAGCGCTTGCGGCACATGACGGTGCAGCACCTGGCGCAGCAGCCACTTGCCCGTGTTGCCGCGCACCTTGTATTGGTGCGGCAGGCTCCAGGCGAACTCATACACCCGGTGATCGATCAGCGGCACGCGCGTTTCCAGGCTGACGGCCATGGCGGCGCGGTCCACCTTGACCAGGATGTCGTCCGGCAGGTAGGTCACCGTGTCCAGCTTCATCATGGCTTCGAAAGTGGAACCCTGCATCGCCCGGGCGAATTCGGACACCGGCTCCACCCCGCCCTTCACCACGCTGGAAGGATCGGCCCAGTACGACACGAAATGGCGGTAGAACTCGCCGCGCGTATCGGTGCGCAGCAGCTCGCCCAGCTTGCCGACCTTGCCGCGCCAGGCGCCGCGCCCGGGCAGATGGGTGGACGCACTCAACAACGCGCCGGCGGGCTTGCGCAGCAGCGCCGGGACGCGTTCGCATTGCTGCCACCAGTTGTTCACACGGAAATAGCGCGAATAGCCGCCGAAGAGTTCATCGCCGCCATCGCCGGACAGCGCCACGGTGACGTGCTGGCGCGCCATGCGGGTGACCAGTGAGGTCGGGATCTGCGACGAATCCGCGAACGGCTCGTCGTACATGTCGGCCAGCGTGGGCACCACGGCCAGCGCGTCCTCTGCCGTCACGTACAGTTCGGTGTGGTCGGTGCCAAGATGCGTGGCCACCGCCTTGGCATGCTGCGCCTCGTCGTAGCCCTTCTCGTGAAAGCCGATGGCGAAAGTGCGCACGGGCTGCGAGCTTTGCGCCTGCATCAGAGCCACGATGGTGGACGAGTCGATGCCGCCGGACAGGAAGGCGCCCAGGCTCACGTCCGACAGCATCTGGCCGCCGACCGCCTTGGACAGCACGCCTTCCAGCGCGTCAGTGGCCTGCGCGTCGGATTCGAAAGACAGTAGCGATTGCGCGGAAGTGTCCGCGGCTTCGCGGGCCGACCAGTACACGCGCGGCTCGGGCATGCGGCGGCTGCGGGTGTCATCGGCCGTGAATTCGACCCAGGCGCCCGGGGGCAACTTGGCGATACCCTGGTAAATCGACTGCGGCGCTGGGATGTAGTTGTGCCGCATGAACGACGCCAGCGCGTTGCGGTTGAGCTCGCGGCCGAAGCCCGGAATCGGCATCAGGCCCTTGAGTTCGGACGCGAACACCAGCTCGGCGCCTGAATAGCCGTAGTACAGCGGCTTTTCACCCATGCGGTCGCGCGCCAGCATCAGCTTGCGCGAGGCGCGGTCCCACAACGCGATGGCGAACATGCCCACCGCGGCCTGCAAGGTGGCCTCGATGCCCAGGGCGGTAAAGCCCGCCAGCAGCGTTTCCGTATCGGAATGGCCGCGCCACGACGGCGCCAGCGCCGATTGTTCGAGCTGCTTGCGGATGTCGAGGTGGTTGTAGATTTCACCGTTGAACACCATGACATAGCGGCCGCAGGCCGACGTCATGGGTTGATGGCCGGCCTCGGTCAGGTCGAGGATCGCCAGGCGCACATGCGCCAGCGCCAGCTCGGCCTCGGGATCCTCCCAGAAACCATTGCTGTCCGGCCCGCGGTGGCGGATGCGGCGGCAGCTTTCCGCCAACACCCGCTCCTTGTTCCCGACAGGGCCCCAAATCCCGACTATTCCGCACATGATGAAGTTCTCGTTGTCACTGTAGCAACGGCGCGACGCGCGGCCTCAACGGCCGGTTCCGCGCACACCGTCAAAAAGTTCTTGCCATTTCTGCAGCACGCGCGCGGCCGAAAAACGGTCGCGCACGTCGGTCGCGGCCTGCGCCATGCGTACACGGTCCGCGTCATTGCGCATGACGGCGTCCAGCGCCTTGCATAGCGCGGGCACGTCGCCATTGGGGCGCACCAGCACGCCGTCCACGCCCTCGCGGATGATCTCGCGCGGCCCCGTGTCGCAATCGAACGACACTGCGGCCAGCCCGCTTGCCATGGATTCGAGCAGGGTATTGGACAGCCCTTCGAAGCGCGACGTCAGTACGTACAGATCGGCGCTGTCATACCAGTCGCCGACGTTGCCTGCGCGCCCCGGCATGAAAATCCGCGACGCCAGGCCGGCCTCTCGGGCCTGCGCCTCCAAGGCGCGGCGCTCGTCGCCCTCGCCCAGGATAACCAGATCCCAGCCAGGATGCGACGCCGCCAATTTCGCGTAGGCCTGGATCAGCAGGTCGAAACCCTTGTCGGCGTGCAGGCGCCCCACCGCCAGCAGGCGCTTGCGGCCGTCGCCCGACACCGGCGTCAAGACCGGTTCAGCGCGAGGCAGGGGAAAGTGTACAGGGTTGGGAATGACGGCCAGCTTGCTGCCCGGCACGTGCTGCGCCAGCCAGTCGGCCGTGCCGCGGGTCAGCGCCACCACGCTGGCTGCGCGCGGATATGTGAGGCGGCGCAGACGTTGCCAGAAGCCCGACAGGGTCTGCGAAGGCGGATGGGTATGCTCGGTGGCGATCACCCGGCAGGACAGGCCCGCGCAGGCCAGTACCGACAGTACCGACGCCGTCGTCATCATGCCCAGCACGATGTCCGGGCGAAACGACTTGACCACGCGGCGCAAGGCGCGCACCCGTTGCACATTGCTCCAGATGCCGCGCAGGCCACCGCCCTCGCCCGCCGTATGCAGGACCTCGCGGCGCACCTTGGGGTGCAGCGTGTAGACGTCGCCCTCGGCGCTGGCCTGCGTCACGACCATGACCTCGCGGCCCATGCCCGCCCAGTGCGCGCTCAGGTCCGCGGCCACGCGCTCCGCGCCGCCGCCATGCAGGGAGTGGATGAACAGCAGGACGCGCGGCGCCGGGCCGGTATCGGTCACGGGCATTCAATCGGCCTCTTTGGGTTCAGGCTTGCGCATTGCCACCAGCAGGTAGCACGCGAAGGACAACAGATACATCAGGCTGGTCGCCAGCATGATGCCGGCAGCTCCCATCCTGGGCGCCAGCACGGTATTCAACACCGCCTTCAGGGCGAAATTGGCGACGGCAATGGCCGCCATCACGCGGTAGCGGTTCTGGCTGGCCAGCAATTGCACCAGGATCAGCACGCCGAAGTAGAACGGCAGTTGCAGCAGCCCCCAGCGAAACACATGCGCCACGGCCTGGGTATTCTCGGCGGTGAAGGCGCCACGCTGGAAAAGCACGGAAACGCCCCACGGCGCCAGTATCCAACCCACGGCGACGGCGACGGCGCCTGCGGCCACCATCAGCACCGACCATTTAAGCGCCATGCCTCGCGCACGAGCGGTGTCGCCGCGCGCCTGCACATCGGCCAGCACCGGCAAGGCCGCGCGCCCCACCGACACGGCGCCAATCCCCAGCACCAGCGACAGCAGCCGGCTGGCATAGCCCAGCGTGGCGTTGGCGTTCGCGCCCAGATTGGCGGCGGCGTACTGGTCCAGCGGACCGACGAAACTCATGGCCACCTGGCCGATCAACATCACGCCCGCGGCGCCCAGCAGTTCGGGCCAGTGCGGCGATTGCAGCGTCAGCCGGGGCGCGCCCCAGAAGCCGCCATCGGCGCGCGCAGCCAGCCACGCGAGCCAGACGGTCTGGATCGCGTAACCCACCAGCGTGCCCCACAGCAGCGGCCCGACGCCGTCGGCGCTGGCGGCCAGCATCACCCAGGCCAGCGTCGCCACGGCCGGCACGCTGTCCAGCAGGGTATTGACGTGTCTTTCCTGCGCCCGCAGCCGCGCGGCGCTGATGCCGGCAACCAGCAGCAGCGCCGACACCGGCGCGAAGGCGACAAGCAGCTGGCCCGTCATGTCGCCCACGCGGGCCGACAAACCCTGGCCCAGCACGCCGACGACCTGCGGCCAGGCGAACCAGGTCAGCAGCGCCAGCGCAATGCCCGCGGCGGCCACCCAGCCCTGCAGCTCGCGGATGAACAGATTTCTTTCGGCGACATCGGCGCGGCGCAGCCGCACCAGCACCGGGATCAGTACCACCGACAGCACGCCCACGATGGTGACCGGCAGCCAGGTGGCCATGGTCATCGTGAACTGGTAGGCGTCCACGGCGTCGCTGACGCCGTAGCGGTACGCCACCGCCATCTCCTTGATGGCGCCGGCGGCCTTGCCCAGCAGCAGGAACACCGCCACCCGGAAGGCGCCCTTGAAGATGCGCTGGTGGTCCGGGTGGATGCTGCCGAGTTTTCTGACGAGTGCTTTCAAATCAACGCAGGAATTGCGTGTACCAGGGCATGGCCACTTCCAGGCCTTGCAGCACGGTGTGCGTAGGCTCGTAGCCCAGCAACCGGCCCGCCTTGCTGACATCCGCCTGCGAATGACGCACGTCGCCCGCGCGGAAGTCGGCGTAGACCGGCTTCTTGCCATAAACCACGTTTTGGTTGCCCAGGGCTTGCACCAGGAAGCCGAACAGCTGGTTCAAGGTGCTGCGGCCGCTGACCGCCACGTTGTAGACCTGGTTGCGGCCTTCCGGCGCGGCCATGGCCGCGAGGATGTTGGCCTGCACGGCATTTTCCACGAAGCAGAAATCGCGGCTGGTCTCGCCGTCGCCGTTGATGGTGACGTCCTCGTTCTGGATCATCGCGGCCGTCCACTTGGGGATCACGGCCGCATAGGCGCCGTTGGGATCCTGCCGCTTGCCGAACACGTTGAAGTAGCGCAGGCCGACCGACTCGAAGCCGTAGGAACGCGCGAAGACGTCCGCGTAAAGCTCATTGACGTACTTGGTGACCGCATACGGCGACAGGGGGTTGCCGATGTTTTCCTCGACCTTGGGCAACGCCGGGTGGTCGCCGTAGGTCGAGCTGGAGGCCGCGTAGACGAAGGATTTGACTTCGGCGTCGCGCGCCGCCACCAGCATGTTCAGGAAGCCGCCGATGTTCACCTCGTTGGTGGTGATCGGATCCTTCAGCGAGCGGGGTACCGAGCCCAGCGCGGCCTGGTGCAACACGAAATCCACGCCCTGAGCCGCGCGGCGGCAGGCTTCCAGGTCACGGATGTCGCCTTCGATGAAGGTAAAGCGCGCCCACTGCTCGGGCGTGACCGAGTCGCGCACTTCATCCAGATTGTGCTGATGGCCGGTGGCGAAGTTGTCCAGGCCGGTCACGGTCTGGCCCAGCTTCAGCAGGGTTTCCAGCAGGTTCGAACCGATGAAGCCGGCGCAGCCGGTCACCAGCCACTTGCGCGGCGCGGCCGACAGTTCCTTCTTGATGGTCTCAAAGCGGGTGGTCATGGGCAGTCCTTACAGGCGCAGATCGGATTCGGAAGGCGAAAGCACGTACTTCAGGTCATACAGGATGTGCTGCGGCTTGCCGAGCTTGCGGATGCCTTCCGCACCCAACGCCTTGAACTGATTGTGCGCCACGCCCAGGATCACGGCGTCATACTTGCCTTCCTCGGGCTTGGCCACCGGGGTCAGGCCGTATTCGTGCATGGCTTCTTCGGAATCGACCCACGGGTCGTACACGTCGACATCGACGTTGTAGTCGCCCAGTTCCTTCACGATGTCCACGATGCGGGTGTTGCGCAGGTCAGGGCAGTTTTCCTTGAAGGCCAGGCCCATGACCAGCACACGGGCGCCCTGCACGTGGATGCGGCGCTTGGTCATGGCCTTGACCAGTTGCGACACCACGTAGCTGCCCATCGAGTCGTTCAGGCGGCGGCCCGCCAGGATGATCTCGGGGTGATAGCCGATGGATTGCGCCTTGTGAGTCAGGTAATAGGGATCAACGCCGATGCAGTGGCCGCCGACCAGACCCGGGCGGAACGGCAGGAAGTTCCACTTGGTGCCGGCCGCCTGCAGCACGGCTTCGGTGTCGATGCCCATCTTGTTGAAGATCAGGGCCAGCTCGTTGATCAACGCGATGTTCACGTCGCGCTGCGTGTTTTCGATGACCTTGGCGGCCTCGGCCACGCGGATGCTGGAGGCCTTGTGGGTGCCAGCGGTGATGATCTGCTTGTAAAGCTGGTCGACCAGTTCGGCCACTTCGGGCGTCGAACCGGAGGTCACCTTCTTGATCGTGCTGACGCGGTGGTCCTTGTCGCCCGGATTGATGCGCTCGGGGCTGTAGCCGGCAAAGAAGTCCACGTTGAACTTCAGGCCCGACACGCGCTCCAGCACCGGCACGCAGTCTTCTTCGGTGGCGCCAGGGTAGACGGTGGATTCGTAGATGACGATGTCGCCACGCTTGAGTACGGCGCCGATGGTCTCGCTGGCCTTGACCAGCGGGGTCAGGTCCGGCTGCTTGTACTCGTCGATGGGGGTCGGCACGGTCACGATGAACACGTTGGCCTGGCCAAGCACGGCGCGGTCCGCCGTGTAGCTCAACTGGGTTGCTTCCTTCAGCTCTTCATCGCTGACTTCCAGCGTATGGTCGTGGCCCGCCTTGAGCGCGTCGATGCGGCGCGTATTGATATCGAACCCGATGACCGAACGCTTCTTGCCGAACTCCACAGCCAGCGGCAGGCCGACATAGCCCAGGCCGACAACAGCGAGTTTCACATCCTGAATTCGCAACATAACTCTCCCTTCACCGTAGAACGATTACGGCATTTCAAATATGGTCGGGTGATTAGAAAAAGATTACCGAGCCCCCGGCGGCAGCCGCCGGGGCGCCCAAAACTAATCGGAAGTCCGCAAAACGGATGGCAGCAGCAGCCAGCCTGGACGACGCCAGGACACAAGCCGCGAGTACAGCCAGATATAGACGGCGGCGAACACCACCAGGCTGGCGCACAGCGCCCAGGCGTTGTCCCACCAGATGGTCGCGGGCACCAGGCCGATCAGGGCCAGCACCCACATGTAAGGCGAGGCCAGCGCATTGCACAGCGCCGGCACCGCATGCCGCCGGCCGCGGCTGAACGTGACACGCACCAGACGGCGGAACACCAGCTGGTGCAGGTGCAGCGCATCCGGCTGGTCCACCGGCACGCCGCGCTTGAAGCGGCGGCGCCAGATCGAAAAACCGGTTTCGAAGACGGGATAGAACAACACCGCCAGCGCGTAGAACGGCGACACCGAAGGATTGCGCACCACCAGCAGCACGGCCAGCTCGGCCAGCATGAAGCCCAGGAAGTACGCGCCGCCATCGCCCAGGAACACGCGCCCGAACGGGAAGTTCCAGACCAGGAAGCCCAGCGTGGCCGAGGCCAGCGCCGCCGCCACCAGGAAAATCGGCACGTCGCCCACTTGCAGCGCCACCAGGCTGATCGAGACGGCCATCAGCGTGGCCACCATGCCGGCCAGGCCGTTCATGCCGTCAACGATATTCAGCGCGTGCGTACAGCCGCCCACCGCGAACATGGTGAACAGCAGCGACACCGGCCAGTAGGAAAGCACGTAATCCACCGGCGCCATGCCCACGCGGCTGACGCCGCCCAGCAGCCACCAGGCGATCGCGGCCGACAGGAAGGCTGCCAGCAGGCGCTTGCTGGCGCCGATGTCCTTGGTGATGTCTTCCAGCAGGCCGGCCACGAACACGGGCAGCGCCGCGACGAATAGCGCGGGCCACAGCCAGGTCAGCGTCATGTTGCTGGGTCCAAGAACCAGCAGGCCCGCCAGCGTGCCCGCGAGCACCGCCAGCCCGCCGACGCGGGGCGTGGCGCGGGAATGGTTGGCTTGGGGCTTGTTGAGGTCGCTGTCGCCGGTGAAGGCGCCATGCCAGCGCTCCGACGCCACGATGAGTCCCCCCACCATGAATGCGACCACGCAAATGTACAGCCAGGTCACCGAGTCACCTCTGGTTGGTCTATCGAGACAGGCCCGCCATTATCGGAGGCAGGTGTAACGCCCATATATGGGAGGAATAAGGAAGTGCAATTCACCGGCACAGAACGTAACGCATTGCGCCATGCCGGCAGCACCAGCTTGGAACTGCCATTTGGCTCGATCGCCAAGGCGAAACCGCGCAGGCGCGGAAATAGGGATTTCATGGAACGATTGTAGAACTTTCCGCCCTGGCGCACGCGAAATATCCAAGGGAAAACGCGCAGACCGCCCCCTGGCATAAGTGCCATGAAGGGCTACGGTCGATGCTCGGTTCCAGTTAAATGGGGACAGACTTAAAACATCGAAAAAAAAGCCCGAGATCGTGAGATCTCGGGCTAAATCCACCAAAGGAGGAGGGTGGAGGAGACAACCGTGGCATGTTGGGAGCTGGCCTTCTGCTCGCTACGCTTTCGGGGTTTTGCACCGCGCCGACTGCGTTTCAACATCCGATGAATGAATAGTACCGAGGTTTTTTGTGCGATGCAAGAATTTTTTTAGTCTGCCGCACAAGAGATTTTTTGCGTTGCAAATTTGCCGCAACACCCCAAGCATTCCTCTGGAAACCCGCGCCAATCAATGCCTGTTCCAAAAACAGGGTTTTTGCCGGATGGGTAAACCCACCCGGGGCTTACCCTAGCCATCATCGGGTTATCCCGCTCTGGATTTCGCACCAGAACGGTGCGGGCGGCACCAAGTTGCAGCTATTTTTGCGCATTGCAACATTTCCCTTTCCAACTGCTTCAGACCCAGTAAGCGGTAGTCGTCATGACCTTGGACATCGCCCGCATAGCGGCCTTCACTGGCGCCGGCAAGGGCACGCCGCCCGCCGCTTCCGCGCTGGCGCGATGCTGCGCCTCGTCCTCTTTCATCTTCTGCACGATCTGGCGCGACCGCTCGTCTTGCACCGGCAAGGTGCGCAGATGTTCTTCCAGATGCGCTTCGACCTGTTTTTCGGTTTCCGCCATGAAACCCAGATTGCGCGGCACGCCGGCGTAGCTGGCCAGCACGCCGAGCGCAAACGAACCCGCGTACCAAACCGGGTTCAGCAGGCTGGGGCGGCTGCCCAGTTCCGTCAGCCTTTGATTGCACCAGGCCAGATGATCCACTTCCTCGGAAGCCGCGTTCAGCAGCAATGCCCGCGGCGCGGGTTCGCGGCATACCGAAGCCTGGCCCCGGTACAGCGCCTGGGCGCAGACCTCGCCGACATGATTCACCCGCATCAAGCCGGCCGCGTGGCGCTTTTCCTGGGCCGACAGGGCTTGCGGCGCCTCATCGGCGGTGGCCGGATACGGACGGCCGGCCGTGGCGCTGCCGGACAGCACCCGCAACGCGCGGTCGGCCTCGGCCAGCAGGGCATCCACGGGGCTGATGCGGCGCAGGAAGGAAACGGGGCTGGGGCGTGACAGAGCGGTGGACATAGGGCAACTCCTCGGCAAGGCTGGCGCACACACCCCTGATGCGGGGCGGGGCTCTCATGCCCGGAATTGTACGCAACAGGTATCATCAGCCATTGACAGCGCTCAAGCTCAAGGACACGACAATATGGAATGCACGATCGACTGGGGCGGCCCGAACGGCATGCTCTTCACCGCCAGCACCGGCAGCGGCCACGTGGCCGTGATGGACGGCGCCGTGGACGGCGGCGGGCACAATCTGGCCCCCCGTCCCATGGAAATGCTGCTGGCCGGCACCGGCGGCTGCACCGCCTATGACGTGGTACTGATCCTCAAGCGCGGGCGCCATGCCGTCAGCGGCTGCAGCGTCAAGCTCCAGGCCGACCGCGCCGATACCGACCCCAAGGTCTTCACCCGCATCCATTTCGCCTTCACCGTTACCGGCCACAACCTGCCGCGCGCCGCGGTCGAGCGCGCGGTGCAGCTGTCGCACGAAAAATACTGCTCGGCCTCGGCCATGCTGGAGAAGACTGCGGCGCTGACCTTCTCGGTCGAGATCGTCGACACGCAGGAAACGCCGGCCGCCGCCTGAACCGCGCCCGCGTGGTGTAATTCATCTATTCCTAACTTATAAGAGCCGCCGCGATCCGTTCGCGGCGGCTGTCTGCGTCACCCGCCGGGCGAGCGTGCGCAAGGACCGCCATGAAACAATACCTGGACCTCGTTCAATCCATCCTGGACACCGGCGCGTGGCAGGAGAACCGCACGGGCATACGCACCCTGAGCATGCCGGGCGCATCGCTGCGCTTCGACCTGCAAAAAGGGTTCCCCGCAGTGACCACGAAGAAGTTGGCCTTCAAGTCCGCCATCGGCGAAATGGTGGGTTTTCTGCGCGCCTCGCGCAGCGCAGCGGAATTCCGCGAGCTTGGCTGCAAGGTCTGGGACCAGAATGCCAACGAGAACAGCCAGTGGCTGGCCAACCCGTACCGGGAAGGACCCGACGACCTGGGCCCGGTCTACGGCGTGCAATGGCGCCAGTGGCCGGCCTACAAGATGCTGGACGCCAGCCGCTCGGCGCAGATCGCCGACGCCCTGTCGCGCGGCTACGCCAAGGTCTCCGATCTGGAGGAAGGCGGCGTGCCCAAGGTGCTGCTCTACAAGGCGGTGGACCAGCTGCGGCAATGCCTGGACACCATCCATGAGCGGCCCGGCGACCGCCGCATCCTGTTCCACGGCTGGAACTGGGCGCAGATCGAGGAAATGGCGCTGCCCCCGTGTCACCTGCTCTACCAATTCCTGCCGAACGCGACGACCCGCGAGATATCGCTGTGCCTGTACATCCGTTCCAACGACGTCGGTTTGGGCACGCCATTCAATCTCACCGAAGGTGCGGCCCTGCTGCATCTGGTCGGCCGACTGACTGGCTACACGCCGCGCTGGTTCACCTATTTCATCGGCGACGCGCACATTTACGAAAACCACCTGCCGATGCTGCGTGAGCAACTCACGCGCGAGCCCTACGAAGCGCCCACGCTGGTGCTGTCGGACCGCATTCCCGATTTCGCGGTCACCGGACGCTATGAGCCCGAATGGCTGGAGAAGGTGGAACCCAGCGACTTTTCATTGTCGGGCTACACCCACCACGCCCCCCTCACCGCCGCCATGGCCGTATAGACCGTGGCAGCCTGCGTGCTCATGGCCGCAGGTGAAGATTGGTGAGCATCTGGAAGCGTGTTTTCGGTATAACCCATCCCTTAGCCATGGACGCGCGTCCAGAAATGCCCGCGCGCCATTGCTTCCGACCGGCACCTGCCGCGCCGTGCCTGTCGCTCGCCGCGACCCGGGCAGTCCGCCCGGCAGCGCCGTCCGCAGGCGTTGCTCAGCCGCACTCCCCTTCCCAAAAAGAGAGCACGTGTATCACCAGCGTCGACCGCCGAATTCTGTCTTGCGACCGACTTGCAACCATAGACTACCAATTGAATTGATATGAAGCCCGCGCGGCGGCAGCATGCGCCAAGGACAGGACCCTACAAATGCTCGTCGGAACTTATAACCCTTCGCTCGTCCTCGTATCTCTAGGAGTCGCCATCCTGGCGTCGTACACGGCGTTGGGCATGGCCAACCGCGTCAGGGCCTCGCACGGGTTGCCCAGCGCGCGCTACTGGTTGGCGGGCGGCGCGTTCGCGATGGGCGTGGGCATCTGGTCCATGCACTTCGTGGGCATGCTGGCCTTCAGCCTGCCCATTGCCATGGGTTACGACCTGCCCCTGACCGTCCTGTCGCTGGTCATTGCCATCGGCTGCTCCGCCTTCGCGCTATGGACCGTAAGCAAGGATGAGCTGCCGCGGCGACGGCTGATGATCGGCGCCCTGCTCATGGGAGCCGGCATCGCGGCGATGCACTACCTCGGCATGGCCGCCATGCTCATGGAACCCGGCATCGTCTATGACGCCAAATGGTTCGCGCTGTCCATCGTGATTGCCGTGGCCGCCTCCGGCGCGGCGCTGTGGATCACCTACCGGCTGCGCCACGGCGGCCCCCGCGTGGTCTGGTCGCGGCCGCTGGCGGCAGTGATCATGGGCATCGCCATCGTCGGCATGCACTACACCGGCATGGCCGCCGCCGGATTCCCCGCGGGCAGTATCTGCATGGCGGCCAACAGCGGCATTTCGGCCGGCTGGCTGGCCATCGCCGTGACCGCGGTGACCCTGAGCGTGCTGGCCATCGCCCTGCTGGTCGCGGTGCTGGACAACCGGCTGGAGGCGCGCACCTCGGCCCTGGCTTCTTCGTTGGCCGAGGCCAACGAAGAACTGGTGCAACTGGCGTTGCACGACACGCTGACCAAGCTGCCCAACCGCATCCTGCTGGAAGACCGGCTGGAGCAGGCGATCGAAAGCGCCAGCCGCCGCAAGGGCTACTTCGCAGTCCTGTTCTTCGACCTGGACGGCTTCAAGGCGGTCAATGACGCCTACGGACACCACACCGGCGACGCTTTGCTGATCGACCTGGCGCAGCGCATCCGCCAGGCCCTGCGCACGCAGGACACCGTGGCGCGCCTGGGCGGCGACGAGTTCATCGTGCTGAGCGAAGTGATCGAACCCACCGACGCAGCCAACGTCGCCGACCGCCTCATCGACGCCATCGCGCGACCCGTCACTGTCTACGGGCATGAGGTGATGGTGACCTCGAGCGTGGGCATCGCCATCTATCCCAACGACGGCCAGGACACCCACGCCCTGCTGACCAACGCCGATGCGGCGATGTACCACGCCAAGCGCCTGGGCGGCACTGGCTACAGCTTCTTCGAACCGTCCATGAATGCGGACGCGCACGAGCAGATCGAACTGCTGCACGACCTGCGCCTGGCGCAGGAGCGCAACCAGCTCGTCCTGCACTACCAACCCAAGTACGAAGCGCCCGCCGGCCCCATCATCGGCGCCGAGGCGCTGCTGCGCTGGAACCACCCGACCCGCGGCCTGGTGGGCCCGGACCAGTTCATCCCCACGGCGGAAAAGACCGGCCTGATCCTGTCCATCGGCGAATGGGTGATCAACGAGGCCTGCCGCCAGATGCGGGAATGGATCAACGCCGGCCAGGGCCACTGGACCGTCGCCGTCAATATCTCGGCCCTGCAGTTCGCCCACGCCAGCCTGGTGGAAACGGTACGCTCGGCCCTGGACCGCCATGGCGTGCCGCCGGCCTGCCTGACCCTGGAAGTGACCGAGTCCACCGCCATGCGCGACGCCGAGGCCAGCCTGGCGGTGCTCAAGCGCCTGTCGAACCTGGGCGTGACGATTTCGATCGACGACTTCGGCACCGGCTATTCCAGCCTGCTCTATCTGAAGCGGCTCCCGGCCACCGAGCTGAAGATCGACCGCGGCTTCGTCAACCAGCTGGAGAACGACAACGAGGACGCCGCCATCGTCTCGGCCATCGTCGCGCTGGCGCAGCAACTCAACCTGCGCATCGTCGCCGAGGGCGTGGAAACGCCGGCGCAACAGAAGTTCCTGACGGGCCTGGGCTGCGATTCGCTGCAGGGCTTCCTGCTGGGCAAACCCATGCCCGCCACCGAATTCCTGGAACACGCGGTCGACTGAGCGGCCCGCGCGGCGCAAGCCGCCGCGCAAATTTGCTACGCTTGCCGTAGCCAACCGGCCGAACCCCTACCGTCCCGACCCCGCATGCCCGCCAGCCTTACCCTCATCGTCGCCTACTCCACCAATCGCGCCATCGGACGCGACAATGCCCTGCCCTGGAAACTGCCGGGCGATCTGGCGCATTTCAAGCGCAGCACCCTGGGCCACCCCATCATCATGGGCCGCAAGACCTGGGACTCGCTGGGTCGGCCGTTGCCCGGCCGCAGCAACATCGTGATCAGCCGCAACCCCGATTTCAGCGCTGCGGGCGCCATCGTGGTGCCGTCGCTCGAAGCAGCGATCCAGGCCTGCGGCGACATCGATGCGGCCTATGTGATCGGCGGCGCGCAGATCTACGCGCAAGCCCTGCCGCTGGCCCAGCGCGTGCTGGCCACTGAAGTCCGCGCCGAGGTTGAAGGCGACGCCTTCTTCCCCCTGCTGCCCGCCTTCCAATGGAAGGAAACGGCGCGCGAAGCGCAGCCGGCCGAAAACGGCTACGAATACGATTTCGTGACTTACGAGCGCCAGTGACTCAGGCCGCCGCCCCGGCATTTCGCATGAAGCGCCAGAGCGCTGGCGCCTCCGAGTAAGCGACGTTGAAACGCACCCAGGGCGTATCGGCCTCGTCCGCCTCGAAATAGGAACCGGGCGCCAGCCAGATCCCGTCCTTCAGCGCCAGTTCCGCGAGTCCGTTGGCGCCGCGTTCGCGCCACTGCCCGGCCACCTTGGCCCACAGGAAGAGGCCGCCTTGCGGCCTCCCATATATCTCGAAGCCATGCTGCGCCATCAGCTCGCCCACGCCGGCATGGGCCTCTGCCAGCCGTTCGCGGGTGCGGGCGATGTGGGCACGGTAGCGGCCTTCGCGGATGACCTGGTGGACGATGCGCTCCATGATCTCCGGCGAGGTCAGGCCCACCGCCATCTTGGTGCGCGCGATGTCGCGCGCCAGATCGCGATGCGCCACCACGTAGCCCACCCGCACCGATGGACTGATAACCTTGGAGTAGCCGCCCAGGTAAACCACGCGCCG
Source organism: Achromobacter sp. ACM02 (assembly GCF_014851605.1). Lineage (NCBI taxonomy): Bacteria > Pseudomonadati > Pseudomonadota > Betaproteobacteria > Burkholderiales > Alcaligenaceae > Achromobacter > Achromobacter sp. ACM02. The sequence continues at coordinate 447,685 of NZ_JACUZY010000004.1, forward strand.
CGCCCCATCCAGGGCGGCCAGCATGGGCGTTACGCCGGGCGCAAGTTCGCGCGAGATATCGTCTTCCACCACCCACAGGCCATGCCGCTCGGCCGCCTGCAGGATGCGGAAGGCATTGGCCATGCTGATGCTGGCGCCCGACGGGTTCTGCAAGGCGGTGTTGACGACCAGCGCTCTCGGCCGGTGGCGAGCCACCACCGCTTCCAGCGCCTCGCAGTCCAGCCCGTCCGGCGTGCGGGGCACGGACACCGCCCGCAAGCCAGCCAGACGCAGCATCTGCAGCAGGTTGGCGTAGGCGGGCTGTTCCACCACCACCGTGTCGCCCGGCCGCAGCAGGGTGCGTATCACCATGTCCAGCCCGTGCGTCACGCCCTGGGTCAGCACGACCTGCGAGGCCTCGACCTCCATGCCCTGCGCGCTCAGGCTGGCCGCGATGGTCTCGCGCAGCGGCGCGTAGCCGTAGGGATGGCCGTAGTTCGCGATACGCATGGCCGGCACCCGCCCCATATGGCGCAGGGCCATGTGCAGCCCCTCTTCGTTCAACCATTCGCCCGGCAGCCAGCCGCAGCCCGATTTGATGGGGATGGAATGGTCCGCGAAGATATCCGACAGCAGCCAGCCGGCGTTCAGGCGCGGCGGCTCCCAGGATGGCGGCTGGGCGGGGCGCGCCGGCGCGTCCGGCGTCGCGACCCGATAGCCCGCGCCCGGCCGCGCCGCCAGCCAGCCCAGCGATACCAGCCGGCTGTAGGCGCTGGCCACCGTGAAGGTGCTGACGTCATACAGGCGAGCAAACTCCCGCACCGAGGGTAGGGACATACCCGGACGCAGTGTCTGTTCTTCGATGGCGCGCAGGATGGCGGCGACCAGCTGCTCGACCAGGGTCGGCGCCTGGCCGCGAGCGCGGTTGGGCTGGAAATCGATCACGGAGATAACTGTACAGTTGTGTCGTTCATAACTATACAGTTAGCCGCATTTGCGCGGATCGTATATTTTCATTCCTATCCGGACGCACCAGAATCGTTTCAATCCCGCTGGCTGCACAACCGTCGCCCAAGTCCAGCGCTTGTCCGTCCCCTGGAGCCGCCATGAACGCCCCCGACAAACTGCCCGACCTGTCCCACCTCTGGATGCCCTTCACTGCCAACAAGCAGTTCAAGGCACACCCGCGCATGCTGGCGACCGCCAAGGGCATGTATTACACCTCGACCGACGGCCGCCAGATCCTGGACGGCACGGCCGGCCTGTGGTGCGTCAACGCCGGCCACGGCCGCGAGGAAATCGTCGCCGCGATCGCCAAACAAGCAGGCGTGATGGACTACGCGCCGGGCTTCCAGCTGGGCCACCCGCTGGCCTTCGAGGCCGCGACCGCAGTCGCGAGCATGATGCCGCAGGGCCTGGACCGGGTTTTCTTCACGAACTCGGGCTCCGAATCCGTCGACACCTGCCTGAAGATCGCCCTGGCCTATCACCGCGCCCGCGGCGAAGGCCAGCGCACCCGCCTGATCGGCCGCGAGCGCGGCTACCACGGCGTAGGCTTCGGCGGCATCTCGGTCGGCGGCATCTCGACCAACCGCAAGACCTTCTCCGGCGCGCTGCTGCCCGCCGTGGATCATCTGCCGCACACCCACAACATCGAGCAGAACGCCTATTCCAAGGGCCAGCCGGCCTGGGGCGCGCACCTTGCCGACGAACTGGAGCGCATCGTCGCCCTGCACGACCCGTCCACCATCGCCGCGGTCATCGTCGAACCCATGGCGGGTTCGACCGGCGTGCTGATCCCGCCCAAGGGCTATCTGGAAAAGTTGCGCGAGATCACCTCCAAGCACGGCATCCTGCTGATATTCGACGAAGTCATCACCGCGTACGGCCGCCTGGGCGCCGCCACGGCCTCCGAGTTCTTCGGCGTCACGCCGGACATCATCGCCATGGCCAAGGGCGTGAGCAACGCCGCCGTGCCGGCTGGCGCGGTCGCGGTCAAGCGCGAAGTGCATGACGCCATCGTCAACGGCCCGGCCGGCGGCATCGAGTTCTTCCACGGCTACACCTATTCGGCGCACCCGCTGGCCGCCGCCGCCATCCTGGCCACGCTGGACATCTACCGCCGCGAAGACCTGTTCGGCCGCGCCCGCAAGCTGTCCGGCGCCTTCCAGGAAGCCGCCCACAGCCTGAAGGGCGCGCCGCACGTCATCGACGTGCGCAACCTGGGTCTGGTCTGCGGCATTGAGCTCGCGCCGCGCGCGGGCGCTCCCGGCGCGCGCGCCGCCGAAGTCTTCCAGAAGTGCTTCGACAGCGGCCTGATGGTGCGGTACACCGGCGACATCATCGCGATCTCGCCCCCGCTCATCATCGAAGAGGCGCAGATCGGCCAGATCTTCGAACAGATCGGCCGCATCCTGAAAGAAGTCGCCTGATCGTCCGCCGCCCCGCGAGGGGCGGTTTTTCGCCTGGGCGGCCGACGGCCGCCCTGTGGCATTTTTCAAAGCCCCAGATTCGAGCGTTCCCATGAAGAAGATCCCGCATTTCATCAATGGCCAGCACTACGACGGCCGCAGCAACCGCTACGCCGACGGCTTCAACCCCGCCACCGGCGAAGTCACCGCGTCCATTCCGCTGGCGTCGAATGACGAAGTCGCGCTGGCCGTGGCCGCTGCCAAGGCCGCGTTTCCGGCCTGGTCCGAAACGCCCGCGCTCAAGCGCGCACGCATCCTGTTCAATTTCAAGGCGCTGCTGGACAAGCATCAGGACGAACTGGCAGAACTGATCACCCGCGAACATGGCAAGGTCTTCTCCGACGCCAAGGGCGAGGTCACGCGCGGCATCGAAATCGTCGAATTCGCCTGCGGCATTCCGCAGTTGATGAAGGGCCAGTACTCCGACCAGATCGGCGGCGGCATCGACAACTGGAGCATGCGCCAGGCCCTGGGCGTAGTGGCCGGCATCACGCCGTTCAACTTCCCCATGATGGTGCCGTGCTGGATGTTCCCGGTGGCCATCGCCTGCGGCAACACTTTCGTGCTCAAGCCTTCCGAGCGCGACCCGTCGGCGTCCGTGCGCCTGGCCGAACTGCTGGCCGAAGCCGGCCTGCCCGAAGGCGTGTTCAACGTCGTGCACGGCGACAAGCAGGCGGTGGACGCGCTGATCGCGCATCCCGACGTCGAGGCCCTGTCCTTCGTCGGCTCGACGCCGATTGCCGAATACATCTACGCCGAAGGCACCCGCCGCGGCAAGCGCGTGCAGGCGCTGGGCGGCGCGAAGAACCACATGGTGGTCATGCCCGATGCCGACCTGGACCAGGTCACCGACGCGCTGATGGGCGCGGCCTACGGCTCGGCCGGCGAACGCTGCATGGCCATCTCGGTGGCGGTGGCGGTGGGCGACGTGGCCGACAAGGTGGTCGAACGCCTGACGCCGCGCGTCAAGGCGCTGGTGGTCAAGGACGGCATGCAAGGCGATGCGGAGATGGGCCCGCTCGTCACCTCGCAGCATCGCGGCAAGGTCGTGGGCTATATCGAAGACGGCATCGCCGCCGGCGCCACGCTGGTGGTCGACGGCCGCGGCTTGAAGGTACCTGGCAACGAAAAGGGCTTCTTCCTCGGCGGCACGCTGTTCGACAACGTCAAGCCTGCCATGAACATCTACCGCGAAGAAATCTTCGGGCCTGTGCTGTGCGTGGTGCGCGTGCCGGACTTCGCCTCGGCAGTCGAACTGATCAACGCCCATGAATTCGGCAATGGCGTGGCCTGCTTCACGTCCGACGGCGGCGTGGCGCGCGCCTTCGCGCGCCAGATCAAGGTCGGCATGGTCGGCATCAACGTGCCGATCCCGGTACCCATGGCCTGGCATTCGTTCGGCGGCTGGAAGCGCTCGCTGTTCGGCGACCATCACGCCTACGGCGAAGAAGGCATCCGCTTCTATTCGCGCTACAAGAGCGTGATGCAGCGCTGGCCTGACAGCATCGCTAAGGGCGCCGAGTTCACCATGCCTGTAGCGAAGTGAGCCCACCCCCGAAGCGCTGCGCGCTTCCCCCTCAGGCGGGCCCCCCTCAAGGGGGCGTCGCTGCGGACCGGCAAAGCCGGATCCGCGCGACCCCGCTTGGGACGATCTTGCCAGTTAGTTGCGTTGTGCCCGTTTGCAGCGGGAACTGAAACGGGCGCGGCGTAGCCGCGCCTTCCTCATATCAAAAACGACAAGGGGAATCCTGATGCGCATCGGGATAGGCGGCTTTCAGCATGAGACCAATACGTTCGCGCCTTCGCGCGCGGCGTGGGAAGATTTTGCCGAGAAAGGCGGGGGCTGGCCCAAGCTGGTCAGCGGGCCCGCCATGTTCCAGGCGGTGGCGGGCGCCAACATACCGGTGGCGGGCTTCATCGAAGCCATGGGACGGCACACCTTGGTACCTGCTACCTGGGCGGCGGCCAGCCCCTCGGGTCCGGTCACCAAGGATGCGTTCGAACGCATCAGCGCGATGATCCTGCAGGGGCTGTCGCAGGCGCTGCCGCTGGATGGCGTCTATCTGGACCTGCACGGCGCCATGGTCACGGAACACCTGGACGACGGCGAAGGCGAACTGCTCAAGCGCGTGCGCGAGCTGGTGGGTCCGGACGTGCCTGTCGTGGCCAGCCTGGACCTGCATGCCAACGTCACCCGCGCCATGGTGCGCCACGCGGACGCGCTGGTCTGCTATCGCACCTATCCTCACATCGACATGGCCGAAACCGGGCAGCGCGCAGCCGAACTGCTGGCCGCGCGGCTGGCGGGCGCGCCGCGTCCCTGCGTGGCCCTGCGTGCGCTGCCCTACCTGATTTCGCTGTGCTGGCAGTCCACCGACATCGAACCCTCGCGCAGCCTGTACCAGATGGTGGGTGACATCGAAGCGCGTGGCGCCCTCAGCCTGTCGTTCGCCACGGGTTTTCCCGCAGCCGATTTCCCCGAGTGCGCGCCCACCGTTTGGGCTTATGGCGCCACCCAAGCCGACGCCGACGCCGCTGCCGACGAAATGGCGCGCGCCGTGCTCAACGCCGAACGCGACTTCGGCGGCAGGCTCTACACGCCCGACGAAGCCGTGCAGGAAGCCATGCGCCTGGCGCGCGACGCGCACAAACCCGTGGTCATCGCCGACGCGCAGGACAACCCGGGCGCGGGCGGCAGCTCGGACACCACCGGCGTCTTGCGCGCCCTGATCCGGCACGATGCGCGCGACACCGCCATCGGCCTCATCGTCGACCCCGCGGCCGCGCTGGCGGCCCATCGCGCGGGCGCTGGAAACAAGGTACGTATTGCATTGGGTGGACACTCGGGTATTCCCGACGATGAACCGCTGGACACCGAGTTCATCGTCGAGAAAACTTCAGATGGACGCTTCGATACGCACGGCGCCTTCTATCGCGGCTTCCATATGGACCTGGGCCCCAGCGCCTGCCTGCGCGTAGGCGGCGTACGCATCATCGTCGCCTCCAACAAGGTGCAGATGGCCGACCAGGAGATGTTCCGCTTCGCCGGCGTGGAACCGCAACGCGCAGCGATCCTGGTGGTCAAGAGCTCCGCCCACTTCCGCGCGGATTTCACCGGCATCGCAGAAAAGATCCTGGTATGCGCGGCCCCGGGTTCCATGCTGATGGATGCGGCAAAACAACCATGGACACGGTTGCGTCCCGGCATCAGAATGGCGCCTTGCGGACCTGTCTTTTCGGGCGGGCCCGCTACCGCCTGAAGCTCGCACGCCGCCACCGCGCGGCGGACCAACGACGCAGCGGCGCGATGGCGCCGCTCACCACGCATCAAGGGGAACATTCATGCTGAAGTACGTCCGAGCGGCCGCGCTGGCCGGCGCCACCATGATGATGGCTCACGGCGCCTACGCCGAGACCGTCATCAAGTCGGTGATGCACTCGCCTCTGCGCCTGACCGACCCGCATGCCACCACCGCGTACATCACGACGTGGCACGGCTACATGATTTACGACACCCTGCTGGCCACCGACGCCGACAACAAGATCCAGCCGCAGATGCTGGAAAAGTGGGAAGTCTCCCCCGATGGCAAGACCTACACCATGACCTTGCGCGACGGCCAGAAATGGCATGACGGCAAGCCGGTGACGTCCGAGGATTGCGTCGCTTCGATCAAACGCTGGGCCGCCGGCGACGGCATGGGCCGCACGCTGCTGAAGTTCACCGACAAGATCGAAGTCATCGACGACAAGAATTTCCGCATCGTCATGAAGGAACCCACGGACCTGGCGCTGCGCGCCCTGTCCAAGCCCACCGGCACCGCGCCGTTCATGATGCCCAAGCGCATCGCCGAACAGGCCATCGGTCAGCCCATCACCGACATGACCGGCTCGGGTCCGTTCAAGGTCATCGAATTCAAGCCGGGCGTGAAGACCGTCTACGCCAAGAACGCCGACTACGTGCCGCGCAAGGAACCCGCAAGCGGCCTGGCCGGCGGCAAGGTCGTCAACGTCGACAAGGTCGAATGGGACGTCATGCCGGATGCGCTGACCACCGCCAACGCGCTGCTGGGCGGCGAGATCGACTTCGTCGAACAGTTCCCGTATGACCTGCTGCCGATGATCGAAGGCAACAAGGATCTGAAGGAAGAGTCGCTCAGCCCGGTCGGCTACTTCACGATGTACCGCTTCAACTTCAAGTACCCGCCCTTCAACAACAAGAAGGTGCGCCAGGCCGCGATGTACGCCATCGGCCAGGAAGACGTGATGAAGGCGCTGGTCGGCAATCCGAAGTACTGGAAGACCTGCGCCTCGCTGTGGGGTTGCGGCACGCCGCTGGAAAGCGACATCGGCAAGGACATGGTGGTGCCGTCCAACATCGAGAAGGCCAAGGCGCTGCTGAAGGAAGCGGGCTACGACAACACGCCCATCCTGGTCATGCACGCGACCGACGTCGGTACGCTGTCGGCGCAGCCGGTGGTGATGGCGCAGGCGCTGCGCAAGGCCGGCTTCAACGTCAACCTGGCCGCGATGGACTGGCAAAGCGTCGCAACGCGGCGCGCCTCGAAGGCTGCTCCCGCGGAAGGCGGCTGGAACATCCACAACACCAACTGGTACGCCACCGACGTGATGGACCCGGTCCGTTCCGCCCCGGCCGCGGCCAACGGCGACAACGCCTGGTTCGGCTGGCCCGACTTCCCCCAGATCGAAGAGCTGCGCACCAAGATGGCGCTGACCTCCGACCCCGCGGAACAGAAGAAGATCGCCGAGGAAGTGCAGCGCATCGGCATCGATGAAGGCCTGTACGTGCCGCTGGGCCAGATGTCCGTGCCCACCGTCTACTCGACCAAGCTCTCGGGCCTGGTGCACGCGCCGGTGTTCGCGTTCTGGAACGTCAAGAAAGCCCCTTGATGGGCAAGTAGTTCAGGGGGAAATACATGCTGGCATTTGTCTCACGCCGGCTCCTCGCGACCATCCCCGTTCTGGTGATGGTCGCGGTGGTGGTCTTCGCGATATTGCGTTTCAGCCCGGGAGATCCGGCCATCATCATGGCGGGCGACGGCGCCACGCCCGAGCGCATCGTCCAGATACGCCAGACGATGGGCCTGGACCAGCCGGTCATCAAGCAGTTCTTCATCTGGGGCGGCAAGCTCCTGCAAGGCGACCTGGGCACTTCGCTCATGTCGGGCGTGCCGGTCACCAAGCTGATCGGCCAGCGCCTGGAACCGTCGCTCAGCCTGGCGGTGCTGACCCTGGTGTTCACCCTGCTCGTCGCCATTCCGCTGGGCGTGCTGGCTGCATGGCGCCAAGGCAAGCTGCTGGACCGCGCCGTGATGGGCTTCTCGGTGCTGGGATTCTCGGTGCCGGTCTTCGTCACGGGCTACCTGCTGATCTGGCTCTTCGCCATCAAGCTGGGCTGGTTCAACGTGCAGGGCTACGCGCCGCTGGCCAAGGGCTTCTGGCCGTACCTGCACCGCCTCATCCTGCCGTCGTTGGCCCTGTCCACGGTCTACGTGGCGCTGATCGCGCGCATCACGCGCACCAGCGTCATCGAGGTCATGGGCGAGGACTTCATCCGCACGGCGCGCTCCAAGGGCCTGGGCGAAACCGGCGTGCTGCTGGGCCACGCCCTGCGCAACGCCGCCGTGCCCATCGCCACGGTGGTGGGCCTGGGCATCGCGCTGCTGATCAGCGGCGTGGTCGTGACCGAATCGGTGTTCAACATCCCCGGCCTGGGCCGGCTGGTGGTGGAAGCCGTGCTCGCGCGCGATTACCCCGTCATCCAGGGCCTGACGCTCTTCTTCGCGTTCGTCTACGTGTTCATCAATCTTGTTGTCGATTGCGCCTACACGGTGTTCGACCCTCGGATCAGGTACTAACACCATGCAAACGCCAACCGATGCCGCCGCGCAAGCGGCCGCAGATCTCCCCGGCGGCGGCACGCCCCAAGCCACCGCCTGGCGCCAGATCCGCCAGGGCCTCAAAAGCTGGCCCGTGATGCTGGCGCTGATCGTGCTGGTGGCCGTCGTCGCCATCGCGCTGTTCGCACCGCTGCTGGGTACCGTCGACCCCACCTCGATCAACCCCGGCGCGCGCCTGAAGCCGCCCTTCTCCGATTACCTGCTGGGCACCGACGCCTTCGGCCGCGACGTCTGGTCGCGCGTGGCCTACGGCGCGCGCGTCTCGCTGATCGCGGGCCTGGGCGCGGCGCTGGTCAGCGTCGCCATCGGCCTGGTCATCGGCGTGATCGCGGGCTGGTTCCGTTCACTGGACGGGCTGATCATGCGCACCATGGACGCCATCATGGCCATCCCCGGCATCCTGCTGGCGATCGCCCTGGTATCGGTCACTGGCGCCAGCATCACGACCGTTCTGGTCGCCATCACCATCCCCGAAATTCCGCGCGTGGTGCGGCTGGTGCGCGGCCAGATCCTGACCGTGCGCGGCGAACCCTATGTCGAAGCCGCGCTGGCCCTGGGCACGCCGCTGCCGCTGCTGCTGTGGCGCCACATGGTGCCCAGCACCATCGCGCCGCTGACGGTACAGGGCACCTATGTGTTCGCGTCCGCCATGCTCACCGAAGCCATCCTGAGCTTCCTGGGCGCGGGCATCCCGCCCGAGATCGCCTCCTGGGGCAACATCATGTCCGAAGGACGCATGTACTTCCGCATGCTGCCCGGCCTGATCCTGTTCCCCGGCCTGTTCCTGTCGCTGACCGTGCTCAGCGTGAACATCCTGGGCGACGCCTTGCGCGACGCGCTGGACCCGAAAATGGTGCGCAGGATCTGATGCCGATGACCTATTCCCCCACTCCTCCCGCGGGCGATACTTCGACCGCCATCCTGGCCATCCGCAACCTCTCGGTGGAAGTCGCCGGCGCCGGCAACCGCGTCGTGCGCAACCTGAGCCTGGACGTGCATGCCGGCGAAACCGTGTGCGTGGTCGGCGAATCCGGCTCCGGCAAATCCGTCACCTCGCTGGCCGTCATGGGCCTGCTGCCTCCCGGCGTGCTGGGCGTCAGCGCGGGTTCGATCCGCGTGGAAGGCGAAGACGTGGTCACGGCCACGCAGCGCCGCCTGCGCGAGATGCGCGCCACGCGCATGGCCATGGTGTTCCAGGAACCCATGACCGCGCTGAACCCCGTGCACACCGTGGGCAAGCAGGTCGACGAAGTGCTGCGCCTGCACCGCAAGCAGATGTCGGCCGCGGAGCGCCGCGCCAAGGTGCTGGACATGTTCCGGTCGGTGCACCTGCCAGACGTCGAACGCATCTTCGAAGCCTATCCGCACCAGTTGTCGGGCGGCCAGCGCCAGCGCATCGTGATCGCCATGGCGCTGATCCTGGAGCCCAAGCTGCTGATCGCGGACGAGCCGACCACGGCGCTGGACGTCACCACGCAGAAGCAGATTCTGGCGCTCATCAAGGAACTGCAGGTCAAGCACCAGACCGCGGTGCTGTTCATCACCCACGACTTCGGCGTGGTGGCCGAGATCTCCGACCGCATCGTGGTGATGAACCGCGGCGACCTGATTGAAAGCGGCACGCGCAACGAGATCCTGGCCGAGCCCAAGCAGTCCTATACCCGTCGCCTGGTGTCGTCCGTACCCAGCCTGGTGCCCTCGCGCCGCGAGGCGCCGGCCGGCATGCCGGTGCTGCACGTCAAGGGCCTGGGCCGCACCTACGGCACCAAGAGTTCGCTGTTCTCGCGCCAGGCCGCGCGCAACGTGATCGCGGCCGCCGACGTCAACCTGACGCTGCGCAAGGGCGAGATCCTGGGCATCGTGGGCGAGTCCGGTTCAGGCAAGTCGACCGTGGCGCGCTGCATCGTGCGCCTGATCGAACCCACCGCCGGCCACATGATGATGGGCGGCGAAGACCTCAGCACCCTGTCCGGCTCGGCGCTGCGCCCGGTGCGCCGCCGCATCCAGATCGTGTTCCAGGATCCGTACCGTTCGCTGAATCCGCGACGCACCGTCGGTGAGTCCATCATCGAAGGCCTCTTGAACTTCGGCGTTGCCCGCGAGCAGGCATTGAAGCGCGCCGGCGAAACGCTGAGCGTGGTGGGCCTGAGTCCGGACGCAATGAACCGCTACCCGCACCAGTTCTCCGGCGGCCAGCGCCAGCGCATCTGCATCGCGCGCGCCCTGGTCATGGACCCCGAGGTCCTGGTGGCCGACGAAGCCGTGTCCGCATTGGACGTGTCGGTGCAGGCGCAGGTGCTGGAACTGCTGGAACAGGTGCGCCAGCGCACCGGCGTGGGCGTGCTGTTCATCACCCACGACCTGCGCGTGGCGGCACAGATCTGCGACACCATCATGGTCATGCAGCGAGGCAAGGTCGTCGAAACCGGCTCCGCCGAAACCGTGCTGACCGAACCGCGCCACGAATACACGCGGGCCCTGATCGACGCCGCCCCCGGACGCGACTGGGACTTCCGCAACTTCCGGCCGGTCGCCGCCGGCCTGGGCCACGCGGCCGCGCCCTGAAACTCGCAGCCTGTACACACACTGGAACCGAAATGCCGCAACCGCATGAACTGTCCGCCGTGGAGCTGCTCCAGGCCTACCGCGACAAGACGCTCTCGCCCGTCGAAGTCACCCGCTCGGTGCTGGAGCATATCGCCCGCTGGGAACCCCAGCTGAAGGCCACCTACGCGCTGGATGCGGACGGCGCGCTGGCGCAGGCCCGCGCCTCCGAGGCTCGCTGGATGAAGGGCGAACCGCTGGCGACCGGCGGGCACACGCTGGACGGCGTGCCCGCCACCATCAAGGAAAACATCGCCACGCGCGGCGTGCCGGTGCCGCTGGGCACGGCAGCAACGGAATTGAAGCCTGCCGCCGCCGATGCACCGCCGGCCGCCCGCATGCGCGAGGCGGGCGCCGTGCTGCTGGGCAAGACCACCATGCCCGACTTCGGCATGCTGTCCTCGGGACTGTCCAGCTTCCATGAACTGACCCGCAATCCCTGGGACCTTTCCAAGAACCCCGGAGGCTCCAGCGCCGGCGCGGGCGCCGCGGCAGCCGCAGGCTACGGCCCGCTGCATATCGGCACCGACATCGGCGGTTCCGTGCGTCTGCCGGCGGCCTGGTGCGGCATTGCCACGCTCAAGCCCAGCCTGGGCCGCATTCCCATCGACCCGCCGTTCATGGGCCGCTGCGCCGGCCCCATGACGCGCACCGTCGCCGACTCGGCGCTCATGATGGGCGTGCTGTCGCAGCCCGACGCGCGCGACCACATGAGCCTGCCCTACCAGGACTTCGACTGGCTGGACCTGGAACTCGACCTGCGCGGCCTGCGCATCGGCTTGCTCATGGATGCGGGCTGCGGCCTGCCCCTGGACCCGGAAATCCGCGCCGCGGTCGAGGCCGCTGCCCGCGCCTTCGAGGCCGCCGGCGCCATCGTGACGCCGATGCAGCCCTGGATGACGCCCGACATGCTGGAGGGCGTGGACCGCTTCTGGCGCACGCGCTCGGCCATCGATCTGTCGGCCTTGCCGCAGGCCCGCCGCGACAAGATCCTGCCCTTCATCCGCACCTGGGCGGAAAGCGGCGGCGGCCAGTCCGGCGAAGCCGTATTCCGCAGCTACTACGAGACCATGAACGTGCGCGCCAAGACGGTCGCGGCCTGCGCGCCCTACGACTACGTGCTCTCGCCCGTGGCCCCGGTGGTCGCCTACAACGCCGAATGGCCGTCGCCCACCAACGAGGTCGCGACCACCATGCACCACATCGGATTCACGCTCCCGTACAACATGAGCGAACAGCCGGCGGCGTCCGTCAATTGCGGCTACACCAAGGCCGGCCTGCCCATCGGCCTGCAGATCGCCGGCGCGCGCTTTGACGACCTGGGGGTGCTGCGCATGGCGCGCGCCTGGGAAGCCATGCGACCCGAACAACACCCCTGGCCCCAGCCGCCCCGGGCGGCCTGACCGATCCTCAACAGCAAACCCACAGGAATTCCCATGCGTTGGCTTTTGGCAATGATCAAGCACGAGACGAATACGTTTTCGCCCGTGCCTACCCCGCTTGAGCGCTTCTTTCGCGGCAACCCGGAGGTCCTGGCCGGCGACCGCGCCATCAAGGCCTACGAGAACACCGACAGCGGGCTGGGCGGCTATATCGAAGTGGCGCGCCGCGAAGGCGCCGAGATGGTCGTGCCCGTGGCGGCCGAATCCTGGCCCAGCGGCCCCGCCAGCGCCGAAACCCATGAACGGCTATGCAAGCTGGTCCTGGACGAGGTCCAGCGCGGCGGCTACGACGCCATCCTGCTCGACCTGCACGGCGCCATGGTCGCCGAAGGCGTGGAGGACGCCGAGGGCGACCTGCTGCGCCGCCTGCGCGAGATCGATCCGCACACGCCCGTGGCGGTGACGCTGGACATGCACGCCAATATCTACGACGACATCGTCAAGCATGCCACGGTCATCACCGGCTTCCATACCTATCCGCACGTGGACATCCGCGCGGCCGGCCTGCGCGCCGCGAACGTGATCGCGCGCACCCTGAAGGGCGAGATCAAGCCTGTCATGTCCTGGGCCAACAAGCCCATGCTGCCGCACATCATGTGCCAAGGCACCCACGCGGCGCCCAACAAGCCGCTGCAGGAACGCTGCAAGGAACTGGAAGCCGGCGGCGTCCTGGCCGCCTCCGTCTTCGTGGGATTCCCCCACGCCGACATCCGCGAAGCCGGCCTGAGTGCCGTGGTCTGTACCGACGGCAACCTGGCCCAGGCGCAGCGCCACCGCGACGAACTGCTGGACCAGGCCTGGAACGGCCGCGCCGACTGGGTATTCCACCCGGAGCCGCTGGCGCCCACCATAGCCCGCGCCAAGGCCATCGAACAAGGCCCGGTCGTGCTGCTGGACCATTACGACAATACCGGTTCCGGCGGCACCATGGACACCACCGCCGTGCTGGCCGAGGTGCTGCGCCAGGAACTGGAGAACGTGGTCTTCTATGCCATTTGCGACCCGCAGGCCGCACTCGACGCGGCTGCGGCAGGCGTGGGCCAGACGATCACGATCCAGCTCGGCGGCAAGCTCGCCATGCCCGCCATCAAGGAGCCCAGCGAGCCGCTGGAGGTTACCGGCCGCGTCAAGCTGGTGTTCGACGGCGTCTACCTGAACCGCGGCCCCATGTACCGCGGCGTGCGCAACGACACCGGCCTGACAGTCGTGATCGACACAGGCCGCGTGGAAATCGTGGTGGTGTCCCGTCACCAGGAGCCGTTCGACATCAACTGCCTGCTGTCGGCCGGCATCGATCCGCTGCAAAAACGCTATGTCGTGCTCAAGAGCCGCGTGCATTGGCGCGCGGGCTTTTCCGACATGGCAACGCAGGTCATCGAATGCACCGGCGTGGGGGTGACCACCTCGGACTACGGCCAGCTTGATTTCAAGCACGTGCGCCGCCCCATCTATCCCCTAGATCCGATGTAAACCGGACCGCCGTCGCTGTACCCCGGAAAGCCGGCGCAACTGCGCCGGCTTTCATTTTGAAATCTTCTGTAACGGCGAGCGCCCTCAGATGACCATCGGCCTCGGTATACTCGCCGCGGGCCTTACAGGCCGATGAATACGCGTATTCCGATGGCGGGCGTCAGTAACGGCGTCCGGCGGCCAGAAGCAGCCGCCGTTCACCGGATATGACTCGATAATCAACGATACAAGCAGAACGATGAAAAAGAGCGTAGCGATCACCCTGGGCGTGGTCATAGTGGGAGCGGGAAGCTGGGTCGGGGCCACGTGGTACACCGGCAAGCGCATCGAGGAAAGCTCGCAGCGCCACCTGGCGGAAGCCAATGAAAAGCTGGCCAAGATCACGCCCCTGTTCGGTCTGCGCATCGATCAGCTGAAGTACGAGCGTGGCCTGTTCTCGACGCAGGCGCGCTACGGCGTGTCGCTGGTCAAGGGCGACAAGGTCGCCGAAGACATGCCCAAGGGCATGATCGAGTTCGATGCGTCCATCGAACACGGCCCCTTCCCCAAGAGCGCCCTGGCGCGCGGCGCCATCGCGCCCAAGCTGGCGTTCACGCACGCCGAGCTCGCCAAGACCGACAACATCAAGGAACTGTTCGAGCTGACCAAGGGCGTCGCGCCCCTGAGCGCCGACACGGTCATCAGTTTCGGCGGCTTCGCCACCTCCACCGCCAATATTGCCCCCGTGCAGATCACGCACGAAGGCAACGCCGTCAATTTCAGCGGCATGGCGATCAACGGCACCTTCGACCGCGCGCTGCAGGCCGTCACGGCGCACGCCCTGGTCGAAACGCTGTCGGTGGACGGCGAAAAGTCGGATGATCCCGTCAAGATGCTGATGTCCGGCCTGACCATGGACGTCGACAGCCGCATGGGCAAGTTCGGCCTCTCCATCGGAGATTCCAGCGTCAAGCTCAAGCGCCTCGACGTGACCCGCGCCGGCGACGACATCAAGGTCTCGGTGGACAATCTGGGCTACGGCGTCAAGCTGGCCGAAGACGACAAGAACGTCAACGTCGAAGCCACTTACCAGACCGGCACCATCACGCTCAACGACGTGGCGCTGGGCAACGGCCAGGCCGTGATCAAGCTCGCCAAGCTGGACGGCGCCGCCATCAAGCAGCTGTCGGACACCTACAACCAGATCGTGCGCCAGTACATGCTGGGCGCCAGCGACGAAGGCCTGAAGGACGAGCAGTTCGACGCCGTGCTGGAAAACGCCGGCAAGCTGCTCAACGGCAACCCCACGTTCAGCATCGACCCGATCAGCTGGAAGACCGACAAGGGCGAAAGCAAGCTGACCTTCGCGCTGGACCTGACCAATCCGCCCAACGTCAAGGACCTGACGCCGCAGGAGATCATGGTCAAGGCCATCAAGCAGATCGATGCGACGCTGGTCATCTCCAAGCCCATGGTGCGCGAACTGATCGTCCAGTACGCCGTCAAGAAGCAAGGCTTGACCGCGGAAAAGGCGGCCGAGGAAGCCGACGACCAGATGCGCTCGATGTCCGGCATGGCTGAAATGCTCAACGTCGGCAAGAACGACGGCGACAACATCATCGGCAAGTTCCACTACGCCGATGGCATGGGCGACCTGAACGGCCAGAAGATCCCCGCCGACGAACTGTTCTCGGGCCTGCTGGGCGCGACCGGAATGGACGACGACATGGATGACATGGACGGCATGGAAGAGGAAGGCGAACCGGCCGAAGGCGCGGAACTTGCCGCGCCCTCCGACACCGCGTCCGTGGCCGGCTACATGCAGGACTTCGACCTGGACACCGTGACGACCATGCTGGACGACATGGTCTACAACCCCCGCAAGCAAGACGGCGACGAAGGTCCCGTCCTGATCCTGGATCCCCGCGACACCGGCGCCAGCGAGCTGCGCGTCGACTTCCTGTGCAACGACTTCACCGAGAAGTGCCATGACCTCGTCGTGACCGCGACCTACAGCAGCAAGAAGCCGGTCTCGCTCAAGGCCATCAACGCCTGGAACCAGGAATACCGCTGGACCCGCGCCTACCTGGACGACAAGAACCGGGCCGTGCTGCAGATGGACATGAACTCGGAAGGCGGCATCGGCAAGGAAAACCTGCAGATCATGCTCAACACATTCTTCAGCATCGCGGAAGACTTCTCGGTGGCCAGCAAGGCCGCGCCGGCGAAGTAAACCTCGGCTGACGCAAGACAAAAAAATCCCCCATCTTTCGGATGGGGGATTTTTTTTGCCTTGGGCCCGGCTCGCGCCGGGCCTCCCGGCCCGCATTTATGCGTAGGCTTCGATCGGCAAGCAGGCGCACACCAGGTTGCGGTCGCCATAGGCGTTGTCCACGCGGGCAACCGGCGGCCAGTACTTGGCGTCGCGCAGCGAGGCCACCGGGTAGGCGGCCTGCTGGCGCGGGTACGCGTGCAGCCATTCCTCGGCCAGCAGCATCTGCGCGGTGTGCGGCGCGTTCTTCAGGACGTTGTCCTCGGCATCGCGCTCGCCGCGCTCGACCTGGGCGATTTCTTCGCGGATCGAGATCATCGCGTCGATGAAGCGGTCCAGTTCGGCAACGCCTTCCGATTCGGTCGGCTCGACCATCAGCGTGCCGGCCACCGGGAAGCTCATGGTGGGCGCATGGAAGCCGTAGTCCATCAGGCGCTTGGCGATGTCTTCGGCGCTGATGCCGCTGGTTTCCTTGAGCGGACGCACATCGAGGATGCACTCGTGCGCCACGCGGCCGTTGCGGCCCGCGTACAGGACCGGATAGTGGTCACGCAGGCGGGTGGCGATGTAATTGGCGTTCAGGATGGCGACTTCGGTGGCGCGGCGCAGGCCGTCGGCGCCCATCAGCGAGATGTACACGAACGGAATCGGCAGGATGCCCGCGGAACCGAACGGCGCGGCCGACACCGGGCCGACCTTGGCGTCGCCAGGCAGCTTGCCCTGCTCGTTCACCACGCCCGGCAGGTACGGAGCCAGGTGCGCGCGCACCGCCACGGGGCCCACGCCGGGGCCGCCGCCGCCGTGCGGAATGCAGAAGGTCTTGTGCAGGTTCAGGTGGGACACGTCCGAACCGAACTTGCCCGGCTGGGCCACGCCCACCATCGCGTTCATGTTGGCGCCGTCCAGGTAGACCTGGCCGCCGGCCTGGTGCACCAGATCGCAGATCTCGGTGACGGCTTCCTCGAACACGCCGTGGGTCGACGGATACGTGATCATCAAAGCGGCCAGCTTGTCGCCGACCTGTTCGATCTTGGCGCGCAGGTCGGCCAGATCGACGTTGCCGTTGGCGTCCGACGCCACCACCACCACGTCCATGCCGGCCAGTTGCGCCGAGGCCGGGTTGGTGCCGTGCGCCGACGACGGGATCAGGCA
This sequence comes from Achromobacter sp. ACM02, assembly GCF_014851605.1. Classification (NCBI taxonomy): domain Bacteria; kingdom Pseudomonadati; phylum Pseudomonadota; class Betaproteobacteria; order Burkholderiales; family Alcaligenaceae; genus Achromobacter; species Achromobacter sp. ACM02. The sequence goes on from NZ_JACUZY010000004.1 coordinate 464,972, forward strand.
GATGTTGCGCTGATGCTGGCCGTTGGCCTGATGGTAGCCGCGGATGGCCAGGAGGCCTGCGTACTCGCCCTGCGCGCCCGAGTTGGGCTGCAGGCTGATGTTGTCGTAGCCGGTGATCTCGCACAGCGCGGCCGACAGGCGGTCGATCAGTTCGTTGTAGCCCTGGCTTTGCGAAGCCGGCGCGAACGGGTGGATCAGCGCGAACTCGGGCCAGGTGATGGGGATCATCTCGGCGGTCGCGTTGAGCTTCATGGTGCACGAGCCCAGCGGAATCATGGTGCGGTCCAGCGCCAGATCCTTGTCGGCCAGCTTGCGCAGGTAGCGCAGCATGTCGGTTTCCGACTGCACGCTGGAGAACACCGGGTGCGTCAGGATCGCGCTTTCGCGCGCCACGCCGGCGGGAATGCCGCTGGCGGCGGCCGCGTCCAGCGCGTCGATGTCGAGTTCGACGTCGTCGCGTTCCAGGCCGGCGGCGAAGACGTTGACCAGCGCCTGCAGGTCAGCCGCGGTCACGGTCTCGTCCAGCGACACCGCCAGGCGGGCGCCATCGACGCGGCGCAGGTTGATGTGCGCGCAATCGGCGGCGGTCAGGATGGCGGGCGTGGCCGCCCCGGTTTCCAGCAGCAGCGTGTCGAAGAAGGTGTCGTTGACGACCTTCACGCCCAGCTTGACCAGCTCGGCGCGCAGGATGGCGGTGCTGCGCTGCACGCGCTCGGCGATGCGGCGGATGCCGGCCGGACCGTGCCACACGGCATACATGCCAGCCATCACGGCCAGCAGCACTTGCGCGGTGCAGATGTTGGAAGTGGCCTTTTCGCGGCGGATGTGCTGTTCGCGCGTCTGCAGCGCCAGGCGCATGGCCGGGTTGCCCTGCGCGTCCTTGGACACACCGACCAGGCGGCCAGCCATGTTGCGCTTGAAGGCGTCCTTGCAGGCCATGAAGCCGGCATGCGGGCCGCCGAAACCGAACGGCACGCCAAAGCGCTGGGCCGAACCGATGGCGATATCCGCGCCCCATTCTCCGGGCGCGGCCAGCAGGGCCAGCGCCAGCAGGTCAGTCGCGACGGCCACGATGGCGCCTTGCGCATGCGCGGCTTCGGCCAGCTTGCGGTAGTCGGCGACGGAGCCGGTGCTGTGCGGGTACTGCAGCAGCACGCCGAAGCACTCGGGCAGGCCTTCGGCCTCGTCGCCGATGGTGATCTCGATGTCCAGGCCTTCGGCGCGCGTGCGCACGACTTCGATGGTCTGGGGATGCACGTGGCGCGAAATGAAGAACACCGGGCTCTTCGACTTGGCGCTGCGACGCGCCAGCGTCATGGCTTCGGCGGCGGCGGTGCTTTCGTCCAGCAGCGAGGCGTTGGAGATGTCCAGCCCGGTCAGGTCCGCGACCATGGTCTGGTAGTTCAGCAGGGCTTCGAGGCGGCCCTGCGAGATCTCGGGCTGGTAAGGCGTGTAGGCCGTGTACCAGGCGGGATTCTCAAGAATGTTGCGCAACACCACGTTGGGCGTCTGCGTGCCGTAGTACCCCTGGCCGATATAGCTGCGGTAGACCTTGTTGCGGCCGGCGATCTGCTTCAGTTCGGCCAGCACGTCGGTTTCGCTGCGCGAGGCGGGCAGCGCGAGCGGGGCCTGGCTGCGGATCTTGGGCGGCACGACTTCTTCGATCAGGGCGTCCAGGCTGGCGCTGCCGATGACGGCAAGCATGGCGGCCTGGTCGGCGTCGGAAGGGCCGATGTGGCGGGGAATGAAGTCGGTGTGGGTGTCTAGGGCGCGCGACATGGAGAGGTCTCGGGATAGCGGGTGTCGTCGGAGGACGGACGGTATTGCATCTTGCGGAACAGGCGCGTGGCGGGTGCCCTGCGCCCGTTCCAGCCAGGCTGGCTTAGCCGTTGGCGACGGCTTCGTAGCCGGCGGCGTCGAGCAGCTTGTCGGCGTCGGCGGCGTTGACCGGCTTGATCTTGAAGATCCAGGCGGTGAAGGCCGATTCGTTGATCAGGTTGGGATTGTTTTCCAGCTCTTCGTTGAACGCGACGATCTCACCGGCCACGGGAGCGTAGATGTCCGAAGCGGCCTTGACCGATTCGACCACGCCAGCGGTTTCACCGGCGTTCAGCTTGGCGCCGACCTTCACGTCGCCAACGAAGACCAGGTCGCCCAATTGATCCTGGGCGGTATCGGTGATGCCGACGACGAACACATCGCCTTCGGCTTTGACCCATTCATGGGACTCGGTGTACTTGCGATCGGTGGGCAGACTCATGGGAACTCCTGAGGGAATGCGGGTAGATGAATGGTGTTGCGCGCCTCGCGCGGGCGGCCGTCACCCCAGGGGTCGGCGGCTCGCGCGAAGCTTCGAGTTTACGAGTGTTCGACCGCTTTGCCGTTACGCACGAACGGCAATTTGCAGGCCAGGGCGGGCACCCACTTACCGCGGATGTCGACCTCGACCGTGTCGCCCGCCTTGACGCCTTGAGGCAGACGGGCAAAGCCGATCGACACGCCCAGCGTAGGCGACATGGTGCCGCTGGTGAGTTCGCCCGTGCCTTCCTTGGTGCGCACAGCCATGTGCGCGCGCATCACGCCGCGCTCTTGCAGCTTCAGGCCGATGAAGGTGGCGGGGGTGGCGAATTGTTCCAGCGCGTCGCGGCCGATGAAGCGGCGCTCGGCGTTCTTCAGGGACACGGTCCAGGTCAGGCCGGCCTGATCGGGCTGGGTCAGCTCGTCCATGTCCTGGCCGTACAGATTCATGCCGGCTTCCAGACGCAGCGTGTCACGCGCGCCCAGGCCGCAGGGACGCACGCCCTGGGCGACCAGGTCGCGCCACAGCTGCACGACTTCGGCGGCCGGCAGCACGATTTCAAAGCCGTCCTCGCCGGTGTAGCCGGTACGGGCCACCAGGGTGTCGTCGCCCACGCGGGCGGCCACGAAGGGGGTCAGCGGCTCGCTGGCGGCCTGCCAGGCCGGGCGCGCGGCCCAGACCTTGGCGCGGGCGTTGGGGCCTTGCACGGCCACCATGGCCAGATCGCGGCGCGGCGTGATGGCAACGTCGAACTGGCCAGCCTGCTTGACGCGCTGCATCCAGGCGACGTCCTTGTCGGCCGTGCCTGCGTTGACCACGACGCGCCATTCGTCGGCGGCGAAGAAATAGATGATCAGGTCGTCGATCACGCCGCCTTGCGGGTTCAGCATGCAGCTGTACAACGCCTTGCCGGGCACGGTCAGCTTGGACACGTCGTTGGCGACCAGGCGCTGCAGGAAGGCGAACGCGTCGGGACCGGCCACGTCGACGTTCAGCATGTGCGACACATCGAACATGCCGGCGTCCTGGCGCACGGCGTGGTGCTCTTCCAGCTGCGAACCGTAGGCCAGCGGCATGTCCCAGCCGCCGAAGTCGACCATGCGGGCGCCAGAGGCGATGTGTTCTTCGGCCAGCGGGGTGCGTTTGAGGGTTGCGGACATGCGCGGAAACTCCGGGGCGGCAGTGTTGCCAGGGTTACGGAATGCCAGTGGTGCCAAGCGGGGTGCGCTTGTACAACGGCTGAATCTTCCGCCCCTCTGTCCTTTTGCCTGAGAGTTGCCCCGCATGGCGGGTTTGCACCTTCGGCGCCTGGGCTGCTCGCTATGTCCCTAGTTCAGGGTCGGCGCCAGGTCTCTCCAGAGTACTGTTTTGCCGCGTCCGCACGGTGAGAAAACCGGGACAGGGCAAGCATGGGCGGTATGGGTTACCTGAGCGATTCCGGGCGAATTGCGCCTTCGGCGGCGGCCGGACGTACAGGCCGCTCTCTCCCGCAACATGCGTGACAGCGGCGCAAGCATACAACGAAAGCCGCGGCCAGGGAATGCCCGCGGCGGCTCAGCCCAGCGCCGTGTCCAGCAGCATCATAAGCACGAAACCCAGCATCAGGCCGCAGGTCGCGTAGACCTCATGCCCCTTGCGGTGCGATTCGGGGATGATCTCGTGGCTGATCACGAACAGCATGGCGCCTGCGGCAAAACCCAGGCCCCAGGGCAGAAGCGGCTCGGACCAGCCGACCACTGCGGCGCCGAGCACCGCGCCCAGCGGCTCGACCAGGCCGGACAGCATGCCCAGCGCCACCGCGAAGGCGCGCTGATAGCCCGCCGCCAGCAGCGCCACCGCCACCACCAGCCCTTCGGGAATGTCCTGGATCGCAATGCCGGTGGCCAGCGCGGTGCCGCGCATGGCGTCGTTGCCCGCGTAGCCCACGCCTATGGCCAGGCCTTCCGGCAGGTTATGCAGGGTGATGGCGAAGACGAACAGCCAAGTGCGGCGCAGGCGGTGCGCCTCGATGCCTTCCCGGCCCTTGATGAAATGTTCGTGCGGCAGGGTACGGTCCATGAGCAGCAGCACCGCCGCCCCCAGCAGTACGGCCGCGCCCACCGTCAAGCCGGCGCCCCAGGGGCCATAGCCCAGGTCGCGGCCCGCGGCGATGCCAGGCGCCACCAGCGAGAAGGCGCTGGCGGCCAGCATCACGCCGGCGCCGAAGCCGAACATGCTGTCCTGCATTTTCTGGGGGATGGTCCGGGCAAACAGGATGGGCAAAGTACCCAGGGCAGTAGCGCCCGCGGCCACCAGCCCGCCCAGGAGGGCATCGGCCACGTGCGGCGCGCGCACGTCCAGATAGGCCCACAACTGGTGCAGGCCCAGGCATGCCACCAATACGGCCAGGGTCCACACGCTGATGCTGGTGGCCGCCGGCCGCACGCGATGACGGCTGAAGGTATTCATGTGCCGCTGCCCTCCTTGCGAGAGATGCGCTCAGCGCTGGGCTGCCGCGTAGCGGCGCGCCACTTCAGGCCAATTCACGACATTGTAAAAGGCGCCGATGTACTCGGGCCTGCGGTTCTGGTACTTCAGGTAATAGGCGTGCTCCCACACGTCCAGCCCCAGAATGGGCGTGTTGCCGTGCATCAGGGGGCTGTCCTGGTTGGCGCTGCTTTCCACCGCAAGCTTGCCGGCCGGCGTGACCGAGAGCCAGGCCCAACCGCTGCCGAAGCGGGTCAGCGCAGCCTTGGTGAACGCGTCGCGGAAGGCGGCCTGCCCGCCCAGTTCGGACTCGATGGCCGCTGCCAATGCGCCGTCCGGCTCACCCCCGCCCTCGGGCGACATGACCGACCAGAACAGGCTGTGGTTGGCGTGGCCGCCGCCATGGTTGCGCACGGCGCCGCGGATGGCTTCGGGCAACTGCTCCAGCCGCGCCACCAGGGACTCGACCGGCTCGTTGGTGACGATGCCCGCGCCTTCCAGCGCGGCGTTCAAGCTGTTGACGTAGGTCTGATGGTGCTTGCTGTAGTGGATCTCCATCGTCATCGCGTCGATGTGAGGTTCCAGGGCGTCGTAGGCATACGGCAGGGGCGGAAGGGTGTAGGCCATGCATGTCTCCGTTGGATCCGCCCCCCGATTCAGGGTTTGGATCAATATCGAAAACATAAATGATAAGTATTTTTATTTGATATAACAATGGCAGGCTTCCAATACCTGCCATAGCGTCGGCCTATCGGCGCCCTGTCCCGCCAGAGGACGCTACAGCGCCTTGCCGCAGGCCACGCCCGAAGCCCAGGCCCACTGGAAGTTGTAGCCGCCCAGCCAACCCGTGACGTCCACGGCTTCGCCGATGAAATAGAGGCCGGCGACGGTCTTGGCCTGCATGGACTTCTGGTCCAGCCCGCGCGTGTCCACGCCGCCGCGCATGACTTCGGCCTTCTTGTAGCCGGCCGTGCCGCTGGGCACCAGGCTCCATTGATGGATGTCCTGGGCCAGCGTGCGCAAGGTCTTGTCCGGCGCGTCGGCCAGGCGCAGCGCCGCCAGGCCCGGCTTGCCGCCCTGCTCCGCCAGGTGCAGCCAGCGGTCGGCCAGGCGCTTGGGCCAGAGGCCCGCCAGGACGGTATGCAGCTGCTGCCGGTTGCCCGACTTCGACGCCAGCAGTTCTTCCGCCAGGTCGCGGCCAGGCGCCAGATCGATCACGATGGGCTCGCCAGGTTTCCAGTAGCTGGAGATCTGCAGAATGGCAGGTCCGGACAGGCCGCGATGGGTAAAGAGCAGGTCCTCGAGGAACTCGCCGCGCGCCTTGCCCTGCCCCGTGTGCAGATTGACCTCCAGCGCCACGCCGGACAATTCGGAAAGGGACCGCCACTGCTCGGCATCGAAGGTCAGCGGCACCAGGGCGGGACGCGGTTCCACGACCTTCAGGCCGAACTGCCGCGCGATCTTCAGGCCAAAATCGGTGGCGCCCAGTTGGGGAATGGCCATGCCGCCGGTCGCGATCACCAGTTTCGCGGCGCGGATCGTGCCCTGGCTGGTGTGCAGCTCGTAACCCTGCTCGCCATGGCCGATCTCGACCACCGAGCATCCCATGCGCCACTGCACCCTGCCCGCGTCGCACTCCGCGCGCAGCATTTCGATGATGGATTCGCTGGAATCGTCGCAGAACAGCTGGCCGCGATGCTTCTCATGCCAGGCGATGTGGTGGCGCTTCATCAGCGCCAGGAAATCCTGCGGCGTGTAACCGGCCAAGGCCGAACGGCAGAAATGCGGATTGTCGGAGAGGAAGTTGGCGGGGCCGGCGCCGATATTGGTGAAGTTGCAGCGGCCGCCACCGGAAATGCGGATCTTCTCCGCCAGGCGCTCGGCGTGGTCGACCAGCACCACGCGCAAGCCGCGCTGGCCGGCGACCGCGGCACACATCATGCCCGCGGCGCCGGCGCCGAGTACTGCTACATCGAACATCAGTCTTCGATCAGGCAGTCGACGTAATAGCGCTTTTCGCCATCCGGACCCACTTCGTCGGCCAGGCCGTGGATGTAGGTTTCGAAGCCCGGGAAGCGCTGGTTGAACTCGCGCGCGAACTGCAGGTACTGGACGATGGTGCGGTTGAAGCGTTCGCCCGGGATCAAGAGCGGGATGCCCGGAGGATACGGGGTCAGCAGCACGCCGGTGACGCGGCCTTCGAGCTTGTCGATGTCGACGCGCTCGACCTCGCGGTGCGCCATGCGGGCGAAGGCATCCGACGGCTTGAGGGCCGGCACCATGTCGCTCAGGTACATCTCGGTGGTCAGGCGGGCCACGTCACGCGCGCGATAGGCTTCGTGGATCTCCTGGCACAAGTCGCGCAGGCCCATGCGCTCGTAGCGGCGATGGTCGCGGCAGAATTCCGGCAGGATGCGCCACAGCGGCTGGTTGCGGTCGTAGTCGTCCTTGAATTGCTGCAAGGCGGTCAGCAGCGTGTTCCAGCGGCCCTTGGTGATGCCGATGGTGAACAGGATGAAGAACGAATACAGGCCGGTCTTCTCGACCACCACGCCGTGCTCGGTCAGGTACTTGGAGACCAGCGCGGCGGGAATGCCGGTTTCGCCGAAGCTGCCCGACATGTCCAGCCCCGGGGTGATGATGGTGGCCTTGATCGGGTCCAGCATGTTGAAGCCTTCGGCCATTTCGCCGAAGCCATGCCAGTGGTCGTTGGACTCCAGGATCCATTCGTCGCGGTTGCCGATGCCTTCCGAAACCAGGCGGTTCGGCCCCCAAACCTTGAACCACCAGTCGTTCTTGCCGAATTCGGATTCCACCTTGCGCATGGCGCGACGGAAGTCCAGGGCTTCGCGGATGCTTTCCTCGACCAGCGCGGTGCCTCCCGGCGGCTCCATCATGGCGGCGGCCACGTCGCAGGACGCGATGATCGCGTACTGGGGCGAGGTGGACGTGTGCATCAGGTAGGCTTCGTTGAAGACGTTGCGGTCCAGCTTGCGGGTCTCGGACTCCTGCACGATGATCTGCGAGGCCTGCGAAATGCCGGCCAGCAGCTTGTGCGTGGAGTGGGTGGCGAACACCATCGCGTCCTGGCTGCGCGGACGGTCCTGGCCGATGGCGTGCATGTCCTGGTAGTACTCGTGGAACGACGCGTGCGGCAGCCAGGCTTCGTCGAAGTGCAGCGTGTCGACGTAGCTGCCCAGCTGCTTCTTGATCATTTCGACGTTGTAGATGACGCCGTCGTAGGTGCTCTGCGTCAGCGTCAGGATGCGCGGGTTCTTGTTCACCGCTTCGCGCGCGAAGGGGTTGGCCTCGATCTTCTTGCGGATGTTGTCCGGGTGGAATTCTTCCAGCGGAATCGGACCGATGATGCCCAGGTGGTTGCGCGTGGGGCGCAGGAACACCGGAATCGCGCCCGTCATCGTGATGGCGTGCAGGATCGACTTGTGGCAGTTGCGGTCCACCACCACCACGTCGCCCGCGGCCACGTTGGCATGCCACACCACCTTGTTGGAGGTGGAGGTGCCGTTGGTCACGAAGAAACAGTGGTCGGCGTGGAAGATGCGCGCGGCGTTCAGTTCGGATTCGGCCACGGGACCGGTGTGGTCCAGCAGCTGGCCCAGTTCGTCCACGGCGTTGCAGACGTCTGCGCGCAGCATGTTCTCGCCGAAGAACTGGTGGAACATCTGGCCCACCGGGCTCTTCAGGAAAGCCACGCCGCCGGAGTGGCCGGGGCAGTGCCAGGAGTACGAGCCGTCCTGCGCGTACTTGACCAGTTCACGAAAGAACGGCGGCGGCAGGCTGTCGACGTAGCTGCGGGCTTCGCGGATGATGTGGCGCGCCACGAATTCGGGGGTGTCCTCGAACATGTGGATGAAGCCGTGCAGCTCGCGCAGGATGTCGTTGGGGATGTGCTCGGACGTGCGCGTCTCGCCGTACAGGTAGATGGGGATGTCGGCATTGCGGAAACGCAGCTCGCCGATGAAGGCGCGCAGGTTCTTGATGGCGCTGGCCACGTCCTCGGGCGAATCCACGTCGAACTCTTCGTCGTCGATCGACAGGATGAAGGCGCTGGCCCGGCTCTGCTGCTGGGCGAACGAGCTCAGGTCGCCGTAACTGGTCACCCCGATCACCTCGACGCCCTCGGCCTCGATCGCCGCGGACAAGGCGCGGATACCCAGACCGGACGCGTTCTCGGAACGGTAGTCTTCGTCGATGATGAAAATGGGGAAGCGGAATTTCATGCAGGCGCTCCTGGGGGCAAGGCGGGTTCGGACGCGTAACGCGGCGCGAGTGTACTTCTAGTAAAAATCCGCCTGATGACAGACGGCGCGAGCACCCGCCAGGGCGGCGGGAATGGCCGAATTGTAGGGCTGTTTTTCTTACAGTCCTAAGGGAAATCCCGGAATGGCCCGGACGGCCGTTGTCATCGCGCCAAAAGCGGACGTTTTCAGCACAGAGAGCCGGGCCGCACGGGGAAGCAAACCGGGCGCCCGAAGCGCCGGGACGCTATCGGATGGTGCGGGCCTCGCCCGCCTGCAAGGCCATCAGGAACTGTTCGAAATAAGGTGGGATGGCCTCGGCGGAGCCGTAACGGATGCGCCTTTCGACCTTGGCGATGGCGCCGAAGCAGACCTCGGAATCGGGCTCGCCGCAGACCAGCACCACTGGGTCCTCGTCATCGCACACTTCGTAGAGGCCGCCATACGCGCGGCGTCCCACCTCGTAGAGGTAGGCGGCGGCGCCGACGGTCTGCATGGGAGTGAGAGGCAAGGTCCCGAGATGGGCGGCCTCCAGCGCTTCGTCCAGCGCATGGACGCTGGATGGCGTGTAATCCAGCACGGCGCCAGCCGAGCCGGCTGCCTGGACGAAGTCCTGCGCAGCACCCGCCACGCGCGCCACGAACTCTTCCTGGACTTCGTCGCGCTTGGCGTCCTGGTTTGTCTTGAGGAAACCGAACATCATTGGCTCCTTTGTGAAAACCGCAAGCGGCGTTAGGACCATTATAGGCAGCGCGTCCCCCTATACTGGCGAATCCACCGCCGAACGTTCCCTATTCCCAACACTTGCCGACCATGTCCCCGATCACCGTCCGACGCCTTGTTCCCGCCGACGCGGCGCCGCTGCGCCAATTGCGCCTGGACGCCCTGGTGGAAACCCCTGAATCGTTCGGATCGAGTTACGAAGAGGAACACACGCTGACATTGGAGGATATCCGCGGCTGGATCCAGCCTTCGGACGACAGCGCAATGTTTGGCGCGTTCTGCGGCGGGGTCCTGGCCGGCATGGTCGGCGTGGGCCGCCAGCGCAAACTGAAGATGCGCCACAAAGCGCACATCTGGAGCATGTACGTGGCGCCGGCGCAGCGCGGTCAGGGCCTGGCCCGGCAACTGATGCAGGCGGCGATCGCCCATGCCTCGGGCATGCGCGGCATCCGCCAGGTGCAGCTGAGCGTGACCGCCAACAATCAGGCGGCCACCGCGCTGTATCTAAGCCTGGGCTTTGCCGAATACGGGCGCGAGCGCGAAGCGCTATGCGTGAACGGCGAACTCTACGACGAAGCGCTGATGGCGCTGCCGCTGGCCGGCAAGTAGCGGCGCGGCATCAGGCCGCGCCAGTCCGGCGCCGCGTGCTGAACGCCCGCACCAGATTGCGGCCTTCGTCCTTGGCTTTGTAGAGCGCCTGATCCGCCGCCTTGATCACCGCGTCGGGCGCGCGCAGGGAGTCGCTGCGTTCGGCTACGCCTATGCTGACCGTCACCCGCAGCGGCCGCGCATTGCGCGCGTCGCGCCCGCCGCGGCGGCGCAGGCCGATCTGGTCGGCCTTGGGGCGCACCGGCTTGTCGCGCAGGCGCATCTGGTAGGCCTCGATGGAGCGCCTGACGCTTTCCAGGTGCGGCATGCTTTCCGCCGCGGTCTTGCCCGGGAACACCAGCGTGAATTCCTCGCCGCCGTAGCGGTAGGCCCGGCCGCCGCCCGGCACGCGCCGCAACTGCGCCGCCACCATGCGCAGGACCTGGTCGCCTACGTCATGCCCGTGGGTGTCGTTGAAAGCCTTGAAGTTGTCGACGTCGGCCATCGCCAGCGTATAGACGCGCCCCATGCGCTGCAGACGCTCGTTCAGCGCGCGCCGGCCCGGCAGGCCGGTCAGCTCGTCGCGAAACGCCATGTGGAAACCTTCGTGGGCCAGCGAGATGCACAGGGCCGTCAGCGCGGCGGTAGACATCAGCGCCAGTTCGACGGGATGCTCCGCCCCGCGCGGCAAGGCCCACGCCATGCACACGAATCCTAGCCACTGCCCCGCCTGCTGCGGACGCCCATAGCGCAGCAACAGCAGGGTCAGCGTCAGGCCCGTGGCCAGCAAGGCGATCAATCCTTCGATCGGCACGCTCAGGTGGGCCAACCTGCCCTGCACGGAGAGCATGCCAAGCAGATCGTTCACGCCGTCCTTGCCGGCCAGCGCAATCGCCGCCGCGCCGGCGGCGATCATGCCGATGCGGGCGGCCAGGTCCAGCAACATGCTGGAGCGCTCGGACCACAGGGCGTTGATGGTGTAGGCCAGGGACCACCACGCCAGCGCCGGTCCGACGGCCCAGGGCGCTTCCGTGGCCAGCGCCGGCCAGGCCGCCGTGGCGGCCAGCACGCTGAGCATCAGCACCATGGTCTGTGCGCGCTGGTACATCAGGCACACGGCAACGCCGATCAGCGCCATCACCCAAGGCACGAACGGCACGATCTGCGTCAAGGCCGGCGGCCATTCGCGCCACAGCAGCAGCCCCACCGCAGCGGCCACCGGCAGCGCAGGATAGAACAACAAAGGCAGCCAGGGGATATGGGGGTAACGCACGGGTCGGGGCTTTTTTACGCTTGCGGAGATGACGTCGCCAAATCGGCAAACACATGTACTGTCATTTACGGACGCGGCGGCGATGTTCTTTAGCGGATTTGCAAGTAACACCGCGCGCCGCGGCCATGATATGTTTTTTTCTTCACTCAGCAGACGGCCCCCCAATGCGCATCCTGGTCAACATCGACGTGCCCGATCTCGAACACGCCATCGACTTCTATCAACGCGCGTTCGGCCTGACACTGCGACGCCGGATAGGACCGACGGTGGCCGAGATGGCAGGGGCCGAGGCGCCCATCTATCTGCTGGAAAAGGCGGCGGGTACGCCCGCCGCCGGCGCCACGCGCCAGCCGCGCGACTATGCGCGGCACTGGACGCCGGTGCATCTGGACGTGGTGGTGGAGGACGCGGACCGCGCGGTCGCACAGGCGGTGGCCGCTGGCGCGCGCCTGGAAGACCCGGCCGTCTCGCACACCTGGGGCCGCATCGCCCACCTGAGCGATCCCTACGGTCACGGTATCTGCATCCTGCAGTTCCTGGGCCGGGGCTACGATGAGCTGTCCACGGCGCAGCTGCAATACGCCCCGATCTCGGAAGCGGATTTCGAAGACCTGCTGGCGCTGCGCATCGAAGCCATGCGCGAAAGCCTGGAGCGCCTGGGGCGCTTCGATCCTGAACGCGCGCGCTCGCGGCTGCGCAGCACATTCCGGCCGGAACACACCTGGTCCATCGAGCAAGATGGCCAGCGGATCGGGTTTTACGCGCTGCGCCCGGAGGGTGACGGCTTGCGCCTGGATCATCTGTACATCCGCCCCGCCGCGCAGGGTTCGGGGCTGGGCGGACAGGTCATGCGCAAGATCCTGCAGGAGGCCGACCGCCTGGGGCTGGCGGTAAGCCTGGGCGCGCTGCGCGACAGCGATTCCAACCGCTTCTACCGCCGGCACGGGTTCGTGCAGACGGGCGAAAGCGAGTGGGATATCGACTACCTGCGTCCGGCGCCGCGGCGCGCGGACTGAGACTTCAGGTGCGCGGCAGGGTCACGCCGCGCTGGCCCTGGTACTTGCCGCCGCGATCGCGGTAAGAGGTCTCGCAGACTTCGTCGCTTTCCAGGAACAGCATCTGCGCGCAGCCTTCGCCCGCGTAGATCTTGGCCGGCAGCGGCGTGGTGTTCGAGAACTCCAGCGTCACGTGGCCTTCCCATTCGGGTTCCAGCGGCGTGACGTTGACGATGATGCCGCAGCGCGCATAGGTGCTCTTGCCCAGGCAAACCGTCAGGACGCTGCGCGGGATGCGGAAGTACTCGACCGTGCGGGCCAGCGCGAAGGAATTGGGCGGGATGATGCAGACGTCGCCCTTGAAATCCACGAACGAGCCTTCGTCGAAGTTCTTCGGATCGACGATGGTGGAATTGATGTTGGTGAAGATCTTGAACTCGTCCGCGCAGCGCACGTCGTAGCCGTAGCTGCTGGTGCCGTAGCTGACGATACGCCCGCCATTGGCCGTGCGGACCTGCCCTGCTTCGAAGGGTTCGATCATGCCGGCTTCGGCCTGGCGGCGGATCCAGCGGTCGCTTTTGATGCTCATGGTGGGAATGGTGCTAGGGAATGGAATGGACGCCATTTTATCCCGAGTGCGGATGCGCCACCGGCGAGGGGCCGGGCGGGACCGTGCCGCCCGGTTCCGCCTCAGTTCCCCCAGAAGGTCCGGTAGACCAGCGCGATGCCGTTGACCGCCCCGCCCTTCAGGTCCACCGACAAGCCGCGCGCCAGCCTGTAGCTGGCGCGGCCGACGGTATCGCTTCCCGCCAGCGCCTGTTCCACGCTCAGGGTGATGCCGTTGGCGAAGGTCTTGCTGGCCACCAGGAATTGCGTCGCCAGCTGGCTGTCGCTGTCCCGGTTGACGTCGCCAGCCACCGTGCGGTCCGGCAGGATGCTGCCGGAGCTGCCGATGTTGCCCGTCTTGATGCTGACGTCGTCCAGGCCGAACTGCTTGTAGAACGGCTGCCCGCCGCCCAGCAGCGCGGTACCCACCGACATCAGCAGCGCCGCGTCGCCGCCGCTTTCGTCGGGGCCGCGGCCGAGCAGCAGCCAGGACAGCTTTTCCACGTCGCTGACGTCCGGGTACGACACCAGGTCGATGCGCGGCCGCTGCGCCGTGCCGACCACCTTGACGCCCGCCTCGACCTGTTCGCCCGTGCGCAGCGCCTCGATATCCAGCAAGGGGTTGTCCAGACGGCCCTGGAAGGTCAGCGTGCCGCGGCTCAGGCGCAGCTTCTGGCCGTAGGCTTCGATGCCGCCGCCACGGGTGCGCAGCGCGCCCACGCCGGTCAGGCGTCCATCGTTCAGCATGATCTGAATGGAGCCCAGCAGGCCGGCGTCCAGTCCCATGCCGGTGATGTAGAAGCGCGGCCCCATGTCGAACTTCAGGTTCATGCTGGTCTGCAGCGGCGTGGAGACGGTGCCAGGGTCATCGCCGGGCCGGCGCACCTTGACGTCATCGTCCAGCGACGGCACGCCCTGCAGAATTTCCAGGCTGAACCAGCCGGCGTCCGCCTTCAGGTCGCCCACGATGTCGATGCGCGGCATGGCCGCCTTCACGTCGATGACCCCGGACACCATGGCGTAGCGGTCCGAACGCTGCAGCGCCGGGAAGCGGTACAGGGTCAGCCGGATATCGCCGCCGCCATCGATGAAATTCCACTGCCCCTTGGCTTCGGCGTAGCCGCCCTTTGCCTCGGGATTGGTGGTGATCCATTCCTTGGTGCGCCATTCGGCCGGCATCACCCGCAACGAGGCCGGGAAGCGCAGGCTTTCCAGCACCACCCGGTCGCCGTCCAGGCGCGCGGACAAGGTGCCGTCGATCAGCCGCACGCCGTCGTCGATGCGCACCACGCGCAGCTTGTCGCCGCGGATGCTGCCGCTGGCCGACCATTTGCCCGCCAGGGTGCCCTGGGCTTCCAGATTGGCCTTGACCGTGCCGCCGACTTCCATCGAGTCGCCCACGAACAGGCCAACCCAGGCCAGGTCGGCGATATCCGCGTCCAGCTTGGCGCGCAGCGGCTGGCGCGGGTCCAGCGCCATGCCGCCCTTGGCGTCCACCACCAACACGGCGGTGCCGGTGCCGTTGATGAGGCCCATCTTGTCGGTGGCCAGATTGACCTTGGCGTCCAGGCGGCTGGCGTTGGCGGAGGTCGGCGTGGCGGTCAGGTCCAGCACCAGCGCCTTCAGTCCCAGCGGGATGGGAGGATCGCCCGGTATCAGCAGGTCGCCCTCGCGGCGCGCGATGCGCGCGCGGCCGCCCAGCCGGCCGTCGAACTTCAGGTCCCACAAGACGTCCAGCGCGATGCGGCGCTGGCCCTCGGGCACCATCGCGTTCACGCGGCCGGGCCGCTTGCCCAGCTTGGCCGCGGCCTCGGGATCGAAGGCGCCTATCACCTGGCGCGCCATGGCGGCCGTGATCACCAGGTTGTCGGCCTTGCCCGCCGTTTCCCAACGCTTGCCGCCCCCCCGCGAACCCTGGTGCGCCAGGACCACGCGCTCCTTGCCAGGCAGGGTCAGGCTCAGCGCCGTCTGCCCCACCTGCCACTGCCATTGCGGTTCCACGGCGGAAGGCACGAAAGCCAGCGTGACCGGACGGTCCACGGCCACGGTGAAGCCGGCGGTCTCTGCCGTCAGCCTCGAGAACGTGCCGCGCCATCCCGGCAGGGCTGCGTCGGGCGTGCCGGCTGGCCCCTTGCCCCAGGAACCGGCAAAGACGATGTTGGCCTTGGCGGGCGCCTCGCCCAGCACGCCCGCGCGCGGCTTGGGCGGCGTGTAGCCGGCAGCAAGCTCGCCGCGGTGCGCAGCCAGCGTGCCCGCCAGCTTGCCTTTCAACTCCGCGCCGCCGGGGATGCCCGGCCAGAACGCGTCGAGCTGGGGCGCTTGGGCGTCCAGCGACAGCGCGCCGTCCTTGGCGTCCAGCTCGCCCCTGGCCTGGACCCGGTTGCGGCCCAGCTTCAGGTCCACGTCCAGGCCGTGGATGCGCAGCCCGGCCAGAGGATCGGCCTCGGGCGAGGCGGCACCGTTCGGCACGGCGGCGGATTCCGCGCTATTGGTCGCTGCGGCGATATCCACCTGGGCCTTGAGCGCGCCAGTCAGGGGCTGCTTGTTCCAGCGCGTGCCCTCTTCGAAGCGCAGATCGACCGCGGCGTGGCGTAGCTGGCTCAGGTTCTCGATGTCGGCTTGCACGTCGCCGCGCACGGTCAGGACCGCAGGCGGAACATCCTTGCCCAGCCAGGGCGACAAATCCAGGCGCTGGGCGCTTATCGTGCCCGCGATGCGGTCGCGACCCGTCCCTTGCGTGCTATCGGATTGCAGGTCTAGCTGCGCGGCCAGGGTCGATTTGTCAGGCAGTTGCGCCTGCGCCCGGGCGCTGCGCAGCACCAGCGCCGTGCGCGGCGCAAGGTCGGCGGTCAGATCCAGCAGCAGGCCGGAGCCCTCGCCCTCCAGCTTGGCCTGGATACCATCCAGGGAACCGGCGGCATCGGCGCGCAGCACCACCTGGCAGGCGGGCCGGGGCGGCTCGGAAGGCGTCGCCTTGGGATCTGTCCTGGCCCCGGCTTTGGATTCATCCTTGGGGTCGGCCTTGGCGCCAGGCTTGGGCTCGGGCTTCTTGGCAGCGCCCGCCTGACGCTCATACACGCCACTCAGCTTGTCGGCTTCGCACAGCGGGGAATCGGAGCCGGTCCCGCGCGCGATCACGTCCAGGCGAGCGGCGAACGGCCAGGGATCGGCCATGCCTTGCAGTTCGGCCTGCCCGGAGATGTCCGCCTGCGCAGCCTCGTGGCCCACCCGCAGGCTGGCGATGCGCAACTGCGCGCCCTGCTTGCCCGCGGCGAAGGTGGCGTCCAGATTGCCCAGGGTCACGGGCAAGGGTTCGCCGTCCTGGTCCAACTGGAAGTCGCCCAGCGCCACCCGGTCGATAGCGATGTCCACCGGCAGTTCGGGCAAGGAGAAAGGCTCGCCGTCGTCCTCGGCAGGCGCCGTCTCGGGCGTTGCGGTCAGGCCGATGTAAACCGAGCCCGCCGATACATCGCGCACGTGCAGCAGACGGTCGCCCAGGGCGCGCCAGTTCACGTCCAGGTGCAGGTCCGTGATGTCGACGCGGGTGCCGCTGACGTCCAGGTCCAGCTTGCCCACGGAGACGCCGCGCAACAGCGAGCCGCTCACGTCCAGCGCCTGGCCATTCAATTGCTGGGCGGCGGTGGTCAGGAGCAGCCGCGTGCCGTTCTGCGAACCGACCAGCCAGAACAGGAAGCCGCCCGCCAGCACGGCCAGCATGGCCAGGCCCGGCAACCACCACACCAGCACATGGCGCAGGAATTTGCGCAAGGCCTTCAAAACGCGATCCCCAAGGAAAAGTGCAGGCGCAGGTCGCGGTCGCGCTGGCCGTAGGCCACGTCCAGGAACAAGGGCCCGGCCGGCGTGCGCACGCGGGCGCCTACGCCGTAGCCCACCGCCATCGACATGTCGCCGAACGATTCCGCGGCGTCGCCCGCGTCCACGAACACGCCCATGCCCCAGCGCTCATTGAAATAGTGGTCGTACTCGATGCTGCCGACCAGCAGCGTGGGCGCGCCCACCACAGCGTCGTCTTGCTTCACGCCTATGCTCTGGTACTTGTAGCCGCGGATCGAACGCGCGCCGCCGGTGCGGAAACCGAAATCGTCCGGCACCCGCACCTTGCTGTTGGACCAGACCCGGCCGACTTCGCCGCGCACGGTCAGCACGTCCAGCTTGCCGATGGGCCACCATTTCTGGGCCCGCAGTCGGGCGCGGGTGTAGGGTTCGCCGGAGTCCAGCGTCACGCCCACGCCGCCGCCCACCGCGATCAGGTTGCCTTCGCGCGGGTCGTACTTGTTATCGACATCGCGGCGCAGCCATTCGGCCGTGGCGGTCAGGGTCGGCAGTTTGTACTGGTCGCCGCCGTCGATCTTCACGTGATCCTCCGCCAGCAGCAGGCCCCAGCGGGTCTCGTATTCGACCCGGCTATCGCCCGCGCCCTTGCGCTCCTGCAGGCGCGTAGCGCCCAGCGCGTAACGCGTCACGTCCAGCCCCTGGATGTCGGATTGGTCGTACAGGACCCCGAAGGAATCCTTGTAGCCGCGCTGGTTCGGCGGCAACAGGAAGTCCGCGTAGGCGCGCTGCTGCAGCCGGTCCACGCTGAAGCCCGTCTCCAGGGTGACCGGCTGGCCAAAGACCACGTTCTGCCGGTACAGCGACTCCACGCGCAGGCCGGCCTCGTCGTCCACGCCTATCGATCCGGTGAACCGCTTGGGCGGCGCTTCCACCACCCGTACCTGCACCGGCAAGGTCACTTCGCCGTTCGAGTCGTAGGCGGGCGCAGGCGGCGGCATGCCGCCGGACACGGAAGGATCTCCCGCCGGCGTGGCAGCCGCCAGATCGGTCGAGCCCGGCGCGCGTGCGCGGTCGGCATTGGGCGCAGGAGTCGGCTGCGCCTGGCCCGGCTGCTCCAGCGACACGAACGCGCCGCGGAAGAACGCAGTGGATTGCAGGTCCTGCTGCCAGGTGTCCAGCTTGTTCTGGTCATAGGCGGCGCCCGGCGAGTAGCGCACATAGCGCTCCACCAGCTTCTCTGGCACCCGTTTCAGGCCTTCCGTGGTGAGCTCGCCCATGCGCACCTGGGGGCCGCTGTCTATTGTGACGCGCAGGGCGGCCGATGCCGTATCGGCCTCGATTTCCGCCTGCGACGCGGTCATGCGCGCCAGCATGAAGTCACGCGAGGACACCGCGTCCAGCAGGTTCGACTTGGCCTTGTTCCAGTCGCTGTTGATGAAGGGCTGGCCCGTCTTGAGCTGCCAGTCGTCGCGCAGTTTCTGCACCCGCGCCGCGAACTCGGGCCGGGTGATGCGGCCGGTGAAGCTCAGGTCCACGGACGTAACGGTGGTGCGCTCGCCCGAAACGATACTGATGTCCCAGGTTTCTCCGCCGATATCGGTGCCGGCTTCGAGCTTCACCGTGGGCGAGAAATAGCCCTGGGTGGCCAGGGCCGCCAGCGTCGCGTCGCGCGCACGCCGACGCAGGCGGTTGATTTCACCGCCGTCCTGGTCTTCCGCCAGCCGCGCGATCGCATCGACGGCTTCGGTAATCGCCTGCAGGGCGGCCGGCGGCACGCCGCCGGGGTCCACAATGATTTCCGGGCGCTTGGCCAACGCCTCGCCCGTCATCACAACAAGTCCTGCCAAGAAGGCGCGGGCTGCCCACCGCATGCGTCAGGTCGGTTGCTGCACGACGATGGACGGGAACTTCCCGGCCATGTCGCGGGGAAGCGCCGCCACGCCAGCTGCCAGCTTGCGGGCGATGCCGCGATACAGCGCCGCGGCTTCGCTGCCCGGATCCGACACCACGGTCGGCGAACCGGCATCGGTCTGCTCGCGGATCGCCAGCGTCAGCGGCAGGCTGCCCAGCCAGGGCGTCTGGTATTGCTCCGCCATGCGCTGGCCGCCGCCCTCGCCGAAGATATGCTCGGCATGGCCGCATTGCGAGCAGATGTGGATGGCCATGTTCTCGACCACGCCCAGGATCGGCACATCAACCTTCTGGAACATGCGCAAGCCCTTGCGCGCGTCCAGCAGCGCCACGTCCTGCGGCGTGGTGACGATGACGGCGCCCACCACCGGCACCTTCTGCGCCAGGGTCAGCGCCACGTCGCCCGTGCCGGGAGGCATGTCGACGATGAGGTAATCAAGATCGCGCCAATTGGTCTGGCGCAGCAGTTGCTCCAGCGCCTGCGTCACCATTGGGCCGCGCCAGATGGCGGGCGAGTCGGCGTCGATCAGGAAGCCGATGGAGTTGGCCTGCAGGCCGTGGCCCGTGAGCGGCTCCATGCTCTTGTTGTCCAGGCTTTCGGGACGGCCCGAGATGCCCAGCATGGTCGGCACGCTGGGGCCGTAGATGTCGGCGTCCAGCACGCCCACCTTGGCGCCTTCCGCCGCCAGGGCCAGGGCCAGGTTCACGGCCGTGGTGCTCTTGCCCACGCCGCCCTTGCCGGACGCTACCGCAATAATGTTGCGCACATTGGGCAAGGGCTTCAGCCCTTTCTGCACGGCATGGGCGGCGACCTTCCAGCTCACCTCGACCTGGGCGTCGGCCACGCCGGCCGCGGCCAGCGCCGCCACGGCGATATCGCGGACCTGGGCGCGCGCGGCATCGGCCGGATACCCCAGCTCGAGCGCCAGCGAAACCCGTCCGCCTTCCAGCTTGATGTCACGATCTTTTACAGAAACGCCCAAATCCATACCGGTATTCGGGTCCTGCGCGGCGCGCAGCGCGGCGCGAATTTGTTCTATCGTTATACTCATGTCACTATGGTTCCGTAGGCAGCGCGGCTTCTGCGGCCCGCCATCCCCTAAAGGATAGCGGATACCCGGGAACCTTTCCCTGCGTTTTGCATCCGATCTTCATGACCAACACACTTATCCGCTTCTTTCGTGCCGTCCTATTCGCCGCCCTGGCCTTGATCGGCATGGCGATGGCGCTGGTGTTCATGCTTTCCACGGCGATCGCCGTGGCGATCCTGTACGTGGTCGCCAAGGTGCGCGGCAAACCTTTCGGCGTACGCGCCTATTGGAGCCAGCGCCAGGGCGCCCGCCCGGGACCGTTCCAGTCCGCCACCGCCCCCTTCGCCACGCAGCCGCGCGGCGACGTGATCGACGTCGAAGCCCGCGAAATCCGCTGACGGCGGCTTTCCAGCATGCTTGCGCCGCCCGCGGCGCAAGCGGACCGTGGGCTTGTGCGTCCGCGCGGCGGAATTGCCGTGTATTCGCGCCCATCCCCGCATTCTTTCGCAACCCGCCTGATTCGCCTGCCGCGAAGGGCGGGTTGAGCCATTGACGGGCCGCTGTCCGGCAAGTCTGCGCGCTTGCCCTAAAATGGCCGGCCTACCCCTTTTTTCCCTCAACCTCCAAAGACAACCATGTCTCGCACCCTTTTTGTCACCACAGCGCTGCCCTACGCCAACGGATCTTTCCACATCGGCCACATCATGGAGTACATCCAGGCCGATATCTGGGTTCGTTCGATGCGAATGGCGGGCCACACGGTGCACTTCGTGGGTGCGGACGACGCGCACGGCGCGCCGATCATGCTGAAGGCGGAAAAGGAAGGCATCACGCCGCAGGCCCTGGTGGCGCGCTACGCCGCCGAGCGCCCGCAGTACCTGAACGGCTTCCACATCCGCTTCGACCACTGGCACTCGACCGATTCGGCCGAGAACGTCGCGCTATCGCAGGACATCTACCGCGCGCTCAAGGCCCAGGACCTGATCGAAACCCGCTCCATCGAGCAGTTCTACGATCCGGTCAAAGGCATGTTCCTGGCCGACCGCTACATCAAGGGCGAATGCCCCAAGTGCCACGCCAAGGACCAGTACGGCGATTCCTGCGAAGTCTGCGGCGCGGTCTACGCGCCCACCGAGCTGATCAACCCGTACTCGGCCCTGACCGGCGCCACGCCGGTGCTGAAGTCCTCGGACCACTTCTTCTTCAAGCTGTCCGATCCGCGCTGCGTGGAATTCCTGCAGCAATGGACCACCGGCTCCAACGCCGCCGGCGGCAAGCATCTGCAGCCTGAAATGCTGGCCAAGACGCGCGAGTGGCTGGGTTCGGACGATGGCGAGGCCAAGCTTGGCGACTGGGACATTTCCCGCGACGCGCCCTACTTCGGCATCGAGATCCCGGACGCGCCGGGCAAGTATTTCTACGTCTGGCTGGACGCGCCCGTGGGCTACCTGGCCTCGCTGAAGTCGTATTGCGCGGTCAAGGGCATGGACTTCGATGCGCTGCTCGATCCTGCCGGCCCCACCGAACAGGTCCACTTCATCGGCAAGGACATCGTGTATTTCCACGCGCTGTTCTGGCCCGCGATGCTGAAGTTCGCCGGCCGCAAGACGCCTGACGCCGTGAATGTGCACGGCTTCATCACCGTCAGCGGCGAAAAGATGTCCAAGAGCCGCGGCACCGGCATTTCGCCGCTGCGTTACCTGGAACTCGGCATGAACGCCGAATGGATGCGCTACTACATCGCCGCCAAGCTGAACGCCCGGGTCGAAGACATGGACTTCAACCCCGAGGACTTCATCGCCCGCGTCAACAGCGACCTGATCGGCAAGTACGTCAACATCGCCAGCCGCGCCGCCAGCTTCATCACCAAGCATTTCGATGGCGTCCTCGGCTATTCGGGCGACACCTCGGCGCTGGCCGCGGAGTACGCCGAACAGGCGGAGTCCATCCGCGCCGCGTTCGAGGCGCGCGAATACAACCGCGCCATCCGCGAAATCATGGCCTACGCCGATCGCATCAACCAGGCGTTCGACACGGCCCAGCCCTGGGTGCTGGCCAAGGGCATCGCCACCGCCGATGACGCTCAGAAGGCCGCCCTGCAGGACATCTGCTCGCGCTCGCTAGCCGGCTTCAAGGCCTTGTCCGTGATGCTGGCGCCGGTGCTGCCGGCGCTGTCCGAACGCGTGGCGCTGGAACTGTTCGGCGCGCAGGCGCCTTTCACCTGGGCCGATGCCTCGGTGCTGCCGCAGCGTGTGGCGCCCTTCAAGCACCTGATGCAGCGCGTCGAACCGCAGATGCTGGAAGACCTGTTCGAGCCGCCGGCCGCCCCCGTGGTGGTGCCTGGCGGCGAGCCCATCGCCGAGACCATCTCCATCGACGACTTCGCGCGCGTCGATCTGCGCATCGCGCAGATCGTCAACTGCGAACACGTGGAAGGCTCGACCAAGCTGCTGCGCCTGACGCTGGACGCGGGCGAAGGCCGTCACCGCAACGTGTTCTCGGGCATCAAGTCGGCCTACAAGCCGGAAGACCTGATCGGCAAGCTGACCGTCCTGGTGGCCAACCTGGCTCCGCGCAAGATGAAGTTCGGCGTATCCGAAGGAATGGTGCTGGCCGCCAGCCATGCGGATGAGTCCGTGGACGCCGGCATCTACGTGCTGGAACCGTTCCCCGGCGCCAAGCCCGGCATGCGCGTGCGCTGATCCCGCGCCCCCGCTGAATGCAAAAAGCCCGCCAGTTCAAATCGGCGGGCTTTTTGTTATTGAGCGCGGTACATCAGGCCTTGCTGGGCGCCAGCGCCGGGTCCAGCGAAATGCGTTCGTCGAAGACGAAGCATTTGCCGTCATAGCCGGGACCGCCGGTTTCCTCGAAGTACTTGAGGATGCCGCCATCGAGTTGGTAGACGTGCTCGATGCCGGCCTCGTTCATGTAGATCGCGGCCTTTTCGCAGCGGATCCCGCCGGTGCAGAAACTGACCACGGTCTTGCCTTCCAGTTCGGCCCGGTGCGCCTGCACCGCCGCAGGAAATTGCGTGAAGCGTTCAATGCGCCAATCGATGGCGTTCCTGAAGGTGCCTTCGTCGACCTCGAAGGCGTTGCGCGTGTCCAGCATGACCACGGGCCGTCCGGCGTCGTCCATGCCGGCCTCGAGCCAGCGCGCCAGCGTCTTCGCATCCACGCCGGGCGCGCGTCCCGCTTCCGGGCGGATCGCCGGATGATTCATGCGGATGATCTCGCGCTTGATCTTCACCAACAGCTTGCGGAACGGCACCGCCGCGCTATGGCTGAACTTCACTTCCAGGTCGGCGAAGCGCGGATCGGCGCGCAGGGTGCGCAGAAACGCGTCGATGCCATCCGCTGAACCCGCCAGGAACAGGTTGATGCCCTCTTCGGCCAGCAGGATGGTGCCCTTGAGCGCGGCCAGGCCTGCCTCGTCCAGAAGGCGGGCGCGCAACTCGGGCAGAGCATCCAGCGAAACGAATTTGTAAGCGGCGATATTGACGACGGAAGTCATGGAAAAGCGGAAAAAAGCGGGCGGCGAAAGGCGTAATAGTAATCGCTGGGCGGTTTTCCCCGCCCGCCGCTCCGTTTGATCCGGCTCAACGATTGACGATTTCCTGCTCGACCACCGCGTCCAGCACCCACTGCAACGTCGACGCGTCGGCCGGCGGATTCGGGTTGCGGACCTCGACCACGCGCAAGCGGTAACGCACGCCAGGCTGGAAGTTGAACCCCGTGATTTCGCCGTACCAGAGCTGCCAGGGCTGTCCGGCGCTGTCGCGCACCTGGTAGCACATGGCGCGGCCCGCGCCGGCGGTGCAAGGCACGCGCTCCGAATTCACGTAGACCAGCTTGGTCGGTCCCTGCTGGCCGCCTGCGATGGGATCGGTGCGGCGTCCGAAGTCCAGCCTGTCGCCAGAGCTGAGCACCCAGGTCATGCGCTGCGGATTGTTGGCGTTGTCCACCGACGTGGCGGTGATGCTGGTCAGCGCAGCCAGGAAATCCTGCTCCAGCTTCATGTTCTGCGGCGCGCAGGCCATCATGGTCGACACCGGGCGCCCCTGCACGATCAGCAGGCCATTGGCAACGGTATAGGAGCCGTTGTACTGGTTGCAGCCGGAGAAACCGGAAATGCGCGGCGCCCCCTGGTCATGGACGAAGCTCGCCGTAAGCGGGCGCGAATTGGAAGAGGGATGCGGAATCTGCCGCAAGCCGCCGCCGGGCAAGGTCCAGCGCGCCAGATCCCAGCTGGTCTGCGCCAGCATGTCGGAAGCGGAAGCGGGCTGAAAGCGCGGATCCTGGCCATCCGCGGCACGCTTGGGCGGCGCCGAGCAGGCGGCCAGGCCGATGGACAACAGGCAAGGCGCCAGCCAGCGCAAAGACGCGGGAAGGGGCATGAGGGTCTCCGAAAAAGCAAGGAATGCAGCGCCCGCGCAAGGCGGCGGGCCGGACCACGCCATTGTAGGCGCGGCCTGGCGCCGTTTTCGCGGCTTAACACTCTTTGATACGCGGTCCGCTGGCTACGTCAGGGGGTGGGCGGATCCTGGCGCCGCGCGAACTCCAGCACGTCGCCGCCGCGCAGATTGAAGGTCAGGTGCCGCGGCGCGCCGCCGTTGTCCAGCGTGAACGTATCGATGGACGCCAGGCCGCGCAGATAGTCCGCTTCGAGGCGGGCGCGTTCCGGCGCGGGGCAGGCCATGCGCGTGGCGGCGGGCGCGTCGATGTAGAGCTTGCCGCCTTCGAGCTTGTAGGTGCCCATGTAGCGGTTGCAGCCGGAAAAGCCATTGACGCGATATTGCTTGCCTTGCGCCAGGAAGGTCAGGCGTACCGGTTCGCCGTTGTCGCCATGGGGAATGTCGCGCAGTGCGCCGCCCGCCTGCGTCCAGCGCACCAGTTCCCAACTGGTCTGGGCCAGCGAATCCGCGCTGCTCGCGGCGTTGGCCGCAGCTGCGCCTTGCGGGCGCGCGCCGCCAGTCGATCCGGCGCAACCGGCCAGGGCCGCGGCCAGCAGTGCCGGAGCAATCAAGCGGCAACGCGTGGACAAGAGCTTGGACATGTACGGGACTCCATCAATTACACATCCCTCGACTGTAACCGCCCTTTCGGTCCAGCACGCGTGTTCTAAGCCCATAAGCGGTATCCAAAAGCAGCACGGCAAATGCATGGCCACGCTCCAATTGCATGGCCTTGCTGCATCGAACGCCCCATGGCGGCGGCACACATCGACGCGCAGAATCAGTACAGATCGTCATCCGTGCCTGGCCGGCATGCAAGGCGCGGCAGCCGATCGCAACGACCGCAGGCGCAGGTGTCCGGCTCCTCACGGGGGCCAAAAATAAGATCAATCCGGGGGAGACACGGCGATGGGCTTTTTGAGAACCTTGTTGGCATTGTCGGTGGTGCTGGACCATCTGGGCGCAGGCGCCACCGATCATCTGGTGGGCGGCCGTCTCGCGGTACAGCTGTTCTACGTCATTTCGGGCTTCCTGATTTCCTATGTGCTCACCGCCACCGACCACTATCAAGGCGCGGTGGGCAAGTTCTATGCAAACCGCTTCCTGCGGCTGTTCCCGATCTATCTGGCCGTTGCGGCGCTGACGCTGGCCGCGCACGTGATGAGCGGCGGCGCATTCTTCCGCATCTACGACGCGCTGCCCTTCAGCGCCGAACTGTTCCTGGTGCTCTCCAACATTTTCATCATGGGCCAGGACTGGCTGATGTTCTTCGGCATCGAACATTCCGCGCTCAAGTTCACTGGCAACTTCGCGCACAGCGAAGTCCCGCTTTACGAAGGGCTGCTGGTGCCGCAGGCCTGGACGCTGGGCGTGGAGATGAGCTTCTACCTGGTCGCTCCCTTCATCCTGCATTCGCCGCGCCGGCTGCTCGCATTGCTGGCCGCATCGCTGGCGTTGCGCGGCGTGCTGATCGCCACCGGCATAGGCTTGGGCGACCCGTGGACGTATCGGTTCTTTCCGACCGAACTCGCCCTGTTCCTGCTCGGTTCGCTGTCGCACCAGGTGCTGTTGCCGCGCTATAAGGCCTGGACGCAACGGATCAAGCGCCTGCCGGAAATCGGTACGGCCGTGCTGGCGGTCTACTGTGTGCTGCATTTCTCGATCGCCATGAACCAGACCGTGCGCGACGGCCTGGCCGTGCTGCTGTTCGGGGCGCTGCTGCCGCTGGCCTTCCTGTTCCAGTCGCGCCACAGGCTCGACAAGGCGATCGGCGAGTTGAGCTACCCGATCTACATCTGCCATTCGCTGGTGATCATGTTCTTCAAGTGGCTGCTTGAAGAAGCGCATCTGGACCAGCCGCTGCTCTTCATGGCGCTGGTGATCACGAGCACCATCGCATTCTCGGCCCTGCTCAACAGCGTGATTGCGGATCCCATCGAGCGTCTGCGCAGCCGCCTGCGCACCGACGACCGCGATCCCGCGCCTGCGTCCGACACCCGGCGGCGCCCCGCAGGCGCGCCCGCGCAGCCCCTCGGGTCTATTCGCCGCGTGCCTTGATGTAGGCGGCCAGCACTTGTTCGATCTGCCGTTTTTCCTGGGAGCTCAGGCGCGCATAGGTGGCATAGGAGATGGATTCGAACGGCCAGGCGGCGGGGAGCGCCACACGCTCCGCGCCCGCCTGGATGAGGCCCGGCTCCGGGTTCAGCATCGGCCCCTCGCCGGTGCTGAGCCACATGGGATTGACGCATAGCGCGCGGGTCAGCTTGATGAGCGCGTCGCTGGATGGCCGCCGGCGCTGCCCGCTTTCGTAGTTGCCGATAGCGCTTTGCGACAGGTTGCTTGCGACCGCCAAGTCCTTTTGAGTCCATCCCTGAAGCATTCTTGCGTTGCGCAGACGATGGCTAAACGTGTCCAATCGATCAACCTGAGACATTAATAAGAATTTATTTATTTGATTAAAACATCTCAATACTGGCGCCAAATAAACGGATTACACCCGAATTGCGGGGCTAATCCGTAAATCGCGCCACGTAGCCGACTGCGCGCGCTTCAAGCCTGTTCCAGGCGCCTCGAAGCGCGTCGGCGCGCCATCAAAAAGACCATATCTATCATTGGCTTGCATTGCCACATCGGTATTGCCGCGCAGCTGCGGCCCCTGTCATGCAAGCGTGCCGCGGCGGCAAGAGCGTGGCGAGTTTAGGGCGTTTCACGTATTCAAAATCGAAAATAATGTATCGGCGATACATAATGCGTTAACACCCGCTTCCCAAAACAAACAGTATTTCAAGCGTTTCCATAGCGCTGCCCCTGCGCTTTCTGTTACTGTCAGAAACTACAGAAACGTATCTTCACAAAAAAACACGCCCGTGTTTAAATGAAACACGGGCGTGACTTCCAAGCAGCATCGAAGCATGGGCGGCCATCGGCGTAAGCACGAAACCAGGGGCAATCCCCCCGGCCTCGCGCCCATCCGAACAACACCGCCCGGCGCTCTCGCGCCTCGGCGCGCAGCACAGGGAGACGGGTATGACACGCAGCGCCCCGCCTAGGCATCAGGCACAGCCGCCCAGGCCTGTCTCCTCATTGGAAGCATCAATGAACAACACGCTGGATGTCATATTTCTGGGCCACGACGACGCCAGGCATGCCGGACTCATCGAAGCCCTTTCGCACCTGGGTTTCAACGTGCGCCGCTGCCATGACCTGGCCGACGTCTACGACAGATACTCGCGCCGCCCCTGCCCGCTGGTGGTGCTGAAAGCGCCCCTGCCCGACATCCACAATGCCGCCGTCCGGCTGCGCGCCGTGGACCGAGGCCTGGGCATCGTCGCCATTGCCGCATTCGCCGATGCCGAAAGCCGCATCCGTACGCTGCTCTGCGGCGCGGATGCCTGCCTGCCGCCGGACGTATCCGGGCTGGAGCTGGCGGCGGCGCTGCAGGCGCTGGTGCGCCGCGCCGTGGGCCTGGACGGCGCGGACGCCGCATCCGACGGACACACGCCGGATGAATCCGT
The DNA here is from genome assembly GCF_014851605.1 of Achromobacter sp. ACM02. Taxonomy (NCBI): domain Bacteria; kingdom Pseudomonadati; phylum Pseudomonadota; class Betaproteobacteria; order Burkholderiales; family Alcaligenaceae; genus Achromobacter; species Achromobacter sp. ACM02. The sequence continues at coordinate 492,886 of NZ_JACUZY010000004.1, forward strand.
GCACGACACCTGGCGCCTTGCGAACAAGGGTTGGACCCTGATCAGCCCCACGGGCCGCACGCTGGGGCTGACCACCGGCGAGCGCGACTTCCTGTCACGGCTGGTCAACGCGCCCGACCGCAAGGTCAGCCGCGACGCCTTCTACGCGGACGGCGCGGACGAGGCCGACAGCGGCATCTCGCGGCGCCGCTTCGTGGACGTCATGATCAGCCGCTTGCGGCGCAAAGCGGCGGCCAACGAGATGACGCTGCCGATCCGCGCCGTGCATGGCTGGGGCTACATGTTCGCAGCGGACATCACGCTGGACCTGGAATTTCGGGTATCTGGGGAAGAAAGCCGCCTGGAGGCCCAGGGCGACTGGCGCCGAGAAACGGCGGACGCGAACGCGTCCATTTGAGGTCCGGCCCGCAACGGGCCAGGACGAAAAAAACGCGGCGCTGCCTCGAAAGGTAAGACGCCGCGCTAAAACAACACGTGAGCCTGGAGTCATCAGCCGGCACTGATGCCTACTACCTGGATCACGCGATTCCAACATTCGTGCCTCATACTGCTCACGTACGGTCAGACCGTGAACCTGGGCGGGGTCTCTAGTCCCTGCACAGGCTGCAACGTGATCAACGCCAGGCGATTCGTCCGTTTGCTAAAACAGCGGCCGTCCCGCCCTTATCAGCGGCGTTCCTCATGGATAGCCGCTTGATGCACGAAGTTTAGGACCTCGGGCAGGTTTGCAGTAATTCTTTGTTGATAGCCTTCCATACATATCTGGTATAGCGCGGCACGCCCCCTACAATGCCGCCAAAGGACTTGGGATCCGTTCCCGCCAAAGCCATGCCCACACTACCCGTTCCCCTCAAGCACCGCTTGCGCAAGCTGCTGGCGCTGTTTCCGCCCAACTGGTGCCTGGCCATCCTGGTGGCGCTGGACGGGTACGCCTTCATGCATCCGGTGCTGCGCGAGGTGCGGGCGCGCGAATACGGATTCTGGCTCGCCATCGACAACTGGCATGAGGTCATGCGCGTGGTGGGCCTGCTGGAGATACCGCGCCTGGTGTTAGGCGTGGGGCTGCAGGTCATCGCGCTGGGACTGATCCTCAAGGCGCGCATCGCCTGGGCGTTCTCGCTGGTGCTGCTGATCGGCGTGGGCACCTTCGCCATCATGGGAGACAGCGGCCGCGCCGGCCTGGGCATCTATACGCTGGTCCTGGTCATCGCGCTGATCGCCTACTGGCGCCGTTTCGACCGCGCCAGCGTGACCGCCGGCTCGCTGTTCGCCCTGGTCAGCATGCTGTCGCTGCTGATCTACGCGGTCTTCGGCACGCTCTATCTGGGCAACGAATTCAATCCGCCCATCACAGACGCCACCACCGCGCTCTACTTCTCCATCGTATCCATGTCCACGGTCGGTTATGGCGACATCACGCCGCACACCGGAACCGCGCGGCTGTTCACCGCGTCGATTATCATCCTGGGCATCACCATCTTCGCCACCTCCATCAGCGCGATCGCCGGGCCGGTGATCGGCGGCAATCTGAAACGGCTGGTCAAAGGCAGGTTCTCCACCGCCATGCGCAAAAATCACATCATCATCGCGGGCGCGACGCCCCTGGCCATGAGCGTTTACGACGGCCTGCGGCGCCGCGGCGACGAAGTCACCGTCATCGTGCCTCCTGGCGTGCCGCAGGAATATCCGGCGGCCACGGACCTGATCGAAGGCGACCCGTCCAGCGTGGATGTGCTGCACAACGCGGGCGTGACCCGCGCGCGCTACGTGCTGGCGCTGCGCGACGACGACGCCGAGAACGCCTTCATCGTGCTGGCCGCGAAAGAAGCTTGCGGCGAAAACGGCGCCAAGACGGTCGCGCTGGTCAACACCAGCAAGCACCTGGAGAAGATCCGCCGGGTGAATCCCGACCTGGTGTTCTCCGTGCAACTGCTGGGCGCCGAGCTGCTGGCCCGCGCCATCAACGGCGAGCCCATGGACAGCCAGAGCATCACCGACCTGTTCTTCGCCAAGGCCGCCCCCAACGGCAAAGCCGCCTGAAGACTACGCGTCGCCGGGCGGTTCATGCCCGGCGTACCAGCGCACGAACTCGGCCGAGGGCATCGGCCGCGCAAACAGATAGCCCTGGATGAACGCCACGCCGCGCGCCTTCAGATAGTCGAACTGATATGGCGTTTCCACGCCTTCCGCCACGACCGACAGCCCCAGACGGTGCGCCAGCGTGATGATGGCGTCCAGCACTGGCGCTTCCTCGCCCGCGGGCCCGATGGCCTGCACGAAGCCCTGGTCGACTTTCAGGTAGTCCACCGGAAATTTCTGCAGGTACGACAACGAACAGTGGCCGGTGCCGAAGTCGTCGATCGCCACGCGCAGGCCCTGGGCGCGCAAGGCATCGATGTTGCGCCGTGCCTGCCCGTTGTCCATGATCAGGCTGCGCTCGGTGATCTCCAGCACCACCAGCGGATGCCGCGCCGCGATCTTGGCCGCGAAGGCCTGGACGTCGGGCAGCAGCTCCACGCTGGATAAGTGTTCGGCCGCGATGTTCACGCCGATGTGGAAATCCGGCGGCGTGGGCCAGGTCCGCATGTCACGTTCGATCAGCGTGAGCAGATGCTGGGTCAGCGGAATGATCATGCCTTCGGCCTCGGCCTCGGCGATGAAGACGTCCGGGCGCACCGGCCCGATGCCCGGCCTCTCCCAGCGCATCAGCGCCTCCACGCCCTCGCAGCGGCCCGTGGCCTGCCCGTACACGGGCTGGTAGTGCACCAGGAACTCGCCAGCCCGCATGGCGCGGCGCAGGCGTTCCTTGAACGAACGCCTGCTGACCTGCAGCCGGTGCGTGGCCACGGCCAGGCCCAGCCCGAGCAGCAGCGCCACCGGCAGATACGTCGTCATGGACCGCGACCACGCGCGCACCAGGGTCTCTGGCGGCGCCAGGACGTTGACTCTCAGGCCCGTCGCGGTGGCATCGTCCTCGTCGCGCAGCGGCACCGCGCGCGCCGCCGCGCCGCCCCAGGAATCGCTGCGTATCGGCGCGCCGTTCCTGCCCACGACCAATTCCAGCTGCAGGTCGTCCATGGTGGCCACGGCATTCACCAGGTCCTGCACGTAGCGGCCATCCACCACCACGATGCCGCCATGGCCGTCGGCGCCGGACTTGCCTATGAGGATGGCCGGCCGCTCCGGCGCCAAGGGCGTGCCGGCCACCGAGATCTGCCAGTGGTCCGACACGATGTTGATTTTCCACTTGCTGAAATCGTCGAGCGAGGCGTCCACGGCGCCTACCGCCGATGAGCAGTAGACGCGCTGGTTACGTACCAGGACCAGGGAACGAAAATACGGATTCAAGGTGCCCCAGCGCTGCAGCATGGGCAGCACCTCGTCACAAGGCTTGCCCGCCTGTTCCGCCACCCGCCCCAGCATGTCCTGGGATTGGATGAGGATGCTCTCGGCCTGGGCGCGCACGATGCGCGCGGCGGTCTCGCCTTCGAGCCGCTGTGCGTTGTGCGCTTGCAGCCATGTCCAGCCAACACAGGCCAGGATGGGAAGCACCAAAGCCAGGGCCACTGGCAGATAACGCCAGGACGGTGTGTCGCCAGTCACTCCCGATGTCGCCATGTCACCTCGCCGCGTAGGTCGTGCATGGCCGCCGCGCGACCAACTCTGGATAGGACACCAAGCCGGGCGCAGCGTCAAGGAACTCCGGGGCCCTCCGTCACGCAGGGCTCTGGCGCAGAAGCTCGCAGATCAGCGCCACATGCGCCTGCCGCCGCTCGGGCAGGTCGATGCGCTCGTCAGGTCCCATCAGCGCTGACATGACCAGGGTATGAACGATGGGCGACAGCAGCAGCCAGGGATGCTTGAGCGCGACGCAATCGGCGCACAGGCCGCGGTCGCGCGCGCGCTCCAGCAGCCGCGCGATGTCGGTTTGATGCGCCTGCGCGGTCTCCTGCCGCCAGCGCGCGGCCAGGTGGGGCACGCGCCCGCTTTCGGCCAGCAGCAGCCGCATGGTGCTGATCATGGCCGCGTTTCCAAGGCTGACGTAGAGATGATTGACGATGCGTTCGGCCAGATGGCGCGGCGACTGGGCGCCATCCACCACCGCCTCGATGTCGAGCCGCGAGGGGCTGAGGTGGCGCGTCAGCAGGGCTTCGAAGACCGCTTCCTTGCTGTCGAAATGCGCATAGAGCCCACCCTTGGACAGGCCAGCCCGCAGCGCGATGTCATCCATCCTGGCGCCGGCATAGCCCGCCTGCGAGAACTCCTGGAGCGCGGCATCGAGAATCTGCCCGATCCGCACCACCGGAGGAAGACGACGGCGCTGCATGACCATCCTTCTGCTCCCTGTATATGTGCAATTCATTAAAAACCGACCAGTCAGTCGCTACTTTGATTCTGATCAAGGAATGCGTAGCCGCCGCACTGCACAATATCTGCAAGCATGAACCCGGTATCGGGTCCGCCCCGAAGGCGGCGTCACAAGCCTGCCCAGGGACGCGCCCGGCCCCCGCGCTGGAGAGACCCCGCATGACACTCCGCCCGTTTCCGGCCACGATCGCCACGCGCCTCGTTCCCGCAGCCCTGCTGACGCTGCTGGCCAGCGGTTGCGTGTCCATGGCGCCCGACTACGAACGCCCCGCGCTGCCCGTGCCTGCCGCCTATACAGCCCCAGGGCCCGAAGCGACCGCGGCCAACGCCGCAGCCGCCGCCGAAATCGGCTGGCGGACCTACTTCCCCGATCCAGCGCTGCAGACGCTGATATCCACCGCTCTGGACAACAACCGCGACCTGCGCCGCGCCCTGCTGCGCGTGGAAGAAGCGCGCGCGTTGTATGGCATCCAGCGCGCCGACCAGTTCCCCACCATAGGCGTGCAAGCGGATGGCTCCCGCGCCCGTGTACCGGGCGACCTGAACCTCACGGGACAGCCGCTGGTCTCCAGCCAATACCAGGTGGGCCTGGGCATGGCCAGCTGGGAGCTGGACTTCTGGGGCCGCGTGCGCAGCCTGAAGGACGCCGCCTTGCAGAATTACCTGGCCTCTGATGCGGCCGCGCGGGCCGCGACGCTGAGCCTGGTCGCCGAAGTGGCGGACAGCTACCTGTCCTTGCGCGAACTGGACGAGCGCCTGGCGCTGACCCGCGAGACCATCGCCTCGCGCGAAGAGTCGCTGCGCATCTTCCGCCGCCGCTTCGAGGAAGGCGCAATCTCCAAACTGGACCTGACCCAGGTCGAAACGCTGTGGCAGCAGGCCAAGGCGCTGGGCGCGGACCTGGAACAGACCCGCGCCGCCCAGGCCAGCGCGCTGGAGCTGCTGGCGGGCGCGCCGCTGAACCTGCCCAAGCTGCCCACGCGCCTGGACGACAACGCCGTCATGCGCGAGTTGCCGGCGGGCCTGCCCTCGGACCTGCTGGTCAACCGCCCCGACATCGTCGCCGCCGAACATCAGCTCCAGGCCGCCAACGCCAACATCGGCGCGGCCCGCGCCGCCTTCCTGCCGACCATCACCCTGACCGGCGCGTTCGGCACCGCCAGCAGCGAGTTGGACGGCCTGTTCTCGGGCGGCAGCCGCGCCTGGAACTTCGCGCCCAGCATCAGCCTGCCGATCTTCGACGGCGGCCGGCGCTCGGCCAACCTGGACCTGACCGAAGCGCGCCGCGACCAGGCCGTGGCCGCCTACGAACAGACCATACAGACCGCCTTCAAGGACGTGTCCGACGCGCTGTCCGCGCGCTACTGGCTGGCGGAACAGGTGGACGTGCTGCGCGCCACCGTGGCGGCGCAGAGCGAACGCGCCCGCCTCGCCCAACTGCGCTACGACCATGGCGCCTCGCCCTATCTGGAGGTGCTGGACGCGCAGCGCGATCTGCTGGCGGCCCAGCAGAAGCTCGCGCAGACGCGCCGCGCCCTGCTGTCCAGCCGCGTGCGGCTGTATGCGGCGCTGGGCGGCGGCACGCAAGCGCCGCCCGCGGCGCAGACCGCCTCCGCGCCAACCGCCAGCCCCCCTATAAACCAATAATCAAGGATCCCCGATGCGCCTGCCCACCCGAAAACTGGTCCCTGTCCTGATCGCCCTGGCGGTTGCCGCCGGCGGCTACTACGGCTGGCGGTTGCTGTCCGACAGCGGCCCGGGCGAGGGATTCATCAGCGGCAACGGCCGCATCGAAGCCACCGAAATCGACGTGGCTGCCAAGCTGGCCGGCCGGGTGCAGGAAGTGCTGGCGGTCGAAGGCGATTTCGTCACCGCGGGCCAGCCGCTGGCGCGCATGCAGATCGACACTTTGCAGGCGCAGCGCGAGGAAGCGCGCGCCCAGCATCAGCAGGCCGTCAACGGCGCGGCCAGCGCCAGCGCGCAGGTCGCGCAACGCGAGAGCGACAAGCTGGCTGCAGAGGCCGTGGTGGTGCAACGCGAAAGCGAGCTGGACGCCGCGCGCCGCCGCCTGGCCCGCTCTGAGACGCTGTCCAAGGAAGGCGCCTCGTCCATCCAGGAACTGGACGACGACCGCGCCCGCGTGCGCAGCGCACAGGCCTCGGTGCATGCCGCGCGTGCGCAGGTGAAGGCCGCGCAGGCCGCCATCGACGCCGCGCGCGCCGCCGAGGTCGGCGCGCAATCCGCCGTCACCGCCGCACAGGCCACCATCGCCCGCATCGAGGCCGACATAGCCGACAGCGAGCTGCGCGCCCCGCGCGACGGCCGTGTGCAGTACCGCGTGGCACAGCCTGGCGAAGTGCTGGGCGCGGGCGGCAAGGTGCTGAACATGGTGGACCTGGCCGATGTCTACATGACGTTCTTCCTGCCCGAGCAGGCGGCCGGCCGCGTGGCGCTGGGTCAGGACGTACGCATCATCCTCGACGCCGCGCCGCAATACGTCATCCCCGCCAAGGTCTCCTTCGTGGCCAGCACCGCGCAGTTCACGCCCAAGACGGTGGAGACCGCCAGCGAACGGCAGAAGCTGATGTTCCGCGTCAAGGCCCAGATCAGCCCCGAGCTGCTGCAGCGGCACTTGAAGCAGGTCAAGACGGGCCTGCCGGGCGTGGCCTGGCTGAAGCTCGATGCCGACGCGCAATGGCCCGCCAATCTTGAAGTCAAGGTGCCCTGATGACCTCCCCGGACACCGCGCCCGTGGTGACGCTGTCCGGCGTCAGCCTGCGCTACGGCAAGACGGTGGCGCTGGACGGCATCACCCTGGACATTCCCGCCGGCCGCATGGTCGGGCTGATCGGCCCGGACGGCGTCGGCAAGTCCAGCCTGCTGGCCCTGATCGCGGGTTCGCGCGCGGTGCAGGAAGGCAAGGTGGACGTGCTGGATGGCGACATGGCCAGCCGCCGGCACCGCGACGACGTGTGCCCGCGCATCGCCTATATGCCGCAGGGCCTGGGCAAGAATCTCTATCCCACCCTGTCGGTCGAAGAGAACCTGCAGTTCTTCGGCCGCCTGTTCGGCCATGACGAAGCCGAGCGCCGCCGCCGCATCGACAGCCTGACGCGCAGCACCGGCATGTCGGCCTTCCTGTCGCGCCCGGCCGGCAAGCTGTCCGGCGGCATGAAGCAGAAGCTGGGTCTGTGCTGCGCCCTGATCCACGACCCCGACCTGCTGATCCTGGACGAGCCCACCACCGGCGTGGATCCGCTGGCGCGCGCGCAGTTCTGGGACCTGATCAACGAGATCCGCCGCGAGCGCAGCGGCATGAGCGTGATCGTGGCCACGGCCTACATGGACGAGGCGCAGCGCTTCGACTGGCTGATCGCCATGGACGAAGGCCGTGTGCTGGCCACCGGCACGCCCGCCGAACTGCAGCAGCGCACCGGCGCGGACTCGCTGGAAGCCGCCTTCATCTCCTTGCTGCCGGAAGAAAAGAAGCGCGGCCACAAGCCGGTGGAGATCGTGCCGCTGGCCATCGACCAAGACGCCGAGATCGCCATCGAGGCGCGCGACCTGACCATGCGCTTCGGCGATTTCGTCGCCGTGGACCACGTCAACTTCCGCATCCGCAAGGGCGAGATCTTCGGTTTCCTGGGTTCCAACGGCTGCGGCAAGTCCACCACCATGAAAATGCTGACCGGCCTGCTGCCGGCAAGCGAAGGACAGGCCTGGCTATTTGGCGCCGAGGTCGATCCGCGCAACATCGATACCCGCCGCCGCGTGGGCTACATGTCGCAGGCGTTCTCGCTGTATGGCGAGCTGACCGTAATGCAGAACCTGGTGCTGCACGCGCGCCTGTTCCACGTTCCGGAGGCCGAGATTCCGGCGCGCGTGGACGAGATGGTGCAGCGCTTCGACCTGGGCGAAGTGCTGGACACCTTGCCCGAGAATCTGCCCATGGGCGTGCGCCAGCGCCTGTCGCTGGCGGTGGCCATGGTGCACAAGCCCGAACTGCTGATCCTGGATGAACCGACCTCGGGCGTGGACCCCGTCGCGCGAGACAACTTCTGGCGCCTGCTGATCGCGCTGGCGCGCCAGGACCAGGTCACCATCTTCATTTCCACGCACTTCATGAACGAGGCCCAGCGCTGCGACCGCATGTCGCTGATGCATGCGGGCAAGGTGCTGGTCAGCGCGTCGCCCGACGAGATCACGCGCATGCGCGGCGCGCAGACGCTGGAGGAAGCCTTCATCGCCTACCTGATCGACGCGGGCGCCGGCACCAAACCAGAAGACGCTGACGCGCAAGCCGCTCCCCCCTTGGCGTCCGCCTCCGCCGAAACGCCGGAACACCGCGGCTTCAGCCTGCAGCGCATGCTGAGCTACATGTGGCGCGAATCGCTGGAACTGCGCCGCGACCCGGTGCGCGCCACGCTGGCCCTGGCCGGTTCGCTCTTGCTGATGTTCGTGATGGGCTTTGGCATCAGCATGGACGTGGAGGACCTGCGCTATGCGGTCATGGACCGCGACCAGACCGGCCTGAGCCACAACTACAGTCTGAACCTGGCGGGCTCGCGCTACTTCATCGAACATCCGCCCATTTCCAGCTACGAGGAGATGGACGCGCGCATGCGCAGCGGCGAGCTGTCGCTGGCCATCGAGATACCGCAAGGCTTTGCGCGCGACGCGGAGCGCGGCAACGGCGCGCAGATCGGCGTCTGGATCGACGGCGCCATGCCGCAGCGCGCCGAGACCATCCGCGGCTATGTGCTGGGCATGCACCAGGGCTGGCTGATGCAGCAGGCGCGCGAACGCCTGGGCTCGGACGCGACCCTGCCGGTCAGCATAGAGACGCGCTTCCGCTACAACCCGGATGTGCGCAGCCTCCCCGCCATGGTGCCCGCCGTGATCCCGCTGCTGCTCCTGATGATGCCGGCGATGCTGACGGCGCTGGCGGTGGTGCGCGAAAAGGAGCTGGGTTCCATCATCAATCTGTACGTCACGCCCGTGACACGGCTGGAATTCCTGCTGGGCAAGCAGGCGCCCTACGTGGCGCTGGCCATGCTGAATTTCCTGCTGATGACGCTGCTGGCCGTGACGCTGTTCGGCGTGCCCATCACCGGCAGCTTCCTGACCCTGCTTGCCGCCGCGCTGATCTACAACGTGGTGGCCACCGCCATCGGCCTGTTGGCCTCCACGTTCACCCGCAGCCAGATCGCGGCGCTGTTCTTCACCATGATAGGCACCCTGGTGCCCGCGGTGCAGTTCGCCGGCCTGCTCAACCCGGTGTCGTCGCTGGAAGGCGCCGGCCGCCTGATCGGACAGGTCTACCCCGCCACGCACATGCTGACCATCAGCCGCGGCGTCTTCAGCAAGGCCCTGGACTTCTCCAACCTGCAAGGCTCGTTCTGGCCGCTGCTGATCGCCATTCCCGTCATCCTGGGCGCCTCGGCGCTGCTGTTGAAGAAACAGGAGACCTGAGATGCGGCACCTGGCCAATATCTACCGCCTGGGCGTGAAGGAGCTGTGGAGCCTGGCGCGCGACCCGATGATGCTGATCCTGATCCTCGTGTCGTTCACGCTGATGATCTACACCGCCGCCACGGCCGTGCCGGAAACCTTGCACAACGCTCCCATCGCCGTGGTCGACGAGGACGTCTCGCCCCTGTCCGCGCGCATCACGTCGGCCTTCTATCCCCCGCACTTCACACCGCCGGAAGTAACGACTTCGGCCGAGGCCGATGCCGGCATGGACGCGGGGCGCTACACCTTCTCGGTCAACATCCCGCCCAATTTCCAGCGCGACGTGCTGGCCGGCCGGCCCGCTGAAATCCAGCTCAACGTGGACGCGACCCGCATGAGCCAGGCGTTCACGGGCAGCAGCTACATCCAGCAGATAATCAGCGACGAGATCAACGAGTTCGTCAAACGCTACCGCGCGCCCACCGAACTGCCGGTGGAGCTGGCGGTGCGCATGCGCTTCAACCCCAATCTGACCCAGGCCTGGTTCGGCGCGCTGATGGAGATCATCAACAACGTCACCATGCTGTCCATCATCCTGACCGGCGCCGCGCTGATCCGCGAACGCGAGCACGGCACCATCGAGCACCTGCTGGTCATGCCGGTGACGCCGACCGAGATCATGGTCGCGAAGGTCTGGTCGATGGGGCTGGTGGTGTTGGCATCTGCTGGGCTATCGTTGACTTTCGTGGTACGCGGCTTGCTGCAAGTGCCGATCGAAGGATCGGTGGCGCTGTTCCTGGTCGGGGCGGCGCTGCACCTGTTCGCGACGACCTCTATGGGCATATTCATGGCCACGCTTGCGCGCAGCATGCCGCAGTTCGGCATGTTGCTTGTACTAGTGCTGCTGCCCCTGCAAATGCTGTCGGGCGGCACCACGCCGCGCGAAAGCATGCCGCAGTTCGTGCAGGACATCATGCTGGCCGCTCCCACCACCCACTTCGTGGAACTCGGCCAGGCCATTCTCTACCGCGGCGCGGGCTTGAGCGTCGTGTGGCAACCCTTCCTGGCGCTGGCGCTCATAGGCTCGGTCCTGTTCGCGTTCTCGCTGGCGCGCTTTCGCAAGACCCTCAGCCAGATGGCTTGAGGCCTGTGTGTTCGTTACCCCTTACCACTCTCTTAAAAGGACGGATGATGAAGAAAACCACTGCCTCCACGCCTCAGGGCCTTGCCAGCGCCAATGCCGCCTATTGCCAGCGCATGGCGCAGCTTGCGCAGGAAAGCCAGCAGCGCTGGGTTGAACTGGGCCGCCGGCTGGCCGGCGGCAACGCGGAACAATACCTGGCCGCACTGGCGCCCTTGCAACAATCCGGCAACTGGCAAGAGATCGCGCCCGCGCTGGGCGAAATGACGCGCAAGCAATGGCAAAGCCAGCTTGAAGCCAGCCAGGCCATCACCCACGCGCTGCTCGAAGAACAGGCCACCCTGGCCGCCGGCATGAGCGAAGCAATGCGAGGCTGGCTGAAGCAGGCCACCGGCGGCGCCATGGGCATCGAAGACACCCCCATGGCGCAGATCTGGAAGACGCTGTCGAACCAGATGGCGTCGGCGTGCTCGGCCATGCGCGACGCAAGCCAACCGGGATCCCATCATGACGGCTGAACGCACTGCGCTCGTCACAGGCGGGGCCGGCTGCCTCGGACAAGCCATCGCGCGCGCCCTGCACGATGCCGGCCACCAGGTCATCATCACCTACCACTCCAGCGAAGACGCCGCGCGGGCGTGGGTGGACGCGGAGGCGGCCCAGGGCCGCCGCTACGCCATGTACAGGGTGGACGTGGCCGATTACGACTCGTGCCAGGCGCTGGCGCGGCGCCTGGAGGAAGACGGCCGCCAGATCGACATCCTGATCAATAACGCCGGCATTACCCGCGATGCCAGCCTGCGCAAGATGAGTCACGAAAACTGGACGGACGTGCTGCGCGGCAACCTGGACTCCATGTTCAACATGACGCAGCCGCTATGCGGCGCCATGGCCGACCGGGGCTGGGGCCGCATCGTCAACATCTCGTCCGTCAACGGCAGCAAGGGGTCGTTTGGCCAGACCAACTATGCGGCCTCCAAGGCCGGCATCCACGGCTTCACCAAATCCCTGGCGCTGGAGCTGGCCAGGAAAGGCGTGACGGTGAACACCGTATCGCCGGGCTACCTGGCGACGCGCATGGTGGAGGCCGTGCCCGAAGAGGTGTTGAAGGAGAAGATCCTGCCGCAGATCCCGCTGGGCCGGCTCGGCCGCCCGGAAGAGATCGGCGCGCTGGTCGCCTTCATCTGCAGCGATGCCGCGGCGTTCATGACCGGTAGCAATGTCGCCATGAACGGCGGCCAGCACATGTATTGATGCGGCTAGGGGCCGCCGCGGCTCATTCCCGCGGCGCGCCCAGTTCTTCCAGCAGGAAGTCGACGAAGGCGCGCACCTTGGCCACCATGTGGCGGCGCGAGGGATACACCGCATACACGTAGGTCTCGTCGGGTTTCCAATCCTGCAGCACCGCCTGCAGCGCGCCGCTGTCCAGGTCCTGCTGCACGTACACGCGCGGCACCAGGCTGACGCCAAAACCGGCGCGCAGCGCATCGCGCACCGCCAGGCTGGAACTCACCCTGTAGCGGCCCCGCACCGGCACGCGTTCGGTCTCGCCCGCGCGCTTGAAGGTCCATTCGTCCGCGTGGCCAGACAAGGTGAACTGCACGCGCTCCATGTTGCGCAGCGCCAGCGGCGAGGCCGGCACGCCATGGCGCTCGAAGTAGGCCGGCGCGCCGCAGAGCACGTGGTCCAGCGTCATCAGCTTGCGCGCCACCAGGCTGGAATCCTCCAGCCGGTCGGTGCCGCGGATAGCCAGGTCGTAGCCTTCCTTGACGATGTCGATGCGGCGGTCCTCCAGGTTGAGGTCCAGCGATACCTGCGGATAGCGCTCCAGGAAGCGCGGCATGGCGGCGGACAGCCGGACCAGGCTCAGCGACATGGGCGCGCTGACCCGCAAGGTGCCCGACGGCGCCTGCTGCAAGGGCCCCAGCGATTGCTCGGCTTCGCTCAGGTCGTCCAGGATGCGCGCCACCTGTTCGTAGTAGCGCGCGCCGGCTTCGGTCAGGCTCATGCGGCGGGTGGTGCGGTTGAGCAGGCGCGCCGCCAGGTGGGTTTCCAGTTCGGCGATGTTCTTGCTGACCGCGGCGGGCGACAGGCCCATCTGCCGCGACGCGGCTGCGAAGCCGCCCCGCTCCACCACTTGCCTGAACACCCTCAGCGCCGTCAGATGATCCATACATTATTCACTATTGGTGAATGATATTGCCATTGAATTGGATATTATCGCCAAACAAGGATTCAATTAGCCTGTGGACATGGAGACGGCGCGCATCTGGCGAGCCGGCAATCTCAGCAAATCCCAAGGATGGCAGCCATGAACCACGCCCTGACCGACGCAATCGCGCAACGCGTTTCCGCCAACTTCTTCGATCCCGCCCGCGACGTGGACGACGACATCATCCGTACCCTGGTCTCCTGGGCCACCCGCGCGCCTACCGCCTTCAATCTGCAGAACTGGCGCTTCATCGCCGTGCGCAGCCAGGAGGGCAAGCGCCGGCTGCGCGAGTTGGCGTGGAACCAGCCCAAGGTGAGCGAATCGGCGGTGACCTTCATCGTGCTGGGCGTGCTGCCCCAGGCCGCCTGGATGGCCGACCGCCTGCAACCGTCCGTGGACGCGGGCTTCATGCCCGCGGCCATGGTGCCATCCTGGGAAGCCGCGGCCAGCCGCCTCTATGCCGACTCGCCGCAGACGCAGCGCGACGAGGCCGTGCGCAGCGCCACCTTCGGCGCCTCCACCCTGATGCTGGCAGGACAGGCCCAAGGCCTGGCCGCCAGCCCGATGACCGGCTTTGACGCCGCCGGCGTGACCCAGGCCTTCGGCTTGCGCCAGGAGGAGGTGCCGGTCATGCTGGTCGCCATGGGCTACGCGCAGGACGGCAATTGGCCGCAGAAGCCGCGCCGCCCCGTCCACGACGTGCTTGAACTTGCCTGAGCTAGCCGGAGCATGACAATGAACCGCGGTTCCGATCTGCTGTTGACTGCCCTGGCGCCCGCCATCTGGGGCAGCACCTACGTCGTCACCACCCTGATGCTGCCGCAGGACTATCCGCTGACGGTCGCCATGCTGCGCGCGCTGCCGGCCGGCTTCCTGCTGCTGCTGATCGTGCGCCAACTGCCGCAAGGCATCTGGTGGCTGCGCGCCTTCATCCTGGGCGCGCTGAACTTTTCCGTTTTCTGGGCTCTGCTGTTCGTGGCGGCCTACCGCCTGCCGGGCGGCGTGGCCGCCACGCTGGGCGCGGTCCAGCCGCTGGTGGTGATACTGCTGGCACGCAGCCTGCTGGGCACACCCGTACGCGGCCTGTCGGTGCTGGCGGCGCTGGGCGGCCTGGGCGGAGTGGCGCTGCTGGTGCTGACGCCCAAGGCCGCGCTGGACCCGGTAGGCATTGCGGCCGGATTGATCAGCGCCGCCTCGATGGCCCTGGGCACGGTACTCAGCCGGCGCTGGCAGCCGCCGGTATCCGCGCTCACCTTCACATCGTGGCAGCTGACGGCGGGCGGCATCCTGCTGGCGCCGCTGGCCTTCGCCGCCGAGCCCGCCCTGCCGCCGCTCACGGCGCTTAACGTGGCCGGCATCGCCTACCTGGGTTTGATTGGCGCGGCGCTGACCTATGTGCTCTGGTTCCGGGGCGTGGCGCGGCTGGAGCCCGCGGTGGTCTCCTCGCTCGGCTTTCTCAGCCCCATCACCGCCGTGCTGCTGGGCTGGGGCATGCTGGGCCAGCAGCTGAGCGCCGCGCAGATCGCCGGCATGGTGATCGTGGTCGCCAGCGTGTGGCTGAGCCAGCGCGCCCAGCGTCCGGCCGCCGTCACGCCTGCCCCGCGTCCGCTGTAACGGCACTGGCGCCGCCGCAAATAGTTGTGGCGGCGCCGTCCTGGCCGGCGCATGATCGTTGCTCCATCCCGAGGAAGGAGCCGCATCATGAGCAGCAAACCCAGCATCATTCTTGTGCACGGTTTCTGGGGCGGCGCCGCCCACTGGAGCCGCGTCATCCTGGAACTGGCGCGCAAGGGCTATCAAGACCTGCACGCCGTCGACATGCCGCTGGCCTCCCTGGCCGGCGACGCCGAACGCACGCGCAAAATGATCGCGCAGCAGAAGGGCCCCGTGCTGCTGGTGGGCCATTCGTACGGCGGCGCGGTCATTACCGAAGCCGGCAACCAGCCCAACGTGGCCGGCCTGGTGTACATCGCCGCCTTCGCCCCGGACGCGGGAGAAAGCCCGGGCGGCATCACTCAGGAAATGCTGCCCGCGGCTGCGCCCAACCTGGCGCCCGACAGCGACGGCTACCTCTGGCTGCGCGCCGACAAGTTCCATGAGAGCTTCTGCCAGGACCTGTCCGCCGACGAGGGCCTGGTCATGGCCGTCACGCAAAAGGCGCCCCTGGCCAGCGCCTTCGGCGAAACCGTGTCCGTCCCCGCATGGCGCAGCAAGCCGTCCTGGTACCAGATATCCAGCCAGGACCGGATGATCGCCCCCGAAAACCAGACGCGCATGGCCGCGCGCCTGAACACCCGCAAGACCATCACGCTGGACGCCAGCCACGCATCGCTTGCGTCGCGCGCCGCCGAGGTGGCCGGCCTGATCGACGAAGCGGCGCGCGCCTGCGCATCCTAGGCGCCGGCCTGGCGGGCTGCGCACTCAAAACCAGCGTATCAGGGGACGCACCCGCCTTTTCTGTGCTGCTTTTTTTGTAACTTCATCGTCTTCGCAAGACTTGCAGCACAGATGCTTTCCCTATGAAAAGCGCATTTTCTTCCGGCAATCCATCCAAACTGATCCGCTTTTTTATTCATTCTCTGAATCTGTACTGATCCAGGCTGCGGCTCTAACTTCACGGTGTAGGTCAAACACCCGTCAGCGCACGCCGTCTTGTGGCGGTTGAGGCGCGCTGGCGAAGAAGTCAGGAATACCGCCATGGATAGCGACGCGCTATTGCTTGCCCGAATACAGTTCGGCTTCACCATCTCGTTTCACATCATCTTCCCCGCCATCACCATCGGCCTGGCCAGCTATCTCGCCGTGCTGGAAGGCCTGTGGCTGCGCACGCGCAACACCGTCTACCGCGACCTCTACCATTTCTGGACCAAGATCTTTGCCGTCAACTTCGGGATGGGCGTGGTGTCCGGCCTCGTGATGGCGTATCAGTTCGGCACCAACTGGAGCTTCTTCTCCGATTTCGCCGGCAGCGTGACCGGGCCCTTGCTGGCCTATGAAGTGCTGACCGCCTTCTTCCTGGAAGCCGGCTTCCTGGGCGTGATGCTGTTCGGCTGGTCGCGCGTCGGGCCGGGCCTGCATTTCTTCTCGACCGTGATGGTGGCGCTGGGCACGCTGGTGTCCGCCACCTGGATCCTGGCCTCCAACAGCTGGATGCAGACGCCCGCCGGCTACGAAATCCTGGACGGCCGCGTGGTGCCCGCGGACTGGCTGGCCGTGATCTTCAATCCGTCCTTCCCCTACCGCCTGGCGCACATGGGCATCGCCGCGTTCCTGGCGACCGCGCTGATGGTGGGCGCATCCGGCGCCTGGCACATGTTGCGCGGCGACCGCAGCCCCGCCGTGAAGAAGATGTTCGCGATGGCCATGGGCATGCTGCTGCTGGTGGCCCCGCTGCAAGCCGTGGTGGGCGACTTCCATGGCCTGAACACGCTCAAGCACCAGCCCGCCAAGATCGCGGCCATCGAAGGCCATTGGGAAAACGAGCCTGGCGCTGGCGTGCCGCTGACACTGTTCGGCATCCCCGACATGGAGCGCGAGGAAACGCGCTACGCGGTCAACATTCCGCGCCTGGGCAGCCTGATCCTCACGCATAGCTGGGACGGCCAGTTCCCGGGTCTGAAGTCCTATCCGCCCGAAGACCGTCCCAATGCCACGGCCGTGTTCTGGTCGTTCCGCGTGATGGCGGGCCTGGGCATGCTGATGATCGCGCTCGCCCTCTGGGCCGCGTGGTCGCGCTGGCGTGGCCGGCTGTACGAATCGCGCTGGTTGCACCGGTTTGCGCTGTGGATGGGACCTTCCGGGCTGATCGCCATCCTGGCCGGCTGGTACGTGACGGAAATCGGCCGCCAGCCCTGGGTGGTGTACGGCGTCATGCGCACCGCCGACGCGGCCACGCCGCACGGACTGGGCGAACTGACGCTGACGCTGGCGCTGTTCGTGGTGGTGTACCTGCTGGTGTTCGGCGCCGGCGTCTCGTACATGCTGCGCCTGATCCGCATGGGCCCCAGCCCCGCCCCCGGCCACGCGCCGCTGTCGGGCGGCCCGGGAGAACCGCGCCAGCCCTCGCGGCCGCTGTCGGCCGCCTCCACCCTGGCGGGCATCGAGCCCGCGCAACGCAAGCATTCGGGAGTCTGAGGCCATGGGCATCGACCTTGCACTGGTATGGGCCGTCATCATCCTGTTCGGGGTGATGATGTACGTGATCATGGATGGCTTCGATCTGGGCATCGGCATCCTCTTTCCGCTGATCTCCGATCGCGAGGAACGCGACGTCATGGTCAACACCGTGGCGCCCGTGTGGGACGGCAACGAGACCTGGCTGGTGCTGGGCGGCGCCGGCCTGATGGCCGCGTTCCCGCTGGCCTACTCGGTGATCCTGAGCGCGCTGCACCTGCCGCTGGTATTCATGCTGCTGGGCCTGATCTTCCGCGGCGTGGCGTTCGAATTCCGCTTCAAGGCGGACGAGCATCACCGCCCGCTGTGGGACCGCGCCTTTGTGCTCGGTTCCGTGTGCGCCACGTTCTTCCAGGGCGTGACGCTGGGCGCCTACATCGAAGGCATCCCGGTCGTGGACCGCGCCTATCAAGGCGGCGCCTGGGACTGGATCAGCCCGTTCTCGCTCTTCACCGGGGCGGGGCTGGTGGTGGCTTACGCGCTGCTCGGCTGCACCTGGCTCATCATGAAGACCGAAGGCCGCCTGCATCGCCACATGTGCGACATCGCCCGTCCGCTCACGCTGCTGCTGCTGGCCGTGATCGCGGCGCTCAGCGTCTGGACGCCGCTGGCGCAGCCGCAGATCGCGCAGCGCTGGTTCAGCCTGCCCAACATGTTCTGGTTCCTGCCCGTGCCGCTGCTGGTCGCCGTGACCGGCTTCGATCTCATCCGCCGCGTCAAGGGCATGCCCAACGCCGGCCCCTTCGTGCTGTCGCTGGCGCTGCTGTTCCTGGGGTACAGCGGCCTGGGCATCAGCATCTGGCCCGCCATCATCCCGCCTGACGTGTCCATCTGGACCGCATCCGCGCCGCCGCAAAGCCTGGGCTTCGCGCTGGTGGGAGCGCTGGCGATCATTCCGATTATTCTCATGTACACCGCCTGGTCGTACTACGTGTTCCGGGGCAAGGTGCGCCTTGGCGAGGAGTTCCACTGATGAACGGCTCCCAATCCTCCCTGCCCTCATGGCGCAGCCGCCTGCTCTGGCTGGCGATGATCTGGGCATGCAGTGTCGCGGCCCTGGGCGTGGCGGCCTATGCGCTGCGCCTGGTGATGAGATCCATCGGCATGTCGACCTGAACCCGCTCCAAACAAACGGACCCGCCCATGAAGCGCTATGAACGGCTGACAGAAGAAATCACCGCCTCGATCCGATCGGGCCTGCTGCAGGCGGGCGACCGCCTGCCCTCGGTACGGCAGACCAGCGCCAGCCGCGGGGTCAGCCCGTCGACGGTGTTCAAGGCCTACTACCTGCTGGAAGCCCGCGGCCTGATCCGGGCGCGCGACCGCTCCGGCTATTACGTGCTGCGCGCGCCGCACGCCACGCTGCCGGAGCTGGACGGATTGTCCAGCGCCAGCGCCGGACGCCATCCGGTGGACGTCAGCGACAACGTGCTGCAGGTGCTCAACGCCACCCTGCGCCGCGACATGCTGCCCTTTGGCTCGGCCTTTCCCAACCCGTCGCTGCTGCCCTACGGACGCCTGGCGAAGTTCATGGCGGCCACGGTGCAGCGCCTGGACCCCTGGGGCTCGATCGACGACCTCAGTCCGGGCGACGCGGCGCTGCGCCGCGCCATCGCGCTGCGCTACCTGGCCGACGGCATGTCGGTGCCGGTGGACGACATCATCATCACCAACGGCGCGCTGGACGCGCTGAACCTTAGCCTGGCGGCGGTCACCGAGCCCGGCGACGCGGTCATCGTGGAATCCCCCACCTTCTACGCCGCGCTGCAATCGCTGGAGCGCAACCACCTGCACGCCATCGAAGTGGCCACGCATCCGCGCGAAGGCATAGACCTGCGGGCGCTGGAGCAGGCCATCCTGCGCCACCGCCCCAAAGCCTGCTGGCTCATGACCACCTTCCAGAACCCGCTGGGCAGCCTGATGCCCGACGACAAGAAGGAAGCGCTGGTGCGGTTGCTTGCAAGCCACGACGTGGCGTTGATCGAAGACGACGTCTACGGCGAGCTGTACTTCGGCGAGCAGCGTCCGCGCCCCGCCAAGGCCTACGATCGCGATGGCATCGTCATGCACTGCTCTTCGTTCTCCAAGACCCTGGCGCCGGGCTACCGCGTGGGCTGGGTGGCCGCCGGCCGCTACACGCGGCGCATCATGCGCAACAAGCTCACCACCAGCCTGGCCACCGCCGCGCCCACCCAGGCGGCCATCGCAGCCTATCTGGAAAAAGGCGGCTTCGACCGTCACCTGCGGCAATTCCGCCAGGCGCTGGCCCAGCAGCAAGGGGAACTGCTGCAAGCCATCGCCCGCTACTTCCCCAAGGGCACGCGCGCCACGCGACCGCTGGGCGGCTACTTCGTGTGGGTGGAGCTGCCGGCCCATATCGACACGCTCAAGGTGCACCGCGCCGCGCTGGGACACGGCATCAGCATCGCCCCGGGTCCGCTGTTTTCAGCGTCAGGCGCCTTCGGCAACTTCCTGAGGCTGAACGGCGGCCATCCCTGGAATCCCGAAATGGAGCAAGGCATGGCGACACTGGGCAAGCTGCTGGCGGGCGGCTGATCCGCGAGCGTCGTTCAGCGGCGCCTTCTCGCGGCCTCCAGATCGCTGCGCAAGGACGCAGCGTCCGGCCGCAGGGGCAGCGCCAGGACGCCCTTGCGGTCGATGGCGCCCCAATCGCCGCCGACCATCACGGAATGCTCGCCATCCTGCACGCTGACGCAATGGCTGCACACTGCGGCCAGACCGCCGCTGAAAGGCTCAGCCCACGCATAGGAGGTGGCCAGCGCCAGGTCCAGCTGCTTGTCGTAGTAGGCCATGCCTTCCGGCCTGCGCCCGCGCGCCAGCCCTTCCTCGAACTCGTCCGGGCCGTTGTCGTAGGTAATCACGGACACCGACCGGCCATCCGGCCGCACCCAACGCCAGCCAGCGACGGCCGCGGGCGCCAGGCCATCGGCGCCGAACTGCATGCGGCGCAAGATTTCGGGGTTGAAGACGATGCCGCCGCCGTCCTCGCGGGCGCACTGTTCCGCGTGGCCGAATGCGCCTTCGTCGGTCTTGTCCGCATAGAAGCAGGAAAGTTCGAAGGCAGCCGCGTTGCCCGTTGCCAGGGCCAGCGTGGTGAGCAGGGCAATAAGCATGCGTCATTCTAGGACACTGCCCCGCTCTACGCCGCCGGTATCAGTTCGCCGTGGCGCCCGAATCCTTGACGGCCTTGGCCCAGGCCGCGATCTCGCTCTGGATGAAGGCGCCAAACGCCGCCGTGTTCAGGCTGGAGGACTGCGCGCCCTCTTCCATCAGGCGCTGCTTGACCGCAGGCGCGGCCAGCGCGCCGCTCAACGCCTGGTTCAGCGTGGCGACCACCGCGTCCGGCGTGCCCGCCGGCGCAACGATGCCGTGCCACGACACGGCCTGAAAGCCCGGCAGGCCCGATTCCGCCATGGTGGGGATATCCGTCATGGCGGGCGAACGCTGCGGCGAGGTAACCGCCAGCGCGCGCAGCGTGCCGGCCTTTACGTGCGGCAGCACGCCGGGAATGGTCGTGAACATGAAGTCGATCTGGCCGCCGATCAGGTCGGTGATGGCCGGACTGCCGCCCTTGTA
This sequence comes from Achromobacter sp. ACM02, assembly GCF_014851605.1. Classification (NCBI taxonomy): domain Bacteria; kingdom Pseudomonadati; phylum Pseudomonadota; class Betaproteobacteria; order Burkholderiales; family Alcaligenaceae; genus Achromobacter; species Achromobacter sp. ACM02. The sequence continues at coordinate 513,831 of NZ_JACUZY010000004.1, forward strand.
GGGGATGTGCGTGAACTGGAGCTTCGCGGCGCTCTTGAACATCTCGCCGGCCAGATGGCCAGGCGTGCCCGCGCCGGCCGAGCCCATGTTGATCTTGTCGCCCTGCGAACGGATGTAGGCAACCAGCTCCTGCACATTGGCAGCCTGCACCTGCTTGCCCACCACCAGCACATTGGGCACGGTGGCCAGCAGCGTCACGGGCGTGAAGTCCTTCACCGCATCGTACGAAATCCGCGAGTACAAGGACGGATTGATGCCGTGCGTGCTGGCAGTTGCCAAGAGCAGCGTGTAGCCGTCCGGCGCGGACATCGCCACCTGCTTGGCGGCGATGGTGCCGTTGGCACCGCCCTTGTTGTCGATGACGATGGTTTGCCCCAGCGTCTTCGCCGCCTCCGCCGCAACGGTGCGCGCCAGGATATCCGAGGTGCCGCCCGCGGAATGCGGCACCACCAGCGTGATCGGCTTCGAGGGGAAGGACTGGGCTTGCGCCGGCAAGGCCGGCAGCAGACAGGCGGCCAGCGCGGCACGCGCCAGCAAGGAAGTGCGGAACATTGAAGTCTCCTGGTTTGTTGTCGGTCGCGGCGCCGTCGACGGACGCCGTCATGGCCGCGCGGCTGCGCGGTGCTTCAATCCGAGCCCAGTTGCAGCTTGTTGGGCTGGCGTTTCTCGATGGCCCACTTCAACAACGCGGCCGAACGATAGATACCGTGGGCGAACTTGCCGTAGGGCAGCGTCAGGAATAGCGCCATCACCACGCCCAGGTGAATCGCCAGCAGCAGCGCCATCGCGCCGCCGTCGCGGCCGGCCAGCAAGGCCAGGCCCGTGGCGCTGGTCAGGAACAGCAGCGCAATGAAGCCGCGGTCCATGGGCTTTTGCGCCGCGTCGCCCTGCTGCGGATGACGCTTAAGGTTCAACCACAGCAGTCCCGCGGGTCCGATCAACAGGCCGACGCCGCCTGCCGTACCCAGCAGCACAGGCGCGCTCCAGAAGGGATACGGCGCCTGCTGGTCCAGCAGATAGTGATACAGCGTCGCCACGCTGGTGGCGGCGAAACACAGCATGAAGCCGTAGAACGTGAAGTGATGGAAGCGGCGGCGCCACAAGGTGAAGGCGTCGTCCGCGTTGTTGCAGCCCTTGCCATGCCCCCCATCCAGGTAGCGCAGGCGCAGGGCGTCATGCGCCGCTTCCGCCACTGCAGCGCCTGTGGCCGCGCCTGGACTGACATTGCGCCAGAAGCGCGTCACGCCCACGCCCAGCGCCAGCATCGCAAAGCCGAACACCGCGCCGAACATCAGCGCCAGCGTGTTGTGCGGGAATACGGCATAGAAGTTGCCGCCCATGGGCTCATGCAGCAGCCCGCCCCCCATCAGCGCCGCCAGGGCCAGGAACAGCGCCAGGCCTGCGGCCGTCGCCAGCGACAGGGCCAGGCCGTTGCGCTTGTACAGCCTGCCCAACACGGGCGGCCAGGCGTAGTCGGTGTACGTCTGCATCCGCACCCGCGCCATGGATTGCGGCACGTTCACCGCGAACTCGTGCGGCGGCGCGTACTGGCAGGCATGCAGACAGGCGCCGCAGTTGTGGCACAGGTTGGCCAGGTAGTTCAAGTCGGCCTTGCCGAATTCCAGGCGACGGGTCATGGCGGGAAACACCGCACAGAATCCTTCGCAATAGCGGCAGGCGTTGCAGATCTGCATGACGCGGGCGACTTCGGTTTCATCGCCCGTCAGCAGATCCGCCCGGCGTTCGGCCTGTTTGCCATGCCAGCGCACCGGCTGCTCTGCCATGACGGGCGCTGCCTCGCCATGCTGCGTGGAAAAGGACTGGGCCTCGCGGGCCAGGGCTTCAAGCTGCTTCATGTCGTGCTTCCGCGTTATGCCGGCCGCGCGCGGCGGCGGCGGCCCGGGTGCCGGCGATGCGGCCGAAGGCCGTGCCGATGGACATCCCCACCCCGGCCGTATAGCCCTTGCCCAGCACATTGCCTGCCATCATTTCGCCCGCGACGAACAGGTTGTCGCTGGGCACGTCGCTGAACCGGACCGCGGCGGTGTCGTCCACCTTCAGGCCCAGGTAGGTAAAGGTGATGCCGGGCCGCAAGGCATAGCCATAGAACGGCGCCGTGTCGATGGGCCGCGCCCAGTGCGTCTTGGCCGGCGCCAGGCCTTCGGTATGGCAGTCGTCCAGCGCCGTATGGTCGAACTTGCCGACGCGGCAGGCCGCGTTGTAGTCGCGCACGGTCTGCTCGAAGACCGCCGGGTCCAGCCCCAGCTTCACCGCCAGTTCCGGCAAGGTGTCGGCCTGCACGCCCGGGAACACCGGCGGCATGAAGCGGCCCACGGCCTTGGCGTCAATGATGGAATAGGCGATCTGGCCCGGCTGCATGGCTGTCAGGCGGCCCCAGATCGCGTAGCGCTTGGGCCAGAAGTCCTCGCCCTCGTCGTAGAAGCGCCTGGCCTCCCGGTTGACCACCACGCCCAGCGACACGCAATCGATGCGCGTGCAGATGCCGCCGTCGTACAGCGGCGCGCGCGCATCGATTGCCACGCAATGCGACTGCGACGGATCGCCGATGCTGTCCGCGCCGGCGTCCAGCATGAACTTCAGCAGCACGCCCATGTTGTAGCGCGTGCCGCGGATCAGGAAATTGTCGGCCGGCCATTCGCCGCGCTCGTTCTGGCCCCAGGCTTCGCGCAGCCATTCGCGGTTGGATTCGAAGCCGCCGGCCGCCAGCACGCAGGCGCGCGCCTCGATGCGCTCATGGCCGATGCGCGCCGCCACGAAGCGCCCTTCCTCCAGCTCCAGCGAGTCGACCGGCGCGTCGTAGCGGATCTGCACGCCCAGCGCTTCGGCGCTGCGATAGTAGGCGTTGACCAGGGCCTTGCCGCCGCCCATGAAGAAGGCGTTGGTGCGCGCCACGTGCAGCGCGCCGGACAAGGGCGGCTGGAAGTTCACGCCATGGCGGCGCATCCAGTCGCGACAGGTGGAGGACTCGCGGATGACCAGCCGCGCCAGATGCTCGTTGGTCAGCCCGCCCGTCACCTTGAGCAGATCCTGCCAGTATTCTTCCTCGGGATAGGCCTCGACCAGCACGTCCTGCGGCGCGTCGTGCATGCAGCGCAGATTGCGCGTGTGCTGCGAATTGCCGCCGCGCCATTCGCGCGGCGCCGCTTCCAGCAGCAGCACGCTGGCGCCGGCCTCGCGCGCCATCAGGGCCGCGCACAGCGCCGCGTTGCCCCCTCCCACCACCAAGACGTCGACCATGCCATCGTTCCTCTTCCAAGGAACGGACTGTAGCGAGCGGCAGCGCCCGCCGATATCAGCCAGCCGTCAACAGGTCTTCATGAATCGTGAAGAGCCACCACCGGCCATTTGCCCTCGCGCGCCAGCGTGCGCGACACGTCGGCCAGCACCAGGCGGGCGGCCAGCGCCGCGGGTGACAGCTCGTCCTCGGACAGGCTGGCCAGCAGATTGGGGCGGTACAGGTGCGCGTCGTCGATGCGCGCCATGTGCAGCTGGCCCGGCGCGATCCGGGCCATGGCGGAACTGGGCTGGATGGTGGCCACGTGGCCCAGTTGCACCACGTCCATCAGCACTGGCAGGCCGTCCACCTCCACCGCCACAAGCGGCGTGCGGCCCGATTGCTGATACGCGTTGTTGACCAGCGCCCGCAGCCCGTGGCGTCCACTGGGCAGGACCAGAGGCAGATGCGCAATGGCCTCGATGCGCGTGGTCTCGCCGGCAGGCAAACCCGCCATGTCCGGCCGCGCCAGCAGGAACAGCGGCTCGTCCAGCAAGGGCGTCACGCTCCAGCGGCGCGCGGATTCCGCCTGGAACACGATGGCCAGGTCCAGCATGCGGCCGTTGAGCATGTCGCTCAGATGGCCCGACAGCGCCTCCACCAGATGCAGGCGGATGTCGGGATAGCGCTCGTTCATGGCCTGCACGAAGGGCGCGCCCAGGATGGCGGCGGTGGTGGAAGGCAGGCCCACACTGACGTGGCCTGCCAGCCTGGCCTGCTGCGCGGCATGTACCGCATCGTCGGCGTGGCGCAACGCCAATTGCGCCTGACGGAAGAACGCCAAGCCCGCATCGGTGGGCTCCACGCCGCTGGCGCTGCGCCGCAGCAGCCGCGTGGACAGCTCGCCCTCCAGCCGGCTGATCTGTTGGCTGAGCGCCGAGGTCACCATGCCTATGGACTGCGCGGCGCGGCCGATGCTGCCCGCCTCCACGACGCGGACGAAGTAACGCAGTTGGCGCAGTTCCATGGGCGGCCCCGGCTTTCCAGAAGGGATGACAGGGCCGATTGTAGAGGCAGGGTACGCGCGGCGTTATCCGGGGATCGTCAGGCCCCTGGCCACCGCAGGACGCGCCACGAAGGCTTCCAGCACCCGGGCGACATTATTGAAGCGCGAGAACTCCACCAGCTCGCCCGCGCCGTAGAAACCCACCAGGTTGCGCACCCAGGGCAGGATGGCGATGTCGGCGATGGTGTACTCGTCGCCCATCACCCAGTCACGGCCTTCCAGGCGCTGGTCCAGCACGTTCAAGAGGCGCTTGGATTCTTCCGCGTAGCGGTCGCGCGGGCGCTTGTCTTCATAGTCCTTGCCCGCGAACTTGTGGAAGAAGCCCAGCTGGCCGAACATCGGGCCGATGCCGCCCATCTGGAACATGACCCATTGCAGGGTCTCGTAGCGCCCCGCCGTATCCGCCGGCAGGAACTTGCCCGCCTTGCTGGCCAGGTAGATCAGGATGGCGCCGGACTCGAACAGGCCCAGCGGCTTGCCCTCGGGACCATTGGGATCGAGGATGGCCGGGATCTTGTTGTTCGGGCTGAGCGACAGGAATTCGGGCGAAAACTGGTCTTTGGCGTCGAAGCTGACCCGGTGGACCTCGTAGGGCAGCCCGGTTTCCTCCAGCAGGATCGACACCTTCACGCCATTGGGCGTGGGCAGCGAATACAGCTGGATGCGGTCGGGGTGCCGGGCGGGCCACTTCTTGGTGATGGGAAAGGCGCTGAGGTCGGTCATGCGGGGGCTCCAGGGAGGGGCGGAAAGGTCGGGGTAATCCTAGCGCAAATCCGGTCCGCCGCGCCGCCGGATGAAATCCCCTAGCGCAGGTCTTCGGGATTCATCGACGCATCGCGCACGTACTTGTCGCCCGGCTCAGGTTGCAGCGTGGCCTCGATCTCCGGCGGAAACGCCGGGATCTTGCTGGTCTGCATCACCGCCCAGCGCATGATGGCATGCAGGTAGTTGAAGGGCACCATGACCAAATACATGAGGCCAGGGCTCTGCGCATCATTGGCGAAGATGCGTTCCTTGCTGAAGGCGAAACTCTCGCGCTTGCCGTCGACGGGCATGCAGTACAGGACCGCATCCAGCACCGCCTGAGGACCCTCTTCCATGTACCGGCGCAGGAACTCCCAGTGGGAATAGGCATTTTCGACGCGGCTGGTGGCGATGCAAAAGGCGAAGGTGTCCTGCACCGTGACGCCGTCCTCGGCCAGGATCAGGCCGCGTATGTCCCAGTTGAGCCAGCCGAACGTGCCCTTGCCCCGGCCCAGCGTGAAGTAAATCTTGTCCCAGGGCGCCGTCAAGACGGTGCCATTCAGCCGGAACACGTGTACCAGCCGGCGCTTGCGATCCAGCGCGATGGGATAGTAGGTCCAACGGAACATCTCCTTGCACGCAATCCAGACGCCAGCCAAGCCCAGCATGGCGAACATCGCCATTCCGATGAAGATCGCTTCCCAGAGACCGTTCTCATTGGGCAGATCGCCCGCTACCAGAATCCAGGCCAGCATCAGGATGCCACCCACACCAAAGGCGATTCCTATGGCGCCGATCAGTGCAATAAAGCCTCGCCAGCCATACCAGCGATCCACCGACAGCAGGCTGTTGGAATTCATCTTCACGACGCAGAGCTGCGCCAGCAGCGGCACATCGAGACGCTTCTTTTGCAGCAAGCGATGCTCGCGGTCGAACTCCGAAAGCGGACGATCGTTAGGGAACCTGGACATCAGTCCCGTAAAGTCCATCACGACCCTCCCAAGGCCACGCGCAGGCTGTTCATCTCTTGCTGCACCCCATAGTAGTAATCGGCCCCGGCCTGTCCCTGCAGTTTCCCCCACAGACAGCGCTTCAGCCATTCATCGATCTTGTTGCCCTTGAACTTCTCTATCAATATCGCCACGATGATCAGGAGCACCGCCGCGATCAGGCCCACGACCGTGGCCGACAGGGCGAACGCTCCGATGACAACCAGGCTGAGGATACCCGAGGCAAGGTAAAGCCCGCCCATCAAGCCGTTCTTTTCAATCGTGAATTGGTCCGCGGCAGATTTGAAATCGAACACGGCCATGATGACGCCAGTGACGACGCCTATGCGGCCGCCCCATCGCACCAGCAGAGAACCGGTGGTTTCAAGTCCCACCCCAATCCCCAGCCGCATACCCGCGGCCTGCCGGCTCTTGAGCGCCACGCCCAGTACGTCGGCCACCGAGCCGCCCGCCGACGCGATGCCGACCACGAACTTCCAGCTCGCGTCGCTGCGTTCGTGAGGCATGGCCGATTCCAGGTCGCTCCAGAGCTTGTACACCGCCACAGTCTGGAACAGGCAGCCGACGACGCCGACACGGACGTCCGTGTTGATCGCGGTGCGCCAGCGCGACAGTTCCCGGGCTTCGTATTCCTCGACCGTCATGGTGGTCTGCGCCAAGGCCCTGGCCCTATCCGCGGCCCGCAGGTCCGTTGACACATTGGCGGCAGCGTCCCTGTCCACCAGCATGAACCAGCGCTTCTTGTCGGTGCCCTCCAGCTGTTCGCCGCGCACCTCCAACCGCCGCAGCTCGTCCGCCACCGCCTGCTCCATCTGGCGCATGCTCACCTGGCTGCCATGCTGGCGCAGTACCTCGCGGATCAGCGCGGCGCGGAAAGCCTTCTTGCCGCCCTCGACTTCCACGATCGCCACGTTCTGCCGCGCCAGCAGGCCCACGTACATCGCCAGCTTGCGCGCGATGCCGCTATCCACGCCCAGCCTGAGCACATGCACAACCGGCCCCATGACCTGCTCCAGCAGGCGCGCGGTCTTGTCCATCTGACCTTCGCTCAGCACCTTGAGCCCGGTCTTGTAGGCCTCGTGCAGATTGCCCCAGGGGATGGCCTTCCAGTCGAGCGCCGCTTCGTGCGCCTCGACCACCTTCTTGACCACGAAATCCTGGTTGTGGAACATGGCGCGCAGCAACAGGTTGCGCGTGTCGTCCGGTTCCCCCTGTAGCCAGTCCGCATACTGCTTGAAGCAAATGCGCTTGTCCTGGGTTCCGTCGATGCACAACGCAAGAACCGTCTGGTAAACCGCACCGCTATCCGCGTTATTGGAGTCGTAGTTGCATTCGAACGAATCGAGCGTTTTCTGGCAGGTGATCCACGCCACGTGCGCCTTCGCCAAGGGCACGATGGTCGCCGCGTCGAATTGCGCCAAGCGCTCGTCGAATCCCTTCTGCCATGCCCTGCGCGCGTTCTCGTCGTAATTGTCGAAGTACTTCGACCAGGCTTCCCAGCGCACCTTGCCGCGCTCGGCCTCGGTCGGATGGCGATAGTCCTCCGCCTCGGCCATGCGCTGCTTCTTGTTCTCCGGCATCAGCCAGTCCGCCAGCATCTGGCCTACCGCCAGCCCCCCGGCCCCCGACCCTCCCGGGCCGGCTCCCATACTCGGAGTCGTGGTCCCATAGACCGTATGGTTGGTGGCATCCCGGCCTCTTTGCTCCAGGAACTCGCTCTCGGCCGACTGCATGATGATTTCGCTAAGAGACTCGATGGACTTCGACACGGTCAGGGGACGCAGGTCCTCCTTGTTCGATACGAAGTCGTCGAAGCGTATGCGCATCAGCCGCGCGAGATCCTGCAGGATTCCGGTGCTGTCCGGCAGCGCCAGCATCAGGCCCTTGCCGGGCAGGAAGGCCTCCGCGGCGTTCTCGATCATTTCCCCCATCCAGCCCTTCACGTCGTAATAGCCGACGGTGCTCCAACCCAGCAACTGCTGCTTCTGATGTTGATCCAGGTCGCGCTTGCGATGCACCTGGTAGTCCGCGGCCGTATCCTTCAGGGTGTTGATGCTCTTGGCATTGGCGTGCTTGCCGCTGCTGAGCCAGGCCTGCACATCGAACTTGAACATGTGCCGCTCGCGCATATCGGCGCCCTTCTTGCCCTTGTGCGCCTTGCACACGTCCTTGGTCCACTGCACGTCCGAAAACGCCAACCATACGAATGTCGCTTTTTTGGCGTTCGGAATAGTCAGCAGCGAAGCCTTGGCTTCGTGGTCCATCGTGCAAGTAAAGGTCCGGTCGCAGTCCTGCACCGGCTTGTCGAGATCAAAGTTGTACAGCGTGGCGTTTTCGTTGACGTAGTAGCCCTTCAGCTCAGAGCGCGCCTCGTCATAGACGTACAGATAGCCCGGACGCAGCAGCCGCACGCCATAGCGCGCGCTGTCACCCAGGGGCCGCTCTGCCAGCTGCAGCGTGTTCAGGTCGCCGTCCAGCGCCGCAAAGGCACCGTCGTTCTTCAGCACCGCGTAGCGCAGCGGCATGATGGGCAGGCCGATCCGGTGAAACGGGCAATCCTCTCCGCAATCCAGCGACGAGCGCTTCTTCCCGCAGTTCTTTGCATCATCGGCCATCGGGCTCTCCAGTTCGTTCCATATCCGCGCGCACGCTGGACCAGTCCTCATCGGACAGGTCCTGGACCGCAGCAAGGTAGGGGTAATCATCTTCGGGCTGCATTGCTGCCAGGCAGGCGCGGACCCGCTCGTGGCGGTGGAAGGCGGGGTGCACGTCCAGGGCATGCCGTGCAAACGCCTTGCGTTCCTGCGCGGTCGCCAGGCCCAGTTCGCGGGCCGTGCGGAAATGCGCCATCACCTTCTGGCCCAAGGCGACGCGCCCTTCGGGCTCCAGCGTATCCAGGTCCGACAGCACTTCATTCAGGGCCTGCACCTGGGTCAAGGCGAAGGACTGATCCACGCTCAGCTTCGGACGCGCCGCCCCCTCGGCGTCGGGGCGCGCCACCGCACGCCATGCGCCATCCAGGTGGAACACGAAGCGCTGCACCGGCCCGCAAAGCCAGACCAGCTGCGCCGGGTCCAACATCCATGGCAGCTGGACCAAAACGCGCGGATCAAAAAAGCGGAAAAAGCACGGGCCCTGTCCCGCGATGTCGACGATCATCCGCGAGCGCAGATGCGCGGCGACGGCATCGGCGGGCTGATCGGACTGCAACAGCAGCCCCAGCCAGAGATCCTCGCCATCGAGCAAGGCCTGGTTCAGGCTAGCCAGCGCCTGCGCCTTGTCCGCCGCTGGCATTGCGGTCAGGTCCACCAACCGGGGCATGAGTCCCGGCATTTTCCGTAGCGCCGGCGGCACCAGGGCTTCGGCCTGGACGCAGGCCGGCACGCCGGCCGTCCGCTCGTCCTGGATGAGGCCAAAGCCATGGGCGCTGAAAGCCTGGTAATCGAGCATGCCGCCTTCCTCCCGCCTCAACCCAGCGGCACCACGGCGCCGCCGCGCTGGGCCGCGCCGCGCACGCGCGCTTCGCACAAGGGGCTGGCTTCGTTGAAGACCAGGTTCGCCTGGCTGCTTTCCGGGCCGACCCAGTTATGCACGCCGGCCTTCAGCTCGACCTTCCCCGGCGCATGGAGCTGAATGCCGCCGCCTTCCACCCGCACATAGGCGCCGCCGGCCGTCGCCAGCACGCGCTTGGCCGCCTGCACCGTCACGCCGGCCTGCGCCGACGCGAAGGTCACCGCCTTTTCCGCGGACAGAGTCATCTTGGCATCCTGACTGTGCAGGCGCAGCTTGCCGCCCGCCGCATGCAGCAGCAGCCCCTGGCCCTGCACCGGGCTGCCGCCGGACGCCTTGCGGCCAAGCGTGAACAACACCGCGCCGCCGGCCACGCCCACCGCCAGGTTGGCGCTGCTGACCCAGTTCACGTCCGGCGCCACCTGCGCCAACGACGCCCCGGCCGCCAGGAAGGCGTCGGCCGGCGTGTATTGGCCGATGCCGCTGGGCGCGCTCACCTGCAACTGTGGTTCGCTATAGGCGGCAACGGGCTCGCCCTCGGGCGCGTCCTGCTTCGCGTCGATCACCTCCAGGACGTGCTTCAATGCATCCTGCGCCGGCAGTGTTTCCGGATCGTCTTCCAGCACCGCCTTCTGTCGCGCTGCCGCCTGCGCCAACTCCTCCGCTGAACGCGCCGCCCGCTCGATCTGCTTGGCCGCTTCCGAGCTGTCCAGCAACGCACCCTCGGCGTTCCCGCGCAGGTCCGCGCTGATCAGCAGACCGGAGCCGCCGCGCAGCGCCACCGCCTCTCGGGTCGACAGTTCCGCGCCGTGGCCCAGGTCCTGCAGTCTTTCGTTGTCGCGCTGCTGCTTGATATGGCCCAGGTTCAGGCGGCTCTCGGCCTGCGTGGTCGAAGCCGTCAGACGCGACTGTCCGGGCGTGTCGTCGTGCACCAGCTGGTTGTAGCCGCCGGTGCCCTGGCCGCTGCTGGCCAGCGCCTGCGTCTTGAAACCGGACATCACCACGTTGTGCGCATGACCGTCGGCGCCGCCCGCGAACCAGGCGGGCGCGTTGCCGGTGGCGTTGGCGGCGCCGCCTTGCACCTGGTTATGCGCGGCGTCCTCGGCGCCTGCGCCGTTGTAGAGCGCGCCCACCACCACGGGGCGGTCGATGTCGCCGTGCAGGAACTCGACCAGCACTTCCTGGCCGACGCGCGGCACGAAGTTCCCGCCCCAGTCACCGCCCGCCACGGACTCCGCCACCCGCACCCACGTGCCAAGTTCGTCCTTGGCCGGCGCGTTCTCGTCGCCCGAAGGATGCTCCAGGCGGCTGCTGGAAGCCTTGCCGCGTTGCCAATGGAACTGCACCTTGACGCGGTGATCGCGGTCGGTGTGCACCGGCGCCTCGGCGCCCACCACCAGCGCGGTCTGCGCGCCGTACACGGTGGGCCGCGGATGCAGGCGTTCGCCGTGCCCGTCGCGCGTGGCCTTGCGGAATTCCGTATCGATGCCGATGCAGGTAAAGGTATTGCGGTAGAAGTCGGCCTCGGCTGCCTGCGGACCGGTCTCGCCCAGCGCCTCGCGCACGGCGCGGCCCAGGTCCTCGTCGAAGTTGTTGCGGGCCTCGTGCCGCACGGCGATCGCCACATAGGCGGCCCCGCCCTGCTGATAATGCCCGGTCAGCTCAAAGCGCTGGCCCGGCGCCAGCGTGCGCACCGTGCCCGCGCCTTCGCAGCTTTCCTGGCCCACGCGCAGCGCGGCCAGCGCGATGTGCGCCAGGCGTTCGCCCTGCGCACTGTCCTCGTAGGCGTACTGGCCGGGATAGTCATTGACGACCAGATCCATCGCGCCCTTCGCGCCGCCGCCATCGACCTGGGCCGCCACCGGCCTGGCCTGGGCGCTGCGGTAGTCCCAGCTGGCCATGCGCACCGCATTGGTTTGCCAGCGTGCGCGCCGGCTCCATTGCTGGATGCTGTCCTCGGTCTCCGTCACGTCGGCGCGCGCGAAGCGCACGCTGGCCTGCGGGCCGGGCTGAAAGGCGCCGTTGTGGTCGGCAATGATCAGCGTGTGGCTGCCCTCGCCTTCGCCGGCCTCATGCTCCACCCAGTAAAACAGGCCTTCTTCGGCCAGCAGGCGCTCGACGAAGGCATGATCGGTTTCGCGATACTGCACGGTGAGGCTGCGCTTGGCGTAGGCGGCGCGGTCCTTCACCACCCAGCGCCATTGCGGCGCCAGCCCCCCCTGGTCCTTGTAATCGCCGAAGATGCTGTCGACGATTTCAATGACTGTCTTGTCCTGATAGGCAAAGCTGTCGCGGCGCGCGCGCAGAAACGCGAGCCAGGGCTCCAGCGTCAATCCATAGCGCGCCAGCCCGCCGTTGGCGCCCTGGAACTCGGCCGCCATGATGTAGCCATTCCAGACACGGGGCTGTTCGCGGCCCAGCGCGGTCTGCAGGCGCAGCGTCGCCGGCTTGCCCAGCAGTTCGGACAAGGGGATGCCGGCATCGTCCGACAGCGCCGTCAGTTCCAGCCGGAACGCGCCGTCCGACAGGGTCTCCGTGGCGGACAGCGTTTCCGCGACGAGCCGGTTGGCGCCCAGCGGCGTGCGCAGGTCCAGCAAACGGTTGGCCTGGTCGACCGACGCGATCGACATTCGGGAAAGGCCGGCATTATCCATCGGCATGTCAGGCTCCGGCGTCAGGCAAGGCGGTAACGGAAATCGCCGTTCTTGCCGGCGGTAACGCGGATGCGGGCGATGGCCTCGCCCTGCGCCATGCGGCCCAGCACCTGTTCCGCGATTTGCGGCAACAGCGTGCCATTCAGGATGTGGTCGACGTTGCGCGCCCCCGTATCCACCTCGGTGCAGCGCGCCAGCACGGCCTCCACCAGCGCCTCGTCCCATTCGAAGACGGCGCGGTGATTGGCCTGGACCCGCTGCGCGATGCGGCCGAGCTTCAGCCCGATGATGCGGGCCAGCGCGTCGTCGTCAACCGGGTAATAGGCGATGGTCTTCATGCGGCCCAGGAAGGCGGGCTTGAAGGCCTTGTACAGCTGCGGCGCCAACAGTTCCTGCAAGGCCTCGGGATCGGGCCGTTCCTCCGCGCTCTTGTTCAGGCACGCCTGCATGATGGCCGAGGACCCGACATTGGAGGTCAGGATGATGAGCGTGTTGCGGAAATCGATTTCGCGGCCTTCGGCGTCGTCCATCACGCCCTTGTCGAACACCTGGAAGAACAGCTCCAGCACGTCCGGATGAGCCTTCTCGATTTCGTCCAGCAGCACCACGCTGTAGGGCTGGCGGCGCACCGCCTCGGTCAGCACGCCGCCCTCGCCGTAGCCCACGTAGCCCGGCGGCGAGCCCTTCAGGCCCGATACGCTGTGGGCTTCCTGGTACTCGCTCATGTTGATGGTGACCAGCTTGCGTTCGCCGCCATACAGCACGTCGGCCACGGCCAGCGCGGTCTCGGTCTTGCCCACGCCCGAGGGGCCAATGAAGAGGAACACGCCCTTGGGTTTGTTCGGGTCCTCCAGGCCGGCGCGCGCGGTGCGCACGCGCTGCGCGATGGCGTGCAAGGCATGGTCCTGGCCGATGACGCGTTCGGCCAGCAGGGGCTGCAGTTCCAGCACCGTGCGGATTTCGTCGTTGACCATACGGCCCAGCGGAATGCCAGTCCAGGCCGACACGATCTCGGCGATGACCTGCGCGTCCACGAAGGCCGGCACCAACGGCGCCTCGCCCTGCAAGGCGCGCAGTTGCTGCTGCAGTTCGGCCAGTTGCGCCTGGCCGGGCGTGGCGACGGGTTCGGCCGCCTTGCCCGAGCGGCGCTTGCCGGCGGGTTCCGGCGTCACGTCCGTTCCCGCCGCTTCCAGTTCCTCGCGCAGCGCGTGGATCTGCCTGACCAGCTCGCTTTCCTGCTCCAGCCGCGCTTCCGCGTCCGTCAACGCGGCGCGCGTGGCGTCCATTTCCTGATCCAGTTCGCGCAGGCGCGCGGATTGCGCCGCGCCCGCCGCGGCTTCGCGGCGCAGGGCGGCGCGTTCGGTCTCCAGGCGCGCCAGGCGGTGGCGCGCGTCATCGATCAGTGCCGGCGTGGCGCTGCGGCCCAAGGCCACGCGCGCGCAGGCCGTGTCCAGCACACTGACGGCCTTGTCCGGCAGCTGGCGGCCGCTGATATAGCGGTGCGACAGACGCGCGGCGGCCACGATGGCCTCGTCCAGCACGCGCACGCCGAAGTGCTGCTCCATCAGCGGCGCCATGCCGCGCAGCATGCTGGCGGCCAGCTCCTCGCTGGGTTCTTCCACCTTCACGACCTGGAAGCGGCGCGCCAGCGCGGCGTCCTTCTCAAAGTACTTCTTGTATTCGCTCCAGGTGGTGGCGGCGATGGTGCGCAGTTCACCGCGCGCCAGCGCCGGCTTGAGCAGGTTGGCTGCATCGTTCTGCCCGGCCTGTCCGCCCGCGCCTATCATGGTGTGGGCTTCGTCGATGAACAGGATGATGGGCGTGGAGCTCTGCTTGACCTCATCGATCACGTTCTTCAGGCGGTTCTCGAATTCGCCCTTGACGCTGGCGCCGGCCTGCAACAGGCCCATGTCCAGCGTGCGCAGGGCCACGCCCGCCAGCGCCGGCGGCACGTCGCCCGCCACGATGCGCAGCGCCAGCCCCTCGACCACCGCGGTCTTGCCCACGCCGGCCTCGCCGGTCAGGATGGGATTGTTCTGGCGGCGACGCGTCAGGATGTCGATCATCTGGCGGATTTCGGCATCGCGCCCGATCACCGGATCGATCTTGCCTTCGCGCGCGCGCTCGGTCAGGTTGGCGGTGTATTGGTCGAGCGCCGGCGTCTTGGACAGGCCGGCAGCAGGGGCCGCGCCGTCCTGGGCAGCGTCCGCCGCCGGACTGTCGCCCAGCGCCACCGACTGGCCCGCCTCTTCGGAGCCCGCCGTCAGCGCGGCGAAATCGTGCTTCAGTTCATCCAGCCTGAACGATTCGAACAGGCGCGAACCGCGGCGCGCCAACTGGGCCAGGTCGGGCTCGGTCAGCAAGGCCAGCAGCAGATGGCCGGAACGGATGCGCGTGGTCTGCGTGTCCAGCGAAGCGATCAGCCAGGCATGTTCGAACAGCCGCGGCAGATGCGGCGAAAACACCGGCGTGCGGGTGTTGCCATTCTTGAAGCCGCGGATCTCGGCATTCAGGTCCGCTTCCAGCACCGAAGCCTCGATACCGCTGCGCCGCGCCACGATGCTGAAATCGCTGGCCGGCTTTTCCAGCAGCGCCAAAAACAGGTGTTCCAGGTCCACCTCATAGTGCCCCTGGGCCATGCACAGGCTGGCGGCGCGCTCGGCCGCCTGGCGGCAGGTCTGGTTGAGCTTTCCAATCAGGGTCTTCAAGGGTGTGGCCATATTCCAGGTCGTCTAGTCTCAATGTATGGTGTGCAATTCGTAGCTGGCGTCATCGCGGTCCGATGCCACCGCTTCGGTGCAAAGAAAGGAGTTCCAGCCCAGACGCGCGCCGCCGCCTTCGCCCAGCACGCTGCCGCCCACGTCTTCCTTGGCCATCACCAGCCGCACTTCGTATTCGAAGCTCATGCCGCCGAACATGGTCAGGAGTTTCTCCAGCGCCTGGGCACGCGCGCCGCCGGGCAGGAAGTCGGTGAACGCGTCCTTGGACAAGGGGCCGATCCACAGCCGGATGCGCATGTCGCGCTGCCAGATGCGGTCGCCGGCCATGGCCGACACGCCTAGCACCGCGCCAGGCATGCCCAGCTGCGTGCGGTTCTGCGGCGGCACGTGATACCAGCGCCCGACGAACTGCTCCACCCGCAGCGGCACCTGGAAGTAGTCCGCCAGTACCCGTTGCAGGTAGGCCGCCGATACCGGCCGTTGGCGCGCGGCCGCGGCGTAGTGCGCCAGCGATTCGTCGAACACCCGACCCTGCCCCGACTGCAGGCGGTCGCGCAGCGCCGGATGGCCGATGCCGCCCAGCGCCAGCAGCAGCGGCAGGTAATGGTGGTCCTGTTCGGTCTCGTGCCGCACCGGCATGCGGTACTTCTTCCAGGCCGCGTAGAACAGCGCCGCCGCCCGGTTGGAGAAGATATCGAAGAAGGCGCGGGCGCCGCGGTCGCGCCGCGAGCTCTCGCGCGTGCTCAGGATCTCGGTGTAATGCAGCGGCATGGCGCCCTGTGCGCCCAACAGGCCAAAGAAGGCCGGTTCGATCTCCACTCGTCCCAGGTTGCCCGCTGCCAGCGCCGCCAGCCGCGCTTCGGTGTCTTCCAGCGCCTGGCCCTGCTTGTCATAGGCTGTCAGCGCGGCGATCTCGCTGGCGGGAAAGCCCAGCGAAGACGAGTTCAGGAAGCGCAGGTGCGCGGGCACGGCATTGCGCGCGCGGCTGCCTTCCTGCCGCGCGAACCACGACTCCAGCACCCGCACGGCCTGGAAGAACTTGAAGCGCTGCGGCTCGGCCAGCAGCGATTCGATTACGCTAGGATCGCGTCGCCGTTGCATGGAGCGCACCGTAGGATTTCTTCCGCGCCGCGGCGCGACAGCACAACCAGCTGCACGAAGCTGTTGGCATGCACGTATAGGCCGAAAAAGCGGTTGATCACCGCCACGAAGGCATGCAGGCTGGTGCCGACGAAGTTGTCTTCGTTGATCGTCAGCCGGATCTCGATGCCGCGCACGAAGGTCGCGAACGGCTCGCCGGGCATCCAGTGCGTGGCAGGCTTGTAGTCCAGGCCGACCAGCCCTTCTATCTGGCGCGCCGCCACCGCGGAGTGCGACAGGTCATACAGCCGCAGCGTCTCTTTCAACGCAGGCAGGCCGCTGTGGACCAGCGACAGGTGGTTCAGAGCCAGATGCGAAATAAGGCGCCAGTGCGCCGCCCGCCCCTGCTGGAAGCGATGCGTGTGCGTCGGCCGGCGCAACATGCGGATCTCACGCGCGATCGAGCCGCCCTCCAGGAACAGGTCCCCGCCCGGCTGTCCCACCGCCAGATGCGCGGGCAGGTCACGGTTGGTGCAGGTCAGTTCCAGGCTGAGGGTCTCGGTCTGCGGCAGCGAGGGATCGAAATCGATGTCGACGATAGACAGCTCCATTTCGTAGCCTGGGCTGCGCTCGGCCACCATGGCATTGCGCCGCGCCGTCCAGTAGTGACCGGCGCCCTCGGGCGTTTCGCCATGATGCAGCGAATAGAAGGGTCGGAATTCCACCACCGAATCGCCCTGCATGTTCTGCCGCACCTGGCGCACGCGGTCGATCGAATAGATCTCGTAGCCATAGGCGCGGCGCGCGTCGGCCACCACCGGATAGGACGCCTGCGCATGGGTGACGCGGATGGGATCGGCGCGTTGCGCGAACAGGTTGACCACGGGCGTGCAGCCCAGCCGGAAATTGTCCGCGGAGGCCGACTCCAGCAGGCGCGCCGTGTTCGAATCCGCGCGCACGCCCTTCAATGCCAGATGCAGGGTGATTTCACGCACCGGCCCTGCCGCGCGCCTGAGCGCCGCGAGGTCGATGTCCACGAAGTTGAATTTCTCGGAGAACGCGAAGTACTCCGCCAGCAGCCGGTAGGCGGGATGCGAGCTGGCCGGGAAGTCGATCAGGGCTTCGTCCTCGGACAGCCCCACCTCCGCCAGCGGCACATCCTGCATGCGGTTCCAGCGGCCCGGCTGCGTTTCAAGATAGGCCGCGGCGGTGCGCAGGAACAGGCAGTCCCGCAGCGCGGCTACGAATGAGGGCTCGCCATGCAGGTATACGCGCAGGCGGTCCACCGCCAGGGTGGAAAAATTCTGGGTTTCTGCCAGGCAGGCCAGCGTCAGCGACAACCGGCCCGTCACGCCCGCCGGCAGGCTGGCTGCAGACGGTGCATTGGCCGTGGCCGCGAACACCGCCTGGCGTACGCTCACCGGCGCCAGGGTCACGTCATACGCCGTGCGGAAACGGCACGCCACGCCGCGCACGGGATGCGACTTCAATTCCGTGCCGCGCGCCATGCGCACCGGCGCGGTCAGCTGCGAGGCCATGCCGCCCATGTCGAACTGCGCCACCGAGCACGAAGGGAACGGGCGCAGGTAATGCGGGTACATGACCTCGAACAACGCTTCCGTGAATTCCGGATAATCGTCGTCCAGTTTCTTGTTGATGCGTGCGCCCAGCAGCGCGAACGATTCGATCATCCGCTCGACGTGCGGATCCTCGCAGGTTTCGCCGGATAGCCCGAGCCGCGCGGCGATCTTGGGATAGCGCTGCGCAAAATCGCGCGACGAACCGCGCAGAAAGCCCAGTTCGCGTTCGTAGTAAGGCAGCAGTTCTTCCATCTTTCCCTTCTTCGCCGGCGGCGTGCCGCCGGCGCCCGCGTGCATGGTTTGTTATCAGGCGGCCGCCGCGGCCTTGGCCCGGCCCTTGCTCACCGAGTACTGCAAGGTGGACGGCTGCAGCGTCGCGTCGAACGTGACCGGCTCATGCGCAGGCCCCACGTCCAGCATCGCGGTAATCGCGAAATACAGCACCGAGGTCGCGCGGCTGTCCACCTGCAGCAACACCCGCACATGCGTCAGGCGCGGCTCATGGCGGGCGATCGCCTGCTCCAGCGACCGGCAGATGAACTCGCGGTCGTAGTGACTGGCCAGGCTCAGGCCGGAAAAATCCGACAAGCCATAGGTCAGGATGGACCGCTGGCAGTTCGGAAAGCGCTTGAGCGAGTCTTCTGTGAAGACCATGCGCGTATTGAGCAGGGCCTCGATGTCGCGCGCGACCGTTTCCTTGATTTCTTCCACCGACAGGCGTCGCAACGCATGCGGTGTCTGCCCGTCGCCGTCGAACAACTTGTCGAACAGGCTGGGTTCGAATCCCTTCATCGCGGCCTCATTGAGCAAAGGCGCCGGACCGGCCGGGGCCTTTGCCGTTCATGCGGTCAGGTTCAGACCGAGTACGTCTTGTCGTTCTTGGTGAGGCTCCATGCGCCCTGGGCGTTGCCGCCCTGGTTGCCGCCCACCTTCTGCTGCGTGTACTTCCACTGCACGGCGGCGTACTTCAGCGAGAACGATTCGTGCGGCAGGCCTTCGCTGACGACTTCCGGCGCCACGCGCGAGATGATCACGTACTTGAGCTTGATTTCCAGGTACTTGACGCGGTTGCCTTCGCCGTCGGCGCGCAGGAAATCGATGGTCACTTCGTCGAACGTCGTGCCGCCGGAAGCGTGCTGATACAGCAGCGGGCTGACCACGTCCAGGTCCTTGGTGAAGACCATCTCGCCATGCTCGGTGCGCTCGGCGGTGTGGCCGCCGGAGGTGGAGGCGGTAGCCGAACGCGGCTGGATGATTTCATGGCGCCACGATCCGACTTCGATCCAGTCCGGATGGTCCTTGTCCTGCGACTCGCCCTTGAGTGCGGGGTTGCCGAATTTGACGTAGATGTCCTTCATTAATAGCCTCTCTGGTTAAAAATCGTCGAATCCGACGGTGGTCACGACTTCTGGGCTTGGGCGGGGAGTTCCGCGACCAGGCGCAACGAAATCGAAAGCTCATCGAGCTGGAAGTGAGGCCGTAGGAACGCCACGGCCCGGAACACGCCGGGACGCCCCGGCACCTCGGCAACCTGCACCGATGCTTCCCGCAAGGGGAACTGCGCCTTCTGCTCCTGGCTCGCGTTGTCATCCAGCAGCACGTACTGCGAGACCCAGCGGTTCAGGAAGCTCTCGACAGATTGCGCGGAGGCAAAGCTGCCGATCTTGTCTCGCATCATGGCCTTCAGGTAGTGCGCCACGCGCGATACCGAAAAGATGTATTGCAGCTGGGCCGACAGCACCGCGTTGGCGTTGGCGCTGTCGGTGTTGTACTTCTTGGCCTTCTGCACCGACTGCGCGCCGAAGAACGCGGCGTAGTCCGAGTTCTTGCAATGCACCAGCGGAATCAGGCCCAGGTCGCTCAATTCCTTTTCGCGCCGGTCGGTGATGGCGATCTCCGTCGGGCACTTCAGGGCGATTTCGCCGTCGTCGGTCTTGAAGGTATGGGTCGGCAGGTTCTCGACCAGGCCGCCGCCTTCCACGCCGCGGATCGCCGCGCACCAGCCGAAGTCGGCAAAGGCCGCGGTCAGGCGCGCGCCGAAGGCCCAGGCGGCGTTGCACCACAGGTACTTGGCATGGTCGGTGCCGTCCACTTCCTCGACGAAATTGAAGCCCTCTACCGAAGTGCCTTCCTTCGGGTCATAGGGCAGGCGGCCCAGGAAGCGCGGCATGGTCAGGCCCACGTAACGCGAGTCTTCCGAATCGCGGAAGCTGCGCCACTTGGTGTATTCGACGGTGTCGAACACCTTGGCCAGGTCGCGCGGGCGGCCCAGGTCGGCAAAGCTGTCCAGGCCCAGCAGCTCGGGCGAGGCCGAGGCGATGAAGGGCGCATGCGAAGCGGCCGCCACGTGCGACATCTGTTCGATGAAGTACATGTCCTCGGGCTGGCGCGTGATCTCGAAGTTGCCCAGCAGCGCGCCGAACGGCGAACCGCCGAAGGTCCCGAACTCTTCTTCGTAGACCTTCTTGAACATCAGGCTCTGGTCGAAGTCGATGGCGGTCTGGAAGTCGCGCACCAGATCGCGCTTGGTGACGTTGAGCACCTTGATCTTCAGCATCGGGCCGGTGTTGCTCTCCTGGCACAGGTAATGCAGGCCGCGCCAGGTGCTTTCCAGCTTCTGGAACTCGGCGCCGTGCATTACTTCGCTCAGCTGGGCCGAGATCAGGCGGTCCAGCTCGGCCACGCGGGCGTCGAGCATCGCGGACAGGTTGTCCGAGACCACGACGGTGCCCTTCATGACTTCACGGGCCAGCTCGCCGATGAGATCCTTGGCGCGGTCGTGCTCGGCCGTGGACTTGGCCACGCGGCTCTGTTCGACGATCTGGTCCAGCAGGCCCGAGTCGGCCTCGGCGGCGGGCGCGGATACGTTCTGCGCGGCGGCGGAATTACTCATTGCTGCCTCCCTTGCCGTTCTTGCCGGCTTCGCTGGTCAGTTGCTGCAGTTTTTCAGTGCTGCTGAGCACTTCGCCCAACAGGTCTTCCAGCTTGTCGTTGCCCGCCAGCTTGTTGCGCAGGTCGGCCAGCTTGGTGCGGATGTCCAGGAGTTCCTTCAGCGGCTCGATCTGCTGCACCACGGCCTCGGGCCGGAAGTCCTCGACCGAGCGGAACTTCAGGTCCACGCCGAAGGTGCCGCCTTCGTCGGTCAGGCGGTTCTTCACGCGGTACGCGGCGCGCGGCTCCAGGCCGCGCATCACGTCGTCGAAGTTGTCGACGTCGATGTTGACGAACTTGCGGTCTTTCAGGCGCGGCAGCTCGGCTTCGGACTGCGCGCTGAAGTCGCCGACCACGCCCACGACAAACGGCAGTTCCTTCTGCTCGATCGCGTCGCCCTTCTCGACGTCATAGGTCAGCTGCACGCGCGGCGGACGTACTTTCTGGAGTCTTTTCTGAACGCTTTCTTTCTTAGCCATGGGGGCTCCAAGCGAAGTGCATAGTGAAGAGGCCGTGGGGCCCGATCAGGGTTTGAGGAGGTTGCCGAACGGATCCGGCGCGCGGCCGGCCGGCGCGGCGCCGGAAGCAGCCGGGGCCACAGGCGGCTTTGCGGCGGGAGCCGCAGCGGAATTCGCCGCGGGGGCCGCAGGCGTAGCGGGCGGCGTCGCCGCCGCCGCGTTGGCGGCAGGCTTGGCCTGTTGCGCGGCGGCCGCGCCCTGCGCATCGTTGCGCCGCGGCTGGCGCGGGCGCGGGGGCTTGTAACCCTCGGGGAACAGCACGTCCTGGCCCAGGGTTTCACGCATGGCGGCAGCCAGCGCCACCGCATCAGTGCGGGCGTTGCCCGCCAACAGCGCGTTGGCGCGCAGATCGGCCAGCGATTGCATGGCCACGCGCAGGCCGCCCACGGCCCGCACGGTCTTGGCGGTGAAGTCTTCGGGGTCACGGTTCAGCGCTTCATCGGCCGCGACGATGGCCTCGCCGTACTTCTGCTCGTCGAAGCGGATCTTGGCGATGTACGACCACGGCTCGCCGCGCGCGGGATTGAGCAGGGCTATTTCCTGGAACTCGGCAACCGCCTGATCGTTGCCCTTGGCAGCCAGCGTCTGCGTGGCGTGCGTCATCGACTGCTTGTACTCGGCGTCGGTCTGCGGCTTGGGGGACGTGGCGCAGCCCGCGAGGAAGGCCATCATTGCGCCGATGAGGAGAACCCGGGATATGTGCATTTTTTTGGTATGTAGGAGGGTGTAACCAAGGCCGCGTATTTCAACAACCTTTTGTTAGCGCAGCACTACAGTGCATTACTTCATGTAACTCGCGCAGAAACTTCGCTCATCGTGCCGTGATCTGTATGTTGTCGCAGGCTTCCGGTATAAAGAGCCATGTCAAAACATCTCTATTTTTCTCGGTGCATGGCAGCAGCGGCCATCATCGCGGCAAGCCCCGTAATCAGCGGTTGCGCAGCGGTTTCAGCGATCGGAGCGGTGGCCGGAATGACCGGCGGCATGATGGATATGGCGGGCCTGAAAAAAGACCCGAATGCGCCAATCGATGTGAAATTGGCTATACATGCCGGAGAAAATTTGAATGCGAGTAGCGGACAGCCAATGGCTGTGGTTACGAAAATATACTATTTGAAGAATGCCGAGGCATTTCAGCGCGCACCGCTCACGCAATTGGTTGATACTGACGCCGAAAAGGCGGCGTTGGGTGACAGCATCATCGCTGCACGCGAAGTCACACTGACGCCGGGCCAGCGCTACGAACACCTGGAAAAAGTGCCTAAAACCGCTGCCTACATCGCTGTCGCGGGCTTGTTCTACGCGCCCGCGCCGCAGCGTTGGAAATACGTATTCGAAGTGAAGACCGCCGAGGACACCGGCATCGTCATGGGCGCCCATGCCTGCGCGATGACCGTGGTCACCGGACAGATAGTGTTGCCACCGGGCGTGCCCGGCTTCGACCCGGCCCGCCTCGGCTCGGTGCAATGCCCGAACTGAACGCAAGCCGCGCCTAGCCGCCGTCATCGACGCCCTCTATATATAAGAAGCAAGAGCCAGCAAACGTGAGCCATTCAGCGAAGATACTGTGGGGAGAGGGGCTGTTCCTGCGGCCCCAACATTTTCAACGCCAAGACGCGTACCACGAGGCCCGCCTCGCGGAAATGAGCCGCGCGCTGCATCCCTATGCATGGGGCCTGCGCGCGGCGCGCTTCGACGCGGCGGCGCTTGCCAACGGCATGCTGCGCGCCACCGAGCTCTCCGCGATATTTCCCGACGGCGAAATCTACAGCGCCCCCCATAACGACGACCTGCCGCCCGCGGTCGCGCTGGACGGCCTGGACGGCGCCAGCACGGCGGTGTTCTACCTGGCGCTGCACCCGATGAAGGACATCGGCGGCAACTATCGGGACACGCGCCAGGAACAGGGCTTCGATGCGCGCTATGCGCACCAGGACAGCCCCGCGCCGGATCTGTACACCAACGCCAGCACGGCCGAACTTGCCTTCCTGCGCAAGAACGTGCGCCTGCTGTCGGAACACGAGCCACGCGACGCGCTGCTGACCATTCCCGTAGCGCGCGTGCGCCGCACGGCCAGCGCCGGCTACGAGCTGGACACCAGCTTCATCGCCCCCAGCGTCACGGTGCAGGCGTGCAGCGCGCTGTTCGAACAGCTGCGCCGGCTGCTGGACGCACTGCAGGCCAAGGTCAACGCGCTCTATGGCTTTCACCGCGAACCGAACAAGAACATCATCGAGTTCCGCTCGGGCGATGTGGCCTCGTTCTGGCTGCTGCACACCTGCAACGAAGCCTATTCCGCGCTGTCGCACCTGTTCCACAATCCGCAGCTGCATCCCGAGCGCCTGTTCCAGGAAATGCTGCGGCTGGCCGGCGCGCTCATGACCTTCTCCAAGGTGCACACCCTGGCGGACCTGCCGGCCTACCAGCACGACGCGCCGGGCGCGGCCTTCGCGCAGCTGGACGAAATCCTGCGCGACCTGCTCGACACCGTCATCTCCACCCGCTACTTCTCCATCGTGCTGGAAGAACTGCGCCCCTCGTTCCACGTCGGCCGGCTGGATTCCGGCAAGCTCGACGAGACCACCGCGCTCTACCTGTCGGTATCCGCCACCACGCCGGCCAGCGAACTGGCCGAGACCGTGCCGTTGCGCTTCAAGGTGGGCGCGCCCGACGACGTGGAAAAGCTGGTGCTCTCGGCCATGCCCGGCGTGCAGCTCGTCTACACGCCGCAGGTTCCGCCCGCCGTGCCCGTCAAGCCGGGCGCCTGCTACTTCACCCTGCAAACACGCGGCTCGCTGTATGACCGCATGCTGCAGGCACGCAGCATCGCCATCTATGCCCCCTCGGGCATACCTGAACTGAAACTGGACCTCATCGCCGTCACCCGCTAGAGCCTGCCCATGACCGCCGCCGCGCCTACCCTGATGCCCGGAGCCTCGCTCCCTCCCCGAGCCGCCGATTTCTATGGCTCGCGCCCCGCGAAGTCCCTGCTGGACCTGCTGTACGACGGCTTCCTGATGCTGTTCCTGCTGAAAAGCGGCCAGGAACCCGTGGACGCCGCCTCGTTCTCGGCGCGCGTGCAGCAGTTCCTGGCAGACTTCGAGCGCAGCGCGAAGAAGATGGACATTCCTGCCGAGGACGTCTACGCCACCAAGTACGCATTTTGCGCCGCGGTGGACGAGACCGTGCTGAATTCCGGCTTTTCCATCCGCGACGCCTGGATGCTGCAGCCGCTGCAGCTGACCCTGTTTGGCGAACAGCTTGCGGGCGAGAATTTCTTTGCGCGCCTGGAAGACCTGCGCGCGCAGGGCGCGCCGCGCCTGCAATCGCTGGAAGTGTTCTACATGTGCCTGCTGCTGGGCTTCCAGGGCAAGTACATGATAGAAGGCCAGGAGAAGCTGGGCTATCTCACGGCGCGGCTGGGCGATGAAATCACGTTGCTGCGCGGCAAGCGCGCGGGCTTCGCGCCGCACTGGCCCCTGCCCGACAAGATCGCCCACACGCTCAAGCGCGACGTGCCGCTGTGGAGCATCGGCGCGTTGTTCGCGCTGCTGGGGCTGCTGGCCTATCTGGGCATGAGCCACTTCCTGAACCGCGACATGCAGACCGCCATGGCTCCGTACCATGACATCGTCAAGATCGGCCCGCGCGCCGCGCACCTGACCATCTCGCTACCCTGAAGGCCTCAGGCCACCGCTCAGCACCATGACCGACCGTTCCCAAGCGCCCGCCGGATTCAGCAGCCTGGATGTTGCCGCCCTCTCCCAGAACGCCCGCATGCTACAGGTGCGCACGCCCCTGGATGCGGCGCTCGCAGTGGAACGCATGGTCCTGCGCGAAAGCGTCTCCGAACTGTTTGCCCTGACGCTGGATTGCCTGGCGTCCTCGGCCGAACTGGATGTGCAAGCCCTGCTGGGCCGCGAGATCAGCGTCAGCCTGCTGCTGACCGACGGCAACAGGCGCCAATGGCATGCAGTGGTGGAAGGCGTGGACGCGCTGGGCGCAGACGGCGGCCTGGCGCGCTACCGGCTGCACGCCGCGCCCTGGCTGGCAGCCCTGGGCCTGCGCCGCGACAGCTTTCTGTACCAGGACAAGTCGGTCACTGACATCCTGAGCGAGATCTTCGCCGACTATCCGCAGGCGGCCTACTCGTTCGACATCGCCGAACCGCCCGCGCCGCGTCCACTGCGCACACAGTACCGCGAGACCGACCTGGCCTTCGTGCTGCGCCTGATGGCGGAAGCCGGCTTGAGCTTCCGCTTCGACCACCAGCAGGGCGAACAGCAGGACGAAGCCTCGGGCGGCGCGCGGCACCGGCTGGTCGTGTTCGACACGCGCGCGGCGCGGCCCGTCTGCCCCGATGCCACGCTGCGCTTTCACCGCAGCGACGCCACGGAAACCGAGGACAGCATCACGCGCTTTGGCGCGTCCCGGGCGGTACGGCCTAATGCCGTGACGCGCCTGGCCTGGGACGACCGCAAGCTGCTCGCGCACGCGGCGCATGCGCAGTCCGACGTCCAGGCCGGCGCGGTGCCGCGCCTTGAAGACTATGACTACGACGGCCACGGCCGCCATGCCGACGGCGACAGCGCGGAGCTTGCCGCCGCGCGCAGCCTGCAGGCGCATGAAGCCCGCATGGTGCGCTTCGACGGCGGCGGCACGGCCCGCCAGATGATGCCCGGCCATGACTTCACGCTGACGCAGCACAGCCGCTACGCCGGGGGCTCGGGCCAGGCCGTCGATGAGATGGGCGGCAACCGCTACACGCTGCTGCACGTCGAACACGAAGCCGCCAACAACCTGGGCAGCCAGGCCGCCCAGGCGCTGGGCGATTCCGATCTGGAACATGGCTCTTACCGCAATACCTTCGGCGCCCTGCCGGCAGCCGCGCCGCTTATGCCCGGCTGGCGCGCCAAGCCCACGGCGCCCGAAGGCCTGGCGGCCGTCGTGGTGGCTGCGCAGGACGCGCCCATTTCCTCGGGCCGCGACCTGCGCATCAAGGTGCAATTCCCCTGGCAGCGCGGCGCGCGTCCGCTACCGGGTGGCCTGGCGCACCGCAGCCATGGCGACGACACCGGCAATGCGCCGGGCGACGACAGTTCCGGCACCTGGCTGCGCGTTGCGGGCGCGCAGGCCGGTCCCAATTGGGGCGCGCACCATCTGCCGCGCAAAGGCACCGAGGTCCTGGTCGAATTCCTGGACGGCGACATCGACCAGCCCGTGGCCTCGGCCCAGTTGTACAACGACGCCGACCTGCCGCCCTGGTCCGCCGGCGAGGACGCTGAAGCCAATCATCCCGGCAGGCTCAGCGGCTGGCATAGCAAGGGCCTGGACGGCGAGGGCCACAGCCAATGGCTGTTCGACGACACGCCGCGGCAGATGCGCACGCGCCTGTCGAGTTCCATCGGCGCCACGCAGCTGGGCCTGGGCTATCTGGTCGCACAGGGCGCGGATGAATCCAGTCGCGGCGCATGGCGCGGCACCGGCTTCGAGCTGCGCTCGGATGCCTGGACCGTGGTGCGCTCAGGACAAGGCATGCTGCTGTCCGCCAACGCACGCGAGGACGCGCGCTCCACCCAGGCCGACGCGCAGGAAGCGCTGGCGCTGCTGCGCGGGGCGCAGAATGCGGCGCAACGCCTGGATGCCGCCGGCGCGCAGCGCCAGGCGCGCGCGCTCGCGGCCACCAGCCAATACGACACGCTGACCCGCGCCATCGATCCCAAGGGCGATGGCCGCTATCCGGGCAGCGTAGGCGGCCAGCAGGCGGTCAAGGCCAGCGGCGGCGAACGCACCGGCACGGACGCAGTGGAGCGCATCGACGGCGCCCGCATGCTGATCGACGCGCCGTCCTCCCTGAACTTCGCCACGCCCGCCTCGGCCATCCTGCACGCCAGCGAAAACCTGCACGTCACCGCGCAGGCCGACGGCCACGTGGCAGCGCGCCAGACCTTTGCCACGGCCTCCGGCCGCTCCACCAGTCTGTTCGTGCAGGACGGCGGCATCCGCGCCGTCGCCGCCGAATCTCCTGTGTCGATCCACGCGCATACCGACATGCTGGAAATGCTGGCCGGCCAGGACATCACCGTCACCTCCACTACCGACAGCATCGAGATCCTGGCGAACCAGAGCATCACCCTGCAGGCCGCCGGCGCCAGCATCGTCATGAATGGCGGCGACATCCTGTTCAAGGGGCCGGGGATGTTCTCGGTCAAGGGCGCATCCCACAACCTGATCGGGCCTGCCAGCGACGCGGCCGCGCTGCCCGCGCTGCCGTCCTCGCAAGTGGGAGATCCGATGCTGGTCACGGCCGAACTGGTGCACCGTCCCAAGGCCAAGCTGCAGGCGCAAGCCGGCTCCGGCCAGGCGCTGAATGCGGCTGGGGCGACCGGCGCGGCCGCCTCGGCTGCAGCGGCTGGAGGCCCCACAGCAGCTGCAGCCAGTGGATCGCAAAGCTCGCTGCTGAGTAGCGCGGGCGCGGCGCTTGCGAGCGGCGCAACCGCCGTATCCAACGGCCTGTCCGCCGCGGCCGATGGCGCCTCCGGCATGCTGAACCAGGCCAAGAGCATGGCCGGCGAAGCGCTCAAGCCCGTGCAGGAATTGGGCGCGATGGCCGGCAAGACCATGCAGGCAGCGGGCAAGGCGGGCTCGGAACTGATGTCGGGCGCCATGGCAAAGGCCGGCGGCATGGCGCAAACGGCCATGCAGAATGTGGCTCCGTCGCTGACTGGCGGCGCCACGTCCTCACTGGCTAACGGCGCCACGCAGTCCTTGGCCAGCATGGCAACGCCGTCGCTGATGGACGGCGGCCTCTCCACCATGAAGATTCCACAGGGCGCTGGCGACGCGCTGGCCGGCGCGGTTTCCATGCCCCAGGCGCTGACTGACGCGGCAGGCGCCGTGTCCAGGGCCGGCGGCATGGCTACGCAGGCGTCGGCCCTGGCCTCGCAGGCATCCACCGTCGCCTCGCCGGCCGCAGGCGCCGGCCCGTCGGCCTCGGGCATGCTGTCGGGCGCTTCCAGCGCCGCCACGGCAATGGGCAACGCCACGGCGGCATCCGCCCTGGGCGCCGCGTCCAACCTGACCGCCGCCGGCAGCGGCGGCGTGGGGTCCGCCATTGGCCCGTTCATGAGCCAGGCCATGGGCGCCATGGGCGGCCGCCCCGCCGCGCTGAGCTCGGCGGTGAACACGCTGCTGACCATGCCCGACGTCAACCAGGGCAATCTGCCCGCGGTGGCGGGCGCCATACTCAGCACGCCGGGCCTGACCGACTCCGCGATTCCGTCCGTGGTCGGCGCCATCCTGCAATCGCCCACGATATCCAACGTCACGCTGCCCAAGGTGGCGGAGGCGATCATGAACATTCCGGCGGTGGCGAACTCGCCTTATCCGGCGATGGCCAAGCGGGTCATGGAAATGGCCGGCGTCGGCCTGCCCGGCCCTGTGGCGAGGCCCGCTGGCGCGCCCGGCGGCCAGGACGCGGGCGGCTCCGCAGCGGCCGGGACGCCGGATGCCGGCGCACCCACGCCGTCCGCCTACCGGGCCAGGAGCGGCGCCAAGCTCCAGTACGTCAACCTGAAGGAAGAGGACGAGGTCTGGAACGATGGCCAGGCGCTGGACAGCCTGGACCGCCAGACCAACAAGCCCAGGATCCGCGTGCGCTTCAACAAGGCCGGCCAGCATCGCTTCAGCGTCAAGGTCAGCCCGCGTCCGGGCAACGCGGTGTACTCCGCGCGCGAGCAAAGCCGCCAGCCGCTGTATCGAGAGCCCAACCAGCGTTCCTACAGCTACGTAACCGACGCCGACGGCACCAAGGTGGTCGACAACATCACCCTGCCCGCCGCCGGCCTGAACACCTATACCTTCGAGGTGGTGAACGACAAGAGCCAGATCATCTCCACGGAGCAGGTCGAGACCGCAAGGCGGCTATATCTCCAGGAGATCATGCTGCCCGGCCCCGAGGCTCTGGCGCGCCGCCACGGCTTCCAGCCGACCGCTACGGAATACGCGCGGCATGGTGTGGACGTCGTGCAATTGCCGCCGGTCAGCACGCGCGGCGACGCCAACATGGACGTGTTCACGGACGACGGCTATGAACGCCTGCGCCGGCTGGCCGCCTCCGTCTATCCAGGGTCGCAGGGCCCCGATCACGAGCCCTATACGCTCGTCGTCTGCCACATCGACCGGCTGGCCTCGATGCTGCCCGTCCAGCCCATTTACGTGCAAGCCTCGGCCGGTCCCGGCGCGGCCGACAAGCAGGTGCAGTTCGTCAACGCCGACGGCACCCTCAGCTTCCTGTGGTATCACATCGAACCTGGCGTGGACTGGTACGTCGAATGCCTGTTCGAGTACACCGACCCTGCGGCCGGCATCAGGCAGGTCCCCATCCCCAAGGATCGCATGACCCCGGTGCCTTACGACCCTGCGAATCCCAAGGCCTGCGACACCCTGAACATCCGCATGGCGGGCCTGGTGCCCGTGCCGACCTCGGGCAAGATCATTCTGAAGGTCCGGTTGCTGGAAAGCTCCGCAGGCGGCGTGGCGTTCCCTGGCACCAACCTCCTTGGCGTGGCGGCGATGAGCCCCTGGGAGCCCAACACGCTGGATTATCTGCAGCAGACGCTGGTGCACGAGATCGGCCACCTGATCGGCATGACGCCCAGCGGACCCGAGTGGGTACGCGCCCATCCCGATGAAGCCGACATGGACTCGTCCAAACTCGACAAGGGTCCGTATTTCTACTCCCAGTTCGGCAACCACTGCCACTTCGGCCTGCCCGCCAGCCAGGCCGATCCCAGCCACACCGGCTCCTGCGTCATGTTCGGCGGCGACTGCGTCAGCATCCGCTTCTGCGCCAGCTGCGCCCAGGCCGTACGCAAGACGGACATGTCCAATGGCTGGCCCTCGTTCTGACGCGCGGCGCCGCGTGGCGCTGGCGCTGGCCCTGCTGCTCGCGGCCGCGATGGCCATGGCCGCGCCTGGCGCCGCCACCGCCGCGCGCCCCACCCCACATCCCCAGAAGACCACGATGAACACCGACTGGATCGACCCGCCCTCGTTCGCCACCGCCCCCATCGGCACGGTGCGCGACCACGCCTGCATTCCGCCCAACCATGGCAGCGACGACCAGCTCAACATCGCCGCGCCCGCGCGCGTGCGTCCGCAGGCGTCCGGCGCGCTGGTGATCCCGGTCTGCGCGCAAGGCATCATTCCCGTATCGCAGAACCAGAAGCTGCCGCGCTTCGTCGCCATCAATACGCAGACCAAGGCGGTCTATGAAGGCGTGGCCTACGAATACAAGCCGCGCAAACGCCCCGGCATGGAAGTGGACGAGATCCCCAGCTCGCGTCCGCCCAAGGGCATCCCCATCAGCCCGGGCATCAGCGTCGGCACGCAGTTCAGCACCGACCTTGCTGCGCAGGTGCAGCTGCCCAAGGATCCGGCGGTCTACGAGGTGTATATCGAATCGAACGGCGTGCGCTCGAATACGGTGAAGATCGAAGTGCAGGCGGCCAAGTAGGCGCCCTGCTTGCAGCGGCCGCCTCAGCCGCCAGGCCGGCGATTCCATATCGCGCCGCCCCATATCCAGCCCGCAAGGGCCAGCGCCAGCATCGCGATCATGAATTCAACCCGGTGCTCCTGCGGCACAGGATTAAGGTGGGACAAGGTCAGAAAGGGTTCCACGGACAGCAGTTCGGTAGCCGCCAGCGAACTGAAAAGCATCGCCAGAACCAGCCCCGTAAAGCGCGGGCGCGCGCCGCGCGTCTCCTTGTCGCCCGTGATGAACCACAGCAGGCGGATCAGCTGTATCCCCGTCGCGGCGAACGGCACGCAGATGGCCAATGTCAGGGCGCCCAACGCAAGAAGACCGTAGATCGACATCATGCGTCCACCCTGGCGGCCGCTAAGAGGCGCGGGGCCCGATCATGCGCAGCACGCGGTCCCGGATCGACCGCCCATAGGCCCAGCACCAGACGGCCAGCGCCAGCATCGCGACAGTGAAGTAGGCCCTGGCCTCGATCGGCACTGGATTCATCGCCGAGATCGTCAGAAAGGGTTCATAGCCCACGAAATCGCTGGCGGCCAGGGTGCTGAAGATCAGCGCCAGCACCGGCCCCGTGAAATGCGGCCGATCGCCGCGCGTGATCTTGTCGGCCCAGAAGGACCAATGGATGAAACGGCTCAGCTGGATCGTCACCGCGAACAGCGGAATGACGACGGCAAGCATCAGGACGATGAGGGCGACGAGGACTTGAGGCGGAAGCATGGCGGGATTTTAGCGGCTGCGGGAAACGGCGCCGCGCCCGATACGGGCGCGTAGCGCCAGCCCGAACACCGCCATTCCCATCGACAGCGACAGCAAGCGCAAGGCTTCCAGCGCCTTGTCGAAATAGGCCGGCTGATCGAACTGGACGGCGACGCCATAGCCGAAGACGGCGTAAGCAATGCAGGCCAGCAGAAACACCGCCATCAGCGCGATCGTGACGTCACGCATCGCGCGCCAGGCCTTGGCCGAAAGCCCCGGCAGATTGGACTCCAGGCACAGCAGGATTCCAGCGCCCCACCAGAGCGGAACTATCTGGAATATCCCCCAGGCCAGCAATTCGCCGGACTGCAGGACATTGGCGGGATACACCTCATTCATGGCCGCGCTCTTGCTTCGCCATTCGCCGATGGACCAGCAGGACGATCAGGGCGGTAAGTAGAGACGGGCTCATGTACGGCATCAGCCCAAGCAGCGGAAACTCGTAGCCGCTGTCATGGTTGGTCGCCAGCCAATAGAACATGCCCAGCAGGACCAGCGCAAAAATCCAGACGGCCAGCATTCCAGCCGATATCCCGCGCCTGAAGGAGCGCGTCCCCAGCCGGCCAAAATGCTGGGGCCACCGGCAGATGATCAGCGCCAGGACGCCCGCCGCCGGCACCAGGTAGGCCGTCGACTGGGCGATCAACATGCCAGACTCGGCAATCGCAGCAAGGACCGCAAGCAAATTCTTCTCCCAGGGCTAGAACCGACGCTCTCGGCGCAATCTGTGGCGCAGTGTCGGGCCGATCCGAGGCAGGATCAGCGATGGCCCCAGATAGTAGGGCAAGCGGGGCAGAAAAGTAACCGTACTGCCGGTCATAAGTCGAACGACGACATGGATGGTTCGAATGGGGTGGCCATTCAGGCCCTGCCGGCGCCATCAAAGATTCGACTCCCGACCCATTCCCGGAAGCCCTGGCGCCACGTTGTCAACCATTGCCCCTTTCCGCTCGGCGCATCTTGTATCGGACAATCCCCCCAATGAGCGACAAGATCATTGACGGCCCCAGATAAACCAGGAAGGAGAGCAAGAGGAAACCATAAGACCGCGAATAGTTCTCGGTGACATGATTGAGCAGCAATGCGCCCGCGATAGCGAAGAGCCAGACCGCAATCATGACAAAGGAAAATGCCCTGCGTGACGCTGAAGATCCCAAAACCCCAAATTTGCCAGGCCAGGCCTGGACAGCGACTCCGAAAAGGCAGACTAGTGGCAGCGCGTACATCGACGCCTGCGCCGTCCGAAACGCCTTTTCGGCGGACCAGAGCATCAGGTCGTCCAATACCGTCTCCCAAGACATTCAGAGAAACTGAGCTGACGCTCTAACAGAGCAGTCCGGCCAGGCGGTCCGAATGCTGAACGAGCATCGAGAGTGCCGCATCGCCGGCTGACTAGCGATCCGATTTGGGCCGGCGAATGAACCACAACACCACTCCTGTCGCCGCCAGTGCTATCGACAGCCACATTCTGGACAACGCGTGGCTAGCCAGATTCGCGAATCCAACATGATCGAAATGGGCGGCCGCCCAAAATCCGTATATGCCGTAAGCGACTGCAAGCACCAGAAAGATCGCCATCGCCGCCGCCATAAGATTGCGCAAAAGACGCCATGCCGCCCGAGACAATCCGGGCCAGTCATGATCAATACATAGCAACAAGCCTATGACCCATATCGCAGGCAAAACTTGCTGCCAGTTCGTGGCGAAAGTCTCTCCCACAACTAGCAACAATGCACGCTGGTCATCCATTCTCCTTTTTCCTCCCGTACATCTTGTGCTGGATTACCAGCCAGACCAGCGACAGAATCATTGAGGGCCCTAGATAGCCAACAAGAAAGAAGAACCCGAAACCTTCTAATCGAGAATGGTATTTCCAAACGTAGTAGAGCAGCAGGACATTGACGGCTGCAAACGCCCAAACAGCCACCATGACCACAGCCCAGTACCTTTGCGCGGCCGGAGATCCCAATATCCCGAATCGGCTTGGCCATATTTGAACCACAATTCCGAAAAGGCAGAGCAGCGGCAATGCGTACGTCAAGTCGTGCGCCAGTTGAAACGTCACCCCTTCGCCCCAAACAATCACTTCATGCACGCACACCTCTTAAGGGATTGTGAGACACCGGCGGCGCAAGTTTTAAGGGATCCGAGATGCGAAGCCCGTTTCCGCAACGCCCTCAAAAAAAGCAACCTACACGACGGGCCGTGCACGCGCACGCAGCACCAGTCCGAGCACCGCCATCCCAATGGATAGACACAATGCCCACAAGCCATCCCCGGTCATATGAAAATATCCGGGTTGACCGAAAATGACGGAAACGCTGTATCCGAAGATGGCATAGACGCCGCACACCAACAGAAAAACGGCCATCATGACGGCCACGACATCACGCACCCTACGCCAAACTTTCGGCGACAGCCCAGGAAGAGCGGACTCGACGCATAAAAGAATTCCTGCACCCCAAACAACTGGAAGAAGCTGAAAGACGCTTACGGCCAGAGACTTGCCAGAAAGAAGAATATTGACGGGAAACTCATACATGTTCGCGATCCCTCCGCGCCAATCGCCAATGGACCAATAGCGCAACGAGAGACATGATGAGCGACGGACTCATGTAAGTCATCAGCCCAAGCATCGCATAGCCGTATCCATTGTCATATCGGCTAGCAACCCAATAAAGCAGCAAGAGCAATGACAGCGCGCACACCCAAATCGCTGCCATTCCTCCCGAAACCCAACGCATGGAAGCCAGCGTTCCCAGCTTGCCAAAGCGCTGTGGCCAAAGATGGATGATCACCGCCAACACGCATGCAAGCGGCAATACGTAGCAGGAGGACCGGACGATCAAAACTCCGAATTCAGCAAGCGTCATCAAGACTTCCCGCAAACCGGCCTCCGTCTTGAGCTGAGTTTCGGTGCCACCGCTACGGACGAACCGGAGCCATTCCATCCAGATTGGCACGCATCTGATCAACCCGCGATGCCGACTCATTGTCCGACTTGAACTTGGCTTGTTCCGCCTTGAAGTCGGTCTTGCCAAAAATGTCCTTGTCCCGCACGCGGAAATACAGTGAAGTGCTGGCCAGCAAATGATCGGGCCAGCTGCTCAACATGGCGTCATGCACCAGGAAGTCGAACAGCGCCATGACCTTGGGAGGCAAAGGGTTGGTCCCGGCGCTCGCCTCGCGCCATACGTTGAGCAGGCGCTTTTGCACTTCGCGCTTGGCTTTCATATCAGCGAAAGGATCTTTCGGCTTGTCCTCTTCGGTCAGCGTGCCGCCGCCGCGTGTGATGAGCTCGTTGCGCATTCTTTGCATATCCTTGAGATTCTGTTCCCACGCCTCCATGGCATGCACCGAATTCGGATTTCTCCTGCGAAATTCTTCCTTGCGCTGTTCATTCGCAATGTCCTGGCGCTCCCCCTCTTCGAGCGCACGGTACTCTTCTTCCAGCCGCTGCCATAGCGGCTTGAAACGCTGCGGCGGCAATTCTCCACGGCTCGCGACGGCACGATTCCAACGTTCGTCCTTGAGCGCTTCCAGCTCTTTCAGGCGAGCCGTGTTCTCGGGCTTGTTGCGTTCCTCGCGCGGCAGCATGGATACGCGCCTGAACTCTTCGTTGTATTCCTGCTCCGGAGTGAAGAAATCGCGATCCTGGATCCATTTTTCGGCAGGATCCGACATATCAGCTTTGAAGACGGGATCCTGGTAGCGCACTGCGAGCCACCGCAGGAATACTTCCATGTGTGGAATGAAGTCCATGCCTTTCTCATACTTCACCACGCCGCGATATGCGTCCACCAGTTCAGCGATGCCATAGCTCTGCGCCCCCTCCCCCACGCGTGACGCCAGGGAAAATTTGATGGCGATCAGCGGCCGAACCTTGAAGAGCTGTTCCATGCTGTACATCGCTGCGCCGCTTGCCAGGGCTTGGTGCAACATATCGCGCAAGGGCACCCGAGAGAGTTCCGTGCGAGCACCCAAGGAGCCTGCCGGACTCACTCCAGTGACATCGCCGCTGGAACCTGGATAGAGATACTGCTCGCCCCGAGTCTTCTCCAGACTGTCGATGCGCTGATTGGCGCGCAGTTCATGGCCTGCTGCGAAGTGAACGCACTTCTCCACGGCGGCCGGCACCGTCAAGGCACGGTCCTTGTGGGTTTGCTTCAGCAAGTCGGTAAATGGCATGAATCCCAGGAAGGTGCTCTCGTCCATGATGGAGGAAACGGAGTCCAGCAGGCCAAGAAACCGGATCCGGATCTCCGCAGCGGGAGCCCCCTCCTTCCCCGGCATCACCAGGTCTTGATCGTTCCGACGCCGATACTTCTTGACCAAGTCGTTGATGAATTGGCGAGCCATCACACCGCCACGGTCGGCGCCAAACACGGAGATCTCTATGCGCCGCACATTGTTCATCTCGGCGCTGACCGCGTCATGGGCTGCCTTGAGCTGACGTAGAGCGGCGTCGACCCGAGTGTCGACTCCTGTTCCCATGAGATAGGCGACCGTCTCATTGTCCCGGATCACGGGTACCCCTTCCATCGCGGTGGTCTTGACGACCTCTTTTCCCGCAGTCCATGCGACCTTCAAGGGGTTTCTCTTGAAGCCGGACCAGAACCCCTGTACCGTGGCTTTCGCACGATTTGCCAGGCGTTCGGGATCCCAGGCATTCCATATCCGCACAGCCTTGTCGGGAAGCGTTTTGACGTCCTTCACTACGTCGTTGTAGGCCTTTACCATAGGCTGGAAGGAGCCTTCCTTGATCATCTTCTGCGTCGCGGCTCGTAAGCGCTTCAGAACGTCATGCTCAGGAATCTCATCCAGCCGGGCGATGTTCTGGCCCGCCTTGCCAAGATTCTTGGCGCTTTCGCTCAGCGCCTTGCTGCCCGCGACGGTAGCCGCATAGATCAGGGCGTCTTGCTTCTCTTTTGCATCCTCGTTCAACTCGGTTCCCAGTCCCGAGTAATAGAAGCGAAACCAGAATTGCTTCTCGGGACGCCCCAGATCCGTCTGAATGTAGTGTGCCTCCCAAAGCCTGCAAATGTTCGAATAGAACGTCGGATCATTCCGGTCCATGTCCCGGCTGCGCCCGAAACCATCAAAGAAGAACCCGATCCGAATGACCGCACCGCACTCCAGGCAATCGTCCTTGGGATACGCAGCTTCGTTCTCGGCCATCTTCTTCAATACGGAAGCCGGCGTACGATCTTCCGGCGGCAGGCCACCCGAGGTTTTGTCAACCATTCTTCTCTCCTGAAGCCTTCTCTTCCGCCCTCAGACGTGCAATCTCTCCTTCAGGCATAGCCTCGACAGCCTTGGCAAAGTCGCCCGGTTGGCGGCCCGGCTTGGCCAGCATTGCGGCAATCTTCGGATCTCGATCAAAATTTGGCGAAACCGTAAAATACAGCAGCATGTATTGCTGCATGTCGCGCTTGTCTTCAATACGGTATTCAATCCAAGCCGTCCTCGCTACCTTTCCCACGGCCCTCAATACCGCATAGCCATCCCTGTACCCCTGAAGCGCATCTCGATGAGCGGCATAAAGCCAATCCGTGACGGAAACCAGCGGCAGACGCGTTTGCCCAAGCAACTTTCGGCTCAATGCGATTTCCATGTGCTCGTCGGGATAGATGTGCAACTCCATGTACAACGGACCGTCACCCGAAGGAATCTGCGCCGCAGGGAAATGCACCTTCGTTTCCTTATGAAAGATCACCTCGTCGAGCTTGCCGTCGTACAAATGTTTGATCGCTTCTTCGCCGTCGGCGCCGCTCCATTTCACGACGAAATCGGTGCCTTTCAGCGTGTAGCAACACGTACCCGACCCTTCTCCGCCGCCAACGCCGACCGCACCCGAGCTGGCGCTGCGGCCTGCGTTGTCGGTCAGTTGAATGGTGTCAAGGTCCCAAGGTGTGTAGTTGAAGGCAACCAAGGTCACGCCTTGGTACGTAGGCTCGCCATTGCAGCCCGCCAGCAAGCCCAGCCACATCAGAACGACAATCAGGCCCTTACGCATTTCCCGTCCTCTCCCGCAACAATCCATCCCACACGTCGTCAGGCACATCCTCCAGCGCCTGCGACAGCCCAGAGCCCTTGAATGCGCGCAGCGCGGACTGAATCACCTCGTGTTCATCAAAACGCGGCGATATTGTGATACCCCACGCCACATAGTCCAGCATGTCCCGCTCACTTTCTATCCCGTAGGCACGCGCCCGCGCCATCTGCTCCAGCACCTGCTCATGCAATTCGTCCTGCCGCAGGTCGCTGCCCAGAACTCCCATATAGATGCGGCGGATTTGTTGGGTCAGCTTGTCCGGATAATCCATATCCAGCAGCGCCTGATGCTGCGCCAACGTAAACGGCTGTGGCGCCGGCAGCGCCGCAGCGCTCAATTCACGTTCTCCACCGCCCTTCCACTCGGCGATGGAACCGTCCCGGCGCAAATAGCGCATGAGCGTCAGCGGCGCCAGGAAACGCTCGCGCTCGGCTTCGCTCCAGACCTGAAAAGCGCGGTCCAGAATGCGGCTGTCGTAGAAGTGCAGGTAATACTCGCGACCGTCCGGCAAGCCATAGTCGCCGTAGTACGCGCAATGTGCCATTAGTTCGGCCAGGGCCATGGGCGACAGGATATGGGTGACCGCAAACTGCCCACCGTCCGCCTCGTACACCCTGCGCAGCAGCCGCAATAGTTCAGAGGTGTATGGCCCGTCCGTGTCGCGCCCCAGTTCAAAACGCGTCAGATCGTCTATTTCGATCAGCAGGGGCGCGATTTCACCGTATACGGCCAGATCCGTTCCCAGCCAGACCGAACCGTGGCTGACTTGAGCGCTGCTCTTGATTGGCGCGGCCAGCTCCGCGCGGTTGCGGAAATCCACGAGCAGATAGGCATGCACTGCCTCGCCCGTTTCGATGCGGCTGACTTCAGCATGCCGCAGCGTCTCGCCAAGCAGGGATTGCCAATCCGTCATGCGCTTGCCCGCCTCATGCCTTGTCCGTGATGGACTGCACGCCATCGTGCGCGTCCAGCACGCATTGTTTGCAGACCGTGAACTGGGGAAAAGCGTAAGGCATGCGGTCCGGCCCCGCAAACTGCTTGTTCCCCGTCTTCACATCGATGCGCCCCGGCGCGGTCACCGTGATGTTGCCGCCTTCCAGCACGATGCTGGCGCCGGCCGCGGTGGCGATGCGGATGCGTTTGGGCGCGGCATACTCGACGTTGGTCTGCGCGCTGCCGATGGTGATGTCCTTCTGCGCCTGCACGCGCAGGATGTCGTGCTGGGCCTGGACGTGCACGTCGCCGGTGGCGGAGATCAGGTCCAGGCCGGAGTCCGCGCCGCCCTGCTGCAGGCCGGCGACGATGCCCAGGCCCTGTCCGGTGTGCACGCGCAGCGCGCCCATCACGGCCAGGTTCTGGTCCTTGCCGGCCGACCAGTGCACGGTCTCGCCGGCGGTGTATTGCATGTGTTGGCCGGCGACCTGCGCCAGTCCCGCGCGCGCGGCCATGAACACGACCGGATCGGTCAGGTGCGGCACCTTGCCCTCGGCCGCCTGGGTGTGCTTGGCCGAAGCGTCGCTACGCGCACCATCCAGGCTTTCGCCTGCGACGGTGCCGGACACGGCGCGATGCATGGCGGCCAAGGGCGCCTTGCCGTCATCCAGCACGCTCGCTTCCGCTCCCTTGGAGCCCAGCGCGCTCGCCAGACGCAGACCCTGGTGCGCGCCGACCACGCCATCCAGCGAACGCGCCATCTGCTCGGCCTGGCTGGCCAGCGCCTGCAAGCCCGCAGCCTCGCCTGCGGGGCCGGCGCTGGCGCCAGTGCCGGCGTAGGTGCTGAGCAGCACGCCCGCGCCGCCGCGCACGGCGCCGTAGGCGTCGGTGCGCAGCTCGGCGCCCAGGCCGCGCAGTCCGCCGCGGTAGTTGCCGGCCTGATGAATCAGGTGGCCCAGGTTCAGTTCGCTGGCTTCCTGGCTGCTCTTGATCTGCAGGCGCAGTTGTCCGTCGCTGTCGTCGAACACGATCTGGTTGTAGCCCGAGCCGCCGAACTCCTTGCTCTTGAAGCCGCTCAGCGCGGCGGCGTTGCGGTGGTTCTCGTCGCCGCCCGCGGCGCCATGCCAGGCAGGCGCGTTGCCTCCCGCCAGGTTGGCCTGGGCGCTGGGTGCGGCATCGCGCGCGGCGGTGTAGACCTGGGTGTCGGCTTTACCGCCGTCCCGGCCGCCCGGCGTGGCGGGCGTGCCGCCCTCGCCGCGGCCGTTGTACAGCGCGCCCACGACGATGGGCTGGTCAACGTCGTCGTCCAGGAAGCGCACCAGCACCTCCTGGCCGATGCGCGGCACGAAACTCATGCCCATGCCTGCACCCGATTGGCGCTGCGCCACGCGGGCCCAGCGGCTCTTGGCCACCCCCTCGGCATCGTCTGCCTGCCAATGGAATCGGATGCGCACGTCGCCGCGCTTGTTGCGCAGGATCTCGTCCTCGCCCTGCGCCTGCACTGCGCCGTCGGCGCCCGTGACGATGGCCGTGTGCACGCCATGGACCGAAGGCGCGCCGCTCAGGCGCGCGCCGCGTGTCTGCGGCAACGCTGGCCGCCAGGGGCGGTCGCAACGCACCGCCTGGAAGCGGTTGGCGTAGCCGACCTCGCGCGCTTTCGCCAACACCGCGGCGTCGGGCCGCGACGGATCGGCGTTCGAACCCGCCGCGCCAGGCGCCGCGGGCGCCTCGGTATCCAAGGCCAAATGTGCGTCCAGCCCGCCCAAGCGCTGCGACAGCGAGGCTCGGGTTTCTGGCGGCAGGTTGTTGATGCCGACGTGCTCGACCCGGTCCAGCGCAAAGGCGGGCTCGAAGCCTTCTTCGCCGGCAGGCCCCAGTGGAGACATGTTCTGCAGCGTGAAACGCGTGCCGGAACGGAAGGTACGCACCCCGCCCTGGCCGACAAAAGTCTCAGCGCCGGCTTGTACGGCTTCCATCGCGAGCGTGGCCTGGCGCCGCGCCTCGGCCTCATCAGCAAAGCTGCCGTGGCCTGCCACCTCGTACCATTCCAGGCCCGCGTCGTCAGTGCCGTCTGCCGGACGCGCCAGCGCCTCTGCCGCCACGGCGC
Source organism: Achromobacter sp. ACM02 (assembly GCF_014851605.1). Classification (NCBI taxonomy): domain Bacteria; kingdom Pseudomonadati; phylum Pseudomonadota; class Betaproteobacteria; order Burkholderiales; family Alcaligenaceae; genus Achromobacter; species Achromobacter sp. ACM02. The sequence continues at coordinate 554,277 of NZ_JACUZY010000004.1, forward strand.
GTTTGCCGCCGCCGTGCCAGCCCAGGACGGTGACGCGGTCAGGACCGCGCCGCCACTGGCGCGACATGGCCTGCACGGTGTCGCGCGACTCGGTCGCGCCGGCGCGGTGAAAGCGCACGCCGCCGCCTGCCGACTCGGCATCCTCGGCCAGGCCGCGGCTGTCGGCGAAGATCAGCGCGACGTGGCGCGCGGGAACCTCCGGGTCTTCGACCGTCGTCCAGCCCAGGCCTGCTTCGGCCAGCAGGCGGCTGATGAAGTCATAGTCGGTCTCGCGGTACTGCGTGGTGTAGGGGCGCGGCGCCACGCCGGCCTGCGCTTCGGCCGCATCGGGAGCCACGCGATGCACATAGCCTTCGTAGCCGCCCAACACATGGCTGACGATGTCCAGCACGGAACGCGCTTCGAACACGCGGCTGTTGCGCTGCTGCGTGGCCAGCCACAGCCAGGGCGCGACCGTCAGGCGGTAGCGCGCCAGGCCCGCGTCGCCCGACAGCAGCTCGGCTTCGCGGACCAGACCGCTGCGACTCGCGCGGCTGCCGTCGGCGCGCGTGGTCCACAGTGTCACGGGGCGGCCGATCATGTCGCGCAATTCCAGGCCGGCGTCGTCGGACAGCGCGACCACGCGCGTCTGCGAAACGCCCGACAAGGCTTCGCGCGCGATCCAGCCCTCGACCTGCAGCGAGGCGAGCGCGCCCTCGCCTTCCAGGCTGTAGAGGCGGGCGTCGGAACTGAACAGGCCAGGCGTTGCAGTCGGATCCATTGCGGAAAAAAACCTTCTCTGAAGACTCAGGGTTCGACCTGGGCTTGCGGATTGGGGCATTCGGGCGCCGTGCCCCAATAGCCCGAACACACCCGCAAGCGGCATTGCTCGCTTTCCAGGAAGCCCAGCTTGCGGCATTGCTCCAACCGGGCCGCCAGGGGCGAGCCCGGCAGTTCGCGGACGAAGACGCCGTCGTTCTTGTAGACCTTGGTACCGGGCGGCGACGCCGGCGGCAGGCCATAGGACATCAGCGCGGCCAGCAATGCGGCGTCGGAATCGTTGCGCGGCGTCTTGGCGCGCTGCGGCGCGGCCTGGGGCGACGCTTTGGGCGAGCCTTGCGAAGTGATCGCGCGCGGCACCGTGGGCCCGGCTGCCTTGGGCGCAGCGGCCTGCGCCTGCAACGCAGCGCGAGGCTGCGGCGGCGTGGCGGTGACGGCCAACGCAGACAAGGGGTTCTCGGGCGCGCGGTCCTCATCGGCATTGGGAAGTCCCAATTGCGCGAGAGGATGGTCTTCGATGACGGCCGCGGAAGAAGGCTGCGGGTCGGGATCGGCAGCGGCCACGCGCGCACCCGCTGTTGGAGCGGCTGGCGCGGCGGCGGGCTGCGCTGGCGGCGTAACCGGAGGAGTCGATTCAGCGACCACAGGCAGCGGCGGCGTATCGAACACGCTATATAACACCGCGCCCGCAGCACCCGTCAGCAATAGCAGCAGCAAGGCCAGCGGCAAGCGGGAACGGCGCTTGGGCGCCAGGTGTTTGACTTCGGCGTCCGGCACTCGCCCCTCTAGCGCGGCGAGGATGCGCGACGCTGCGCGTTCATCCGGTGACGGTGAGCGTCCTGCGAGCAAGCTGGGAACAGAGGTCGGTGATCGCGATCTTTTTTCGTCTTCTGCCATGCGAAGTCCCGTGTCTGCAGAGGTCGTCTAAACCCCTGTAACCAAGGGGTTCGAGAATACCTGATGACTTCTTTCGCATCATCGATTCTTGTTACGAGTTCTAAGCCACAGACGCGTTTTGCAACGTCCAAGCGCTTGCCTGAATCCCGAATAGAACAAAAGATTACGCCTTCGTAACTGAGGGACCTCCTTGCTTCTCCTGCTGCCTCTCTACTTTCTGCTCGCCATCGGCGTTTCCGCGTTGCTTGTCTTTCCGTCCTTGCGGGAGGCCACGGCAAGGGGAGCGCGCGCGCTTGCACAGGGAATACGCCAGGGCATGGCGCGCGGCGCGGGACACGCAGGAGGGGCGATGGGCGACTCCGCACAGGCGCTGCGCACGGGCTTTGGAAAGGCTGGCGGCGCGTTTTCGGCATACCGCTGGCACATCGCTGCGGGCCTGCTGGTTGTGTTGCTTCCGTCACTTTTCGCTTTCGTCATGCGACACAATCACACATTTGTTTACGAGGATCGGACCGCGGGTCCGGACCCTCGCATCCAGGCTTTGCTGACCGGCGAAAGACTGGTCCCGCCGCCTCCGCTGCCGCCCGAAGCGTTCACCACGCGCGAAGTGGAATTGGTGCGTCCCAACCTGGGCGGCGCCAGCCGCGACTGGAACCTGCTGGACGCCGATTACCGCCAGCGCCTGCTGGCCGCGTACCGCGTGATGCGTGAAGAGCACGGCTACGAGATGGTGCTGATCGAAGGCTATCGCAGCCCCGACCGCCAGGCGGAGCTTGCCAAGATGGGCTCGCACGTGACCAATGCCGGCGCCTACCAGAGCTATCACCAGTTCGGCCTGGCCGCGGACAGCGCCTTCCTGCGCGACGGCAAGGTGGTCGTGTCCGAAAAGGATCCCTGGGCCATGCGCGGCTACGAACTGTTCGGCGAAACCGCCGAGCGCGTCGGCCTGACCTGGGGCGGCCGCTGGAAGATGATGGACTTCGGCCACACCGAGCTGCGCCGCCCCGGCGTCATGCGGCGCAATGGCGGAGCCGCGCAATGATCAACTCCGAAAGCGTCATATCGCATCCATGAGCCGCATACTCAAAACCGGGCTGTTGCTGGCCCTCGTCTTCGGCGTGGTCTGGCTCGCCGTCATCATCTGGTGGCAGGAGTCGCGCACGCTGCCTACGGGCGTGGACATCGGCCTTTATCTGTTCGCGCTGCCGCTCGCGTTGATCGCCGCCGCCTGGAGCGGCGCGCGCATCGTGCGTGCGCGCCGCGAGGCCCGCGCCGCGCCGGCGCAGCCCCCGCAGGACGACGCCGCCCAGACCGCCGAACCCGCTCCCCAGGCCGCGAGTCTGCGCGTGCTGGCCAGCGCTGCCAGCGCCGCCGTAGGCAGCGAGGCCGTCGCGATCCATGCCGCACTGGCCGCGCAGCAGCGTCCGGATCTGGACCCTTCCTTCAAGAACACGCAAGGCTTTCCTGTCTTCAGCGCGCGCGCGCCGCAGCTCGATACCGATGCGCTGCGCGCCGCGGCGCGCGAGGCCCGCGCCCCGGCCGCCGCGCTCGAAGAAGAACGCGTGCGCGCAACCGCCCTGCTGGCAGAGGTGGTGGAGGCGCTGGCGCTGGAAGCGCGCGCCATCGTGCTGAAGCAAGGCGAACCGCAACATGACGAAGCATGGCCGCTGCTGCAGCTGGAACTGCTGCTGCCCGCCGACTGGTCCGACGCCGTGCGCGACCATGCCGTGGACCAGGCACTCGCGGCGGCGGCGTGGCCTGCCAGCCGCATGGTCCAGCGCCTGCACGCCGCGCCAGACGCGCTCACCAGCGATGGACTGCTGCGCCAGCTGGCGCAGGAACCCCTGACCGCGCGCAGCGCCACGCTACGCCTGGTTGCTGTCGCCGACTCCCACATCGATGCGACGCGCGTCGAGCAATGGGACGCCGCCGGCCGGCTCATGTCGAACGCCAATCCCCAAGGCCAGGTGCCTGGCGAAGCCGCGGCGGGCCTGTTGCTGGACCTGGGCGCCCATGCGCCTGGCGGCGAGCCCGCACGCAGCGACTCCGCGCTGACCCTGACCCTGTCCGCACAAACACTGCGCGCGGTCGACGCCGACGCGCGCGGCGCGCTGCATGAGCCACGCGTGACCGAGTTGGCCACGCAATTCCTGGCCGAACAAGGCCAACCCGCTGATGGCGTGGCCGCGCTGATCAGCGATGCCGACCACCGCGGCAGCCGCCCGCTGGAGACCGCCGGCCTGGCTGCTGCGCTGTTTCCGGCGCTGGACCCCAACCAGGACTGCCTGGCAGTAGGTTCCGGCTGCGGCCATACCGGCGCGGCCGCGCATCTGCTGACCGTGGCCGTCGCGGGCGCCGCCTGCGCCCAGGCCGGCGCGCCCGTGCTCGCCCTCATGACCCAGGACCCGGCGCTGCGGACGCTGGCGCTGGTGTCGCCTTCCGAAACCCTTCCCGCCTGACCCACAAGAACATAGCTCAAACCATGCGCAGCCCCTCCGATCTCCTATCCGGCGCCTCCCGCGCCATCAGCGAAGGCCGACATTGGTCCTCGCGCGCGCTGGCCAATCCGCGCACCTTCATGGCGCTCGGGCTGCTGGCCCTGGTGGTCTTCCTGTTCCTGTTCGCCGACACGGTGGAGATCGGCCTGGTCTGGGCGGGCATCGCCCTGGGCGTATGCGTGCTGCTGTGGCTGTGCGCCTATCTGTGGCGCCGGCGGCGTACCCGCAAGGCCAACAAGAACCTGGGCGACATGCTGGAGCAGCAGGTGCAGACGGGCGCCGCCGCCAACCGCAACGACGTGGAAGCGCTGCGCACGCGGCTGACCCAGGCGGTGCGCACCATCAAGACCTCGAAGATCGGCCAGACCTCGGGCAACGAGGCCCTGTACGAGCTGCCCTGGTACATCGTCATCGGCAACCCCGCGGCCGGCAAGAGCAGCGCCGTGATCAATTCCGGCCTGCAGTTCCCCTTTGCGGACAAGAACGGCGCGGCGGTGCGAGGCGTGGGCGGCACGCGCAACTGCGACTGGTTCTTCACCACCGAAGGCATCCTGCTGGACACCGCCGGACGCTACTCGGTGCATGAAGAGGACCGCAACGAATGGATGGGCTTCCTGGACCTGCTCAAGCGGCACCGTCCCAAGGCGCCCATCAACGGCATCATCGTGGCCGCCAGCATCGACGAGCTGACGGGCGCGGGTCCGGAGTTCGCGATCAACCTGGCCAAGAACCTGCGCCAGCGCGTGCAGGAGCTGACCGACCGCCTGGAAGTGTTCGCGCCGGTCTACATCATCTTCACCAAGGCCGACCTGATCTCGGGCTTCAGCGAGTTCTTCTCCGACAGCGACCAGAGCGAGCGCGACCGTGTCTGGGGCGCGACCCTGCCCTACGGCGCCGAGGAAAACCGCGACGTGCTGGCGCTGTTCGACAGCCGCTTCGACGAACTGTATGAAGGCCTCAAGGAAATGGGCACGGCGCAGATCTCCCTGCGCAACAGTCGCGACCTGCCGCCAGGCCTGCTGACGTTCCCGCTGGAATTCGCCGGCATCAAGCCGGCGCTGCGCACGTTCCTGTCCACGCTGTTCGAGACCAATCCGTTCCAGTACAAGCCGGTGTTCCGCGGCTTCTACTTCACCAGCGCGCTGCAGGAAGGCATCACGCAAAGCACTTCCACCGAGCGCCTGGCCGAACGATTCGAACTGCGTCCCGCCGCGCGCGCGCAGTCGCGCAGCGTCACCTCCAACAATGGCTTCTTCCTGCGCGACCTGTTCTCCAGCGTGATCTTCGCGGACAAGAAACTGGTGCGCCAGCACGCCAGTCCCGCCAAGACGCGCATGCGCTACCTGGCCTTCTTCGGCCTGGTGCTGGCGCTGGGGCTGGTACTGGGCGGCTGGAGCTGGTCCTACCTGGGCAACCGGCAACTGGCGCAGAACGTGCAAGCCGACCTGGACAAGGTGGTGCGCCTGCAAAGCGAGCGCACCGACCTGCAAAGCAGGCTCGAAGCAATGGAAATCCTGCAGGACCGCATCGAACAGCTGGATCGCTATTCCTCCAGCCGTCCGTGGTCCCTGGGGCTGGGCCTGTACCAGGGCGATGTGCTGAAGGAGCGGCTGCTGGCCGAGTACTACAACGGCGCGCGCCAGTTCATGCTGACGCCGGTGAAGGCCAGCCTGGAAGACTTCCTGGCCAAGGTCGACACCTCCGCCGCAGCAGCCAGCGGCAACGCGCCGCAACCGGCGCCGCAGCAGGCCCGCGCCGCGCACGCGGGCAATGGCGACACGCTGTTCCAGGACGCCTCGCCCACCAACGCGGACGACGCCTACAACGCGCTCAAGACCTACCTGATGATGGCCAACCATCAGCACGTGGACCCCACGCACCTGTCAGACCAGATCACGCGCTTCTGGCGCGGTTGGCTGGAAACCAACCGCGGCGCCATGCCGCGCGACCAGTTGATCCGCAGCGCCGAGCGGCTGATTTCGTTCTATGTCGGCCGCGCGCAGGACGAAGGCTGGCCGCAGATCGACACCAATCTGGCGCTGGTCGAAAAGACCCGCGGCAGCCTGCGCGCCGTGATGCAGGGCATGCCGGCGCGCGAACGCGCCTATGCCACGCTCAAGGCGCGCGCCGCGACGCGCTTCCAGGCCATGACGGTGGCGCGCATCGTGGGCGAGAACGACGCGGGCGTGGTCGCCGGCAGCTACGCCATCCCCGGCACGTTCACGCGCGAAGCCTGGGAACAGTACATTCAGCCCGCCATCGGCGAGGCCGCCAAGAAGGAAGTGCAGACCAGCGACTGGGTGCTGGGCGTGAACGCGCGCGACGACCTGACGCTGGAAGGCAGCCCGGAGCAGATCCAGAAAAGCCTGGCGACGATGTACAAGACCGAGTACGCCGAGGAGTGGCAGAAATTCCTGCGCGGCGTGACGATCAAGCCCTTCACCAGCTTCGAGCAATCGGTGGGCGCGATGAACCGCCTGGGCGATCCGCAGACCTCGCCCATCGCCAAGCTCATCAATACCACCTATGAGCAAACCTCCTGGGACAACCCTTCGCTGATCAACGCCGGGCTGCAGCAGGCCCAGAGCGGCGTGGTCGGCTGGTTCAAGCGCGTCATCCTGCGCCAGACGCCGCCGTCCGCCGCGCCCGCCACCGCCGCCAACGGCGAGGCGATTCCGATGGGTCCGGTGGGACGCGAATTCTCCGACGTGGCGCGCCTGGTGGTCACGCGCGACAACCAGTCGCTGCTGGGCAACTACATGGGCGCACTGTCCAAGATCCGCACCCGCTTCAACCTGCTGAACAACCAGGGCGATCCCGGCCCCGGCGCGCTGACGCTGATGCGCCAGACCCTGGAAGGCAAAGACTCGGAACTGGCCGACGCGCTGAAGCTGGTGGACGAGCAGATGCTGGCAGGCATGTCGGCGACGCAACGCGAGACCCTGCGCCCGTTGCTGGTGCGCCCGCTGATCCAGGCCTACGCCGTGACCATGCAGCCGGCGGAATCCGAGTTGAACAAGGTCTGGAACGCGCAGGTCTACCGCCCGTTCAACCAGACCCTGGCGGAGAAGTACCCCTTTGCCAGCCGCGCCAGCGTCGAAGCCAGCAGCGATGAGATCGGCCAGGTGTTCGGCCCGCAGGGCAGCATCGCCAAGTACGTCAACGACACGCTGGGTCCGCTGACGGTGCGCCGCGGCGACATCCTCACGGCACGCACCTGGGGCGACATGGGCGTGAGCCTGCAGCCCACCTTCACGGCCAATTTCGCGCAGTGGGTGGCGCCGCTCTCGGGAGGCGCGGCCGGCAGCGGCGCGGCCAGCCAGCCGCAGACGCTGTTCCAGATCCAGCCCAAGCCCGCGGCCGGCGTGACCGAGTACACCATCGAGATCGACGGCCAGCAGCTGCGCTACCGCAATACCCCGCCGCAGTGGGTCAATTTCGTGTGGCCCAACGCCCAGGGCGCCCCCGGCGCGCGCATCACCGCCACCACCTTCGACGGCAGCGTGGTCGAGATCGTCAACGAACCCGGCCGCTTCGGCCTGGAACGCCTGATCTCCACGGCCCAGCGCACCGCCAACGCCGACGGCAGCTTCAACATGAGTTGGGGCAAATCCAACGTGACGGTGCCGGTGAAGCTGCGCATCATCAGCAACGCCCAGGCGCCCGGCGCCGGCGGCAGCGAGCCCGGCGGCAGCCAGGGCCTGCGCAACCTGCGCCTGCCCTCGTCCGTGATCGGCGCCTCTCCCGAATCCTCCGCCCAGACGCAACCCGGAGCGCCGCAATGAGCAGCCCGCAGTCCCCCTTGTTCCGCACGGCCTACTTCGGCAAGATTCCCAGCCGCGGCGATTTCGTGAAGAACACTTCACATCCGCAGCTGATGGCCACGCTGGATGCCTGGGTCGCCAGCACCATGGAGATGCTGGCGCAGGAACCGCACTGGAAGGCGCTTTACGACGAAGCCGAGCCCATGCCGTTCGCCATCCTGGGGTCGCGCGGCAAGCTGGCCATCGCGGGGCATCTGCAGCCCAGCCAGGACCTGTCGGGCCGCCGCTACCCTTTCCTTTCCGCCACCTCGGTGGAAGTGCAGAAGCCGTTGGCCTTCATTGCCCGCAGCCCCATTGCCTTCAGCCGCATGTGGAACCGCATGAGCGGCGCCGCCGCCCTGCTGATGCAGGACGGCGATCCCGCCTCGGCGCTGCAAACGCTCAACGAACTGGAAGGCGAAATCCGCACAGCGGCCGACGACGGCTTCGACGCCTTCGTCGACCTGCAGACCGTGGAGCGGCTGGAGGCGATGCTGCGCGGCAACGGACACGCCGCGCGCGTGCACGACATCATCCTGGCGCTGGGCATCCTGCTGGAGCCGGTGATGTCCAGCGGCTCTTCGCAGCTGGACAAGGGATTGTCGCTGCCGCTGCCGGACGACCCGCTCTACATCAACCTGGTGGCCGCCTACTGGATGACGCTGATCTCGCCCTTCCTGTCGCGCGCGGACTTCGAGATCACCCTCTTCATCGGCCGCATCGCCGGCAAGCACCGGCTGGCCGTGGATTTCCGCGGCGCCTCGCCGCAGACGCTGGCCAGCCTGCTGTCCACGCCGCAGGCGTATGCCGAACAGCACATCGTGCTGGAGGACGCGCCCTGGGTCCGCAACCACGTATCGGCCAGCCACGGCCTGGCCAAGCTGTCCAGCTACCTGGACCAGCCGCGCCTGTCCTTGCGCCTGGCGCTCGACACCTTTCTTGAAGTCTTTACCGGAGCCTGACCATGCGCCTTTCCTTCCTGCTCATGGCGGCGCTGTATGCCTGCACGGCCGCAGCCCAGGACGCGGCCACGGTGGTGCCCGCCAACGTCATCCCCCAGCCCGGCCAGGTCGTGGCCAGCGGCGCCGTGCCGGACGAAGCCGCCAAGGCCGATGTGCTGGCCCGGCTGCAGCAGGTGTATGGCGTGGGCAACGTGATCGACCAGATCGATGTGGGCGGCGTGGTCGCGCCGCCGAACTGGTCGGAGCACGTCGGCAAGCTCATCGGCCAGCCATTGAAACAGATCAACCGCGGCCAGCTGGAGATCGACGGCACCCAGATCCGCCTGCGCGGCGAGGTGCAGAATGAAGCCTCGCGCCAGCAGATCGCCAGCACCTTCGCGACCTCGCTCAATCCCACCTACAAGATCGTCAACGGCCTGCGCGTATCCGCCAGCAAGGACGAACAGGGCTTGCTGGACCAGGTACTGACCAACCGTGTGGTGGAATTCGAGACCGGCAGCGCCACGCTCACCGCGCGCGGCCGCGAGCTGCTGGACAAGGTGGCGGACGTGGTGCCCAAGCTGCATAGCGACAAGGTGCAGATCATCGGCCACACCGACAGCTCCGGCAGCCGCAGCACCAACCTGGCGCTGAGCCAGGCGCGCGCCGATGCCGTCAAAACCTACCTGGTGGACAAGGGCCTGCCGCCCGCGCGCTTTGAGACGCTGGGCGCGGGGCCTGACCAGCCGGTCGCCACCAACGCCACGGCCGAAGGCCGCGCCAAGAACCGCCGCATCGAGTTCCGCGCCAGCCGCTAGGCGCCTGGCGCTTGGCCGGCCCGCGCGGGCCGGCTTGTGCAAACAGTGACTTTGCGTTCAGCCGTTGTGGTCCGGCGGCTTGGGCACGCCCAGCAGCTCTTCCAGGCCGGACAGCGCATCGCCGTTCTTGAGGACGGTGCGCAGCCACAGGTGCAGCGACATCTCGCCCCAGCTGGCGGCCTTGTCGGCCAGATAGGCCACGGGGCTGTGAGGCTCGGTGCGGCGGAAGAACTCCGCCACTTCGCGCAGCTGCGCCAGCGCCTGCTCGCGCGTTTGCAGCGGGCCGCGCGCGGCTGCGGGCGCGGCGGAAACAGGGTCGGCAGCGGACAAGGTCGGCTCCATCCGGGCAGCTGCGGGCGCAGCGGTGGAAGCGGCCGGCGCCGCGGTATCCGCGCGCACCAGCAGCCCGGCGTCGCGGGCGAAGCGGCGGGTCAGCTCGGTCACGTCGCGCAGCGCGTCACGCACCGGCGAGAAGGCCGGGCCCTCGTCGCCCAGGCGTTGCGCCAGGGTCTGTTCCAGCGTATCCAGCGCCGCGAAGCAGCTTTGCAGATTGCCTTCCAGTTCGGAATAGAAAGCGGGCGGCGTGTCGCGCCGCGCCGCGTCGAACTGGTCCAGCGTGAGCTTGCCGCGCGTGATCTCGGCCGCGTTCTGCGGCGCGCGCTTGACCGCGTTGGCCAGTTGCGAGGCGCTGTCCCACAGCGCCGCGCCATAGCGCCCGCCCTCCGACTGGGTCAGCGGCAGCTCGCGGATCAGCTGTTGCGAGCGTGCCAGCAGCCAGGCCAGGTTGCCCACGCGCTGCTGCACGTCGCCCTCGTCCGGCACGGGATGCAGGCCGTCCCAGTAGTGGCGGCACAGGCCGTCCACCAGCAGATAGCCGTCGCGCAGGCCGGCGAAGCCGCGCGTCTTGGCCCAGGCCTCGGCCAGCCAGGCGGCCACGCGCACGTCCTTGCTCTGTTCGCGCAGCACCGTGGTGCAAATGCGGATGACTTCCGGCCAGTCGGCCTCCTTGATGTCGATAACCCAGTCGCCCTGGTCCAGGTTCGGATCATCGTGGCGGCGGGCTTCGCGGATGGCGTCAAATTCGGCTGAGAACACCATGTCGACGCCGCAGGGCGCCTCGCCCGCAATGGGCTGCAGCAATGTGTCGATATCGCTCATATAGATCTGGTCGGATGGCAGGATCGCTGCCGCCGGGCCAGCGGCGGGCAGCGACAAGAGGACCGATCCTCCCATATCTGTAACGACTGCGCGTTTGAAGATGACACGTCCTATTACAAAACGCATCACGGACCCTGGATATCATGCGGGTTCCCCAGGACAAGGATGCGCGATGAACAAGTCATTCCACATGATGCCCGACGGCCGCTTCATCATTGGCAAGCCGCGCCGTTGCCCCGACGGCACCTACGTCGGCGACGGCGGACCCATCACCCGCGCGCCAGATGGCACTTACGTTGCCGGCAAGCCGCAGCGCGCGCCTGACGGCCGCTATCTGGGCGGCGACGGTCCGGTGCGCATGGCGCCCGACGGCAGCTTCGTCACCGGCACGCCGCGGCAGGCGCCGGACGGCACCTATCTGTAAGCACACATAACCAAACTGACAGGGCAACAAGCAGCCATGGCGCAGCTATCGGTGATACGCAAGGGCGACCGCACCTCGCATGGCGGAGTGGTCGTCACGGGCGACGAAACAGTAATGATCTTCGGCCAGCCCATGGCCCGGCTGGGCGACCGCGTCACCTGCCCCAAGTGCAGCGGCACGCATACCATCGTCGAAGGCGCGGCCGCCGTCAGTTCGGACCGACGCACCGCGCTGGAAGGCATGAAGACATCCTGCGGCGCCACGCTGATCGCAAGCCAGCAGTTCTACCGGCTGGAGCAGGGCTAGACCCCGGACCGCGCAAGCAGGCGCCTCAATCCCAGGCGCAGCGCCAGCACGGCGAACGCAATAGGCAGCACCATGCGCCACTGCGCCACGAACAGTTCCATCGTGGCCTCGCCAGGCGCCCAGGTGTTGCCGAACACCTGGGCCTCGGGCGGCGCCAGATAGAGCGCAACCAGCGCGGCGGCCAGCGTCGCCGCGGCCCGCCATGCGGCCGAACGGCGCACCCGCGCCGCGCGCTCGGCCAGCGCCAGCGCCAGCAGGCCGGCCAGCCCCGCCAAGGCGGCATCGACGTAGAAGTCGAACGGCCCGTACATGAACGGCGCATCCGGAATCATCCAGCCGTAGGCATCGGTCTTCAGCACTGAAGTCAGGCAAGCGCCGAACAGCGCCGCCGCAGCAGAGAGCAGCAGGAAATCACAGAACCGCAGGAAGAATTTCGGCATCATGGAACGGGAATGCGCCGCGTGCGGCGGCGGGGTGCGGGCGCAAGAATGCCACAGGAGGAATCCCGCTGCATCCGATACGCACCGTCCGGCGCGATTGCTCGCCAGGCAGCGGCGCGCCGCGTTCTCTGAGAGAATGCCGCCTGTCTCTCAGGCTCCACCGCTCAGACCTCAAGCAGCACCCATGACGCTTCCGCAAACCAGGCTGTACCCGTTGCTGTTGTCCGGCGCGCTCGCGCTTGCCCAGGCGGCTTTGCCGGCATATGCCTCTGCCGGCTCGTCCTCCCGGAAAGCCGCCACCCGCAACACGCCCGCGACGCCGCCCCAAGGCATGCCGCAGTACGGCAAGGGTGAACATGGCCGCTACCTGATCCTGCGGCTGGACAACAGCCGCGGCGGCGGCATCGCTCCCAATACGCCATACCGCCTGTTCCTGACAGGCGCGGACAAGGCCATCGAGGGTACGCCCGACCACGACGGCATCGTGCACGGCGTCACCGACGCGCTGGGCCGCAGCGCCTGGATCTGGACCCGCGAGGCGCATTCCGCCGAAGACTTCACCTTGATCCGGCGCATAGGGAGCGGCGCCTGGGGCAGTGTTTTCCAGCTGCAGAGCGGCGGGGATAATGGTCCGCTGGGGGGGTGGCCTTACATCACCACCATGCATGTGCGCTGGGGTGAGCAATGGGTAGACCTTGGGTACAGCACCGCGCAGGGCAATACCGCCTACTTCAGCCACGCCCGGCCGGCGGCCTCCCTTTCGATCTCGGTCGAGGCCAATGCGGCAGAGAACCGCCGCTGCTTCGACGAGCTGGACGCCATCAACCGCAAGTTCAGCCAGGGCGATGCCGAGGGCGCGCTGCAACTGGTGGATACCGCCGCCTGCGGCGCAGAGCCGCAGCAACAGCTGGACATGGCCAACCTGCTGCTGATGGCCGGCCGCGCCGACCTGGCGCGCCTATGGCTGGAACGCGCCCGCTCAGGATCCGAGCCCGTGGATCATGACGTGCTGCGCGCAAGATTCAAGCTGGAACGCCTGCTGGGCCTGCCCGCCCTGGCGCTGGAAGACGCGCTGGAATTGCAGCGGCGCCAGGCCGACGTCCCGCTGCGGGACGATCCCGACTGGGCCAACAGCATCGCCTACTATCTGGCGGATTTTCCCGACTACCTGGCGCAAGCCGAGGCGCAAGCGCACAAATCGATAGCCACGGCCGGCGCCCTTCCCTACAACCTGGGAACGCTGGGCTGGATCCTCGTCCTGAGGGGCGAGGTCGACGGCGGGCTGGACCTGCTGAAGCAGTCCTACCGCGAGATTCCGCGCGACGAGGAAATCGTGGCCGATTACGGCCTGGCGCTGTGGCGCCACGGCCAAAAAGGCCTGGCCACTGGGCTTTGGAAACAAGCCGAGGCCCAATGCGTGTGGGGCGGGCGCATGTACGACGCGCTGCGCGAGGCCGGTCATCCGCACCCCTACTTCCAGGCCGCGAATTCCCGAGCGGTGCAGGCCTATCAGCAGCGCTGCGCGGCGCCGCAGACCAAACGCAAGATCAGGACTGGCGCTGCCGTCAAAGCGTAAAATAACGAAGACAGACCAGCAGCGCCCCGCAGCAGCGGTACGCGCAGGAGACCACCATGAAATCCGCCCTGATCCGCTTGCTTACTCTCATGGCCACGGCCCTGGTCCTGGCCGGTTGCGCGCAGGGCAGTGGCGGCCCGCCCCATCCCGGCGCGGTCAATCCCTACAGCCAGGGCGGCTTCCACGACGCCGGCCCCAACTACCCCGACACCGGCCGCTGACCAGCGCCGGCCTCAGGCTTCCCGCAGCGCGCCCGACTTCAGCAGGGGCGCCAGGATGCCGGCGGTGTAGACCCGCGCCAGGTTCACCAGGAAGTCAGTGAAGTCCGCCTTCGCGGCATGATCGGCCTGATCCGAAATCACCCTCAGCACAGCGAAGGGCACGCCGAATTCGTAGCAGACCTGCGCCATCGCCCCGCCTTCCATTTCCAGGCAGAGCGCATCGGGCAGGCGCTGGCGTAGCTGGTGCGCATAGTCATTGCTGTTGACGAAGACGTCGCCGGTGGCGATGAGCCCATGGTGCACCCGCGGCGGCTGTCCGCCTGGTCCCGCCGGCAAGCCGCCCTGGCGCACGAACTGTCCCGCGCTTTCCAGCAGCCGTTCGCTCAGGACCGGATCCGCATCGAAGCGTTCGCGCCCCAACAGGGGAATCTCATGCTGTCCAAACAGCGGGCGCGCGTCCATGTCGTGCTGCATCAACGCACTGGCCACGACCACATCGCCCACCGCCACATCCTCATGCAAGCCGCCCGCCAGTCCGGTGAAGACCACCCGCGACGCCTTGAATTCCTGGATCACGATGGATGCTGTCGCAGCCGCGGCCACCTTGCCAATCCGGCTCAACGCAATCACGCAAGGCGTGCCCCACAAGGTGCCGACGTGGAAGTCGCGCATGGCAATGCGGTGAATGGCGGCGCCCGGATCCATCGCCGCCAGCAGGTCGGCGATCTCTTCGTGCAAGGCGCCCAATATGGCTAAACGTCCCATGTACATCTACTCGATTGATGCGCGGCCCGCGGCCGCCCTGCCCCGCAACATACTCCATGCCCGGCGCGGCCGCCAACGCGTGCGGGCCTCCCCGCGCTTGCCTGGAGGATTGCTACTTTTGATGTAGTGAAGTTTTCCTCCTGCGCCCGCGCCGCCGTGCGAACCCAGAAAATGCGCTGGATTGCGACCAATTAGCTAGTCAAAAAAGCGGTGTACGTCCATGCAGCAGGGAAACCATGCACCCGGCGTTGTCCGAACGCCGTGCTAGCTTACCGTCGCGCACGACGCGGACCATGCCAGCAAACAGATTCATTGCAAGACTCAATCTGTGGAGAACGATCATGGTGAAGAATCTGGCCGTATTCTTCGACGGGACCTGGAACGAACCCAATGACCGCACCAACGTCTACGAACTCTACAAGGCGGCGCCCGAGACCTCCACGCAGGAGACGTTCTATATCGAAGGCGTAGGCACGCAGGGCCAGGGCCTGTGGGCGGCCATCGACAAGTTCGCCGGCGGCGCCTTTGGGGCAGGACTGTCGGCCAATATCCGCACGGGCTACCGCTGGCTTTGCCAGCGCTACCAACCGCGCGACCGCATCTTCCTGTTCGGGTTCAGCCGTGGCGCCTACTCCGCCCGCAGCCTGGCCGGCATGGTGCGCAAATGCGGCCTGCTGAACGATCCCTCCGACAACAACGTGGAGCAAGCCTATGCGCTCTACCGCGACGACTGCATCCCCTCCTCGCTGGAAGCCGCGACCTTCCGCGTGAATTTCTCGCGCGAGACCGACGTGCATTTCGTCGGCGTCTGGGACACGGTCGGCAGCCTGGGCATACCGGTAGGCGGCATCCCTTTTCCGGGTTTCTCCAGGTTCTACAACTTCCACGACACCGAACTCAGCAACCACGTCCATCACGCCTATCACGCAATCGCCACCAACGAATTCCGCGAACCGTATGCGCCTACCCTGTGGACCCGGCTGGCTGACTCCGAGCCGCGTCCAGCCGACCATCCGGTCGAGCAGCGCTGGTTCATCGGCGCCCATTCGGACGTCGGCGGCGGCTACCGGGACGGCAGCCTGCAGACGCTGCCCGCCTCGTGGCTGCAGGAGAAAGCGCGCCAGGTCGGCCTGGAGGCCGGACTGGCGCAACGCGTCGCCACGGACTACGACCAATGCGAGCCGCACGACTCCTACCGCGAGTTCACGGAGAAGGTGCTGATCCATGTAAAAAAACGCCCAAGGCTGTGGGATGGCGCAACCGTGCTCAATCTGACGGTGGACGACCAACTCCTGAAGCGGTTCGGGCGCAGCCTGGATTTCCTGAAGGAGTATCCCGACTTCAAGAACGCGCTGGAAAAGCTGCCCGTCGCGCGGCCATGATGGGCCCGCCGCGCGGCTTGGAAGAAGCCATGAAAGCGCTCGCAATAGAGTGATGCAATGCGCTGGCAAATGAGACTTTACGACTTAAAGCGATACAAACTTCGTTCCGTCGGACTGTGGCGGGAAAACCATGCATTGGGCGGCCCATTTCAAGTAACCTCCGGCCACCAGTCATTGTTCCGAGCCGATGTTTACGCATGTTCCGCAATGTCTTTGCTCTCAAATCCCTTGAAAGGTATTTCCTGACACTGGCAGCCGGCGTAGCGCTGCCGGTCTCCATGCTGACCGTGATCGTGGTGCAGCAGAACTGGCGGTCGCTGGCCGCCACCGACGACGCCATGCGGGGCTTCATCGTAGTCCGCACGACCCTGATGACGATGGAAGCGGTATCCGCCGAACGCGGCCCAATGAACTCGGCGCTGGGCTCCGACCTGCCGGTCCCCGAAAACATCCTGCGCGCGCTGGCCGAAGCCCGCCAGCGCACCAATGCGCAAGTCGCCGACCTGCTTGCGCTCTACCGCGCACCTCTCAATCCCAACGGCGCCCGCGAATTCACCAACATCCAGCGCATCCGCGAGTCCCTGTTGAACGCCCGCGCCAGCGCCGACGCGGCCATCGCCGCGCCCCGCGCCAACACGTCCGGCCACAACCTGTGGACAGTGGTCGGCGACATGGTGGCGGTGGTTCCCGAACTGCGCGCCGCGATGTCCGACGGCATCGGCCTGGTCGCCCGGAACCAGGGCGAAGACTTCGACCTGCTGTCCCTGGCGCTGCTGGCCGGCGAACTGCGCGAACAGGCGGGACTGGTCGGCTCCACGTTCGCGCCGGCCCTCAGCAAGCGCCGCACGCTGACCGCCAGCGATCAGCTGAGGATAGAACGCGTGATCGGCCGCATCGACGAACTGCGCGCCCTGATCGACGCCAACATCGCCAGCATGCCGCGATACGCATCCTCCCTCGCCTACCGCGAACTGCAGCAGCAGTACTTCGGCGATGGCATGAGCTACCTCGACAGCGTGCGCGCCATTGCCGAACGGGCGCCGGAGGAGTCATTGGTGTCGATGTACGAACTCGGCGCGAACTATGTGCCGCGCATGAAGTCCATCGTCCGGTTTCGCGACCTGATGCTCAACGAAGTGGAGCGGCGCATCGGAGAAAACCGCCAGGCCGCGATCCGCGTGCTGCTGACCACCCTGGCGGCCGCGGCGATGCTCACGGCCGCGTTGATAATCGGCCTGACCATGTTCCGCAAGCGCGTCATCCGGCCTTTCGTCCGCGCCACGAACATCATCGGCGCGATCGCGAAAGGCGGCGATGTGCCGCCCATTCCCGCCGACCAGTACCGGGGCGAAGTCAACGGCATGTTCAAGGCGCTGAACGTGCTCAACGACAACGCCACCGCCGTCCGTAAGCTGGAACTCGAACGCGACCGCCTGATTCAAGACCTCGCCATCATGGCCGAAACGGATTTCCTGACCGGCCTGCTGAACCGCCGCGCCTTCGAAAAGCGCCTGGAAGCTTCACTGGACGATATCCGCAACGATCCGCAGAGCGGTCTGGGCTTCATCCTGTTCGACATCGACCACTTCAAGTCCATCAATGACACGCACGGCCACGCTACAGGCGACGAAGCGCTCAAGACCGTGGCCGATCTGTGCCGCAAGACCTTCCGCGAATCCGACGTGGTCGCGCGCGTGGGCGGCGAAGAGTTCGCGGTGCTGTGCCGCAGCCGCAACCCCGACCGCGTCCGGGACATCGCGGAACGCATGCGGCTGAGCATCGCGCAAACGCGGCTCAGTGCCGGCGCAGGCGCCAGCTTCAGCATGACCGCCAGTTTCGGCGTGGCCCACGCCCGCGGCAGCGATACGGCGGCGCTGGAAAACCTGTCGCGCCGCGCCGACGAATTGCTATATAAGGCCAAGCTGACCGGCCGCAACTGCGTGCTGCTCGAACAGATGGCTTGACGCCACGAGCCCCTCAAGCCGCCAGCGTTTCCCGCGCCGACGCGCGGTACTGCTCCCACAGCCCGGCTTCCCGCGCGCGCGCCCGTTCGACGTTCTGCTCCTTGACATGGCCATAGCCGCGGATCGTGTCAGGCAGCGCGGCCAGTTCCAGCGCCGTGGCGCGATTGGCCGCGTCCAGCGTGCGGGAGAACTCCTCGGCCAGCGCCAGGTAGTCGGCCGCCAGTTGTCGCTCCATGCGACGTTCGGCGGTCTTGCCGAACACGTCCAGCCAGGTGCCGCGCCACCGCTTCATGGGCGCCAGCGCGCGAAACGCCAGTCCCATCCACGAACCGTAGGCGCGCTTCTGCAGGCGTCCGCGCGCGTCGCGGCGCGCCAGCGCGGGTGGCGCCAAGTGATAGCGCAGCCGGTAGTCGCGGCCGGGTTCTCCTTCGAACTGCTCGCGCAGCCGGGCCTTGAAGGCCGGATCCACGTACAGGCGCGCCACCTCGTACTCGTCCTTGTAAGTCATGAGTTTGGCGAGGTTGCGCGCGACCGCCTGCGTGACCTCGAAACGCTGCGGATCCGGCAGCGCAGCTTCGCGCGCCCGCACCGCTGCCACCGCATCCAGGAAGCGCGCGGCGTAGGCCTCGTCCTGATAGGCGCGTACGTGTTGCGCCAGCCGCTGGATCTGGCCGTCCAGGGACTCCGGCAAGGCCATCACCTGCGCCCGCGGCGCCGGCTTGAGCGCGGCGGCGCCATGATGCGCGGCTTGCCGGCCCAGTTCAAAGGCGGCCAGGTTCTTTTCGACCGAGACGCCGTTCAGTTCGATGGCGCGCCGCAGGCTGTCCAGCGCCAGCGGCAGGCCGCCCTGCTGCCAGGCATAGCCCAGCAGCAGCGGATTGGCGTAGATGGTGTCGCCGAGCAGGGCCTCGGCCAGCGGGCCGGCCTCGATGAAATCGCAGTTGCCGCCCGTGCTGCGCGCCAGCGCGGCTTCGGCTTGCGCGCCGGGGAAGCGCCAGCTCGGCTGCGACAGGAAGGCTGCCGTCGGCGCGGCGCTGCTGTTCACCACGGCGCGGCCATGGTCCGGGCGCAGGCGCGACAGCACTTCGGGCGACGCCGACACCAGCGCGTCACAGCCGATGACCAGGTCGGCCTCGCCCAGCGCCACGCGCGTGGCATGCAGGTCCGCGGGGCGATTGGCCAGCTGCACGTGGCTGAGCACGGCGCCGCCTTTCTGCGCCAGCCCGGCCATGTCCAGCACGGTCACGCCCTTGCCTTCAAGATGCGCGGCCGCGCCCAGCAGCGCGCCTATGGTCACGACGCCGGTTCCGCCCACGCCCGCGATCACCACGCGGTAGGCCCCAAGCGGACGGATCCCTGCCAGGTCGGGCTGCGGCGGTTCGGCCAACGCGGGGAGATCCCTGCCCGTTCCCGGCTTGCGCAGCGTCGCGCCTTCCGCCGTGACAAAGCTGGGGCAAAAGCCCTCCACGCAGGAAAAGTCCTTGTTGCAGGACGACTGGTTGATGCGGCGTTTCGTGCCCAGCGGCGTATCCAGCGGCTCGACCGACAGGCAATTGGATTGCACCGAGCAGTCGCCGCAACCTTCGCAGACCGACTCGTTGATGAAGGCGCGGCGCGGCGGATCGGGATACTCGCCGCGCTTGCGGCGGCGGCGCTTCTCGGTGGCGCAGGTCTGGTCGTAGATCAGCACCGACGTGCCAGCGATGTCGCGCAAGGCGCGCTGCACGTCGTCGAGCGCCTTGCGGTGGTGCACCTCCACGCCCTGCGGCAACGCGGTAGCGCCGGCGTACTTTTCCGGCTCGTCGGTCACCACCACGGTCTTGACCACGCCTTCGGCCTGCATCTGGGCGGCGATCTGCGGCACCGTGAGCACGCCATCCACCGGCTGCCCGCCCGTCATCGCGACGGCGTCGTTGTAGAGAATCTTGTAGGTGATGCTGGCGTGCGCGGCGACTGCCGCGCGTATGGCCAGCAACCCCGAATGGAAATAGGTGCCGTCGCCCAGGTTGGCGAAGATGTGACGCTCAGCGGTGAAATCCTTCTGCCCCAGCCAGGCGACGCCCTCGCCGCCCATCTGGCTGAAGGTGTCGGTCTTGCGGTCCATCCACATCGCCATGTAATGGCAGCCTATGCCGGCCACGGCGCGCGAGCCTTCGGGCACGCGGGTGGAGGTATTGTGCGGACAGCCGGAACAGAACCAGGGTTTGCGCTCTTCCACCAGCGTGGGACGGGCAGCCTCGCGCTCCTTGGCGTCGATGACAGCCAGCCGCGCCGCGATGCGCGCTCTCAGCGCGTCCGACAGGTCGGCCTTTTCCAGCCGCGCGGCGATGGCGCGGGCGATCAGCGCGGGCGACAGCTCGTGACGCGCGGGCAGCAGCCAGCCGCCGCGCGGCGTGGACCATTCGCCGCCGCCGTTGTCGCGTTCGTCGAACTTGCCGTAGACGCGTGGCCGTACATCGTCGCGCCAGTTGTAGAGTTCTTCCTTCAGCGCGTATTCCAGGATCTGGCGCTTTTCCTCCACCACCAGGATCTCTTTCAGGCCGGTGGCGAACTCGCGCGCATCCTGCGCGTCCAGCGGCCAGATGCAGCCCACCTTCAGCACGCGTATGCCGGCCTCGCTACAGGCCGCCTCGTCCAGGCCCAGGTCGTTGAGCGCCTGGCGCACGTCCAGATACGCCTTGCCCGCGGTCATGATGCCGAAATGCGCTTGCGGGGAATCCAGCACCACGCGGTTCAGCTTGTTGGCGCGCACATAGGCCAGCGCCGCATACCACTTGTGGTCCAGCAGCCGCGCCTCCTGCGCCAGCGGCGTGTCGGGCCAGCGGATGTTCAGGCCGCCTTCGGGCAAGACGTCTTCGGGCAGCACCACCTGCACCCGGTCCGGATCCACTTCCACCGAAGCGCTGGACTCGACCACGTCGGTCACGCATTTCATCGCCACCCACAGGCCGGTGTAGCGGCTCATGGCCCAGCCATGCAGGCCGTAGTCCAGGTACTCCTGCACGTTGGACGGATACAGCACTGGTATGCCGCTGGCGATCAGCACGTGCTCGGACTGGTGCGCCACCGACGAGGACTTGGCGGCATGGTCGTCGCCCGCCAGCATCAGCACGCCGCCATGCGCCGAACTGCCGGCGGAATTGGCATGCTTGAGTACGTCCACCGACCGGTCCACGCCCGGCCCCTTGCCGTACCACATGCCGAATACGCCGTCGCGCGCCGCCCTCGGAAACAGGTTCAGCTGCTGCGAGCCCCATACCGCCGTGGCGGCCAGGTCTTCGTTCACGCCGGGCTGGAACACCACGTCGTTGGCCTGCAGGTGGCGCTTGGCCTTCCACAGGGCCTGGTCCAGCCCGCCCAGCGGCGAGCCGCGGTAGCCAGAGATGTAGCCGCCGGTGTTCAGGCCGGCCTGCAGGTCGCGCTGCTTTTGCAGCAGCGGCAGCCGCACCAGGGCCTGGGTGCCGCTCAGATAGATGCGCCCGCGGCTGCGGGTGTACTTGTCGTCCAGCGTCAGGCCATGGGTATCGGCCGCGCCTGCGGAAAGGGGGGTGTCCACGCTTGTCTCCTGCGTTCCGGTTCTTGGTGTTTTGCCGCAGTGTAGGAAGCAGGCTGGTTATCGTATATTCATATATTCAGGTATCAGGTATGCGTTAAACAGATGGCTAACGATGTCACCCTGCGCCAACTGCGCTACTTCGCGGCTGCCGCCCGGACCGGCCGGTTTTCCATGGCCGCCGCCGACGAGCATGTCTCCCAATCCGCGGTCACCAACGCCGTCCTGGCGCTGGAGGCGCAACTGGGCGTGCGGCTGTTCGACCGCCATCCGCATGGCGTCACCCTGACGCCCGAAGGGCATAACTTCCACCAGCGGGCGCGTGAAGTGCTCGACTCGCTGGACGACGCCCTGCGTGAACCCGGCTTCCAGCGCTATGCGCTGCGCGGCGCAGTGAGGATCGCCGCGTCCTACACGGTGCTGGGCTACTTCCTGCCCGACCTGCTGGCGCGCTTCCGGCGGCGCTATCCCGACGTGGAGCTGGACCTTGTCGACCTCGACCGGCCCGAGATCGAAGCCGCCGTAACCCGCGGCGAGGTCGAGCTGGGCGTGGCGCTGCTGTCCAACGTGGAACGGCGCGAGCGCTTCGGCCACCAGGTGCTGGTGCGCTCGCGGCGGCAGCTATGGACCGCGTCCGGCCATCCGCTGGCGCAGGCATCGGCGCCGTCGCTGGCCGACATTGCCGGCTATCCCTACATCCTGTTGGAAATGGACGAAGGCGAACGCTCCGCGCTGGCCTACTGGCGCGCTCACGGCCTGCAGCCCGACATCGCCTTCCGCACGCGCTCGATGGAGGCGCTTCGCGGGCTGGTTGCGCATGGCTTCGGCGTCACGATGCTGTCGGACATGGTCTACCGTCCGTGGTCGCTGGAGGGCCGCAAGATCGAGGCCGTACCCATTACCGATGCCGTCCCGCCCATGGAGGCCGGGCTGCTGTGGCATCCGCAAGCGCGGCTGGCCAAGCCCGCCGAAGCCTTCCGCCAGTTCATGATCTACGCCTGCGGCGTCTAGCGCCGCAGCACGCCTGGCCGCTATACCAGGATCGCGCCCTTGCGGCGCGTGAACTGGGCCAGGGAACGCAGGGCCAATGCATGCATGGCAGCCACCGACGGCAGCAGCGTTTCTTCCTTGCGGGTCAGCACGCCGACGATGCGCTCGACCGTGGGTTCGGCCAGCGGCACGAAGGCCAGTCCGGTCGCGGCGGCCGGCCGCGCCAGCACCGGCAGCACCGTCACGCCCAGCCCGCTGACCACGCTGGCCAGGAGCGACGCGCGGTTCGACACCACCATGAACGGGTCCTCTATGGCGCTGCCCAGTTGCCGGTTCTTCAGCGTGTCGAAGGTGGCATTGCCTATCAGGCGCTCGCCCGCCAACGCCGACCAGGGCACGGCGCCGCGCCGCCGCGCCAGCGGATGGCTCTTGCGGCACACCAGGCCGAACGCGTCGCGCGCCACCGGCGCGAACGCCACCTCCGCGGTGCGCGGCACCTGCCCCGCCACCCCTACCTGCACCTCACCGCTCAGCACCAGCCGGTGCACGTCTTGCGAGGACTCGTCGACGGCGCGGATGCGGATCGCGGGGTGGCTGCGCGCATAGCGCTCCAGCAAACGCGGCAGCCACTCGTCGGCCAGCGACGGCATCACCGCCAGCGATACCGGTCCCTGGCTGCCCAGGCCGAACTGACGCGCCGCGTCCAGCACCCGGTCGTGGGTGGACAGCAGTTCGCGGAATAACGGAGCCACGGCGATACCCAGGGGCGTGAGCTGCGCGCGCTTGCCGGGTTCGAACAGCGGCGCGCCCAGCTGCTGCTCAAGATCCTGCATGGCCGCCGACACGGCCGCCTGCGAACGGAATGTGCCTTCGGCCGCCAGACGGAAACTGCCGTGGTCGGCCGCCAACAGAAACTGGCGCAGATGCTGGATCTTCAAGGGCACGGACATGGCTTCAGGGCTGCAGAAAATTCGGATTTTCCGAAATTAACTTGAGTTAATTTGGATTGTCAAAACTCCGCCTTGCCTTCAACAATGGCCGCGTCTTTCATTCCTACAGGTACTGGAGCAGCGGTTATGTCTTTGCAAGTGCGCAAGGTAGTCAGCTATGTGGAAAAAACCCTGATCGAAGGCGGTCGCGCCGCCGAGCGCCCGCTGGTGATGGTCATCGCCGCGGCCGTGATCCGCAATCCCTGGGCCGGCCAGCCGTTCCAGGAAGACCTGCGGCCCAAGATCCTGGAAGCTGCGCCGCCGCTGGGCGAGCTGCTGGTCGCGGAAATCCTGCGTCAGGCCGGCTCGGCCGACCAGGTTGAAGCCTATGGCAAGGCCGCGGTCGTGGGCACGGCCGGCGAAGTCGAGCACGCCTCGGCGCTGATCCACACCCTGCGCTTCGGCAACGCCTATCGCGGCGCGGTTGGCGGCACCAGCTACCTGAGCTTCACCAATATGCGCGGCGGCCCCGGCTGCGTGATCACCGTGCCGCTGATGCACAAGCTCGACGAAGGCCTGCGCTCGCACTATCTGACCGTGCAGACAACCATCAACGACGCGCCCGCCCCCGACGAAATCGTGATCGCCCTGGGCGCGGCGACCTCGGGCCGTCCGCATCATCGGATCGGCAACCGCTATTCCGACCTGCAGGAACTGGAACGCGAGGCGCAGGCCAAATGAGCGCGCATTTTCGCCGTTCGGGCCGCGGCGTACCGCTGGTGCTGCTGCATGGCGTCGGCCTGGACCACACCTTGTGGGACGATCTGGCGCCGCTGCTGGAGCCGCATTTCGAGGTGCTGCGCTACGACATGCTGGGCCATGGCCGCGCCCCCGCCGTCGCCCATGGAGTGACGGTGCAGGACTACATCGCGCAGCTGGACGCGGAACTGGATCGCGCCGGCTGGCAAAGCGCCAATCTGCTGGGCTATTCCATGGGCGGCCTGATCGCGGGCGCCTATGCCGCCGCACGCCCGCAACGCGTCACGCGCCTGACCTTGCTGAGCACGGTGTTCCGCCGCAGCGCGGACGAAACGCGCGCCGTGCTGGCGCGGCTGGAAGCAGCTGCCACGCAGGATCCCGCAGCCGCGGCCCAGGTCTCGCTGCAGCGCTGGTTCACGCCCGCGTTCCAGGCCCGGCGTCCCGAGCGCGTGGCCAGCATCGGCCAGCGCCTGCTGGACAACGACCGCGCCAGCTTCCTGGCCGCTTACCGCGTGTTCGCGCAGGGCGATCCGATCCTGGCGCACGCCGCGCCAGACATCGCCTGCCCCGCGCTGGCGCTGACCGGCGAACTGGACGTCGGCTCGACCCCGCGCATGACACGGGAACTGGCCGAAGCGCTGCCCCATGCGCAGGCGCAGGTGGTGCCTGGCCAGCGACACATGCTGCCGGTGGAGGAACCGGCCATCGTGGCGGCGGCGCTGCATGGATTTTTTCTGCCGGCTGCCGGCGCGCCAAGCGCGGCCTAGCCCGCGTAGAGTGGATACGGAGACAAACAATATGAATCGCAGAACCATCCTGAAGAACATGGCGGCCCTGGCGCTCACGCCGCTGGGCGCCGCGCTCGGCGGCGCCGCCAGCGCGCGCGAAGCCCCTTTGCGCGTCATCGTGCCCTTCCCGCCCGGCGGCGGCACCGACGTGCTGGGCCGAGTGATCGCCGCCACGCTGGAAGGCGCGCTGGACCGCCCGGTAGTGGTCGAGAACAAACCCGGCGCCAGCGGCATGCTGGGCGCCGACTACACCGCCAACGGCGCCAAGGATGGCAGCGTGCTGCTGTTTGCCGGCCTGGTGCCATCGGTGCGCTACTACGCCAAGCCGCCCGAGGACGTGCTCAAGCAACTGGCGCCGGTCTGCCCGATTGCGCGTTCGCCCTACATGGTGGCGGTCAATGCGGACCTGCCTGCCAAGACCCTGGGCGAACTCGTCGCCCAGGCCAAGCGCGAGCCCAAGGGGCTGACCTTCGGCTCCCCCGGCAACGCCACGCCGCAACACCTGGCCACCGAATTGCTGCAGGCCGCCTGCGGCATCGACATGCTGCACGTGCCCTACCGCGGCACGGGTCCGATGATGACGGACCTGCTGGGCGGACAGATCCAGGTGGTGGTCGCCACCGTCGCAGCGGTGGAACCGTATCTGCAAGGCGGACGCCTGCGCGTGCTGGCCGTGACCAGCCCGGAACGCCTGCCCAAGTACCCCGACATTCCCACGGTGGCGGAAGGCGGTTACCCCGGCTTCTCGGCGCAGATCCAGTTCGGCACCTATTGCGCGGCGGGCACTCCGGAAGCCACCATCGCGGCGCTGAACCAGGGCATCAACCGCGCGCTGCAGACCGAGACGGTGCGCGCCAAGCTGGGCGAACAGGGCTTCCAGCCCACCGGCGGCACGCCCGCGCAGCTGCAACAGGCGTTGCTGGCGGAAATCCGCGACGTGGCGGGGCTGGTGCAGGCCGGCAAGGTCAAGGTCGACCTGTAGCGTCCCCCATACGTCCCGATGCTGGATAACCAGCATTTACAGGCGTGTCGTCCTCTGTGCATGCTGGCCGTTGATCCGGCGCAGATCGGGCGCAACATGGAGACGACATGCCTAGTCAGGAATCCCTGCACTCCGCCCATATCCGCGAGATCGAACAAGTCGGCCAGGGCCGCCCCACCCAGCGCGACGCGCACGTGGTCAGCAGCTGGCTGCGCTGCCTGGACCAGTACCGGCTGGATCCCGCCCAGGCCTGCGAGGCCTATATCGTGCCGGATGGCCGGCTGCGCGAACACCGCCAGCAGTCCGAAGCGCTGATTTCCATTGCAAGGTCCGGCCTGGACCATCTGTTCCGCCAGGTCGCCGGCCAGAACTACGTGCTGCTGCTGGCCGATCGCCAGGGCGTCACCGTGGAATTCCTGGGCGACGCGCAACAGACCGCCAGCCTGCGCAAGGCCGGACTGTATCTGGGGTCGGAATGGTCGGAGCGTCGCGCCGGCACCTGCGCCGTCGGCGCCTGCCTGGAAAGCGGCGAAGCCCTTACCATCCACCAGACCGACCACTTCGACAACACCCATACGCCGCTGTCCTGCACCGCCGCGCCGATCTACAACGCCGACGGCGAACTCGCGGCCGTGCTGGACATCTCGCTGCTGAGCTCGCCCATCCTGAAAGCCAGCCAGAACCTGGCGCTGCATCTGGTCACCAGCACCACTCGGCGCATCGAGATGGCCAATCTGATGGCGCGCACCAGCAACGAATGGGTGCTGCGCTTCGCGCGCTCGCCGGAATTCCTGGACGTGGACCCGGAGGCCGCGATCTCGCTGGACGGCTCCGGCCGCATCCTGGGCATGACGCATACCGGCGCCAAACTGCTGGCGCGCGCCGCCGGCCTGGACTGGCGCAATCCCGCCGGCCTGATCGGCCAGCCCGTCACCCGTTTCTTCGACGTGCAGCTCGATGACCTGCCGCGCTACACCCGCGCCCATGCGCCGCAGCAACGCCTGATCGCGGCCCGCGACGGCAACGCGCTGTTCGCGCACGCCATCGAACCCAACCGGCACGCGCGCGGAACCTCGGTCGCCGTGCGCGGCGCGCCGTCCGCGCTGCGCGGTCTGGATGGCGGCGATGCTCGCATGGCGGCCATGCTGACGCGCGCAGCCAAACTGGCCCGGCAGGGGCTGCCCCTCCTGCTGCAAGGCGAAACCGGAGTCGGCAAGGAATACCTGGCCCGCGCCATCCACGACAGCAGCCAGCGCGCCGGGCGCTTCGTCGCCGTGAATTGCGCGGCGATTCCCGAATCGCTGATCGAAAGCGAGCTGTTCGGCTACCTGCCCGGCGCCTACACCGGCGCGGCGGCCAAGGGCCGCAAGGGCCTGATCGAGGAATCCGACGGCGGCACCCTGTTCCTGGACGAGATCGGCGACATGCCGCTGACATTACAAAGCCGCCTCTTGCGCGTGCTGGCCGAATCCGAGGTCACACCGATCGGCGCCAACGCCCCGCGCGCCGTGCGCCTGTGCCTGGTGTCGGCCTCGCACCGCGACCTGGCCGCCCTGGTGCGCGAGGGGCGCTTCCGCGAAGACCTGTATTACCGCATCAATGCCGCCACGCTGACCGTGCCGCCGCTGCGCGAACGTGCGGACCTGGAATGGCTCATCGCCCGCCTGCTGGCGCGCCACCAGGACGAGTCCGGCGCCCCCGTGCTGGCGCCCGCCGCGCTGATGGCGTTGAAGGCGCATGCCTGGCCCGGCAATATCCGTGAACTCGCCAACGCCATCGCGGTCGCCGCCGCGCTGTGCGAGAACGGCGTGATCGAACCCTCCGACCTGCCCGACGCACTGGCGCCCGAGGCAGCCGTCGCCAACCCGGCAGAAGCCGCCTTGCGCGCCATGCTGGCCAGTTGCGGCGGCAACGTCTCCGAAGCGGCGCGGCGCCTGGGCGTGGACCGCTCCACCGTGCATCGCCAGATGCGGCGCCACGGCGTCTCCTCGCGCTCCTGAGGCCCACGGCCGGGCGCCACCCCAGGCGCCACACCCTTGCGCCACAGGTGTGGCGCGGCGCCACGGCATCCAGTCCAGCTCTCCTGCGCGCCAGGGCTGGCATGCCGATTGCTTGATCGTTATCGACGCCCACCGGCCGGCACAGGCCGGGGCCGCCAGCGGACCATGTCCCGGTCCGCCACGACAACGATCGCCCGCCACGGGCAAGGAGACTAGACATGCAGACCGATCAAGCCGGCGCCGCCCTGGACGCCGTACTCACGCGCCTGAACACGGCGCTGGGCAACAAGGACATCGACGGCGTCGCGGCCCTGTTCCAGGATGACTGCTACTGGCGCGACCTGGTGCTGTTCACCTGGAACATCCGCACGCTCGAAGGCCATGGCCAGATCCGCGACATGCTGCAACACCAGCTGTCGCAGGTGGAGCCGGTGCGCTTCAGCCTGGATCCGAAGGAAACCGTGTCGCAGGAGGCAGGCCTGCTGCAAGGCTGGATCGAGATCGAGACCAACCGCGCGCGCGGCTACGGCCACATCCGCGTCCAGGACGGCAAGATCTGGACGCTGCTGACCACCATGTCCGAACTCAAGGGGCACGAGGAACCCAGCGGCCTGCGCCGCCCCAAGGGCGCCGAACACGGCAGCAGCCGCACGCGCCAGACCTGGCTGGAAAAACGCGAGCAGGAAGCCGCCGAACTGGGCTACCAGACCCAGCCCTACGTGCTCATCATCGGCGGCGGCCAAGGCGGCATCGCGCTGGGCGCACGCCTACGCCAACTGGACGTGCCGACCATCATCATCGAAAAGAACGAACGCGCCGGCGACAGCTGGAGAAAGCGCTACAAGTCCCTGTGCCTGCACGACCCGGTCTGGTACGACCATCTGCCCTACATCCCCTTTCCCGAGAACTGGCCCGTCTTCGCGCCCAAGGACAAGATCGGCGACTGGCTGGAGATGTACACCAAGATCATGGAGCTCAACTACTGGACCTCCAGCGTCTGCCAGTCGGCCCGTTACGACGAGCAGAAACAGGAATGGGAGGTCACGGTGCTGCGCGAGGGCAAGCCCGTGGTGCTGCGGCCCAAACAGCTGGTGCTGGCCACCGGCATGTCCGGCAAGCCCAATGTCCCCACCTTCCCCGGCCAGGATGAATTCCAGGGCGAACAGCAGCATTCTTCGCAACACC
The DNA here is from genome assembly GCF_014851605.1 of Achromobacter sp. ACM02. NCBI lineage: Bacteria > Pseudomonadati > Pseudomonadota > Betaproteobacteria > Burkholderiales > Alcaligenaceae > Achromobacter > Achromobacter sp. ACM02. Next base: position 583,415 of record NZ_JACUZY010000004.1, read on the forward strand.
CTGGCCCGGACGCCTACCGCGGCAAGAACGTGGTCGTCATCGGCGCCAACAACTCCGCGCACGACATCTGCGCGGCGCTGTGGGAAGGCGGGGCCAACGTCACCATGGTGCAGCGCTCGTCCACCCACATCGTGCGTTCCGACACGCTGATGGACATCGGCCTGGGCGGCCTGTATTCGGAGCAGGCGCTGGCCAGTGGCATGACCACCCGCAAGGCCGACCTGACTTTCGCGTCCCTGCCCTACAAGATCATGGCGCAGTTCCAGATCCCGCTCTACGACCAGATGCGCGAACGCGACGCCGGGTTCTACGCCAAGCTCGAAGAGGCCGGCTTCATGCTGGACTGGGGCGACGACGGTTCGGGCCTGTTCATGAAGTACCTGCGGCGCGGCTCCGGCTACTACATCGACGTCGGCGCCTGCGATCTGATCATCGACGGCAGCGTCAAGCTGCAGTCTCGCACCGACGTCAGCCACCTGACACGCGACGCCGTGGTGCTGAAGTCCGGCGTCAGCCTGCCGGCGGACCTGGTGGTCTATGCCACCGGCTACGGCTCGATGAACGGCTGGGCCGCCGACCTGATCAACCGCGAGGTCGCGGACAAGGTCGGCAAGTGCTGGGGCCTGGGCTCGGACACCACCAAGGACCCCGGCCCCTGGGAGGGCGAGCAGCGCAACATGTGGAAGCCCACGCAGCAGGAAGCGCTCTGGTTCCATGGCGGCAACCTGCACCAGTCGCGGCACTACTCGCAGTACCTGTCCTTGCAGCTGAAGGCGCGGCAGGTGGGCGTGCCGGTGCAGGTCTATGGCTTGCAGGAAGTGCACCACAAGCGCTAGGCGCCCGCCCTGCGTCCCATTGGGGCGGGCTTGCGCCCGCCCCGCCGCCGAGGTAAATTGTTGACAATCTTGCGTCACACGGCGCTTTTTTCCGAATTTTTCTTCCCATAGCGGAAAGATTGTCAACACAATGAGCAAGGTGCTGACCCTGCCCGGCGCCGCCCCCGGCGACAACGAGACGCTTGCGGAACACATATTCCGCAAGATCCAGTCCGCCATCGTCAAGGGTGAAATCGCCCCCGGCAGCAAGATTTCCGAGCCCGAGCTGGCCCGCATCCATGGCGTCAGCCGCGGACCGCTGCGCGAGGCCCTGCACCGCCTGGAAGGCCAGAAGCTGCTGGTGCGCGTGCCCCACGCCGGCGCCCGCGTGGTGTCGCTGTCGCAGCAGGAACTGTCCGAACTCTACGAAATCCGCGAATCGCTGGAAGGTATGGCCTGCCGCCTGGCCGCCGAACGCATGCCGCCCTCGGAAATCGCCGAGCTGCGCGCCGTGCTGGAAGCGCACGAACGCGATGAAGCCTTCCAGGCCGGGCTGGGCTATTACCAGCAGGAAGGCGACTACGATTTCCACTACCGCATCGTCAAGGGCAGCGGCAACCAGATGCTGTTCCGCATGCTGTGCGACGAGCTCTACCAGCTGGCGCGCATGTACCGCATCCAGTATTCGACCACCCCCAACCGCCCCCGGCAGGCCTACGCCGAACACCACCGCATTCTGGATGCCATCGCCGACGGCGATGGCGAGTTGGCTGAAATCCTGATGCGCCGCCACATCCGCGCATCCCGTATCAACATCGAACAGCAGATCGCGCAGGGCAACCTGCAGCGCACCGAGGCATGAACCAAAACTACCGCAAGCCCCTGCCCGGCACCCGCCTGGACTACTTCGACACCCGCGCCGCCGTCGAGGCGATCTCGCCCGGGGCCTACGACCGCCTGCCCTACACCTCGCGCGTGCTGGCGGAAAACCTGGTGCGCCGTTGCGATCCGGCCATGCTGACCGACGCGTTGAAGCAGCTGATCGAGCGCCGCCGCGATCTGGACTTCCCGTGGTTCCCGGCGCGCGTGGTCTGTCACGACATTCTCGGCCAGACCGCGCTGGTCGACCTGGCCGGCCTGCGCGACGCCATTGCCGACAAGGGCGGCGACCCCGCCAAGGTCAATCCGGTGGTGCCGGTGCAGCTGATCGTCGACCACTCGCTGGCCGTGGAATACGGCGGCGACGACCCCGACGCCTTCGCCAAGAACCGCGCCGTGGAAGACCGCCGCAACGAAGACCGCTTCCATTTCATCGACTGGACCAAGCAGGCCTTCCGCAACATCGAAGTCGTGCCGCCGGGCAATGGCATCATGCACCAGATCAACCTGGAACGCATGTCGCCCGTCATCTACACGCAGGACGGCGTGGCATTCCCCGACACGCTGGTCGGCACCGACAGCCACACGCCGCACGTGGACGCGCTGGGCGTGATCGCCATCGGCGTGGGCGGCCTGGAAGCCGAGAACGTCATGCTGGGCCGCGCCTCGTGGATGCGCCTGCCCGACATCATCGGCGTGGAACTCACCGGCCGCGCGCAGCCCGGCATCACCGCCACCGACATCGTGCTGACCCTGACCGAATTCCTGCGCAAGGAGAAGGTCGTGGGCGCCTACCTGGAGTTCTACGGCGCAGGCGCCGCCAGCCTCACGCTGGGCGACCGCGCCACCATCTCGAACATGGCACCCGAGTACGGCGCCACCGCCGCGATGTTCTCGATTGACCAGCAGACCATCGACTACCTGCGCCTGACCGGCCGCGAGGACGAGCAGATCGCCTTGGTCGAGAACTACGCCAAGACCACGGGCCTGTGGTCCGACAGCCTGAAGCAGGCCGAATACGAACGCGTGCTGCGCTTCGACCTGTCCAGCGTGGTGCGCACCCTGGCCGGTCCGTCCAATCCGCACCGCCGCCTGCCGGTCAGCGACCTGGCCGAGCGCGGCATCTCCGGCGTGATGGAAAACAATCCCGGCCAGATGCCCGACGGCGCCGTGATCATCGCCGCCATCACCAGCTGCACCAACACCAGCAATCCGCGCAACGTCATCGCCGCCGGCCTGTTGGCGCGCAACGCCAACCGCGCGGGCCTGACCCGCAAGCCCTGGGTCAAGAGCTCGCTGGCGCCGGGATCCAAGGCCGTCTCGCTGTACCTGGACGAAGCCGGCCTGACGCCGGAACTGGAACAGCTGGGCTTCGGCGTCGTGGCCTTCGCCTGTACCACTTGCAACGGCATGTCGGGCGCGCTGGACCCGGTCATCCAGCAGGAAATCATCGATCGCGACCTCTACGCCACCGCCGTGCTGTCCGGTAACCGCAACTTCGACGGCCGCATCCATCCCTATGCCAAGCAGGCCTTCCTGGCCTCGCCGCCGCTGGTCGTGGCCTATGCCATTGCCGGCACCATCCGCTTCGACATCGAGCGCGACGTGCTCGGCACGGACGCCGCCGGCCGCGAGATCCGTCTCAAGGACATCTGGCCCAGCGACGAAGAGATCGACGCCGTGGTGAAGTCGGCGGTCAAGCCCGAGCAGTTCCGCAAGGTCTACGCCCCCATGTTCGGCATCCAGGACGACCGCAAGGCCGCCGTCAGCCCGTTGTACGAGTGGCGTGCGCAGAGCACCTACATCCGCCGCCCGCCATACTGGGAAGGCGCGCTGGCAGGCGAGCGCACGCTGCGCGGCATGCTGCCGCTGGCCGTGCTGGGCGACAACATCACCACCGACCACCTGTCGCCATCCAACGCCATCCTGATGGACAGCGCCGCGGGCGAATACCTGCACAAGATGGGCCTGCCCGAAGAGGACTTCAACTCCTACGCCACCCACCGCGGCGACCACCTCACCGCGCAACGCGCCACCTTTGCCAACCCCAAGCTCTTCAACGAAATGGTGAAGAACGCGGACGGCACGGTGAAGCAAGGCTCGCTGGCCCGCGTGGAACCTGAAGGCAAGGTCATGCGCATGTGGGAAGCCATCGAAACCTACATGGACCGCAAGCAGCCGCTGATCATCGTGGCCGGCGCCGACTACGGCCAGGGCTCGTCGCGCGACTGGGCCGCCAAGGGCGTGCGCCTGGCTGGCGTGGAAGCCATCGTCGCCGAAGGCTTCGAACGCATCCACCGCACCAACCTCATCGGCATGGGCGTACTGCCCCTGGAATTCAAGGCGGGCGTGAACCGCAAGACGCTGGCCCTGGACGGCACCGAAAGCTATGACGTCATCGGCGAGCGCAAGCCGCGCGCCGACCTGACGCTGGTGATCCACCGCCGCAACGGCGAAACCGTCGAAGTCCCCGTGACCTGCCGCCTGGACACGGCCGAAGAGGTCTCGATCTACGAAGCCGGCGGCGTGCTGCAGCGCTTTGCCCAGGACTTCCTGGAAGCTTCCGGCGCCGACAAGAAAGCCGGCTGATCCGCCATAGGCGGGACGGGCGCCGCGGCGCCCGCCCCAACACCCATCATCAGGACTGCCCCATGACCCATGCTCCCCAGACCAAGATAGCCGCCACCTACATGCGCGGCGGCACCAGCAAAGGCGTGTTCTTCAAGCTCGACGACCTGCCCGAGTCCGCGCGCGTGCCCGGCGCCGCGCGCGACGCGCTGCTCATGCGCGTGATCGGCAGCCCCGATCCCTATGGCAAGCAGATCGACGGCATGGGCGCGGCCACCTCCAGCACCAGCAAGACCGTCATCATCGGCAAAAGCACGCGCCCCGACCATGACGTGGACTACCTGTTCGGCCAGGTCTCCATCGACCAGCCCTTCGTGGACTGGAGCGGCAATTGCGGCAACCTGTCCGCCGCCGTCGGGCCGTTCGCCATCACCAACGGCCTGGTCGACCCCGCCCGCGTGCCGCAGGACGGCGTCGCCGTCGTGCGCATCTGGCAGGCCAACATCCAGAAAACCATAATCGCGCACGTCCCCATGACGGGCGGCGCGGTGCAGGAAACCGGCGACTTCGAACTGGACGGCGTGACCTTCCCGGCGGCTGAACTGCGCCTGGAATTCATGGACCCGGCCGAGGAAGGCGACGGTGGTTCCATGTTCCCCACCGGCAAGCTGGTGGACGACCTGGAAGTGCCTGGCATCGGCACGTTCAAGGCCACCATGATCAACTCCGGCATCCCCACGATCTTCCTGGACGCCGAAGCCTTGGGCTACCGCGGCACCGAACTGCAGGACGACATCAACGGCGACGCCGCCGCGCTGGCGCGCTTCGAGACCATCCGCGCCCACGGCGCGCTGCGCATGGGCCTGATCAAGACGCTGGAAGAGGCCGCCAGCCGCCAGCACACGCCCAAGGTCGCCTTCGTGGCGGCGCCCAAGGAATACGTGTCCTCCAGCGGCAAGAAGATCGGCGCGGGCGACATCGACGTGCTGGTGCGCGCGCTCTCCATGGGCAAGCTGCACCACGCCATGATGGGCACCGCGTCCGTCGCCATTGCCACCGCGGCGGCGGTGCCGGGCACGCTGGTCAACCTGGCCGCGGGCGGCGGCGAACGCGACAACGTCTGCTTCGGCCATCCGTCCGGCACCTTGCGCGTCGGCGCCGAGGCCAAGCTGGTCGACGGCGAATGGAAGGTCACCAAGGCCATCATGAGCCGCAGCGCCCGCGTGCTGATGGAAGGCCGGGTGCACGTGCCGCGCGAGGGCTTCTGATCCGGCTTGCCGTTTCCAGCATGAAGAACGGGGCTTGCAAGCCCCGTTTTTTTTCGCAGCGCCAGCGCCTCAGCCCTTCGCTCCCGCCGCCTCCAGCAGGCGCACGACTTCGGTCTGTCCGCGCTCACGCGCATGACGCAGCGGCGTCACGCCCTTGCCGTCCGCCAGGTTGACGTCGGCGCCGGCTTCGATCAGCCGCTTGACGATCGCCTGGTGACGCGCGCCGCCATCGCCCAGGATCACGGCTTCCAGCAGGCCGGTCCAACCCAGGTTGTTCACATGGTCCGCGTCCACGCCGGCGCGCAGCAGCATGTCCACCACTTCGACGTGGCCGCGCTCGCATGCGGGAATGAGGGCAGTGCCGCCGTAGCGGTTGGTGCTTTTCAGGTCAGCGCCGTGCGCCAGCGTCAGCGCCAGGATCTCGCGATAGCCGCGGGCGCCGGCCAGCAGGTAGGCGCTGTCGCGGATCGAGTTCTGCGCATTGACGTTGGCGCCGGCCTCGATCAGGACGCGTGCCGCTTCGACATGATTGCCCTGCGTCGCGCGCAGCAGCGGCGTATTGCCGTCCGCATCGCGCGTATCCACGGCAGCGCCCTGCCCCAGCAGCTGCTTGACGCGGGCCGCGTCGCCATTGCCCGCGGCGGCCAACAGCGCGGTGTCCGGGCCCGCGGCCGCGGCCACGCCCCCCATGCCCAACAGGAATGCCGCCAGCCAAAGACGGCCCGCACGAAAGATAGACATTGGTATTTCCTCCAGATCAACAGCTTGAGGCAAGCCGAATCGACTCGCGGCCTCGTGAGATTCCAAGTATGGCGGCCGGCCCAAGTATTATGAAATTAATTGGCTTGATAGATTCGAGTGGACATCCCAATGCTAGATCCCGTCCTGCTGCGCAGTTTTCTTACCGTCGTGGACACGGGCAACTTCACCCGCGCCAGCGAACACCTGCACCTGACGCAATCCACCGTCAGCCAGCACGTCATCCGGCTGGAAGAGAACCTGGGCTGCCGCCTGCTGGACCGCACGCAGCGCCATGTCCTGCCCACCGAGGAGGGCGAGCGCCTGCTGGGCTATGCGCGCAGCATCCTGCGGCTGGCTGAGGAGGCGCGCGAAAACGTGGCCGCCGCCCAGGCCAGCGCCGTGGTGCGCGTGGGCGCGCCCGAGGATTTCATGGGCGCCACGCTGATGCCTACCCTGGCCGCCGTGGAAGCGGCCTATCCGCGCCTGCGCGTGGAAGTCGAAGGCGGCCTCAGTCATCAGCTGCTGCGGCGCTACCGCGATGGCGAACTGGACCTGCTGCTGGTCAAGCAATGGGAAGTGGACGCCGATTGCGATGCGCACTGGCCCGAACCCCTGTGCTGGATCACCGCCCGCGATGCGCCGCCGCCCGCGCCCGACACCGCCGTGCCGCTGGTGGCCTTTCCGTCCGGCGCGCTGTACCGCCAGGAAATGACCGCCATGCTGGAAACCAGCGGCAAGCCCTGGCATGTGCGCTTTTCCAGCCCCAGCCTGCCCAGCCTGAGCGCTGCCGTCGCCGCGGGACTGGGGATCAGCCTGCTGCCTGCCGCCTGCGCCAGCGCCGAACACCGGCTGCTCACGCCCGAAGAAGGATTTCCGGCGCCGCGCGGTCTGCACTTGTCGCTGTATGCGCGCTCGCGGCTCAGCGACGCGGGTCACGCGCTGCGGCGCGCATTGCAGGACTTCTGCACGCAACGCGCCGCGCAGGTCACACCGCCGGCGTGACGCCAGCGTATGTCCGAGCCGCCTCGCCCACGGGTTCGCCCTTGCGGAACAAAGCGCGCTGGCTCGGCACCGCGGCAACCGCGGCGGCGCCGTTGGGCACGGGCAGCGCCACGAAGGTCGCCTCATTGCCCACCTGCAGGCCGTACCCGCCCAGGCCCAGCACCGCCGCGCCCGCATGCGACGCCATGTGCAAGGCCGTCAACAAATCGTCGTCCGTGTAGAAGCCCGAGCGGTAGCCGATCAGCATCGCACGCTGCAGCATGTCGCCATTGCCATAGGGCCACCAGCAATCCTGGATGTTGTCATTGCCCGTGAATACGCGCACGCCCGCCGCGCGCAGCGCCAATACCGGCGGAAAGGCCCGGTCGCCTGGCGCGTTCGTCATGATCGCCACGCCAGCGTCGGCCAGCTTACGCGCCACGTCCTGCAGCGCCCCCTGGCCGACATCGCCCAGCGCATAGGCGTGGCTGATGGCGACCCGACCCGCCAGGCCCAGCGCCTGCGCGCGCGCGGCAATGCGCGCAATCTGCGCAACGCCCTGCTCGCCCGGCTCATGCAGGTGGATATCGATCTTGGCGCCCAGCCGCTCAGCGATGCCGAACACGCAATCCAGCTGGCCTTCGGCATCGCCGTCCAGCGTGGAGGGATCGATGCCGCCCACTACCCCGGCGCCTTCGCGCACGGCCGCTTCCAGCCATTGCGGCGTGCCCGGACAGGACATCACGCCGGCCTGCGGGAACGCCACCAGTTCGATATCGACAATGCCGCGCCATTTCTCGCGCGCCGCCATGACGGCATGCAGATTCGCCAAGCCGGTCGTGGCGTCCACGTCCACGTGGCAGCGCATCGCCACCGTGCCGAACGCCGCGGCCTGCGCGATAAGGGCATCGGCGCGCCCCTCGATGGGCGGCGCGGCCGCAAGCTCTTCTTTCTCGATGGCCACCCGTTCGCGCAGGCTGTCCGCGGGCCGGTGCGGCCGCCAGCGGTCGCCGACGAAACTCTTGTCCAGATGGATATGGCCGTCGACAAAGCCCGGCAGCACCAGGTGTCCGCGCAGGTCGGTCACCTGCGCCGCGCCCAGGACGGGCGGCTCGGCGCCCAGCGCCAGGATGCGGCCATCGCGCACGTGCATGTATAGGGGATTGCCGTCTGCTCCCACGGCATTGAGGTATACGCGGTCTGTCATGTGTCGTCTCGGTCTTGCGCGGCCATGTCATACGCATGGCCCGGGCTTGCGTACACCTTATCGGATGGCGCGCACGGCGGCCAATTAAGTGTTGCGATACCCGCCAATGCGATTCGCGATACCCGCGCATGCACGCCTGGCGGACGCAAGCTGGACTAGCGCGGGGTATGTCCCTATACTTGGCGCCTGTTGTAGTTCATTACGCATGCAGCCAGGCGATGCACATCGCTGGAAGCATCCATCACACGGCCGCGCACAGCGGCCCGGCGTGTAACGCCGAAACACCCACACCCAGCCGTAAAGGCTGCGGAACAAAACTCCTGCTTACCAGGCAGGACCATCGCTCGCCGCATCGGGCAACGTAAAAAAGCAACCAGCGTTCTGCGCTATGCGGCAGCAAGACACCTATACGGTGTGCCTTATTGCTGTCCGTCCGCGGGCGTGTCCAGTCACGTCCGCGCCGGGCAGGCATGCGATCGCGCCTACGGCCGCTCGCCTGGTGTTTCGGCTGCGTCAAAGGGGTTTGCCGCCCATCGCATCCCGCGGAAACGGCCTTCATGCAGCCATGACTGTCCGTCATGAACACGCTGTCAAGGAGAAAGGACGAAGACGATGCAAGAGACAGAATTCTTTCAGCTATCCGCCACCACCGCCATCCTGCTGCTGGTCGGGTTCTATGGCGCGACGTTCCTCATGTCGCTGCTTATCGGCCAGAAGAACGAAAACGTCGATGGCTACATGGTGTCGAACAACGCGGTCGGCTTCGGCCTGTCCACCGCCAGCATGATCGCAACCTGGATCTGGGCCGCATCGTTCTACGCCAGCGCCACCTCGGGCTACAAGTACGGCCTGTCGGGCCCCTTGCACTACGGCTTCTGGGGCGCGCTGATGATTCTCTTCATCTATCCCTTCGGCAAGCGCTTCCGCAAGCTGGCGCCCAAGGCGCATACGCTGGCCGAAGTCATACACGCGCGCCACGGCACCTCCAGCCAGATGATCATGGCGGTGTCGAACATCGTGGGCAGCTGCATCAGCCTGATGGTGAACTTCACGGCGGCGGGCGCGCTGGTCTCGATCCTGAGCCCGCTCACCTTCATCCAGGGCGTGCTCATCGCCGGCCTGGGCGTGCTGTCGTACACGCTGTGGTCGGGATTCCGCACTTCCGTAATGACGGATTTTGCGCAGCTGGCCGCCATGATCATCGCGGCAGTCGTCATCATCCCGCTCATCTTCTTCAACGCGGGCGGACCCGACGTGCTGTCGGAAAACATGTGGCGTCTGAGCGCCGACCAGGCGGACTTCTATTCCACCCGCGCCATCCTGGAACAGGGCGCCCCCTATTTCGTGGCCGTGCTGGCCTACGCCATCGGCAACCAGACCATCGCCCAGCGCCTGTTCGCGGTGCGCGAAGACCTGATCAAGCCCACGTTCCTGACGGCCACGGCGGGATATGGCGCCGTCGTGATCGGACTGGGCATGCTGGGGCTGCTGGCGCTTTTCGTCGGCCTGGAGCCCGCCAACGGCGACATGAACAACATCATCCCGCAGATGGCCTCGACCTACCTGCCGCCCTTCGGCATTGCGCTGTTCTTCCTGCTGGTGGTGGGCTCGCTGTCTTCGACCGCCGACTCCGACCTGGCCGCGCTGTCCGCCATCGTCATGACTGATGTTTACGCCAAGAACCTGGCCGGCGGCCGCCCCGATCCGCGCCGCATGCTGTGGTGGGGCCGTATCACCATGATCGTCGCCACGATGATAGGCGTGATATTCGCCAGCCTGCGCCTGGATATCCTGGTCATGCTGGTGTTCGTCGGCGCGCTGTGGGGCGCCATCGTTTTCCCCGTCATCGCCAGCTTCTACTGGGACCGCGTCGACAACCGCGCCTTCGTCAGCGCCGTGCTCAGCGCCGTGATCCTGTTCACCGTCGTGCGCTTTGAATTGCTACCCATCACCGGCGCGGTCGCCGTGTTCTTCGAGATCTGCTCGGCCATCGGCGGCGGCGTGGTGCTGGGCCTCATGACGTTCGGCTTCTTCGGCCGCACCGCGGCGCTCGCCGTGGGCGCCCTGGGCATGCTGGTCATGCTGCCCGTGTTCGTGGGCACCTTGCGCGAGTACATCGTCCTGATGGGCTCGCTGACCGCCTACGGCGTAAGCGCCACGGTCTGCGCCGGTCTCAGCCTGCGCAACCAGCAGCGCTTCGATTTCAGCCTGTTGGCGGACCGCGTGACTTCCTTCCAGGAAGCGCAGGACGCCCTTTCCGCACCCGCCGTGCAACGCCCCGAAATCCAGCCGGCCCAAGGCTGAGCATCCATTCAGCAACAAGGAGACTGATATGTGGTTGACGTTCTACTTCCTGGTGTGGCCCGCCATTTCCGCCCTCATCCTGGCGCTGCTGTGCGTGACGCTGTGGCGGGACATCCGCGCTGCCAGGCGCAGCGGCCAAGCGATGGTCTGAGGCCGTACGCTGGGGGCCGTTCCATTCACGCCAGCCGCAACGGACGCTGGGCCTGCGACTGCGCTTCAAGGTAGACCGCGTGCGTGTCCGCCACGAAGCGGGACAGGGCGAAGTCCCGCACTGCCTTTTCCCGCGCCGCGCGCCCCATGGGACCCAGTAGCTGCGGTTGCGCCAGGATCTCGCGCAGCACGCCTGCCACGGCCTCGGGCGTGCGCGCCGGGACCACCCAGCCGTCCAGCCCGGGATACACATTCTCGGCCAGCCCGCCGGCATTGCTGACGATGACCGGCACACCCATGGCCATCATCTCGCGGCACGCGAACGAGATGGTCTCCATCTCCGAGGACAGCACAAAGCCCACGTCCAGCGCGGCCACGAAGGACCGCACGTCGTCCAGCAGGCCCGAGAAGATCACCTGGTCTTCCATGCCCAGTTCACGCACCCGCCGGCGCTGAGGTTCGCCGGGAGGCTCGCCAGCGATCATGATGACGATACGCGCCCGCAGCTCGACAGGCAGCAAGGACAGGGCCTCGACCATGTCCGGCCAGCGCTTGTAGTCCGCGGTGCCCGCATTGCTGCCGACCACCAGCCGGCCCGCGTGCGCAGCCGGCAGCCAGCGGCGGCGGGCTTCAGCCCTCGCCTGCGGCGCGGGGGGCATGAACCGCTCCACGTCCACGCCATTGCGCACGGTGCGCAGGCCGCAGCGCCCGAATGCGCTGCCCGCCAGCTTGCGGCGCGTGTGCTCGCACACACAGATGACGCGGTCCGTCGCCAGCCGGGCGCGCAGCGTCGCGCCCAGGCTGCTGGCGATCCGGTCGTTGTGCTGCGTATACACCACCGCAGGGCTGTCCGCCCCCAGCCCCAAGCCTGCCAGCATGCACACACGATGGTCGGCAGAACCGTTGACGTGCGCGATGTCGAAGCGTTCCTGCACCAGCAGTCGCCGCAGGCGCCGTGCATTGGGCAGCGCGGCCAGCAGGCCGCCGCGGAAATCCAGCGCTTCGACCCGCACGCCCGGCATCGCCAGGGCCGTCTTGAACAGCCGGCTGTCTGGCGGCGCCGCCACGACGATATCGTGCGCGCCGCGCAGCGCGCCGGCCAGCGACAGCACATACGTGGTATGCCCGCCGCCATCGCCGCGATGGAAATTGGTGTACAGGATCTTCATCGAGCAACGCCGGTTCAGGCCCTGGACGGACCGGTCCCCGCGGCCGCCATCCGCGCATATCCCCGTGCACGTTTCGGCGCGCAAGGTGCATAATGCGCCGCAACGGCAATTTCATCGTTGGCCGTTTCAAAGCTCTTCGAGACAGATTTTCGAGCACTCACGGATCGCTCCTTGTGTTTCAGCGCCGCCAAGCGGGAACTTGGCAGACACGCTGAACTCTACGCAGTCGGCAATTACAGAAGCCGGACCGACTCATTACATTTGTGCAAGGAATGCGAGGCGCCCCATGCGTATCCTCTTGATCGAAGATGAAAGAAAGCTCGCGGACTACGTCCGCAAAGGATTGACCGAGCACAACTACGTGGTCGACATCGCCCGCGACGGTATCGACGGACGGCACGCCGCCATCGAGGGCGACTACGACGTGGTGGTGCTGGACGTTATGCTGCCCGGCGTCGACGGTTTCGGCGTGCTGGCGGACCTGCGCAAGCACAAGGAAACGCCGGTCCTGATGCTGACCGCCCGCGACAAGGTGGAAGACCGCGTGCGCGGCCTGGAAGGCGGCGCGGACGATTACCTCGTCAAGCCTTTCGCCTTTTCCGAGCTGCTGGCGCGGATCCAGGCCCTGCTGCGCCGCGGCCGCGGGCAGGAGTCGACGCTGCTCAAGCTTGCCGACCTGGAGATGGACCTGGCGCGGCGCAAGGCGCAACGCGGCGGCATGCGCCTGGACCTGACCGCCAAGGAATTCACGCTGCTGACGCTGATGCTGCGCCGCCACGGCCAGGTGCTGTCCCGGACGGTGCTGGCCGAGCAAGTCTGGGACATGAACTTCGACAGCGACACCAACGTCATCGAAGTCGCCGTGCGGCGCCTGCGGGCCAAAATAGACGACCCGTTCGAAACCAAGCTGCTGCATACCGTGCGCGGCATGGGCTACGTGCTGGAGCTGCGCGAAAAATGAAGCTGCCGCGCATCGCTTCGATGGAAATCCGCCTCACGCTGCTGCTCGGCATCATTGCGCTGGTGGTGTCCAGCATCGCCGGCTACACCTTGTTCTGGGCCTTGAAGCGCGAGGTGCAGCGCCAGGAGATCACCGAGGTGGCCGGCAAGCTGGAGCTCATCAACCACCTCATCGGCATGCAGACCACGCTGGCGCAGATGCAGGATCTGCGTGGCGCCCTGGACAACATCATGGTCGGTCACGGCAATCTCAAGACCTGGATCACGCTCGCCGACGGCAGCGTGTTCTACGGCGAGGCGCCGCCCGTGGACGTGCGGCCGCTGTCCGGGCGCGAGATCAGGCTGCACTCGCAGGACGGCTGGAACATGCGCGGGCTGCGCGTGCCGCTGGAAGGCACGCTGCTGCCGGGGGCCGAGCTCACCGTGGCCGTTAACCTGCGCCCTGGCACGCAGTTCCTGTATGCCTTCGCCACCGCGCTGGTCCTGATCTGCGCCACCTGGGTCGGCGCCACGCTGGTGCTGTCGGCATGGGCGGTGCGGCGCTCACTGTCGCCCATCCGCCGCCTGTCCCAGCAGGCCGCCCGGATCCAGCCGGACAATCTTGCCGTGCGCCTGCCGGAACAGGGCATAGACCGCGAGCTGCGCGAATTCACCCATACCTTCAACGGCATGCTGGGCCGGGTGCAAACGGCCTACCAGCAGATGGAAGGCTTCAACGCCGACGTGGCGCACGAACTGCGCACGCCCCTGGCCACGCTGATCAGCGGCGCCGAGGTCATCCTGTCGTCCCCCCGTTCCGAGCAGGAGCTGCGAGAGGTGCTGGAATCCAACCTGGAGGAGCTGGAAGGGCTGAAGGCGCTGGTCAACGACATGCTGTTCCTGGCCCGCGCCGACGGCGGCGAACCAGCGGGGGACCTGCAGGAAGTGGACGTGCGCCGCGAGGTCGCCCGCGTGGCCGAGTACTACGAGGCTGCGCTGGACGAAGCCGGCGTGTCCCTGACCGCGCACGGCGCCGCCATCTTGATGGCCAACCCGCGGCTGTTGCGGCGCGCCATCGCCAACCTGCTCAGCAACGCCATCCGGGCCACGCCGCGGGGACGCGGCATCGACCTCTATTGCATCACCCGGCAAGAGGAGATCGAGATCAGGGTCAGGAATCCAGGCGCGCCGATCGCATCCGAGGCGCTGCCGCGCATCTTCGACCGCTTCTATCGCGGCGACGATGCCCGCAGCCGGCGCGCCGACGGGCACGGCCTGGGCCTGGCCATCGTCCGCGCCATTGCCCGCATGCACGGCGGCAACGCGTTCGCGCGCTGCGGCGGTCAGGGCACCGAGGTCGGCTTCACACTGTCCCGGACGCCGAACATTACAGGAAAGTAATCCTCCCGACAGGTTGCGGTGTGGAGCGCGTCACTAAAGTGGCGCCTCCTACCCCCAATTCGAGTCTAGAGGATACGCATGAAGAAACTGGTGAAACTCGCACAAGGCGCCGTGGCCGCGGGCGTCTTTTTGCTTTCCTTCGGCGCCATGGCTGCCCCCGGCCACGGCGCGGGCCACGGCGGCGGCCATGACGCCGCCGCCCCCATCGGCAAGCCCGGCAACCCCGCCAAGGTCTCGCGCACGATCGTGGTCGACATGACGGATGCAATGCGCTTCACGCCGGACAAGATCGACGTCAAGGCGGGCGAGACCATCCGTTTCAAGGTCACCAACTCCGGCAAGATCCGCCACGAAATGGTGCTGGGCACCACGGCAGACCTGAACAGCCACTACCAGATGATGCTCAAGGACCCGGGCATGCGCCACGAGGAGCCGAACTCCGTGTCCCTGGAAGCGGGCAAGGCCGGCGACATCGTCTGGACCTTCGACAAGGCGGGAACCGTCGCCTTCGCCTGCCTGGAGCCCGGACACTATCCCGCCGGCATGAAGGGCGCGGTTTCCGTCAAGTAATCCACTGCCGGGATGCCGGTCCGGCTACCGGGGAGATAGAGCATGAGTAGAGCAGTTTCGAATCCGCGCCGCCGGTTTGTGCAGGGCCTGGCCACGGGCGGCGCGCTGGCCGGCATGGGTCTGTGGAGCCCGTCTTCTTGGGCGCAGGCCGGCGCCGCCCGGCAGAGCGTGCTGTCGGGGACCGAGTTCAACCTGGAGATCGGCGAGAGTCCCGCCAATTTCACTGGCGCTCCCCGCATCGCAACCACGGTCAACGGCATGCTGCCCGCGCCCACGCTGCGTTGGCGCGAAGGCGACCGCGTCACGCTGCGCGTCACCAACCGCCTGCGCGAAGACACCTCGATCCACTGGCACGGCATCATCCTGCCCACCGGCATGGACGGCGTGCCCGGTCTAAGCTTTCCCGGCATCGCGCCCGGCGAAACCTTCACGTACCAGTTCGACGTGGGGCAAAGCGGCACGTACTGGTATCACAGCCATTCCGGCTTCCAGGAACAAACGGGACTGTACGGCGCCATCGTCATCGACCCCAAGCGCCCGGACCCGGTGCGCGCGGACCGCGACTATGTGGTGCTGTTGTCCGACTGGACCGACGAGGATCCCATGAGCGTGTTCCGCAAGCTCAAGGTGATGCCCGACTACTACAACTACATCCAGCCCACCGTCGGCAGCCTGATCGACGACGCCGAAAAATCCGGCTGGAAGAGTGCGCTGAACGAGCGGCTCATGTGGCAGAAGATGCGCATGAACCAGACCGACCTGGCCGACGTCTCGGGCGCAACCTATACCTTCCTTACCAACGGCAAATCGCCGGCCGGCAACTGGACCGGCCTGTTCCGTCCGGGCGAACGGATCCGCCTGCGCTTCATCAACGGGTCGGCCATGACCTACTTCGACGTGCGCATCCCCGGCCTGAAGATGACGGTGGTGGCCGCCGACGGCCTCGCCGTGCGGCCCGTGGAGGTGGAAGAGTTCCGCATCGCCGTGGCCGAGACCTATGACGTCATCGTCGAACCGCAGGACGAGCGCGCCTACACGATCTTTTCGCAGGCCATGGACCGCTCCGGCTATGCGCGCGGCACGCTGGCCCCGCGCGAGGGCATGCAGGCCGAGATCCCGGCGCTGGACCCGGTGCAGGTGCTGACCATGATGGACATGGGCATGGCGCACGACATGCCCGGCATGGACATGGGCGGCTCGCAAGCGGGGGGAATGGACCACGGCGCTCAGGGCGGCATGAATCACGGCTCCATGGCCGGCATGGACCACGCCGGCATGGCAGGAATGGCAGGCATGAACCATGGCGCGGGCGGCAACGAAGGCGGCATGGTCGAGGTCAAGCATCCCTACCCCGCCGAGTACAGTCCCGCCAACTCCATGGTGCCTGACATCGTTTCGACCCGGCTGGACGATCCAGGCGTGGGCCTGCGCAACAACGGCCGCCGCGTGCTGACCTATGCGGACCTGCACTCCATGGTCGAACCCGCGGACAACCGCCCGCCGACTCGCGAGATCGAACTGCACCTGACCGGCAACATGGACCGCTACATGTGGTCGTTCAACGGGCTGAAGTTCACCGAGGCCAAGCCCATCGTGCTCAAGTATGGCGAGCGCGTGCGCTTCGTGCTGGTCAACGACACCATGATGACGCACCCCATCCACCTGCATGGCTTGTGGAGCGACCTCGAATCCGCCGACGGCAATTTCCAGGTGCGCAAGCACACGATCAGCCTGAACCCGGCGCAGCGCCTCACTTACCGCGTCAGCGCGGACGCGCGCGGCAACTGGGCCTATCACTGCCACTTGCTGTTCCACATGGAGGCCGGCATGTTCCGCGCGGTCGTCGTGGAATAGGGGGAATAATGAGAACAACGACATCCAGAATGCACTGGTCCGGGCTCGTCGCGGGCGCCGCCCTTCTTGCGGCCGCATCCGGACTGGCCCAGGCGCAGGCGCCGGCCGGAAAGATGGACGGCATGGACCATGGCTCGATGCAAGGCATGGACCACAGCTCGATGCCTGGCATGAACCATGGATCGACGCAGGGTCAGAATCCGACCTCGACGAAGAGCATGGCCCCCGGTTCAATGCAAGGCATGGACCACGGCTCGATGCAAGGCATGGATCACAGTTCGATGCCGGGCATGGATCACGGCGCCATGCCCGGCATGGACGAATCCCCGCCCAAAGGCCCGCCGGTGGGATCCCTGCCCTCCAGCGACGGCAGCACGGAGCAGCGCTACGCCGCCTACCGCATCCATCCGCACATGATGGACAACGTCGTCACCAGCCACCTGCTGTTCGACAAGCTTGGCGTCGCCTACGACCGCAACGAACAGACCAGCCTGCAATGGGACGGCCAGTTCTGGATCGGCCGCGATCTGAACAAGCTGTGGATCAAAAGCGAAGGCGATCGCCTGAACGGCAGCACGGACGCCAAGATCGAGGCCTTCTGGAGCCACACGATCTCGCC
The DNA here is from genome assembly GCF_014851605.1 of Achromobacter sp. ACM02. Classification (NCBI taxonomy): domain Bacteria; kingdom Pseudomonadati; phylum Pseudomonadota; class Betaproteobacteria; order Burkholderiales; family Alcaligenaceae; genus Achromobacter; species Achromobacter sp. ACM02. The sequence goes on from NZ_JACUZY010000004.1 coordinate 600,880, forward strand.
GTTCTGGGACCTGCAACTCGGTGCGCGGCGCGATTTCGGCACGGGACCGAAGCGCAACTGGGCGGCGTTCGGCGTGCAAGGCGTGGCGCCCTACGGCATCGAAACCGAAATCACCGGCTACGTCGGCGGATCCGGCAGAACCGCGCTGGCGTTGAAGGCGGAATACGACCTGCTGCTCACGCAGCGCCTGATCCTGACGCCTGAAATCGAAGCCAGCCTGAACGGCAAGAATGACGAGGCGCGCGGCGTGGGTTCCGGGCTGTCGGACGCATCGTTCTCCTTGCGGCTGCGCTACGAGGTCACGCGCGAATTCGCCCCGTATGTCGGGGTGTCGTTCGGACGCAAGTTCGGCAAGACCGCCAGCTACGCCAGCGAAGCCGGAGAAAGCCGTTCCGAACGCGCGATCCTGGCCGGCGTGCGCATCTGGTTCTAAGTATCGCCGGCGCTGCAACTCGCGGCGTCGGCCAGAACTTTTTCAACTGCTACGGCCGCATCCGCGCGATCTGTGCTGAAACACGGCCGTTTCCGTCCGAACATTACAGGAATGTAAACCGCCAGCAATGTGACGGTCAGACGCGCCTCCCTATAGTGGCCCCTTTGTCCACACAGCGGCGGAGCGGCAATGCTTGAAGCGATGGATCTTGGTTGCATGCGCGCGGAGCGCCCGCTGTTCAAGCAACTGGCCTTGCAGGTGGCGCCCGGCGAATGCCTCTTCGTCCACGGACGCAACGGCAGCGGCAAGACCAGCCTGCTGCGCATTCTGGCGGGCTTGGCGCAGCCCGCTCGCGGCAAGGTGCTGTGGCAGGGACTCGGCATTTCGCAACTTGGCAGCAACTATCGCAGCCAGTTCTTCTATTTGGGGCATGCCGACGGCCTCAATGGTGAACTCAGCGCTATCCAGAATCTGCGGGCGCTACAGGCCGCAAGCGGACACGCGGAGCGTCCCGCGGCGATTGCCTCCGCGCTGCACGAGGCAGGACTCGACGACAAGCAGCATCTTCCTATCCGCGCCCTGTCGGCTGGCCAGAGGCGGCGGGCGGCCCTCGCCCGCCTGCTTGCCGAATTCCGCCCCCTCTGGATTCTCGACGAACCCGTGACCGCCCTGGACGCCACCGCTCACGCGTGGCTGGCGCGCGCCATGGATCGCCATCTGCGCGATGGCGGCGCGATCGTGGCGACGAGCCATCAGGCGATCGCGCTGGACCATGCGCACAAGCAGATCCGGCTTGGCTCCTAGCGCATGAGTTCCATGCCGAAATTGCTCGCAGCCATTGCGCTGCGCGACCTGCGCATCGCCCAACGGCGCGCCAGCGACACGCTGACGCCGCTGGCCTTCTTCCTGGTGGCTGCCAGCCTGTTTCCCCTGGCGGTCGGCCCCGAACGGGAAACGCTGCGCGTCATTGCGCCAGGCGTGCTCTGGGTGACGGCCTTGCTGTCCTGCCTGATGTCGCTGGGCCGCCTGTTCGAGGCAGACCATCGCGACGGTTCACTGGAGCAGTTGATACTGTCCGCCGCGCCCTTGCCGGTGATCGTGCTGGGCAAGGTAGCTGCCCACTGGCTGCTGTCCGGTTTGCCGCTGACCTTGCTTGCGCCCGTGCTGGGCCTGCAATTCGGCCTGGATGCCTCCGCCCTTCTGATCCTGACGCTGGGCCTGGCCATCGGCACGCCCGCGCTTGGCCTGATCGGCGCCATAGGCGCGGCGCTCACCTTGACCGCGCGCGGCGGCGGCGCGCTGCTGGCCCTGCTGGTGCTGCCCCTCTTCATTCCCATTCTGGTATTCGGCGCGGGCGCTGTGCAGGCAGCGCAAAGCGGCCTGGGCGCGAATGCGCACCTGTCGCTGTTGGGCGCCGTGCTGGCCTTGTCCCTGTTCCTCGCGCCGCAGGGCGCGGCCGCCGCCCTACGCATCTCGCTTGAATGAGGAACCCATGATCCGCTGGTTTCACTATGCCTCGCCCAAGGCCTTCTATCCCCTGGCCGGAAAAGCAATCCCCTGGTTCGCCACGGCAGCGGTCCTGCTGGCCGCGGCCGGCCTCTATATCGGCTTTATCGCCGCGCCCGCCGATTTTCAGCAGGGCCAGGGCTACCGCATCATCTTCGTCCATGTCCCGGTCTCCTGGATGTCGATGTTCGTTTATCTGGTGATGGCGTTCTGGGCGCTGGTCCACCTGGTTTTCAACAGCAGGCTGTCAGCCATGATGATCGCCGCGCTGGCGCCTACCGGCGCGTTGTTCACGTTTCTTTCGCTGTGGACCGGCGCGCTATGGGGCAAGCCCATGTGGGGCGCCTGGTGGGTCTGGGATGCGCGGCTGACTTCGGAATTGATCCTGCTTTTCCTGTACGCGGGCTATATCGCGTTGAGGGCCGCCATCGACGATCCGCAGCGTGCCGACCGCGCCGGATCGGTGCTGGTGCTGGCCGGTGTGGTCAACATTCCCATCATCTATTTCTCGGTGCAATGGTGGAGCACCTTGCATCAGGGCGCTTCGGTCTCGCTGACCGCCGCGCCCAGCATGGCCGGCATCATGCTCGCCGGCATGCTGCTGATGTCCCTGGCCGCGTGGATGTACAGCATCGCAACGGCGCTGGCGCGCCTGCGCTGCATCGTGCTCGAGCGCGAGCGGCACGCGGCCTGGATCCGCGAACAATGGAGTAGCGAATGATGCACTGGTCCAGTCTGGGCGAGTTCCTCGCCATGGGCGGTTATGCGGTTTACGTGTGGGGATCGCTGCTGATGACGGCGTTCCTGCTGGGCAGCGAACAGCTGCTGCTGGCGCGCCGCCGCCGCGCGATCCTGGCGGGGCCGCCCCCCGCTCAATGGCGAGAGGGCGGCGATGAATAAGCGGACACGTCGCTTGTGGCTCGTCCTGGGCGGGCTGGCCTCGGTGGGCGTGGCCAGCGCGCTGGTGCTCAACGCCTTCCAGAGCAATCTGGTGTTCTTCTACACGCCCACCCAGGTCAGCAATAACGAAGCGCCGGCTGGACGCGCCTTCCGCGTGGGCGGCATGGTCGAAGGCGGCAGCGTGCAGCGCACGCCGGGCTCGCTCACCGTCCGTTTCGTCGTGACCGATACGGCCCACACCGTCCGCGTGGCCTATGAAGGCATCCTGCCGGACCTGTTCAGCGAAGGAAAGGGCGTCGTGGCGCAGGGCCGGCTGGACGGCGATGGCCTGTTCCGCGCCGACGAGGTGCTGGCCAAGCATGACGAGAACTACATGCCCCCCGAGGCGCAGCACGCGATCGATCAGGCCGTATCGCAGGCCGCACCGAAGACCGCCCCCCAGGAGGCCCGCTCCCGATGATTCCGGAACTCGCTCATTTCGCCCTGATCCTGACGCTGTTCGTGGCGCTGGTGCAAGGTGCGCTCGCGCTGCGCGGCGCGGCCCTGGACCGCGCGGACTGGATCGCCATTGCGCGGCCCGCCGCGCAGATCCAGTTCCTGCTGGTTTCGTTCAGCCTTGGGGCGCTGATCTGGTCTTTCGCGGCCAAGGACTATTCGGTGGCCTATGTGGCCTACAACTCGAACTCCCAATTGCCCTTGTTCTACCGCATCGCGGCGACCTGGGGCGGGCATGAAGGCTCGCTGCTGCTATGGATGTTCATGCAGACGGGCTGGGCCGGCGCGGTCAGCCTGTTTTCGCGGCAGTTGCCCGACGCCATGGTCGCGCGCGTGCTCGGCGTGCTGGGCCTGATAAGCGCGGGCTTCCTGCTGTTCGTGCTGCTGACGTCGAATCCGTTCGAACGCCTGGTCCCGGCCCCGGCTGACGGATTGGACCTGAACACGCTGCTGCAGGACATCGGCCTGATCTTCCACCCGCCGCTGCTGTACATGGGCTATGTCGGGTTCTCGGTGGCGTTTGCGTTCGCCATCGCCGCGCTGCTGTCGGGCAATCTGGACGCGGTCTGGGCCCGCTGGTCGCGCCCATGGACCACTGCGGCGTGGCTGTTCCTGACGCTGGGCATCGCGGTCGGCAGCTGGTGGGCCTACTACGAGCTGGGTTGGGGCGGCTGGTGGTTCTGGGACCCGGTGGAAAACGCCTCCTTCATCCCCTGGCTGGCCGGCACGGCGCTGATCCACTCGCTGGCCGTGACCGAAAAGCGCGGCAGCTTCAAGAGCTGGACCGTGCTGCTGGCGATCGGCACGTTTGCGCTGGCCTTGCTGGGCGCGTTCCTGGTGCGTTCGGGCGTGCTGACCTCGGTGCATGCGTTCGCGACGGACCCGGCGCGCGGCGTATTCATCCTGGCGCTGTTCACCGCCACGGTCGGCAGCTCTCTGTTCCTGTATGCCCTGCGCGCGCCCCGGATCGGCCACGGCGGCCAGTTCGCGTTCGTATCGCGCGAATCGCTATTGCTGGTCAACAACGTGCTGCTGGCGGTTGCCGCCACGAGCGTGTTGCTGGGCACGCTATATCCGCTGCTCATCGACGCGCTGGGCCTGGGCAAGCTGTCGGTCGGACCACCCTACTTCAACGCGGTCTTCGTGCCGCTGATGGTGCCCGCGCTGCTGCTCATGGCGGTGGGGCCCATGGCCAACTGGAAATCGGCCGATGCTGGCAGCCTGCTCAAACGCCTGTCGATTCCCGCGGCGCTGGCCGTGCTGGCGGGCGTGGGCGTTCCCCTGCTCTTCGAGCGTTGGTCCGGAGGCACGGCGCTGGGGCTGGGACTGGCCGCGTGGTTGGCGACCGCCATCGCCGTGGACGTCGTCAAGCGCATCCGCGCGACCCGCGACCGCTGGTGGCGCCAGCCACGCAGCTGGCTGGGCATGCATCTGGCTCACCTGGGCGTGGCGGTGTTCATCACCGGGGTTACGCTGGTGGGCAGCTACGAGACCGAACAGGATCTGCTGATGCAGCCCGGGCAAAGCGCGCCAGTGGCTTCGTATCGCGTCGAATTCAAGGGCGTGGCGCGCGTGCGCGGCCCGAACTACGAATCCGATATGGGCACCTTCGCGCTCTACCGCGGCGAAAAGCGCCTGCGCGACCTGCATCCAGAAAAGCGCACTTATGCGTCCTCGGCGCTGCCGATGACGGAGGCGGCCATCGCCGCCAACGGCCTGCGCCATGTCTACGTCGCCCTGGGCGAACCCATGGAGCAAGGCGCCTGGAGCGTGCGCCTGTACTACAAGCCGTTCGTCGACTGGATCTGGGGCGGCTGCATCCTCATGGCCCTGGGCGGGCTGCTGGCGATCAGCGATCCGCGCTACCGCCTGAAGCGCCGCGAGAAAAAACAGCCGCAACGCGCAGTACCGCAGGCGCCGGCGGAGGCCCGGCCATGAGCCGCTACATCTGGCCCCTGGCGGGCTTCGTGGTGCTGGTGTTCTTTCTAGGAATAGGCCTGACCCTCAACCCGTCCGAAGTGCCGTCGCCGCTGATCGACAAGCCCGCTCCCGCGTTTGCCCTGCCCGAACTGCATGAGCCCCAGAAGACCTTCACGCCTGAGAGCATGAAAGGCCGGGTATGGGTGCTGAACGTCTGGGCGTCCTGGTGCTATGCCTGCCTGACGGAACACCCCTATATCCAGGAGTTGTCGTCGCAGCACGGCGTGCCTGTCATAGGCTTGAACTACAAGGACATACGGGACGAAGCCATCGCCTGGCTGGCGCGCAACGGCGATTCCTACGAGGCGTCCGTGTCCGACACCGACGGCAAGGTCGGCATCGACTACGGCGTCTACGGCGTGCCGGAGACCTTCGTCATCGACCAGGCCGGGACCATCCGCTACAAGCACATCGGCCCGGTGACGCGCGAATCGCTGCGCGACACCCTGCTTCCGCTGATCCGGGGGCTGCAATGAAGATACTCCTGCGCGTATTCGCGCTATCGCTGGCGTTGGGCTACGGCGCGGGCGCCCAAGGCTCGACTGACGACCGCCGCGTCACCGAGATCGCCTCGGAACTGCGCTGCCTGGTCTGCCAGAACGAATCCATTGCCGCCTCGCGCGCCGACCTCGCCGTCGATCTGCGCCGCGAGATCCGTCAGCAGCTGGACGCCGGAAAATCCGAGGCCGACATCCTGGCCTATATGGAGGCCAGGTACGGCGACTTCATCCTCTACCGGCCGCGCCTGAAAGCCTCCACGCTGCTGCTCTGGTTCGGCCCCGCCGCGCTGCTGGCCGCCGGGCTGGCCGCGCTGGCCCTGACCTTGCGCCGGCGCAGGCTGCGCCAGCGCCGCCCCGCGCTGACGCCTGCCGAGCGCCGGACTGCCGACGCCCTGCTGGGCGTCGACGCTGAAAAAGGATCTGGAACATGACTCAGCTCTTCTATCTGTCGGCCGCGTTGATGGCCGCCGTCGTCACCCTATGGCTGATCGCCGCCCTGCGGCGTGCGCCCGCCGCCAGCGCCGCCAACAAGCGCCGGGCGGCGAACGTGGCGGTGCTGCGCGACCAGCTGCGCGAGCTGGAGCGGGACCGCGCCAACGGCATCCTCTCGCAAGACGCCTTCGCCGAAGCGCGCACCGAGCTACAGCGGCTGGCGCTGGAAGAAGCCGGCGAAACGCAAGACCGTGCCACGGCGACGAACCCCGGCCGGCTGCTGCCTGCGAGCCTGGCCCTCGCGCTGCCTCTGGCCGCCATAATTGCCTATGTGGCGCTGGGCAACCCCGCCGCCATCGCCCCGCCTCAGGCGCCTGTCGCACAACCCGAGGTCACCGCCGCCGACATCCGGGCCATGGTGGCCAAACTTGAGACCCGCCTGGCGAGCAATCCCGACGACTATCAGGGGTGGCTGATGCTGGCCCGTTCCCACCGCTACTTCGGCCGGCACGCCGACGCGGTCCAGTCCTTTGCGCGGGCCGCGCCGGTGGTGGACAGCAACCCGGCAGCCCTGGCCGAGTACGCCGAATCGCTGGTGCTCAGCGCCAACCGGGGTTTCGGCGGACAGCCTGACCAGCTGTTGCGGCGCGCGCTGGACCTCAACCCCGAGGAGCCGCTGGCCCTGATGCTGGCGGGCGCAAGCCGCTTTGACCAGCGCGATTTCCCGACGGCCATCGATTTCTGGCAACGCCTGCTGGCCAGGCTGCCTGCCGGCAGCGACATGGCGCGCACCGTCAATGAGGGCATCACGCTGGCCCGCCAGCGCCAGCGCGAGGGCGCTGCGCCATGATCGCGGCGGCCCGTCATGCTTGACCTGTCCCTCATCGGCTTGGCCACCGCCTTCATCGCGGGGACCGCATCGTTCCTGTCGCCTTGCGTGCTGCCGCTGGTGCCAGGCTATCTGTCTTACATCGCGGGCGGATCCGGCGCGTCCGCGGATGATGGCCGTGCGCTGCGCTGGCGCATGCTGGGGCTGGCGGCCTGCTTCGTCGCCGGCTTCTCTACTGTCTTTGTCATCTTCGGGGCCAGCGTCACGGCGCTGAGCCGCCTGCTGCTGTCCTACCGCTACGAACTGAACCTGGCCGCAGGCGCCATCATCGCGCTGGCGGGCTTGATGTTGCTGGGCGTCCTGCGCCTGCCCGCCTGGGCGCAGCGCTACTACCGGTTCGATCCGGCGGGTCAGGGCAGCCCCGGCAGCGCCGCGATCCTGGGCGCCGCGTTCGGATTCGGCTGGACGCCTTGCATCGGCCCGATCCTGGCCGGCATCCTGGCGCTGGGCGCGGCCTCGGCCAGTGTGGGCCAGGGCGTGGCCCTGCTGGGCGTCTACGCACTGGGACTGGGCGTCCCCTTTTTAGCGGCAGCCTGGTTCATGAGCCCCTTCCTGCGCCGCATGCAGGGCCTGCAACGCGCCGGCCGAATCCTGCGGATCCTGACCGGGCTGATCCTGATCGTGATGGGCTGGGCCATCGCCACCGGCCAATTGGCCCGTTTCGCCATCTGGATGCTGCTGACCTTCCCCGCCTTGGGCAGACTGGGCTGAGCCAGGTCAAAACTCGTCCGATCAAACGCTTGACCTTGACATCATTGGAATCTTTATAGTGACACCCATCAGCAGGAAATTCCAAGTTTTCAAGGAGCGGATATGAGTGCCATCCCAGCAGACAGCGTCGCGGTCAGCCTGCCTATCGAAGGCATGACCTGCGCCTCGTGCGTGGGCCGGGTCGAAAAGGCCTTGAAGGCCGTGCCGGGCGTCAATCAGGCCAGCGTCAACCTGGCGACCGAACGCGCCGACATCACGTTTGCAGGGGCGCCGGACGTCGCCGCCGCCGTGCAGGCGGTGCAGAAGGCGGGTTACGCCGTCGCCGAAACCACGATCGAACTGTCGGTCACCGGCATGACCTGCGCCTCCTGCGTGGGCCGCGTCGAAAAAGCCCTGAAGGCGGTGCCCGGCGTCAGCAGCGCCAGCGTCAACCTCGCTACCGAGCGCGCCAGCATCACCGCGGCCGGCGGCGTGCCCGCCAGCGCCCTGATCCAGGCGGTGGCCAAGGCCGGCTACGAAGCCAAGCCCCTGGCCGCCGAAGCCAGCGACACCGACGCCGTGGCCGAACGCCAGGCCGCCGAGCTGAAGTCACTGAAGCGCGCGCTGACCGTCGCCACGATCTTCGCGCTGCCGGTGTTCATCCTGGAAATGGGCGCGCACATCGTGCCGGCGTTCCACCACGTCATCGCCGAAACCATCGGCACGCAGAACAGCTGGTACCTGCAATTCGTGCTGGCCAGCATCGTGCTGTTCGGCCCCGGCCTGCGCTTCTTCAAGAAAGGTATCCCCGCGCTGCTGCGCGGCGCGCCCGACATGAACTCGCTGGTGGCGGTGGGCACGTCCGCCGCCTATGCCTATTCGGTGGTCGCCACCTTCGCGGCCGGACTGCTGCCCGCCGGCACCGTCAACGTCTATTACGAGGCCGCCGCGGTCATCGTGGCGCTGATCCTGCTGGGCCGTTACATGGAGGCACGCGCCAAGGGCAACACGTCCGAGGCCATCAAGCGCCTGCTCGGCCTGCAGGCCAAGACCGCGCGCGTCGTGCGCAACGGCGCGACGCTGGAACTCGCCATCGAGGAAGTGGTGGCGGGCGACCTGATCGAAGTCCGCCCCGGCGAACGCATCCCGGTGGATGGCGAGGTGGTGGAAGGCAACAGCTTCATCGACGAGTCCATGATCAGCGGCGAGCCCGTGCCCGTCGAAAAGCAGCCCGGCTCCGAAGTGGTCGGCGGCACCGTCAACCAGAACGGCGCGCTGACGTTCCGCGCCACCAAGGTCGGCGGCGACACGCTGCTGGCGCAGATCATCCGCATGGTCGAACAGGCGCAAGGCTCCAAGCTGCCGATCCAGGCCCTGGTGGACCGCATCACCATGTGGTTCGTGCCTGCCGTCATGGCGGCGGCCGTCGTGACCTTCATCATCTGGCTGACGTTCGGCCCCGAACCCGCCCTGACCTTCGCGCTGGTCAATGCCGTGGCCGTGCTGATCATCGCCTGCCCCTGCGCCATGGGCCTGGCCACGCCGACCTCCATCATGGTGGGCACGGGCCGCGCCGCGCAGATGGGCGTGCTGTTCCGCAAGGGCGAAGCGCTGCAATCGCTGAAGGACGCGCAGGTCGTGGCCGTGGACAAGACCGGCACGCTGACCAAGGGCCGTCCCGAGCTGACCGACCTGATCGTTGCACAGGGCTTCGAACGCGCTGCGGTGCTGGGCAAGGTTGCCACCGTCGAGGCCAAGTCGGAACACCCGATCGCCCAAGCCATCGTGGATGCGGCGCGCGCCGAGAACATTGCGCTGGGCACGATTTCGCAATTCGAATCGATCACCGGCTTTGGCGTCAGCGCCCGGGTCGACGGCGACCTGGTCGAGATCGGCGCCGACCGCTTCATGCGCGAACTGGGCCTGAGCGTCGAGTCCTTCGGTTCGGACGCCGCGCGCCTGGGCGACGAAGGCAAGACGCCGCTGTACGCCGCCATCAACGGCCAGCTGGCCGCCATGATCGCCGTGGCTGACCCCATCAAGGAAACCACGGCCGCCGCGATCCGCGCCCTGCATGACCTGGGTCTGAAAGTCGCGATGATCACCGGCGACAACCGCCGCACCGGCGAGGCCATCGCCCGCCAGCTCGGCATCGACGAAGTCGTCGCCGAAGTGCTGCCCGACGGCAAGGTCGCGGCGGTGCAGCGCCTGAAGCAGCAGTACGGTCCCATCGCCTACGTGGGCGACGGCATCAACGATGCGCCGGCCCTGGCCGAAGCGGACGTGGGCCTGGCCATCGGCACCGGCACGGACATCGCCATCGAAGCCGCCGACGTGGTGCTGATGTCGGGAGACCTGGGCGGCGTGCCCAACGCCATCGCGCTGTCCAAGGCCACCATCCGCAACATCAAGCAGAACCTGTTCTGGGCGTTTGCCTACAACGTGGCGCTGATCCCGGTAGCGGCAGGCTTGCTGTATCCGGTCAACGGCAGCCTGCTGTCTCCGGTGTTCGCGGCGGGCGCGATGGCCTTGTCCAGCGTGTTCGTGCTGAGCAACGCGTTGCGGCTGCGCCGCTTCGCCGCGCCCTTCCCGGCCCGCGGCTGAGCGGGGCTTCCCGGCAGCCGCCGGGAAGCGCTCTTCCCGCAGGTTCTACTGCTTCGGCGCGCTGGCCACCAGCGCGCCGAATTTCTTGTCCAGCTCCGCCAGCGCATCGTTGATGTGGGCGCGGCGCGCCTTGATCCAGGCGTCCTGCTCAGCCAGCTGCGCGCGCGCTTCCTTCAGCATGCGCTCCATTTCCGCCGGCTGCGGACCGCCCGAAGTGGCGCGGTTCTTGACGATGGCCACGGGATCCAGCGTGGAGCGGAACTCCGCCTCGCTCATCGGCAGTTCGTTGCCGTACTTCGAGTCCTTCATGGCGTCCGCATAGATACGGCGCGCCTGCTCATACGGGAAGTCCAGCGGCTTGATGTTGTTGGCCTTGGCGTAGCTGACGACCTCGGACGCAAAGTGGTGGCCGTCGCGGAACGGCAGCTTGTACTTGCGCATCAGCACGTCGGCCAGTTCCTGCGAGGCCGTCCAGTCGCTGTTCAGTTCTTCCAGCGCGCGGTCGGGGCTGAGGACCATGGCCTTCAACACCCGGTCCCAGCGCTTGAGCGCCGAAATCCCGGCATCCACCATGGCGGAATTCTGCTTCACGTCCTTCGGATCGCTCATGCCTGGCGTGATGTTGTGCGTCTGCACCACCGGCCCCATGGCCAGCGTCACGGCCGTGGAGGCATCGCTGCGGGTATCGTTGAGCAGGCCGGGATTGCGCTTCTGCGGCATCGCGCTGGACACGTAAGTGTTGCCGCCCCCCTCTTCCAGCAGGATCCAGGGACGCGGCTGGGCGTACTGGGTCATTACGTCCTCGACAAAATTGCCGGTGCGCAGCGCAATGCTGGTGACGATGGAGGCGACTTCCACCGGCTGATCCATGGACGAGATCTGCGAGGCGTCATAGGCGTTGTCCACCAGTGCGGCGAAGCCCAGGTACTGCGCCATGCGCTTGCGGTCCAGCGGCCAGCTGGTGCCGTTGAGCACCGTCGTGCCCATCGGCGAACGGTCGATGCGCACGTAGGCCTCACGGATGCGCTGGGCGTCGCGGGCCAGGCCGGCGGCCTGCCCCAGCAGATAGTGTCCATAGCTGTTAGGCTGCGCCGCCACGCCATTGGTGTAGTTCGGCACGATGGTAGCTGCATGCTTGCCCGCCAGTTCCACCAGCGTGGTGGAGGTGGCGTTCAGCTGGGCCGCCAGGTCCAGCAGCTTGTCGCGCAGGATGGCGCTGCGGTAGGTCGCGTGCATGTCCTGGCTGGAGCGCCCCGCGTGCAGCAGCGTCACATCCTCGCCCGCCGCCTTGATCAGCAGCGGCTCGAAGGTGATGACGCTGGCCGGGCGCTTGGCGCCCGGCTGGTTGCCGTCGTTGATCACCTTGGCCACGCCGGCCGCCAGTCGCGGCGCCATGGACTTGTCCAGCAGCCCCTCGTCCGTGTTGATGACGGCAGTGGCCTTGTTGATCTCGCCCAGCCAGAAGAACGGATCGCGCGGCACGGAGGCCGCGGGCTGGGCTTGCTGGGCCGATGCCTGCGCGCCGAGCGTCAAGGCAAGCGCGGCGCCCAGGGCGGGAAGTAGATGTCTCATGGCTGTCTCGTTAAGATGGCGAGCGGCCAGTGTATCGACGGGCCTGACGGGGGGAAATGGCGGATTTCACCGAGCCAGGCGGGATTTCCTGACGATTTCCTTTAACATACCGCGCAAAAACCACGACATTCGCCCATGCCCCGTCCGAATCTGACCAACGCCGAAACCCTGTGCCAGATCGCCAAGCTGGGCAGCTTCCGCGCTGCGGCCGAACGGCTGCACACTTCCCAACCCGCCGTCTCGGCGCGCATGAAAGAGCTGGAGCAGTCGCTGGGCTTTCCGCTGTTCGAAAAGCGCGGCCGCCGGCTGGAACTGACGGTGCCCGCACGCCGCTTCGTCGAACGCGTGGAACCGCTGCTGCTGGCGGTGGAAGACGCCTTCACCGACGCGGAGGCCGTCAACAACGCGGCCGGCACGGTGCGCATCGGCATGGGCGAGATTTCCATGACCTGGTTTTCACGCGTGGTGCCCGAGCTGCGCCGCGCCCTGCCGCGCGTTTCCTACGAGATCGAGCTGGACCTGGCGATCAAGCTGCAGGAGCACCTGACGTCCGGCGCGCTGGACATTGCCATCATGGCCAATCATCTGCGCGACGACCAGTTCATCTGCGAATCGCTGGGCACGACCCGCATGTCGTGGATGGTCTCGTCCCGGCTGCTTAGCGACGCGGAAGGCAAGCCCCGCAGCATGCAATCGCTACTGCAAACCGAGCCGCTGTGGTGCGTATCGCGTCCGTCGGGCTTCTTTGGCCCGGCGCAGGACGAGTTGCGCGACATGGGCGCCAACCTGGACAACATCTGCAGCTGCAATCGCCTGAACAGCCTGATCGAAGTCGTCGAGGCGGGCGGCGGCATCGCGCAGTTGCCGGAAATGATGGTGGCCGAACAAGTTCGCGCCGGCACCCTGGTGCTGGTGGACCCGGCGCTGACGCCGCTGACGCTGGAGTTCACCATCGCCATCCACCGCAACCAGGGCCAGTCCGTCGTCCATCAGGTCGCCGAAGCCCTTGCCCGGCTGGGCAAGGCGGCTACCGGCCACGCCTGAGAACTCGCGGCCGCGTTCAGGCGTCGAGCAGCGCGCGCTTCTGCACCTTGCCGCTGGCGTTGCGCGGCAGCTCAGCCATGAACTGCACGTGCTCGGGAACCTTGAAGTACGCCAGCCGCCCGGCGCAATAGGTCTTGATGGCATCCGCATCCGCCTGGTGCCCTGCGTGCAGCACGACGAAAGCCTTGACCGACTGGTCGCGCACCGGATCGGGTATGCCCACCACGGCCACGTCGCGCACGGCCGGATGCCCCATCAGGGCCTCTTCCACTTCCGCGGCTGAGATGTTCTCGCCGGCCCGCTTGATCACCTCCTTCTTGCGGCCGAAGAAAAAGAAGTTGCCCTTGGCGTCCTGGTAGCCGAGATCCCCCGTGTGCAGCCAGCCGCCCTCGAACACGGCCTGCGTCGCAGCCGGGTCGCGGTAGTAGCCCAGGGTCAGCGTGCGCCCAGGACGTCCGCGCACCACGATCTCGCCCACTGCGCCTACGGCGACCGGCCGGTTGTCGTCGTCGACCACGAACACTTCGCGGTCGGGCGTGGCGCGCCCGATGGACGGATAGGCGGACGGCGATGCATGCGGCTGCAAGGTGATGTAGAGCATGGTCTCCGACTGCCCATAGCCATTGCGCAGCGGGATGCGGAAACGCTCGATGAACGCCGCGATCTCGGCTTCCGAAATATTGATGGCATAGCCCGCGTACCGCACCTGATGCGCCGTATCGAAAGGCGTGGGCGGCTGGTTCAACAAGGTTCGGCACAGCATGCCGGACAGGCTGCAGATCGTGATGCGGTGTTCGATGAGCTGGCGCAGGTAGCGCGTGGCGCTATAGCGTTCCCCGATCACCGCGGTGGCGCCCGCGGTCAGGCACGACAGCACGGTTTCCTGGCAGTTGGCGTGGAACAGCGGCTTGTTGTTGAACACGCGGTCAGCGCGGCCAATGCCGCTGTTGGCTGCGCCCGCCTGGCCACACCAGAGCAGATTGGCGTGGGTGAGCATCACGCCCTTGGGCCGCGCCGACGTGCCCGAGGTGTACAGGATCTGGGCAAGGTCGTCGCTGCACAGCTCGGGAGCCCGGTAATCCGCGGATGCCGCAGCCAGCGCACCGCTCAATCCTTCCTGCCCCAGGCTGCCGCGCTTCACCGGCACGATATCCGGCGCCTGGTCCATCCCGGCGCACACTTCGCGAACCAGCGCTTCATGCGCAGGCTCGACCAGCGCCAGCGCGGGCTGGCAATGCTCAAGCTGATAGGCCACTTCCGGCGCAGTGAGATGGATGTTGCCCGCCACGATGACGGCGCCCGCCAGCATCAGGCCCATCCACAGCGGCACGTACTCCGCCGTGTTGCCCATGAATACGAATACGCGGTCGCCCGGCTTCACGCCGCGCGCCTGCAAGCCCGCGGCAAATGCGCGGGCCGCTTCGCGTAATTGGATGAAACTCAACTGGCTGATGTCGCCGTTGTGGTACTCATGCACGATCGCCAGCTTATGCCCGTGGCACAGCGCCTGTTCATCGAGCAAATCCGTGATCCCGCGGTTTCCTGCAGCGTCCATCCAGCCTCCGGCTATTCTGATTTTTCAAGGGCGCGCCGGCTCCTTGCCGCCGCGCCCATGGGTAGGAAAATCAGTATAGGTAGCGGAATTTCGCCGCACTAGCTAAACGTTTTTATGCATATCCATCAAGGTTTTTCATGCCTGCCGGCATGGCCGAATGATTGATGGAATTTATGCGTTTCCATCAAAACGTTTGCTTAGTCGACAGCGGCTGGAAAACCTATACTCCGTTTGAAAGAGGCCACGCAGCAGAGACGCCGGCCAGACCAAGAAGAATGCAAAACCGGAGGAGCTGCCGTGCAAGAGGCATCGATCAAGGACCAGGTTTCGGCCGAGGAATGGGCAGTGCGCGTGGATCTCGCCGCGGCCTACAACCTGGCTGTCGAAATGCGCATGACCGACCACATCTATACGCATATCTCGGCCCGGGTTCCCGGCGCCCAGCCGCATTTCCTGATCAATGCCTACGGCCTGATGTTCAACGAGATCACCGCGTCCAACCTGGTCAAGGTGGACATCGACGGCGGCATCCTGCTGGACCAGACCGGCCTGGGCATCAACCCCGCCGGCTTCGTCATCCATAGCGCCATCCATCGCGTCCGCCACGACGCGGCCTGCGTCATGCATACGCATACCGCGGCCGGCATCGCGGTGTCCGCGCAAGAGGCTGGCCTGCTCATGATTTCGCAGCATGCCATGCGCTTTCACAACCGCATCGGCTATCACGACTACGAAGGCGTCGCGCTCGACATGGACGAGCAACAGCGCCTGATCACCGATCTCGGCTCCCACAGCGCGATGATCCTGCGCAATCACGGCCTGCTGGTCTGCGGCGCCAGCGTGCCGGACGCCTTCGACGCCATGTTCTATCTGGAGCGCGCCTGCCAGGCGCAGGTCGCGGCGCTGGCCGGCGGCCTGCCGCTGGTTGTGCCCGGAGCCGAGGTTGCCGAGAAGGTCGGCCGCCAGTTCGACCGTCTGGACCGCCCGTCCCGCCACAAGCACTGGCCCCCCCTGCTCCGGCTGCTGCAACGCATCCGGCCCGAATACCAGGAATAGCGGCAACCGCGCCGCCATCCCGGCGGCCCATTTTTTCGCAGAGTAGAAATGAAAGATGCTCATCAATGCCGCGTCGCGGTATATGGTGCGGGCGCGATCGGCTGTCTGCTCGCCGCGCGCCTGGCCCAGGCAGGCTGCGAGGTGACCATGATCGCCCGCGGAAAGACGCTGGCCGCCTTGCGCCAGCACGGCGTCGGCTTGACGGTCGACGGCGTCACGCGCCACTACCCGGTGCGCGCCACCGACGAACCGCGCCAGGTGCGCGACGCGGACTACCTGATTCTTGCGGTCAAGCAACAGGCGCTGGACGATATCTCCGCGCACCTGGCGCCGATGCTCGCGCCGCAGGGCGCCGTGGTGCCGGCCGTAAACGGCATCCCCTGGTGGTATCTGCCCACGCTGGGCAGTCCCCTGGGCGACACGCCGCTGCAATCGGTGGATGGCCGCGGCGCCCTCAGGCGAGCGCTGCCTTTGGAGCGGGTGCTGGGCGCCGTGGTGTACATCGCGGCGAACGCCACCGCGCCTGGCATCGCGGCCCAGAACGCCCGCAACAATCTCATCCTCGGCGAACCGGACGGCTCCATGTCTGCGCGGGCCAATCGGCTCGCCGGGCTGTTGCAAGCTTCAGGCCTGCAATGCGAGGTCAGCGACGACATCCACCAAGCCGTCTGGATCAAGGCGATGGGCAACGCCACCTTCAACCCCTTGAGCGTGCTGGCCCGCGCCACCATGGAAGCCATGGTCCAGGATCCATATCTCGGAAAACTGGCGCGCGCCATGCTCGGCGAGTACCTGGCGCTGGGCCAGGCGCTCGGGCTCGAGCTGCCGGTCACCGTGGAACAACGCATGCAGGCAGCCGCCAGCGCCGGCGCCGCCCAGACCTCGATGCTGCAGGACGCGCTGCAAGGCAAGCCGCTGGAAACCGACGCCCTGGTCGGCGCCATGATCGAGATCGCAGCAAAGTTGAACCTGGACATGCCCCACGCCAACACGGTCTGGGGCTTGATCCGGCACCGGAGCCTCAGCGCAGGCTCCATCTGAACGCCACACCTAGAAAACCACAGGAGACAAACTCATGAAATGGCTATCGCATTGCCTGGCCGCAACCCTGATCTGCACGGGCGCAGCCGCCCACGCCCAGGACTATCCCAACAAGCCCATCAACATCGTGGTGCCCTTCACGCCCGGCGGCGTCACGGACGTGATGACCCGACAGGTCGCGGCCAAGCTGCAGGCAGATCTGGGCCAGCCGGTGGTGGTGGTCAACAAGCCCGGCGCCGGCACCATGATCGCCTCGGCCTACGTGGCCAAGGCGCCGGCCGACGGCTACACGCTGTTGATGGCGGCATCGTCCCTGGGCATCGCTCCCAGCCTGTACAAGAACACCGCGAACTACGACCCGGTCAAGGACTTCCAGCCCGTTTCGCTCATCGCCAGCGTGCCGCACGTCCTGGTGACGGGCAAGCAGGTGCAGGCGTCCAGCGTCAAGGAACTGATCGCCGCGCTCAAGAAAGACGGCAAATCGGCGACCTTCGCCTCTTCCGGCAACGGCACGTCCAACCATCTGGAGGGCGAGCTGTTCGCCGCGCTGACCGGCCTGAAGATGACCCACATCCCCTACAAGGGCAGCGTTCCGGCGTTGACCTCCCTGGCTGGCGGCGAAGTCGACATGCTGTTCGTGGACATCGCGGCCGCCCAGCCTTTCCTCGATAGCGGCAAGGTACGGCCGCTCGCCGTCACCACCAAGACGCGGTCCTCGGTGCTGCCCGACCTGCCCACGGTCGAGGAGTCCGGCCTGCCCGGCTACGACGCCATGCCCTGGCTGGGCATAGTGGCCCCGGCCGGCACGCCGTCCGCGGTCGTCGAAAGGCTGCAGGCATCCCTGCAGAAGATGAAGACGGCGCCCGACGTGCAGGAGCAGTTCAAGAAAATGGGCCTGGACGCCCTGTTCACCAAGCCGGGCGATTTCGGCGCCTTCATCGTCAGCGACAGCGCCAAATGGGCCGAGCTGATCAAGAAGTCCGGCGCAACCGCCGAGTAGGCCGCAACCCGATCCCCCACGCCACTCCTGGAAGGACCCTTACATGCATCGCGATACCCCGGCTCCGGCAACACCGTTCGGCAACGACGTGTGGGAGGCCACGCTCAAGCGCGCGCTGGCCAGCGCCAACATCCCCACCTTGCTCATGGTGCTGGTGCACCTGACGGGCGACACGCAATGGCTGTCCGAGCGCTACCAGTGCTCGCGCATTCGCGGCCTGGAAGACAACGACCCTGGCGGGTTGCCGGACGCCGTGCAGGAAGAGATCCGCGAGGCCGCGTACTCGGCCATCCTGCTGACCCGCCGCGGCCAGCAGCCCAAGCTGCCGGCGCCTGCGCATGAACAGCTGGTCGCCATGCTGCGCACCAGCATCGGGGAAGATGTGCCCGACTCGTACGGCCCCATGATCGCCGCCTGGCTGGGCCTGGACCCGGACTTCGCGCTGGAGCAACACGATGCGTTCCAGGTGCCGCAAGGCTATCGGGTGCTGGTCATCGGCGCCGGCGTGGCAGGCCTGTGCGCCGCGATCCGCCTGCAAGGCGCGGGCATTCCGTATGTGGTGATCGAGAAGAACGCCGAAGTCGGCGGCACCTGGTACGAGAACCGCTACCCTGGCGCGGGCGTGGACACCCCTAACCACATCTACTCGTACTCGTTCGCCAAGCACGACTGGTCCCGCTACTTCGCCCTGCAAGGCGAGATCCAGGGCTATTTCGAAAGCGTCGCCGACCAGCATTGCGTGCGCCCCAACATCCGCTTCAACACGCGCGTGGAGTCCGCCCGCTACGACGAAGACGCGCTGTGCTGGAACATACGCACGGTCGGGCAGGACGGCCAGGTCCAGGACTATGTGGCGGACATCCTCATCAGCGCGGTGGGCCTGCTGAACGTGCCCAAGCTGCCCCCCATATCCGGCCTGGAGAGCTTCAAGGGCCCCTGCTTCCATACGGCCAACTGGCCGGAAGGCCTGGACCTGCGCGGCAAGAACGTGGGCATCATCGGCAACGGCGCCAGCTCCATGCAGGTCGTTCCCGCAATCGCCGACCAGGTCCGCTCCCTGACCGTGTTCCAGCGCTCCAAGCAATGGGCCGCGCCCTTCGAGAAATTCCAGAAGCCGGTGCCGGAGGACGTCCGCTTCCTGCTGCGCGAGGTGCCGTACTACCAGGAGTGGTATCGCCAACGGCTGGCCTGGATCTTCAACGACCGCGTCCACGCCACGCTGCAGATCGATCCGCAATGGCCGCACCCCGAGCGCGCCATCAATCAGATCAACGACAGGCACCGCGAACACTTCACCAGCTACATCAAGGCGGAACTCGGCGACCGCCAGGACCTGCTGCCGGACGTTCTGCCCGACTACCCTCCCTTCGGCAAACGCATGCTGATGGACAACGGCTGGTTCCGAACCATGGCCCGGGACCACGTCCAACTGGTCACGGGCGGCATCGCCCGGGTCACGGAAAACGCGGTGGTGAGCGACAACGGCCGGGCGCACGAACTGGACGTGCTGGTGGTCGCCACCGGTTTCGACGCGATCAACCTGTTGTCCTCGTTCAAGCTCTATGGCCGCGGCGGGCGCTCGATCCGCGAAGCCTGGGACGAAAAAGGGGCCGAGGCCTTCATGGGCGTCGCGGCGCCGGGCTTCCCCAACCTGTTCATCCTGGCCGGCCCCAACACCGCCCTGGGCCACGGCGGCAGCGTCGTCGCCCTGCTGGAGACCCAGGTGCGCTATGTCATGGGCCTATTGCAGCAAGGTCTGGACAAGGCCGGCGGACGCTTCGAGATCGAAGTCCGCAGGGACAGGCACGACGCCTATAACGCCCGCGTCCAGGCCGCCCATGACCGCATGATCTGGACCCACAAGGGCATGAGCAACTGGTACCGCAACGCGCATGGCAAGGTGGTGGCGCCCACGCCTTTCCGCAACGACGACTACTGGCACATGCTGCGCAAGACGGACATGGGCGACTATCACTATCGTCCGGCGTCCGGCGAGGGCGAAACCGAGCCGTCCGCCGCCACTCGCGTCGAGACAGCCTGAATGGCGCATCCGCAGAAGAAGCGCTGCCTGGTACTGGGCTGCGGCGGCGTGACCGGGCTGGCCTGGGAGATCGGCATCCTGGCGGGCCTGGCACGCCAGGAGGTCGACCTCACCGCGGCGGACCTGTTCATCGGTTGCTCCGCCGGCTCCGTCGCCGGCGCGCAACTGGCGCTGGGCGTCCCGCCCATGCAGCTGCTGGCGACGCAGCTGGGAGGGACGGGCACCGAACAATACCGTCCGTACTCGCAACAAGCCGCGGACGAAAAGAACCGCGAGCTGTACGGCAAAGTGGGCGCGGACCTGCAGCAAGCGCGGCAGCGCATCGGCGCCTATGCGCGGCGTTCGGCCACGCCCACACTGGCGGAACGCCGCGCCATCATCGCCGCCCGTCTGGGCGCAAGCGACTGGCCTTCCCGTCCATTGCTGGTGGTCGCGGTCGACACGACCACCGGCGAAGGGCGCAGTTTCAGCGCCGCCGACCAGGTCGATTTCGTCGATGCCATCGCCGCCAGCTGCGCCGTGCCGGGCGCCTGGCCGGCCGTGCCCATCGGCGGCGCGACCTACATGGACGGCGGCATCCGCTCCATGACCAATGCCGATATGGCGGCCGGCTATCAGCAGGTCGTGGTGCTGGCGCCGCTGGGTTATCGGGAAGGGAATCCGGTCAGCGGCCATCTGCGGCGCGAACTGCAGGCCCTGCGCGACGCCGGCAACGAGGTCCATGCCGTGCTGCCGGACGCGACCAGCGAACAGGCCATCGGCGACAACGTGCTGGACCCAGCGCGCCGCGCCGACGCCGCCGAGGCCGGGCTGCGCCAGGCATCCGCGCTTGCGCAAACCCTGCGGCAAGCGTGGCGCTGAGCCTGTCCCGCACTCCGCCCAGCGCTGTTCCCGTCAGGAAAGCGGTCTGCCCACTTTCATGAATGTGGCAGGTATCGACATACCGCCAGCACCCTAGACTCCTCGTTCAAGCCCGGCCGCCGCGCGGCCTGGCCCCACCACGAACGCGGAGTTGATCATGAACGCATCACCGGCTGGCCTCAGACCCGCCGACTTCTTTTCCCCCACCGTCGCCGCCCTGATCTCGGTGCTGGTGAACTACGGCGGCACCTTCGTGCTGGTGTTCCAGGCCGCGGAGCTGGCCAGGCTGACTCCTGCCCAGACCGCGTCCTGGGTATGGGCGGTTTCCATCGGCGTCGGCATCACCGGCACACTGTTGAGCTGGCGCTACAAGGCGCCCGTCATTACGGCCTGGTCCACACCCGGCGTGGCGTTTCTGGCGACCGTGATGCCCTTCACGCCCTACGGCGAGGTCATCGGCGCGTACGTCCTGTCGGCGCTGGGCTTCGTCGTGCTCGGCCTGTCCGGCGCATTCGAGAAGCTGGTGCGCATGATTCCGGGCGGCATTGCCGCCGGCCTGCTGGCCGGCATCCTGCTGCAATTCGGCGTCAATGCCTTCGGCGGGGCCAGCGCCGATCCGCTGCTGGTAATCGTGCTGGTCATCTCCTATGCGCTGCTCAAGCGCTATACCTCGCGCTTTGCGGTGGTCGGCATCCTGGTCATCGGCCTTGCGCTGCTCATCGCACAAGGCCGCATCGACTTCTCGGCAGTCCACCTCAGCCTCGCAGCGCCGGTCTTCGAAATGCCGCAGTTCTCGCTGCAGGCCTTGCTGGGCGTCGCCCTGCCGCTCTTCATCATCACGCTGACGGGGCAATACATGCCCGGCATGCTGGTGCTGCGCAACGACGGCTACCAGACCAGCGCGAACCCGATCCTCACCGTGACGGGCCTGGGTTCGCTCCTCATGGCGCCCTTCGGCGCGCACGCCTTCAACGTGGCGGCGATCACCGCGGCGATCTGCACCGGCCGGGATGCGCATCCGGATCCCGCCAAACGCTACCTCGCGGGCCTGGCCTGCGGCGTGTTCTACATCCTGGTGGGCACCTTCGGCGTCACGCTGGCGACCTTGTTCATGGTGCTGCCCAAGGCATTCATCACCACGCTGGCCGGCCTTGCCTTGCTGGGCGCGATCGGCGGCAGCCTGGCCAATGCGATGGCCGACGCCCGCACCCGGGAGACCGCGCTCATCACCTTTCTGGCCACCGCCGCCAACGTCACCCTGCTGGGCGTGGGCGGCGCGTTCTGGGGGCTGGTCGCCGGCCTGACCGCGCACCTGCTCATCCATGGCGGCCAGCGGGCGCTGGCCGCCAATTCCTGACCTCTTCATCTCCATACGTCCATCGAAACAGGAACCACCGTGACGAACCCCAACCTTCCCGACAGCCTCGCACTGCCTTGCGTCAGCGCCCTGCCCTTGGCTCAGGCCGACCCCGGCATCTGGGGCGCCATCGACGCCGAACGGCGCCGGCAGAGGCACTCGATAGAACTCATCGCTTCCGAAAACTTCGTCAGCCGCGCGGTGCTGGAAGTCCAGGGCTCCGTGCTGACGAACAAGTACGCAGAGGGCTACCCTGGCCGCCGCTACTATGGCGGCTGCATCAACGTGGACGTGACCGAGGAGATCGCCATCGAGCGCGCCACGCGTCTGTTCGGCGCCCGCTACGCCAACGTACAGCCCCACTCGGGCAGCCAGGCCAACCAGGCGGTCTACCTGGCGCTGCTGGCCCCCGGCGACAAGATCCTGGGCCTGGACCTGAGGGCGGGCGGACACCTGACCCATGGCTCCAAGGTCAACATGTCGGGACGCTGGCTGCAGGCGCTGAGCTACAGCGTCGATCCGGCTACGCATCGGGTGGACATGGACGAGGTCGAGCGCATCGCGCGGCAGGAAAGACCCAAGCTCATCATCGCCGGCGGCTCGGCCTACTCGCGCACGTTGGACTTCGCGCGTTTTCGCGCCATTGCCGATGAGACGGGCGCGATCTTCATGGCGGACATGGCGCATTTCGCCGGCCTGGCCGCGGCCGGCGCGTATCCCTCGCCGGTGCCGCATGCGCACGTCACGACCACCACCACCCACAAGACCTTGCGCGGCCCGCGCGGGGGCATGATCCTGACCGATGACGCCGAACTCGCCCGCAAGATCGATTCGGCCGTATTCCCGGGCCTGCAGGGCGGTCCGCTGATGCACATCATCGCCGCCAAGGCCGTGGCCCTGGGCGAAGCGCTGCAGCCCGCCTTCCGCACCTACGTCCACGCCGTGGTCGAGAATGCGCGCGTCCTGTGCCGCCGGCTGGCCGAAGGCGGCCTGTCCATCGTGTCGGGCGGCACCGACTGCCATCTGGGCGTGGTCGATCTGCGACCCTGGGGACTGGCCGGTAATACGGCGGAGCAAGCGCTGGAACAGGTTGGCATCACCTTGAACAAGAACGCCGTCCCCAACGACCCCGCCAAGCCGGCCGTTACCTCCGGCATACGCGTGGGCAGCGCCGCCTGCACGTCGCGCGGCATGGGACCCGCCGAATTCCAGGAAATCGGCGACATGATCCTGGCCTTGCTGGGCGGCGTGCGCGCCGGGGCCGTCGACGCCCGCACGGAAAGCGCCATCCGCGAAGGCGTGGCCGGGCTGGCCAGGCGCTTCCCGCTGCCGTACTGAAGTCCCCTAGCGCTTCAACGCATTCGACAGCCGCAGCACCGCGGCGTCGATCTCGTAGGCCGTCAGCGAGGCATAGCCCAGCAGCCAGCCCTGCTGCTTGTGATCGCCCGCATAGAGCCGGCTCAGTCCGGGCAGCCCCAGGTCCGCGGCCTCGGCTTGGCGGATGGTCTGCTCCTCGGACCATCCGCGCTCAAGCAGGCATGGGATCTGCAACCCGCCGGGAGGCCTGTAGGCCTGCACGACGCCGTCCAGCTGCTTGCCCAGCGACTCCAGCAGCACCTGCCGCCGTCCCGCGTACAGCTTGCGCATGGATCGCACGTGCGAGTTGTAATGGCCGTCGTCCATGAAGCGCGCCAGCGTCAGCTGCAGGATCTGCGGCGTATGCCCGTCCATGATGCTGCGCGCACGGGCAAAGGCATCGACCAGGCCGGGCGGCAGCGCCATGTATCCCATCCTGAGACCCGGATAAAGCGTCTTGCTGAACGTACCCAGGTAGAGCGTGCGCTGGTGCATGTCCAGCCCCTGCACGCAGGCCGTAGGCAGGCCGTCGTAGTGGAATTCGCTGTCGTAGTCGTCCTCGATGATCCATTTGCCGTGCTCCGCCGCCCAGCCGATCAGATCCAGCCTGCGCTCAAGCGATAGCGTCACGCCGGTGGGGTATTGGTGCGACGGCGTCACGTACACGCAGTTGGCGCCGCTGCGGTCCGCGCGCAGCAGGTCCGTGCGTATGCCCTGCGCGTCGACGTCGATGGGCACGATCCGCGTTTCCGCGGATTCGAAGGCCTTGCGGGCGCCGAAGTAGCCGGGGTTTTCCATCAGAATGGGCTTGCCGGCGTCCGTCAGCAATTGCGCGCACAGAAACAGGGCCTGGCGGGTGCTGCTCAACACCAGCACCTGCTCAGGCAAGACCTTGGCCCCGCGCTCCAGGTTCAGGTAGGCGGCGATGGCGCGGCGCAGGGGCTCGGCGCCCTGCGGGTCGCCATGCAGCAGCACATGGCTGCGGTAGTCCTTCAAGACCTGGCGCTGCAGCCGTTCCCAGACGTCGGTGGGAAAGCTGCGGGTTTCCGGCAGGCCCGTGGCGAACGCCTTGATGGCCTGCTGGTCCGCGACCCCGCCGCTGTCCAGGATCATGCGCCCGCGCCGGCTCAGGCCTGCCCCCGGCGGTAGTACGCCCAGCTTGTTATCCAGCTTCGCGCGCCTACGCGCGGCGCCGCGCAATTCGGTGCTCACGGTCTGCGACACGTAGCTGCCCGAGCCCTCGCGCCGCACGATGTAGCCGTCGCGGTGCAAATGCACATAGGCATTCTCCACCGTATCGCGCGCCACCCCCAGCGACTTGGCCAGCCCCCGGGTAGCGGGCAGCCTGAGGCCAGGCCCCAGCGCACCGTCGAGGATCAGGGCGCGCAGCGCCCGCTGAATTCTCTGATGCAGCTCCAGGCGCTGGAGCTCCGCATCGTTCATGCGCATCCTCAGCGTATCCAGCTCGAAGGTCTTAGGCATGTGGTCTGCTCACAAGAAGAAAACTGGCCTGTCCGGGCCGGCCATTCTATCCGTAGACTCACCCGATCGCCACGCCAACCGCGGGCGTAACCATGCAGGAGCCCGCGCCAGGCGGGGCAGAATCGGAAAATATGGCAAGGTCATACAACTTCAGCGCTGGTCCGGCTGCGCTGCCGCTGGAAGTGCTGCAGGAGGCGCACGAAGAGTTCTTCGATTTCGCGGGCACCGGCATGTCGGTAATGGAAGTCAGCCATCGCTCGCGCGTGTTCATCGATATCGCACGCCAGGCGGAATCGGACCTGCGGGCCATCCTGCAGATCCCCGACCGCTACAAGGTGCTGTTCCTGCAAGGAGGTGCTTCGTTGCAGTTCTCGCAGGTGCCGATGAATCTGCTGCGCGGCAAGGCGTCGGCGGATTACCTTCACACGGGGCTCTGGTCCGGCAAGGCCATCGATGCGGCCCGGCGCTACTGCAAGGTCCGCGTCGCGGCCAGCAGCGAGGCATCGGGCTTCGACCGCATCCCAGCGCCCGGCGAATGGCAGCTCGACGCCGATGCGGCCTATCTGCACTACACGGAGAACGAGACGGTGCATGGCGTGCAGTTCCCCGCCGCGCCGGACGCGTCCGTCCCGCTGGTGTGCGATGCCTGCTCCAGCCTGCTGTCCAAGCCCATCGACGTGTCCCGGCACGGTCTGATCTACGCCGCGGCGCAGAAAAACATGGGGCCCGCCGGCGTCACGGTCGTGGTGGTGGACGAAGCCTTGCTGGACGGCGCGCTGCCCATCACGCCCGACGTGCTGAACTATGCGCACGCGGCGCGGGCGGACTCGATGCTCAACACGCCCGCCACCTTCTCCTGGTATCTGACCGGACTGACGCTGCGTTGGATCCGCCGGACCGGCGGCGTGGAACGCATCCATCAGGCCAACCAGGCCAAGGCCGGGCTGCTGTACCGCGCCATCGACGCCAGCGACGGCTTCTACTTCAACAAGGTCCGGCCGGAATTCCGGTCCATCAACAACGTGCCGTTCTTCCTGGCCGATTCCGCGCTGGAGCCCTTGTTTCTGCGCCAGGCCGAGAGCGCCGGGCTCATGGGGTTGAAAGGACACGCCCACACCGGCGGCATCCGAGCCAGTCTGTACAACGCGGTGGAGCTGCCCGCTGCGGCCGCGCTGGCCGATTTCATGACAGACTTCCAGCGCACGCGAGGCTGAAGCCGGCGCGACGGCCCTAAGAAAGCACGGGGAGACCAGCATGGATTTCAGGCAGCTCAGGCAGTTCGTGGTTCTGGCCACGGAATTGAACTATCGCAAGGCGGCCGCCCGGCTGCACATGACCCAGCCTCCGCTCAGCGTCGCAATCAAACGGCTCGAAACCGAGATTGGTGCAGACCTCTTCGAACGGGACCGCCTGGGCGTGCGCCTCACGGTCGCCGGCGGCGCTTTTCTGCGCGAAGCGAAGCGCCTGCTGGAAGGCGCCGATGCCGCGCTGCAGAGTGCACGCGATGCGGCCGAAGGACGTATGGGCACGCTGCGGGTATGCGCGGTGCCCAGCGCCGCGTTGAACCTGCTGCCGCGCATCCTGCCCGAGTTTACGCAGCGCTTTCCGCACATACGCCTGCGACTGACCAGCGGCAGCACCGTCGGCATCCTGGCAGGATTGCAGCGCGGCGAGCTGGACGCGGCATTCCTGGTGCCGCCCGCGTCCGGGATGCCGGGCATCGCAATCACGGGCTTGCAGCGCGAACGGCTGGCGCTGGCCGTGCCTGCGGGCCATCGGGTGGCAGGCATGAAAAGCGCCAGGCTCTCGGACCTGTCGGATGAAACGCTGGTGACCCTGGCGCACTCCGACAGCCCCGGGTTCGCGGGAGAGATCGTCGCGGCCTGCCAGCGCGCGGGGTTTCATCCCCGGGTTCTGCAGGAATCGTCCCACGCCCTCATCAGCCTGCCGCTCATCGCCGCGGGCCTGGGGGTCGCCATCGTCCCGGCGGCGCTGCGCCGGATCGCCATCGACAACGTGGCATATGTGGACCTCATGGACGTGAAGGGCGCGCCCTTGACCTACGCCATGGCGTTGGCAGCGCCCGCCGAGTCCGTGAATCCGGCAGTCCACTGGTTCATCGACACGGCGCGCGAGGTGCTGGGCGCGCCAGCCGCCTGACGCCCCCGGGGCTTACTGCGCCGGACGCGAAAGAATGCCCGCCCATTTTTTCTGTTCAGCCACGACCCGCTGCTCGAACGCCGCTTGCGATCCGTCCACGGGTTCGCTGCCACGCGCGTAGATCTTGTCCTGCACCGATGGGCTTTTTGCCACCGCGGCAATGGCCATGTTCAGCCGCTCAACCACATCGGCCGGCGTGCCTTTGGGAACGGCAATACCCGACAGCGACCCGCCTTCCACGTCCTTGCCCAGCACTTCCTTGACCGTGGGAATGTCAGGCAGATTGGCCAGGCGTCGCGACGACGTCACCGCGTAAGGACGAATCTGCTTGGCCTCGACGAAACCCACCGCGGTGACGGCGGAAACGGCCGTCAGATCCGTGTTGCGGCTCATCACGGCCGTCATGGACTCCGATCCGCTCTTGTAAGGCACGTGCAGCATCTTCACGCCGGTCGCCTGTTGCAGCAGCTCCAGAACTTGATAGTTGTCGGAGCCCTCGCCGGCCGTGGAAAACGCGATATTGTCAGCCTTGGCCGACGCGGCCTTGATGATTTCCGGCAACGATGCATATGGACTGTCCGCCCCCACCGCCAGCACCGTCGGCGTATTGGCCAACATCGCGACGTAGGTGAAGTCCTTGTTCGGATCATAGGGCAGCTTCTTGTAGATCAGCGGATTGACCGCGACCATGCCGTTGGTGATCACCAGCAGCGTATAGCCGTCGGCCGGCGACTTCGCCGCCGCGCCCGCCGCGATCGAGCCGCCCGCGCCGCCGCGGTTCTCCACCACCACCGGCTGGCCCAGCTCGCGCGTGAGGCCCTCGGCGAACACCCGCGCCGTGGTGTCGGTCACGCCGCCGGCGCCGAACGGCACGATCAGGCGTATGGGCTGGTCGGGATACGACCCCGCCCATGCCGCCGCAGCGGGAAGCACTACACCCAACAAAGCCGCCATGCAGCGGCGCAATCCCTTGTTCATCGCGCGATCTCCATTTTTTTGAGGATTTCAAGAAGCCGTTGTTCCAGGTCCGGGGCCAACGGCGCGAGAGGCGCGCGCAGATGGCCGCTGTCCAGGCCGCGCAAGCGCAAGCCCGCGGCCACGGTCCGCGGCAAGCCATGGTCCATGAGAAAGTTCAAGAGATCGATCTGGCGGCCGAACCATTCGTCCGCGCCGCGCGCGTCGCCGGCCATGGCGCAGCGATACAGGTTCAGGGCAAACGACGCGCTGACGTTGGCCGACGCCGTGCACCAACCCGCCGCCCCTTCCGCAAACCCGGTCCGCGCCATGCAATTCAGGCCGATGTACACCGCGGTCCGATCCGGGCAGGCCGCGCGCAGCCGCGCGATCTTCGTCGGGTCCGGA
This sequence comes from Achromobacter sp. ACM02, assembly GCF_014851605.1. Classification (NCBI taxonomy): domain Bacteria; kingdom Pseudomonadati; phylum Pseudomonadota; class Betaproteobacteria; order Burkholderiales; family Alcaligenaceae; genus Achromobacter; species Achromobacter sp. ACM02. The sequence goes on from NZ_JACUZY010000004.1 coordinate 629,196, forward strand.
CTGCTTTCCTTGATCATGGTGACGTTGGGCAGCTCGGCCAGCCGGGCCAGGAACTCGACGGGCAGGTCCATGCCCGTCGTGAACGGGTTGTTGTAGACCATCACCGGTGTGGAGACCGACTGGCAGACCTCGCGGTAGTAGGCGTGGATTTCGTCCTGGGTCAACTTCCAGTAGGTGCTAGGCAATAGCTGCAAGGCTGCGGCGCCCGCGCGTTCGGCGTAGCGCGCGTGATGCACCGTGCTGGCGGTACTCAGGCTGGACACGCCCGCGAGCACGGGCAGCCGCCCGCTTGCCGCGCGGATGACGGTGTCGATGACGGCCTCGCGCTCGCCGTCGTCCAGGTAAGGCAGGCAGCCGACGCTGCCCAGCGGCGCCAGCGCATGCACGCCCTCGCCGATCAGCCGCTCGACGTGCGCTTCCAAGAGCGCATGGTCCACCCGCCCGCGTTCATCGCAAGGCGTCAGCAGATAGCCGATGATTCCCTTCAAGTGCATCGCTCGTTCTCCATGTTGGCTTGCAGTCTAGGGACGCCGCCCAGGCCGGTCCAATACCTATTTCCAGAGCGCCTGATACCTCCCGCCCACACTGCCGTACAGGCAAATCTTGTATCCAGTAATTCCCGCGCAAGGCCGATAGACTTTCCCGGTCTATCACCAAGGAGCAAGCCATGAGCAGCAATGACGTTCTCGACCAGGCGCAGACCCACCACATGCCCGAGTACCGCAGGCCGGAGGACATGGAATGGGAAATGGGCCGGTTCAAGAACAAGACGAAGTTCCTTTTCCATACGCGGGCGGAACGCCTCACCGAGCCCAACGCAGGATTTCTCCGCTATGAACCCGGCGCGGGCTTCCGCCTGCACAAGCACGACTTCGCCCAGGTCTGGTACGTGATCGAAGGGGAATTCAACATGGGCGGAAAGATGTACGGCCCCGGCACCGTGGTGTTCCATCCGGACCCGCACATCGAGGAAGCGCTCAGCACCGAAACGGGCGGCACCTTGTTCTTCGTCCAGTACCAAGGCCCAACGACCGGCGGCCGGCCGGTGTACGAAGGCCGCATGAACATCAAGGGCGAGCCGCCCGCGATCACCGAGCAGGACCTCGAACACTGATACGCGGTTCCCCGGGGCGGCAGCCAGGATTGGCAGCCGTCCACGGCAGGCAGTCGAAACCGACCTGCCCACCAAGAAATAGAACATTCCAAGGAGACAACCATCATGCACGCACGATTTCTGCGCGCCTGCCTCGCGTCGTTGACGTTTTCGCTTGCCGCTCAGGCCCAGGCTGCAACGGACTGGCCTGAGCGCCCCATCACGCTGGTCGTGCCGTTCGGCGCCGGCGGCATCACCGACCTCACCGCCCGCACCGTGGCCAAACAGCTTCAAGCCGAGCTCGGCAAGCCGGTGGTCGTAGAGAACAAGCCGGGCGCCGGCGGCAATATCGCCGCCGACATCGTGGCCCGTGCCAAGCCCGACGGCTACACGTTGATGGTGATCACCAACGGCATGGTCGCGGTCAATCCGCTCATCCACAAGCAGCTGAACTACGACGCGCTCAAGGATTTCGCCTACGTCTCCATGATCGCCAACACGCCGCTGGCCCTGGTCGTGCCGCAAGACTCCCCGATCCAGGACCTGCCGGCGCTGGTGACGCGGGCCCGCGGCAAGCCGGATGCCGTCTCCTTCGCCAGCTCCGGACAAGGCACCTCGATACACCAGGTATTCGCCCTGATGCAGCGACAGACCGGCGCCACGCTCATGCATGTGCCCTACAAGAGCGGCGCGGAAGCCGCCACCGCCCTGCTTTCGGGCGTGGTGGACGTGACGGCGGTAGAGACCGTGGTGGTCGGGCCATTCATACAGTCCGGACGGATGCGGGCGCTGGGCGTAACCTCGGCACAGCGGGTGTCAAATTTGGCTGACGTTCCCGCGGCCCGCGAAGCCCTGGGCAGCGATTTCGATGTGGGCTCGATATCCGGACTCGTAGCGCCTGCCGCCACGCCCCGGAGCATCCTCGACAAGCTGGAACATGCGATGCAGGCGGTGGCGCAGAGCGAGGGCATGGCGCAGCTCCATGCGCAAGGCAGCCAGCCCATGCCCACGGGGTCGCAGGTCTTTCTGGAGCGCATGCGCCAGGAACAGCAGAAGTGGCGACTGGTATTCTCCGCGGAGCCGGGAAAATAGCCCGCGGAGGATCGCCGCAGCCGTCAAGAACAGGGGAGTCAGGCCATGGATCGCATTTATCCCGCCACGGAAGAGCTGGTGCAGCATCTGGTGGAGTCGATCTCCGCGAAGATCTTCAATGGCGCATATGCGCCCGGACAGAAGCTGCGGCAGGAGACCCTGGCCGAAGAATACGACGTCAGCCGCACGCCGGTGCGCGAAGCGTTCCGGCAGCTGGAGACCAAGGGCCTGATCGTGCAGCAGCCGCGCTACGGCGCCACGGTGGTGGCGCCGACCCTCAAGGACATAGGCGCGAACTACTGGCTGCGCGGCGAGCTGGAAGGCATGGCGGCGGAACTGGCGGCACGCTGGATCTCCGACGCCGACCTGCAAAGACTGCAGGCCGCGCACGCCGAATGCGCCGAGGCGGTCGCCGCGCTCTACGCCGAGGTCAACGCGGGCGGCTCGGCCGCGCCGCGCCAGGCCGCCGCGCCCATGCGGCATTGGGTCGTCAAGAACCAGGAGTTTCATGCCCTGATCTTCCGCGCCGCCGGCAATCCGTCGCTGGAGCGCATCATCAAGGACCTGCACACGGACTACACCAAGAACATTCTCAACATGACCGTGCTGGGCATGTACGAGGCCCGCATGAAGAAGAACATCGAACATCATGCGGCCGTCGTCGAAGCGCTGACGGCGCGCGACACCGCGGCGTCGCGCGCCGCCATGCGCGCGCATATCCATGAGTCCGGGGAGTTCGTGGTGGACTGGCTGCAAAAGCGTCCTGAAGGCCGCAAGCCGCCACGGTAGCTGCGCCCCCAATTCCGCCGAAAGCCACGTGCTACCATGCCGGCGGAAGGGCGCAACGCAGACGCCAGGGACACGGATCAGCCTGGCCACCCCAAGCCGTGGAGCGCCTGCCGACCCGCACAGGAAGCGACACGGATTCGAGCATGAGCGAAACCAGGAACACGTCTAGATCCTCGATCGAGATTTCGGAAGAAATTCTGCGGCGGATCAGAAACGGGCAATACCTGCCCGGCGATGCCTTGAGCCAGTACGAGCTGGCGACCGAGTTCGAAACCAGCCGCACCCCCATCCGCGAGGCCCTGCGGTTTCTCGAAGCACGGCGCGCCATCACGCTGACCAGTACCGGCCGCGCCGTGGTCACCGTGCCATCCATCCGCGCCATCCGCGAAGCCTTCCAGATCCGCGCCGAACTCGAAGGGCTGGCCGCGCAACTGGCGGTGGACTGGATCGACGACCATGACCTGGAACTGCTGGCGCAGCACCAGAAGCACTACGCCGACGCCCTGCGCTCGCGCGTGCGCAGCGAAAGCGGTTCCGACTGGCTGAAGTTCAACGCCAAATTCCACAGCCTGATCACCCAGGCCAGCCACAACGAACGTCTGCACGAGCTGGTCGCCGAGTTGCAGGGCAGCATCGTTTCCAACGTGCTGGGGTTCGCCTCCAAGATGCCACCCCGCCTGATGGAAGAGAACATCAAACAGCACGAGGACATCATCACAGCGCTGACCTTGCGCAATGGCCCCGCCGCTCGCGAAGCGATGGCCACGCACATATCCCGGACGACTGAACTCGTCATCGAATGGATGGAGTCGCGGCGCTAGCCAGCTTTGCGCCGCTCGCGCCTTGCGGCTTCCCATAGGGACGCATCAACACGCCGCAGGCTGCCGCGATCAATCCCAGCCCCGCCAGATACAGCACGATGAACCGCGGCGACCCTCCGCCCAGGGACAGCAGGTACGTCGCCACCAGCGGCGCGGTGCCGCCGCCTATCGCCCCGCCTATCTGCACGGCCAGCGAGATGCCGGTATAGCGGACGTCCGGCGGGAACATGCTGGAAAAGAGGCTGGATTCCTGCGCATACATCGCGGCGTATACCAAGCCGAACGCCACCAGCATCGCGATGTTCGTGTGATAAGCCGTCTTCTCATCCAGCAGCGAGAAGAATGTCGCGCTGAACAGCGAGATCCCCAGCGCGCCGGCGATGAATATCGCCCGCTTGCTGATCATGTCGCCCAGCAACCCGAACAGCGGGATGGTGAACAATGCACCGACCGCTCCCCAAATGACACCCGTCAATATGGTTTCACGCGGCAGCCCCAGCGTACCCACGGCATAGGTCAATGAAAACGTCGCCAGCGTATAGAACCAGGTCTTTTCGGAGATGCAGGCCACCAGTGCGGTCAACACGGGAACCTTGTGCTCTCGGAGCACCGTCTTCAAGGGCAGCGCGTCCGGTTTCGGCTGGGCCTGCGCCTGCTTGAATTCCGGCGATTCGCTGACCTTGGCCCGGATGTACCAACCGACCAGCAGCAGGAACACGCTTGCAAGGAATGGCAGCCGCCAGCCCCAGCTCAGCATATCCGCCTCCGGCAGCCTGGAGACCGCGCCCATCGCCAGCGACGACAGGATGAGGCCGGGCGCGACCCCGACTTGCGGCAGGCTGCCGAACAGGCCCTTCTTGCCTTCGGGGGCATGCTCTACCGCCATCAACACGGCTCCGCCCCACTCGCCGCCCACCGCCAGGCCTTGCAGGAAACGGAAGAAGACCAGGGCCACTGCGCCCCAGTAGCCGATCGTCTCGTAGCTGGGCGTCAGTCCGATCAGGATGGTGGGCACGCCCATCAGCATCAGGCTGATCATCAGCATCGACTTGCGGCCGACGCGGTCGCCGAAATGGCCGAACACGATGCCGCCCAGCGGCCGCGCAATGAAACCGACCGCATAGGTACCGAAGGCCGCCAGCGTCCCGCTGATGGGATCGATCGCGGGAAAGTAGATCTTGTTGAAAATCAGCGCTGCCGCAATGCCGTATAGAAAGAAGTCATACCACTCGATGGTGGTCCCGATCATGCTGGACAGTCCCGCGGTCACGTAATGCTTCTTCGAGCGCGAGGACGGCAGTTGTGAGATGGCGTTCATCCCGGTCTCCCTTGTTTTCTTTTTTTCGCCCGACTACACGGCGGTGGTCTCTTCCGCCAGGCTCTTGCGCTCGCTGACGTTGAAGCGGCCTTCGTAGATCGCGCCCTGGCGGGTGTGCGGGCCGACGTACTGCACATACAGAATCGTGCCGGCCTCGATGGTTTCCAGCTTGCTTTCGAAATGGGGATCCGGATGGAAGATCATCGAACCCTTGCCGTGGAGCTTGCCTTCGATGAGGAACTTGCCGTCCAGGATGTACCAGATCTGCGCGAAGTAATGGTTGTGCAGCGGGTGTCCCGAACCCTTTTCGTAGCGCACGATGCCGGCGTTCGGAATGGTCGGATCCTCCGCCGTCGGATGGAACATCATCTTTGCGAACTGGCCTTCGTAGCGCAGGTTGGTCCACTCGAGGTCGTCCTCGTGGCGGGCGCGCATGCCCTGGTGGTCCTCGGTCAGCGGACCGCCGCGGCCGCCCTCGTTGATGATCTTCTTGCCTGTGATGGTGTCGATGCTGGTCATGTGCTGTCCGTCCTGAAGAAAGAAAAGTGACAAACACAAATGGGATCCCATTTGCGTAAAACGGGATCCTATTTATCGGACATCGAAGCGGCTACTGGGTTTAACCCTTAGATTCAGCGGTAGAGATGGCGAGCGGAAGAAGCGCCGAGAGCCGCAGGCCGCGGCGAATTGGAACGGGGCGCAGCGCGCCCCTTGCGCCTATGCAAGGCTATGGTTGCGCAGCGTCCTCGTCGCCAGGACGCGCCAGGGCATAGGACAGACTCAGATCTGGTCCAGCCATTGCTCGATCGCCTGGCGCGCGACGTGTTCAAGCTGGGGACCATAACGCCGCGCGTCCTCGCGGATCACCGCGGGATCAATCTGGCGCAGGCTCAGTTCGCAGGCATGGCCGATGAGCCAACGTTCGATCTGTGCGGAATCCGCCTCCAGATGGAACTGCAGGCCCAGTATCCTGGGTCCCAGCGCAAACGCCTGGTTCGGGAAGCCCGGCGTTTCGGCCAGGCGCGCCGCGCCTTCGGGGATGGCGAACTGGTCCCCATGCCAATGCAGCACAGGCACCGACTCGACCGCGCTCAGCACGGAATCCTGCCCTTGTTGCGTAAGGGTCAACGGCGCATAGCCGATCTCGGCGCGGCCGGTGGACACCACGTCCGCGCCCAACGCTGCCGCCATGAGTTGCGCGCCCAGACATATGCCCAGGGTCGGTTTGTCCTGGCGCAGGCGTTGCGCGATGGCGCGCAGCTCCGGCTCCAGGAAGGGATAGCGGCCGGTTTCATAGACGCCGATGGGGCCGCCCAGGATCACGACGAGGTCGGCGTTAGCCACGGTGGCGGAGTCGATGGCGTCGACGCCGGCCTCCAGGTATCGCACGCTGTAGCCGCGATCGGCAAAGACCGGCGCCAATATGCCCAGGTCTTCAAAGGGAACGTGGCGGATCGCCAAAGCGCTGAGGCTCATTCCAGGAACTCCTATTGCGGGCTCGGATGGCGGTCCAGCCCGCCCAGCAAGCCTTCGGGGGTTGAGACGAACAGGTTTTCCGATGCCAGCAACCGTATGCCTTGCGGCGTGCTTTCCAGCAGGCGCCGTTCGCCCTCGGCGACCTGCAGGCTGAGCTGATAGCCGTCCTTGGCCGGCAGGCGCGCCGCGATGTCGCGGCTGTCGTCCAGCGCGGACGCCGCAGTGGATTCGAAATGACCGATCAGGCGGCCGTCGCGCTTGATGATGAGTCGGTACACCGGCATGCGCGCTACTCCTGAGAGCCGGACGCGCGCGATTCCGCGCCGTTGTCGGTCGGCCAGTAGTAGGAATCCGGCGTGTTGCGCGCGCCGAAGATGGCTTGACCGACGCGGACCACGGTGGCCCCTTCCTCGATGGCGATCTCGTAGTCGCCCGACATGCCCATGGACAAATCATCCAGGCCGATGCCCGCGGGCGCGTCCTGGCGCAATTGGTCGCGCAGCGTGCGCAACAGCACGAAGCACTCGCGCACGCGCGCGGCTTCGGCCGAAAACAGCGCCAGGGTCATCAGACCGCGCACCCGCAGTCCCGAAAACGCGGGCAATTCGCGCAGAAAGGCCGCCGTCTCGTCCGGCTGCAGCCCATACTTGCTGGCTTCGCCCGAGGTGTTGACCTGCACGAAAACGTCCAGCTGGCGCCCTTCCGCTTGCAGCCGGCGGTCCAGCGCCTCAGCGACCCGCAGGCTGTCGAGCGCCTGGAACTCGGCCGCATAGCGGGCCACGAGCTTGGCCTTGTTGGTCTGCAGGTGGCCGATGACCGACCATCGCAGATCGGTCAGGTCGGCCATGGCTTCCCATTTCCTCGAAACTTCCTGCAGCTTGTTCTCGCCCAGGTAGCGGCAGCCAGCCTCGTAGGCCAGCCGGATGCGCGCTTCCTCCACCGTCTTGCTCACGGGCAGCAGGCGCACCGTGGCCGGATCGCGCCCGGCGCGGCGCGCGGCATCGGCGATGCGTCCGTTGACCGTGGCCAGGTTGTGGCGGAAGTCTTCGACCGACTGCGCCTGCGGCCAGCGGCCATGCTGGTCATGCTGTGTCTGGGTGCCCTTGTCTTGCCCTGGGTCTTGCTCGCTCATGCCTGAACCTCGCGGAGGAACAACGGCGGGCGCTTTCCATTACGCTTATGCCGTCTGAAGTTTTGTCATAGGTCAATATTATCACGCCGGCGCGCAGGCGGCCGATGCTACGCGTTGGCCGCCAGCCACTCGCGCGGCGAAACACCCATCCGCTGCCGGAACGCTTTGGACAAGGACGAGGCGCTGGCAAATCCCAGCTCCGCCGCCACCAGCTTGACCGCGCGGCCGGACCGCATCATGGACGCCGCCAGGCTCAAGCGCCAATCGGTCAGGTAGGCCGCGGGCGTGGCGCCGGTGGCATCCTTGAAGGCCGCTGCAAAGGCGCTGCGCGACATGCCCGCCATCGCCGCCATCCGGGCAAGCGACCAGTCTTCATACGGCGAGCGGTGCAGCGCCACCAACGCCCTGGCCAGACGCGGATCGGACAGGCCCATCACCAGACCGCTGGTCACACCCACTTCCTCCGGATGGTCGAGTATCCACCTGAGCAGCTGGATCAAGACCACCTCGAACAGGCGGTCGGCCAACAGGCGTGAACCGCAGCGCACCTGATCCGCCTCGGCGAACAGCAGGTCCAGCGCCGGCCGCAAGCCTTCGACCGCGTCCAGCGGGATCCGCACCACGGACGGCAGCGACTGGACGATGGGATTGCGTTCGCCGCCATCGAAATCCAACGCCGCGCAGGTGAAATCCGAGCCGTCCCGCGGCGGGTTCACGAATTCGTGATGCACGGCGCGCGGGTAGAACAGCAGGGTCGGCTCGGCCAGGCGCAGGCGCGGCGTGGCGGTCTCGCCCGGGCGATGCCGCACTTCCATTTCGCCCCGGCGCAACACGTGCAGGAAGCCGCGCCCAGGCACGGCTTCGAAAGCCTGGGTGCCGCATAGCGCCCCCGTGTGGAACAGCGTGGCGCGCACCCGGAAACGGTCCAGCAGCGCCGACAGCCGGTCAACCTGAATGGGAAGAGGATTGCTCATATCTTGGACGAAATGACAATTTTTATGGATTAAACAACACCTTACGTCCAGACATTCTACGTACGATTCCTCCAGCCCGTTCGATATCGGCGGCCTTTTTTTCATTTCCAGGAGTTACCGACATGTCCCGAGTTCCTCTTATCGATGCCAGCAGCGCCAGCGCGGACCGCAAGGCGCTGCTCACGCAGATCCACGGCGCCTTTGGCGCAACACCGAACATGTTCAAGGCCGTGGCCAATTCGCCGGCTGCGCTGCAGAGCATGTGGGGCGCCTTCGGCGCGCTGGGCGGCGGGGTCATTCCCGCCAAGCTGGGCGAACAGATCGCGGTGGCGGTGGCCGACCGCAACGCTTGCGAATACTGCCTTGCGGCCCACACGGCCCTGGGCCGCAAGGCAGGCGCCAGCGCCGAAGAAATGGCGGCCGCGCAAGGCGGCGACGCCGCCGATCCCAAGACAGCTGCGGCGCTGCGCTTTGCGCTCAAGCTGGTGGAAGCGCGCGGGCAAGTGGGCGAAGCCGACGTGCAGGCCGTACGCGCGGCTGGCTACAGCGACCAGGAGATCGTCGAGATCCTGGCGCACGTCGCGCTCAACCTGTTCACCAACTACGTCAACGTGGCGTTTGCCGTGCCGGTGGATTTCCCGGCCGTGAAGCTGCGCCGCGCCGCATAGCACGACCACAGCGGCAGGCGGGGCGTCATCGCCCCGCCTGCCGCATCAGAGGAGCATTCAGATGTCCCGATCCGACACCCTGGCCGACGCACTGCCCCCGCCCTTGCTGGCGGACGAATGGCTGAATGCGGACGGTCCCATCGAACTCGCCGCCCTGCGCGGCAAGGTCGTGCTGCTGCATGCGTTCCAGATGCTATGCCCCGGGTGCCTGTCGCATGGGCTGCCGCAGGCCGAACGCGTGCACAGACTGTTCCGCGGCCAGGAGGTCGCGGTCATCGGCCTGCACACCGTGTTCGAACACCACGACGTCATGGGGCCCGCCGCGCTGCGGGCCTTCAATCACGAGTACCGGTGGAGTTTTCCCATCGGCATAGACCGGCCAGCGGCGACGGGCGCCATCCCGATGACCATGCAAGCCTACGGTTTGCGCGGCACGCCCAGCCTGGTCTTGTTGGACCGCCAGGGACGCGTGCGCCTGCAGCACTTTGGCAGCATCGACGACCTGGCCCTGGGCGCAGCCATAGGGAGGCTGCTGGCGGAGAACGATGTTCCTGCGGCACACGCGGCCGCATCCGATGATCCCGCCCGCGACGAGTGCGACGCGCTAAGCTGCCCCGCGCCGCGTCCGCGCTAGACGCCGCGGGTCCTCCGATGCCGCTATGGCTGAACCAGGGCGCGCAGCGCGCGCACCAGGCAGGCCGCCTGCTCCTCGGTGCCCACGGAAATGCGCAGGTATTGCTCCACGCGTGGCCGCGCGAAATGGCGCACCAGTATTTTCGCGTCTCGCAGGCCGGCGGCGAGCAAGCGCGCGTCGAAGCGCGGATGACGGACAAACAGGAAGTTCGCCTGTGACGGTAAGACGTCAAAGCCCATCAGGCGCAAATGCGCGCAGAGCAAGGTACGGGTGCCGATGATGGCCTGCCGCGTCTCCTCGAAATAGGCGCGGTCCTGAAAGGCCGCTGCAGCGCCTGCCTGGGCCAGTCGCCCGAGCGGATAGGAGTTGAAGCTGTTCTTCACCCGCTCCAGCGTGGCGATCAACGACGTCTGCCCGATTGCAAACCCCACGCGCAGGCCGGCCAACGCCCTGGACTTCGATAGCGTCTGGACCACTAGCAGGTTCGGATACTGCTCGACCAACGCAATGGCGGAGCGCCCGCCGAAGTCCACGTAGGCCTCGTCCACCAGCACCAGCCGGCGAGGCTGGATCTCCAGCAGCCGCTGCACGCGGTCCAGCGGCAGGCACTCTCCCGTGGGCGCGTTCGGGTTGGCGATCACGATGCCGGCTATGCCCGCATCCGCGGCGCCCAGCGCCGCGAATCCGTCCAGGTCCAGCCTCAAGCGCTCGTCCACGGAGATCTGCGCGCAGCGTATGCCGAACAGGCGGCAATACACCTCATAAAAGCCGTAGGTCACATCCGCCATCAGCAAGGGTTGGACGCCGTGCTGGAAGAACGCGCAGAACGCCAGCGCCAGCACTTCGTCGGAGCCGTTGCCAGCAAAGACCTGCGCTACCGGCACCCCGTGATACTGCGCGATGACCTCGCGCAAATGCCCGGCCTGCGGGTCCGGATAACGCTCCAGACCGTCAGCAGCCGCAGCGGCGATGGCTGCTATCGCGGCGGGGGACGGCGGATAGGGATTCTCGTTGGTGTTGAGCTTGATCCATCCATTGCCGGGAGCCTGCTCTCCAGGCACATAGGGCGACAGGGTTTCAACGCGCGGGCTATGTAGGGAAACCATGTTGTTGCGGCTGCGGCCTCTCGGTAAGCGATCGACGGGATTCTTACTGTGGATTTTGTCCTATGCCATACTACACTATGATTCAGGACAATATCCGTCATCACGCACAGCCGCGAGTTTCATGTCGACCTCTCTTTCCCTGTTTGTCCAACGCATCGCGTCCAAGCGCTGGCTGACGCGTTGCGCCGGCCGGCTGGCCTCATGCCGCCAGCCATGGGTAGCCCAGCCGCTGATACGCGGCTACGCCAAGTGGTACGGCATCGATCTGAACGAAGCGCTGCACGCCGACCCGAAGGCCTATGCCAGCTTCAATGCCTTCTTCGCGCGCGCGCTGCGCCCGGGCGCGCGCAAGCTGGCCGATGCGGACTGGACCAGCCCCGCGGACGGCACCGTCAGCCAGTTCGGCCGCATCAGCCTGGGGCAATTGATCCAGGCCAAGCAGCGCCGATACAGCGCGGCCGCACTGCTGGCCGATGCGGACCTGGCGCGCGCATTGGAAGGCGGCTGGTTCACCACGATCTATCTCAGTCCGCGCGATTACCATCGGGTGCACATGCCCTGCGAGGGACGCCTGCTGGGCATGCGCCATGTGCCGGGGACTCTGTATTCCGTCCGGCCGGAGATCGTGCAGCACATGGATGGCCTGCTGGCGCGCAATGAGCGGCTGGTCTGCTGGTTCGAGCATCCTCTCCATGGCGTCTACGCCATGGTGCTGGTAGGCGCCGCCATCGTTGGCAGCATAGCCACGGCCTGGCATGGCCAGGTGGCGCCGCGGGGCCGGCGTATCCAGCAATGGGACTACGGCGGCCAGGCCCCCTTGCGCTTGCCGCAAGGCGCCGAAATGGGACATTTCCAGTTGGGGTCGACCGTGGTGTTGCTGATGCCGGGCAACGCCTGGCGATTCCATCCCGGCTGGAAGACAGGGCGCGCCGTCAGATTGGGACAAGCCATGGCCGACCGGCGTTGACGCCGGCCGTGGCTAGACCATGCTTTCCCGGATATCCCGCGCCAGCTTGCGGCACTGCCCGGGTTCGATCGCAGAGACGGTGATGCGCAGGCCCCTGACCGGCTCCTGGACCCCGAAGGCATCTCCATGGCGCACCAACCAGCCGCGATGGGCCAGGGCCAGCGCGACCGCCTGGTCGTCGGAATCCAGCGGTACCCACAGGTTCAGGCCGTCGCCGTCCGCGGCGTATGGCACGCCTTGCTCGGACAAGGCGCCTTCCAAGGCCTTGCGCCGCTGGGCGTAGTCCTTGCGGGCCTGGGCCATCTGCTTGGCCACCTCGGGCCGGCCCAGCGTGACCTCGACCATGTCCTGCAACAGATGGCTGACCCAGCTGGTGCCGGAAGCCAGCCGCAAACGAAGCTGGCGCGACGTCGCGGCATCGCTGGCCACCATGGCCAGGCGCACGTCGGGGCCCAGCGTCTTGGAGAACGAGCGCACCAGCGCCCACCGCTGGATGCCCGAAGGCAGCACCGAGTGGTATTCCTTTCCTGACAGCAAGGCGTAGTGATCGTCCACGATGACCATGGCATGGGGATACTTGGCCAGCACCCGCGCCAGCGCCTTCGCCCGCTTTTCGCTCAGGCTGCAGCCCGTGGGGTTGTGGGCGCGCGGCGTCAGGATCACGGCCTGCGCGCCCTTGGCCAGTGCCGCTTCCAGGGCCGCCGCCTGCATGCCTTCGGCGTCGACCGGTACGCCCAGCGCCTGCAGGCCGGCGATGCGCAGCATGTTGATGCTGCTCAGGAAGCAGGGATTCTCGACCGCCACCTTATCCCCAGCCACCAGGTGCGAGCTGAGCAGCCGTTCGATGGCGTCCACAGCCCCGTGGGTGAGGTTGATCTCGAAAGGCGCCGGGCAGTCCCGCGCGAACCAGGCGCGGGCATAGCTTTCCAGCCCCGCGTTGACCGTGGGTTCGCCGTAGAGCCGCGGCTGATAGGGCCGGATCGCGAGGGCCGCGCTCAGATCCGGCAGCCAGGCCGGATTGGGATTACCGCTGGCCAGATCGGCCAATGGCGAGTCCGATAGCGCGCCTTCCTGTTCGCCCGGTCCGGACTGGTCGCGGATGATGGTGCCCAGGCGACCCTGGGTCAGCGCGATGCCGGCCGTCACCAAGCGCTTATAGGCGGCGGCGACCGTATTGCGGTTGATATCCAGTTCGACCGCCAGATCGCGCACCGGCGGCAACGCCTGGCCCGGCGGCAACTGGCCCGACTGAGCCAGCCCGCGCACGCAATCGAAGATCTCAGCGGCGGTCTTTCCTTGTATTTTCATAGCGTCCTAAGACAATTCCGTTCCTGGCATGGGCAGCGGCCGCGCCGACTCCCGGCGTAAGTTTGACATGGATTCCCAGTCCGCATAAAGCGGGCTTACCGCACGCAATCCACGTAGTAGCGCAGGTTTCCGTCCGCGTCGCGCAGCTCCACGAAGCCATGGATGTCCGTGCCGAACCCGGGACACTCGCGGTTCAGCTCGCGCGAGAACTTCAGGTAATCGACGATGGTCCGGTTGAACGCCTCGCCCGGGACCAGCAACGGTATGCCCGGGGGATAGGGCGTGATCAGGCTGGTGGTGACGCGGCCTTCCAGATGGTCGATCTCCACCCTCTCGGTGCGGCGTTGGGCGATGCAGGCATAGGCATCGCAGGGCTTCATCGCGGGGGTGACGTCAGTCAGGTACATGTCCGTGGTCAGCCGGGCGATGTCATGCCTGGCATAGGTCGCATGGACATGCTGGCACAGGTCGCGCAAGCCCATGTTCTCGTAGCGAGGATGCTTGCGGCAGAACTCCGGCAGGATCCGCCACATGGGCTGGTTGCGTTCGTAGTCGTCCTTGAACTGCTGCAACGCGGTCAAGAGCGAACTCCAGCGGCCCTTGGTGATCCCTATCGTGAACATGATGAAGAAGCTGTACAGCCCGGTCTTCTCCACGATCACGCCATGCTCCGCCAGGAACTTGGTGACGATGGAGGCCGGAATTCCGCTGTCCGCGAAGTTGCCGTCCAGATCCAGCCCTGGCGTCACGATGGTGGACTTGATCGGATCCAGCATGTTGAAACCGTCCGCCAGCGCCCCGAATCCGTGCCAGGACGACTCGCCGTCGCCGCCCCGGATGATCCAGTCCTCGGGCGAGCCTATGCCCTCCGGCGCCAGCGTCTCCGGTCCCCAGACCTTGAACCACCAGTCGCCATCGGCGAAATGCGTGCCGACCTCCTTCATCGCGCGCCGGAAGTCCAGGGCCTCGGCGATGCTCTCCTCCACCAGCACCGTGCCGCCGGGCGGCTCCATCATGGCCGCGGCCACGTCGCAGCTGGCGATGATGGCGTACTGGGGACTGGTACTGGTGTGCATCAGATAGGCTTCGTTGAAGAGATGCCGATCCAGCCGCCGCGTCATGGAGTCTTGCGCCAGCACGTGGCTGGCCTGGCTGATTCCGGCCAGCAGCTTGTGCGTCGATTGCGTAGAGAAAACCAGCGATTCCCTGGGCCGCGCGCGCTGCTTGCCCATGCAGTGGTAGGCGCCATAGAACGGGTGGAACACCGCGTGCGGCATCCAGGCCTCGTCAAAGTGCAAGGCGTCCACGTAGCCGTCCAGGGCCGTCTTGATCTCCTCGGTCTGGTAGATGATGCCGTCGTAGGTCGACTGCGTCAGCGCCATCACCCGCGGGCGGACCTCGTCAGCGTCCAGGTGCTTGAGCAGCGGATGGGCGCGGATCTTCTCCCGGATGGCCTGGATATCGAACTCGCTGCGCGGAATCGGGCCGATGATGCCGAAATGGTTGCGTGTCGGGCGTAGAAAGACGGGTATCGCTCCCGTCATGACGATGCTGTGCAGGATGGACTTGTGGCAGTTGCGGTCCACCAGCACCACATCGCCCGGCGCCACCATGTGGTGCCACACGATCTTGTTGCTGGTACTGGTCCCGTTCGTCACGAAATAGCAGTGGTCCGCATTGAAAATGCGCGCGGCGTTGCGCTCGCTCGCGCCGATGGCGCCGTTGTGATCCAGCAGCTGCCCCAGTTCCTCCACAGCGTTGCAGACGTCCGCGCGCAACATGTTCTCGCCGAAGAACTGATGAAACATCTGACCCACGGGACTCTTCAGGAACGCCACGCCGCCCGAATGGCCCGGGCAGTGCCAGGAATAGGATCCGTCCTCGGCGTAGTCCAGCAAAGCCTTCAGGAACGGCGGCTTGACGCCCTCCAGATAGGCCCGGGCCTCGCGGATCAAGTGTCGCGCCACGAATTCGGGCGTGTCCTCGTACATATGGATAACACCCTGGAGTTCGCGCAGGATGTCGTTCGGAATGTGCCGCGCGGTCTTGGTTTCGCCGTACACATAGATCGGCACGTCGGCATTGCGCCGCCGAACTTCACTGATGAATTCCCGCAATGCCAGCAGCGCGGGCGCGACGCCCTCGCCGTGCGCGAGTTCCTCGTCGTCGATGGACAGGATAAAGGCGCTGGCGCGGCTTTGCTGCTGCGCGAACAGGCTGAGATCGCCGTAGCTGGTCGTTCCCAGCACATCGAAGCCTTCGGCCTTGATGGCCTCGGCCAATACCCGGATGCTCAGGCCGGACGTGTTTTCCGAGCGGAAGTCCTCGTCGATGATGACGATGGGAAACTGGAACTGCATTGCTGTCCTCTGTCTATGGGTTGCCGCTTGCGTTTTAGTTTGTACTCGAACATAATTATATATGTCCTAGGACAAAATAAACGGCGCGGTGGCAGAGTGGCTATGCAGCAGGATTGCAAATCCGCGAAGGTTGGTTCGATTCCAGCCCGCGCCTCCAGTTTTCCTGGCCGCGGGCGCGGTGCGCTAGGTTGCGTGGTCGCGCAGATGCTCGCGCAACGCGTCAGCGAATGAAAGCGCGATGACCGACGACGGCCAATGCTCTGGCCATACCAGGCTGAGATCGAACGAGGCGCCCGGCTCCAGCGGCCGCAGCTGATCCAGCCCGCCCGGGATGCGCGCGGCGGTCAGCCGGTCTACCAGCGCGATGCCCACGCCGCGCATCACCAGTTCCATCGCCACCGAGGTCCAGAACACCTGCACGCGACGCCGCGCGTAGACCTTCTGCTGCTCCAGCAGCGCTTCCAGCCAGAAGCGGGTGTGGTCCAGGTTGTCGTAGATGATGAGGTCGCGGCCGGCCAGTTGTTCCACACGGATGGTGTCGAACTTTTCCAGCGGGTCGCCGGGAGGAATGGCGCAATATAGCTGCAGGCTCACCAGCGGCTCGGCTACCACGCCCGGATGCTGCCCCCCGTAGAAGCACACCCCCATATCCACCTGGCGCGCCGCCACCCATTCGACGATGCGCGCCGAACTGCGCGTCTGCAAAGCCACGGAGATGTTGGGCCGGTCCGCCATGAAACTGGCCAGCACGTCCGGCATGACGGTCAAGGACAGCAAGGGCAAGGACGCGACGGTCAGGTGGCCTTGCTTTTCGCTGCCCAGGTCCTTGATGAAGCTATCCAGTTGCGAAAGGCCGGAGAACAGCCGGTCGACCTGGCCATAAAGCGCCCTGCCTTCGGGCGTGGGCAACAGACGCCCGCCCTTGCGCACGAACAGCGCCACGCCCACGCGGCGCTCCAGCTGGGCGATGTACTTGCTGGCGGCAGGCTGTGAAATCAGCAGCACCTGCGCCGCCCGGGACACCGAGCCTTCGCGCATCACCGCCCTGAAGATTTCTATCTCTCGCACGTTCATGCGCCGACTATAACTATTTAGCTATAGGGATGGCAATTATTGGTATTAGGCAGTTATGCAGATTGTTCCTAGGATGAACGCTCGACTTTCATCCAGGACCCATCGTGTCGGAAAACTACGCAACCATGGAATTGCCGTTCGGCCCGGAAACCTATGCCGCGAACCTCTCGCTGCTGGCACAGGACATCCAGGCTCAGGGCCTGTCAGCCGCCATCCTGTTCGACCCCGAGAATATCTACTGGCTGACCGGCTACCGTTCCATTGGCTACTTCACCTTCCAGTGCCTGGTGGTCTCGCCCGACGGCGGCATCGCCATGGTCTCGCGCCAGGTCAACCACGCCGTGGCGACCGGCAACCGCAACATCGCACGCTTTGTCGCCATCGATGACATCAGCGACCCGGTCGATGTATTGGCGAGCTACCTGAAGGACATCCTGCCCAGCGGCCGCATTGGCCTGGAAACGGCTTCTGGCTACCTCAGCGTGGCCGCCTACAAGCAGCTGCAAGCCCGCCTGAGCCCACGGCTGGCCGACTGGCAAGGCCCGATGGAAGAGGCGCGCAAGATCAAGACCCCGGCGCAGCTGGGCTTCATGCGCCAGGCCGCGCACGCGGCGGTCGCCGGCATCGACGCCGCAGTGCGCGCGATCGCAGTCGGCGCCACCGAAAACGATCTTGCCGCCGCCATGCTGCACGGCGCCACCAAGGCCGGCAGCGAATACACCCGCGTGCCGCTGGTGGCCGTGGGGCGCGCCAGCGGCGTCTGCTTCACCACCTGGCAGCGCCGGGAGCTCAAGCGGGGCGACCTGGTGTTCCTGGAGGCCGCGGCCAACATCAACCGCTATCACGCCATGATCTCGCGCAATTGCGTGGTCGGGCGCGCCACCGAGCGGCAGCGCTTCCTGGCCAGCACCGTCATCGCCGCGCTGGACGCCGCCATCGACGCCATCCGCCCCGGCGTCACCTCCGCCCAGGTGGACCTGGCCTGCCGCGCGGTCTTCGAACGGGCCGGGCTGGGGCATTACTTCGATCACCGCACGGCCTACGGCATAGGCATCGGCTTTCCGCCCAACTGGGCCGAGGGCCGCTTCCTCGCGCTGCGTCCGGACGACCCCACGGTGCTTGAGCCCGGCATGACCTTTCACCTGGTGCCTTCCCTCTTCATGCCCGAAGGCGGCTTCATGGCCAGCGAAAGCGTGGCCGTCTCCGAGGACGGCTGCGAAGTGCTCACCCGCTATCCGCGCGAGCTGATCGAAATCGACGTCTGACAACAAGACCGGCTCCAACAACATACAAGGGGAATTGCCGTGTTGAAGAACTGGATGTATCCAACCATCGCGGTCATGGGAGTGCTGCTTCTGTGGCATTTCGCGATACCGCTGTTCGGCCTGCCAGCCTACCTGTTGCCGCCGCCGCTAAGCGTGCTCGAACGGCTGTGGACCGACTCGGCGTTCCTGGGACATCACTCCTGGGTCACGTCCGTCGAGACGCTGGGCGGCTTCCTGCTGAGCATCGCCGTCGGCATACCGCTGGGCATCCTGCTGGTGTGGTCGCGTCCGCTGGAGCGCGCCATCATGCCGCTGCTGGTGGTGTCGCAGGCGTTTCCCAAGGTAGCGGTCGCGCCGCTCATCATCATCTGGTTCGGCCTGGGCCTGTTTCCCAAGATCCTGATCGCATTCTCGGTGGCCTTCTTCCCCATCGTGGTCAGCACGGTGGCGGGCATGCGTTCCGTGGACGCGGACCTCAACGACCTGGCCCGCTCGATGCGGGCGGGCGCCCTGCGGACCTTTCTGCGCATCCGGCTGCCGTATGCGTTGCCGCAGATCTTCTCCGGCCTGAAGGTCGCCATTGCTTTCGCCACGGTCGGCGCAGTGGTGGGGGAATGGGTGGGCGCCGAAAGCGGCCTGGGCTACGTGCTGCTGTCCGCCAACGCCAACCTAGACACGACGTTGCTGTTCGCGGTGCTGGTCGCGCTCATGCTCATCGGCCTGGTCTTCTACTACCTGGTCGAGTTTTCCGAACGATTCCTGATTCCCTGGCACATCAGCGTGCGCAGCGACGCCCTGCCCTCTGTCTGACCCCGCCCTCCGGAGACTCCATCATGAAATTCACGACTCGACTTGGCTGGACCCTGGCTTGCCTGCTGGCCGCAGGCGCGGCCGGCGCGCAGGAGAAGCTGAGCCTGCGCCTGGACTACAGCATCTACGGCACGCACGCGCCGCTGTACTACGGCATAGAAAAAGGCCTCTACAAGGCCGAAGGCATAGACCTGAGCATCGGCGAAGGCAGCGGCTCCAGCAACACCGCGAAACTGGTGGCGCAGGGCATCGATCCCATCGGCTTCATGGACTACGGCACCATGCTCAAGGGCGTCGCCGCAGGCATGCCGCTGAAGGCCGTCTTCGCCGTGCACCAACGCTCTCCCATGGTCATCATCAGCCACGCGGACGCTCCGGTGCGCGCGCCCAAGGACCTGGAAGGCAAGGTGCTGGGCATGAGCGCATCCGAGTCGACGGCTCAGATGTTCCCAGTGCTGGCCGCCCTGAACGGCGTGGACCAGAAGAAGATCAATGTCATCGCGCCCGCCGTGGGCACCAAGACCGCCCTGTTCCTGCAACGCCGCGCGGACGCCATCACGGGCGTCACCTACTTCCATATCCCGCCGCTGGAAGCGCAGGGCGCAAAGGTGCATTACTTTTTCTATGCCGACTTCGGCGTCAACGCGCTGGAAGGCGGGCTGGCGGCCAATACCAAATGGCTGGAGGCCAATCCCGAAACGGCTCGGCGCTTCCTGCGCGCCACGCGCAAGGCCTACGAGGCGGCCCTGGCCGACCCGGCCGCCTCGGTCGACGCCCTGGTGCGCCAACGTCCGGAACAGGCGCGCAATCGCGAGCAACTGGTGCGCCAGCTGCAGCTTTCGCTGCAGGCCGCCGGCACGCCCAACACCAAGGGATTGCCGTTCGGCGTCTCTGCGGAGAAGGACTGGCAGGCCATGGTCGACCAGTTCGTGCAATCGAATCAGATCGCCAGCCCGGTCCCGACCAGCACGCTCTACACCAACGACTACAACAGGGACTAGATATGGCACAGCACGCAGCCTTGACGCTCGCTCCCGCAGCGGGCGCGCCCGATACCGCGATCGACATCCGCGGCATGGTCCAGCGCTTTGGCTCCTATGTCGCGGTCGACGGCATCGACCTTGCCATACCCGAAGGCCAGTTCCTCTCCGTGCTCGGCCCCTCCGGCTGCGGCAAGAGCACCTTGATGCGGGCGGTCGCCGGCCTGACGCCGCTCACCGCCGGCGAGATCCGCGTGCTTGGCGAGCGCGTGACCGAGCCGGGCGCCAACGTGGGGATCGTGTTCCAGCGTGCGGCGCTCCTGCCATGGCGCGACGTCGTCGGGAACATCTCGCTGCAGCTGGAGATGCGCAAACTGCCCGCGGCGCGTCATGAGGCCCGGCTGCGAGAACTGATCCAGCTGAGCGGACTGGAAGGTTTTGAAAAATGCCTGCCGCACCAATTGTCCGGCGGCATGCAGCAACGCGTGGCGCTGTGCCGCGCGCTGATCCACGACCCCGACATCCTGCTGATGGACGAACCCTTCGGCGCCCTGGACGCGATGACGCGCGAAGCCATGAACCTGGAGCTGCAACGGGTATGGCTGGAAAGCAAGAAGACCGTCATGTTCATTACCCACAGCATCTCCGAAGCGGTGTTCCTGTCCGACCGCGTGGTGGTGATGAGCAAGCGGCCGGGCCGCGTGGCGCTGACCGTCGACATCGATCTGCCGCGTCCGCGCAACTACGCCATGGTCGGGCACCCCAACTTCGTCAAGGCGGCCACGGTCATACGCGAGTGCTTCGACGCCGCGGGGATGACGGAATGAATCCCGTCCGCTACGACGCCGGCCCCTACCCCCGGGCCCGCCTGGCTTTCCTGTGCGTGGCCAATGCCGGCCTGACCGAGGGCGAAATGCACGCCATGGCTCCCGACGGCGTGGGCCTGAGCTTTGCCCGCGTGCCCATGGCAACGGCCTGCACCGTGCAAAGCCTGGCCGGTATGGAGGGCGGACTGCTTCAGGCCCTGGACGGCCTGGCGCCAGGGCGTCGCGATATCGACGTGGTCTGCTACAACTGCACCGCGGGCAGCTTCGTGATCGGCAACGACAAGGTACGAGCGCTGCTCGCGCAGGCCCGCCCCGGCGCGGCCGTGGCCACGCTGCTGGACGGCGTCACGCAGGCGCTGGACGCGGTCGGCGCGCGCCGCCTGGCGGTTGCCACCGCCTATGACGATGCCGTCAACGAACTGGAGCGCACTTACTTCGAAAGCATCGGCCACGAAGTCGTCTCGCTGCAGGGCCTGGCCCTGCCCGACGACGAAACCATGAACCGGGTCTCGCCCGACTATCTGTACGAATTCGCCTGTGCCGTGGACCGGCCCGATGCCGACGCCGTCTTCATCAGCTGCGGCGCGCTGCGCTCCACCGCCATCCTCGGACGTCTGGAAGACAGGCTGGGCAAGCCCGTGATCGGCAGCAATCAGGCCAGCATGTGGCATTGCCTGCGGCTGGCGGGGATCCACGACCGGATGGACGGCTATGGCCGGCTGTTCCGGGAACATTGAAATCCGGACCCGTCATGGATGAAATCGATACCCGACTGATCGGCATTCTGCGGCGCGACGCGCGCACGCCGCTTTCCGTTTTGGCCAGCAAGGCCGGCGTGTCGCGCGGCACGGTCTCCAACCGCCTGCGCAAGCTGGAGGAGGACGGGCTCATCGCCGGGTATACGCTCAAGCTGCGCCCTGACTCCGACCAGGACGGCCTGCGCGCCTGGATGGGCATTACCGTCGACGGCAACCAGACGCGCGCCGTGCTGGCCAGCCTGCTGGGCGAGCCGAGCGTCGAGCAGCTGCACGACACCAACGGCCGTTGGGACTTGCTGGCCGAAATACGCGCAGATTCCACTGCAGATCTGTCCAAGGTGCTGGAACGCGTGCGCCTGATCAAGGGCATCGCGGCCACCGAAACCAGCATCCTGCTCGCGACGTACCGCTGAAACCGGCGCGCTAGGCCGGCAGCGGCTCGCCCCGCAGCCTTATCTGCGCGACGGTTCTTTCCCCGCGCTGCTCCAGCACGAACTGATGCCTGTCCGGATACCTCAGCGTCAACCGCCTGCACAGATTCCCTAGTCCGCCCCCGCCGCTGGCCAGATCGAAGGGCGCGTGCAGCCGGCCGGGATTGTCCACTTCGATGAGCAGTTCATCGCCCTGCAAACGCGTGCGTATGCTGATCGGGAAATGCGCGTGTTCCGAACGCATGCCGTGCTTGATCGCGTTTTCCACCAGTCCCTGCAGCGTCATGCGCGGAACACTGATCCGTAGCGTGGCCGGATCGATCTGGCTGCGCAATTCAAGCCGCTTGTCAAAGCGCAGCGCCTGGATGCGCACATAGGCTTCGGCGGCCTCGATCTCCTCCTCCAGCCTGGACAAGCCTCGTCCGCGCCGGTCCAGCGAATAGCGCAGGTACTCGGCCAGGCTGCGCGTCATTTCCTCTGCGATGGCAGGCCGATCGGCGATCTCGGCCACGATGGTGTTCAGCGAGTTGAACAGGAAGTGCGGCTCGATCTGCAGCTGCAGATGCTCAAGCTCCAGTCTCAAGGAGCGCGTCTCCGCCTTCATCTTGGACAGGCGCTCGCTGCGTGCGTTCAGCTCGGCCGAGACGCCGAAATAGATCAGCGTCCAGATCGAGAGCATGCCCATGTAGTAGAGAAAGCCCAGCCGGTACTGGTTGCCCGGCAGCACGCGGATTGCGCCAGGCAGAAACAGGCTGTGGATGCCATAGGCGATCGACGCCAGCAAGGCCGAGGCGGTCAGGCAGAACAACACCGCGCAGACCAGCACCAGCAAGGGCGGATCGCCTTTGCCCGCACGGCGGCCATGCAGCACGGCCGCCCCGCTGGTCAGGACGAATGCCAGGGGTTCCAGCGCCACGGTAAGCCAGAAGGCTGCGGTGGCATTGCCGAACACCGCCAACCGGATGAAGAAGCCCACGATCGCGAGAAAGAGCCATCCCAGCGTCTGCGCCCGCCAGAAGCCAAGCGAGGACTCCCCTGGACTCAAACCCTGGCCGATCGATGCGAACTTCATGGATGCGCCCCCCGGACGGGCAAAGGGTTCTCTGGAAACTGCATAGGCCTTATATTTACCCGCGTGCCAGACCGGACGACTATACCCGCCACACCATGGCGCCAGGGAGGAAAATGCTGCGTGTGCTTGTCATCGACGATGAAGCCCCGGCGCGGCGCTACCTGCGCCGGCTGCTCGAAGCCTCGCCCGACGTCCATGTCGCGGGCGAAGCCGACTGCCTGGAATTGGCGCGAACGCTGATCCGCGAACATCGTCCGGATGCCCTGTTCCTGGACATCGAACTCACTGCCGCCACCGGTTTCGACCTGCTGGACCAGCTGGAAGTCCCACCCGCCGTCGTCTTCGTCACCGCGCACAGCGACTACGCCGCCCGCGCCTTCGACGTCCAGGCCGTCGACTACCTGCTCAAGCCCGTGCGTCCGGGCCGGCTTGAACAGGCGCTGGCGCGGCTGCGTCCGCGCGCTGGCGGCCACCTGACGCTGCGAACGCGCAACGGCACCAAGATCATCAAGATCCATGAACTGACCATGGCGCAGGCGCAAGGCGACTACGTGATGCTTTGCAGCGCCGCGCACGCCAACGAGCTGATGCACATCACCTTCAAGCGCCTGGCGGCCCAACTGCCCAGTCCGCCCTTCTGCGCCTTGTCGCGGTCGGTCATCATGAATCTGGAACATGTCTCCCACCTGTCGCAGCTGCCCGGCGCGCAGACCGAGGTCGCGTTCAACAACGGTGTTGCGCCCGTGGTGCTGGGACGGGTCGCGTCGCAGCGCCTGCGGCGCGCGGTGGCGCAGCGCTGACGCGACGGGTCGGCCATTGTGGCCAGCGTCGGGATAGGACCGTTGCCGCATCGGTTCGGGCCGGAAATGTGCCGATTGTCATCGGCCGGCCACGAGACATCACGCAGTTTTCGACGAAACGGGGATTTTCCTCGACCAAACATGCCCCAGGAAGACGGCGTCAATAGCCTATGGGGTAGCCGTCCTTGCGATGATCCGACGCCGCCAGATAGCCTCCCTGCTCCAGCCGGTAGGCCATCTGCGCACTGCCGAACTCCAGATCAAAGCGCGGCGCCACATCGACCTTGTGGCCGCATGCGCGCAGATGCTCGACAGCATCCGGCGGGACGTTCCACTCCACCGCCACGCCCACGTTGTCATCCTTGATGCGCCAGCGTGGCGCGTCGCTCGCTGCCTGGGGATTCTGGCCGAAGTCGGCCAGCCGGCTCGTCACTTGAAGATGGCCCTGCGCCTGCATGGAGCCGCCCATGACGCCAAAGCTCATCAAAGGCTGCCCGCCCTTCATCAGGAAGCCTGGAATGATGGTGTGGAACGGCCGCTTGCCTGGCGCCACCACATTGGGATGCCCGGCCTTCGTTGAAAAGCCCCAGCCCCGGTTCTGCATGGCGATGCCCGTTCCCGGCACCACCACGCCGGAACCGAATCCCTTGAAGTTGGATTGGATGAACGACACCATGGTGCCGTGCCGGTCTGCCGCGGTCAGATACACCGTCCCGCCGCTGTGCGGATTGCCGGCCCGGGGTTCGCCCGCGCGATCCGGATCGATGAGCTTTGCCCGTTCCGCCAGATAGGCGGGTTCCAGCAACTGCGCGCTCGACACCTGCATGTGGGCCGGATCGCCCACATGTTCGTACAGGTCCGCGAACGCCAGGCGCATGGCCTCGATCTGCAGATGCAGCGCGCGGCCGCTGTCGCGCCCGCAATCCGCCAGGTCGAAACGTTCCAGCATGCCCAAGGCCATCAATGCGCCGATGCCCTGGCCATTGGGACCAATCTCGTAGAGCTCCAGGTCGCGGTAGCGCATGCCTATCGGCTCCACCCAGTCAGCCGTATGGCCCGCCATGTCGGCCTCGGTGATATAGCCGCCCGTGTTGCGCGCGTGGGCGGCTATCGCCGCGGCCAGTTCGCCGCGGTAGAAGCTCTCGCCCTTGCTGCGGGCGATGCTCTCCAGCGTGGCGGCCTGGCCAGGGCTGGAGAAGCGCTCGCCGGGCAAGGGCGCGCGGCCCCCGGGCGCAAAGGACTCGGCAAAGCCCGGCTGCCCGCTCAGGCGCGGCACCTGCTTCTGCCACTGGCGATGCACCGTGGGCGAAACCAGATAGCCGTCCCGCGCATAGCGTATGGCGGGCTCGAACAAGTCCTCGAACGGCAGCGAACCGAATTTCTCCCAGATCGCGCGCCAACCCGACACGACACCGGGTACCGTCACGCTGCCCCAGCCTATCGGGTCCATGCCATCCAGATGCGCGAACCTGGCCGTTTCCCAGGCGGCCGGCGCGCGCCCCGACGCATTCAGCCCATGCAGGCGCCCGCCATGCCAGACGATGGCGAACATGTCGCCGCCGATCCCGTTCATGCATGGCTCCACGACGGTCAGCGCAATGGCAGTGGCGAGTGCCGCGTCGATCGCGTTGCCGCCCCGCGCGTACATCTGCAGGCCGGCAGCGCTGGCCAGTGGCTGCGACGTGCTGACCACGTTGTCCGCAAGCAGGGGCATGCGTTGCGATGCATAAGGAAGCTGCCAGAAGGGATCGTTCGGAATGGGCATGGGAGTCGGGTCGGAAGTTAGGAGCTGGCCGCCCGCGGGCGGCCAGCAAGAAAGCCGGGACGGCCGCTATTTGCCCGCAGTAATGTTCAGGGCCTTGACCTTGTCGCGCCAGAACGCCTGCTGGTCCAGGATGAACTTGGGCAGGGTCTGAGCCGGAATCTCGCTGATCTGGAAGCCCTGCGCCTCGATGGCCTTGCGGAATCCCGCGTCGCCCTGCGCCTTGGCCAGCGCGCGGGCCACGATGTCCAGGCGGTCCTTGGGCGTTCCCTTGGGCGCCATCAACGCGAACAGGTTCTCCGCCTCCAGGCCCTGCACGCCCAGCTCCTTGAGCGTGGGTACGTCAGGCATGACCGGCAGACGCTTGGCCGAGGCCACGCCCAGCACGTCGATGCGGCCGCCCTGTTTATGCGGCAGCGAGCTGGTCACGCTGTCGAACATGAAGACCGACGCGCCCGAGATGACTTCGGGCAAGGCCTGGCTGCTGCCCTTGTACGGGATCTGCAATGCGTCCACGCCCGCCTGCTCCTTGAAGATCTCGCCCTCCAGGTTGGACAGGGTGCCCGCGCCCATCGACGCGTAGTTGTACTTGCCCGGCGCTGCCTTCAGATAGGCCACCAGGCTGGCATAGTCCTTGATGCCCAGCGTCGCGGGGGTGACCAGGATGTGCGGGGCGCTGGCGATCGCGCCCACCGCATCGAAGTCGCCGTCCAGCGACACCTGCTGCTTGCCATTGAGCGCTTCGTAAATGGAGTTGGACATCACCGACGAGATGTACAGCGTGTAGCCGTCGGCTTCGGAACGCGCAGCCGCCTGCATGCCGATCAAGCCGCCAGCGCCGGGGCGGTTCAACACCACCACCGACTGGCCCAGCGTGTCGCCCAGCTTCTGGCTCAGCTCGCGAGCGAGCACGTCCGTCGCTCCGCCCGGTGGAAACGACAGGATCAGCTGAAGCGAACGCTGCGGAAAATCAGCCGCCCCCGCGCCGGTAGCCGCCGACAATGCCAGCGCGGCAAAGGCGCGCTTCAGAATGCCGAGTCCCTGCGGGCGCGCGGCGGCGCGGCCCGATTTACATACAACACTAGCCATGCGATTCCCCTTGGTTGAAGCGCCGTAGGCGGGTCTGTTGCCCTTGTATCCTGGCGGCCCTGGTCGGCCCATTCTATGAATTGCTTTTGCGGCAATCAATATCAATAATTAGCATGCCAATTGCTATTTTGAGAATCACGACATGCTCAGCACCGCGCACCGCTATTTCCTCGAGGTCGTACGCGCAGGCAGCATCAAGGACGCGGCCACGAGCCTCCACGTAGCGCCCTCCGCCATTAGCCGGCAGATCGCCAAACTGGAGGATGACTGCGGCGCGGCCCTGTTTGAACGGCGCCCGCATGGCATGGAGCTGACCCGGGCCGGCGAAATGCTGGCCGACTATGCGCGCCGCGTCGCCATGGATGCCGAACACGTGCTGCGCGATATCCGCAGCCTGCGTCATGCGGAGCTGACGACCATCCGCATAGGCTCCAACGAAGCCGTGGCGCGCAACGTGCTGCCGCCCATCCTGGGCGCGTACCGCGCCCTGCATCCCGATGTAGCGTTCCAGGTGCACATCGGCTCGCCCGGCGTCGTGACGCAGCGCCTGCGCGACAACAGCATCGACGTGGGCCTGGCCTTCAGCCTGAACGCGGGCAACGGCATCGCCGTGCGCTACGAAATCGTCTCGCCCGTTCGCGCCATCATGGTCCCGGGCCATCCTCTCGCCAAACGCGCCAGCGTGTCCTTGGACGACCTGCGCCGCTACCCGATCGCGCTGACCGACTCGGGCACCACCGTGCGCCTGTTGTTCGACAACTCGGCGGCGGGCGGCGACGGGCCGCCTTTCGACATCGCCTATTCGAGCAACTCGTCATCGGTCATTCGCGCCATCGTCGAGGCCGGCCATGCCGTCACGCTGGCCGGCGAGATCACGCTCGCCGAACCGCTGCGCAGCGGCGCGCTGGTGGCCGTGTCCTTGCAGCAAGCCGTCTTCGCCGAACGCACGCTGCAAGTGCAGACCGCCAGCCACGCCCGGTTGCCCGAAGCGACGGCCGCGTTCATCGAGCACCTGATCGAAGCGCTATCCACAGGCGCCCGTTCACGCGATTCTTGACTTGGCGCAGGCTTGCCGCAAAACTGAAGTTCTACACGCGCGCAGGCTCGGCCAGGCGCGGAAGGCCCCGATTCAATGGTCAGAGTGAATGATTGAAGGAGCTCCGCATTGACCACTGCCGCGATGCCCAGACTGAAACTGCGCCGCCTTGTCACCGTGCTGGCGCTCGCGAGCGGAATCATCGCCTTCGTCAACACCCTGTACGCGGCCTACCTGGTGCAGCGCGAGCAGTTGATTGCCAACACCCTCGAGGCCAACCGGGCCTATGCGGTCAAGCTGGCGGAAGTCACCGACATCTACATCGAATCCATACAGCGGCAATTGCTCCTGTCAGCCGAGCGAGCGCCTGGCCTGCTGGGTTCGAAACCCGCCATGGAAGACGAACTCGCGCGCCTCGTCCATCAGAGCGACGGCGTCATGACGGCCGCCATCGCCGACAGTAGCGGCACCATCCTCGCCACCGCTCCCGCCGACGCGGGCTTCGAAGGCAGGACGCTGGTGCGCCAACAATTGGCGACGGGCGCCCAACATTTGAAGGGCCAGATATCGACCCCCTACGTGGGTATGGAGGGCCAGCTGATACTGGCGTTTTCCGAGCCTTTCCGTGATGCCAAGGGCAACTATGCCGGCACGATTCTCACGGCCATCCACCTTCGGCAAGGCAACGAGTTCGACAAACTGGTAGGCGAGCACTTCTACCGCGACGGATCCTACCTGTATGTCGTCGACGGCAACGGCACCATCATTTATCACAAGGACAAGGATCGCATCGGCACCAGCGAAAGAAGCAACGCCGTGGTCGAAGCCGTGCTGCGCGGCGAGACGGGTGCGATGCCCGTGGTCAACACCCGCGGCGCGCACCTCCTGGCCGGCTACGCCGCGCTCAAGAACGGCGGCTGGGGCGTCGTGGCGCAACGCCCGCTGGACGAAACGCTGCGCCCGCTGCGGAGCCTGACCGACAGGATCGTGCTCTACGCTTTGCCGGTGGGGCTGATCATGTTCCTGGTCATCTATCTGTTGGGCCGCTGGATCTCGCGGCCGCTGGAGGAACTGGCGCAGATCATCGAACGGGACCAGCCGGGCGCATCCGCTGGAGATCTGGACAGGGTCAAGGGCTGGTACTACGAAGCTGCCCGCCTGCGGAACGCCGTGACGATGAGCCAAAGCTCCCAAACCCGGCGGCTCGACAAGCTGAACACGGACACCATCACCGATCCGATGACGGGCCTCTTCAACCGCAGGGGCCTGGCGCTGCAGATCGCCACCCTGCGCCAGACCCAGCAGCCTTTCGCGGCGCTCGCGCTGGACCTGGACCACTTCAAGCGCGTGAACGACACCTACGGGCACGCGGCCGGCGATCAGGTGCTGATCGCGCTGGCCGCCATCCTCAAGACCTGTGTGCGAGGGGAAGACGCGCCGTGCCGGGTGGGCGGCGAAGAGTTCCTGATCCTGATGCCCAACGCCTCGCGTGACACGGCGGCGATGGTCGCGGGACGCATCCGGGCTGCGACGGCAAGCCATGCCATGCCGCAAGCGGTGGAGCGTGTCACGGTGTCCATCGGCATCGCGCTGTGGCCGTCGGATGATGCCGACATCGACAAGGTCATGGCGAAGGCGGATGAGGCCTTGTACCGGGCGAAGAATGCGGGACGTGATCGGGTGGAGGTCTGGTCGGCGGCGAGTCCGCAGGCCTAGCCTTCGTCCGCAGGACGCCGCGTATACCCCGCGGCCAAAGCATGCGCGACCCTTTCTGCGTAGCGCTGCATGATGGCCGCCAACGCCTCGAGGTTCTTCGACTTCAGGCGTTGCAAAGGTCCCGTAACGCCAAGGCTGTAGATCACGCCCAGATGCGGCAGATGCACCGGCACGCCCAACGCCGCCAGGCCCTCATCGATTTCGCCGATGCAGGTCGCGTAGCCCTGCTGACGGACCTGGGCGTACTCGTCTCTGATGCGGCGGCTATCCACGCAGGTATGCGCGGTCAAGCGCGGTAGCGGTTCCGCCAGCGCGGCATCGATGACCTTGGGCGCTTGAAACGCAAGAATGGCTTTGGCCGATGCGGCCGCATGCGGCGCCATGCCCTTGCCGGGCAATACGAATCCGCGCCAGGGTGTATCGGGCGCTTCCATCAGCACGGATGACACCTGGTGACCGCTGTGCAGCTTCGCCAGGTAGCAGGTTTCATCGGTCTCGGCCGCCAGGTCGGCCAGGTGCGGGCGCACCACCGCGCCTATCCACTCCGTATCTGCGCTGGCGTATGCCAGCCGCTTCACCCGCGCACCCAGCACATAGGTGCTTGCGGCCAGATCCACCAGTTGTGAGTCCTGCATGGTGCCCAGCAGTCGATGCGCGCTGGTCTTGGGTAAAGCCAGCATGCGCGCGATTTCCGTGAGGGCCAGGCCGTCGGGAAAGGAGGCGAGCAGTTCGAGGATGCGGGTGTAGCGCTCTAGGGGGGGGAGTTTGGAATCTTGGCTCATAGGCGTTCCTTGGACGCGCATTGTAGGGCGGCCGAACGCCCATGCCGGGAAAACCCGGTCTTGCTGTCCTTGCCGGCTGTTTTTTATTATACCGAAAAAAGGAACGTTGTACCGATTTTCGGAACGACGAGAAAGCCATCAAAAACCCTGGGGAAAGCCGCCCCGCCTTCAACGTTGATCGTTACAGGAGCGCAGCATCATGTCTTTCAAGAACATCCTCACCCTTGCCCGCCGCGTTCTACCGGCCGTCGCCCTGGCAAGCCTTGCCAACGCGGCCTACGCCCAGAACGTGGTGGTAGGCGCCACCGTGCCCCTCACCGGCCCCTTGTCGCTGACCGGCAAGCAATACTTCAATTCCCTCAAGCTGGCCGAGGACGACATCAACAAGGCGGGCGGCCTGCAAGGCAAGCCGGTCAAGTTCGTGTTCGAGGACGCCCAGGCGTCCAACGGCACGGCCGTCAATGCCTACGTGAAGCTGGCGCAGGAGAACAAGCCCGCCTTCACCTTTCTCACCAGCTACAGCACCCAGAACATGGCCGTCGCGCCGGAAGTGGCGAAGGCCGGCATTCCTGCGATGTACGCCGGCGGCGCCGATGCCGTCGCGGATCTGCGCAATCCCTGGCTGTTCCGCATCCGCCCGCAGGACAGCACGGCGGCCGTCGCCATGGCGCGCTTCGTCAAGGATGAGCTCAAGCTGTCCAAGCCCGGCATCCTCTACATCCAGAATGATTTCGGCCAGGGCGGCGCCAATGCCGCGGCGGCCTTCCTGAAGGATCAGGGCATCACCCCCGTCGGCACGGAAGCCTATGGCCAGAACGACAAGGACATGTCGGCGCAGATTCTCAGCCTGAAGAACAAGGGCGCCGACGTCATCCTCGCCTTCGTCTACCCGCAGGACGGCGCGATGGTGCTGCGCCAGATCAAGATGCTGGGTCTGAAGCAGCCCGTGGTGGCCTCGTCGGCTGCCTTTGTCCCGGCCGCCATGCAACTGTTGTCGCCAGCCGATCTGGACAACGTCTGGGGCGTGATCGACACCTATCTGCCCGCGACCGACAAGGGCAAGAACTACGCGGAACGCTTCAAGCAACGCTTCTCCATGGACGCCGATCCCTATGGCGCCGCGTACTACGACGGCGCGATGCTGATGGCCCAGGCCATCAACGCCGTCGGCGCCGACCCGCAAAAGCTCCAGGCCTATCTCAAGGACCTGAAGGGTTATCAGGGCGTTTCGCACGTCTACAGCTTCGATGCCAAAGGCAACGGCGTGCACGATGTCGCGATCGTGAAGTTCGCCAAGGGAAGCAAGGACATGCAGTTCATCAGCACCATCAAGGTCGACTGAGCATGGCCGGCGCCACAAGGGGAACTCCATGCAGGAAATGATCCAACTGCTGGTCAACGGCGTCGCGCTCGGCAGCGTCTACGCCCTGGCCGCGCTGGGCTTCGTCATCGTGTATTCGGCCACCAGCGTGGTGAACTTCGCCGCCGGCCAGTTCGTCATGCTGGGCACTTTCTTCGGGGTCAGCACCATCATCCAGGCCCAGTGGCCCGCAGCCCTGGCCTATCCCGTGGCCATCGCGATGATGGCGGTCTTCGGCCTGTTGTTCTATGCCCTGGTCCACTTGCCGCTGCAGAACCGTCCCGTCGTGACGGTCATCATCGGCACGGTGGCCGCCGGCATCGCCATGCAGAACGGCGCGTTGCTGATCTGGGACGCCTGGCCCTTCCGCATGCCGTCGCCTTTCGGCGACGGCACCATCAGCCTGGCCGGCGGCGTCATCACGGTGCACGCCCTGGCCACCATCATCATCACGCTGCTGTTGATCGCCGGTCTCCACGCGCTGCTGCACCGTACTTCCATCGGCCGCTCGATGCGAGCGGTGGCGCAGGACGTCGAGACCGCGAGACTGATGGGCCTGCCGGTGCGCCTGCTGCTGGGCTTCGCCTGGCTGCTGGCGGCCGTGTTCGCGGGCTTTGCCGGCCTGCTGGTGGGGCCCATGTGGTTCGCCGACGTCAACATGGGCGATGCCGTCGCGCTGAAGGCCTTCGCCGCCACCATCATCGGCGGATTCGGCAGCGTACCCGGCGCGATCGCGGGCGGGCTGGTGGTGGGCTTGATAGAAATTCTTGGCGCGGCATACCTGTCCTCCACCTACAAGGACCTGCTGGCCTTTGGAATCATGATTCTCTTCCTGCTGCTGCGGCCGCAGGGCATCTTCGGCGAACGCATCGCCGATCGGGGCTGACCATGAAACGATCCCATCTGCTCTGCGGTCTGGCCGTCCTGGCGTTGGCCGCCGCCCTGCCCCTCTATACCCAGGGCTACGGCAACCGTCTTGCCAATACCGCCGTCATCTCGGCCATTGCCGTCATCGGCTTGAACTTCGTGTTCGGTTATGCCGGCCTCATCTCGCTTGCGCACGCCGCCTTCATGGGCGTGGCCGCGTACCTGGTGGCCGTCCTGACCACCTCCCACGGCTGGAATCCCTGGCTGGCGGCGCTGCTCGCCATTGCCGCCACCTGCCTGACCGCCTATGTCACCGGCCGTATCCTGCTGCGCCTGAAGGGGCATTACCTGGCGCTGGCAACCTTGGGGCTGAACGTCAGCTTCACCATCGTCGTTTCCAACTGGATCGACGTCACAGGGGGCACGAACGGCATCTCCGGCATTGCGCCGCTCTCGCTGGGCGCCATCAAGCTCGACGACGAACCCAGCTTCTACCTTTTCTCGCTGGCGGTGCTGACCTTGCTGGCCCTGCTGGCCGCGCGCATCCGCCATTCGCATGCGGGCCGCACGCTGATGGCGGTGCGCGACGATGAGCTGGCCTCGGCCATGACGGGACTGCCGGTCACCGAGGTCAAGGTGGCGGCCTTCACGCTGGGCGCCGCCTACGCGGCCGTGGCCGGCTGCCTGTTCGCCTTCCACATCCGCTTTGTCTCGCCCGAGGACTTCAACTTCTCCCACTCCATCATCTACCTGGCCATGCTGGTCGTGGGCGGCGAAGGCAGCATCGTCGGCGCGATCCTGGGCGCGGTAAGCGTGACCCTGCTGCCCGAACTGCTGCGCGGCGTCGGCAACGCCTATCTGCTGGTTTTCGGCGTTCTGGTGCTGGTCATCCTGATCGTGCTGCCCCGCGGCCTGATCAGCCTTGTCGACCCGGCCACCTACCGCCGGCGCGCCAAACGCAGCGGCCGGCGCGGCGTGGTCCATGGAGGCAGCCTGTCATGAGCCTCATGCAAGTACAGAACATCAGCAAGCATTACGGCGGCGTGCAGGCGCTGTCGAACGTCAGCCTGGAGATCGGCGCCAACCAGTTCTACGCCATCATCGGCCCGAACGGCGCCGGCAAAAGCACCCTGCTCAATGTGATGACCGGCCTGGTTCCCCCCACATCCGGACAGGTCAGCTTCGACGGCAAAGTGCTGACCGGACTGCCCACGCACGCGATCATCCACGCGGGCATAGGCCGGATTTTCCAAAGCGGCCGCCTGTTCACGCGCCTCAGCGTCCTGGAAAACGTCATGCTGGGCGCCGCCATGCGCGACCCGCGCTCGCTGAGCGCGCTGCTGCTGCGCCCCCGATCCACGCGGGAGCGCGAACGCGCCGCCCGTGATGCCGCCTACGACACCCTGCGCCAGTTCGACCTGCATACGCTGGCCGACCGCAGCATAGGTTCGCTGTCCTACGGCAACCGCCGCCTGGTCGAGATGGCCAGAGTCATGGTCGCGCGGCCGCGGCTGTTGCTGCTGGACGAGCCTGCGGCCGGTCTGAATTCCGGCGAGGTCGAACAACTGATGGACCTGTTGCGGCGCCTGCGCGAACAGCACCGGCTATCGGTCGTGCTGATCGAGCACAACATGGGCATGGTGATGCGGCTGGCCGAGAACGTGGCGGTGCTCAACTTCGGCGCCAAGCTGGCCGAAGGCACCCCCGCCGAGGTGCAGTCCGATCCCGCGGTGCTCGAAGCCTATCTTGGAGGAGGCTACCAGCATGTTGCAGTGTAGAAACCTGGGTGCGGCCTACGGCGACATCGTCGCATTGCGCGGCATCGATCTGGATGTGCGCGCTGGCGAGGCCGTGGCGCTGATTGGCGTCAACGGCGCCGGAAAAACCACGCTGCTGCGCGCGATCTCCGGCTTGCTTCCCACCACGGGTGAACTGAACTTCGACGGCAGTTCCCTGGACACGCTGCCGATCCAGCGCCGCGTAAAGGCGGGCATCGCCCATGTCCCGGAAGGCCGCAGAATATTTCCGGGCCTAACCGTGAAGGAGAACCTGGAAGTCGGGGGCTCGGTGCGCGGTGGCGGCAGCAGCGATGACTTCGACCGCGTCTACGACCTCTTCCCCCGGCTGAAGGAGCGCGCCAGCCAGCTGGGCTGGTCCCTGTCTGGCGGCGAACAGCAAATGCTGGCGATCGGCCGCGCCTTGATGGCGCGCCCCCGCCTGCTCCTGCTCGATGAGCCTTCGCTTGGCCTGGCGCCGCGCCTGGCCGAAGAAGTCTATGCCCGCATCGCCCGCATCAATGAGGGCGGCATGACCGTCCTGCTGGTCGAACAAAACACCGTGCTCGCACTCGGCGTGGCCGACCGCGGTTATGTCATCGAAAACGGCAGCATCGTCTTGACCGACATGGCCGAGACCTTACGTCTGCACCCGCGGGTCCGGGACGCCTACCTGGGCCGCTAATTCCTGCTTGAGAGAAACCATGTATCCCGATCCTTCCTCCCGTTCACAGGCGCTGCACACGCGCGCCAAGCGCAGCCTGCCCGGCGGCAACACGCGCACGACCGTCTATCTTTCGCCCTACCCCGTCTACGCGGCGCAGGGCGCCGGCTGCCGCGTCCGCGACGTCGACGGCAACGAGCTGATCGACTGCATCAACAACTTCACGGCACTCATCCACGGCCATGCGCACCCGGCGCTGGCCGCGGCGGCGCACCGCCAGATCGACCTGGGCACCGCCTTCGGCATGCCGACCGAGAGCGAAATCGCGCTGGCCGAATTGCTGGCCGAACGCGTGCCGGGCATTGAACACATCCGCTTCACCAACTCCGGCACCGAAGCCGTGATGATGGCGCTGAAGGCCGCTCGCGCCTATACCGGTCGCCCCAAGATCGCCAAGGTCGAGGGGGCCTACCACGGCTCCTATGACCATGCCGAAACCAGCCTGGACGCCAGCCCCGCGAACTGGGGTGAGGCAACCGCGCCCGCCTCGGTGGCGCACTCGCAGGGAACGCCGGCAGGCGTGACGGCGGACGTCGTGATCCTGCCCTTCAACGACTGCCAGGCCACCGAAGCCCTGCTGCGCGCGCACGCCGCCAGCCTGGCCGGCGTGCTGATCGACCTGCTGCCCAACCGGGTTGGGTTGATTCCCGCCAGCCCCGAGTATCTGCGCATGCTGCGGCGAGTCACGACGGAGCTGGGCATCCTGCTGATCGTCGACGAAGTCATTACGCTGCGCCTGGCGCCAGGCGGTGCGCAAGCGCGGCTGGGCGTCACGCCGGACCTGACTACCGTCGGCAAGATCATGGGCGGCGGCTTTCCCGTCGGAGGCGTGGCCGGACGCGCGGACGTGATGGCGGTATTCGATCCCAGCGCCGGCCGTCCGGCGGTACCCCACGGCGGCACCTTCTCGGCCAACCCCGTCAGCATGGTGAGCGGACTGGCCGCCATGCAATTGTTGGATAACGCAGCCTATGCCCAGCTCGACCGTCACGGCGACATGCTGCGGCAGGGATTGAACCAGGCCTTTGCCGACGCCGGCATCGCAGGCCAGGCCACCGGGCTGGGATCGCTCGTCAAGCTGCATCTGAAGGCGCAGACGCTGACCAGCTACCGCGATGCCTATCCCAGTCCGGAACAGGCTCAGGCCATGGCACGCTTCAATCGCGAAATGCTGAACCGCGGCGTGCTGATGGCCAGCTATGGACTCATCGCCCTGTCCACGCCCATGCGGGATCAGGACATCGCCCAGATCGTCGAGACCGCGCATGCAGCGCTCAACGTCTTGCGCCGCGAAGAGGTGTTGGCATGACTGTCACCGTAGGCATAGACGTAGGCGGCACCTTCACCGATCTGATTCTGGTCGATGACGAATCCGGCGCCGTGCGCATCTCCAAGGTCCCCAGCACGCTGGAGAATCAGGCTTTCGGCGTGCTCGAGGCATTGCGCCGCACCGAGGTCCCCCTGGAACGGGTGGACAGCATCGTCCACGGCACTACCACCACCACCAACGCCGTACTCGAACGCAAGCTCGCCAAGGTCGGGCTGATCACCACCGACGGCTTCCGCGACGTGCTCGAACTCGGCCGGCGCACCCGGCCGCACGCCTACGGACTGACGGGCAGTTTCGTGCCGCTCATCCCCCGCGAGCTGCGGCGTGAAGTTCCCGAGCGCATGGACGCCCAAGGCAAGGTGCTGACTGCGCTGGACGAGGAGGCATTCGTAGCCCGGGTCCGGGAACTGGCACAGACCGGCGCGGAAGCCCTGGTCATACATTTCCTGCACAGCTACGCCAATCCCGCCCACGAGCTGCGCGCCCTGGAACTGGCGCGCCAACACTGGCCGAACGACTACATCACCGCCGGCCACACCATCATTTCCGAGTTCCGCGAGTTCGAGCGCGGCACCGCCGCCGCCGTCAACGCCTCAGTCCAGCCCATCCTGGACCGCTACATCGACCGCTTGCAGAGCAGCCTCACCGCGGCGGGCTTTCGCAACGACCTGCTGGTGATGCAAGGCAACGGCGGCACCGTATCGGCGCGCACCATCGCGCGCGCCGCCATCAACACCGTCATGTCCGGGCCGGCGTCGGGCGTCATGGCCGCGGCCTATTCCGGCCGGATGTCCGGGTACCCGAATCTGATCACCTATGACATGGGCGGCACGTCTTCCGACGTCGCGCTCATCGAGAACAGCGTGCCCAAGGTATCCAGCGAGCTGGAGCTGGAGTACGGCATGCCCCTGCACGTGCCGATGGTCGATGTGCATACCGTCGGCGCGGGCGGCGGCTCCATCGCCCGGGTGCAGGCCGGCGGCATGCTGCGCGTCGGCCCCGACAGCGCGGGCGCGCGCCCCGGCCCCATCTGCTACGGACGCGGCGGCGAACTGCCGACGCTGACCGACGCCAATCTGGTGCTGGGGCGGCTCGACCCCGATCGCCTGCTCTCCGTGGATCGCGCGGTCACCGTGGACGAAGTGGCCGCGCGCATCGAGGAGCACATCGGTCGCCCGCTGGGCCTGGACGCGGTGCAGGCTGCGGCGGCCATTCTGCAGATCGGCAACAACAACATGGCCGGCGCCGTGCGCTTGGTCAGCCTGGCCCGCGGCTACGATCCCCGCGATTTCGCGCTCTTCGCCTTCGGCGGCGCGGGGCCGCTGCACGCCGTCGCGCTGGCGCGCGAACTCGCCATACCGACCGTCCTCATTCCGGTGCGCCCCGGACTGACCAACGCCCTGGGTTGCCTGGTGGCGGATGTGCGGCATGACTTCGTAAAGTCTTTCAACCGGCCGCTCAAGGATCTGACGGACGCCGATCTGCAGGCCTGCCTGCATGACCAGATCGCCCTGGGGCATGCCGCCATCGAGCGCGACGGCATCGCCGTCTCCGACATCGAAATCTTCCATCACGCGCAGATGCAGTTCCAGGGCCAAAGCCATCTGTTGACAGTGGCCGTCGAAGCCGGCGCCGCCACCGTCGCGCAGCTGCAGGAGGCTTTCGCCCGCGCCTATTGGCAACGGTTCCAGGTCGAACTCTCCGAGTTGCGACCGGTTCTGGTGACGCTGGACACCAGCCTCGTCGGCAAGCGCCACGCCATATCGCTGGACTCGCTGCGCAGCACAGGAACGGCCGCTGCGCCGCCACGGCGGCGTCCGGTGTGGTTCGCGGAAACGGGCTGGACCGACACGCCCATCTACCCACGCGAGCACATCCCCGCCGAAGGCCTGAACGGGCCCGCGATCATCGAACAACTGGACGCCACCACCGTCATCGACCCCGGCGCGCATGCCCGCGGCGACGGCTATGGCAACCTCATCATCACTCTCTAGGGCAGATGCACTCTCATGACCCACATCGACCCCGTCACGCTGACCGTCATCCAGAGCGGGCTGCATCAGGTATGCAATGAAATGGACCTGGCGCATTGCCGCGCGGCGTTCTCACCCATCATTTCGGAATCTCAGGACCGCTCCAACGGCATCTACCACCGCGACAGCGGCGAACTGATCGCCCAGGGAGAGCTGGGCCTGCCCATCTTCGTGGGCACCATGCAGTTCTCCACCCAGGCCGTGATCGAACGGGCCAAGGACATCGCCCCCGGCGATATCTTCATGGTCAACGATCCCTACCTGGGCGGTACCCACCTGATGGACGTGCGCTTCGTCAAACCCTACTTCTATCGCGGCAAGCTGTACGCCTGGCTCGCCAACACCGGCCACTGGCCCGATATGGGCGGCATGGTGCCCGGCGGATTCTCTGCCCACGCCACCGAAATCGAGCAGGAAGGACTGCGTCTTCCTCCAGTCAAGCTCTACAAGAAGGGGGAGCTGGATCCGGAAATCCTGTCCATCCTGATGTCGAACATCCGCATCTCCGAGCAACGCATCGGCGACATCAAGGCCCAGGCGGCCGCGCTGGCCATCGGCGAACGACGGCTGACCCAGCTGTTGGACCGCTACGGTCAGGACACCGTCGACACCGCCATCGAAGAACTCAAACGCCAGGCCTCCGTCCAGACCCGCGCCGTGATCGCCGCGATTCCTGACGGTGAGTATCTTGGACAAGCCTTCCTGGATTCCGACGGCGTGCAGGACCAGCCGCTGAAGGTGGCGGTGCGCATCCGCAAGAAAGGCGAGCTCATGCACTTCGACCTCAGCGAATCCAGCCCGCCCTGCGCCGGCCCGATGAACAGCGTCATCGCCACGACGCGCTCATCCATCTACCTGGCGATCAAGCATGTTTTCCCCGAACTGCCCATCAATGCGGGCCTGTTCGAACCGCTGCGCATCGAGGATCCCGACGGCACCTTCCTTTATGCGAAGTATCCCCGGCCGGTATCGGGCTGCGCCGCGGAGGTCAGCCAGCGCATCGCCGAAGCCGTATTCGACGCCTTGCAGAAAGCAATCCCCCAGCGTTTGTTCGCGGCGCCCGCCGGCACCACCGCCAATCTTGCCATCGGCGGCGATGACCCCATGCATGGGCGCTCCTATGTCATGTACGTCATCTCGGGCGGCGGCTACGGCGGCCATCCCGCAGGCGATGGACTGACCAACGGCTGCTCCACCATCGGCATCTCCAAGGCCGCGCCGGTGGAGGTCCAGGAACAGTTGTATCCGGTGCTCTTCGAGCGCTACGCCATCCACGAAGGATCCGGCGGACTGGGCGAGTTCCGCGGCGGCATGGGCATCCATTACCGGATCCGTCTCAGGGCAGGCTCGGCGCGCGCTTCCATGGTCATGGATCACGGAAAATTCGGTCCCCCCGGCGCGGCGGGTGGGCAGGAAGGCGGCCGTACCCGCGTCACGGTCTATCGCGACGGCGCAGCCTATGTGCCAGCCCATGTATCCAAGGATCAGGGGATCGTCATGCAGGCCGGCGACGTCATCGAGGTCTACACGCCCGGCGGCGGCGGCTATGGCGATCCCGCGCGGCGCTCGACACTCGCCCGCGAGAACGATATACGGCAGGGCTACTACCCCGGCTGACGCGCCGTCCCGCACGGGACGGCCGTGGCGCCCACGGACTTCGGTCCGCGGCGCCGTTCCTATTTCTGTAATTCCTATTGGCTTTTACCCGATGACTAATCTTCATTAGACGGTTTTCACCACGCGCCTACAATCCTCGCCAGGGTCAACTCAAATAAAAAGACCGTGGAGATAAGATGAAGACAGCCGTTCCTGGCGGGGCCTCCCTTCTCACCCGACTCAAGTACCTGGCATTGGCCGGCCTGTTCATGGCGGCCTCCGGCCACGCGCAGCAGCCGGCAAAGCTGGTCGTCGGCTTACCGGCCGGCGGATCGTTCGATACCGTGGCCAGGATCGTGGCGGAGAAGCTTCCCAATCATCTGGAGCGGCCCGTGGTGGTGGAGAACCGCCCCGGCGCGCAGACGCGCATTGCCATTCAGGCGGTCAAGGGCGCCGCGCCCGACGGAAGCAGCTTGCTGGTGGCGCCGGGCGTGGCCATCTTCCTCTACCCGCACCTGTTCCGACAGCTCAATTACGATCCCTTCGCCGACCTTAAGCCGGTGACGCAGCTGGTGAGCTGGGACATCGTGCTCGCCGTCGCGGCCGATAGCCCCGTCACCTCGTTCAACGAGTTCCAGACCTGGGCCAGGCAGAATCCGGACAAGGCGTTCTACGGTACATCCGGCACCGGCAGCCTGCAGCATTTCCTGGGCGTTTCACTGGCCAGGCGCCTAGGTACGCCGCTGGAGCACATCGCGTTCAAGGGCGGCAAGGACGCCGTGACCGCGCTCCTGGGCGGACACATCAATGCCATCGTTATGGATGCGGGCGAAGTGGTCCCGCTGGCGCAGGCTGGCAAGTTGCGCGTTCTGGCAACCTTCAGCGCGCAACGCGAACCGGCGCTGCCGCAAACGCCGACCATGCGCGAACTCGGGCTGGGCGAACTCGAGACCTCGGGCTGGGCTGGGCTGTATGCACCGGCCGGCACCCCAGAGCCAGCCATCCGCAAGCTGAATTCGGCGGTAAACGACATCCTCGCCCTTCCCGACGTCGCCAAGCGTCTTTCCGAGCTGGGCATGCGGCCGGCCGGCGGCACACCGCAGGCGGTCGACGCGCTGGCGCGCCAGCAGCTCGAGCAGTGGCGCGATACCGTGGCCCAGTCCGGCTTCGTGATCGATTGAGCTGCGCCGCCCGCCACCCATTTTCTGATCTCACTGGATCAAGTCCCATGTTCGCATTGACCACCCTCGACATCGCCTCTCGTCCCGTTGCCTGCCTGGAAATCGAAGGGCGGAATTATCCGCTGGCCACCTGTGCCCAGGTGTTGGACCAGCCCGCCCTGGATACCTCCGTCCGCGATCTCTTCGAAGACTGGCCGCGCTCGCTGGCGCTGCTTGAGCAGGCAGCCGCCCGCCGCTCCGCGCTCGACGGCCATGAGGTCTCCGGACCGGTGCGCCACATGGCTCCGCTGCAGTATCCGGGCAAGGTGCTTTGCGCCGGGGCCAACTACCATGACCACCTGGCGGAAATGAACGTCCCGAACGCCGAGGACAAGTCCGCACAGCGCCTGTTCTTTTTCTTCAAGCCGCCCCGCCAGGCCGTGGTCGGCGAGGGTGCCACGGTACACATGCCCATAGGCTGCCAGCGCCTGGAC
The DNA here is from genome assembly GCF_014851605.1 of Achromobacter sp. ACM02. Taxonomy (NCBI): domain Bacteria; kingdom Pseudomonadati; phylum Pseudomonadota; class Betaproteobacteria; order Burkholderiales; family Alcaligenaceae; genus Achromobacter; species Achromobacter sp. ACM02. The sequence goes on from NZ_JACUZY010000004.1 coordinate 670,675, forward strand.
TGGGAGATCGAACTGGCGCTGGTGATAGGAAAGACGGCCAGGAATGTGCTGCCGGAAAATGCGCTGGACCACGTGGCGGCGTACACCGTCGCGGTCGACATGTCGGCGCGCGACCTCAACAAGGCGCCCGACACCTTCTACAAGCTGGACTGGGTGGCCGGCAAGGCGCATGACACCAGCTGCCCGCTCGGACCCAGGCTGGTACCGGCGGCGTTCATCCGCGACCCCATGGACCTGGGTCTGAAGCTCAGCGTCAACGGCCAGATCAAGCAAAACGCCCGTACCAGCGGCATGGTCTTCGACATCCGTGAGCAGCTGGCAATCCTGAGTCGCATCATGACGCTGGAACCCGGAGATCTAGTACTGACGGGCACGCCCGCAGGCGTGGGCGCGCCACAAGGCACGTTCCTCAAGATCGGTGACGAAATCAGCGCAACGATCGAGGACATCGGCACGCTGGCGGTACAGATCCAGACATCGCGCTGACATCCTGGCCGGCCCCGGCCGCACCTTTCCAATGAGGCAGTTCCATGCAGTCTCTTTTCTCTCCCCTGCCCGCTACAGCCGGCGACACCATCTTCGCGCTGGTTGAAGCCTTCCAGAACGACCCTGCGCCCCACAAAGTCAGTCTCAGCATCGGCACCTACTTTGCCGAAGACGGCAGCATCCCTGTGATGCGCGCCGTGCGCCAGGCCCGCGACATGCTCGTGCAGGCGGGAAAGCCGCATCCCTACTTGCCCATCCCCGGCTCGGCCTCATACCGCAACGCAGCCAGATCGCTGATCTTCGGAGCCAATGGCCCCGAGCCTGAGCGCGTGGTGACGACCCAAAGTGTCGGCGGCACCGGCGCCTTGAAGCTGGGCGCGGACTTGCTGCGCCATATCTGCCCCAAAGCGACGGTCTGGGTCAGCGATCCGACATGGGAGAACCATGCTCAGATCTTCCGCCAGGCGGGCTTCGCGGTGCATGAGTATCCCTACTACGACGCCCAAACTGCCACCGTGCGCTTTGCGCAGATGCATGACGCGTTGCAGGCTCTGCCGGCAGGGTCCATCGTCGTGCTGCACGCCAGCTGCCACAACCCAACTGGCGTGGACCTGTCTGCAGATCAGTGGGAGGCACTGACCGAACTGTTTGCGCGCCAGGGCCTGATTCCCTTTTTTGACCTGGCGTACCAGGGGTTCGGACTAGGTCTGGATGCGGACGCCGAACCAATCCGGGCAATGGCGCGGGCGGGCGTGGAATGCCTGGTCGCCAGTTCCTTCTCGAAGAACTTCTCCCTGTACGGCGAACGCTGCGGCGCCCTGAATATCGTGTGCCGCGACCAAACCGCCGCCGACCGCGCGCTGGGCCAGCTCAAGCTGCTGATACGTGGAAACTACTCCACGCCTCCCACGTTTGGCGCCGCCCTGGTTGCCGCCATTCTGAGCGATGACGCGTTGCGGCAAGTCTGGACCGATGAACTGGAGCAGATGCGGACACGGCTCGTCAGCCTGCGCGCCCGCTTGTCCAACGCGCTGACGCAATTGACCGGCGCGCGCGAAGCCTGGGACTATATCGAGCGACAGCAAGGACTGTTCTCCTACATGCGGTTGAGCCCCCAGCAGGTCGAATCGCTGCGCCGCGAACATGCCGTGTATCTGCTGAAGTCCGGCAGACTCTGCGTTGCCGGCCTGACCGACGGCAACATCGATTATGTCGCACGCGCCATCGCCGCTTGCGCGCAGCGCTGAACATTTCTCCCTGCGCCCGCAAGTCCGAGGCGCCCCACTGATAGGAGCAAGGCAATGGCCCTACCCAACCGGCTTATGGCCGCGAGTTCCGGATTGATGCTGGCCCTGGGACTGACACTGCCGGTGGCCAAGGCCGCCTCCGATGCCGGCCTGCTGCAGGAGGCCCTGCAACGGGCGGACCAGACCGAGTCTGAAGTGATCGCATGGAGACGCCACATACACCAGCATCCTGAGCTGTCGTACCAGGAGACCGAAACCGCGAAGTACATCGCCGACGCCTTGCGCGCCATGCCCGGCATCACCGTCGAGACCGGGATAGCGCGCACAGGCGTCAAGGCCGTGCTCAAGGGCGGCAAGCCAGGACCGGTGGTGGCGTTGCGCGCCGACATGGACGCCCTGCCCGTCGAGGAACGCAATGACCTGCCATTCCGCTCGCAGGCCAAGGCCGTCTGGCGCGGAGAGCAGGTATCGGTTTCCCACGCCTGCGGCCACGACACTCATGTCGCAATGCTGCTGGGCGCGGCCAAGGCCTTGTCGGCGATGCAGGACGAACTGCCCGGCACGATAGTCTTCCTATTCCAGCCCGCCGAAGAATGGGGACCCGACAAAGAGCCCAGCGGCGCCAGGGCCATGATCGCGCAGGGAGTGCTGGAGAATCCCAAAGTGGACGTGGTCTTCGGCCAGCACATCAGCGCCGGCGCCCCCTCCGGCACCATCGCCTATCGCGCCGGCCCTACCATGGCCAGCGGCGACCGCTTCGAGATCTCACTGCACGGCAAGGGCGGACACGGCGGACGCCCATGGACCGCGAATCCCGCGCTCGTACCCGCGGCAGAACTGACATTGGCGTTGCAGGGCATCACCAGCAGCAAGGTGGATCAATCCGACGGCGTCACCGTACTGTCCATCGGCATGTTGCAGAGCGGACGGCGCGCAAACATCCTGCCCGAAAGCGCCGAACTGGCGGGCACGGTACGCTCGCTATCGTCGCACAACCAACGCATCGTCCACGAGGCCATCCGCGCGCGCGCCGAGCATATTGCGCAGGCCTACGGCCTGAGCTCCAAGGTGAACATCTACACCGGCTACGAGGTCGTCGACAACGATAAATCCCTGACCGGCAGCCTGATACCTGCATGGCAGGCAGCGGCCGGCGCCGGCAAGACAGTTGAAATGCCCGCGCCATCCACCGGCAGCGAGGACTTCGGCGCATATGGCGTCAGCGGCAAGGTACCCTCGGTCTTCTGGTTCATTAATGCCTCGCCATTGGGCGACAAAAGCGGCGCGCCCAACCATTCGCCGGAGTTCGCCATCGACGAAAGCGCGCTGCGCATGGGTGTACGCGCGCTGGTGGCTTCCGCGCTGACGTACATGGACAAGCAGTAGGCCGCCCCCCCCGATCCCGATCCCGCCCGGCGCCGCTACGCGCGCCGGGCGTTCCCTCCAATGCCCCCGATGCGGGGGAGCTGATCGTGCCCTGTTCGTTCTGTTGCCGAACGGACCATGTCTTCCATCCCAGCCTTCCGACCGTCCCCTAGCACGCTCGTGCTCGCATGAGCGTGGCGCGGCAGGGGCTTTCCTTGCTCCCAACCCCCATAAAGATACCTATTGGTATTTTTCATTTCTCATAAAAAATAAAAATCTCAGCATTAAAAAATCGGGATTTTTTATATGGGAAAACGCGATTGACATAAAAACATACCGAATGGTATGTTTGCCAAAAGAATGCAGCCCGCCGCTGAAGGAGACAATCGGCGGACGGTCTGCACGCAGGCTCACCAACCCATGGCAAGGATGTCTAAGAATATGGATACCCCACGTTGGAAGCAGCGCCCGGAAGGATCGAATTGGGGAGACTTCGGCCCTGACGATCAGATCGGGCGCATGAATCTGCTAACCCCGCAAACGCGCTTGCGCGCGTTCCGCGAGGTGCAGGAAGGCCGGGCGTTCTGCCTCAGCCTGCCGCTGGACTACCCAGGCGGGAACACTTTGTTCCAGCATCGCCGGGAACCGCAGTTCTCCTACGACAAGCGCGGCGACGGCCACAACTACAACTATCGGCTGTCGCAGGTCTGCCCCTGCTTCAACGACGTCGTTTCGGACGACGCCGTCCTCATGTTCCTGCAGTACTCGACCCAATGGGACGGACTGGGGCATGTTGGACAGATGTTCGATGCGAACGGCGACGGGCTGCCCGAAAAGGTCTACTACAACGGCTATCGCGGCGGCCTGGACGTGATCGGGCCCGATGACGCAAAGAGCGGCCTGGGCGCCAAGGCCATCGGTATCGAACGCATGGCCACCGCCGGCGTCCAGGGGCGTGGCGTGCTGGTCGACCTGGAACGCCGCTACGGGCGCGAACGCGCACTGATCGGCTATGACGAGCTGATGGCAGCCCTGGACGGCGTCGCGGTACTGCCCGGCGATTTTCTCTGCCTCTATACGGGCTTTGCCGACCTGATCCTGGAAATGAACAAGCAGCCGGACGGCGACGTCCTGGCGCGCTCGTGCGCCGTGCTGGACGGCCGCGACGAACGCCTGCTGCAATGGATCACCGACTCCGGCATCGTGGCAATCTGCGCCGACAACTTCGCGGTGGAAGCCTATCCGGCCACGCCAGGCAAGGGTGAGCACTATCCCGGCCTGCCCCTGCACGCGCATTGCCTCTTCAAGCTTGGGCTGCATCTCGGCGAACTCTGGTACTTCGCAGAGTTGGCGCAATGGCTGCGCGAGCATGGCCGCAGCACTTTCCTGCTGACGGCGCCGCCGCTGCGCCTGCCCGGCGCGGTAGGTTCGCCCGTCACTCCCGTCGCCACCGTCTGAAGCCGGCCGCGGGCGCTACGCCCGCGGCTCTCACCTCTTTGCCGGAGACCGCAATGCTGAATCGCATTCCGGCCTGGGCCGCCTTGGCCCTGGCCAGCCTCGCCCCACTTGCGCAGGCCGCCTCACCCAACTACCCAGACAAGCCCGTCACGCTTGTCATTCCCTTTCCCCCCGGCGGCACCAGCGATGTGGTGGGCCGGCAACTCGCCATGCAGTTGGGCGAGGAGCTGGGAGGGACCTTTGTCGTCAACAACAAGGCCGGCGCATCCAGCATGATAGGCGCCACCTTCGTGGCGCGCGCACCCAAGGACGGATACACCCTGCTGCTTTCCTCCGGCAGCACCTTCACCGTCACGCCTCATTTGATGACCCAGATGTCGTACACGCTGGACGACTTCGCGCCGGTTTCCGCTATCGCCACCGTGCCGTTCGCCTTTGTAGTGAAGAAGGACTTTCCCGCAAAAAACGTGGCCGAATACGCCGCCTATGCCAAAGCTCATCCCGGCAAGGTCAACAACGCCACCAACGGTCTCGGCAGCATGGTCCATTTGCTGGGCGAGCTGGCTGCAGCTGGCATGGGCGTGGACGTGACGCAGGTGCATTACAAGGGCGCGGCGCCCGCCACCGTGGACATGATAGGCGGCGTGGTCGACTCCAACGTGGAGGCGCTTACCAGCGCCGTTCCCAATGTGCGCGCCGGGCAGTACCGCGCGCTGGCCGTGCTGAGTCCGCAGCGTCAACCGCTGTTGCCCGACGTGCCCACATTCGCCGAGCTGGGCTATCCGGACGTGGTCGGCGAAACCTGGTACGCCGTGTTCGCTCCGGCCGGGACCCCGGCGCCAGTGGTCGACAAGCTCAACGCCGCACTGCGCAAGATCACGGCTTCGCCACAGTTCGTGCGCACCATGCAGCAGATCGGCAATGAACCGCGCAGCAGCAGTCCGGCGGAACTGCGCGATATCACGTTGCGGGAGAGTCAGCGCTGGGGCGCGCTGATCGAGAAGCTGAAGATCCCGCCCGTGCAATAGGCGGGATCGCGGGCGCCCGGCTCAGCGCGGCAAGTAGCCGAGCGCCTGCATCCTGTGCAGATTTTCCAGCACCGACAGCTCGCTGTCGATGCAATCGCCGAAGCCGGCCTGGCGCAGCTTGATGGTGGATACCAGCGGCGGGAACGGCAAGGGGTGTTGCGCCGACCAGGTCGCGTCCGCGTACTGCCATGACAGCCCGATCAGGTCCGACAGCTCGTTCACATGCAAGCCCTCCCGCCGCGCCATCTCGCGCCAGACCTGGGCTTCGGCGGGCATGGCCTGCCGCATACGGGTCTGCACCAACTCCCCTGCTGGCATGCCGAAGAATTCGGCCAGGCGCTCAAACAGATGGCGCCAGGCCATCACATCGCCATTGGCGATATTGAAGACCTCACCCCAGGCTTGCGGCGCATCCCAGGCCCACTCGACCGCGCGGGCGATCAGACGCGCATCCGTGCATTCCGTCAACAGCTCCGGATGTCCGGGATAGGCCAGCGGCTGGCCCGATTCCCGCAACAGCGCGGCGTAGGCGCCCAGCGTCGCCACCGGATTCATGGCGCTACCCAGGGCAACGCCAAGCACGATCTGCGGGCGGAATATGGTCCATCCGAACCCTTGCCGCCGCGCCTGTTGTTCCAGCATGTCTTGCTGGTCGAAATAGAAATTGGCATGGTCGCGCACGGCGTCCTGCTCGCGCGCGGGGATGCGCATGGCCCGCCCCGTATGCACGCCGTAGGCCTTGGTCCCCTGCATCAGGGTCACATGCGCCAGCGGCGCGCCGTCCAATGCCGCCAACGTATTGGCCAGCATCCGCGTATTGATGGCGACGTTCTCCGGATCCCGCCACCCCTTGAGCAAATCCGGCTGCTCGTTCAAGGCGGCATAGACCAGATGCGTCACATCGCCGTGCTCGGCCAAGGCCTGCCGCGTTGCCTGCGCATCGCGCAGGTCGGCCGCAATCCATATCGCATCCCTGGCAAAGTCGGCCGACCGTCGCGACAAGCCTGCGCACAGCACGTCCGGCCGGCCATGCAGATGCTCCATCACCGCCCGCCCCACCACGCCCAACGCGCCCACCACCAGCACCTTTTTTGTTGTCATTGCGACTCTCCGAACTCGAATGCGCCGTTGTCGATGGCGATCTCGCCGCGCTCCACAACCACGGCGCGAAAGCGCGCCAGTCCCGGCTGCTCCCGCCAGACATCGACCCGCAGCCTCTCGCCCGGATAGACCGGCGCGCGAAAACGCCCGCTCATGGCGCGCACCCGCTCGGGCTCTCCCGGACAGCAAAGGCGCGCCAGGCCCAGACCGGCCACGCCAAAGCTGGCCATGCCATGCAGGATCGGCCGCTTGAAGCCCGCCAGCCGCGCGGCCGCGGGATCGATATGCAGCGGGTTCAGGTCTGCCGACAACCGGTAGACCAGGGCGGCCTGCGGCGAAGTAGGGCAATCGACAGCCGCATCGGGTTCGCGCGCCGGCATCGCCGGCGGCGCCGGCCGCGCCGACGCCCGCCCGCCGAAACCGCCATCGCCACGGCAGAACACGGTCTGCTGCAGGGTGGCCAGCAAGGCGTCGTCCGCGGCATCGAACAGTTCACGCTCGACGTACAGCAAAGCGCCCTTGCCGGCGCCCTTGTCCGCCAGGTCGACGATGCGAGTCACGCCTCTTACCCGCCCTTTGGGGGCAAGGGGCCGGTGCAGGCGTATGGACTGTTCGCCATGCACCGTGCGGCGCCAATCCAGCCCCAGCGGCAGATCGCGCAGCCAGAGGCCCGGGTCCGCCAACACGTTGACCAGGGTCGGCTGGACCTTCAGCCGGGTTTCATCGACGTAGGACAGCTCCTCCTCGTCGACGGGATTCATGCCCGCGCCGAGCGCGAGGGCGTAGAGCGCGCAGTCGCGCCAGTCGTATTCCTGGATGCGCTCGGGGATGCGCGCAGCCAACAGTGTTGCCGGATCGATGGGCATGCGAACCTCACAAAACGTCGGCGGTGCCGAGTATGGCCGTGGCCTGGCTGGACAGCACGCCGCCATTGGCATGGGCGAGCGACACCTGCACGTCGGGCACCTGCCGCTCGCCCGCCTCGCCGCGCAACTGCTGCACCGACTCCAGCAAGGTGTACAGGCCGTACATGCCAGGATGGTTGCAGGAGAGCCCGCCGCCGTTGGTATTGACCGGCAGGGAGCCCCCAGGCGCGATGGCGCCACTGGCGACGAAGGCGCCCCCTTCCCCCTTGGCGCAGAAGCCCAGGTCCTCCAGGAACAGGATCGTGTTGATGGTGAACGCGTCATAGACCATGAGATGGCCGATGTCGCGCGGCGACAGCCCGGCCATGGCGTAGGCGCGTTGCCCTGACTCGACCGCGCAGGTGGTAGCCAGATCCGGCATGCAGGATATCTGCCTGTGGCTCGTCGCCACGCCGGTGCCCAGCACATAGACCGGCGGCCTGCGCAGGTCGCGCGCGCGATCCGCGCTGACCAGCACCACGGCGGCGCCGCCGTCGGTCACCAGGCAGCAATCCGCCTTGCTGAGCGGGTCGCTGACCATGCGCGAGGCCAGCACATCCGCGCGCGTCAACTCGCCGCGCACATAGGCATCCGGATTGCGCTGCGCCCACAGGCGCGCCGCCACCGCCACGTCCGCCAGCTGCTCGCGCGTGGTCCCATACCGATGCATGTGCCGCGCCGCGGCCAACGCATAGCTCGAGATCGGATAACGCGGCGCGAACGGCGTCTCGTAGGGCTGCGGGTCAGGCATGGATGCCAGCTTGCCGCCTGCGGTCAACTGGTTCGACCCGTAGCAGATCAGCGCGACATCGCAAAGCCCGGTTTCCAGCGCAGCCATCGCCGATTGCAGATGGAACAGGAACGACGCACCGCCGACCATCGTGCCATCGGCCTGGCGCGGCTGTATGCCCAGCCGTTCCGCCACGTTCAGCACCGGCAGGCCGGATGTGGACATGGCGCAATACAGACCATCTACATCCTTCATCCCCAGGCCGCAATCTTCCAGCGCAAGGATCGCCGCCTCCTGCAGCTGATCGAAGGGAGAACGGCCGGGCGCATTCCAGCGCCGCGTATTGCCTATGCCGGCAATGGCGCAACGGCCTCGCAAGCGGGCGCTCATGAGCGTTCTCCCGGGGCGTCGAATACGACGTAGGCCCCGTCATCGCCCGCGACGATGCGCGCGCGCACTTTTGAACCGATGGCAGGCGCGTCCACGCCCTCGACGCGGGTCATCATCCGCGCCCCGCCTTCCACTTCGACCAGCGAGACGTTGTAGTCTCCGGCGCGGTCGCGCACCGTCGTGGTTGAATAGACCACGCCCGCGCCCGGCGACTCGCGCCAGGTCAGCCGGGGGCTGCCGCAGGCCCGGCAGACCAGCGCCGGAGGAAAGCGCACGCTGGCGCAGTCGTCGCAGTGCTGCAACAGGATACGGCCCTCCCGCAAACCCGCCTGATGGCGGACGTCGGGTCCGGGCCCGTCAAAACGCGCATCGCCAGCCATACCTCACCTCCCCTGCCAGACGGGCGCGCGCTTCTCGGCAAACGCCGCGGAACCTTCGCGGGCATCGGCCGACGTGAAGACATGCTCGGTCAGTTCGGCCTGGCGGCTCCAGATCTCGTCGGCCGGCCAGCCTTGCGACTCGGCGATGACGCGTTTGCTGGCTGCCACGGCCAGGGGCCCGTTGGCGACGATGCGGCGCGCCAGCTCCCGCGCGCCCTGCAGGGCCTCTCCGGGCGCAGTCACCTGGTTGATCAGGCCGTAGCTCAAGGCACGCGTTGCGGGAAACATGTCGCCGGTCAACGCCAGCTCCATCGCCACCCGGCACGGCAACTGCCGCGGCAGGCGGACCAGGCCGCCGGCAGTGGCCGCGAGCCCGCGCTTGACCTCCGGAACGCCGAACTGCGCATTCTCGGCCGCCACCACCAGATCGCAAGCCAGCACCAGCTCGAAGCCGCCCGCCAGCGCATATCCCTCGACCGCCGCGATAAGCGGCTTTTTCGGCGGGCGCATGGTCAGCCCGCCGAATCCTCGCCCTTCTATGCTGGGCCGTTCGCCGCGTAGAAAGCCTTTCAGGTCCATGCCGGCGCAGAACGAACCGCCGGCGCCGGTCAGGATGCCTATGCGCAGGTCCTCGCGGTCATCCAGTTCATCCACGGCTGCGGCGATGGCCCGCGCCACGGCAAGGGTCACCGCATTGCGCGCTTGCGGCCGGTTGATGGTGATCGTCAGGATTCCGTCGCTGCTCTCCAGCAATACCTCGTCGCTTTCCGTCTTGTTCTCGGTCATCGTTATCTCCTCTACACGTCAGCGTGGGGCCATGCGCAAGGCGCCATCCAGACGGATGGTTTCGCCGTTGAGCATGGGGTTGGCAATGATGTGTTCTGCCAGCAGGGCGTATTCCGCGGGCATGCCCAGGCGCGCCGGGTGTGGCACCGAGGCTGACAAGGTCTTGCGGGCATCGTCAGAAACGCGAGCCAGCATGGGCGTATCGAAAATTCCAGGCGCGATGGTGCAGACGCGTATCGCCTTGCTGGCCAGGTCGCGCGCGGCCACGATGGTCATGCCCACCACGCCGGCCTTGGAAGAGGCATAGCCGATCTGGCCGATCTGGCCTTCGTACGCCGCCACCGAAGCGGTCAGGATGCAGACGCCCCGTTCGCCCTCGTCGTCCACCGGGTTGCGCGCCATATGGGCCGCCGCCACGCGCAGGGTGTTGAAAGTGCCGATCAGATTGATGCGGACGATGTCCGTATAGGTTTCCAGCGAGCCGGGATTTCCTTCTTTGTCGATGAGACGTACCGGCCCGCCGCGGCCCGCGCAATGCACCAGCACCCGCAAGGGGCCGAGCGTGGCCGCCAGTTCGCACGCGGCCTGCACGTCGGCCTCCCGGGTGACATCCGTGGGAGCGAACAGCGCCCCAATATCGCGGGCGGCTGCCTCCCCCGCTGAACCAGGCAGATCCGCGATCACCACCTTCATGCCCTGCGCGACCAGGCGTTGCGCCGTCGCCAGGCCCAGCCCGGATGCGCCGCCTGTCACCAGCGCGCTGTTGCCTTCTGTCTTCATGCCAAAGCCCTCAGTGACGAAAAAGGAAATTTCATAGTACATACCAATGAGTATCTGATCAATAAAAACCAAAAAACTGATTTTTTACCTAGGGAAAATGCCTAGAATCAAACTTTATTTACGTCGTTGACCTATCAAAATACCGAATGGTATGTTTACTCCGACAGCCGATTCAGAGTGCCGGAGACCTACCGGCCCGCGGCCTCCGTCAACCGTTGCACCACGCAGTCCCCATTTATGCAGCACGGCGGCCATGGCCGCCGCAGCGCCGGCGCAGACCGGTGTCACAAAAATCAGGAGACAGGCATGAAGCGGATACAACAGTTGTTGCGCATGGCATCGCCCCTGGCGCTGGCGGCCTCGATGGCCTTGTGCGCCCCCGTCGGGGCGGCCCCCGCGCCCATCAAGGTAGGCGTCATCTTCCCGTTGTCGGGCGGCGCGGGTCCGCAAGGCCAGCACGTCACGCAAGCGATTCAGGCCATGGCGGCGGTGATCAATGAAGACGGCGGCGTACTCGGCCGTCCGATCGAGATCGTGTCGCGCGACGACGAATCCACGCCGGCGGTCGGCGTGTCACGCGCCACCGAACTCATCAGCGCCGGCGTGTCGGTCATCATCGAAGGCTGGAACAGCCCGGTGACGTTGGCGATGCAGCCCGTGATCGCCCGCGCCGGCGTGCTGGACATCACCGCAATCTCCAAGGCAGACCCCATTCTTTCCGGCGAAGGCAATCCGCTGGCGATCCGGCTGAACAGCTCGAACGCACAGGACGGCACGGTCATCGCCGAATACATCGCCAAGACCGCCGGCGCCAAGCGCGTCGCCTTTCTTACCGAGAACGACGCCTACGGCAACGGTGCGCAGGAATCCATCGAGAAGGCGCTGAAGGCTCTCGGGCACACCTATGAAAAAGTGGCCGAGGAGAAATTCCCCTTCACCCAAGCCGACTTCCGCGTCGCCATGACCAACGTGCGCGCCGCCAAGCCAGACGTCACCGTCGCCATCAACGCCAACGAAGGCCTGGGCATGCCCGCCATCATCCGCCAGGCCCGCCAATCACGCCTGCCGGGCCAACTGGTGAGCGCGGTCGGCACCGTGGCCCCCAGCGTCATCAACGTAGCGGGCGATGCCTCGGACGGCCTGATAGGCGCGGACATCTACTTCCCCGACGTCGAGCCCTTCGCCTCGAACAGCGCCAACAAGCGCTTCGTCGCCAAGACGCAGGAGATGTTCAAGTACACGCCGGACAAGTTCATGGCGCTGGGCGCGACCTCGCTGCAGGTTTGGGCCCAGGCGGTCAACGAGCTCAAAACGCTCGATCGCGAACCTGTGGCCAAGCGCATACGCGGCGGCAGTTTCAAGGGCACGCTCATGGGCGACGTCACGTTCGAGCCCAACGGCCAGCTGCAGTCGCACTATTACCTGTTCACGGTCAAAGACCGAAAGATCGTGGTCAAGCCATGACTGCCGCCTTGCGCGTGGACAGCCTGGCCGTGCGCTACGGCGCGCTGGTCGCCCTGGAAGACGTCAGCTGGGAAGTCAGCGCCGGCGAATTGCTGGGCATCATCGGCCCCAACGGCGCCGGCAAGAGCTCGTGCTACGACGCCGTGTCTGCGCTGGTCCCCCGCGGCGGCAGCGTGCATCTGCGCGGGCGCAACATCAGCGCCGTGCCGGCCCACGGGCTGGCGCGGCTGGGCATCAAACGCGCGTTCCAGCAAAACGCCTTCTTTGACCAGTTGAGCGTGCGCGACAACATGGTGGCGGCGTTGGGCGGCACGGCCGGCCTCGGCGCCTGCATCCTGCGCCCGCTGACGGCGGGCCGGCAGGCGCAGGCCCTGCGCGACCAGGCCGCCAAGCGCCTGGAGCGCTTCGGCCTGCCGCCCGATTGCCACGATCTGAAGCCGCATGAAATCTCGTACGGCATGCAGCGCATGCTGTCCATCGCGCTGGCCTACGGCTCGGGCGCCGACGTGCTGCTGCTGGATGAACCCGCCGCGGGGCTGGGCGGCGCCGACATGGCAGCCCTGACCTCGCTGTTGCGCTCGCTCAAGGCCGAAGGCGTGGCCGTGGTGGTGATCGAGCATCACATGGACCTCATCATGTCAGTCGCCGACCGCATCTGCGTCCTCAACCTCGGCAAGACTTTGGCCTGCGGCACGCCGGCAGAGATCCAGCGCGACCCGCGCGTGCTCCAGGCCTATCTCGGAGGCGATTCATGATGTCCACGCCACACGTACTCAGCGCGCGGCGTCTCGATGTCGCCTATGCCGGCAATCGCGTGCTCCAGCTTGACCAGCTGGACCTGCGGGCCGGAGAGATCGTCGGGGTGATAGGCGCCAATGGAGCAGGCAAGTCGACGCTGGTCAACGCCCTGCTGGGCTGGTCGCGCGGTCAGCCCGCGGTCAGCGGCGAGGTCCAGCTTTCGGGACGGCCCATCGACGGCCTGCCGACACATGAGCGCGTACGCGCGGGACTGTTGCTGGTGCCGGAGTCTCGCCTGGTTTTTTCACGCATGACGGTGGAAGAGAATCTCGCCCCCGCCATCACGCCCGCCGAGGACTCGTCGCGCCGCTATTACAAGCGCGACGATGTCTACGATCTATTCCCCCGTCTGCGCGAACGCCGCCTGCACCTGGGCGGTCAGCTCTCCGGCGGCGAGCGGCAGATGCTGGGCATCGGCCGCTCGCTCATGATGGGGCCGCGCGCCCTGCTGCTGGATGAACCTTCCATCGGACTCGCGCCCATGCTGGTGACGCAAGTGCTGCAAAGCCTGCGCTCGCTCGCCAGCGCCGGCCTGGCCATCCTGCTGGTGGAACAGAACGTACGCGCCGCCTTGCAGGTGGTCGATCGTCTGCTGCTGCTCGAGCGCGGCCGGCTGGTGCTGCAAGGCCCCGCAGCAGAGGTCGGCGCGGATCCACGCATCGCGCAAGCCTATCTGGGAGCACATACGACATGAGCCTGCTGCAACAGTTGATAAATGGCCTGGTGCTGGGCCATGCCTACGCGCTGATCGCCATCGGCTGGACCTTGTTGCTGGGCGTTGCCCGGCTGGTCAACTTCGGCCACGGCCAGATGTACATGCTGGGCGCCTTCGTCACCTGGTGGGCGACCACCACCGCCGGCCTGCCCTATCTGCTGGCCTTGCCGCTGGCCATGGCGGCCGGCGCGCTGATCGGCATCATCATGCAGCGCATCATGCTGCGTGCCACGTTCGAACAGAACCTGGTGTCGATCATGATCATGACGCTCGGCTTTGGCTATGTCATGCACGGCGCAGCGTCGTTGGCCTTCGGCTCGACAGGACAAATTCTGGATACCGCCTGGTCGCAACGCGATATCGAGATCGGCGACCTGTGGCTGACCTGGCAGGATGCCGCCATCGTCGCCGCCGCCATCCTGCTGTTCCTGCTGCTCAAGCGCGTGCTCGACGGCAGCCGCGCCGGAAGGCTGGTGCGCATGGTGGCCGAGGATCCCAAGCTGGCCCAACTGGCGGGTATCAACGTACGGCAGGTCTACTACGGCGTGTTCGCCTTCGAAGGCGCGGCGGTCGCCCTGGCCGCCGGGCTGGTGGCCCCGCGCACGCCGATCCTGACCTCCATGGGTTTCGAAGAGGTCATCATCACTTTCGTCGTGGTCGTGCTGGGAGGCATCGGCAGCGTGACCGGCAGTTACGTCGCGGGTGTCGCACTGGGCGTCTTTACCGCGCTGTTCAGCGCCCTGGTGTCGCCCGCATACGCAACCGCCGCGGCCTTCGTCGTACTGATTGGCGTGCTGGTGCTGCGCCCTGGCGGCCTGACCGCCGGCTCGATGAAAGGAGTCCATTGATGGCCACGCTTTCCGCCTCGCGTCTCGCGCTGCTGCCGGGCGCCGTCATCGTATTCTTCCTGCCTTCCTGGCTGGGCGGCAGCCAGGCTCTCTACAGCGCCGCCGTGCTGATCGCCATCATGGCCGTCATGGCCTACGGGCTGGATGTCATCGTCTCGGACCTGGGCGAGGTGAGCCTGGGACATACTGTCTTCTTCGCCGCGGGAGCTTATGTGACGGCGTTGCTGGCTACCCGCTCCGGCGCTAGCGCCTGGTTGACGCTGGCCGCGTCGATTGCGGTCGCCCTGGGATTGGCGGCAGTAATCGGATTGGCCACCCTGCGTTTGCGCGAGTTCGTCTTTTCGCTGGTGACGTACGCGGTCGCCGTGGTCGCCATGACCCTGGCAGCCAACTGGGCCTTCCTGGGCGGCTCGGATGGCATCCGCGGCCTGCCCACGCTGGACTTGTCCATCGGCGGCTGGACGCTCAGTGCCGGCAATGACCAGACGCTCTGGCCCTATGCGTTCACGCTGCTGGCGATCACGCTCTACCTGGTGGACCGCTTCCGCCACTCGCGCCTGGGCCAGGCGGCGCTGATGGTGCACCTGAATCCCCGCCTGGCCACCATGAACGGCATCGATCCGCTCAGGGTGCGCCTGCAGGTCTTCCTGTTCTCGGCGCCCATCACGGCCTGCGCGGGCTGGCTGTATGCCTATCAGCGCGCCTACGTCAGCGCCGACATCCTTGAAACCTACTTCCTCATCCTGATGCTGACCGCCGTCGTACTGGTCGGCCGCCGCCAGTTGCTCGGGCCGCTACTGGCCACCGCGTTGATCCTGATCCAGGAAAAGTTTTTCTCGTTCGGAGGCTATGTCGACAAAATCGTGCTCGGCAGCCTGCTGATCCTTGTTCTGGCTTTCTTTCCGCAAGGGCTGATGGGCCTGCTGGCGACACGTCGCAAGCGTCCCAAGGCCATGGCGACCACACTGGAGAACTCGAAGTGACTGTTATCTGGAATCCCACACTGGACGATACCGCCACCCGCTGGCAGGCCCTGGCCCATAAGCTGGGCTCCGAGCGCTTCGCGCCGCTCGCCCCCGAACTGGACCGTGAACAACGCTATCCCTGGGAGACCATCGCCGCCCTGGTGGAAAACAAGTTCACCGGCCTGTTCCTACCCACGCAATGGGGCGGCCAGGGCGCCAACCTGGTCGCCACCGTGGCGGCGGTCGAAGCCCTGGGCACGCACTGCGCTTCGACCGCCGCCATCATGTGCGCCTATCAGTTGGGCGCGTTCCCCCTGCTGCTGGCCGGCACGGACGAGCAGAAATCCTTCTATCTGCGCGAAATGGCCGAGGGCCGCGCCACCAGCTTTGCGCTTTCCGAGCGCATCGCCGGTTCGGATGCCGCGGCCATCGAGGCCACGGCCGTGCGCGAAGGCGGCGGCTGGCGCCTGCGCGGGGAGAAATACTGGATCGGCAATGGCGGCGCGTCTCGTTACTACGTGGTCTTTGCCAAGACCGACCCGGCGGCAGGAGGACGCGGCATCAGCGCCTTCATGGTCGACAAGGAGCAGCCGGGCGCGGTCATTGACGAACTCTCCGACAAGATGGGCATCCGCGGCACCCAGACCTCGAACCTGAAACTCGACCTGGTCGTGCCTGAAAGCGCCCAGGTCGGTGAACTCAACCGCGCGCTGCGCCTGGCGTTGCAGACGTTGAATGTCGGCCGCATCATGGTCGCCGCCCAGTCCCTTGGCGTGGCGCTGGCTAGCTACCGCGAGGCCGCCGCCCGCGCCGTGGCGCGCCGGACTTTTGGCCAACCCATCGGGGACAACCAGGCCATCGGCTTTCGCCTTGCCGACATGGCCACGGAAATCTCGGCTGCCCGCATGATGCTGTACCAGGCTGCCCAAGCCTATGACCGCCAGGAAGACGTCTCCAACCTGGGCGCCATGACCAAGCTGTTCGCCTCGGAGGTTTCGCACCGGGTAGTGGACAATACCGTTCAGATCTGGGGCGGGCTGGGCTACTGCAAGCCTACGGTGGCCGAGCGGCTGTACCGCGACCAGCGCATACTCGAGATCTATGAGGGCTCTTCCGAAATCCAGCGGCTGGTCTTGTCGCGCGCGGTACGCAAGGAGGCGGAAGAGCTGGCTATTTGACCCGATTCCGAAAAGAGGTAGCAATGGTGAGTGCACAACAGAACCCGGCAGAAGTGGGCGGCGGCGAGTCGCGCGAGGAAATCCTGCAGGCGGCCGCGGAACTCTTCATGGAGTTCGGCTATGCGGCCACTTCCATCGACGCGGTCGCCCAACGCCTGGGCGCCACCAAGGGCCGCATCTATCACCACTACCGGAGCAAGGCCGACCTGTTCTTCGACGTGCAGGTGGCGGCAATGACCCGGCTGACGGACGAGATCGACCCCATCGCCCGCGGCGGCGGCAAGGCGGTCGAACGCCTGTCGGCCATGGCGCTGCGCCATACCCAGATCCTGCTCAAGGAATTGCCGATGCAGAAGGTGGCGGTGCAGGGGCTGGAGCGTCACCTGCTCGAGGCGTCCGCGGCCGCCAAGCGGCTGCGGTCCGTGGTGAAGATGCGCGATGACTACGAGCAGATGTTCGTCGAGGTGATCGATGACGGCATCCGCGAACGTGACTTCGTGGACCTTCCCGCCAGGATGTTGAGCAAACCCTTCTTTGGCGCGCTGAACTGGGCCACCGTGTGGTACAGCCAGCGGCGTCTGCAGAGCGACGCGGCGATAGACGATATCGCGCACACCCTCGCGGCCTATGCGCTGCGGGGGCTACTCAAGGACTCCAACAATGAAGCAGCAAGAGCAACTCCCCTATTCCAGTACCATCTGGGATGAGGTCGAAACCTGGTCGCGCGACCGCATCGAGACCTTCCAGCTCGAAGCCTTGCGCCGGCAGTTGCGGCGCGTCGCGGATACCAGCGAGCACTACCGCAAGGTGTTCGCGGACGCGGGCTTCGTTCCAGAAGACCTCAAGACCCTGGCAGACCTGAGACGCCTGCCTTTCACCCACAAGCGCGACTATCTCGAAGGCCTGCGCGCCGCGCCGCCCTTCGGCACGCTGGCCGCGGTCCAGCCCGGCGAGGCCGTGCGGGTGCACTTTTCCTCCGGCACCACGGCGCAGCCCGCTCCCGTGCTCTGGACCCAGCATGACGTGGACCGCTGGGCCGAGCTGTACGCACGCTATCTCTACGGCCAGGGGCTGCGCCGCGGCGATGTCTTCCAATGCATGTTCAATTACGCCTGGTTCGTCGGCGGCCTGGGCGCCACCCTGGCCGCGCAGCGGGTCGGCGCGCTGGTGATTCCGGGCTCCTCCGGCGACACGCAACGCCAGGTGGAAACCATCTTCCAGTACGGCACGGACTGCGTCATCGGCACCCCGTCCTTCATGGCCCACATGGCCGAGACCGCCCAATCCATGGGACGCGACCTGCGCGAATCCCGCGTGCGCATGGTCTGCGTCGGCGGCGAGCCCGGCGCCAGCGTGGCCGGCACGCGCGAACGCATCGAGCGCCTGTGGGGCGCCAAGATGTTCGACTGCTACGGCGCCCTGGAATGCCAACCCATAGGCTGGGATACCGCCGCGCAGCTCGGCCCCACGTTGGCCGAGGATTTCATCTACGTCGAAATCCTGCACCCCGACACGCATGAGCCGGTGGCCGACGGCGAACGCGGCGTGCTGGTGCTCACCCATCTGGACAAGCAGGCCTGCCCGCTGGTGCGCTGGTGGACTGGCGACATCGTGGTGCGCGACAGCCGCCTGGGCCCCGATGGCCGCACCCATGCCCGCCTGCCTGGCGGCGTGCTCGGCCGTGCCGATGACATGCTGATCGTGCGCGGCGTGAATCTGTTCCCGTCCGCCATCGAAGACGTGGTCCGTGGCTTTGCCGGCGTCAGCAATGAATACGTGATCATCATCGACGACAGCGTCAAGGATCCGAGCACGGGCTTCCTGACCGGCGTGAAGCTGCGCGTCGAACGCGAACCCGGCGCCAGCGCCGACCTTGGCGAAAGGCTGTCGCAACTGCTGCGCGATCGCCTGCAGGTGCGCTTTCACGTGGAAGTGGTGGAAAACGGCACTCTGCCGCGCACCGTCCACAAAGCCAAGCGGGTGATCCATGCCTGAGGCCGACACTCCACGCCCCCTTGCCGGCAAGCGCGTCATCGAGCTGTCGCAGTTCATCGCCGGCCCTACCGCCGCGCAGTACCTGGCGGATTTCGGCGCCGACGTGGTCAAGGTGGAGCCGCCGCGCGGCGATGGCGTGCGTACCTTGCCGGGAAATAGCTTCGGCAGCTTCTACGCTCGCAGCTTCAACACCGGCAAGCGGAGCCAGGTGCTGGACCTGGCCGCGCCGGACGGACGAGAAGCACTGGAGACGCTGCTGGCGCAGGCCGACGCCTTCATCTGCAATCTGGCCCCGGGATCGCTCGCCCGTCTGGACCTGCAAGGCCCGGCGTTATGCGCACGCCATCCCCGCCTGACCGTCGTGCTCATCTCCGGCTATGGACAGCAGGACGACCGCATCTGCATGGACACCATCGCGCAATGCGAATCCGGCTTCGCCCTCTTGAACGGCGACGAGGATGGCTCGCCGCGCCTGACCACGAGCTGGCCCGTGGACATGTTCAGCGGCATGTACGCGGGACTGTCCTGCGCGATGGCGATGCTCGAAGGCCGCGGGCGCTTGATCGATCTCTCCATGATGGAGGTGGCGTCCGCAATGCTGCTGGGGCCGGCGGCGCTGGCGCTAAGCGAAGGCGAAACACTGGATCCGCCCATGGGCAACCGCGACCGCGCGTCGGCGCCTTCCAGCATATATCGCTGCGCAGACGGCCATGTCTACATCCTGGGCGGGCTGGACAGCTATTGGGCGCGCCTGCGCCCGCTGATCGGCGCGGACGATGCACCCATCAAGGAACGCATCCGCCGCGCGGCGCACTTCGACGCCCAGGTGGAAGCCTGGACCCTGCCGCAGACCCGCGAAGCCGTGCTCCGGCAGATGCGGGACATGCAGATCCCGGCCGGCAACGTCCGGGCGCCGGCCGAAGCGCTGACGCTCATCCGCGGCCTGCGGCCTGGGGCCGTATCGCAGGAACTCGCCAACGGCGAACACGTGCCGGCCTTTCCCGCCCTGTTCGACGGTCAACGCATCCCCCGCAGCCCCACGCCGGCCATCGGCGGCGGGCGGCGGCAGGTCTCTTGAATTCCTACTTCCAGGTGAACCTCATGAAATCTGAAACTTGCATGGAATCCACCCAGGTCATGCGGCCCGGCGTTCTGGTCGGCCGCAGCGCACTGGTCACTGGCGCCGGCTCTGGCATCGGTCGTGGCATCGCCCTGCGTTTGCTGGCGCTGGGCATGGACGTGTTCGGGGTGGGACGGCGCGAAGATCCCTTGGCGGAGACCGCCGGAATGGCAGAAAAACTGACCGGCGACTTCAGCTATGCCTGCGCCAACATCCGCGACACCGCCGCCATCGAGGCGCTGATCGCCGAAGTGGGCGAACGCCAGGGCATCGACCTGCTGGTGAATAATGCCGGCGGCCAATTCTTCGCGCCCGCCGCGCAGATCAGCCGCAAAGGTTGGGATGCGGTGATCGACACCAATCTGAACGCCGTGTTTGTCGTAACCAAGGCAGCTTATCCCTTCCTCAAGGCTCGCCAAGGCACGGTGGTGAACATCTCGCTCTCGGGCGTGGACCGCGGCTCCATGGGAATTGCCCATTCCATTGCCGCACGCGCCGGCGTGCTGGGCCTGACTCGGACCCTGGCCCTGGAATGGGCTGCTGACGACATCGCGCTCAATTGCATCGGCCCCGGAGCGGTGATCACGCCAGGATTGGCCGGCGAGGCTGCGCAGGCCATGCTGGACCGCCTGGTCGCCGCCACGCCCATGGGCCGGGCCACATCGATCGAAGAAGTCGCGGAGCTGGTTGCCTTCCTGGCCACGCCGGCTGGCCACCTGATGACGGGCCAGCTGCTCCAGATCGATGGCGCTGCGCATCTGGGCAGTGGCCTGCACATGATGGACGCGCACTGACGCCATCCGGCGCTGCCGATGCGCAAATGCATCGGCAGCGCCGCCCTTCAAAACTTCGGCGCGCGCTTCTCGATGAACGCGGTGACCGCCTCGCGATGTTCAGCAGTCTTGTGGGCCAGCGCCTGATAACTGGCCGACAGCTCCAGCAAGGACGCCAGGCTGCTGTGCTGGCCTTCGCGCAGCAGGCGCTTGGTCATGCGCATGACGCCGCCGGGATTGGCGGCGATCTTTGCGGCCAGGGTCCTGGCGGTCGGCAGCAGGTCCGCCGCCGGCACCACCCGGCTGACCAGGCCCCACGCCAGCGCGTCCTGCGCGCTGATGGCCTCGCCCGTGTAGGCCATTTCGCTGGCGCGGGCCATGCCCACGGCGCGCGGCAGCAGCCAGGCGCCGCCGTCGCCGGGCACGATGCCCACACGCACGAAGCTCTCGGCGAACGTGGCCGTGTCGGCCGCGATGCGGATGTCGCACATGCAGGCGATGTCCAGTCCCGCCCCGATGGCCGGACCGTTGACGGCGCAGATGACGGGCACGTCCAGGCCATGCAGCGCAAGTGGAATGCGCTGGATGCCCTGCCGGTACTCCTCGCAGATGTGCTCGGGGGTCAGCGCATCGTCGAAAAAGCGGCGCATGTCCTTGACGTTGCCGCCCGAGCTGAAGATCGGCCCGGCGGCGGTCAGGATCAGCACCTTCACGCTGGCGTCCTGGCGGATGTCCGCGCATAGCTGCACGATCTCTTCGACGGCGGTGTTGCCGGTCAGCGCATTGCGTGTCTCCGGCTGGTTCATGGTGGCGACGACGATGCCGTCCTCGCGTTCTATCTGCAGAAAAGCCATGCAAGTTTCTCCTGAGAGCCGGGCTTACGCCGGGACGTCGGTAATCGTACGCACCAGGTCCAGCGTCGGCCCCGCATGCGCGAGCAGCGCATCGCCCGCCACGTCATGCCAGTAGGCTTCGCTGCCCGCGGTCTGACGCCAGGCATGCAGGCGGCGCGTGTAGAGTTGCAAATCGTATTCTTCCGTAAAGCCGATCGCGCCATGCACGGCGTGCGCCAGCTCGGACACCACCAGCGCCGCCTCGCTGCAGCGCGCCTTGGCGACCGCCACCCGCAGCCGGTCCGGCGCCACGCCGTCGGCATGGCAGCCAAGCTGCGCCGCCATGCGTGCGGCGCAGACATGCTCGCTCATGACGGCCAGCTGATGCTGGATGGCCTGGAACTTGCCGATGGGCCGGCCGAACTGCTGGCGCTCATTGGCGTATTGCAGGGTGCGCTCCAGCACGCTGCCCAGCGCGCCCGCCATCTGCGGCGCGACCACGCAGGCCTGCATGGTGCGGACGTCGGTAGCCGCGTCCATCGGCGCCAACGGCGCAGCCGCGACCTGGGCCGGGGTCCAGCTCAGGGCGGCGTCCAATGCCAGCGCCTGCGGCTCCCTATGCGCCTGCGCGGCGTCCAGCAGGCGCCAGGCATCGCCCGTCTGCACAAGCACGCTGTCAGCCACCGCGCCGCCGCGCACCAGCGCGCAATGCCAGGCGCCATCCGCCTGTTGCACGCCGCGTGCCAATGCAATGCTGCCAGCAGGCCGCTGCGCCGCCGGCAGCAGCGCGCGCGCGATCATGGTCTCGCCCAGCAACAAGGGCAGCGCATGAGCGCCGCATTGCTCCAGCACGCCGAACACCTGCTCCAGGCTCAGCCCGGAACCGCCCTCTTCCTCGCCGACCAGCGCGTCGGCCAGGCCGGTGTCCTCCAGCTGTTGCCAGAGCCTGCCGGCGGCGTCGCCGCCCGCTTCGATATCGCGCACCGCCTGCGGCGTGCAATGGTCCGCCAGCACCTGGCGCGCGGCATCGGCGTAAAGATCGTTATCGCTCATGTCATGCTCCTTCAGCGCAGGCCCAGGCCGCGCGCGATCATGCCGCGCAGAATCTCGCGGGTGCCGCCCCGCAGGGAAAACGAGGGCGAGGCCTCCGTCACGTACTTCAAGGTCATCAGCAGTTCCACCGGAATGTCCTCGGCCTCGCGCGAGTACAGGTCTTCCGCAATCCAGGCCGGAATCATCTGTTCCAGCGTGGTGCCCAGCTCCTTGACCAGCGCCGCCTCCACGATGGGGCTGGCGCCGCGCGTCAGCTTCTCCTGCACCGACACCGACATGGCCCGCAACGGCGTCAGCTGGCCGAGCACCTTGCCGGCCAGTCGCCGGGACGAGGGCGTGCGATTGGCGGGCAGGCGCGCATAGTCCAGCCATTGATCGAACAGCACGATGCTGGAGTACAGCCGTTCCGGGCCGCTGCGCTCGAACGCCAGTTCGGCCGTGACCTGCTCCCAGCCCTGCCCTTCGTCGCCCACCAGCGCATCGGCGTCCAACTGCACGTTATCGAAGAACACTTCGCAGAAGTGGCTGTCGCCCGACAGGTCCTCGATCGGCCGCACCGTCACGCCGGGCAGGGACAGGTCGACGATCACCTGCGACAGGCCCTTGTGGCGATCCTCCGGCCCGCCCGAGGTGCGCACCAGCGCAATCATGTACTGGCAGTGATGGGCGTTGGTGGTCCAGATCTTCTGGCCGTTGAGCAGCCAGCCGCGGTCGTTCGGCGCCGCGCGCGTGCGCACGCTGGCCAGGTCCGACCCCGAGTTGGGCTCGCTCATGCCTATGCAGAAGAAAGACTCGCCGCGGCAGATGCGGGGAACGTGGAAGCGCTTCTGCGCTTCCGTGCCGTATTTGAGGATGAGCGGCGCGCTCTGCCGGTCTGCGATCCAGTGCGACCCGACCGGCGCGCCGGCATTGAGGAATTCCTCTACCAGCACATAGCGCGCGAAGGCGCTGCGCCCGCCGCCGCCATACTCGCGCGGCAGGGTCAGGCCGATCCAGCCGCGCTCGCCCACGCGCCGGCTGAACGCGGTGTCGTAGCCGCCCCAGGAACGCGCCCGGATATGCGCCGGCATGTCGCGCACCGCTTCTTGCAGGAAGGCGCGCACGGCGGGGCGCAGGGCCTCGTCTTCGGGAGGAATGCGCGTCAGCGGCAACGCCAGTGAATTCAGACTGCTCATCCCAGGACTCCATTGATTCGATGCGTGTGCAGGGTATCCGCGCTCAAGCCCAGCAGGCGGGCCAGGACGGCGTCGGTGTGCTGGCCCAGTTGCGGCGGCGCGTGACGGTAGCTCACCGGCGTATCCGACAGGCGGATGGGGCTGGCGACCAGCGGCACTTCGCCCGCCTGCGGGTGCTGCATGCTCATGCGCAGGCCGCGCGCCTGGACCTGCGGATCCTCGAATACGTCCGCGACGGTGTTGATGGGTCCGCAAGGCACGCCGTGCTGCTCCAGCAGCGCGACCCAGTCGCGCGTGCTGCGGGTGACGGTGATGGCGCGCAAGCCCTCGATCAGTTCCTCACGATGGGCAATCCGCGCCGCATTGCGCGCAAAGCGCTCGTCCTCGGCCCATTGCGGCCGTTCTATGGCGACGCACAGCCGGGCGAATTGCCCATCGTTGCCGACGGCCAGGATCATATGCCCGTCGGCGGTAGGAAAATCCTGATACGGCAGCGTATTCGGATGCGCATTGCCCATGCGGCGCGGCGCCTGCTGGCCGTACAGATAGTTCATCGCCTGATTGCCCAGGCAGGCGACGCCCACGTCAAGCAAAGCCAGATCAATATGCTGGCCGCGCCCGGTGTGCGCACGCGCCTGCAGCGCGGCCAGGATGGCGGTGCTGGCATACAGTCCCGTCAGGATGTCGGTCAACGCCACGCCCACTTTCATGGGACCGCCGCCGGGCATGCCGTCGGGATGCCCCGTGATGCTCATCAAGCCGCCCATGCCCTGGATCAAAAAGTCGTAGCCGGCGCGATGCGCATACGGACCGTCCTGGCCAAAGCCGGTGACCGAGCAATACACCAGCCTGGGGTTCAGCTCGCTCAGCGACGCATAGTCCAGCCCGTATTGCGCAAGGCCCCCGGTCTTGAAGTTCTCGATCAGCACATCGCATTGCCGCGCCAGCTGCCGCACCAGTTCCTGCCCCTCGGGCTTGGTGAAATCGATGCTGATCGACTGCTTGTTGCGGTTGGCGCACATGTAATAAGCGGACTCGCCCGTGGGCTGCCCCGCCGGATCGGTCACGTAGGGCGGCCCCCAGGCGCGCGTATCGTCGCCCGTGCCCGGCCGCTCCACCTTGATCACTTCAGCGCCCAGGTCGCCCAGCGTCTGGGCGGCCCAGGGGCCGGCCAGCACGCGCGACAGATCGAGCACCTTCACATTCTGCAGGGCTTGCGACGTCATGCTCGCCTCTTCCTTCATTGTTGGGGAACGTTCGCCTTCTTGACGATGCGCTGCCACAGCGCGATTTCCTTCTGCTGGAATTCGTGCATCTGCGCAGGACCGCCCGTCATCGGCGTGGCGCCCAGGCGTTCATAGAAGGCGCGGGTTTCGGGCATCTTGGAGATGCGCGTGAACAGCTCGGCCAGGCGCTCGGTCTGTTCGGCCGGCGTCTTGGCGCTGACCATCGCGCCCACCCAGGTATAGGCTTCGAATCCGGGCAGGCCGGCCTCGGTCGCCGTCGGCACATCGGGTGAAGTCCCGACACGCTGGTCCGACGCCACCGCCACCACCTTCACGCGGCCGTCCTTGGCCAGCTCCTGCACCGCTGTCACCTCGGCGAACGTGTAGTCCACCGTACCGCCGGCCACAGCCATGATGGCATCGCCGGCGCCCTTGAACGGCACATGTACCGTCTTCAGACCGGCGCTGTCGTTCAGCAACTCCCCCATCAATTGGTAGCCGGCAGAGCCCGCGCCGAAATTCACCTTGCCGGGATTGGCCTGGGCGTAGGCGATCAGATCCTTCAGGGTGCCGTACGGCGCCTGCGGACTGACTGCCAGCATGGCGGGTGAGCGCATCATCATGGTCAGCGGCGCGAAATCCTTGACGGGATCGTAAGGCAGCGCCTTGAACAGCGCCGCATTGACCGCCAGCGTCGAATTGCTGCCGATGAACACCGTGTAGCCATCCGCCGGCGCCGACAACACGTTCTTCACCGCGATGAAACCATTGGCGCCCGGCTTGTTCTCCACTACTACCGGCTGACCGGTAAGTTCCTGCAGCTGGCGGGCGAAATAGCGGGCCGAGGTATCGGTGCCGCTGCCTGGGCCGAACGGCACCACGAACTTGATCGGGCGGGAGGGGAAGGTCTCGGCGTGCGCGACGGCCTGATGGCCGGCGGCGCCAAGCAAGGCCACGGCCAACATGGCCGTCAGCATCTTTCTGCGGTGTTGCATGGAAGTCTCCTTTGCGTGGATGGCCGGCCGCTCTAGGCGGCGGTCCTGGCCATATGGTCCAGCGGATGACTTTAGGCGTGCTTGACGGGGCTGTCTAATATTAAGAATTTGAGATTTGATATCGAATGAATATCAGGAACCATCGATTTCCATCCGCCATCAAATAAACCCGCTGATCAATGCGCCGCCACGCCCAGCTCCTTGATCAGCCCCGGCACGACCGAATACTCCTCCCGATACTCCTTCAGGAACTCCTCCGGCGTATTGCCCACGGCGTCGAAGCCGATGTTCTCCAGATACTTGCCGAACTCCGGATCCCGCACCACCTGCTGAGCCGCCGCCGCAAGCTTCTGCACCACGTCCGCAGGCATGCCGGCGGGGCCGCTCAGGCCGACCCAGGCCTTGTTCTTGAATATGAAGGCGTCGTATCCCGCTTCGGCGAAGGTCTGGACCCCAGGCAGCAGCGCCGAGCGCTTGTCGCCGATAACGGCGATGGCCTTGACCTTGCCGTCCGCGATCATGGGCGCGGCAATGCT
Organism: Achromobacter sp. ACM02; assembly: GCF_014851605.1. Lineage (NCBI taxonomy): Bacteria > Pseudomonadati > Pseudomonadota > Betaproteobacteria > Burkholderiales > Alcaligenaceae > Achromobacter > Achromobacter sp. ACM02. Next base: position 697,005 of record NZ_JACUZY010000004.1, read on the forward strand.
GGTGGAAGTGAAGGTAAATGCCAACTGCCCGCCCAGCAGATCGGTCATCGCCGGCGGCGATCCCTTGTAGGGGACTTCGATGAACTTCACCGAAGACTGCCTGGCCAGGCTCTCCATGATCAGTTGCGGGTACGAGCCCGGACCATACGACCCATAGGCCAGAGGAACCTGCGCCGCCCGGGCCTCCTTGACCGCCCCGGCCAGGTCGCCGGCCGGCATCGACTTGTTTGCGATGAGCACGGGACCTGACGCGGCTATCTTGCTGATCAACGTGAAGTCGCGCTGCGGGTCATAAGGCACCTTCATGGTCACGACCGAAGAGATGAGCGCGTCGCCCACGCTCAGCATCAAGGTATAGCCGTCGGGCTTGGCCCGCGCGACCTCGGTGGCGCCGATGGTGCTGCCGGCGCCGGGCTTGTTTTCTATCACGACGGGCGCGCCGAGCCGCGCGGACATGAGTTCGCCCAGCTTGCGTCCGATGGCGTCGATAGGCGCGCCCGCCGGCGAGGGAACGATCCAGCGGATGGGCCGGTTCGGATAATCGGTTTGCGCCATGGCGGCGACGCTGGCCAGCGCCATGACGCCAGCCAGCCCGAACGCCAGTGTTTTTTTGATGGCAGCCATGTTGTCTCCTTCTTGCAGGATCAGGAACTAGTTGTGCGCGTCCAGGAACTCAAGCACCACGCGGTTGAATTCGTCCGGCGTTTCGAAATAAGGAGAATGGCCCGAATCTTCAAAGGTGTACTTGAGGCTGCCCGGCAGCAGCTTCGCGACCAGATGGTGGCTTTCCGGGGTCAGGAAATCGTCGTGGCTGCCGCCGGTCATCAAGGTCGGCACGCGGTAGCCCTCGAACTCGGCGGGATGGATCTTGACGTCGTCGGCCTGCATGGTCAGCGCCAGGAAGCCCTTGGGATTGAGCGCTTTGATGCAGCCGTACAGATGCAGCATCTCGGGCCGGGCTTCGACGTTCTTGCGGTTCCAGCCGATGCTCTTGCTGCGCAGATCGTGGCGGCCGTCATCGAAGGTCTTGCCGGCCTTGCGCAGAATTTCCCAGGTCTCGGGCGAATAGGCCGGCGTCGGCGAGCCGCTGATGAAGAGCGTCTGGACGCGCTCCGGATGCTTCACGGCCAGCGGCAAGCCTGCCCATGCGCCCAGCGACTGGCACACGAGGTTTACTTTTCCTATGCCTTCCTGTTCCAGTATGGCCAGCACATCGGCGGGGTAGTGGCGCGGATGGTTGCGTTCCGGCACGCAGGGAGAGTTCTTGAAGCCCCTCAAGTCCATCACGATGACCTTGTACTTGCTGGCGAAGAAAGGCACCTGCTGATACCAGCATATGGTGTTGCCGCCGCCGCCATGGATGAACAGGACGGGCGCGCCGTCGCCATAGGTTTCGTAGTAGATGCGGGTGTCGTCGGACGCGGTTGCGTATGGCACGGATGGCTCCTTGGAGGGCGCGGTTGATCTAATATTTGCGTGTTGATTTTGTTCGATCCTCTGCGGAAAGACCGCGCTCCAAACAGACATCATGGGTGCCGCTCCAGACAACTACCCTCTGCATGTGGAACTGCTGCAGCCCGCCGGCAGGTTGAACGGCCCCATCCATGCCGCGATCGATACGTTCCGCACCGCCAACGGCATTGCCCGCAGCCGCAGCGGGCAAGCGAGCGGCCATGTGGTGACGTGGCGCTGCGTGGGCGCAGCCCTTTCGGCGGAAACGGACTCGGCGTCCGAACATCTGAGCTTCATGCCGCCGGGCGCGCCGGATTCGGCAATGGAGCGCGCCGTCTTTGTTCCGCCCCTGGAAACGGTCTCGGTGCCGCAGTTGCGCGCCAGCGTGGCAAACAACGACGCCGTGCTGCACGAAATCCGCAGCGCGGTGGCGGATGGGCGCTACGTCTGCGCGGTGGGCACCGGCGTCTGGTTGGTCGCGGCGGCAGGCGTACTGGACAAGATGCGGACGCCGGTGCAATGGGCGTACCAGTCGGGCTTCGCGCGGACCCATCCGGACCTGGCCATCGCCAACGATCCGATTGTCTGGGCCAGCGAGCGCATCCTGCTTGCCGGGACGCCTTCATTGGCCTATGACTGCGTGCTCGATCTGATGGACCGCACGGGCATCGCCGGACTGGCCGGCGCATCGCGCGACAAGCTCGTCTTCGATCCCGCGCGGCAGATCATCGCGTCGACGCTGCCCATAGAGAAGGTCAGCGGTCTCACACGCGACAGCCCGCTGTACAGGGCCGTCCAGTGGTTGCTGGCACATGCCCAGGAAGCGATAACGATAGGCGACGCCGCACAGCATGCGGCCGTCAGCGAAAGAACCTTGGCACGCCTTTTCCGGACGCACTTGGCGATCACACCGCATGAATTCCTCACCGATATACGGATGAGAAAGAGCCAGATGTGGCTGGAAGTGACGCTGCGCTCCGTGGAGGACATAGCCAATGACTGCGGCTATCTGGACGTGGCGGCCTTCCGTCGCGCCTTCAAGCGGAAGTTCGGCGTAACGCCGGCGGATTACCGGCGCGAGTACACGCAGCGGGGGCCGCGGGCTCGGTGGAAAATGGAGCAGTATGGAAGAGAGGTTTAGAGACTGGCTGCCGAGAACGCCAGGAACATGCGTGGAATACTCAGGGAACTTCGAGCGCGATGGGAATTACTGCAATGGCTAGCCACAAGCTGCGTATGCTGTTCGGCGCAGCAGCTTCGATCATCTTTGCCTGGTATTGCTTCCACGGATTGTCGTGGCTTGCACGCGGTGTCGGAATCATTCCGATCGCGCACTACGATCCGCCGGTAGACCAGTGGATTCTGATCGGCGACCCGATACTTCAAAGCTGGCACAAGGTCCGCGTATCCGAAGACTTTACGCTTGCTGGCATCGCACTCATTTTCCTGACCCTGGTGCTGTCCTATTACGTGGCACGCGCGGCCTATCACCTCAGTTTCACGAAGGTCTTTACCCGCCACGATTGTTGGTTTGTCGCGGGATGGTTGATCGGCGCGCCATTGATGGCCGCGCTGGGGCACATGTTTGTCCTCCTGGTATTCGAGCAAGCCTGGGCTGATCGATGGCCCACGCTTGCTGGCGCGGCCGTGCTGATCGCTTTTTCCGTGTCAGCAAAACTGTTCGCGGATTTCTGGCAGTGGCTCATGCGCAGGCGCAGGGTTCATCCGATCTGACACGGCCCCGGGCCTTGCAAGCGGCGCCCGTTCTCGGCCCGCCCTGCACTCATCCGCATTCCGTCCTAAAATGCGCGGTTTGCCGAAAGAACCGTCATGGCCATCGCCATGAAGGGCTTTCATCCTTTACGAATGAGTGTGGTGAAGATGAACAAGCCTTTCATTTCGCTGTGCCCGGAAATCACCCGGACGCACGCGCTGACGCTGATGGATTGGTTGGAAGATGAGCGCGTGACCTGCTATCTGAGCGATTCGCGCAATGTCTCCCGTTTCATCGAGCAAGCCATCGATCGGACCCAGCTGCCGATCCTGACCCATCTGTTCAACCAGGGCGGCCGGTTCTTCATGGCCTATGACAGGCATGACGCCCCGGTGGGCTTCGTTCGCCTCGTCAAGACCGGCCCGGATTGCGAGATCGTCCTGGTGATCGGAGACTGCGACAACTGGGGCCGGAACCTGGGCGCCAGCACGATCCGCGAAGGCATGAAGCTGGCCTTCCTCGACATGCGGGCCGAAAAGCTCATCGCCAAGATCCACCCGGACAACGCGCGTTCGCTGAAGACCTTTCTGCGCAGCGGCTTTCTGCTTGAAAACGAAACACCGACGCTGAAGTCGTTTTCCATGACTGCGGGGCGTTATCTACGACTGTTGCGCGAAGGCGCCGTTGTCGACTCCACCGATATCTACATCACTGAAATCGACAAGGCCCGGCTCAAGAGCCTGATAGAACTCGAGCAGGGTCCGACTATTGTCGAGCTCGAGCACGAGCTGGAGCGCGCCATCGTCGTCAAGCCGCAGCAAGTGGCGCGGGACGTGGTCACGATGAACTCCCGTGCCTTGCTGCAGCTGGACGACGAAGAGATGGAAGTGGCCCTGGTCTACCCTGAAGACGCCGACAGCAGCGCAGGAAAGCTCTCTGTCTGTTCCGATGTCGGGGCCGCCATCCTGGGCTACCAGGAGGGGGATTCCATCGATTGGCGGATTTCGGACCGGACCCGCCGGATCGGGATCAGGAAAGTGCTTTACCAGCCGGAAGCCGCGGGCGATTTCCATCTCTAGATCGGCGTTCGTCTGTCTGGCGCGAACAACCTCGACAGGGATGGCGAAACTTCGCGTGCCGTCAATGCTACCTTCGAAAACGCTCGATCGTGAGTCCCTCGAGGTCGATTTCAGGCTTGCGGCCGCAGACCAGATCCGCCACGATCCGGGACGTTCCGCAAGCCTGGGTCCAGCCGTTCGAGCCATGCCCGCTGTTGAGAAACAGCCCGCCCCAACCAGAGACTCCGAGAATCGGGGGGCCGTCTGGCGTCATGGGGCGCAGACCCGCCCAGAAGGTAGCGTTGGCGTAGTCGATACCATGTGGGAACAGGCTGCGCACCGCCCGGACCAGCACATCCTTGCGGGCCGCCTTCAATGACAAGTCGTGGCCGACCAGTTCGGCCATGCCCGCCGCGCGGATTCTATTGCCCAGCCGTGAAATCATGACCTTGTTGTGTTCATCCATGACCGACATATTGGGCGCTTGATCGGCATTGGTCACCCGCGCGGTAATCGAATAGCCCTTGAGCGGATATACGGGAAGCTTGATCCCCAGCGGCGCAAGCAGTGCCGGAGCCTGGTTGCCCAAGGCGACAACCGTGGCATCGCCCTTCAGTATGCCGCCAGAGGTCTCTGCGCCCACCACCCGACCGCCCTCATGCAGCAATCGCCGCACATCGGTGTCGAATCGAAACTTCACGCCCGCACGCTGAAGCCAGGCGGTCAATGCCTGGCAGAAAATGTGGCTATCGCCCGAGGCATCGGACGGCAAATGAAGGCCGCCCGCGATCCTGGCGGTGGCGTCTCGCAAGGCCGGCTCGACCGCCAGCGCATCGCGCCCGTTCAACACACTGTGGCGAATGCCGAATTCCCTCAGTGCGCTGGCGGCAATATCGCCATACCGGCACTCCGCTACGGTCTGGAACAGCTGCAACACGCCGCCCGCATGAAAATCGAACGCGATCGGCGTCTCGGCCATGAGCTGCTTCAGGCAAGCGAGACTGTAGTGAGCCACGCGCTGCATGCGCAGTTTGTTGACGCGAAACCGCGGCGCATTGCATTCCATCAGCCATCGCCTGGTCCAACGGAGCCTTTCAAATTCGGGCCAAAGCGAAAAGCGCACCGGGGCATCGGCTTGCAACGCCATCTTCAATACCTTGACCGGCATTCCCGGCGCGGCCCATGGCGCCGCAAAGCTCGGGCAAAGACCGCCCGCATTGCCGAAACTGGTTTCCATTCCCGCCGCCGAGTGGCGTTCCACAACTTCGACGTCATGGCCTTCGCGGCAGAGATAGTAGGCCGTTGTGGCGCCGACTACGCCGGATCCGAGGATGAGAACTTTCATGGGCGTGGTTGTCTTGGTCGATTGTGATGTCTGCGGCGTAGCCGGAACGCGCTGCCCGGCGATGCCAGGCCGGACCGGATTCAAGAATAAAGGGTGCCGGAGTGAAATTTATTTCATTGTTTTGACGCCAATCCGCGCGAATGGAAAGAAAATTCACCAGCTGTATTGCTAGCATTAATGGCGTGCTGAACATTCGCAATCGGTCCGCGCCTTTGATATGCGCGGCCTTGGGCCGGAACCTCGTCAAATCATGTCTGAACAGATTCGCCGCTTCCCCTCGCTCTCTCATTGGGGCGCATTCACCGCGGTCACGCAAGGCGGCCGGCTGATCGATTGCGAACCGTTCGCCCGCGACAGCGCTCCCTCGGGCATCCTGCAATCGATGCCTGCCATGGTCCACTCGCCGCTACGGGTGAACCGGCCAGCCATCCGGAAGGGCTGGCTGCGCGACCGGCACTTGTGCGACGGGAGCGAGCGCGGACGTGACGACTACGTTGAGGTCAGTTGGGACGAGGCCCTTGCGGCGGTCCATTCGGAACTCCAGCGAGTGAGGACAGAGCATGGCAGCGAGGCCATCTTTGGCGGCTCGTATGGCTGGTCATCGGCGGGCCGTTTGCACCATGCGCGCACCCAGACGCACCGTTTCCTGAACGCCGGCGGCGGCTTTACGAATCAGGCGGGCAACTATAGCTGGGGCACCGCGCAGTTCCTGCTGCCCCATGTGATCGGCACCTATACGCCGGTTACCGGCCGTGTGACGGACTGGAACAGTGTCACCAGTCATACGCGGCTGCTGATCGCATTCGGCGGCATGCCGTTGCGCAACACGCAGATCACATCGGGCGGCGCCGGGGACCATCCCGTGCCCGGGCAGCTCGAACGGGCGATAGCCGCTGGCATGGAGCTTGTGGTCATCAGCCCGACCCGGGGAGATGTCCCTGCCGGCGTGCGTGCGCGCTGGATTCCCATTCGTCCCAACACGGACGCGGCCTTGATGCTGGCAATGATCCAGGCGCTGATCGTTGATGGCGTCCACGACGAAGCGTTCCTCCAGACCCACTGCGTTGGATTTCCGGCCTTGCGCGATTATCTCGAAGGCAGTACGGACGGAATCCCGAAGACGCCGGAATGGGCCCAGGCGATCTGCGATGTGCCGGCCGAGACTATCCGCGCACTCGCGCGTCAGGCACGCAACACTCGCACGATGCTGACTTGCGCGTGGTCGTTGCAACGGGCTCATCGCGGCGAACAACCGTATTGGGCAAGCATTGCGCTAGCCGCTGCGTTGGGGCATATCGGGCTGCCTGGGGGGGGCTTTGCGTTTGGGCATGCGTCCATGAATGGCGCGGGAAACCCGCGCATGGAGATCGCGGGACCGGCCATGGAATCGGGACGCAACCCGACCGGCTCGGTGATTCCTGTTGCCCGGGTCACCGACATGCTGCTGCATCCTGGCCAGCACTATGAATTCAATGGGCGGGAAGGTACTTATCCAGACATCAAGATGGTGTACTGGGCCGGCGGCAACCCCTTCCATCACCAGCAGGACCTGAACCGCTTCAGCCGGGCGTGGAGCCGGCCGCAAACGATAGTCGCCCATGAGATCTGGTGGACACCCATGGCGCGGCGCTCGGACATTGTGCTGCCGGCCACCACCACGCTGGAAAGAAATGACATCGGCGGATCGACGCGCGATCGTCACGTGTTCGCCATGCATCAGGCCCTGGCGCCGATCGGCTCCAGCCGCAATGACTTCGACATATACCGGGAACTGGCCGCGCTGGGCGGCTACGAGCATGGTTTTACCGAAGGCCGAGGCGAGATGGAGTGGGTACGGCATATCTACGAATCAATGGCCAAGGAATGGCGCGACTGCGGCCATATGGCCCCTGATTTCGATGCATTCTGGAGCCGCGGGTTCGTGGAAATTCCCGAGCCTGAAAAGCCATTCGTGCTGTTCGAAGAGTTCCGTCGCGATCCCGAGGAACATCCACTGCGTACACCGTCCGGACGCATCGAGCTGTATTCGGAAAAAATCGCCGGATTCGGTTACGCCGATTGCCCGCCCCACCCCAGCTGGCTGATGCCGGACGAATGGCTTGGCTCACCCAAGGCTGCAAGGTGGCCGCTGCATCTGCTCACGCCGCAGCCCGCGGGCAAGCTCCATTCCCAAATGGATGGCGGCAAGGCATCGGTGGACCTCAAGGTCAATGGCCGGGAGGCCCTGCGCATTTCGCCGCTGGATGCGCAAGCGCGCCGCATCGGCCAGCATGATCTCGTCAAGATTTACAACGACCGTGGCGCGTGCCTTGCAACCGCGCTTATCGACGCCGACCTCAAGCCCGGCGTGGTGGCGCTGCCTACGGGAGCATGGTTTGACGCTGCCGACGAGGAGCTGGAGATACACGGCAACCCCAACGTATTGACGATAGACGTGGGCACTTCCCGCTTGACTCAGGGAAGCAGTGCCCAGTCCGCGCTGGTGGAGGTAATGCGCTGGGAAGAAGCCGCGCCTTCGGTCCGGGCCCTGGAGGCGCCGGCAATTGCCAAATTGGATCGTGCCGCATAGCCGTCTGGCCCGGGTCCGGACACGGCTTTTCCCAAGCGCCCGGAGCGCCCCTCGATGGGGCGCTCTGGTTCTTGGGAAAACGCCTTATTCCGCGGTGATATTGGCCTGCTTGATGATGGCGCTGTATTTGTCCGTCTCGGCCTGGATGTACTGCGCGAAGTCCGCGCTGTTCCGGTAGGAGCTTTCAAAGCCGAGGTTGTCGAGTTGCTCCTTCATGCTGGCGGACGTCATGACTTTCTGCGTGGCGACTTCCAGCTTCTTGAGTATCGGCTCCGGCAACTTGGCTGGCGCCCACAAGCCATACCAGGAATAAAACTCGAAATTCTTCAGCCCGGCTTCGCGCATCGTGGGAACGTCCGGAAGCAAGGGGCTGCGCTTGTCGCCGGTTACCGCCAGCGCGCGTATCTTGCCTGACTTGACCATCGGCAGCGAGGAGAGCATTGGATCGGCCAGCGCGTGAACCTGTCCGCCGATCAGATCGGTCAAGGCGGGACCGCCGCCTTTGTAGAGGACGATCGGGATCTTCAGATCGGAAAGACCGCCTTCATATGCAAACTGCGCGATGGCGAGGTGCCCCGCCGAGCCAAAGCCCGTGGTTGCAAAATTGTATTTGTTGGGAGCTGCCTTCACCACACCGACGAACTCCTGCACGGTCTTCGCAGGGACATCGTTGTTCACGCTGAATATCAATGCGCCTTGCGCCAGACCGCTGATGGGGGTGAAATCCTTCACCGCATCGAAGGTCATCTTCTTCCCATAGAGCAGCGGGTTGATGTTGTGGATCGAGGCATTCAGGTACAACGTATAGCCATCTGCCGCCGAACGGGCGACCACGCCTGCGCCCACCATCCCGGACGCGCCTGCCCTGTTGTCGATGATGACCGATTGCTTCAGCTCCTCGCCCAGCTTCACGGCAAATATGCGGGCGAGGCCGTCGACGGAGCCGCCAGGAGGATGAGGCACCACGATGGTAATCGGGCGGCTGGGATAGGAGGCGTCCGCCTTCGACTGCGCCTGTACCGAACCCAGCACGGCCAATCCACCGACAACTGCCGCAATGCCTTTCATGCAAAGGCGGCGAGAACGAATAGGGGTATTACGCATGACGAACGATCTCATTGAAAATGGTTGGGCAACGAATACCGCCCCCCCTCTTCGGCCCCGCAATACATGAAAAAAGGCCGGCGTGGAAAGCGGGGATGATCGTAGGCGAATCAGTAGGTGCCTGGATAGGCTGCGCCGTCTATTAAGATATTCTGGCCGCATATATAGCCGGATTGGGCCGCGCAGACATATGCGCAAAGCGCGCCCAATTCCTCGGGCTCGCCGTAGCGGCCGGCAGGATTGTTGGATCCGCGCTCCGTCCACAGCTGTTCAAAACTCTTGCCGCCTGGCTCCAGCATTCCTTCTATGTGATGCCGCTGCGCATCGGTGGCGAAGACGCCCGGAAGCAGGTTGTTGATGGTGACGTTGTGCCGCACCGTCTGGCGGGCCAGGCCCGCGACAAAGCCCACCAGGCACGAGCGCGCACCATTGGAAAGGCCGAGTTCAAGCTGCGGGGTTTTGACGCTGCGTGAAACGATGTTCACGATGCGGCCGAAGCGGCGTTCCATCATGCCGTCGACGACCCGCCGGATCATGTCGATCGGCCCGAGGGCCATGGCATCAAGGGCCGCATGCCAGTCGGACTGGGTCCACTGGCGGAAGTCGCCGGGCGGCGCGCCGTCTGCGTTATTGACCAGAATATCGGGCGCGGGACACGCTGCAAGCGCCGCCTCCCGCCCTTCATCCGTGGTGATATTGGCAACTGCGTATCGGACCCGGGTTCCCGTGGCCGCCGTGATTTCCTCAGCGGCCTGGGCCAGCGTGCTTTCCGTGCGCGCCGCGATGGTCACGTTGACGCCTTCGCTTGCCAACTGATGGGCGCAGGCGCGGCCCATTCCCTTGCTACCGCCGAAAACCAGCGCGTGGCGGCCTCGAATTCCCAAATCCATAGCGTTTCCTATTGCAAAGGCGCAGCCCGATCCATGACATGAAATGGCCGGAAAGGAATTCAGTCAGCAGGAAGCCGCAAGGCGGACAATCTCCCGGCGCGCGTTCTTTCCGGCCCCATCCTGCAAGGGATCAGGCGGCCTTCAGTTGCAGCGAATTCCAGCCGTACTTCTTGTCCAGCCCCAGCGCCTTGACCGCGCGCAGGCCCTTGAGCAGAGGCTCTCCTTCCAGTGCGCGCAGCGGCTTGCGCAGTTCGCCTGCCGGCAGGCCCACGGCCTTCATCAGCGATTTGATGGCCACGGGGTTGATGGCCGAGTACGAGTAGTGCAGCAATTGCAGATTGCGCAAATAGGATTCGCGGAAGCTGAAGCTGACCTCGGGCGAGGTCCAGGGCTGGGAAATTTCCGTCAACTCTGCCGGCGCGATATTGCCGGTCATGTTGGCCGTGCCATGGCCACCCAGGCTCATGGTCGGCACGACCAGGCCCAGATTGGGCGAATCGCAGCACATTACGGATACGTCGGGCGCGCCGTATAGCACCTGCGCCACCTGGCCCACGCGCGTGGTGGATTCCTTGTGGACCACGTAGTTCGGGTGCTTGAAGATGCGCAGCAGCTGATCCCAGTGCAGATCGCTCTTGACCCGCGGCGGATTGTTGTAGATGCCCAGCGGCAGATCGGTGGCGTCGGCTATCTCGAGGAAATAGCTTTCGATGTCCGCTTCGGAGGCGCAGATGTAGGCAGGCGCTGCCAGAATGGCGCCATCGGCGCCGTTGGCCCGTGCAAAGCGCAGGTAATCCATGGTGGCCTCGGTGTTGTTGCCGGTGCAGCCATAGAAGAGCTTCATCTTGCCGGTCTTCATCTTCGCGGTTTCCACGATGATGTCCTGGCGCTCTTTTTGCGACAGCATGGAAACCTCGCCCGTGGATCCCATGATGAGCACGGCGCTGGTGCCATTGTCTTCCTGGAACTTCAGCAGTTCGCGGAAAGCTTCGTAATCGGGACTGCCATCCTTGTTGAAGGGCGTAATCAGGGCCACGAAGGACCCGGTGATCTTCATCTTGCTCATGTGTATCTCCAGTAATGGACGAGTCAAAAATGGTGGAAGCTCAAACCGAGCGGGCGACTTCTTTCTGAGTATCTTGCTGCTGCGCATCCTGGCAGGCAACCATCGCAGCCAAACCTTGCTTCAAGTCGGCGATCAGGTCTTCCGGGTCTTCCAGCCCCACATGCATGCGTACTGCCTTGCCCTTGTGAGGCCAGCGATCACCATGGTGCTTTCCCGGAGTGAACGGTATGGCCAGGCTTTCATATCCGCCCCAGGACACGCCGATTCCGAAATGATGCAAGGCATCGACAAAGGCGGCGACTGATTCGTCGTCGCTGGCGCGCAGGACTACCGTGAACAGGCCGCTTGCCCCCTTGAAATCACGCTTCCAGATGGCATGGCCCGGATGCGACGGCAGCGCGGGATGCACCACGGCCTCGACCTCGGCTTGTTGTTCCAGCCACTGGGCCACGCGGATTCCCGACGCCATATGCTTCTGCAGCCGCACGTCCATGGTGCGCAGCCCGCGCAATGCCAGGAAGATATCGTCGGGACTGGCCGTCTGGCCCATTTCCTGCGTCGTCTCCCTGACCTTGGGCCAGGTGGCTTGGTTGCAGGTCACCACGCCCAGCATGGCATCCGAATGACCCACGATGTACTTGGTCGCGGCGTGAATGGACACATCGACGCCATGGTCGAAAGCCTTGAAGAACAACGGCGTGGCCCAGGTGTTGTCCATGACGACAAAGGCGCCGTGCGCGTGCGCGGCCGCCGCGATGGCGGGAATATCCTGGATTTCGAGCGTTTCGGAACCCGGCGATTCGACAAATACGACGCGCGTATTGGGCTGCATGAGCGATTCGATGCGCTTGCCGCAAGCAGGGTCGTAGACCTGTACCTCAACCCCGAAGCGGCTGAGCACGCGATCGAGGAAGGAGCGGGTCGGGGAATAGGCGCTATACGAAACCAGGATATGGTCGCCGGCCTTGAGCAATGCGGTGAGCGTCGTGGCGATGGCCGCCAGGCCCGAGGGAAAGACCAGGGAGCGGTGTCCGCCTTCCAGGGTGGCCATGGCCTCCTCGAACGCGTGGGTGGTGGCGGTTCCATAGCGGCCATAGGTGGTGGCGCCCGGCTCTTGCGCGGCGCGGGCGCGCTTCATGCCTTCCCATTCCGCCATGCTGCCCGCGAGTATCGTCGATGCCCTGCAGATGGGGGTATTCACCAGGCCGCCAAAACGTTCCGGATGCCGGCCTGCGCTGACGAGTTGAGTGCTTTGCCTCATGAACTTCAATCTCCGTGGATGCACGGCCAGCGCTTCCAGGGGAAGTCGATGACCACTGATGACGTGATCAAGTCTATGAGGAGAGTGGGTGAAAACTCTTCGATTTTTTACCCCTTCCGGAGGCAAAAAGAGAAAAATAATCACCGCCGAATCCTGACAATCTGGCGAAGGCGGACTGGCTAAGCCGGGTCAGCTCAGACCCGGGGGAGGAAAGGCCTCAGCTTCGGGCAGCGGCGCGCGCGCGTCTCGGCCTGCTTGCGTCAAGGGAATTCCACCGGCCCGCGCGTTCTTCGATGGTGGAGGGAAAAATCTCCAGGCAAAGCTTGTGAAGCGAACGCACGAATGGATTCGATTTCAGGAACATGGCTTCGCCGAAATAGATGGGAATCCTCGGCGCGTTGGGAAGCGCGATGCAGCTCAGGCGCCGATCCGACTCGTCGATGCACCACGTGGGAAGCAATGCGAAACCCAGGCCTTCATCGACGCAACGCTTGACGCTCATGCTGGTCGAGGTAGACACCGCGACCTTGGGCTGCTCGTTGCCGACCGACAAATAGTCCAATGCGATATTGCGGAGCATCTGGCCCGGTTCATATGTCACCAGCGGCCGCCCAAGCGCCCATTCCGGAACAGCCGTCTCATCGGCTGGCGCCGGCCAGCTCGACGGGAACGCCAGCGCCGGCTGGTAGTGGCAGATAACGCGCTGCGGAATCACGGTGTCGCCGAAATAGCGCTCGCTCAAACAGACATCCAGCGAGCCGTTGCGGATCAGCTCCGGCAGCGAGACGTCCTTTTCGTAGCCGACGATCTCGACGTTGGGATACATGCGCCGAAACTTCGTCAGCACCGGCGGCAGCAGGTAGTAGAAGATCGCGTGCGGCATCCCGATACGGATGACTGGCCGTTCCTTGTCGATCAGGTTGCCCAGGCGCGTCAGCATGACGTCGAATTCCGGCGCCAGCAGCCGGTAAAGGCTGGTGCCGCGAGGAGTGAGCTTGATCGACTTGGCGCCGCGCCCAGCCACCACCAGCTTCTCGCCGACGCGCTGCTCGAGGCGCCGGATGTGATTGGCCACCGACTGGTAGGTGATGTTCAGCCGGCGCGCCGCGGCGGAATACGTGCCCTCCTGTGCGACAAGGAAAAAAGTCTGCGTGAGAGTAAGGTCCACCTCTTGCATCGCGCCTCCGGCTCGCCGGCTCAAATATAAAATTTCTTGTAGGTTTGGCTCGATGAATTGTATCGCCCCCGGGGGTAGCGGCCTATAACATCGACCTCAGGTTTGGCCTCCGAACCGCGCGGCGGCAACGGCATACAGGTATGTACGCTGCGCAAAAGGGAGGGTAAGTTGAGTGAGCCATGGACAAGAAAGATCGCTGCATCCTCGCGTTGCTTCAGACTGATGCGCGCCTCTCGAACAATGAAATCGCCGAACGGGTCCACCTGTCCCCGACCGCGTGCTGGAAGCGGATTCAGCATCTGCAGGCGTCCGGCCTTATTCGCCGCCAGGTTTGCCTGTTGGACAACAACAAGGCGGGGCTGGGCGTGACTGTGTTCGTGTCGATAAAGACGAACCGCCATGACCTGAATTGGCTCGAGAAATTCTCGCTCGGCGTCAAGGATATGCCGGAGGTCATGGAGTTCTATCGGATGACCGGCGACACCGACTACCTTCTCAAGGTGGTGGTGCCCGATATCGCCGGGTTCGATTTCGTCTACAAGAAGCTCATCCAGGTCGCTGAACTGTTTGACGTCAGTTCGAGTTTTGCGATGGAGGAACTCAAGTACACCACGGCGTTGCCGCTTGACCATCTTTGATGCGCAGGCGCGACAAGCCCCAGTCTGAGGGAATTGCATCCCAAACCGAGGAATTGGACGTGGCGCGTAATTGGAGCGGGTGATGGGAATCGAACCCACGCTTGAGGCTTGGGAAGCCGCCGTTCTACCATTGAACTACACCCGCTCGGGTGTCGTGCCCTCGGCGCAAAGCCGAAGCAGAGGCGGCGATTATAGCGCGCCTTTTTTCATCGCTGCTGGCCGCCGCCGCCCTGCTGCAACAGGCCCTCAGCCTCAAGGTTGTAAATATGTCCCCAATTTAGTGCATCTGGGCGACAGCGGCATGCCGGGCCTGCCACTACAATTCGGGCTATGAATACGAACACCCCCGAAAACAACCCCGCAGCCGCCTCGGCCCCGGCTGCCGCAAGCGCCCCCGCGACGCCTGGCGGCGAGCCCTCGGCTGCCGCCGTTTCCCCGGAAACGCAGGCGGCGCTGGCCAGTACCGCCCACGCTCCCAACAGCCCGGGCGCGACCCATATCCGCAGTTTCGTGCACCGCCGCGGCCACATTACGCAGGGCCAGCTGGCCGCGCTCGAGCGCCTGATGGGCCAATGGTCCATTCCCTATGCGCCGCGCCGCCTGGATCCCGCCGCCGCCTTCGGCCGGCAGGCCCCGACGGTGCTGGAAATCGGCTTCGGCATGGGCGAGACCACCGAGAAGATCGCGCTGGCGCGCCCGGACGACAATTTCCTGGGTGTGGAGGTGTTCAACGCTGGCGTGGGCTCGCTGCTGCGCCGCATTGAAGACTCCAATATCCCGAACCTGCGCATCATCCAGCACGACGCGGTGGAAGTGGTGCGCGACATGATCGCCCCCGATTCGCTGGCCGGCGTGCATATCTATTTCCCCGATCCGTGGCCGAAGAAGCGCCATCACAAGCGCCGCCTGATCCAGCCCGCGTTCATCGCGCTCCTGGCCAGCCGCATCGCGCCGGGCGGCTACATCCATTGCGCCACCGATTGGGAAGACTACGCGGTGCAGATGCTGGAAGTGCTGGGCAATGAGCCGCAGCTTGCGAATACCGCGGACGGCTACGCTCCGCGCCCCGATTACCGCCCTCTGACCAAATTCGAGAACCGCGGCCTGCGACTGGGCCACGGCGTCTGGGACCTGATCTTCAAGCGAGTCGCCTGATGCTATACCCGCCCATCGAACCCTACCGCCAAGGCACGCTGGACACCGGCGACGGCCACCAGATCTACTGGGAACTCTGCGGCAATCCGCAGGGCAAGCCCGCCGTGTTCCTGCATGGCGGCCCCGGCAGCGGCTGCTCGCCCGTGCACCGGCAGCTGTTCGATCCGCAGCGCTACAACGTGCTGCTGTTCGATCAGCGCGGTTGCGGCCGTTCGCAGCCCCACGCCAGCCTGGAGAACAACACGACCTGGCATCTGGTGTCCGACATCGAACGTCTGCGCACCGAGGTCATGGGCGCGGAAAAGTGGCTGGTGTTCGGCGGGTCCTGGGGTTCGACGCTGGCGCTGGCCTATGCGGAAACGCACGTGTCCCACGTCAGCGAACTGGTGCTGCGCGGCATTTTCGGGCTGCGGCGCGCGGAGATCCACTGGTTCTACCAGGAAGGCGCGTCGTGGCTGTTCCCCGACCGCTGGGAAGAGTACCTGGCGCCGATTCCGGAAGACGAGCGCGGCGACCTGGTCGCGGCGTATCACAAGCGCCTGACGGGCGACGACCCGGCCGAGCAGTTGCGCGCCGCCAAGGCCTGGAGCAAATGGGAAGACAGCACCATCACGCTGCTGCCCAGCCCGCGCCACCAGCAAAGCCATGCCGCCGACCGCGCCGCTCTGGCGTTCGCGCGCATCGAGAACCACTACTTCGTGAACCGCGGCTTCATGGAAGAAGGCCAGCTGATACGCGATGCGCACAAGCTGCGCGGCATTCCGGGCACCATCGTGCAGGGGCGCTACGACGTCTGCACGCCCGCGCGCACCGCCTGGGATCTGCACCGCGCCTGGCCCGAAGCCGAATTCCACCTGGTCCCGGATGCGGGCCATGCGTTTGACGAACCCGGCACGTTGGCGCGGCTGATCGCCGCCACCGACGGCTATGCGCGATAACTGAGGAGACCTGCATGCACATCACCCTGAACGGAGACGCACGGGAGTTTCCCCTGGACACGACCGTGAACGAGCTGCTGGAAGCCCTGGGCTATGCCGGCAAGCGCGTGGCCGTGGAACGCAACGGCGAAATCGTGCCCAAGAGCCAGCACGCGCAGACCGCGCTGACGGACGGCGACCAGATCGAAATCGTGGTGGCCGTGGGCGGCGGCTGACACCGGCGCCGCGCTGAAAGACAGCCAAGACAAGGGCCGCTGCGATAGCGGCCCTTGTCGCATGTAGCCGCGCGCCCGATGCGGTTTAGACCGATCGCGGCGCATTCCCTGCAAACTGACCAGCATTCTTGCGTAGTCTGCCGACAGGCTAGCAACCTGTTACACGTTAACCCCTCGTCGCCCGGGGAATGTGCGAGTCATAATCGTTCCTGCTGGTTTCGTACGTTCGTCTTGCTGTTGTTCTAGCGTTGCACATCGCCCTCGCGGGGCAGAGGAGGCATCATGAACACCGCAGTCATCATCAACCTGATCATCCAGCTTGTCGCCGGCGCTGCCGCAGGCAATGGCTTGGGAAAGATGCTCCAGCAGTTCAATCTGGGCCCGTTGGGCAATACCATCGCAGGCGCCATCGGCGGCCTGGCAGGGGGTTCCTGGCTGGCTCCGATGATCACCGCCGGAGCGAACGCGGTTGCAGCAGGCAATACGGGACTGGATCTTTCCGCGATCGCCAGCAGCGTGGTCGGCGGCGGCGTCGGTGGCGCCGTGCTGACCTTGATCGCCGGCATCGTGCGCAAAATGTTCATGGGCCAAAAGCCCTGATGGCACTTGTTTCTCTCACCGCAACATAGATAAAGGAAACACTATGGGTCTGCTCAATTTCATCAAGGACGTTGGAGAAAAGCTCTTCGGCGCCAGCGAGGCCAAGGCCGCGACGGCGGACGAATTGAAGAAAGAGCTCGATAAGCACGGCCTGAATGCCGACGGCTTGCAGATCTCGGTCGATGGCGACAAGGTCACGGTGGCGGGCGAGGCCCTCAGCACTGAAGCGGCGGAGAAAATCACTCTGGCGCTGGGCAACACCGTGGGCGTGGCCCAGGTGGACAACCAACTGAAGGTGAAGCAGGCCACCCCGGAAGCCAAGATGTACACGGTGCAGAAGGGCGACAACCTGTGGAAGATTGCCGAAGCGCAATACGGCAAGGGCCAGGGCGCGAAGAACAACCTGATCTTCGAAGCCAACAAGCCCATGCTGACCAGCCCCGACAAGATCTACCCGGGCCAGGTGCTGCGTATCCCGCCCCTGTCCTGATCATTGCCGTAAATCGGACAGGCTGGAAGGCACCCATGCGCTTTCCGGCTTGCATCGCGGCAGGCGCCCCCTGCTAGCCGCGATTACTTGGCCAGACGCAATGTCTGGCCATTTTTTTCGCCCGTCTCTCCAATGAAAAATGCCCCAACAGGGGCATTCCGGTCCGGCGCAAGAAGGGTCTTTTCCGCAGGGCTGCCTAGGGAAAAAGCGCCCCCTTTTGGGGGGCACCGCCAGCGCACGCAGTGCGCGCGCCGTGGGGGCATCACTTCATTCCGAAGCGGCCCAAGCCCTTCATCCCGCCCATGGCGCGCATCATCTTGGCCATGCCGCCCTTCTTCATCTGCTTCATCATGCCCTGCATCTGGTCGAACTGTGCCAGCAGGCGGTTGACCTCTTGCACCGGCACGCCGGAACCAGCCGCGATGCGACGCTTGCGCGAGGCCTTGATGAGTTCGGGCTTGGCGCGTTCGGCCGCCGTCATGGAGTTCAGGATGCCTTCGGTGCGGCGCAGCTGCTTTTCAGCCTGGCCGCCCTGCAATTGGCCGGCAGCCTGCTGAAACTGGGCGGGCAGCTTTTCCAGCAGCGAGCCCATGTCGCCCAGCTTCTTCACCTGGCCCAGCTGGTCGCGAAAGTCGTTCAGGTCGAACTTGTTGCCCGACTTGATCTTCGCGGCGAGCTTCTGGGCTTCGGCGATGTCGATGTTCTTCTGGGCCTGTTCGACCAGCGAGACGATGTCGCCCATGCCCAGCACGCGCTGCGCCATGCGCTCGGGATAGAACGGCTCCAGGCCATCGAGCTTTTCCGAGACGCCGACGAACTTCAGGGGCTTGCCGGTAACGTGGCGCACCGACAGGGCCGCGCCGCCGCGGGCGTCGCCGTCCAGCTTGGTCAGCACCACGCCGGTCAGGGGCAGCGCTTCGGCAAAGGCGCGCGCGGTGTTGACCGCGTCCTGGCCCTGCATGGCGTCAACCACGAACAGCGTTTCCACCGGCTTGACCAGGTCATGCAGCGCGCGGATTTCGCGCATCATGGCTTCGTCGATGCCCAAACGGCCGGCCGTGTCCAGGATCAGCACGTCATAGTGATGGCGGCGCGCGTGGTCCACCGCGTTACGGGCGATGTCCTCGGGCTTCTGGCTGGGGTCGGACGGCAGGAAGTCCACGCCCACCTGTGCTGCCACGCTCTTCAGCTGATCGATAGCGGCCGGGCGGTAGACGTCGGCGGACACCACCAGCACTTTCTTCTTGCCAGTCTTGCGGCCGTGCTGGGTGTGCTGGCCTTCGCTGAGCCAGCGCGCCAGCTTGCCGGTGGTGGTGGTCTTGCCGGCGCCCTGCAGGCCTGCCATCAGGATGACGGCAGGCGGCTGCACCGCCAGCGACAGTTCGCCGGAGTCGGCGCCCAGGTCGCCGCCCATCAGGGCGGTCAGTTCCTTGTGGACCACGCCCACCAGGGCCTGGCCCGGGCTGAGGCTGCTGGCGACTTCTTCGCCCAGCGCCTTTTCCTTCACGCGCGCGACGAACTCGCGCACGACGGGCAGTGCCACGTCGGCTTCCAGCAGCGCCATGCGCACTTCGCGCAGCATCTCCTGGGTGTTGGCCTCGGTCAGGCGGGCTTCCCCGCGCAGCGTCTTGACGACGCGCGACAGGCGTTGAGTTAGGTTATCGAGCATGAGAGGCGTTTCCGCTTAAACTAGTTGATTGAACGGTGGCCGCAGGCGCGGATTCTGCGCTTTCGGGCGGCATGCGCCCCAAGGCCCCATCCAGACAACGGTTTCTATGTCACTAGGCATTGTATTTCACACGGCGGCTGCCTTGGCGTACGCGGTGCTGGGAGGGTCGCTTTGGATCCGCCTGGCCCGTGGCGGCGGCGTGGAACAGACCGGCAAAATCGCCCGCCTGTGCCTGCTGGGTGCCCTGGTTCTCCATGGAATCGGGCTGCAACAATCGATGCTGGGGGCCCAGCATCTGTTCATCGGGTGGGCGTTGGCCCTGTCCGCGGCCATCTGGCTGGGCATGGTGGTGTTCTGGCTGGAAAGCCTGCTGGTACGCATAGACGGCCTGCAATTGCTGCTGCTGCCGGCAGCCACCATCGCCAGCGGCCTGGCCGCAATCTTTCCCCAGGGCCAATTCGTGCCCCATGCCAACGACGCGTGGCTGCGCGTCCACCTGCTGATCGCCCTGGCGGCCTACGGCCTGATCACCATCGCCGCGCTGCACGCCATGATGATGGCGCTGCTGGACCGCCATCTGCATCGCCCGCTGGAAGCTCCCGCCGAACGCAGCATCGTCGGCCGCGTGCTGGACTCCCAGCCGCCGCTGCTGGTGCAGGAACAGCTGCTGTTCCGCATCATCTGGATCGGCTTCATCGTGCTGACGCTGGCCGTGGGCACGGGTTCGGTGGCGTCCATGAAGCTGACGGGCAAGATCCTGCCCTTCGACCACAAGACCGTGTTCACGCTGCTGTCATGGCTGACCTTCGGCGTGCTGCTGGCCGGCCGCCACGTCTGGGGCTGGCGCGGCCGCGTCGCCCTGCGCTGGACGCTGACGGGTTTCGGGTTCCTGATTCTGGCCTATACCGGCAGCCGGTTCGTGCTGGAAATGATTCTGCATCGAGGTTGAAGTGGGCAAGTTGCTGTTCTGGATTGTTCTGATCATCCTGGTGCTGTTCGTGGCCCGTCTGGCGGGCCGCATGGCCGCGGCGCGGCAAGCCGGCCAGCAGGGCGCGAAAAAGCCCAAGGCCGATGCGCGCGGCCCCAAGCCGCTGGAGTCCATGGTGCGCTGCGCCCACTGTGGCATCCATCTGCCCCGGTCCGAAGCCTTGCAGCAGAACGGCCAGACCTGGTGCAGCTCGGAACACGCGCGCCTGGGCCCGGCCCGGCACTGATCCGCCTGATTAGAGGCTTGCCGCCCTGCACGGCATAATGCGTGTTGGAAACCACACGCATGCTCTCTTCCCATGGCCTTGCTTCTGGATCGTCATGGCTGGCTGGCGCCAGCCCCGGGTGTTTCGCTCATGCCCTCCCCCAACTGCGACGCGCGCCCTGCCGGCGCGCAGGCGTCGCTGCTGGTGCTGCACAACATCAGCCTGCCGCCGGGGCGCTTCGGCGGCCCTGAAGTCGCGGGGCTGTTCCTGAATACGCTGGACTACGGTTCGCATCCCTGGCTGGAACGGCTGCGCGGCCTGCGCGTGTCGGCGCATTTCTTCATCCGCCGCGACGGCAGCATCATCCAGTTCGTGTCCACCGACGAACGCGCCTGGCATGCGGGCGTGTCACGTTTTGCCGGCCGCGAACGCTGCAATGACTTTTCCATCGGCATCGAGCTCGAGGGCACGGATACCCTGCCCTATGCCGAAGAGCAATACCTGGCGCTGCGCAAGCTGACGCCGGCTCTGCGCGCGCGCCATCCGCTGGCCGCCGCCTGGGGCCATGAACACATCGCCCCGGGCCGCAAGACCGATCCCGGACCCGCTTTCAACTGGACGCGCTTCTCGCGCGACAGCGGCTTTGCACGGCGGCAGCTGCCGCCCGTCTGACACTAAAGGAATGGTTATGTTGAAGATCTGGGGACGCCTGACTTCCGTCAACGTTCAGAAAGTCATGCTGGCGGTGCGCGAACTGGCCCTGCCGCACTCCTTCACGCAGGCTGGCGGTCCGTTCGGCGTGGTCGATACGCCCGAATTCGCCAAGCTGAATCCCAACCGTACGGTCCCCGTCATCGACGACGGCGGCTTCGTGCTGTGGGAATCGAACGCCATCGTGCGCTATCTGTCCGCGCGCTACGGCGTCGGCAGCCTGTGGCCGGAAGACGTATGCCTGCGCGCCGACGCCGACCGCTGGATGGACTGGCAGGCCACCGAATGGCAGGGCGTCATGGGTCCGGCGTTCCTGGGTCTGATCCGCACACCCGAGGAAAAGCGCGACCGCGCCGCCATCGAGAACTCGGTCAAGCGTTCGAATGTCCGTGCCCTGATCCTGGACCAGGCCCTGCAGGGCCGCGAGTTCATCGCCGGCCGCCAACTGACCATGGGTGATATCGCCCTGGTCTGCTCCGCCCACCGCTGGCTGGCCCTGCCGATCGAACGACCGGACACGCCGGCGCTGTCGGCCTGGTACCGCCGCGTCATGATGCGTCCGGCCCCGCAGGGCGTGCTGACGCTGCCGCTGGAATAAGACACAGGGCCGCGGCCTCAGCCGCGGTCCACCTTCCATCCCAGTTCCGCTGAAATCCCCGCTGCGGCGCCCTGCACCACGGCGACCATGTCGCGCATGCGATCCAGCGACATATAGGGCACCGTGCTGGACACACTGATGGCGGCGACGATGCCGCTGGACGCGTCGCGCACGGGCGCCGCCACGCAGCGGATCGACGGTTCGTTGTCTTCCAGGTCGAACGCGTAGCCGTGGGCGGCATAGTCGCGCATACGGTCGCGGAAGGCCTCCCAGGTCTGGCTGCCGCCTCCCGCGCGCGACGACACCGGCGCGCCGACACGGTATAGCGCTTTCCACTGCGGCTCTTCGGTATCCAGCAGCAAGGCCTTGCCCACGCCCGTGGCGGCCAGCGGCATGCGGTGCCCCACGCGCGAGCGCATCTCCAGCCCCTTCTTGCCGGGGATCTTTTCCAGGTACAGGACTTCGTCGTTGTCGCGCACGGCCAGGTGGATGGTGTCGCCCGTCTGTTCCGCCAGGCTGTCCAGATAAGGACGCGCCAGCGTCGCCATCGGAAAGGCTTCGCGCGCCTGGAAACCCAGTTCGATCAGCTTCGGCCCCAGCACATAGCCCACGCCGGGCAGGGACCGCAGATAGCGTTCCTGCACCAGGCAGCTGGCCAGCCGGTGCGTGGTGCTGCGCGCCACGCCGATGCGGGCGCAGATTTCCTTCAGGTCGCGCGCGCCGCCGGACACGGCCTGCACCACCGCCAGGCCGCGCATCAGCGTCTGCGTGCCGGCGGGCGCGGCGCCATCGGGGTCCAGGGTGGGCGTACGGTCGGGAGTCTGCGTAGAGATCATGAAAGCGGGGCCGGGCGACAAAGAGAACGATTGCAAGCATAACCGCCACCATCGCAGCGAGATGCGGGGAAAAGGCGCGCTTTCCGGGCGATATGCCCGGAGGATGCTCCAGGCGCAGGGAGCGCGCCTCATCACCGTTCTTTCCCTGTATGTGGGATTTAATTCTATATTTTGAGATTTTTCAAGCGCTGATCTAGAATTTTTCCCATCGCCCGCCGCGTGCTCACGAACATCCGGCGGGCCTGAGACAACAAGGTCCGCAGAGCCCTGCCCCCGCGCCAGCCTCACCGCGCGTCCGCAGCCCGGTTTGCGGCCGGAAACGAGACAGCTTCTGATGACTACCGGATCTCCCGCCCGCGCGGCGCTTATCGCGCTGGATTGGGGCACCTCCTCGCTGCGCGCCTACCGTCTGGATGCCGCCGGCCGCACGCTGGATACGCGCCATCTGCCCTGGGGCATCATGCGCCTGCCGCAGCCGCTGCAGGACGGCGCCGCCACCACCGCCCTGTCGGGCTTCGAGCTGGCCTTCGAACAGGCTTGCGGCGATTGGCTGCGCGCCGAACCGGCCCTGCCTGTGATCGCCTGCGGCATGGTCGGCAGCGCCCAGGGCTGGAAGGAAGCCGCCTACCTGGACGTGCCGGTCGACCTGCAGCGCATCGGCACGCTGCTGACCAAGGTCGAACGCGAGGACGGCCCTGCCCTGCACATCGTGCCCGGCCTGATCCAGCGCCATGGCCTGCCCAACGTCATACGCGGCGAAGAAACCCAGGTCGTCGGCGTGATGGCGGACCAGGCGACCCGCAGCGCCGACAGCGTCCTGATAGGCCTGCCCGGCACGCATTCGAAGTGGGTCAGCGCCCGCCGCGGCCGCGTCACCCACTTCGACACCTTCATGACCGGCGAGGTCTACGCGGCGCTGCGCGGCCACACCATCCTGGGCCGGACCATGGCCGACGCCACCAGCGCCGACATGGCCGCCTTCGAGCGCGGCCTGAAAGTTGCCGGAGCGCCCGCCGGCCGCGCGGGCGTGCTGTCCACCATCTTCAGCACGCGCGCGCTCGGCCTGACCGGCGAACTGGCGCCCGAAGCGCAGGCTGACTATCTGTCGGGCCTGCTCATCGGCCATGAAATCGCGGCGCTTGCCGACATGCTGCAGCAGCAGGGCGAACTGCCCCGCATCGTGCTTTGCGGCGACCCCGCGCTGTGCCGGCGCTACATCCAGGCCATGCAGCACTACGGCCTGGGCACGCCCGAACAGGCGCAGAACGCCACCGAGCGCGGCCTGTGGCACCTGGCCATCTGCGCCGGGCTGATCGCCTCGCCCTCCACGGAATAGGAACCAAACATGAACCATCCCGGTCTGCAAACCGCCATGGCCCACTGCGGCCTGATCGCCATCCTGCGCGGCATCAAGCCCGCCGAGGCCGAAGCCATAGGGCAGGAACTCTATGCCGCGGGCTTTCGCCTGATCGAAGTGCCGCTGAATTCGCCCGATCCGCTGGACAGCATCCGCGCCATGCGTGCGGCGCTGCCCACCGACTGCCTGATCGGCGCGGGCACCGTGCTGGATCCCGAGGACTGCGCCCGCGTGCAGCAGGCCGGCGGCGAACTGATCGTCATGCCGCACAGCGACGCCGCAGTGATCCGCGCGGCCAAGGCGCTAGGCATGGCCTCCTGCCCCGGCGTGGCCACGCCCACCGAAGCCTACGCCGCACTGGCGGCCGGCGCCGACGTGCTGAAGATGTTTCCGGCCGAACAACTCGGCCCCGTCGTGCTGAAGGCCTGGCGCGCCGTGCTGCGCCCGCCGATCGCGCTGGCGCCCGTGGGCGGCATCACGCCCGACAACATCGCGATTTACGCCCAGGCGGGCGCCAGCGGCTTCGGCCTGGGCTCCGCCTTGTACAAACCCGGCCTGTCGGCCGCCCAAGTCGGCCAGAACGCGCGCGCATTCATCGCGGCCTGGCAACGCGCCTATCCCGCCCAGGAGACCCAAGCATGAAGATCACCAAGCTCACCACCTACATCGTGCCGCCGCGGTGGTGCTTCCTGAAGATTGAAACGGACGCCGGCATCGTAGGCTGGGGCGAACCGGTCGTCGAAGGCCGCGCCCATTCGGTCGCCGCCGCCGTCGAGGAACTATCCGACTACCTGATCGGCAAAGACCCCCGCAACATCGAAGACCACTGGACCGTGCTGTACCGCGGCGGCTTCTACCGCGGCGGCGCCATCCACATGAGCGCGCTGGCCGGCATCGACCAGGCCCTGTGGGACATCAAGGGCAAGGACCTGGGCGTACCCGTGTCGCAGCTGCTGGGCGGCAACGTGCGCGACCGCATCCGCGTGTACTCGTGGATCGGCGGCGACCGCCCGGCCGACACCGCCGCGGCCGCCAAGAGCGCCGTGGAGCGTGGCTTCACCGCCGTGAAGATGAACGGCACCGAGGAACTGCAGTACATCGATTCCTTCGACAAGGTCGAGAAGTGCCTGGAGAACGTGGCCGCCGTGCGCGACGCGGTCGGCCCCAACGTAGGCATAGGCGTGGACTTCCATGGCCGCGTGCACAAGCCCATGGCCAAGGTGCTGATGAAGGAGCTGGACCCGTTCAAGCTCATGTTCATCGAAGAACCCGTGCTGAGCGAACACTACGAAGCATTGAAGGAACTGGCCCCGCTGACCTCCACCCCGATCGCGCTGGGCGAACGCCTGTTCTCGCGCTGGGACTTCAAGCGCGTGCTGTCCGAAGGCTATGTGGACATTATCCAGCCTGACCCGTCGCACGCCGGCGGCATCACCGAGACCCGCAAGATCGCGGCCATGGCCGAAGCCTATGACGTGGCGCTGGCGCTGCACTGCCCGCTGGGCCCGATCGCGCTGGCCACCTGCCTGCAGATCGACGCCGGTTGCTACAACGCCTTCATCCAGGAACAAAGCCTGGGCATCCACTACAACGCCGCCAACGACCTGCTGGACTACGTCAGCAACCGCGAAGTCTTCGCCTACGAAGACGGCATGGTCGCGATTCCGCAAGGCCCGGGCCTGGGCATCGAGGTCAACGAGGAATACGTGAAGGAACGCGCCGCCGTGGGCCACCGCTGGCGCAACCCGATCTGGCGCCACGCCGACGGCAGCTTCGCCGAATGGTAAGCCGATAAAAATCAGCCGATAGAGAGAAAGAGGAGACATCCCTTGTCCACTGCCACCCACGCCGGCCTGCAGGGCGCCCAGCGCCCCACGCGCAGCCGGTACCTCATCATGGTGATGCTGTTCATCACCGTCGTCATCAACTACCTGGACCGCAGCAACCTGTCGATCGCAGCACCCGCGCTCAAGGACGAGTTCGGCCTGGACACCGTGCATGAAGGCCTGATCCTGTCGGCCTTCGGCTGGACTTACGCCGCCATGCAGATCCCCGGCGGCTGGCTGGTGGACCGCGTGTCGCCGCGCGTGCTGTACGCGGCCGCGCTGATCCTGTGGTCGGCAGCCACGTTCTTCATGGGCTTTGCCGGCAGCTTCGTCATCCTGTTCGTGCTGCGCCTGGCCGTGGGCGCGCTGGAAGCCCCGGCCTATCCGATCAACAACCGCGTCGTCACCACCTGGTTCCCGGAACGCGAACGCGCCACCGCCATCGGCTTCTATACCTCGGGCCAGTTCGTCGGCCTGGCGTTCCTGACGCCGGTGCTGGCCTGGTTGCAGCACCACTACGGTTGGCACATGGTGTTCGTCAGCACCGGCCTTCTGGGCATCGTATGGGGCGTGCTGTGGTTCATGATCTACCGCGAGCCGCGGCAGTTCAAGGGCGCGAACGCGGCGGAAATCGAGCTGATCCAGCAGGGCGGCGGCGTGGTCGACCTGGACCGCAGCGTCAAGGAAAAGAAGGCCCCGTTCAACTGGAACGACCTGGGCCTGGTCATGAGCAAGCGCAAGCTGTGGGGCGTGTACCTGGGCCAGTTCTGCCTGACGTCCACGCTGTGGTTCTTCCTGACCTGGTTCCCCACTTACCTGGTCAAGTACCGCGGCATGGACTTCATCAAGTCCGGCTTCCTGGCGTCGGTGCCCTTCCTGGCGGCCTTCATCGGCGTGCTGTGCTCGGGCGTGCTGTCCGACTTCCTGATCCGCCGCGGCGCCACCGTCGGCCTGGCGCGCAAGCTGCCCATCATCCTGGGCCTGCTGATATCCACGTCCATGATCGGCGCCAACTTCACCGACTCCACGCCTTGGGTGATCTTCTTCCTGGCCGTAGCCTTCTTCGGCAACGGCCTGGCGTCGATCACCTGGTCGCTGGTGTCCACGCTGGCGCCGGTGCGCCTCCTGGGCCTGACGGGCGGGGTGTTCAATTTCGTCGGCAACCTGTCGTCGATCTGCACGCCCATCGTGATCGGCTTCCTGGTGACGAAGGACAGCTTCGCGCCCGCCATCGTGTACGTGTCATCGCTGGCCCTGCTGGGTGCGCTGTCGTACATCCTGCTGGTGGGGAAGGTGGAACGGATCGAGGCCTGAGCGACGCCGCGATTTCCCTGCATGAAGAAAGGGCGCCTGCATGCACAGGCGCCCTGTTTACTTGCTGCGCGTCGCGGCTTCAGCAGCCCTGCATCGCCAGCTTGCGTTGGCGCTGGTTGCTGGCGCGCTGCCACAGCACCAGGCCCAGACCCGCTGCGGCGATGATTGCGCCGGCGACCGGCACCGCGGCATAGCCCATGCCCGCCGAGATCACGCCCCCGCCCGCTGCGGCGCCTACCGCGTTACCCAGGTTGAAGGCGCCCACGTTCACTGACGACGCCAGCCCCGGCGCATCGGTGGCGGCGCGCATGACGCGCATCTGCAGCGGCGGCACCACCGCAAACGTGCCGAAACCGAAGATCAGCAGCGCAATCGCGGCGCCGGTCTGCGTCGTAGCGAGCCACGGGAATGCCAGCAAGTCGGCGATGATCAGCACCAGGAAGGCGATCAGGCTGCCATCCAGCGAACGGTCGGCAAAACGCCCGCCCACCGTATTGCCGATAGTGAAGCCGATGCCGATCAGCACCAGCATCGCCGTGACGAAGTTGGGCGATGCGCCCGTCAGTTCGGCCAGGGTCGGCGCCACGTAGGTGTAAAGCGTGAACATCGCGCCCGCGCCCAGCACCGTGGTGAGCAGGGCCACCAGCACCACCGGGCTCTTCAGCACGGCCAGCTCGCGGCGGATGTCGGGACGGCGTCCGGCCTCGCCGGCCGGCAGCGCGAACCACAGCGACAGCATCGCGATCAGGCCCAGCACCGAGGTCGCGGCGAATGACATGCGCCAGCCTATGACCTGGCCCAGCCACGTGGCTGCGGGCACCCCGCCGACGTTGGCTATGGTCAGCCCCAGGAACATGGTGGCCACGGCGCTGGCCTGCTTGTGGCGCGGCACCACGCTGGCCGCCACCAGCGAACCCAGGCCGAAGAAGGCGCCGTGGTTCAGGCTGGTGACCAGGCGCGCCAACAGCAGCGTCGTGTAGTTGGGCGACAGCGCGGACAGCACGTTGCCCACCGTGAAGATCGCCATCAGCACCAGCAAGGCGTTGCGGCGCGACCAGCGCGACAGCGCCAGCGTCATCAGCGGCGCGCCCACCATCACGCCGATGGCGTAGGCGCTGATCAGCATGCCGGCGCTGGGTATGGACACGTCCACCCCTTCGGCGATGACGGGCAACAGGCCCATGGGAGAAAACTCGGTCACGCCGATGCCGAAGGCACCGACGGCGAGCGCCAGCAATGGCAGGCCGGCCTTCACCGGCTGGGAGTCCTGGGGATTCATCTGGTTTCCTTGGGTTCGATTGCGCCGACCGGGAGAGCGGGCCGGCGCAAAGGGGCCGGCACGCGGGAAAACCCGGATCGGAAGACAGGCGTCCAGTATGCCGCCGTCATCCTTGCGAAAAAAGGCAGGAAACAGCGAAACACTTTTGACCTGGAGTCATGAATCACGAAAAGGGGCCGATTCGTCTCAGGCCAGTCCCAGCAACCTTTCCGTCTCGCGCGCCAGGGCGACCAGGCGCGGGCCGATGTCGGCCGCGCGCTCGCGGTAAGGCCCGTCCTGCGCCGGCACGCCGCAATTGAAGACATACAGCAACGACTGATAGGGCCTGCCCAGCGGCGCGGCAAAGCCATAGGCGTCCGGCCGCCACTCCAGGTTGTTGCCGCAATAGCCCTTGCGCTCCAGATCGCGGCGCGCGGCCGCCAGGCTGGGGAGGTGGGCCTCGTAGTGCCGGGGATCAGCCACGCGCAGCTGGTTCAGGACGACCGCCCGCTCCTCATCCGACACCCGCGCCAGCCAAGCCTTGCCGGCGGCGCTGGACAACAGCGGCAGCGCCGCGCCTATATCGGGCCGCGTCTGCAAGGCTTCGTTGGAGCGGGCCGTCTCCACGTACACCATCTGGAGGCGGTCACGCACCACCAGCGACACGGCGCCGCGCGCGTGGTCGGCCAGCTGCTTCATCAGCGGCCGCGCCAATTGCCGGATCTGCATGCTGGCGAGCAAGGGATAGCTCAGCGCCAGCACCGAGGCGCCCAGCCGGTAGCGCGCCGGCTCGCCCTCGCGTTGCAGAAAACCCAATTCAACCAGCGTATGCGTCAAGCGCGCCACGGCGCTGCGCGACAGGCCGGTCTGCTGCGCGAAGTCCTTGTTCGCCAGCACTGGGCGGTCGGCGCGAAAGCACGCCAGGATATCGATGCCGCGCGCCAGCGTGGTGGTGAATTCCCGGTCCTGGTCATGCGTCATTCTGGCGCTCCAGCATTTTTTCCACGCGCGCCACCAGCGTCAGCAGACGCGGCGCGATGCGGCCGCGCAGGTCGCCCGGCCGCAGCCGCGTCACGGGCACGCCGCAGTTGAACACCAGCGCCTGGCCGTCGACCCGCGTGCGCATGGGCACCGCCACCGCGTGCACGTCCGAGTGCCAGTCGCCCTGCCCCACGCAATAGCCATGCTCGGCGTAGTCGCGCTGAGCCTGCTCCCAGTCCGGCGCGTGACGCCGCCAGACGGCGGGATCCTGGCGCCGCAGCGCCGCCAGCAAGGGCTCAGCCTCGTCCGCCGGCGCCTGCGCGAGCCAGGCGCGCCCCATGGCCGAAGGCAGCAGCGGCAGCAAGGCGCCGATGTCCGGCCGGAACGACACGGCGTCATGGCCGCGACAGGTTTCCACGTACACCATGTTCAGGCCGTGATGCATGCCCAGCGAGGCCGAGCCGCCCGCCGCATCGGCCAGGCGCTTCATCAGCGGGCGCGCCAATTGGCGAACCTTGATGCTGGCCAGAAGCGGGTAGCTCAGCGACAACACCGCCGTGCCAAGCCGGTACCGCCGCAAGCCCCCGTCGTAGCGCAGCAAGCCGCGCTGCATCAGCGTGGTGGTCAAGCGTGAAATCGTGGCCTTGGACAGGCCGGTGCGGTCCGCCAGTTCGCGGTTGCTGAGCGCGGGTTCGCCATGCCGGAACGCCTGCAGCACTGACAAGCCGTGCGCCAGCGTGGTGGCGAAGGCGGGGTCGGCATGGCGCTCGCCGGGGCGGGTGGTCATGGTGGAGGTCCTGGGCGCGGCGCGCGCGGAATGCGCGGTCTGTCCCTGCCGATCATAGAGCAGCGACGGCCCGCCATGCGTTCAAGATATCAAAACACTTGTCTCAAATCCCGCGGCCTTTTGCTAGCCTGGATTCAACACGGCGCGGCACGCATCAGCGCCCATGATGAAACGGAGACTAGCCATGATCAGGGACCCTGACGGATTCCCGCAATTCCTCGAATCGCTGCGCCGCTACGTGCGAGAGCAACTGGCGCCGCGCGAAGCCGAGGTCGCCCGCCTGGACGAGGTGCCACAGGACCTGGTCGCCGGCATGGCCGCGCAGGGACTGTTCGGCTATTCCATCCCGGAGCAATACGGCGGCGCCGGCATGACGACCGAGGAGCTGATCCTGGCGGCCATGGAACTGTCGCAATGCTCGGTGGCGTTTCGCGCCCGGGTCGGCACCAACACGGGCATCGGCTCCGAGGCGCTGGTGGCGGACGGCACCGACGCGCAGAAGGCCCGCTACCTGCCGCGGCTGGCCTCCGGGGAACTGACCGGCTGCTTCGCCCTGACCGAGCCGCAGGCGGGTTCCGACGCCACTGCGCTGCGCACCACCGCCGTGCGCGACGGCGACCACTACGTGCTGAACGGCGAGAAGTGCTTCATCACCAATGCCCCGCTGGCGGGCCTGTTCACCGTCATGGCGCGCACCGATCCCGATGCGCCGGGCGCCAAGGGCATCACCGCATTCATCGTGGAGCGCGGCACGCCGGGCCTGTCCACCGGCCAGCCCTACGACAAGATGGGCCAGGCCGGATCGCCGGTTTCCGCCGTGCATTTCGAGGACTGCCGCGTGCCGGCAGACTGCATCATCGGCGGCCAGGAAGGCGTGGGCTTCAAGACGGCCATGAAGGTGCTGAACAAGCAGCGCATCCATCTGGCCGCGCTGTGCATCGGCCCGGCGATCCGCATGCTGGACGACACGTTGCGCTTCGTGGCCGAGCGCCAGCAGTTCGGCAAGCCGCTGATGGACTTCCAGTTGATCCAGGCCATGCTGGCCGACTGCCAGACCGAGATCCAGGCCGCCCGCGCGCTGGTTCTGCAAACCGCCCGAGAGCGCGATGCGGGCGAGGACGTGACGCTGAACGCCTCGATCTGCAAGTACTTCGCGTCCGAGATGTGTGGCCGCGTGGCGGACCGATGTGTGCAGATGCATGGCGGGTACGGCTACATCGCCGATCACGGCATCGAACGCTTCTACCGCGACGTGCGCCTGTTCCGCCTGTACGAGGGCACCAGCCAGATCCATCAATTGAACATCGCCCGCCATACGCTGAGCCAGGCGGGCTACACGCCCGGCCGCTAGGGCAATACAGGGACCGCAGCCGCAAGAAGCCGGCGGCCCGCCAAACCAAAGGAGACTTCCATCATGCTGCACAAGCACCTGCCGAAGTGGATCGGCGCCATGGCCGCCGCCTTCGCCTGCGCGGCGCTGCCGCCGCAAGCCGCGGCCGCCTATCCCGACAAGCCCGTGAGGCTGATCGTGCCCTTCGCCCCGGGCGGCTCGACCGACATCCTGGGCCGCCTGCTGGCCGAGGCGCTGCATCCCATCCTGGGCCAGCCGGTCATTGTGGAGAACAAGCCCGGCGCTGGCGGCAACATCGGCGGCGATTTCGTGGCCCGCGCCGCGCCCGACGGCTACACACTGCTGCTGGCCGCTGCCGGTCCCACCGTCATCAATCCCAGCCTGTACGCCAACATGCCGTTCAATCCGGCCAAGGACCTGGCGCCCATCACCTGCCTGGAACGCGAACACAACCTGATGGTGGTGACGAAGTCCATGCCGGTGAAGACGCTAGAGGAGTTCCTGCAGTACGCGCGCAACAACCCCGGCAAACTGTCGTTCGGCTCTCCCGGCAACGGTTCGCCCGCGCAGCTGGCTGGCGAACTGCTCAAGCAGCAGACCGGCATCCAGGCCGAGCACGTGCCCTACAAAGGCACCGGCCCCGCCATCACCGACCTGGTGGCCGGCCACATCGATTTCATGATCGACAACATGCCGGCGCTGCTGCCGCAGGTCAAGGCGGGTGGCCTGCGCGCGCTGGCGGTGCCCAGCGACCAGCGCGCCACCGCCGCGCCCGACATCCCCACCTTCGATGAAGCCGGCCAGAAGGGCTTTGTGGTGATGGCCTGGAAGGGATTGATGGCGCCTGCCGGCACCGACCCCGCGGTGATCGAACGGCTGCACGCCGCCGTGGTCAAGGCGCTGCAAGACCCGCAGCTGCGCACCCGCTTCCAGGAGCTGGGCGCGGAACCGCTGGCCAGCACGCCCGCCGAGTTCGCCAAGCAGATCGCCGACGAAACCGCCTGGTGGGGCAAGCTGGTGCAGTCCACCGGCACCCGCATCCAGTAAACCCGCCGGGAGACCGCCATGCAAGCCTTGATCCGAACGCTGCGCGCACTGTGCGCCGTGGCCCTGCTGGGCGCGGCCGGGGCGGCGCAGGCCGCCGCCTACCCCGACAAACCGGTGCGCCTGATCGTGCCCTACGCGGCCGGCGGCGGCACCGACACCGCGGCGCGCATGATCGCCCGCAAGCTGGCCCCCTTGCTGGGCCAGCCCGTGGTGGTGGAAAACAAGCCCGGCGGCGCCACGCAGATCGGCACCGCTTTTGTCGCCAGCGCCGCGCCCGACGGCTACACCTTGCTGATGGGCACCGCCAACCTGGCGACCAACAGCGTGCTGTACGCCAAGCTGCCCTATGACGTGAAGAAGAACCTGACGCCCGTGGTCTGGGCCACGGATGTGCCGGTCTACCTGCTGCTGCCCGCAGCCAGCCCGATACGCAGCCTGGAAGACTTGAAGCGCGCTGCCGCGCAGCAGCAGGGGCTGACTTTCGCCACTGCGGGAACGGGCAGCATCCCCCATCTGGCAGGCGAACAGTTCGCGCACCAGACCGGCATCGCGCTGCGGCACATTCCGTACAAGGGCAGCAGCGAAGCCGCCACCGCACTGGTCGGCGGCCAGGTCCAGATGAGCTTCGACAACCTGCCGCCGGTGTATGCGCAGGTCAAGGCGGGACGTCTGCGCGCCGTCGCCATCGCCTCGCAAACGCGCAATCCCGAGCTGCCCGACGTGCCCACGCTGGCTGAACTGGGCGTGCCGATGTCGGCCTCGTCCTGGTGGGGCGTGATGGCGCCCGCCGGTACGCCCAAGGACGTGGTCGCCCTGCTGAACCGGCAGATCAACGCCGTGCTGGCCGATCCGGAAGTGCGCAGCTACTTCAGCGGGCTGGGCATGCAAGCCACGGGCGGCACGGCCGAAGCGTTCGGCCGGCACATCGCCGACGAAACCGACAGATGGCGCGCCGTGGTCAAGCAGGCCGGCGTCAAGATCGAGGAATAAACCATGCAGTCCAAGCCAGAACGCAACGGCGGCGACGCCCTGCAAGACCTGTGCGCGCGCGTGCGCCGCTTCGTCGACGAGGTGGCGATACCGGCCGAGTCCCCCGCCATTGCCCGCGACGTGGCCGCGCTGGATCGCTGCGTCGCCCAATTGCGCGTACAGGCCCGCGAGGCCGGCCTGTATGCGCCCCAGTTGCCGCAGGAATGGGGCGGACTGGGCTTGGGCTGGCGCGCCCTGGCACAGGTGCTGGAAGAAGCGGGGCGCGGCTTCCTGGGCCCCGCCGCGCTGAACTGCGCCGCGCCCGACCAGCCCAACATGCTGACGTTGCTGCGCCTGGGCGACACCGCCCAGCAGGAGCGCTTCCTCGCGCCGCTGGTGCGCGGCGAACAGCGCGCCTGCTTCGCCATGACCGAGCCCGCCCCCGGCGCCGGCTCCGATCCGTCCATGCTGCGCACGCGCGCCGAAAGGCGCAACGGACGCTGGGTGCTCAACGGCCACAAGCAATTCATCAGCGGCGGCGTGGGTGCGGATTTCGCGCTGGTGCTGGCGCGCACCGATACCGGCGCCACGCTGTTCCTGGTGCCGGCGGACACGCCGGGCTACCAGGTGGTGCGCGACATCGGCATGGTGACGGGCTACCAGATCGGCGGCCACGCCGAAATCCTGCTGCAAGACTGCGAGGTCGGTGACGAGGCCGTGCTGGGCGAGCCCGGCCGCGGCCTGGAATATGCGCAGCTGCGGCTGGAACCTGCCCGGCTGTCCCATTGCATGCGCTACATCGGCCGCGCCCGGCGCGCGCTGGAGACGGCGCAGGCCTATGTGGTGCGGCGCGAATCCTTCGGCGCGCGCCTGGCTGACCTGCAACAGATCCAGGCCATGGTCGCGGACTCCCACATCGACCTGCATGCCAGCCGCCTCATGACGCTGGACTGCGCAGCCCGCATGGACGAAGGCCTGTCGGTGAAACAGCACAGCGCCATGGCCAAGGTCTTTGTGTCCGAGGCCGTGAACCGCGTGGCCGACCGCGCCGTACAGATGATGGGCGCATCGGGCCTCTCGGACGACACGCCCGTATCCATGGTCTGGCAGGAGATGCGCCCCTTCCGCATTTATGACGGCGCCAACGAACTGCACCGCGCCACGCTGGCGCGCCGGCTGCTGGCCTGATCCCTTAAGGAGACGAACATGGAAAATCCCGAATTCCAGGCCTACCGCCTGCACGCAGGCGCGGCGGGCGAACCGCCGCAGGGCCGTTTCGACACGCTGACCGCGGACCAGTTGTCCGCGGGCGACACGCTCATCAAGGTGGCCTATGCCGGCCTGAACTACAAGGACGCGCTGGCCCAGGCCGGGCGCGGCGGCATCATCCGCGAGTATCCACGCATCGGCGGCATTGATCTTTCTGGCACCGTTGTGCATTCCGCCGACCCTGCGCTCGCGCCCGGCCAGGAGGTCGTGGTGCATGGCTTCGGCATCGGCGTGGATTGCGACGGCGGCTATGCCGAGTATGCGCGGGTGCGCCACGACTGGGTGCTGCCGCTGCCCGCCGGCATTGGACTGCGCGATGCGGCCGTGCTGGGCGCTGCGGGCTACACCGCGGCGCTCTCGCTGCACTGGATGGAGCATTGCGGACTGACGCCGGAACAAGGCGAGGTCCTGGTCACCGGCGCAACCGGCGGCGTCGCCGGCGTCGCCATCGACATCCTGAGCCAGCGCGGCTATCGCGTCTGCGCCATGTCCGGCAAGCCGGATGCGGCGGAATATCTGCGCTCGTTGGGCGCGCAAGAGGTGATTGCCCCGCCCGACCTGTCGGCCGGCATCAAGCCGCTCATGAGCGCGCGCTGGGCCGGCGTGGTCGACTCCGTGGGCGGGCCGCTGCTGGCCCACGCGTTGGCCAGCCTGAAGCCAGACGGCGTGGCCGCCGCCTTCGGCAACGCCGGCGGCGCGGAACTGCCCACCACCGTCATCCCTTTCATCTTGCGCGGCGTCAAGCTGCTGGGCATCAACGCCAACAGCCCCATGCCGCTGCGGCGCCAGGTATGGAACAAGCTCGCCGCCGAATACCGCCCCGCGCACCTGGACCTGATCGCGCGCGTCATCGAACCCCGCCAGCTGCCGCAAGCGCTGGCCGCCATGCTCGAACGCGGCAGTACGGGCCGCAGCGTCGTGCGCTACTCCTGATTTTTCATCGCCACATCATGACTGACTCTTCCCTGTCCCGCCTCTTCAATCCGCAAGGCATCGCCATCGTCGGCGCCTCGGCCACGCCCGGCAAGATCGGCGCGATGCCGGTGAAGCTGCTGCTCCAGCACGGCTACGGCGGCCGCATTATCCCCGTCAACCCGCGCGCAGACGCCATCGCCGGCCTGCCAGCCGTACCCGGCCTGGACGCGCTGGACGCGGAGGTGGACCTGGCCATTCTGGCCGTGCCGGCCGCTCATGCCGCGCAGGCGCTGGAACGCGCCCGGCCCGGGCAGGTAGGCGCCGCCGTGGTGTTCACCTCGGGTTTTTCCGAGACCGGCGCGCAAGGGGCCGCGCAACAGGAACGGCTCTGCGCCATCGCGCGCGAGCGCGGCATCCGCCTGCTGGGGCCGAATTGCCTGGGCTTCATGAACGTGCGGCGCAATGTCTACGCAACGTTCTC
Organism: Achromobacter sp. ACM02; assembly: GCF_014851605.1. Lineage (NCBI taxonomy): Bacteria > Pseudomonadati > Pseudomonadota > Betaproteobacteria > Burkholderiales > Alcaligenaceae > Achromobacter > Achromobacter sp. ACM02. Next base: position 733,239 of record NZ_JACUZY010000004.1, read on the forward strand.
GCCCGCCCCCGCCAACGGCATCGTCGCCGCCGGCGGCATTGGCATGGTGTCGCAGAGCGGCGCATTCGGCGCCTACGCCTACAGCATGGCGCGCGAGCGCGCCCTGGGCCTGTCGCACTGGATCAGCACCGGCAACGAGGCCGACATCGACGTGGCCGACTGCATCGAATGGCTGGCTCGTGACGCCGATACACGCGTCATCATGGCCTACATGGAAGGCTGCCGCGACGGCGCCAAGCTGCGCCTCGCCCTGGCCGCGGCGCGCGCGGCTGGCAAGCCCGTCGTCGTCACCAAGATCGGCCGTACCCAGGCCGGCGCGCAAGCCGCGGCTTCGCATACCGCTGCGCTGGCCGGCGATGATGCCGTCTACGACGCGCTGTTCCGCCAATACGGCGCCCTGCGCGCGCGCACCATCGAGGAATTCTTCAACCTGGGCTATGCGCTGGACACCTGGAAACAGCCGCCGCAGGGCCGCCGGCTGGGGATCTTCACCATCTCTGGCGGCGTGGGCGCCTTGATGGCCGACGAGGCTGACGACACTGGCCTGGCGCTGCCCGAGCCCGCCGCCGAAGCGCAAGCCCGCCTGCTGGAGCGCGTGCCCTTCGCCAGCGGCCGCAATCCCGTCGACGTCACCGGCCAGGCCGTGTCCGAACCCGGGCTGCTGCTGGCCACCGCCGACGACATGCTGGCCGATGGACGCTACGACGCGCTGGCCGTCTTCCTGGCCGCCGCTGGATCCTCCGAAGCCTTGTGGCCTACCTTCGAGGCTTTCGCAATGCAGATGCAGGCCCGCCATCCAGACGTGCCGTTGGCCATCAGCGCGCTGTTTCCGCCCGCGCGCCGCCGGGAACTGGAGCAACTGGGCTGCCTGGTGTTCACTGATCCCAGCGCCGCCATCCGCACGATAGGCGCGGTGGCCGGGCTGGCTGCTCATACGGGTAGCGACGTGGTTGACGATGCTCCCACGATGCCCGCGGCGCACACACCGCCATTGCTGGACGCCTACAACGAAGTCCAGGCCATGGCGCTGCTGCGCCAGGCCGGCTTGCCGGCCTCGCCGTGCACGCTGGCCGCCGACGTGGACGCGGCAGTGCGCGCCGTCGCCGAGCTGGCTGCTACGGACGGCGACGCCGCTCCCGTCGTGCTCAAGGTGGTATCGCCCGACATCACGCACAAGAGCGACGTAGGCGGCGTGAAGCTCAACATCCGCGGCGAAGCCGCCGTGCGGCAGGCCTATGCCGACATCATGGCCGCCGTGCGCCAGCACCGGCCCGACGCCCGCATCGACGGCGTGCTCGTCGCGCCCATGGCGCCCAAGGGCGTGGAATGCATCGCCGGCGTGCATTGCGACCCGGCGTTCGGCCCGGTCGTCATGTTCGGGTTGGGCGGCGTCTTCGTCGAAGTGCTCAAGGATGTGAGCTTCCGCCTGGCCCCCTTCGGTCGCGAGGAAGCCCTGGCGATGATCCGCGAGATCAAGGGCTACGCGCTGCTGCAAGGCGCGCGCGGCGCGCCTCCTTGCGACGTCGATGCGCTGGCTGACGCGCTGGCGGCGCTATCCCGCTACGCCCACGCGCGGCGGGAGGACTTCAGTTCAATGGAGATCAATCCCTTGCTGGCGCTGCCCGAGGGACAAGGGGTGGTGGCACTGGATGCGGTGGTGATGCGGGGCTAGGCGCCACCCAGACGGTGGCGCCGATGCGGCCGCGGGCGGCTACGCGTCCATCCCCCACCGCCTGGCATGCTTGCGGGTGTTGGTCTTGATCCAACGCCCCAAGCGCTCGATCAACGTGCGCTCCGCGCCCCCCGGCGCCTGCGCCAGCAGTCCTGCCTGCACCTCATCCAAGGCGACGGGAAGCGCATCCACCAGCGACTCCCCTGCTGCCCTGACGTAGCGCAGGGCAAAACCCAACTCCTTAGCCATGGTCGCGATATGTTCCGCGCCGATGCTGCCCGGCTTCACTTCACCGCCGATCGCAAACGCGAAATTGCGAGCAAGCCCGGAGTACATGCCCGTGCACATCAGGTCATAAAAGGGCGCCAGCCGGTATCGGCCATCTAGCGTCTGCAGCACGGACAGGTTCTTGGCATGGCTATCGTTGTTGCCGACGCACAAGTTGAAGAATATCCATTGCAGGAATCGCTTCAAATCCGCCGCGCCGATGCCCATGCTTCCCAACAACTCCCGACATTGCTGCAGCGACGGACCGCCATCGGACTCATACTTCACGTCGGACGGCTTGCCAGCCAGCTGGCAGAGATCCAACTGATGCAGCCGCAGCAAACCACCCTTGCCGTCAGGCTTGCGGTCATACCGGGTAATCAGGCATGCGCGCGTATCGGGCTGATAGCGGACTTCCGCCACGCCCAGGCCCATTCTGGCGGCCAACTGCATGACCAGCGTTTCGTTCAGGGCCGATGACCATACGCCATCGAGGCCGCGAATATCCGGCTTCAGAATATGCGTGGACGGTGCAGCCCCCTCGGGTATCGCTGGCGAACCATCGGGCATGACCGTCAATAGAAGTTTGTCCTGCGCCCCGGCCAGAGAAATGCGGGCGCCCTCGGCGTTCTCCGCCGCCAGCGCGGGCACGGCCACGTTTTGCAGGCGCTTTGTCACGTCCTGCCATGTAGCAACCCGGTGGCGCGCCGGCGCGGGCCGCTCCCCTTGCGGCAGTATCGTCAACCCGCTGGCGGTATCCCCGCCCACGCTGCGCAGCAGACCGAAGACCGTGGTGGCATGGCGGCTGACCTGCAGAAACTTGCGTACATGCCCTTCGGGCAACAGGTTTTCAAAAAAAGCATGCACGACATCGCCCGCATGATCGCCGCTGCGCAGAGGCACCGACGGCGAAATGGCATGCGCGCCAGACCAATTCAGCCAGGCATCTTCGTACACGAAGCGCAACGGCCGCTCGTCGAACAAGCGGCCGACCTTGCGGTCAGCGTGATAGAGGTCCAGCGCGTCAGCGACGGTCACGGCAGCCTCGGGCGCTTGGGCGCTACCTGCACTTCCAGGCCCAGCAGATCCAGCATGTCCAGCACCTTCTGCAATTGCAGCGTGGGCTTGCCGCGCTCCAGATCCACCACATAGCGGTTGCCGGTGCCAGACAGGCCAGCCAAGTCCGCTTGCAGCAAACCCTGCGAGCGCCGCACCGCCTTCACCAATTCGCCCAGTTCGGTCGATGTGCGGATCGTTACGCCGGCCCCGCCTGCGAGCTCGGCAGGAATATCTTGCGAGGGCATGGCCGCCTCCAAAATTACCGATCGGTAATTTTAGGATAAAAATTTGATTGGCGCAGGAAAAAATTACCGAGCGGGAAAAAATTTGCCGCAGCACATTTTTCTACGGCCAAAAAATTACCGAACGGGAATAATTTTTTCAATCCAAGCGGGTTTTTTGTACAAAATTACCGATCGGTAATTTTTTGATCCCTGCTTGTGAAACGTCTCCCAAACGAAAAAAAGGCGCCAAGGGGCGCCTTTCCTTCTTCAAGCGGATGCGCCGCTTACTTCAGCAGCAACGCATTCAAGCGCTTCACGAACGCGGCCGGGTCGGCGATCTGCGCGCCTTCGGCCAGCAGCGCCTGATCCAGCAGCAGGCGCGCCCACTGGTCGAATTCGCCGTCTTCGGCAGCGCGGATGCGGGCCAGCAGCGGGTGCTCCGGGTTGATTTCCAGCACCGGCTTGACGTTGGGCGCTTCCTGGCCGGCGGCCTTGAGCATGCGCAGCAGGTGCGGGCTGAGTTCGTTCTGGCCCACCACCACGCACGCCGGCGAGTCCACCAGGCGCAGCGTCACGCGCACTTCCTTGACCTGGTCTTCCAACGTCTTCTGCAGGCGCTCGACCAGCGGCTTGAAGTCCTCGGCCACTTCGGCCTGGTGCTTCTTTTCTTCCTCGTCGGCCAGCTCGGCCAGGTCCAGGCCGCCCTTGGCCACCGACACCAGCGACTTGCCGTCGAATTCACGCAGATAGGACAGCATCCATTCGTCCACGCGGTCCGACAACAGCAGGACTTCGATGCCCTTCTTGCGGAAGATTTCCAGATGCGGGCTGTTGCTGGCCGCGGCGAAGGTATCCGCCGTGACGTAGTAGATCTTGTCCTGGCCTTCCTTCATGCGCGACACGTAGTCGGCGAACGACACGGTCTGGGCCTGGTCGCCCGTGTGGGTCGAGGCGAAACGCATGAGCTTGGCGATGCGTTCCAGGTTGGCCGAGTCCTCGCCCGCGCCTTCCTTCAGCACCTGGCCGAACTCCGACCAGAACGTGGCGTAGTCTTCCGGCTTGTTCTCCGCCATGTCTTCCAGCAGCGACAGGATGCGCTTGGCCGAACCTTCGCGGATGGCGCGCACGTCGCGGCTTTCCTGCAGGATTTCACGCGACACGTTCAGCGGCAGGTCGGCCGAGTCGATCACGCCGCGCACGAAGCGCAGGTACGACGGCAGCAGCTGGTCGGCGTCGTCCATGATGAAGACGCGCTTCACGTACAGCTTCACGCCGTGGCGGCCGTCGCGGTCCCACATGTCCATGGGCGCATGCTTGGGCACGTACAGCAGCTGCGTGTATTCGCTGCGGCCTTCGACGCGGTTGTGGGTCCAGGCCAGCGGGTCGTCGTAGTCGTGCGACACCGTCTTGTAGAACTCGCGATACTGCTCTTCCGTGACGTCCGACTTGCTGCGGGCCCACAGCGCGTTGGCCTGGTTCACCGTTTCCAGTTCTTCGGTCTTGACCTGCTCGCCCTTTTCCTGGTCCCACTCTTCCTTGGCCATGCGGATGGGCAGGGAGATGTGGTCCGAGTAGCGGCGCAGGATCTCGCGCAGCTTCCAGCCGTTGAGCAATTCGTCTTCGTCGGCGCGCAGGTGCAGCGTCACGTCCGTGCCGCGCGTGGCCTTCTCGGCAGCGGCGATGGTGAATTCGCCCTGGCCGTCGGATTCCCACTGGATCGCGTCCGTGGCGCCGGCGCGGCGGCTGACCACCGTGACCTTGTCGGCCACGATGAACGACGAATAGAAGCCCACGCCGAACTGGCCGATCAGCTGCGCGTCCTTCTGCTTGTGGCCGGTCAGCTGGGAGAAGAACTCCCGCGTGCCGGAGCGCGCGATCGTGCCCAGGTTGGCCACGGCTTCTTCACGCGACAGGCCAATGCCGTTGTCGGAAATCGTGATGGTGCGGGCGGCCTTGTCGTAGCTGACCGTGATGGCCAGTTCGCCATTGCCTTCCAGCAGTTCGGGCTGGTCGATGGCCTCGAAGCGCAGCTTGTCGCAGGCGTCCGATGCGTTCGACACCAGCTCGCGCAGGAAGATTTCCTTGTTGCTGTACAGCGAATGGATCATCAGGTGCAGCAGCTGCTTCACCTCTGCCTGGAACCCCAGGGTTTCGGACGTGGAAGGCGTGGCGGTTTGGCTCATAGTTCTACGTGGCTAGGTAAAAATTAGGGACGGTTATTGGCTGCCGGGACATCTGGCCCGCGCGGCCGCCGGGAAACCCTACTGATGTGGGGGCCAATGGCGCACTTTCAAGGGCGGGCAAAAAAACCCCCGCAGGTTCTAGCCTCCCCTTTTGGGGAGTGGCGGCAGCGCCTCAGAAAATCGAGAACACCTTGCGGTAACGTGTCTTGGCTTCCAGCACGGCTTCATACTGCGGCACCGCCAGCTTGCCGGCCCGGACCAGCTTGCGTATGTCGGCAACCGTGATCTGCCGTGTTTCTTGCGAACTCAGCAGGAAATCCGCCGCGCCGCGGTCCATGATCTGATAGATCGAATGGGAAATCAGCTGCGAGGGTCCAAGCTCATCCAGGTAATAGAGCTTCTCTCCCTTCTGCCAGACCGTGCCGAAGTTGTGATAAACCGCGCCGCGCTTGATCCATTCCCCAGCCGGCGCATCCGCCAGCTGGTTGACCAGCGTGGAACGGGACACCAGCCCACCGCCCCCGCCCCGCGAGTTGCGGGCCCAAACTTCCTGCGCCTGCAGGAACAACGTCTGTTTGCCGTCCGTGTACACGTATGGCGACAGCTCGGTGAAGGATCCCGAGGCGAAGGGATCGTCGCCAGCCCGTTCCACCTGCCGCGTCTGCGTGTTGTAGAAAAAGATGCCGTCCTTGCTGCGGAACAGCGCCTGGTACACATGCCGGCCGTGCTCGTTCAGCAGGCGGTACGGCGCATGCGCCGCGTCGAAGGGCTGCGCGCCCACATACACCATGCCGTCGCGGGGGTCTTGCAGATAGGGCTGGCGGTACAGGTCGCCCACCATGAAGGTGTACAGCGCGGGATCATCCGACAGCGGCAGCAACTGTTCGTGGAAATAGACGCGGCGGCCATCGGCGAAGAAATCGTCGCTGGAACGCACGTCGCCATCCCGGCCTGCAGGCAGGCGGCGCAGCGAAGCGGGCGCCGCCTGCGGCATTTCGCGGCCGCGGTAGTACACGCGTACATCGTCGGTGGCCAGCTCGCGGTCCAGCAACGGCCGGTAGGGCCGGGCGCTGGCCGGCAGGACGACGAACGGATACAGGTAGGTCTGCGGCTTGGGGCCGGCGTCCGCCCGGTACTGGATCTTCTGCCAGAACTCGTCCAGCATGCCCAGTTCCTCGTTGCGCACACTGTGCATCGAACAGAAAACCGTAACCGCGCCGTCGCTGAAATAGCTGTTGCCCAGGTAGCGTGCCGACGCCGGCTTCATGTCAGGCAGGAGCTGGTTGCCGCAGTACACGTGCCGCTGGTCCCTGGCCGCCTGCCTGCCGTCGAAAGCCCCGGTATCGAAGGCCGCGAAACTGGCCGGATCGGCCTCGTCCATGCGGTAATAGCCGTTGCTGGGGACCGCGGCGTAAACGCCGCCCTGATAATTCTTATAGATGCTGTTGCCGTAAGACTGCCCACGGTCGACGGCCGCGAAGTCGTCGCCGTCCATCAACCAGAACAACAGGAACATCGGCAGCGCGGCGATGATCAGAACCAGCGTGATCACGGCCCATTTGGCGCGTTTTTGCATGGAGTGGCGGGGCTGACCTGCCGTTGATTGGCGACCAGGGATTCTAACCAGCGGCGGAGATCCCGGCCCGCGCCTGCGCCCCCCTCCCGGTCCGTCCCCGGACGGCACGGGGCCTTCCCCGCTAAAATCCCGCACTTTCCTCCCCTACCCATCCCTGGCCGGCCCATCCGCCATGCAACCCGCCTCCCTGACCCAACCCGCCCCCCACGGCTCATCCGACGCCGACCCCAGCCCTGACCTGGTCTACGGCCCCGACGACCGTCCCGCGCCTCCCGTGGCCTTTGTCGCCGCCCTGCAGCACCTGCTGGCCATCCTGGTTCCCATCGTCACCCCCGGCCTGCTGATCTGCCAGGCCCTGGGCGTGAGCACCCGCGACACCACCCTGATCGTGTCCATGTCGCTGGTCATCTCCGGCATCGCCACCTACGTCCAGTGCAAGCGCTTCGGCCCCCTGGGCGCCGGACTGCTGATCGTGCAGGGCACCAGTTTCAACTTCGTCGGCCCGCTGATCGCTGGCGGCTCGGTCATGGTCAAGCAAGGCACCCCGGTCGAAGCCGTCATGGCCGCCATCTTCGGCGTGGTCATCGCCGGCTCCTTCGTTGAAATGGGCATCAGCCGCATCCTGCCCTTCGTCAAGCGCCTGATCACCCCGCTGGTCACCGGCATCGTGGTGCTGTTGATCGGCCTGACGCTGATCAAGGTCGGCCTCATCAGCATGGGCGGCGGCTACAGCGCCATGGGCAACGGCACCTTCGCCAGCGCCGAGAACCTGACGCTGTCCGGCCTGGTCCTGGGCACCATCATCCTGCTGAACCGCGTGCCGGTCGTGTGGGTGCGCAGCACCGCCCTGGTGCTGGCGCTGGCCGTCGGCTACATCGCAGCCGCCTACATGGGCCGCCTGGACTTCACCGGCGCCCGCGAAGCCGCCCTGTTCCAGATCCCCACCCCGCTGCACTTCGGCCTGGGTTTCTCGTGGGCGCTGTTCGTGCCCATGCTGATCATCTACCTGGTCACGTCCCTGGAAGCCATCGGCGACGTCACCGCCACCAGCAAGGTCTCCAAGCAGCCCGTCGAAGGCCCGCTGTGGATGCAGCGCATCAAGGGCGGCGTCCTGGTCAACGGCGCGAATTCGCTCCTGGCCGGGGTCTTCAACACCTTCCCCAGCTCGGTCTTCGCACAGAACAACGGCGTGATCCAGCTGACCGGCATCGCCAGCCGCCACGTCGGCGTGTGGATCGCCGGCATGCTGATCCTGCTGGGCCTGTTCCCGGCCGTGGCCGGCATCCTGCAGGCCGTGCCTGAACCCGTCCTGGGCGGCGCCGCCATGGTCATGTTCGGCGCGGTCGCCGCGTCCGGCATCAACATCCTGGCCGGCATCCACCTGGACCGCCGCGCCCTGCTGATCATCGCCGTGTCCCTGGCCCTGGGCCTGGGCGTGTCGCAAGTGCCGGAGATCCTGTCGCACCTGCCCCATGCCGTGAAGAACGTGCTGGAGTCGGGCGTCGCCACCGGCGGCATCTGCGCGCTGGTGATGAACTGGTTTTTGCCTGAGAAGAAGTAAGGCAGCGGATTCCTCGGAAAGCCGGTCCCGGCCTGCGCCTGTGTGCGGAGGGACTGGCCCCCGTCAGATGGCTGGATCCAGGGCCGCCTGACAATTTTTCCCAGACCGCATATAATCGCCGTCTTCGCTTCTCCCGCGACCGTCATCTGGACGTGTCCGCGACCTCCTAGCCCGGGTGGTGAAATTGGTAGACGCAGGGGACTCAAAATCCCCCGCCGCAAGGCGTGCCGGTTCGATTCCGGCCCCGGGCACCATCACCAAATCTTCTGCTAATTCAAGCCATTAGAAGATTTCGCAGTACAAGCCCCGCACCGGGGGATTTTCCTAAAATTGTGGTCAGGTACAGTTTCGGTACAGTGATGCGGCGCTAGCCTCATACGGAGTACTCATGGCTACGATTGTTAAGACGTCCTCGGGCACTTGGAAAGCCCTCATTCGCAAGACAGGCTGGCCGGCCACGGCCAAGACGTTCCGCACCAAGCGCGACGCCGAAGACTGGGCGCGCCGTACCGAAGACGAAATGGTGCGCGGCGTATACATCCAGCGGGCGCCGGCCGAGCGCATGACCGTCGAAGCGGCACTGACCCGCTACCTCAAGGAAGTCACGCCCACCAAGCGGGCCTCCACCCAAGCCGGCGAACACAAGAAGGCACAGGTCATCATCCGGCATCTTGGCAAATATTCGCTGGCCGCTCTGAACGCCGAGATCGTGGCGCAGTTCCGTGACATGCGACTGGCGGGCGACCCGGACAAGAATGGCAAGCTACGGCCTCGCAGTAACAACACGGTACGCCTGGAACTGGCCCTGCTAGGCCACCTGTTCACCGTCGCGATCAAGGAATGGGGCATCGGCCTGCCCTTCAATCCCGTGTCCAACATTCGTCGCCCTGCCCCCGGCTCGGGCCGCAACCGGCGATTGACTCCCGAAGAACAGACCAGGCTGCTGCAAGCCGTCGATAAGCACTCGAACCCGATGTTCGGATGGATCGTCCGCATTGCCGTTCAAACCGGCATGCGGCTGTCCGAGATTGCGACGCTGCGTATTCGGCAAGTGGACATCGAGCGGCGCGTCGTGCGGCTGGACCACACCAAGAACTCTTCTCCCCGCACCGTTCCTCTCACTACCGAGGCAACGCGCGCGTTCACGGAGGCACTGGCCAACCCCCTGCGCCCAGCCGAAACCGAACTGGTGTTCTTCGGCGAACCCGGCCGGGATGGCATACGGCGCCCCTACCTGTTCGACAAAGCATGGACCGATGCCAAGCGAGCAGCGGGCCTCGAAGACTTTCGCTTTCACGACCTGCGGCACGAGGCTGTCAGCCGGTTCGTGGAAGCCGGCTTGAGCGATCAGGAGGTGTCAGCCATCAGCGGCCACAAGTCGATGCAGATGCTCAAGCGTTATACGCATCTTCGTGCCGAAGACCTGGTGCAGAAGCTGGACCGCCTCGCGCGGCGCGCGCCGTCCACTTCTAAACAACGGAGTGAGGCCGACCCCCAAACAGAGAACAACGCATAATCGCCCCATCGCGTTGCCATAATGAATAACCGATTGTCTTAACCTAGAGAGGAAGCTAGTTTTGCATACCGCTATCAAGATCGTCGCCATCAGCAGCCTTGCTCTTACCCTTGCCGCGTGCGGCAGCGCCAAGGACGCCAACAAGAGCAACTTCAGCAAGGCCATACAGGCATACCTGGACACTCAAAAGGGCCTATGCGCTGCGATTCCTGCTAAGGGCTTGCCGTTCACTCTGGCGAATCAAGACATGCTGGGCGGTCAGAGCAAGAAGCGCGCCGACGCGCTGGTCGATGCCGGGCTGCTGACGAAGCGAGACACCGAAGTCAAAGCCATGTTTGGCAACAAGATGGAGCCGGCCACCGAGTATCAAATCACTGACACCGGCAAGAAATTTCTCGTCGCCAATGGTGCCAATACGATGGCTGGACAAGATGCCTTCTGCACTGGCAAGTACACCGTTGTGGAAGTGAGCAACTTCACTGAACCCAGCGACATGATGGGCGTAAAGCTGTCGCAGGTGAACTACCGCTACAAGGTAGAGGGCGCAGATGATTGGGCCAAATCGGAAAGCATGCGTGCCAATTACAAGAATTTTGCGGAACAGACGCAGGGAGATATCCAGGGTAAGGCGGCTGTCATCCTGACCAACGATGGATGGATGCACGAGCGCCTGTTCAAGCGCGGATAACACCCCTGACGCAGTTCCAAATCGAAAAGTGTTGATTTGCAGGCAGAGTTGACCCACTTTTACGTTTGATTTGCATCTAATTCTGACCCACCTCGTGAACACTATCCTGCTCGGTACCCGTGCAGGAGACAGGAGTGATCGACGTGGCTCTTCTCA
>NZ_JACUZY010000005.1:0-711086 GCF_014851605.1 Achromobacter sp. ACM02
AACAGCAGCACACAGCCCAAAAAGGAGCGTAAAACAGCCAAATCTGTGGCAACCCTTTCCCAATCAAATTAGGGCTGGGTCAGTTTTCGATGCAAACGCTGGGTCAGTTTTCAGTGCAAACCAACACGAATTCGGGAAAAGCTGCCCGATTCAGGTGTCCAGGTGCTGTGCGACCTAGTCGAGCCGGTCTCCGAAGAGTGGCAAGGCGCCATCGAGGCCTACATGGACGGCGCGCGCTTCAACCTCATCGTCAAGCCGGACTGGGAGGCCCGCACGATTAATTTCCTGCAGTCCTGGGATTCGCGCTCGAAGGTCGTTCAAGGGAAACGATGTCTGGACCGCGCCGACCCGTTGCGAGTACCGGGCACATCCATTATCCATGAGCTGCGCACCGACCACCCTATCGCGCAGGCTTACCTCATCGAACAGTTCGGATATGTGGTGAAAGTGGCGGACGCCGAAGAGCTGCGGCGTACCCCGCGCGGCCTGACCAAGGACGGTAAGGGGAGCGGCTCGATGACGATGTTCATCTGCGAGCGCCGAGATTTTGTGCTCGGTCGCAAGGCTCGTGAGCGGGCGTTGCAGCGCACCACTGAAATGCTAGAGGCCGCCGACAAGGGTATCAGTGAGCTGGAGCGCTCTCAGGGCACCCTGGAGAGTTTTCGGAAGTTGCTTACCGCACTGAAGGAGCCGACGTTCGATGCCCGGCCCTTGGTCCAATTCGCCAGCGACCTCGACACCACGCGTTGGTCGCTGTCGCAAATCAACTTGACCGAGGTCGAACAGCTGCAAGCGGAGCTGGACCGACTGGAAAAGGTCATTCGAGCACACGATTCGGCTATTGAGTCGGCTAAGGAGGAAGTGACGCTCGCAAAGCAGCGCATCACGGTCGCGCAAGGCGTCATCGAACGCATCAACGCAGGCCTGGATGCTCGGTTCCTGGAGCGTGAAAACCAGATTCGGCGCCTGAAGCACCTCTGCGAAGCAAACTCAGAGAAGACGTACACGGTAATGGCCCAAGAGGTCGACGACTACATCACCTCGCATACATACGAAATTCCAGCCGTTCATGCGCGGCTCAGTAACCTACGCACTCAACCCGAAAAACATCTGGGGGACGTGCGCGAAATGCTGGCCGAGTACAACGCCGCCGTTCGGGCCGAAGAACGTTTTCAGGCTGCACTGCCGCACCTGACGGATGCACGGTCCTTCGACCCCTACTACGGCCCTCTGGTCCTCCTTGGGCGTCTGGTCAGCACGCTTCACAACGAGCTGGAGAGCATCGGACTGTACAACAACCGCGCGAAGGTTGAGGAAGCGGAACGCTCCTTCCACGACGTCTTCACCAAGCAGTTCTGCGTTGAAATAAAAAGCAAGGTCGACGAAGGCGTTCGGATGTTAAGTCAGTTGAATGTCGAACTCGAAAAGCTGAAGTTCGGCACCGACCGCTTCAACATTGACTGGTCTAAGTGGGAGCCCGAGTTCCAGGAGTATTACAGCTTCTTCTCAGCCGTTGCGGAACTGGCCGACTCGCCGGAATCGGTGGACCTGTTCGGGGAGACGGAGCTTTCGCCTAAGCACATCGAGGTCCGTGACCGCCTGGTCAAGCTACTCCTGGACCAAGACCAGGACCGGGCGGGGCGCGAGCTGCTACGAATCGCTGACTACCGCAACTACCGACGCTACGAAATCTGGAACGATTCGGACAGCGGCGGCCGTATTGCCCTGTCGACGTGGGGAACGGGTTCGGGTGGTCAGTTGGAGACGCCTGCGTACATCGTTCGCGCTGCAGTTGTGACCAACCGCCTGCGCCTCTTCGAAAAAGGTGCCAGCTTGAAGTTGCTTGTCAGCGACGAGTCCTTCTCTCGCATGGACGAGTCGCGTGCACGTGCTGTCTTGCGGTATCTGCGAGATAGTATGGGCCTGCAATTGGTCAGCGCCATGCCGACCAAGCACGCTGGCGCGCTGCGCCCTGAGTTCGACCGCGAGTTCAGCTTCAGCCGCATGAACGTACCAGACAACGGTGAAATTGACTTCGTCTCCGAGTGCGACGAGCGCATCTTCAAAAAGGACCGCATGCGTGAGGTTTGGGAGGCCCAGCGTCAAGCGATTCGCGAACAAGCCAAGCTGCTCTTTGATGCGGCAGAGGCTGAAGAGTTCACAGGAGCTACGAAGTGACAGAGCAACCGCTGTGGCTTCAGTCCTCGCCAGTTCAGCAACTGCTCAACCTACTCGTGGACCGAATGGATTCGGCCGAGCAAAGGGGAAGTGCTCGTGCACGGTCAGTCGCTCTCTCGGAGCAAACTTGGCCGGCTCTCTACGAAGCTCAGCGGGAGTCGGAAAAAGAAGAGCTTTGGGGACATGCTGTCGAGTTGGCGCGTTGTGGTTGGCTCACGGTCAAGCCAACCAGCGCTATCCGCTCCCGCTCTGGCTACGCTGACTCGCCACGTGTCACGGCCGCCAACGAGGTCGAGGTGAGGCGGGCGGTTGGTCGCGCACAGCGCGTCAAATCTGCGGTTGAACGCTGGCGCGAGGCTGTCCGTGACGGGCTTCAGGGGGCCGCTGAGGTTAGGGCCGCTGTCTCCGATTTCTGCATCGACATGCCGGACCACACTATGGCAGAGGTTGTCGAACGGCTGAACAAACTCCCCGCGCTTGCCGACAAGCCGTTGCTGCTCCGCGAAGTTTCCTCACAGCTGTTCTGGGGCATGTCGAAGGTCCTGGACAAGCGGCAGGGACTCGTCGCCGCAGTCTTGGGAGTCGATGAATGCCCGTTTCCGGAATCTCCGATTCAGTTGCAGGTGTTCCTGCCGCCGGCGGACTGTCAAGGCGTGCTTTTCATCGAAAACCTCATGAGCTTCGAGCGCGCAATTCGTTCGACGAGCTCGGCGTTTGGCGGGCTCGCACTGGTCTACGCGTCAGGCTTCAAGGGAAGTGCTCAGCGGTTGCGCACACCGGATGGTTGCTCTCTTTTCTATGCGGCGCGTGGCAGCCTCAGTCAAAACCTTCGAGATGGCTTTGAGTCCTGGCTCTTTGGCAAGGATGCCCTTCAGGCTTTCTTCTGGGGTGACCTGGATTGGTCCGGCATGCGCATCCTGTCTGCTATGCGCACAAGTTTTCCCGGCCTCACGGCTTGGGAGCCGGGCTACTCTCAGATGCTGGCCGCTCTCATAGAAGGCAAGGGGCATTCGCCGGACTCTGCCGATAAACAGGGACAGAAAGTGCTGGGCACCTCCGGTTGTGCCTACGCAGATGCTCATCTGATACCCGCACTGCAATCGTACGGAAGGTTTGTCGACCAGGAGACAATCAACCTATAGGGCAGGGCCTCCCCCACGTCAACGCGGTGGGACTTATCGCTCGACTCCACGGGCTCATCTAACACAAGGTATCCATCGCTGGATTGGCAAACGTATGACAACTATCTTCTTCTCGTACAGCCACAAGGACGAGGTTTTTCGTAACGAACTCGAAGCCCACCTCGCTTTGCTTAAGCACGAGGGTCTAGTCGAAGCGTGGCATGACCGTCGCATCGTTGCCGGGGACATGGTCGACGATGCTATTTTTAGCCAACTCGAGGCGGCCGACGTTATCTTGTTGCTCGTCAGTTCGGACTTCATCAATTCTCCCTACTGCTACTCTCGAGAGATGGCGCGGGCCATGGAGCGTCATCATGCCGGGCAGGCGCGAGTTATTCCGGTCATCTTGCGCCATTGCGACTGGCACAGGGCTCCCTTTGGGCAGCTCTTGGCTGTCCCTCGAGACGGTCGGCCCATCGCCTCCTGGCCCGACCGTGATGAAGCGCTTGCCGATGTGGCAAAGCAGGTTCGTCAGGCTGTTGAGAGAAGAGGCGGGGTGGTCTCGAAGCCTGCGAAAGCCAAATTCGCAGCATCAGGGGAAGTTGTTGGCGAATCTAGCCTTCCTCGGTCGAGCAATCTACGCCTCAAGCAGGAGTTCACGGAGCAGGATGCGGACAATTTCGTGCGTTCAAGCTTCGACTACATATGTAGATTCTTCGAGGGTTCCGTCCAAGCCATTGGTGAGCGCAACCCAGACGTCTCCGGTACGTTCGACCGTATTGACTCGCGGCGCATGGCGGCCATCCTCTACCGCAGCGGGAAGAAAATTGCGGAGTGTTCGGTGCGGCTTGATTCGCTCGGGCGCAGCAATGGAGTCGCGTTCTCGTACGATTCGTCCGCCTCACATGGTTCCTACAACGAGATGCTTACTCCAGTGGCTGGTGACCAGTCGCAGCATCTCAAGGCAATGGGGATGGCTTGGGGTAGTGGTCGTGACAAGCACCTGTCCCAAGAGGGGGCCGCGGAGCTCCTATGGGAACTATTTATCAAGCAGGCGCAGTCCTAAGGTCGTTGCTAGCAAGGGCGGATGCATGCCTAACCATGCATCCGCGTAACCGCCACAAATCGACCACCTTTGCAAGGGAAAGCAGGCTAAAATCGCCCTGCAAACAGGCAGTTTTTTTGACATTGCCATTCGTAGATGGTGACCGCGTTTGCTGATGGGAGAACCTGATTTCCCAATGCTTCAGCGGTCTTTCCTGGAGCGGCAACGAGCATAAATTCTCAATTTACGCATCCTGTTGTCTCATCTTATGCGGTCACGCCGACTGTAAGGCCTTGTTTGAAAAGGACAAGGTTTCTCAGGTTATGCGTTTGCCTACACGCAGGATCTCGGCAGAGATCCTGGACGCCATAGAAAAGGGGCTGCCTTGCGCAGCCCCTTTTTCATGCGCCAGTCCGGCGCGGCCCGGACAACGCAATCCTTCTACACCTGCACATCATTCGCCCAAGGCTCGGCCGTCAAGCGCTCGGCCAGATATTCAATGAACGCCTGCACCCGGGCCGGCCGGCGGCGGCCAGGCGGGGTGACGATGTGCAGGGCGATGGGATCCACCTGCCAGTCGTCCATCACGGTTTCCAGCGCGCCCGATTGCAAATCCTTCCACGCCAGGAACTCGGGCTGCAGGGCCAGACCCATGCCCGCCTGCAGCGCCGGCGTCAGGGCTTCGGCGTTGTTCACGTTCAGGTGCACCGGCAGCGACTGCGAAAACTCGCCGTGTTTTTCATGGCGGAAGCGCCAGCTCGCGCCGTTGCGCGCATACATGTATTGCAGCGCCGTGTGCTGCGCCAGGTCCTTTGGATGCTTGGGGCGTCCCGCGCGCTTGAAGTAGCTGGGCGCGCCCACCAGCAGGATGCGCACCGAGCAGAGCCGCCGCGCCAGCAGCGTCGAGTCCACCAGGTTGGAGATGCGCAGCGCCAGGTCGAAGCGTTCCGAGACCAGGTCGGCCTGCTTGTCGCTGAATTCGATTTCCAGGGCCACGTCGGGATTGGCCTGCATGAATGGCGGCAGCATCGGCGCCAGATGCGTGACCCCAAAGGACATGGGCGCGGACAGCCTGATCTTGCCGCGCAGGCTGCTCGACTTTTCCGTCACCTCGGATTCGACGGCCTCGCCTTCCTCCAATATGCGCGCTGCGCGTTCCAGCGCCGCGTAGCCGGATTCGGTCAAGGTCATGCTGCGGGAGGTGCGATGAAACAGCGTGGTCTTCATGCGCGCTTCCAGACGGCTGATGGTCTTGGAAACCGTGGCCTGCGCCAAGCCGAACTCGGCCGCCGCCTTGGCGAACGACCCTGTATCGGCGACCTTGGCGAAGATCGCCCAACCCTCTAAATCCGGCAGCTTGCTCATCTTGTGTTCTCGGGAAATGCCCGCGCCGATGATAGCCCCTGCCTATGGCATGGACAAGAATGGTGTTGAACGCAGTGCAGCAGAGACTGTCACGCCATGGTCATCATGCAAAAAATGGAAAGGATGGAATTCCATGCTGCGGGTTCTCAGGAAAGCGGCCTCTCCCTACTATGCATACACCGACAGACGAGATGCACGGGACCTTCCAGCGGCACCCCGCCATCGTCGCAACGGGGCAGACCGGAATGGTTTGCCAGCTACACCGAATTCTTTGCTGCCGCCCTATTTGATAGTTTTCCTTAAAGAGAGATCCGCCATGTCCGCCAACAAATACCTCGAAGTCCTGACCCCGCAGAACAGCCAGATCATCTTCATCGACCAGCAGCCGCAGATGGCCTTCGGCGTGCAATCCATCGACCGCCAGACCCTGAAGAACAACGTGGTGGGCCTGGCCAAGGCCGCACGCGCCTTCAATATCCCCACCACCATCACCACCGTCGAAACCGACAGCTTCTCCGGCAATACCTACCCCGAACTGCTGGCTGTGTTCCCCGAGAACAAGATCCTGGAGCGCACCTCCATGAATTCCTGGGACGACCAGAACGTGCGCGACGCGCTGGCCGCCAATGGCCGCAAGAAGGTCATCGTCGCCGGCCTGTGGACCGAGGTCTGCAACACCACCTTCGCGCTATGCGCCATGCTGGAAGGCGAGTACGAAATCTACATGGTGGCTGATGCTTCGGGCGGCACCTCGGTGGACGCGCACAAGTACGCCATGGACCGCATGGTGCAGGCTGGCGCCGTGCCGATGACCTGGTTGCAGGTGATGCTGGAATGGCAGCGCGACTGGGCCCGCAAGGAGACCTATGACGCCGTCACCGGCATCGTCAAGGAACACTCCGGCGCCTACGGCATGGGCATCGACTACGCCGTCACGCACGTGCACAAGCTGGCAGAGCGCGTGCAGCACGGTGAACGAATCGGCCCCAACCCCGCCAAGTAAACCGCAAGCCGGATCGTCCAGACAGCGTCTGGCCGGTCCGGCGCCTTGTCTTTGAACACGGCGTTTTGAACACGGCGGGCGGCGGGACTTGCGGGTCCGAATGCCGCCTGGCGCGATCCAGGAGAGTCCCATGCCAGACCAGAAGAATCCCGCCGCGCGCGGCACTTTCGCGCCCTTGCGCCAGTCCGTATTCGCCGTGCTGTGGGCCGCGACCGTGCTGGGCAACGTGGGCAGCTTCATGCGGGACGTGGCCAGTTCCTGGCTGGTGACCGATCTGTCGGCCAGCCCGGCCGCGGTGGCGCTGATCCAGACCGCTGCGACCCTGCCCATCTTCCTGCTGGCGATTCCCGCCGGCGTGCTGTCCGACATCCTGGACCGGCGCCGCTTCCTGATCTTCGTGCAGCTGCTGCTGGCCTCTGTCAGCGGCACGCTGCTGCTCCTGTCGCATTTCGGCGCGCTGACGGTCGATTACCTGATTGCCCTGACCTTCGTCGGCGGCATCGGCGCGGCCTTGATGGGGCCGACCTGGCAATCCATCGTCCCGGAACTCGTGCCGCGCGAAGAACTCAAGGGCGCGGTGGCGCTGAACTCGCTGGGCATCAATATCGCGCGCGCCATCGGTCCGGCGGCGGGCGGCCTGATCCTCGCCAGCTTCGGCGCGGCGGTCACCTACGGGCTGGACGTGCTGAGCTACGTGTTCGTCATTGCCGCACTGCTGTGGTGGAAGCGTCCCGCGGCCGTCGATAGCTCGCTGTCGGAGAACTTCTTCGGCGCATTCCGCGCCGGCCTGCGCTACACGCGGGCCAGCAAGGAGCTGCACCGCGTGCTGCTGCGCGCCGCCGTCTTCTTCCTGTTCGCCAGCGCGGTGTGGGCCTTGCTGCCGCTGGTGGCGCGGCAGATGCTGGGCGGCTCCTCGGGCTTTTATGGCGTGTTGCTGGGCGCGGTGGGCGCAGGAGCCATCATCGGCGCCCTGTTGCTGCCCAGGCTGGGCGCCCGCCTGAATGCCGACGGGCTGGTGCTGCTGGCGTCGGTGGCCAGCGCGGCGGTCATGGCCGTGCTGGTGTTCGCGCCGCCGCAATGGCTGGCCGTGCTGATGCTGGTAGTGCTGGGCATGGGCTGGATCACCGCGCTCACCACGTTCAATGGCGTGGCCCAGGCCGTGCTGCCCAACTGGGTGCGCGGCCGCGGGCTGGCGGTGTACCTGATGGTCTTCAACGGCGCGATGGCCGCCGGCAGCCTGGGCTGGGGCCTGGTGGCGCGCGAGATCGGCGTGCCCTATGCACTGGCAGTCAGCGCTGCCGGGCTGGTCGCGGTTGCGCTGTTGTTTCACCGCGCCAGCCTGCCGGTCGGCGAGGCGGATCTGCAGGCGTCGAATCACTGGCCGGAGCCGCTGCTTGCTGAACCTGTGGCCCACGATCGCGGTCCGGTGCTGGTGCAGGTGGAGTACCGCATCCGCCAGGAAGACCGCCCTGCCTTTCTGGATGCGATGCAACGCCTGTCGCAAGAGCGACTGCGCGACGGCGCCTATGCCTGGGGCGTGGTCGAGCACACCAATGACCCGCAGCGGGTGGTCGAATGGTTCTTCGTCGAATCCTGGGCCGAACATCTGCGCCAGCATCACCGGGTGTCGCATGCCGATGCCGATCTGCAAGCGGAAGCGCTGCGCTTTCACATGGGGCCGGACAAGCCCGAAGTGCATCACTTCCTGGCCTTGAAGCGCTGACGGGCAGCATCGGGAACACGTCCATGAACCACATGAAGCATGCCGCCATGATCGGCGATAACCCGGCGACGGAGGCGCACCATGATTGAGCGCCGTCCGCTTGCGAGCCTGGGCCACGAACGCCGCGGCTGGCTCGATGCCAAGCACCACTTTTCCTTCGCGGCCTACCAGGACCCCGCACGCATGAACTGGGGCGCGCTGCGCGCTTGGAACGACGAAACCATCGCACCGGGCGCAGGGTTTCCGCCCTTGTTGCACTCGGACGTGGAAATCATCACCTGCGTGCGGGAAGGCGCGCTCACCCATGAAGACGATCTGGGCAATCGCGGCCGCACCAGCGCTGGCGAGGTGCAGGTCGTGAGCGCAGGCAGTGGCGTGACGCATGCCGAATTCAATATGGAAGGTGGTCCCGCGCATGTGTTCCAGATCTGGATCGAACCCGACCGCCGCGGCGCGCCGCCCAGCTGGGGCCGGAAGTCCTTTACCCGCGAAGCCTGCAAGGGCCAGTTCATCACGCTTGCCAGCGGTATCGACGGCGATGAAGACGCGCTGCCCATCCGCAGCGACGCGCGCGTGCTTGCGGTGGCGCTCAAAGCAGGCGAAGCCGCCACCTACCGCTTCGCGCGCGGCCGCCGCCGCGGCTATCTGGTCGCCTCCAAGGGCAGATTGCAAGTCAACGGGGTGGAGATCGGCTCAGGCGACGGCGCCGCCATCCGGGACGAAACCGATGTGCGCCTTATGGCCCTGGACGACGCCGAAGTGCTCCTGGCCGATACGCACGCATGAGCGGCGTGCTCATAACCCCTACACAACGCGAGGACGCACATGAAGATCTATCTGCTTTCCCTGGGCGCCGGACTGCTGGTCGGCGTGGTCTACAGCCTTTTGCAGGTCCGCTCGCCCGCCCCGCCGCTGGTGGCGCTGATCGGCCTGCTGGGCATATTGGTCGGTGAACAGGTCATTCCGGTGGGCAGGCAACTGCTGAACGGTACCGCCTTTGTCGCCGCCTGCGACAAGGAAAAAGCCGTCAGCCACGTGCTCGGGCAATTGCCCGGCCGCCATCAGGCCCAAGACAAGGAACACGGCTGAGCCGGTTCCCGCATCCAGGAGATATTGCATGCCTACCCGCCGCGACCTTATCGGTGTAGCTTCCGCCCTGGCGCTCAACGGTATGTTGGGACGCCCCGCCATCGCCAGTTCCAAAGGAGACCCCAACATGTCCAACGCCACGCCGGACGTCATTTTCCACAATGGCCGCATCACCACGCTGGACCGCAGCAAGCCACAGGCCAGCGCCGTCGCGATCAAGAACGGCCGTTTCGTGGCTGTTGGTTCCGATGCCGAAGTCATGGCGCTGGCCGGCGCCGGCACGCGGGTCGTCGACCTGAAGCGCCGCGCGGCCTTGCCTGGCCTGTTCGACAATCACACCCACGTGGTGCGTGGCGGCCTGAACTACAACATGGAGCTGCGCTGGGACGGCGTGCGCTCGCTGGCCGACGCCATGGCCATGTTGAAGCGCCAGGTCGCGATCACGCCCGCGCCGCAATGGGTGCGCGTGGTGGGCGGCTTCACCGAGCATCAGTTCGCCGAGAAGCGCCTGCCCACGATCGAAGAGATCAACGCCATCGCGCCCGACACTCCGGTGTTCATTCTGCACCTGTATGACCGCGCGCTGCTCAACGGCGCTGCGCTGCGCGCGGTGGGCTATACCAAGACCACGCCCAATCCGCCGGGTGGCGAGATCATGCGCGATGGCCAGGGCAATCCCACGGGGCTGCTGCTGGCCAAACCCAACGCGACCATCCTGTACGCCACGCTGGCCAAGGGTCCCAAGCTGCCCTTCGACTACCAGGTCAACTCCACGCGCCACTTCATGCGCGAGCTGAACCGGCTGGGCGTGACCGGCGTGATCGATGCGGGCGGCGGCTTCCAGAACTATCCGGACGACTACGCCGTGATCCAGAAGCTGGCCGACGAGAATCAGATGACGGTGCGTTTGGCCTATAACCTCTTCACGCAAAAGCCCAAGCAGGAAAAGGAGGACTTTCTTAACTGGACGTCGAGCGTGAAGTACAAGCAGGGCAGCGACTACTTCCGCCACAACGGCGCGGGCGAAATGCTGGTGTTCTCGGCAGCCGACTTCGAGGACTTTCGCGTCGAGCGTCCGGACATGCCGCCCGAGATGGAAGGCGAACTGGAAGAGGTCGTGCGCGTGCTGGTGCAGAACAAGTGGCCATGGCGCTTGCACGCCACCTACGACGAGACCATCTCGCGCGCGCTGGACGTGTTCGAGAAAGTGCATCGCGATACGCCGCTGACCGGGCTGAACTGGTTCTTCGACCACGCCGAAACCATCTCCGACAAATCGATCGACCGCATCGCGGCGCTGGGCGGCGGCATTGCCGTGCAGCACCGCATGGCCTACCAGGGCGAGTACTTCATCGAACGCTACGGCGCAAAGGCCGCCGAAGCCACGCCGCCTGTCGCCAAGATCCTGCAGCGTGGCGTGAAGGTCTCGGCCGGCACCGATGCGACCCGCGTCGCGTCCTACAACCCCTGGGTGTCCTTGTCCTGGATGGTCACCGGCAAGACCGTGGGCGGCACCCGCCTCTACCCTGCGCGCAACTGCCTGGACCGCGAGACCGCGCTGCGCATGTGGACCGAGAACGTGGCCTGGTTCTCCAACGAGGAAGGCAAGCGCGGCCGCATCGAACCCGGCCAGTTGGCCGACTTCATCGTGCCGGACAAGGACTACTTCAGCTGCACCGAGGACGAGATCTCCTTCCTGACCTCGGACCTGACCGTGGTGGGCGGGCGCGTGGTCTACGGCGCGGGAGAGTTCGCGCCGCTGGACGACAACCCGCTGCCGCCCGCCATGCCCGACTGGTCGCCTACCCGGCTGTTCGGCGGCTATGGCGCCTGGGGCGATCCTGACGGCGCCGGCCGTAATTCGCTGGGCTACCGCAACATGGCGGCCTGCGCGTGCGCCAGCTCTTGCGGCCTGCATGGACACGACCATGCCCGCGCATGGGCATCCAATGCGCCCAGCTCCGATCTGCAGGGCTTCTTCGGCGCGCTGGGCTGCTCCTGCTGGGCTGTCTGAGGAGGTTGGCCATGAACGCTGCTTTCCAATGGGAACGTCGGCTGGCCGGCTTGGCCCGCCCGCTGTTCGGCGCCTCGGCGCTGCGGTTCCTGGCCTATCTGGGGCTATGCGCCGCCTACCTGCAGGGCGGGCTGGTGAAGCTCTTCGATTTTCCGGGGGCGCTGCGCGAAATGGCGCATTTCGGGCTGTCGCCTGAGCCTTTGTTCGCGGTGCTGGTGATTGCGCTGGAACTGGTCGCTTCGCTCATGATCCTGACGGGCCGGTTGCGATGGCTGGGTGCGCTGGCACTGGCCGCCTTCACACTGGTGGCGACCGGGATCGCGCTGAGATTCTGGGAGATGCCGGTGGGGCAGGAACGCTTCATGGCGGCCAACTCGTTCTTTGAACACCTGGGGTTGGCCGGCGGGTTGTTGCTGGTGGCGTGGCTGGATTTGCGGGAATCGAAGCCCGCCAGCGCCCGGAGCCTGAGCGGCTGCTAAGCGGCGGCCGCCGCATCCGGCGGCGTGCCGCAAACCTGCTTGATCGTCTGCCTTAGCCAGCGGTGGGCGGGGTCGCTGTCCAGCCGCGGCGGCCAGGCCTGCACCACGGTGACCGGGCGCATGGGCACCGGCACCTCGAAGGCGCTCAGCTTCAGGCCCAGGCGTTCGACGCCGGGCATCAGGTTCTGGGGCATGGACGGCAGCACCAGGTCGGAATCGGCCAGCGCGAAGATCGCGGCGTGGAAGGTGGGCGTGATCAGCGTGACGTGGCGCGCCAGTCCCAGTTCTTCCAGGGTGTCGTCTATCGGTCCGTGCGCACGTCCCCGGCGCGAGACGCTGACGTGGTCGTAGGCGCAGAAGCGCTGCGGGGTGATGGGCGCCTTGAAGATCGGGTGTTCCTTGCGCGCCAGTCCGCAGAAGGCGGTGGTGAACAGGGTCTGCACCTTGATGTCGGCGCCGAACTTCTGGGAAGAACCGATATAGAGGTCGGCATCGCCGCTGAGCGCGTCGGCGTCGTGATTGCCTTCGGAGACGAAGCGCAGCACGGCGCGGGGCGCGTAGCGGCGCAGGTGCTCGCGCAGCCGGCCGCCGTAGCCGCCCACGAACACATCGTTGGCGCGCAAGGTAAAGACGCGCGTCAGGGTCGCCAGATTGACGTCCTCGCCGAAGGCCGTGAAGACGGCCTGCGCCTGTTCGATCACATGGCGCACCTGCGCGTGCAGGGCCAGCGCCCGAGGCGTGGGCGCGAGGCCGCGGCCGGAGCGTACCAGCACGGGGTCGCCGACGGCTTCGCGGATGCGCGCCAGGCTGCGGCTCATGGCGGGAGTGCTCAGGTTCAGCCGGCGCGCCGCGCCGACGACGCTGCCTTCCTGGATCAGAACGTCCAGGGTCAATAGCAGATTCAGGTCTAGCGGTTTCATGTGACCAAGCATAGCGCGGCGGGCAAACCGGGCGGGCGTTTCAGGGTTGCGTCTGCTGCACTTCTGGATTGCGCCAGACGGCATTCCCCGGCATCTCGTCCGGGACCAACATTCGAGCCGTGGCCGCGCGTGGGCGCAGGCCGTATGAGAAACGAGGAGAGACAAATGGCGCTGGAAGTTCTGGAACTGCATCATCACGCCGTGCGCATGTCGCTGGACAAGGTCGCGGCCATGGGCGCGTTCTACGGAGACGTGCTGGGACTGGACACGGACCGTGGCCGCTGGGAGATTCCGGGCATCGCCGGGTACTTCCTGGACATGGGCAACGACTGCCAGATCCACCTGCTGGGCAGCGACGGCCCCTCGCCCTATTCCCAAGGTCCGGGCTGTGATCCTGTGGAAAACCACGTGGCGCTGGCCGTGCGCGATATCGCGGCGGCCGAGACGGAACTGCAGCGCCTTGCGGTGGACTATTGGAAGCTGGACAACGTGGCCGCGCCCGAGCTCATGCAGCTGTTCCTGCGCGACCCGGTGGGCAACCTGATCGAGCTGCACCAGATCGGCCGCTGCCGCTGCAAGCGCAGCGACCGCGCCTTTGCCGACGCGAAGGCCGCGCAAGGCGCTGCGCCGTCGCAGGGCCGGGACTGAGGGGCTGGGGATAAGCCATGTTCATCGATCTGAATGACCTGGCGGGCCCGGCGCGCTACAAGCTGCTGACCGCGGCGATCGTGCCGCGGCCCATCGCCTGGATCGTGTCGCGCGACGCCGCAGGGACGACGAACGTGGCGCCGTTCTCGTTTTTTAACCTGATGTCGGGCGATCCGCCGCTGATCTGCGTCGGCATCGGCGTGCGCGGCGACGCGCCCAAGGACACCGCGCGCAACATCGCCGAACGCGGCGAGTTCACCGTGAGTCTGGTATCCGCCCCGCAGGCTGGCCGGATGAACGTGACGGCGGTGGATTTTCCGGCGGACGTGGACGAGTCCCGGGAGGCTGGCCTGCAGCTGTCGCCGTCGCGGCGCATCGAAGTGCCCTGGGTGGCGCAGTCGCCCGTGGCGTTCGAGTGCCGCGTGCATGAACTGATGCGCATCGACCGCCGCAGCCTGATCGTGGCGCAAGTCGCGGCCATGCACGTGCGCGATGACGTGGTGGCGGACCGGGAGCATCTGTATCTGGATGGCCCCGCGATGGACCTGCTGGCGCGGCTGCATAACCCCGGCTGGTATTGCCGGCCGCAGGCGGCTTTCCAGATGCCGCAGTTGACGCTGGCGCAGTGGGAGGCGCTGAAGCAGTCGGGCGAGGCCCAACGCTATCTGGAGCAAGGGGCCGCAGAGCGCTGATGGCACCAGCGCGCGGCGTCACCGCCCCGGCCGCGCCTTCAGATCCCCCATCTCTTCCTGCATGAGCTGGTGCGCATAACGTGAAAACACGCTGACCAGCCGTGTGCGCGTATGGTACGGCGGGTACAGCAGCGCCACCGTCACCGGCACGGCGGGGCTGAAGGGGCGGATTTCGACGTTGTGGGCGGCGTATTCCTCGCGCGCGGCCAGCGGGTTGATGAGCGCCACGCCCAATCCTGCGCCGACCAGGGCGCAGATCGACGAACCCAGGCCGGCCTCGGCGACGGTCTGGCGTTCGACCTTGGCTGTCCTGAACACGGCGTCGATTTTCTCGCGCAGCGGCGTGCCGCTGGTGAAGGCCACGAAAGGCTCGCCGGCGAAGTCCGCGGGCTTGAGCTTTTTCAGCTTGGTCAGGCGATGGCCCTTGGGTACCACCGCGACGCAGCTCATGGTCAATACCGGTTCGACCTGGATGCCGGGGGAATCTCCCGACAGCATGGCCAGGCCCGTGTCGCAGAACCCCGAACTGATCCAGTTGTGCACCGTGCTGGCGTTGCCGGAATGGATGGACACCATCACGTCCGGGTATTCCGTCTTGAAGGCCGCGACGATGCGCGCCAGCAGCCCGCCTGCCAGCCGCGGCATGGCGGCCACGCTCAGGCGGCTGGCGCTGAACGAGCGGATGCTGGCCGCCGCCGATTCCAGGCCGGCCAGGCCGATGAAGGTCTTTTCCACTTCCTGGAAGAAGCGCGACCCGTCCTGCGTCGGGGTCAGGCGGCTGCCATTGCGGTCGAACAAGGCGAACTGGGTAATGGCTTCCAATTGCGCAATTAAGCGGCTAACGTGCGGCTGCGAGGTGTGCACGCGCCGTGCGGCGGCGGTCATGGAGCCGGTCATCATCACGGCGCGGAACGCCTCGATGTGTCTCAAGCCCATCCGTGGAATGGCCATGTCAAATCCGTATAGAGGAATACTCGATTGGAACTGGATAAAACCATACCGCTAGTTGATACTTTTCGCCAGCCGCGGGGCTCATCGCGGGACGAGGCGGCTGTCAGCCTGGCTGGCGCCGTCGATCGTGAACATAAACATGCGCCGCTCGAACGGCGCCAAGGGAATCAGATGAAAGCACTTGCTGCGATCTCCGTCGCCGCGGCCTTCCTGGGCAGCGCCGCAACCGCCCACGCCGAAGGCCCCAGCCGCCTGGACAAGATCAAGGAAACCGGCGTGATCACGCTGGGCCATCCGGAGACCTCGGTCCCATTCGCCTATCTGGACGGCAACCAGAAGCCGATCGGTTACACAGTGGAGATCTGCCAGGAAGTCGCCCAGTACGTGAAGGCCGCCCTGAAGCTGCCCAAGCTGGAAGTGCGCTACAACCCGACGACTTCCGCCACGCGCATTCCGTTGCTGGCCAATGGCACCATCGACCTGGAATGCGGCAACACCACCAATAACATCGAACGCCATAAGCTGGTGTCGTTCGCGCCTACGACCTTCGTGGCGCAGGTGGTGCTGGTGGCGCGCAAGGACGGCGGCGTGGATCCCAACAACCTGGAATCCTTCCGCGGTAAATCCATTGCTGCGCAGGCCGGCGGCCAGACCTTCCGGCTGATCTCGCAGCTGAACGCCAAGGGCAACCTGGGTATCACCATGGCGCCGACTAAGGACACCGCCGAAACCATTTTGATGGTGGAATCGGGCCGCGCCGCGGGCTCGGCCAACGACGACGGCATCGCTTATGGCGCGGTGGCTTCATCGAAGAATCCCGACGCCTTCGTGATCGGCACCAAGGGCCTGGAAATGGCGCCCTACGGCATCATGGAACCCAAGGATGACCCGGCCTTCAAGAAGGTGGTGGACGATGCCGTGCGCGACCTGATCAAGACGGGCAAGGTGGCCGCGATCTACGACAAGTATTTCAATGCGCCGATCCCGCCCAAGCAGATCAACCTGAAGTACCCGATGAGCGATGCGCTCAAGCGCGCGCTGGCCAATCCGACCGATTCCGGCGATCCCAAGGCGTACGAGTAAGCAGGCTGTGCGCGGGACGCCTGGCGTCCCGCGGCTTGCTAGCAAGGACGCCGGCCGCCAGGCGCGGCGGGCATCGCCATCAAGGGACGGGGCATGAATTACAACTGGAGCTGGAGCGTCTTCCTGGATATGTCGCCGGACGGCGTGCATACCTTTCTGGAGACGATCTTCATCGGCGTGGGCTGGACCTTGGCGCTGGCCCTGACGGCGTGGGTGTTCTCGCTATTGCTGGGATCAGTGCTGGGCGTGATGCGCACCGCCAGCTCCCGCCTGATGAATGCGCTGGGCGCGACCTATGTGGAGGTGTTCCGCAACATCCCGCTGCTGGTGCAGATGTTCCTGTGGTACTTCGTGTTGCCCGAATTGCTGCCGCATGCCTGGGGCCTGGCCATGAAGCAGATGCCGCAACCCTGGGGCCAGTTCGTTCCCGCGGTGCTGTGCCTGGGGTTCTATGGATCGGCGCGCGTGGCCGAGCAACTGCGCGCGGGCATACAGTCGCTGCCGCGCGGCCAGTTCCAGGCGGGCACGGCGCTGGGCCTGACCGAGGCGCAGGTGTACCGCTACATCATCCTGCCGGAAGCCTTCCGCATCGTGCTGCCACCCCTGACCTCCGAGTTCATGGGCACCATCAAGTATTCGTCGGTGGCGCTGACGATAGGGCTCTTGGAGCTGACCGGCCAGGCGCGCTCGATGGCGGAATTCAGCTTCCACATCTTCGAGGCGTTTTCCGCCGCCACGGTGATCTACCTGATCATCAACGGCGTGGTGGTGCTGGGCATGCGCCTGCTCGAACGCCATGTTGCGGTGCCCGGACTGATCGGTTCGGCGAAAAGGCCCTAGGACGACACCATGGGCAAATTCGATTTCGACGTGATCTGGGCGGCGCTGCCCTATCTGTTCAAGACGGGCATGACCTTCACGCTCACGCTGACCGCGCTGGCGGGCGTGATGGGCCTGGCGCTGGGCACGCTGTTGGCCATGAT
This sequence comes from Achromobacter sp. ACM02, assembly GCF_014851605.1. Classification (NCBI taxonomy): domain Bacteria; kingdom Pseudomonadati; phylum Pseudomonadota; class Betaproteobacteria; order Burkholderiales; family Alcaligenaceae; genus Achromobacter; species Achromobacter sp. ACM02. The sequence goes on from NZ_JACUZY010000005.1 coordinate 17,295, forward strand.
GCGGCTGTCGCGCTTCAAGATCCTGTCGGTGCCGGCGGGCATCTACGTGAACGTGATGCGCTCGGTCCCGCTTCTGCTGGTGATCTTCTGGTTCTACTTCCTGATGCCCTACATTGCCGCCTGGGTGGTGGGGTCGCCCACGCCGCTGCGCGTGGGGGCGTTCAATTCGGCGGTGATCACCTTCACCTTGTTCGAGGCCGCGTACTTCTGCGAAATCATGCGCGCGGGCATCCAGTCCATCGCGCGCGGCCAGGTGTCGGCCAGCATGGCGCTGGGGCTGAACCACTGGCAGGGCATGCGCTACGTGGTGTTGCCGCAGGCGTTCCGCAACATGCTGCCCGCGCTTTTGACCCGCATCATCATCCTGTTCCAGGACACCTCGCTGGTGTATGTCCTGTCTCTCACCGACTTCCTCGGCGCGGCGGCCAAGATCGGTCAGCGCGACGGCCGTCTGGTGGAGCTCTATCTATTCGTGGCGGTGGTGTATTTCGTGATCTGCTTCACGGCGTCCCGCCTGGTCAAGTTGCTGGAAAAGCGCACGCGGGTGCTGCGCTAGCGCAGCGCTTCCAGTTATCCACAGGTTTCAACAATGCAACTCTCTTCCAAGCCCCCGATGATAGCGATCAAGCAGGTCAGCAAGTGGTATGGCGACTTCCAGGTGCTGGACGATTGCTCGACCACCGTGGGCCGCGGCGAAGTCGTGGTGGTGTGCGGGCCGTCGGGTTCGGGCAAGTCCACGCTGATCAAGACCGTGAACGCGCTGGAGCCCTTCCAGAAGGGCGAGATCCAGGTCAACGGCATTTCGGTGGGCGATCCGCGTACCAACCTGCCCAAGCTGCGCGCGGTGGCCGGCATGGTGTTCCAGCATTTCGAGCTGTTCCCGCACCTGTCGGTGACGGAGAACCTGTGCCTGGGCCAGCTCAAGGTGCTCAAGCGCGGCAAGGACGAAGCCCGCCAGCGCGCGCTGGCCCTGCTGGAGCGCGTGGGCCTGTCGGCGCACAAGGACAAGCACCCCGGCGAGCTGTCGGGCGGCCAGCAGCAGCGCGTGGCGATCGCGCGCGCGCTGTCGATGGACCCGGTGGTGATGCTGTTCGACGAGCCGACTTCGGCGCTGGATCCGGAGATGGTCAACGAAGTGCTGGACGTGATGACCGACCTGGCCGCCGAAGGCATGACGATGATGGTGGTGACCCACGAAATGGGATTCGCCCGCCGCGTCGCCGACCGTGTGATCTTCATGGACGGCGGCAAGATCGTGGAAGACTGCGACAAGGAGCAGTTCTTCGGCGATGTAGAGGAGCGTGCGCCGCGCACGCGCCAGTTTCTTTCCAAAATCCTGCAGCACTGACAGCCATGACCCAGACCTCCTCCGCCGCCGCCCGCGCACCCGTCGACCTGCGCAGCGACACGGTCACCCATCCCACCGCGGCCATGTATGAACGCATGCGCACCGCACCCATCGGCGATGACGGCCTGGATGGCGACCCTACCGTGCGCGAGCTCGAGGCGTATGTGGCCGCGCAGTTGGGCAAAGAAGGCGGGCTGTTCGTGCCCAGCTGCACCATGGCCAACCTGCTGGCGGTGCTGGCGCAGACGCAGCGCAATGAGCAGGTGGTGCTGGAGTCGGCCGCCCACATGTACACGTCCGAACGCGGCGCGGCCACGTTCACCGGCTCGTTCTACCTGGGTCTGCCCGGTTCTGATGGCGCCATGGACCTGAACCGCCTGGAGGACGCTTTGCTGGCTGGCGGCCACCGGTTGAAGACGGCGCTGGTGACGATGGAGACCTCGCACAACAATGCGGCCGGCGCGGTGCTGCCGCTTGATCACATGCAGGCGGTCCATGGCCTGGCGCGTGCCGCAGGCGTGCCGGTGCACCTGGATGGCGCGCGGCTTTACAACGCGGCCGTGGCCCTGGGCGTGGCGGCGGGCGAGATCGCCTGCCATGCCGATACCGTGTCCCTGTGCCTGTCCAAGGGACTGAGCGCGCCGGTGGGCGCTGTGTTGGCCGGCAGCCAGTCGGTCATGGCCCGCGCGCGCGTGCTGCGCCGCATGCTGGGCGGCACGCAGCGCCAGTCGGGCATCATGGCCGCGGCCGGCCTGGAAGGCGTTCAGACCATGACCGGGCGGCTGGCGGAGGACCACGTCCGCGCCCGCCGCCTGAGCGCGGGCGTGAACCGCCTGGGACCGGCTCTTTCGGCCACCGAACCGCAGACCAACATCGTGCAGGTGGAAACCGCCGACACGGGCAGGAGCAACACGGAGTGGGTGGCTGCCCTGCAGGCGGCGGGCTTGCTGGTGCGTCCTTGGGGCCGCACGCGGCTGCGCTGCGTGACTCATCGCCACATCGGCGACGCCGACATCGACGCGGCTGTGCAGGCCTTCGAAACGGTGCTGAACGCAGGCTGATCTGCTCCGTTCAGCAGCGGTGTCGCGATGCGATAATGCCGCATGACCACGACCCATCTTTCCCGAAAAGACTATTTCTGCGCACTGGCGGTCGTGGTCATCTGGGGCACCAACTTCGTCGCCATGAAAGTCGGCATGCGGGGCCTCTCCCCCATGCTGCTGGGCGCCCTGAGATTCGCGCTGGCGGCCTTTCCCCTGATTCTCTTTGTGCGTGCGCCCAGGCTGCCGTGGCGCTGGGTCGCGGCGTATGGATTGGTCCAGGGCCTGGGCCAGTTCGGACTGCTGTTCACCGCCTTGAAGTTCGGCATGCCGGCCGGCATGGCTTCGCTGGTGATCCAGACGCAGGCCTTCTTCACGCTGCTGCTGGCCGCGCCCATCCTGCATGAGCGCGCGCAGCGCCACCACTGGATCGGGCTGGGCGTGGCGGCGCTGGGGCTGGCGGTCATCGCCGGCGGCCGCGGCGAAGGGCCGGGCCAGATGACCATGGCGGGCTTCGTGCTGACGCTGGGCGGCGCGTTCATGTGGGCCGTGTCCAACATCATCGTGCGCCTGGCCAGCCGCAAGTCGCCCGGCTACGACCCGTTTGCCTTCATCGCCTGGAGCAGCGCCGCGCCGGTGCTGCCTTTCCTGCTGCTGGCGGTGCTGATCGACGGCTGGCAGCCGGTGGTCGGCATGATCGTGAACATAGGCTGGGGAGAGATCCTGTCGGTGTTGTACCTGGCGGTGCTGGCCACTTTGGTGGCCTACACGTTGTGGACGCAGTTGCTCACGCGCCACGCCGCCGCCAAGATCGCACCGTTCTCGCTGCTGGTGCCCGTGGTGGGGCTATGGGCCGCTTCCGTGGCCTTCGGCGAACGCCTGGAGACGCTGCAATGGGTAGGCGTGGCCTGCGTGCTGGCCGGCCTGCTCTTCAACCAGCTGGGCGGGCGCTGGCTGCGCACGCGCTGAGCCTTCCGGCAGGCGCTTTTTTCCCTTTCGCGTCCGTATCGGCCGACCAGACTAGCCCATAACGGCGAGCAGAGGCGACGGCCTCACAGCTGCTCGAAACGGATGTAACGCTTATCGGTGTACTCCCGGCGGGTGGTGATTTCCTGCACGCTGGCGCCCGGGGGGCCGCGCCGCAGCCATTCCAGCATGTGGTCGACCTGGTCGGCGGTGCCTTGCACCATGGCTTCGACCGTGCCGTTCGGCAGGTTCTGCACCCAGCCCTTGGCGCCCAGCATGTGGGCGCGCCGGACCGTGGCGTGGCGGTAGCCCACGCCCTGCACGGTGCCGGTGATCGTGACGTGCACGGTCTCGATATGGGTATCGGCTTTAGGGTCTTGCATCGATTCTCTCTTGGATGAGGCGCCGCGCTCGGCGATGTACGTAGACGTTAGTGACTACGGCGGATGATCTATAGGCCGGGGGGACGCCTGGCGATACGTTAGAGCTCATGTCAAAACGTGCCAGCGGGAACACCCGTTACCAGAGCTTGGAGAAGCCATTATGGAAGAGACCAGTTTGTTGTCGGAAGCTGAGACAGCGCGCTACAGGGAACAGGGTTACCTGGCCCTGAAGGACATGTGCCCGCAGGACGAGGTGGGTTACATCCGCAGGACGCTGCTCGACCTGTTCGCGAACAAGACCGGCTACAACGAGGGTGCGCAGTATGACTTTGTGAGCCGTGACGACCCGTCCAAACCCGCCAAGTTTCCCAGCCTGCACGATCCACGCCATTATGCCCCGGGCCTCTTGAAGACCGAGTACCACGAGCGCACCCTGGAGCTGGCGCGCCAGCTGCTGGGCCCCGAGGCCGCCCTGTATGGCGAGCACGCCCTGCTCAAGCCTGGGCCGCACGGACCGGAAACGCCGTGGCACCAGGACGAGGCTTTCCGCTCGCCGGACTTCATCTACAACGAACTCAGCATCTGGCTGGCGCTGCAGCCGGCCACCACGGAAAACGGCTGCATGCAGTTCATTCCGGGTTCCAACAAATGGGATGTGCTGGAGCACCGTTCGCCGGGCGGCGACAAGACTCTGCATCCGCTGGAATGCTGCGGCGATTTTCCGCGCGACCAGGCGGTGCCGGAGCCCCTGGACCCGGGCGGCATCACGGTGCACGACGCCCGCACGCTGCACTTCACCGGGCCGAATACCTCGCAGGCGCCGCGGCTGGCTTACATCCTGATCTACAACACGCCGCCGGTCTACAAGCCGGGCCGCCGCGAGTTCCCGTGGCTGGAGGGCCGCTGGACCGACAGCCAGACCCGCAAGAAGCAGTGGCACAAGCGCGGCGGGCTGGCCGTGGACGTGATGCGCCGTCTGCCCGGCGCGCGGCTGACCAGCCCACGCTGGGTGGCCTGGGCCACGATCCGGGCCGTGTCCAAAGTCTGGCCGCGATAACGGGGGCGCAGGGGCCGCAAGAGTCCCTGCGATAAGGGGGGCGAACGAGGCCGGCAAGCAACGCTTGCCGGCCTCGGCGCGTATACTGGGCGGCGTTGCGAGGCCTGGGAGGCCCGCGCAATCGCTGGAGCTGCCCGCAGCTGGCGGCCCGGCGTCCAAGAATAACTAGCCGCAGCTGGCGCCCCAACACTCCATAGACCACTCCATGACCGCTAACCTTTCTACGATCACCTGCATCGAAGATCTGCGCGCCATCGCGCAGAAGCGCGTGCCGCGCATGTTCTACGACTACGCGGATTCCGGCGCCTGGACCGAAGGCACCTACCGTGCCAACGAAAGCGATTTCCAGAAGATCAAGCTGCGCCAGCGCGTGGCGGTGAACATGGAAGGCCGGTCGCTGCGCACCACCATGGTGGGCCACGACGTGACCATGCCGCTGGCGATCTCGCCCACGGGCCTGACCGGCATGCAGCATGCGGACGGCGAAATCCTGGCGGCCAAGGCGGCGGCGGACTTCGGCGTGCCCTTCACGCTGTCCACCATGAGCATCTGTTCGCTGGAAGACGTGGCCGCGGCCACCAAGAAACCCTTCTGGTTCCAGCTCTATGTGATGCGCGACCGCGAGTTCGTCGCCAACCTGATCGACCGCGCCAAGGCCGCCGGCTGCTCGGCGCTGGTGCTGACGCTGGACCTGCAGATCCTGGGCCAGCGCCACAAGGACATCAAGAACGGCCTGTCCACTCCGCCCAAGCCCACCCTGCGCAATCTCATCAACCTGGCCACCAAGCCGCGCTGGTGCATGGGCATGCTGGGCACCAAGCGCCGCACCTTCGGCAACATCGTCGGCCACGCCAAGGGCGTGAGCGACCTGTCCTCGCTGTCGGCATGGACGGCCGAACAATTCGACCCGCGCCTGAGCTGGGACGACGTCGAATGGATCAAGCAGCGTTGGGGCGGCAAGCTCATCATCAAGGGCATCCTGGATGTCGAGGACGCGCAGCTGGCCGCCAATAGCGGCGCCGACGCGCTCATCGTCAGCAACCACGGCGGGCGCCAGCTTGACGGCGCCATGTCGTCCATCGCCGCCCTGCCTTCGATCGCCGACGCCGTGGGTTCGAAGATCGAAGTGTGGATGGACGGCGGCGTGCGTTCCGGCCAGGACATCCTGAAGGCCGTGGCGCTGGGCGCGCGCGGCGCCATGATCGGCCGCGCCTTCCTTTACGGCCTGGGGGCCTATGGCCAGGCCGGCGTGACCCGCGTGCTGGAGATCCTGTACAAGGAAATGGATACGACGATGGCGCTGTGCGGCCGTCGCTCGATCGAGCCCGGCGACCGCAGCATCCTGCTGCCCGGAACCTACCCGAACTGAACGGTTCGGCGGCCCATGAGAAAAAGCCTGGATACGGTAGCGTGCCAGGCTTTTTTCGTTGGCGCGCCGGTTGGCGAGGTCGCATGAGCCCATGCAGGAGACTCTATGACGCGTAACAAACAAGATGGGCAGCGCCGCCTGGGCGCAGGCAGGCGGCTGCTGGGCGCGGCTCTGGCGGTGCTGTTGTCGGCCGGGGCGGCGGCGCAGCAGACCACGCTGTACGTGGGCATGAACGGCGGCGACATGGCGCGCGCGTTCTCGCAGTACGTATTTCCGGATTTCGAGCGCGCCCACAACGTCAGGATCGTGGTGGTGCCGGGCATGTCGACCGAGGTGCTGGCGCGCGCCCAGGCCGACAAGGGCAAGCCGCGGCTGCATCTCATGTTCCTGGACGACGGCGTCATGGCGCGCGCGATTTCCATGGGATTGTGCACGCAGCTCAACGAAGATCCGGTGCTGAAGGAGCTGTACCCCACCGCCCTGAAGAAGGACCGCATGGCCGCGGGCATCGACATCGGCATGACTGGCCTGGGCTACAACACCAAGGTGTTCGCCGAGCGGGGCTGGGCGCCGCCGACGTCGTGGATGGACCTCGCCGATCCGAAGTACCGGGGCCAGGTCGTGGTCCAGTCGGCTTCGAGCAGCACCTTCGGTCTGCACGCGTTCCTGATGATCAACCGCATCCTGGGCGGCGACGATCAGAACTATGGACCGGGCTTCGCGCACTGGCCGGCTGTGGTCGGCCCGAACGTGCGTGCATACCTGCCGGATTCGGCGCGCCTGGCCGACATGGTGCAGGCCGACGAGGCGGTGCTGTTTCCCTGGACACCCACGGCCATCACCCGCCTGAAGAAGCGCGGCGTGCATGTGGAATATGCGCAGCCCAGGGAGGGCTCGATGATCCTGATGGTGGGCGAGTGCGTGGTCGCCGGCAATAGCGAACCGGAGCTGTCGCAGAAGCTGGCGCTCTACCTGCTGTCCGAGCAGGCGCAAGCGAAGGCGCTGGAGATGGGCGGGCATTTCCCGTCCAACCGCAATGTGCTGGCGCCAGCGGGCCACGCGGACGCGCTGCAGCGATTCCAGGGTTATATGTCGAACGCCAAGATACCGAACTGGGATCAGATCAACGAGACCCGGCCCGCGTTCAACGCGCGCTGGAACCGGGAGATCGGGCGCTGACGGCCTCCTGCCCGGGGGCGGGCAAAAAGCGCAAAATCTGCAAAGGCCGGCCCGCTACATTGCTCTCCAAGGAGACCGCATGAAGCCTGCAACCCTGAACCACTATGGCCAGCGCCTGGAACCCGTCCTGCGCTGGCTGGCGAGCCACCCCGACGCCGATCCGGACCTGTACCGGCTGGCCGAGCTGGCCTGCCTGTCGCCGTACCACTTCCATCGCGTCTACCGCGCCATGATGGGAGAGACGGTGAACGCCACCGTGCAGCGCATCCGCATGCACCGCGCGGCGGTGGCGTTGGGGAATTCCGAGGCTTCCTTGCGCGAGGTGGCGCAGCGCGCCGGCTATGAGTCAGACGCAGCGTTCAACCGGGCATTCGGCGCGACCTTCGGCATATCGCCGGGGCGCTACCGGGCTGTCCGCTCCCGTCCCTTCGACCCACAGGAGCTAGGCATGTATCCCATCAAGATCGAAACCTTTCCGGGCGCGACGCTGGCGGTCCTGTCGCATCGCGGCAGCTATCAGGAAATCGGCCCGCTGTTCACGCGCGCCTTCATGCTGGCCGTCAGCCGCGGCATCGCGCAGCCGGAGTCCATCGGCTACGGCGTGTATTTCGACGACCCCGAGCAGGTACCTGCGAGTCAGCTGCGGTCCATGGCCGGCATGTCGGTGGCGCCGGACGCAGACCTGGGCGGCGAGCTGGAGCGCTTCGAGATTCCGGAAGGCCGTTGCGCCATCCTGACGTACACCGGGCCCTATAACGAGATGGACAAGGCCTACAACTGGATGTTCTCGCAATGGCTGCCGGCCAGCGGCGAGGTGCCGGCGGACTTTCCCATGTTCGAGCAGTACCTGAACGACCCGCGCACCACGCCGCCGGCGCAATTGCAGACGCGTATCTGCATGCCGCTGAAGTAAGGCGCGGCGGTGTGAGCGCCGCGCCCGACGCGCTCAGCGGGCCGGCGTCTGGAAGCTGACCTGGCTCGGACGGCCTGGCAGGTTCAGGGTGGCGGTGGCGGGCGGCGTGGTCGCCACTACCTGCCCCGCGCGCAGCACCATCAGGCGGGTGGCGCGCAGGCGCAGCGCCTCGACGGCGTCGCGCGCCTGCAGCAGCACCAGATCGGCGCGCTTGCCGACGGCCAGGCCGGTCTCGTCCAGGCCCAGGATCCTGGCCGGCGTGGAGGTGACGGCTTCGAAACAGGCGCGCATGGCGTCCTGGCCCGTCATCTGGGCCACGTGCAGGCCCATGTGCGCCACTTCCAGCATGTCGCCCGAACCCAGGCTGTACCAGGGGTCCATCACGCAGTCATGGCCGAAAGCCACGGGCACGCCAGCGGCCAGCAGCTCGGGCACGCGCGTCATGCCGCGGCGCTTCGGATAGGTGTCGTGGCGGCCTTGCAGCGTGATGTTGATCAGCGGGTTGGCGATGGCGGACACGCCGGCTTCGCGCATCAGCGGAATCAGCTTGGAGACGTAGTAGTTGTCCATGGAGTGCATGGACGTCAGGTGCGAACCCGTCACGCGGCCTTGCAGGCCCAGGCGCTGCGTGTGGTACGCCAGCGTCTCGATGTGGCGCGACAGCGGGTCGTCGCTTTCATCGCAGTGCATGTCCACGCGCAGGCCGCGTTCGGCCGCCAGTTCGCACAGGATGCGCACCGATTCCGCGCCGTCCTGCATGGTGCGTTCGAAGTGCGGAATGCCGCCCACCACGTCCACGCCCATGTCCAGCGCGCGCTTGAGGTTGTCCAGGGCGCCGGGGGCGCGCAACACGCCGTCCTGCGGGAACGCGACCAGTTGCAGGTCCAGGTAGGGTTTGACCTTCTCGCGCACGTGCAGCAACGCTTCCGTGGCCAGGAGGCGCGGATCGCACACGTCCACATGCGAGCGGATGGCCAGCAGGCCGCGCGCCACGGCCCAGTCGCAATAGGCCAGCGCGCGCTCGACCAGCGCTTCCTGCGTCAACAGCGGCTTGAGCTCGCCCCACAGCGCGATGCCTTCCAGCAGCGTGCCGGACTGATTCACGCGCGGCAGTCCGAAGGACAGCGTGGAGTCCATATGGAAGTGCGCGTCGACGAAAGGCGGCGCCACCAGCTGGCCCGCCGCGTCCACGGTCTGCGCGGCCTCGGCCTTCAGCGCCGGCTCCAGCGCCACGATGCGGCCGCCGGCGATGCCGATGTCGATGTTCTGGCGGCCATCGGGCAGCGTGCAATGTCTAAGAATCAGATCGAGCATGGAAGTCCTTGCGGAAGGTTTCTGTTGTTCATGGTACTGCGCCCCTCGCCGCATTAGGCTGGCGTGTCTCTATCCGGGTCGCATGGAGCCGGCTTTGCCGGTCCGTAGCGACGCCCCTGGGGGAAGCGCGCAGCGCTCGGGGGGGGCTCTCTACCTTTCTCCCTTGCGGTACGGCTTCATCAGCGCTTGCGGGTAGGCGGCGCGGCGCGCCATTACCACCAGGGCGAGGATGGACAGGACGTAGGGCAGCATCAGGTAGACCTGGTACGGCAACTCCGGCAGGCCGGGCAGCGCTGCGCCGCCTTGCTGCATGCGCAATTGCAGCGCGTCGAAGAAGGCGAAGATCAGCGCGCCCAGCAGTGCCTTGCCGGGCCGCCACGACGCGAACACCACCAGCGCCACGCAAACCCAGCCGCGGCCGTTGACCATGTTGAAGAAGAAGGCGTTGAACGCCGCCAGCGTCAGGAAGCTGCCGGCCACGCCCATCAGTGCGGAGCCTGCCACGATGGCGCCCATGCGCAGGCGCGTCACCGACAGGCCCTGCCCTTCGGCCGCGGCCGGGTTTTCGCCCACCATGCGGATCGCCAGGCCGACGGGCGTGCGGTTCAGCACCCAGGCCAGTATCGGCACTGCGGCCAGGGCCAGCAAGGTCATGGGCGTCTGCCCCGCCAGCACCGGCCCGATGAGCGGAATGCCGTCCAGGAACTTCATTTCCGCAAACGGCGTGATCGTGGGCGGCGTGTTCACGCTGGGAAACGTGACGCGGTACGCGAAGTAGCTCAGGCTGGTGGCCAGCAGCGTCACGCCCAGGCCGGACACGTGCTGCGACAGGCCCAGCGGCACGGTCAGCACGGCGTGCAGCAGGCCGAACACGGCGCCCGCAAACGCGGCTGCAAGCACGCCCACGTAGAGCGGCGCGCCCAGGTACACCACCAGCCAGCCGGTGAAGGCGCCGGCGGCCATGATGCCTTCGATGCCCAGGTTCAGCACGCCCGCGCGCTCGCACAGCAGCACGCCCAGCGTGCCCAGTATCAGCGGCGTTGCCAGGCGCAGCACCGCCACCCAGAACGCCGACGAGCTCATCAGATCCATCCATTCCATGGCGCGCTCCTCAGGCCCGGTTGCGGCGCAGGCGGTACTGCGCAAATAGCGTCGCGACCAGCATGGCGAGCAACGAAGTGGCGACGATGACGTCGGCGATGTAGTTCGGCACCGCGATGGCGCGGCTCATGCTGTCCGCGCCCACCAGCATGCCGGCCACGAACAGGCTGGCCAGGATCACGCCCAGCGGATGCAGGCCGGCCAGCATGGCGACCACCACGCCGGTGTAGCCATAGCCCGGCGACATGTCGAGCGTGACGTAGCCGGTGCGGCCCGCTACTTCGATCGCGCCGGCCAGGCCGGCCAGCGCGCCCGACAGCATGGCGGTGCCCAGCATCACACGGTTCACCGGCAAGCCCAGGAAGCGCGAGGCGTGCGCGTTGGCGCCGACCGCGCGCATCTGGAAGCCGAACACGGTATAGCGATTCAGCAGCCACAGCCCCAGCGCCAGGCCGGCCGCCCACAAGAGGCCGGTATGGGCGCGGGTGCGCTCGATCAGCTTGCCGAGCTCCAGGTCGCCGTTGAGCGCCACGGACTGCGGCCAGCCCATGGCCATGGGGTCCTTCATGGGGCCGTCCAGCATCATCGACACGAACAGCAGCACGATGAAGTTGCCCAGCAGCGTGGTCACCACTTCATCCACGCCCAGCCGGGTCTTGAGAATGGCGGGGATCAGCAGCAGCAAGGCGCCGACCAGGGCTGCCGCCAGCATCATGCCGGCAAACAGCGCGGGCACGGGCAGGTCGAAGCCGGTGCCGTCATGCAGGCCGCCCACCGCCACCGCGGCCAGTGCGCCCAGATATAGCTGGCCCTCGGCGCCGATGTTGTAGAAGCGCGCGCGGAATGCCACTGCACAGGCCAGGCCGGTCAGCATCAGCGGAGTGGCGCGGGTCAGCGTTTCGGACAGCGCAAAGCGCGAGCCGAACGCGCCTTCGAACAGCAAGGCATAGGTGCGGCCCACGGGGGCGCCAGCCCAGGCCACCAGCAGGGTGCAGACCGCCAGCGTGAAGGCGATGGCCGCGAAGGGCGCCAGGGCCAGCGCCAGGCGGCTGGGCTCCGGGCGGCGTTCCAGGATCAGTTTCATGCGAGTAATGCTCGATAGGTAGTGGAGACGCGCGGGACGCAGCGGGTTTTCATCCCTGCGTGCCCGTCATGGCCAGGCCCACCGTGGCGGGCGTCCATTCGGACACCGGCTTCACGGCGATCAGCTTGCCGCCGCACAGCACGGCGATGCGGTCGGCCAGCGCGAAGATCTCTTCCAGGTCCTCGGATACCAGCAGGACGCCTGCGCCACGGGTGCGCGCCGCCAATAACTGCTCACGCACATAGGCGACCGCGCCGATGTCCAGGCCCCAGGTGGGCTGGTCGGCCACGATGAAGCGCGGTTCGCGCGCCAGCGTGCGGCCCAGGATCAGCTTCTGCATATTGCCGCCGGACAGGCTGCGGGTACGCACGTCCAGCGACGCGGCGCGCACGTCGAACTGCTTGGCCAGGGCCTGGGCATAGGCTTTGCCCGCGCCCGCCCGGATCAGGCCCCAGCGCGCGAAGCGCGGGTCCTTCAGGTCTTCGACAATGGCGTTTTCCCACAAGGGGCTGTCGCCGATCACGCCTTCGCCGTGGCGGTCTTCGGGAATGCGGCCGACGTGGGCCGCGGTCCAGCCGGCCGGCGTGGTGGGCGCCGCCGCATGTTCGGGACCCAGGCGGATGGTGCCGTCGGTGGGTTGGCGCAGGCCGGTCAGCACCGACACCAGCGCCTGCTGGCCGTTGCCGGCCACGCCCGCGATCGCCACGATCTCGTGCTTGTGGACAACCAGGTCGAGGCTGTCCAGGCGCGTCGCGCCGTCGCGACCGTCGCGCACCGTCACCTGCGACAAGGTCACTACGGGCGCGGCCTGCTCGGTCGCGGCCACGGCTTCGGCGTGCGGCATGACGACCTTGCGGCCCACCATCAGCTCGGCCAATTCGGCCGGGCTGGTGCTGGCGGTTTCCCGCTCGGCCACCAGCTTGCCCTGGCGCAGCACCGCCACGCGGCCCGACACCGCCATGACTTCGTCGAGCTTGTGCGAGATGAAGATCACGGCCAGGCCTTCATCGACGAAGCCGCGCAGGGTGGCAAAGAGGTCCTGCACTTCCTGCGGCGTGAGCACCGCGGTCGGCTCGTCCAGGATCAGGACGCGCGCGCCGCGGTACAGCGCCTTCAGGATCTCGACTCGCTGCTTCTCGCCGACCGACAGCGTGCCGACGCGCGCGTCCGGGTCCACGCCCAGGCCGAAGCGTTGGCCGAGTTCAACCAGGCGCTGGCGCGCCTTGCCGCGGCCGGACGCCAGCTTCCACAGCGATTCCGTGCCGACCATGATGTTGTCCAGCACGGTCAGGTTGTCGGCCAGCGTGAAGTGCTGATGCACCATGCCGACCCCGGCCGCCAGCGCGGCGTCGGGCCGGCCGGCCGGCAAGGCCTGGCCGAAGACTTCGATGTTGCCGGCGTCGGCCACGTAATGGCCGAACAGGATCGACACCAGGGTCGATTTGCCGGCGCCGTTCTCGCCCAGCAAGGCCAACACTTCGCCCTGGCGCAGCGTGAGCGATATGTCGTCGTTGGCCGTGAGGCTGCCAAAGCGTTTGGTGATCCCCGTCAGTTGCAGGGCGAGAGGCGCGTGGTTCATCGTGCCGAGGACTTGGGTTCTTTGTCGTTGACCTTGACGCTGAAGCTGCCGTCCAGGATGGCCTTCTGCTTGGCCTGGACCTTGGCCATCAGGTCGGCGGGAATCTTGCTTTCGAAGGTGCCCAGCGGCGCCAGCGAGGAACCCTTGTGCTTCATCAGAGAATACTGGCCGTAGTCGTCGGCCTTGAACGTGCCGGCGCGCACCTGCTTGAGCGCTTCCTCGATGGTGGGTTCCATGCTCCACAGCGCCGAGGCGACCACGGTCTCCGGATACTGCTGTTGCGTGTCGATGACGTTGCCGATGGCCAGCTTGCCGCGTTCCTTGGCGGCGTCCGACACGCCGAAGCGCTCGGCGTAGAGCACGTCCGCGCCCTTGTCGATCATGGCGAAGGCGGCTTCCTTGGCCTTCGGGGGATCGAACCAGGAACCGATGAAGGTCACGGTGAATTCGGCCTGCGGGTTCACTTCCTTGGCGCCTTCGATGAAGGCGTGCATCAGGCGGTTCACTTCAGGAATGGGGTAGCCGCCCACCAGGCCGATCTTGCCCGTCTTGCTCATGCCGCCGGCGATCATGCCGGTCAGGTAGGCGGGTTCCTGGATGTAGTTGTCGAACACCGAGAAGTTGGGCTGCTGCGGCTTGCCCGAGGAGCCCATCAGGAAAGCGGTCTGCGGATAGTCCTTGGCCACCTTGCGGGCGGCGGCTTCCACGGCGAAGGCCTCGCCCACCACCAGCTTGTTGCCTTGTTCCGCGTACTGGCGCATCACGCGCTCGTAGTCGGCGTTGGTGACGTTTTCCGAGAACGTGTATTCGATCTCGCCGCGATCGCGGGCCGCGACCAGCGCCTTGTGGATGCGCGACACCCATTGCTGTTCGACCGGCACCGTGTAGATGGCGGCGACCTTGGTCTTGGCGGGCGCCTGGGCCAGGGCGGCGCCCGAGAACATCAGCGCGCCGGCGGCGGCCGCGGCCAGCTTGAGCAGGCCGCGGCGGGCGATGCCGGCGACGGACGGGGTGGAAGAGGCTTTCATGCGGGTGACTCCTGCGAAGGGAGGGAAAGGGATGGGTATTGGAGGCGATGGGCGCTGGCCCGCGCGCGGCTGGCGCGCGCGCGGCCGCGGCCCCGTTCCATATGGCCGCCGCCGGCAGGCGTGCCGGGACTAGCGTACGGAAACGAGGGCGTGGGATCGGTCATCGGATGGGGAGCGCCAGGCGACGCGCCCCATCCGAATGGTCGGGTTCGCAGCCAGCCCTGGCGAAGCAAGTTGTATGCCATGGGGCATTCCCGCGACAAGTCGGGGAAACCTGATGGCCGGGCAGGATTATAGGCACCCTGGCGGGGATTGGTGGCACCAGAGCGGTGCGTGTCTGCCAAGGGGTGGACAGAGTGCGTAACCAGGTCAAAGTTCAGGGAGTCTGAAATTTCATCTGGGCAGGGGGCAAGAATCCTGGCGACGCTTCATTATTGGGCCTTGAACTCTGTTTGCACACTGGCGAAGGAAACAGAGCGGGCAGGTACACGCCAGTCTGAGAGAGTGGCGGCGGTGCGGGCCGACTTGACGTATCGGTCGCACAAATAGGGAGGCCCCACCGAAGTGGGGCCATCGTTCGGACCTAGTTGCATCACCAGCATTCACATCTGGGAGTGGCTTTTCTAGGGCAGCGCGTTGACTGTACCGTTTTTGAGCATGACTTTCAACCAAGCTTTCGGCGATGGTGCAGGAGCGCCCTGCTTGGAAGGGGAGAATAGGACTAATGGAATGGAAACTGCGGGAAACGGTGTTCTCCGCCCCGCGAATGGGGCGCTATCTGAACAGCTATGGCGGAGACGCGTTGCGGGCGGCCGTTGCCTACGATCACAATGTCCGGTTGGCGCAGGCGCTGATGCCCGCCTTGCAGACAATGGAGATCGTTCTTCGCAACGCCGTCCATCGAAGCCTGAGCAGGTCGATGGGAAGCGCCGACTGGTGGAATGGTCTGCCCTCCCCTGAGTTCGAGTGGCTGCACGTGGCGGTGGGAGACGCGGGGATCAAGATCCGGCGACGCCGGGAACGCGTCACTACTGACAAGATCGTTGCCGAATTGACTTTTGGATCGTGGACGCGGCTGTTCAATGCCCAGCATGGGCGCACGTTATGGGGGCGCCTCCTCCTGGCCTTTCCCACCTGTCCGAAAGCCAAGCGCCGACGTGGCCCGATCAGTTCGTCCCTGAACCGCATTCGGGATTTGCGCAACCGGTTCATGCACCATGAACCGCTGCTGTGGGTAGAGCCTTCGGTGAAGGATATCCATGGCGATATCCAGGAGGTCCTGGATTGGATCGATCCGGGCATCAACCGCTGGCTCGTCCATCACGACTCCTTGCCAGCGAGATGGGCTGAATGCGCGGCGATTTGAACCGTCCAGCCCAGACTGAACGAAATTCGATGCATGGAACGGGCCGTTGCGGCTGCCCACACCCCGATCCAGGGCCCGCGCGCCTAAAATCCCAGGCATGAGCCGCGCGCGTGGCGCGGCAAGCTGGAAGACCCATGCAAGATATACAACTGCTGCTGGAACAGTACGGCGGGTGGCTGGTGTTCGCCAACGTGCTGGTCGAGCAGGCCGGCCTGCCGGTGCCCGCCTATCCCATGCTGATTGCCGCCGGCGCGCTGGCCGGCGCGGGTGGGTGGCTCGTGCCCTGGATGGCGGCTACGGTCGCCTGCCTGCTGGCCGACAGCCTGTGGTACGTGGCCGGCCAGCGCTACGGCTCGCGCCTGTTGGGCGTGATCTGCAAGATGTCGCTGTCGCAGGACTCCTGCATCCGGCAGACGCAGCGCCTGTACCTGCGCATCGGCGTGCGCGCGCTGCTGGTGTGCAAGTTCCTGCCTGGCGCGGGGGCGCTGTCCACCGTGATGGCAGGCCTGACGGGTACGCCCTACCGTCGTTTCCTGGGCTACGACATCGTGGGCTCCCTGATCTGGTCGGGTTCGGCCCTGCTGCTGGGCGGCCTGTTCCACAACGTGGTCAACGATGTGCTGGAAATCCTAGGCACCTACGGTGCGATGGGGCTGGGCGTGCTGGCGGCGGTGCTGGCGCTGTACATCCTGGCGCGCTTCCTGCGGCGCCGGATCCTGCTGCGCAGCCTGCGCGTGATTCCGCGCCTGTCAGTGGACGAGCTGATGCAGTGGCGCCAGGACGGCCGCAATGTGCTGGTGTTCGACGTGCGCCCCGAGGCGGTGCGCGAAGAGCAGCGCATCCCCGGCGCCATCGCCGTGGACCTGAAAGCGCCCTTGCCCCGGCTGGATGCCCAGGCGCTGGAATCCGACATCGTCGTGTACTGCGCCTGCCCCAACGAGGTGTCGGCCGCGCTGTTGGCGTCGCGGCTGCGCGCCGCGGGCTACCCCAAGACCTGGGCCTTGCGCGGCGGTTACCAAGCCTGGCAGGAGCACGAACACCCGCTCCCCCCGCAAGGCGCATAATTCCGCCATGAGCCCGCGCAGACGGCGGGCGGCCTACAAGGAGAGACAGGCATGCGGATTTTGTTCTTGGGCGCCGGCGGCACCGGCGGCTACTTTGGCGGACGGGCGGCCCAGGCGGGCGCGGACGTGACCTTCCTGGTGCGCGAGCCGCGCGCCGCGCGGATCCGCGAACAGGGCCTGCGCATCAAGAGCCCGCTGGGCGATGCCACGCTGCAGCCGCAGCTGGTCACGCAACAGACCCTGCAAGGCAGCTACGACGTGGTGGTGCTGAGCTGCAAGGCCTATGACCTGGCCAGCGCCATCGAGGCCATCCGTCCCGCGGTCGGGCCCGATACCGCCGTGCTGCCCATCATGAACGGCGTGCTGCAGTACGACGTGCTGGACCGCGAATTCGAACCGCATCGTGTGCTGGGCGGACTGTGCCAGATCAACGCCACCCTGGGCCCCGAGGGCGAAGTGGTGCATCTGGGCAAGTACGCCAACATCGTCTTCGGCGAGCGCGCCGGCCCCGCCCGCAGCGAACGCTGCGTCGCGCTGGAACAGGCCCTGGCCGGCGGCGAATACGTCAGCCGCCTGAGCACCGACATCTACCAGGACATCTGGGAAAAATACGTGTTCCTGACCACGCTGGCCGCAGCCACCTGCCTGATGCGCGGCTCGGTCGGGCAGATTGCCTCTACCGACGACGGCATCGACATCATGAGCGGGCTGCTGCAGGAATCGCAGGCCGTTGCCGCGGCGTCGGGCCACGCCGTGCGGCCGGAGGCTGACGCCTCGGCGCGCAAGCTGATTACCGACCGTACCCAGCCCGTCACCGCGTCGATGTTCCGCGACCTGAGCCAGGGACTGCCGGTGGAGGCCGACCACATCGTCGGCGACATGGTGCGGCGCGCCCGCACCCTGGGCGTGGACGCGACCTACCTGCGCACGGCTTACGCGCATCTGCAGGTCTATCAGGCGCAGCGCGCCGCGGCCTGAACGCCGCCCTGTCTGGCGGCCCCCTGTTCAAGCGGGGCCGCCGGGAGCACACTGGCCTGACGGCGGCGAAGACGCCGGCAGGGCTGCCTCTTCGGTTCGTTCCGGGCGGGTTTGCCAGGTATTGGTGCATAAATTGCAAAAAACTCATCCGGTTTTACGGGTTTTTTGATCGGATTTGTACGAATAGTATGGCTTTGCCTGAGCCGGAGCGTAGCGCCGCAAGTTGCGGCGGCCCTGGCTCCCCTACCCAAGGAGCAAGACCATGAAAGTTGCATTGATCGGAATCACCGGCCGCGTGGGTTCGCGCGTGGCGGACGAATTGCTCAAGCGCGGCCACCAGGTCACGGGCATCGCCCGCAACCTGTCCGACGTGAATCCGCAGCTCGGCCTGACCATCAAGCAGGGCGACGCCACCGATCCCGAAGCGCTGACCTCGTTGCTGAAGGGCCACGACGCCGTGATCAGCGCGTCGCGCTTCGTATCGTCGGACGCCAAGCCGCTCCTGAGCGCCGTGAAGGACGCGGGCGTGCCGCGCCTGCTGGTGGTCGGCGGCGCGGGCAGCCTGCTGGTCGCCCCAGGCAAGATGCTGATCGACACCCCCGAATTCCCCGATGCCTACAAGCCCGAGGCGCGCGCCGGCGTGGTGTTCCTGGACACGCTGCGCCATGAAAAAGTGCTGAACTGGACCTTCCTGTCGCCTTCGGCGCTGTTCGAGCCGGGCGAGCGCACCGGCCAGTTCCGTTTGGGCGATGACACCCTGCTGGCCGATGACGAAGGCAAGAGCTGGATCTCGATGGAAGACTATGCCATTGCGCTGGTCGATGAACTCGAAACGCCCAAGCATTCGCGCCGCCGCTATACCGTCGGCTACTGATCCTGGCCGTCCGCGGATCACGAAGGGCCTCGGCAAGAGGCCCTTTTCCATTGGGGGCCTAGGCCCGGAATCCATGTTTTTGTTTGTAAACTGGCGCACCGCCAGCCGGCGTTCCGACACCTGAGTTTGCCCCGTATGCGTATGAAGTTGAAATCGTTGGCCCTATGTCTGCTGGTTGCCGCCACCTGTCTGGCAGCCGCGCCGGCTAGCGCGGCCGCACCCCAGTCCAACAAGGACCTCGTGGTGGCGTTCTTTCGCATGATGTTCCAGGACCGCGACGTCGACGAGGCGGTGCGCCTGTACGTCAGCCCGAACTACGTCCAGCACAACCCCTACATGCAGGATGGCGTTGGTCCGCTGGTGGATTTCTTTCCCGCCTATTTCGAGCAGCATCCGCAGTCCATCGTTGAAATCAAGCGCGTGATCGCCGAGGGCGACCTGGTGCTGATCCACAACCTGTGGCGCGATTCGCCGGAAGACCGGGGTCAGGCCGTAATGGACATCTTCCGCGTGGAAGACGGCAAGATCGTGGAACACTGGGACGTGAGCCAGGAAATCCCCGAGAACCCCGCCAACAAGAACGGCATGTTCTAGGAAGCGCCGCATGTCCAGCATCGAACCCGTAGACCTGTCCCGCGCCTATCTGCTGCTGAACCACGGCCCCACGGTGCTGGTGACCAGCGCCCATGGCGATGCGCGCAACGTCATGGCGGCCGCCTGGGCCATGCCCCTGGACTTCAGTCCGCCCAAGATGCTGGTGGTGGTGGACAAGAACACCTACACGCGCGGCCTGATCGAGGCGTCGGGCGAATTCGCGCTGTGCATCCCGTCGCGCGCGCAGGCCCGCGCCACGCTGCGGGTGGGCACCGATTCCGGGCGCGACGAAGACAAATTCCAGGCCAGCGGCCTGACGACCTTCCCCGCCAGCAAGATCGGCGCGCCGCTCATCAGCGGTTGCCTGGGCTGGCTGGAATGCCGCGTCGTGCCCGAACCGCACAACCAGCAGGCCTACGACCTCTTCATCGGCGAAGTCGTGGCCGCGTGGGCCGCGCCTGAAGTGTTTTCCGGCAATCGCTGGCATTTCCCCGACGACGAGCGCCGTTCGGTCCATTACGTGGCGGGCGGCTCCTTCTTCGCCACCGGCGAAGCCTTCAACGTTTCCGATCCGGAGTAACCATGATGCGCAGCGTATATCTGGCGGGTTTCGACGTGTTCCTGCCTGATGCGGCGGCGCACGGCAAACGCTTGAAGGCGCTGTGCGCCACCTACGGTTTCGACGGCCTGTTTCCGCTGGACAATGAAGCGCCGCAGGGCTTGTCCGGCCAGGCGCTGGCCCAATGGATCTATCGCGAGAACGTCGCGCTCATCCGGCGCGCGGACATGGTGATGGCGAACCTCAATCCGTTTCGCGGCGCCGAACCCGATTCGGGCACGGCATTTGAAGTCGGCTACGCCAGCGCCTGCGGCAAGCCGGTATGGGCTTACACCGGCCAGGCAGGCTCGTTGATCGATCAGGTGGCGGTGGGGGCTGCGGCAGACGACGGCGCATCGCGCATGGTCGATGCCGAGGGCTACACCGTGGAAGACTTCGGCCTGAACCTGAATCTGATGCTGGCGTGCAGCGCCCGCATCGTCACGGGCAGCGCCGCCGACTGCCTGGCGCAGATGGCCCGCGAACCGGGACGCTGACCGTCCCGAACCATGGCGCGGCTAGCTGCGCGCCGTTTTCGCTGCCTTTGCTGCCTTCGCTGCCTTCGGCGGCGCGCGGCGCGCGGCGGGTTCGCCCAGGTATCCCATCACCGCGTTGACCACGGCCTGTTCCAACTGCTGCGTCGAGAATCCCGCGGGCGGTTCCAGCGCCGCGGCATGCACCAGTGACTCCATGATGCGCAACACCACATAGGTCGCCAGATCCCGGTCCTGCTGCGCGATTTCGGCGCGATGCAGTTCCAGAAGATGGCGCATGCGCCTGTGGATATCCTGGTCCGCGCGGCTGTGTTCGTGCGGCTGGTCGAACAGCGGAAACTCCCTTTCCAGAACGCGGTGCAGCGCGGGTTCCAGCAGGTGGGCGTGCAGCATCGCCTCGACGATGGCCGCGACGCGCTCGCGCAGCGTGGCCGCGGGATTGCTGTCCAGGACCGAGTCGATGACGTCCAGCATCTGGTTGTCGTGGCGGTTGTGCAGCGCCGCGATCAGGGCGTTCTTGTTGGGGAAGTACTGATACAGCGAGCCGACGCTGACGCCGGCAGTTTCCGCGATCAGATTGGTATTGGTGCCCGCATAGCCGTGGGTGGCCAGAACGCGAGCCGTGGCTTGCAAAATCGTCTCTACGGTGTGCTGGGATCTGAGCTGGCGCGGCGATTTCCGGGGCTGTGGAATGGCGGTCATGGGTACTGTGAAAGGCGAGTATCGAATATGAGCAATGGCTCATAAAATTTCCAGCAGGCAATCCGGTTCATCGCCCGCACACGGGGATTATGCCATCGGCGGTTTTCAAACTGGTTCCGGTTTGCGCATCTCTCACTTAAGGAAATTCAATGTCGCATTCATCGACGGCCGGGGCCATGCCCGCGGCCCAGGGGCCCGTGCGCTCTGTCTTCGCGCAAGTGCTGCCGCTCGCGCTGGCGGTATTCGTCGGGTTCTTCATGATTGGCCTGCCCATGCCGGTGCTGCCTCTGTATGTGGACGGCACGCTGGCGCTGGGCGCGCTGGTGGTCGGGGTGGTGGCCGGCCTGCAGTTCGCCGCCGCCCTGTTGTCGCGCGCCTATGCGGGCTCGCTTGCCGACCGCCGCGGCGCCAAGCGCGCGGTGGTGGGCGGTTTTGTGCTGGGCTCCATCGCGGGCCTGTTCTATCTGCTGGCCGATGACCTGTCGGCGCGGCCGCAGGCGGCGCTGGCCGCGCTCTTGGCCGGACGCGCGCTGATGGGCTGCGCCGAAAGCCTGATCGTCACCGGCGCCCTGAGTTGGGGCGTGGGCCGCGTGGGGCCGCAGAACGCGGGCCGCGTGATGGCCTGGGTCGGCGTGGCGATCTACGCCGCCTATGCGCTGGGCGCGCCCGCCGGCATGCGGCTCTACGGCGTCACGGGCTTTGCGGGTATCGCCTGGGCCACGGCGCTGATTCCCCTGGCGGCCCTGGCGCTGGTGCTGCCTTTGCGCGGGGTGCGTGCGGCAGGCGGCGTGCGTACGCCTTTCTACCAAGTGCTGGGTCTGGTGCTGCTGCCCGGCGCGGGCCTGGCGCTGGCCAGCGTCGGCTTCGGCGTGATCACTGCGTTCGTCAGCCTGCTGTTTTCGCAGCGTGGTTGGGATGGCGCAGCGTGGATGTTCACTGCGTTCGGCGTGGGCTTCATCCTGGCGCGGGTGTTCTTTGCCGGCCTGCCGGACAAGCTGGGCGGCGCGCGCGTGGCGCTGGTGTGCGTGCTGATTGAAGCGGCGGGGCAGTGGCTGATCTGGACCGGAACCACGCCGGCATGGGCCTATGCCGGCGCGCTGCTGACGGGCGCGGGCTATTCGCTGGCATTCCCCGCTTTTGGCGTGGAAGCCGTGCGCCGCGTGCCGGCGGCCAGCCGGGGCGCTGCCATGGGGGCGTATGTGGCCTTCCTGGACGTGGCTTTGGGACTGAGCAGCCCGGCGGCGGGCTGGCTGGCCGGCGAGCAAGGCTATGGCGCGGTGTATGCGATGGGCGGCGCGTGCGCGCTGGCGGCGATGGTCGTCGCCATGGCGCTCAGGACGCGTAGGTAAAAAAGGCGGCCGCCGGTTCCGGCGCCGCCTGCTCAAGATCAGACCGTCGCGGCCATCTCCAGCACTTCGTCGTCGATCGCCTCGGCCTGGCCGTCCTTCAGCTGTTGCAGATGGTCGGCCAGTTCCGCGATGGTCAGCGCCACCAGTCCGTGCTGCGCGGCATAGCGCTCAAGCGCGGCGCCGCGCATCATCGTGCCGTCGGCATTCATCAGTTCGCACAGTACGCCGGCCGGGCGCAGGCCGGCCAGCACGGCCAGGTCCACCGAGCCTTCGGTGTGGCCGCGGCGGGTCAGCACGCCGCCCGGCTGGGCGCGCAGCGGGAACACATGGCCCGGGCTGACGATGTCATCGCTTTGCGCCGACGGCGAAATGGCGGCGCGGATGGTGGTGACGCGGTCCACGGCCGACACGCCGGTGCTGACTCCTTCGCGCGCTTCGATGGAAACGGTGAAGGCGGTGGCAAAGCGGCTCTGGTTGCGCTGGACCATGGGGGGCAATTCAAGCCGGTCCAGGGTTTCGCCGGGGAGGCACAGGCAGACGATGCCGCTGCCGTCGCGAATCAGCTGCGCCATCACAGGCACGGTCAGCTTGTCGGCGGCCACGATCAGGTCGGCTTCGTTCTCGCGGTCGAAATCGTCCATGAGGATGACGGGACGGCCCAGGCGCAGATGATGCAGGGCGCGCTGCAAGCGGGCGGCAAAAGGCTGCGAAGCCAGGCTGGGGATGGGGGACTGCGGGGTAAGGGTAACGTTGGACATTTGAAACGCTCTCGCAAGTTGAAAGGGGCGAAAAACGTTTCAGGGCTACTCGACAGCCGAACGCAATACGGCAGTCCGGGCGCGGGTGCGCCCGGTGCTACCGTTGTGCCGGCACATCTTCTCTCATCCGGACTATGACCGTCGGCCCTGGCATCTCACCAGATCTGCTG
Organism: Achromobacter sp. ACM02; assembly: GCF_014851605.1. Classification (NCBI taxonomy): domain Bacteria; kingdom Pseudomonadati; phylum Pseudomonadota; class Betaproteobacteria; order Burkholderiales; family Alcaligenaceae; genus Achromobacter; species Achromobacter sp. ACM02. The sequence continues at coordinate 40,603 of NZ_JACUZY010000005.1, forward strand.
ACCCCGGTGTCCGTGAAGGACGCCGGGCGCTCGCGGGCTCGCCATATTGCATGGCATACCGCCGGTGGGGAATTACACCCCGCCCTGAAGACGTACTGCATGTCGTGTTAACGACCTTGCGGATTGTACGCCTGTCCGGGGCTGGGGCCGGAATACGCTTGCTGCGCCTGGGGTCTTCGGCGGGGCGGGGTCGGACCCCGCCGATGCTCAGGCGCCGGCTTCGACGGCCTCGGGCTCGTCGGCTTTCTTTTTCTTCTTGGCCGGCAGCGCCAGCATGGTACCGCGGCACGGCGGCGTGCCGCAGAGGCAGCGGTAGCCTTCCTTCAGTTTCTTGGTGATGCGGCCGTCCAGCACCAGGCCGTAGTCATACGACAGCTCGGTGCCGCGCGGAATGTCCTGCAGCGCGACGATGTAGACGCGCTTGCCGTGCTTGCCTTCCTGGGCTTCGCAGTTGGGCTGGCAGGAATGGTTGATCCAGCGCGCATCATTGCCCTGGTCGCCGCCGTCGATCACGCGGCCGGAGCTCAGTGCGAAGAAGAAAGTGTGGAAGGGATCGTCCGGATTGGTCGGATGACGGCGGTCGGCTTCCTTGGCGCTGATGCGTTCGCCGCCGTACTCGATAATGCGCGTGCCCGCGGGAATCTTGCGCGCGGCGAAGACGCCGTTGCCGTGCAGCTTGGAGCGGCGGACGGCATACCAGGGCTTGATCGGGGTGTCTTCGTTGGTCATTGCTCGATGGAAGTGGCGGTGAGACGAAACAGAATTATATCGGCGCGTTTTTGACAGCTTGATGGGCGTATAGTGTGCGCCGCCTTGTTCCTCCGGTTAGCACCATGATTGTCCGTCCGCGTCCTTCCGCGCTGGCTTTGTTCTTTGTCTTGCGCGGGTCCATCATCCCGCGGATCCTCAGCCGCATCCTCGTCATCACGGCGCTGTCCTGCTTCGTGGTGTGGATGTACCACCAGGCATGGTTCTCGCCCGCCCATCTGTCGGCGGTGCCGTTCTCGCTGTTCGGCCTGGCCCTGTCCGTGTTCATGGGCTTTCGCAACAACGTCTGCTACGACCGCTGGTGGGAAGCGCGCAAGCAATGGGGCGAACTGATCGTGCAGGCGCGCAGCCTGGCGCGCGAAAGCGCGGTGCTGCTGGCGGCCAGCACCGCCAACCCGGTGCAGGAACGCATCGTGCGCCGTTGCATCGGCTTCGGCTACGCGCTGGCGGCGCGGCTGCGTCAGGAAGACATGGCTTCTGCCGCGCGCCCCTGGGTGCAGCAGGACGAGGCCGAGACCCTCAACGGCTGCCGCAACGTGCCCGACGCCCTGCTCATGGCCATCAACCGCGACCTGGCGGCCTGTCTGCGGCGCGGGGAGCTGAGCGACATCCTGTACCAGGCCCTGACCCAGCGCGTGGCCGCCTGCGCCGCCATCCAGGCGGCTTGCGAGCGCATCAAGTTCACGCCCTCGCCCTTCGCCTATTCGCTGCTGCTGCATCGCACGGCCTGGCTGTTCTGCCTGTTGCTGCCCTTCGGCCTGGTGGGCACGCTGGAATACATGATGCCGGCGGCCGTCACCATCGTGGCCTACACCTTCTTCGGCCTGGACGCGGTGGGTGATGAACTGGAAGACCCCTTCGGCTCCGACGAGAACGACCTGCCGCTGTCGGCGCTGGCCCGGGTGATCGAGATCGACCTCCTGGAAGGCCTGGGCGTGCGGCCTCTGCCCGAGCCCGCCGTGCCGGTGGATTTCGTGCTGCGCTAGGGCGGAGCCTATTCCGCCAATCCCGTCAACGGCAGCTTGGTTTCCTTCAACCGGCGCAGCACGAAGCAGGATTTGCTGTGCCGGATGCCCGGGATGCGGTAGAGCTGTTCGCGCAGCAGCCGTTCGTAGTCGCGGGTGTCGCGCACGGCGATGCGGATGTAATAGTCGTAGTCGCCCGAGACCAGGAAGGCTTCCAGGACCTCGGGTATCTGCGCCAGCGCCCGGCCGAACTCGTACAGCGTTTCCTCGCTGTGGCTCTCCAGGGTGACGTGGACAATGACCGTGTCCATGAAACCCAGGCTGGCCGGATCGATGTCCACCGTATAGCCGCGGATGACGCCTGCGCTTTCCATGCGCTTGATGCGGTTCCAGCACGGCGTGGACGACAGGCCCACCGCCGCGCCGATGTCGTTCAGGCTGGCGCGCGCGTTGTCCTGCAGCACCTTGAGTATGGCGAGATCAAATTTGTCCAGGTTCATTTTCTTTGATTCCTTAAAATCAAAGATAAATTTACTCCGTTCAGCGGTTATCCGTGGAAAAGAAGATAAATATTCTTCCGATCTACGAATAAGATAGATAGCATGAACGATCGCCTGCACCCCACCGCCGCCGCCGCGCTTGCCGCCACTGAACGCCCCGCTGACAACGGGGCGAAAATTCTGCTCGATACGCTGATCGCGTGTGGCGTGGATACCATTTTCGGGTACCCCGGCGGCGCGGTGCTGCCGCTGTACGACGCCCTGTACGCCGAGCCGCGCCTGCGCCACGTGCTGGTACGCCACGAACAGGCCGCCGTGCATGCTGCCGAAGGCTATGCTCGCAGCACCGGCCGCACCGGCGTGGTCTTCGTCACTTCCGGTCCGGGCATGGCCAACACCACGTCCGGCCTGCTGGATGCCATGTGCGATTCGATCCCGGTGCTCTGTATCAGCGGCCAGGTTGCCACGGCCGCCATCGGCACGGACGCCTTCCAGGAGTGCGACGCCATCGGCATCTCGCGCTCCGTGACCAAATGGAATACGCAGGTCCGTTCGGTGGACGACGTGGCAGCGGTGACGGCCCGCGCTTTTGAACTGACCCGCCAGGGCCGCCCCGGCCCGGTGCTGCTGGACTTCCCCAAGGACGTGCAGCTGGCCGTGCCTCGCGACGCGGACGATGATGCCGTGCCCTCGCAACAGAAGCTGGCCGCGCTGCGCGCACGCCGCCAGGCGGGCAAGCTGGCGCCCAAGCTGCCGCAGTCGGCCGTGCGCCGCGCCGCCGCCTTGATCGCGCAGGCCAAGCGCCCCATCTTCTACGGCGGCGGCGGGCTGGTGAACGCCGGCCCCGAGGCCTGCGAGGCCTTTACCGACCTGGTGCGCCACACCGGCGCGCCCTGCACCCTGACCCTCATGGGCCTGGGCGCATTCCCCGCATCCGACGCGCAGTTCGTCGGCATGCTGGGCATGCACGGCACGGTCGAGGCCAACCTGGCCATGCATAACGCCGACCTGGTGGTCTGCATCGGCGCCCGCTTCGACGACCGCATCACAGGCAAGCTGTCGGAGTTCTGCCCGCATGCGCGCAAGATCCACATCGACATCGACCCGGCTTCCATCAACAAGGTGGTGCGCGTGGACGTGGCGCTGGTGGGCGACTGCCTGCCGCTGGTGCGCGCGCTGCGCGCCGAACTCGGCGAGGAACCCATGGACGCGGCGCGGCTGGCGCCCTGGTACAAGCGTATCGACGCCTGGCGCGCCCAGGACTGCCTGGGCTATACCCCGGCGGCCGACGCGATCCTGCCGCAGCATCTGATGGCGCGCCTGAACGACGCGCTGTCCGACCGCGATGCCATCGTTTCCACCGACGTGGGCCAACACCAGATGTGGGCCGCGCAGTACCTGCGCTTCGACAAGCCCAACCGCTGGCTGACCTCCGGCGGCGCCGGCACCATGGGCTATGGCGTGCCCGCCGCCATCGGCGCGCAGGTCGCCCATCCGGACAAGACCGTGGTCTGCGTCAGCGGCGACGCGTCGGTGCTGATGAACATCCAGGAACTGTCCACCGCCATGCAGCACCAGACGCCCGTCAAGGTCGTGCTGTGCAACAACGGCTACATGGGCATGGTGCGGCAATGGCAGGAGCTGATCCACGGCGGGCGCTACAGCCACAGCTACAACGCCTCGCTGCCCGACTTCGTGGCGTTGGCCCGCGCCTTCGGCTGGGGCGCGGCCCGCGTGGACGATCCGGCAAAGCTGGATGCCGCGCTCGCCGACTGCCTGGCGCATGACGGCCCCTACTTCCTGGACGTGGCGGTCGCGGCGCAGGAGAACTGCTTCCCGATGATGCCTGCCGGGCACGGGCATCAGAAGATGATGCTGGCCGAAGGCGTCTGGTATCAGGACGAGACGACCTGATCGCCGCTGGGCTGCATGCGCAGCCCAGCGCCCTGCTTCAGAACTGGATCGACAAGCCGCCGTCCACCACCAGCACGTGCCCGTTGACATATGACGCCGCGGGCGACGCCAGGAATACGGCGGCGCCCGCGATTTCTTCCGGTTCGCCCCAGCGTCCCATGGGATTGCGCGTGGCGATGCGCGGGCCCACATCGGGGTCCGCCACCATGGCGGCATTGGTCTCGGTGGCGAAGGTGCCGGGCGCGATGGCGTTGCTGGTGATGCCGTGGCCGCCGAACTCTGCCGCCAGCGCGCGCACCATGCCCGTCAACCCCTGCTTGGCCGCGGGATAGACCGCATCGCCCGAGCGCGCCAGCTCGCCCACCACCGAGGTGATGGCGATCAGGCGGCCGCTGCCCTGGCGCACCATGCGCTCGGCGGCAAACTTGGCCAGCAGCATGCCAGCGACCATGTCGGTGTCGATGAGTTCGCGGATCTCGGCGGGACTGGTGTCGCGCAGCGTCTTGCGGTTGCGCGCGCCGACGTTGTTCACCAGGATGTCCAGGCGGTGGTGGTCGCGGTCTATGTCCTGGAAAGCGCGTTCCATGGCGGCGTCGTCGCTGATGTCAAAAGGCAGCGCATGCGCATCCAGGCCGGCGGCGGTCAATTCAGCTGCCGCGGCCGCGACGGCCTCGGCGTTGCGGCCATTGATCAGTACGCGCGCGCCGCAGCCGGCCAATGCGCGCGCGATACAGAAGCCCAGCCCGCGGGCCGAGCCGGTCACCAGGGCGACTTGTCCCGTCAGGTCGAAGTTGCGCAGATACGGCAGCGTGTTCATGTCAGTCGTCCAAAGTGCTCTATCTCAATCAGGGCCGCGCGGATCCGGCTCCGCCGGTCCGCAGCGGCGCCCCCTGGGGGGAAGCGCGCAGCGCTGCGGGGGGGATTTATCTATTCTCGGAATTCCGGCGCCCAATGCAGCAGCCGCCGTTCCAGCCAGGTCACACAATAAACCAGCGCGATCCCGACGATGGACAGCAGCGTCACCGCCGCGAACATGTCGGTGGCGTTCAGCGTCGCCAGCGCGGTGATCATCAGATAGCCCATGCCCGTGGTGGAGCCGACGAACTCCGCCAGCACCACGCCGATCAGCGCAAAGCTGATGGCATTCGGCAAGGCCGCGAAGGTCCACGCGGCCGCGGTCGGGATGCGCACGCGCCACAGGATCTGGCGCGGCGAGCCGCCCAGCGTGCGGCAGAAATCCACCAGTTCGCGTTCTACTGCGCGTCCGCCCTTGTAGGTGTTGAAGAACACCAGGAAGAACACCACGAACCATGACGTCACCACCTTGGAGGCAAGGCCCAGGCCGAAGAACATGGTGATGAGCGGCACGAAGGCGATGCGCGGCATCGAGTTGAAGGCCACGATGAAGGGATTGAACACGTCGGCCAGGAAGCGGCTGCGGCTGAGCGTCATGCCCACCACGAAGCCGCTGCCCACGCCCACCAGCAGTCCCACCATGGTGGCCTGCAAGGTCAGCCACAGGTGCGGCCAGACCGAACGCGGGCCGGGCTGCAGCCATTCCCACAGGCGCACGGCCACGCGCGAGGGCTGGCTGATGAAGAAGGGATCGAACAGTGTGTTCTGGGCGAACCAGGGGATGCGCGTGAGTATCTCCCAGGAGCCCAGGATGACGGCAAGTATCAGCACCTGCCACAGGGTGATGCGCAGCCGGCGCGCGATGCTGGCGCGGCGGTCCAGCCGCAGCTGGTCCTGCAGGGAATCGGCGGAGTAAGAGGTGGTCATGACGCGTAGGGATTCAGGCGGCGGCGCGGAACTGCTGTCCCAGCACACTCCAGAGGCTTTGCACATGAGTCACGAACTGCGGTGTTTCGCGCAGCGTGAAGACATCGCGCGGATGCGGGATCTCGATGCGCTCGTCCAGCAGCACGTGGCTGGGCGGGCCGGACAGCACCACCACGCGATCGGACAGCAGGATGGCTTCGTCCAGGTCGTGCGTGACCATGACGATGGTCTGGCCCAGCTTGCGCCAGATCTCGATCAGTTCGCGATGCAGGTGGGTCTTGGTGTGCGTGTCCAGCGCGCCGAAGGGCTCGTCCAGCAGCAGGATGCGCGGTTCGACCGCCAGGCTCATCAAGAGCGCCACGCGCCGCCGCATGCCGCCCGACAACTGGTGCGGAAAGGCGTCGGCGAACTGGCTCAGGTGGCCCATTTCCAGTAGTTCCGCCACGCGGCGCTCGATCTTGTCGGCGGCCACGCCCTGGAACTTCAGTCCCAGCGCCACGTTCTTCCTCACGCTGAACCAGGGCAGCAGCGTGTCCTTCTGGAAGATGTAGCCCAGGGCCGGCGGCACCTGCCCGTCCACGATCCGCCCGTCCACGTGGATCGTGCCGGTGGTCGGGCGCAGGAAACCCGCGATCATGTTCAGCAAGGTGCTCTTGCCGCAGCCGGACGGCCCGACGATGGAGACGAACTCGCCTTCCGGGATCGTCAGGCTGACCTCGCCCACTGCATGCGTGGTGGCCTGGCGCGTCTGGTAGGCCTTGCCCACCTTGTCCAGCGTGATCATCAGAGGCCCCGGGCGCGGCGCACGAAGCTCATGTTCACGCAACGGTCGTAGGGCACGGTCTTGATCTCGTCATTGGAGAACTGGCGGCCGTCGCCCATGATGGCCGTCATGCGGTCATAGGCGTCCTGGGTGATGATGTTGTCCTTCAGGAACACCGTTTCCTTGTAGACGCCCAGCGTCTTCTCGATGGCGGCGCGCGGAAAGGCGTTCAGGTAATCGTCGTAGATCGCGTCGGTGACGGCGGCGGCGCTGTTGGCGCTGATGAAGTCCTGCGCACGGACCAGGGCGGTCACGAAGGCCTGCACCACTTCCGGGCGCTTCTGGATGGTGTCCTGCAGGGTCAGGGCCGCGATGCCGGGCACGTCGCCGCCCATGAATTCGTTCCACGAACTCTCGGTCGTGGCGTCGAAGATGGGCACGCCCCAGCCTTCCTGTTGCGCCTGTTCCATCATCGACATGGTGGCCATGCTGGCGGACACGGAGCCGGTCTTGAGCGCGCCCAGCATGGTGGCCAGGTCGCCCAGCGGGCGGATGTCAACCTTGTCGGCCACGCCGGCCTTCTGCATCAGGTACAGCGCCATCAGCCAGGTGCTGGACTGCGGCTGGGTCGCGCCCACGCGCTTGCCGGCCAGGTCCTTCAGCGATTTGATCTTGCCGCTTTCAAAGTCCTCGCGGCGCACGATGACGTTGGCGTAGGTGAGCTTGCGGTCAAAGCCGAACACCAGCGTGGCGGGCTTGCCGGCCAAGGTGAGCGCGGGGGCGGCCGTGGCGGCGGTGGCGCCGAACGCGATCTGGCCTGCGGCCAGCAGCTGGTTGGTGCGCGGGCCGCTTTGCGAATTCAGGTATTCGACTTCCAGCCCGCCTTCGCCGAAGTAGCCCTTTTTCAGCGCCACATAACCCGCGGCAAAGAACGGGTCGATGCTGCCCTGGCCGTAGACGACGCGGCCCAGCTTGGGCTGGGCGAACGCGACGCGGCCATTGACCAGGCTGATGCTGGCCAACGCGCCTGCGGCGGCCAGCACGCGGCGGCGGGTGGTGAAGTCGGGGCTGTTGCTCATGTCGTCCTCGGAATAGGTCTGGTTGCAGCGGTTTGGCGTAGACAATACCCCAGCAACTGGCGTCCAACAATGGAAAACGCCCGGTTGCCCGGGCGTCGTGCGCGATGGTCGGGAGGCGGCGGCGCCAGGCGCCGCGCCCGTTTTACGCGGCGGTTTTTTTCGGCGCAGCCTTCTTCACCGCTTTCTTGGCGGCCGTTTTCGTGGCCGTCTTGGTGGCGGTCTTCTTTACCGCGGCCTTCTTGGCCGGCGCTTTCTTTGCGGCGGTCTTGGTCGCGGTCTTGGCGGCCGTCTTGGCCGGTGCGCGGCCGGGCTTTTCAGGACGCGGCTCGAACTCGAAGCCGATCTTGCCGTCCGGCTGGCGGACGAGGAAGGCCTTGAACTTGCGGTTGGTGCGGCTGGAGACGAAGCCGTCGAGCAGGTCGGTGCGGCCGTTGGTCAGCAGCTTTTCCATCTGCTCGCGCGAGATCTCCTGCTGCAGGATGACCTTGCCCGAACGGAAATCGCAGCTCTTTTCGGGGCCGACGGATTTCTCGCAGACGTAGCTCATGCCGTGCTCGAACACGCGCGACTGGCACTTGGGGCAGGAGCCCACCGGTGTGTGGCCGGAGAAGTCCACGGCCTCGGAGTCGTCCTCGTCGTTCTGGCCGAAGTCGAATTCCAGCTTGTACTCGTCGCTGATGCGCAGGATGGCGGCGAACGGACGGCCCATCTTGCTGATGAAGCCTTGCAGCGGACCGATTTCGCGCTTGGCCAGCAGCTCTTCCACTTCGGGCAGTTCGAAGGTGCGGCCGCCCGGATGCTTGCCGATGGAAAAGTCGCAGGCGGTGCAGGCAAAGCGGCGATAGTTTTCCTTCACCACGGCGCCGCACTTGGGGCACGGCGTCTGCAGCGTGGCGTAGTCGCCCGGCACCGTGTCGCGCTCGTATTCCTTGGCGCGCTTGACGATGACCTGCGTCATCTGCGCGATCTCGCGCATGAAGGCCTCGCGGCCCAGTCCGCCCTGCTCGATCTGCTTGAGCTTGTGCTCCCATTCGCCGGTGAGTTCTGGCGAGGTCAGTTCGGTCACGTCCAGGCCGGACAAGAGCGTCATCAGCTGGCGCGCCTTGGCGGTGGGCACCAGGTCGCGGCCTTCGCGGCGCAGGTAGCTTTCGTTGAGCAGGCCTTCGATGATGGCGGCGCGCGTGGCCGGCGTGCCCAGGCCGCGCTCGGACATCGCTTCGCGCAGTTCCTCGTCGTCCACCAGCTTGCCCGCGCCTTCCATGGCCGACAGCAGCGTGCCTTCGTTAAAGCGCGCCGGCGGTTTGGTGGTCAGGCCAACGGCTTCCACGTCCTCGGTGCGCACGGTCTCGCCGTCCGCCACGGGCACCAGGTTGGCGTCTTCGCCTTGGGCTTCCTTGCCGTAGACGGCCAGCCATCCCGGGCTGACCAGCACCTTGCCGTCGGTGCGGAAGCGATGCCCCTGCACTTCGGTCATGCGGGTGGTGACGCGGTATTCCGCGGCGGGGAAGAACACCGCCAGGAAGCGCTTGAGCACCAGGTCGTACAGCTTGGCCTCGGCCTCGCTCAGGTCGTGCGGGATCTGCAGCGTGGGGATGATGGCAAAGTGATCCGACACCTTCTTGTTGTCGAAGATGCGGCGATTGGGCTTGACCCAGTTCTCGCTGACCACCGTGCCGGCGTGGCGGGCCAGGCCGCCCACCGCGTTGGAGCCGCCCTGCGCCAATGCGCGCATCGTCTCCTTGACGGTGTTGATGTAGTCCTCGGGCAGGTAGCGCGAGTCGGTACGCGGGTAGGTCAGCGCCTTGTGGCGTTCGTACAGGGTCTGCGCCAGCGCCAGCGTGGTCTTGGCCGAAAAGCCGAAACGGCCGTTGGCCTCGCGCTGCAGCGAAGTCAGGTCATACAGGGCCGGCGACATCTGGGTCGACGGCTTGGACTCTTCCGTGACGCTGCCGGGCTGTTCGCGGCAGGCGGCCACCACGCTCTGGGCGGCGGCCTGCGACCACAGGCGCGATTCGCGCTTTTCGGGGTCGCGGTCGTCTTTCTTGAATTCCGGGTCGATCCAGCGGCCTTCGTACAGGCCGGCGGCCGCCACGAAGGTGGCGCGCACCTCCCAGTAGTCGCGCGGCACGAAGCGGCGGATACGCTCCTCGCGTTCGGCCACGATGGCCAGCGTGGGCGTCTGCACCCGGCCGACCGGGGTCTTGAAGAAGCCGCCGTCCTTGCTGTTGAAGGCGGTCATGGCGCGGGTGCCGTTGATGCCCACCAGCCAGTCGGCTTCGGCGCGCGAGCGCGCGGCCGCTTCCAGCGGCTTGAGCTGGACGTCGTCGCGCAGGTTGGCGAAGGCTTCGCGGATGGCGGCCTGGGTCATCGACTGCAGCCAGAGGCGCTGGATCGGCTTCTTCACGCCCGCGTACTGAATGATGTAGCGGAAGATCAGTTCGCCTTCGCGCCCGGCGTCACAGGCGTTGATGATGGCATCGACGTCCTTGCGCTTGGCCAGGCGGACCAGCAGCTTGAGCCGTTCGGCCGATTTCTTGTCGGTGGGGCCCAGTTCGAATTCGGGCGGAATCACGGGCAGGTGCGTAAAGCTCCACTTTCCCTTGACCGGATCGTTGGGCGCGACCAAGCTGAGCAAGTGGCCGATGCTCGACGCGAGTACGTAACGTTCGCTTTCAAAATAGTCGCCCTCGCGCGCAAAGCCTCCCAAGGCGCGTGATATATCGAGGGCTACCGAGGGCTTCTCGGCAATAATCAGCGTTTTATTCATGTGTATCCAGTGGCGGCAGTCCCGCCGTAGTAGCGCGGATAATAAGATCGGAGATTCGCCAGATGCAAGTCGGCACTGAAAGACAAGCGGGATCCGAACTACACGCCTGGCGTCAATTTCTGGCGCGCAGCACCCTCTGGCTAGGTGTTTTGCTGCTGGGCAGCGCCGCGGTTTGCTGGGTCGCCGCCAATTGGCAGGACATGACAAAAGTGCAGCGCTTCGCCGGCGTTCAGGGCCTTTTGGCGGTTTGCGCGCTGGCCGCTGCCTGGACCGGATTGCGCCTGCGGGCCAGTCCAGGGGTGCGGCGCACCATACCGGGCGCCCTGCTCGCCCTGGCTGGCATCCTCCTGGGAGCGCTGCTCGCATTACTAGGCCAAACTTACCAGACTGGCGCCGATACCTGGGAACTGTTCGCCTGGTGGGCGCTGCTGCTGCTGCCCTGGGCGCTGGCCGCCGGCAGCCAGGCCGTCTGGCTGCTGTGGGCGCTGGTGCTGAACGTGGCCGTGGCCTTGTGGCTGGGCGAGCGGGTGTTTTCCTGGATGCTGATATTGGGCGGCCCGGGCGTGCCCGGCCTGATGATGGCCGGCCTGAACCTGCTGCTGCTGCTGGGCTGGGAGCTGGCTGCCCGCCGCTGGCGCGCCAGCACCCTGGTCGGTCCGCGGGTCCTGGCTGCCCTGGCGATCAGCGTGCTGGTGCTGACCCAGATGCTTGGCGACTTCCTGGGCCGCGGCCTGGGCCTCTATAACGGCATCGCCTGGGTCGCGGTGACCCTGGGCCTGGGCTTCTATTATCAGAAGGGCCGGCGCGACCTGATCATCCTGGCCATGTTGGCGGCCGGTGTCATTTGCGTGTCGTTGCGGGTGGCGGGCGAATGGCTGCTGCGCCTGGAGCCCGGCGTCTGGGCCGCGCTGCCGCTGGCGGCGCTGCTCATGGCCGAGGCCGTCTGGGCCGCGCGCTGGCTGCGGCGCCTGGCGGGCGATCCGCAGGCGGCCGTCGCGGCGAGCGCGGACGCGGAGCCGGCCGCCGCCTCGGCCGGCAACTCGGTGGACCCGGCGGACAGCGGGGCGCCCGTGGCGCAGCTGGCGGCCGCTCCGGCGCCTCAGTCGGATCCGCCCTGGTACGTGCAGTGCCTGCTGGGCCTGAGCGCCTGGTTGGCGACCTTGCTGCTACTGGTGTTCATTGCCTTCTCGGGCTTCATCACCACGGAAGGCGGCGCACTGGTGGCCGGGCTGGTGCTGTGCGCGGCCGGCGTGGCGGTGCTGCGCAGCGACGCCGGTCCGTTCTGGCGCCAGTGCGGCACGGCCATGGCTTTCGCCGGGCAGATCCTGATCATCTTCGGGCTGTCCAGTTCGACCTCGTTCGCCAGCGCCTGCGTCTTCGTGCTGCTGATGGCGGCCACGGTCTACGCGGTGGGGCCCGACGTCATCCTGCGTTTTCTCAGCGGCCTGCTGATCGCGGCGGCGGGCGCGGGCCTGATCTGGCGCGTGTTGTCGCCCGACCTGGGGCAAGAGGACCTGCTGGACGCCTGGATGGCGTTCGACGCCCTGCGCGCCACTTTCCTGTGGCTGCCCATTGCCGTGACCGGGGCCTGGGCCACGGCCGTCATCTTTACCGTCAGCCATCGCCTGGGCGGCAAGCGCGCCCATGCCCTGCAGCCGCTGGGCTGGGCCTTCCTGCTGTCGGTGCAAGGCATGGTGTGGCTGGCCAGCGGCATCTCCATCAAGCAGTTGCCCGCCATGTGGCAGCTGAATCCGCATACGGCCGTGCTGGTCGCGGCCGGCGCGCTGCTGCCCGTGGCGGCGGCCTTCGCGGTGCTCTGGCCGCGCCGCCACATGCTGACGGCGGGCGTCACCTGGGGCGTGCCCATCGGCCTGCTGATCCTGGCGCTGTTCTGGCTGCCCAGCCCCGGCGTGGGCTTCGCGCTGGCCTGGCTGCTGCTGGGCTTCGGCTTGAACCAGTCGCGCGTGGTGGTGTTCGGCGTGATCAGCCTGTTGGCGTATCTGGGCGTCTATTACTACCAATTGGACGTGCCGCTGCTGCAAAAAGCCTTGTGGCTGGGCGGCGCCGCGCTGCTGCTGTTCGTGCTGCGCGCCCTGGTCTGGCTGGTGCCGCGCCTGATGCGAACCATTGCGCCCAAGCAGCGCGGGGCTCTGCCGCCGGTATCGGCGCCCTTGCGCTGGCGCACGCTGGCCATCCTGGGCGGCCTGGTGCTGGTGCTGGCGGTCACCAACGGCGGCATCTGGCAGCGTGAAAAACTGCTGGCGTCGGGCAAGGTGGTCATCCTGGAACTGGCGCCGGTGGATCCCCGTTCGCTCATGCAGGGCGACTACATGGCGCTGAACTTCGCGGCCAGCCGGGAAGTCACGCGCCTGCGGCTGGGCGGCGAGCGTCCCGAAGCCGAGGACTCCGTCATGGGTTACGAGCCGGACGGCTATGTAATGCTGCAGACCGACGCGCGCGGCGTCGGGCAGCCGCTACGCATCCAGCCCGACACGCACCCGCATACCGATGCCGAAGTGCCGCTGCGCTACCGTATCCGCGACAACAGCGTGCGCATCGTGACCAACGCCTATTTCTTCCCGGAAGGCCAGGCCGAGCGCTATCAGGTCGCCAAGTACGGCGAGCTGCGCGTGGCGGAAAACGGCGAGGCCCTGCTCGTCCGGATGCTGGACCAGGACCTCAAGCCGCTGTAGCGGCGGGCAGCGGGAAACGCCGCGCCCATTGCGCGGTGGCTTCCCGCAGGAAATGGCCGCGGTCCGCGGCATCGACAGGATCGAAGCCCAAGGCGCGCCAGGCGGCCATCAGCGCCGCCAGGGGCGCGCCGGTATCGATGGGCGGGGCGCCGTTCTGCTTGGACAGTTTCAGGCCGCTGGAAGCGTCCAGGATCAGCGGTACGTGCAGGTAGCGCACGGGCGGCAGCCCAAGCAGCCGGCCCAGCACGCGCTGGCGCGCGGTGGAACTGAGCAGGTCCGCGCCACGCACCACATCGGTCACGCCTTGCGCGGCGTCGTCCACCACCACCGCCAATTGGTAGGCCCACAGGCCGTCGGCCCGCCGCAGGGCGATGTCGCCCACGGCTTGCGCCACGTTCTGTTCCTGCGGCCCCAGCCAACGGTCAACGAAATGTTCCACGCCTTCCGGCATGACCACGCGCCAGGCTCGGGCCTCGCGGCCTGGTGGCAAGCCGTGGCGGCAGGTGCCGGGATACGGCCGTTCGCCGTCGGCCCCGGGCGCGGTCTGGCCGCGCAGCGCCGAATCGGCGATTTCGCGTCGCGTGCAGCCGCAGCCGTAGATCAGGCCGCGCGCGGCCAGCGAGTCGAAGGCGGCTTGATAGGCGTCGCCGCGGCGCGACTGCCACATGATGTCGCCGTCCCAATCCAGGCCCAGCGCGCTCAATTGGCCCATGATGACCTCGGCAGCGCCGGGCACCGTGCGCGGCGTGTCCACGTCTTCGATGCGCAGCAGCCAGCGCCCGCCATGGGCACGCGCGTCCAGCCAGCTGGCCAGCGCGGCAACCAGCGAGCCCGCATGCAGCGGGCCGCTGGGACTGGGGGCGAAGCGGCCGACGTAATTCACGATGGGACGCCCGCGCGGCCATGCGCGCGGGTAAGGAGTAACGGCATCAAGCGACGCGGATGCCGTTCAATGCAGCAAGCGCGTGCCGTCTTCGTCCAGCAGCTCTTCCAGGACCAGGTTGTCGATCTCGGCCTCCTGGCTCCAGAGAACCATGAGGGCGATGATCTTGATCTTGGACAGCGGCACGGGCGTTTCCGGCGACGCCAGGCCCCGGTCGATGACGATTTCGCGCAGCGGCGCGGGCAGCACGCCAGCCGATTCCAGGAAGGCGATGAAGCCGATGGATTCGGTACCGAGCTGCTGGTATTCGTTGTCGGTGTAGATCCGGGTGCCGGTGGCGGGGGCCTGGGCGAGATCGACGCAGCGTTCGGTGGTTTCGGCCAGGCCGTACAGCCAGCCCAGGGCGTCGTCGATGTCTTCGTGCTCGAAACCGGCGGCGGCAAGCCGCTTTGCGAGCACGTCCGCCGCAGGACAGGCTTGCGGCGTGTAGTAATTCTCGTACAGATAAACCAGGATATCGAACATATGGCGCAGTTTTGTGCCTGTTTGCACAGTCGGCCCGCATATCGGCAGACCAGCAAACATGAATTTTACTTTACGCTGATTTATAGGGGTGGGCAACCGGCCGGAGGGTGGAATGTTGTATGAAGTCACCTTGCCTCAAAACGCGCACATTTTTACCCTAAATGCTGCCAATATTCATGATTCGAGGCAAAAAGGGGCGGACCTTATCGGTCCGCCCCTTTTTGTTTTCGGGTGGCTGATCAGGCCGCTTTGGGCGCGTTTTCCAGCTTGAGCTGAGCGATCTGGCGCATGAACACCGGGATGCAGATTGCCAGCCCGATCAGGCCGCTGGTCAGGCCCGGCAGGATGGTCAGCAAGGCGCCGATGGTGCACAGCCAGCGCTCCCAGCTCTTCATGCCCACCAGCATGTAACGCGAGAACGCCGCCGACAGCAGTACCAGGCCGACCATGCAGCCGAACAGCGTCACGAAGAAGTCATACCAGGTGAAGCCCTGCACCGAGATCAGCAGCGACGGCGAGAACACGAACACGAAGGGCACGATGAGCTTGGTGATGCCCAGCCTGAAGGCGGTGTTGCCGGTCTTGAATGGATCGCTGCCCGCCATGCCCGCCGCCGCATAGGCCGCCAGCGCCACGGGCGGTGTAATGTCCGCCAGGATGCCGAAATAGAACACGAAGAAGTGCGCCGCGATGGGCTGCACGCCCAGCTGCACCAGCGTGGGGGCGGCCACCGCCACCATGATCAGGTAGTTCGCCGTGGTGGGGATGCCGCAGCCCATCAGGATGCAAACCAGGCCGGTCATGATGAGCGCCGCGATCAGCGTGAGCGTCTGGGTATTGGCGATGGCATCGGGGATGACCGTTGCCGCGCCGCCGGCGATCGCCTGGGCCGCCGAGATGACGATGTACGAGATCTTGAAGCCCACGCCTGTCAGCGTGACCACGCCGATCACGATACCCACGGTACCCGCCGCGGCGCCCACTGCCAGCGCGTACTTGGCGCCGGTCTCGAAGGCTTCGTACAGGTCGCGCAGGCGCAGCCGCTGGAATGGATTCAGCAGGCCCACAATGATGCAGCCGGTAATGCCCGCGAACGCCGCCAGGTAAGGCGTGCGGCCGCTGGCCAGCACGCCGATCAGCAGGATCAGCGGGATCAGGGTGGGCCAGCGCATCTTGAACGACTGCTTGAGCTTGGGCATTTCTGCTTCGGTCAGCCCGCGCAGACCTTCGCGCTTGGCCTCGAAGTGCACCTGCATGAACATGCCGAAGAAATACAGGAAAGCCGGGAAAATGCCCGCGATCGCGATCTGCTGGTACGGAATGCCCAGGAATTCGATCATCAGGAAGGCCGCCGCGCCCATGATGGGCGGCGTGATCTGCCCGCCCGTGCTGCTGGCGGCTTCCACACCGGCCGCGAAGTGCCGCGGGTAGCCGATGCGGATCATGGCCGGGATGGTCAGCGAACCCACCGTCACCGCATTGGCGACCGAGGAACCCGACAGCATGCCGAACATGGCCGAGCCGAACACCGACACCTTGGCCGGCCCGCCGGCGTAGCGGCCGGCGATGGTGGAAGCGACGTCCAGGAACAGCTGGCCCAGGCCGATACGGGTGGCCAGCACGCCGAACAGCACGAAGTGGAACACATAGGTCGCCACCACGCCCACCGCCACGCCGTACACGCCCTGGCTGGTCAGGTACATGTGGTTGACGATCTGGGGCCAGGTGTTGCCCGCGTGTTGCAGCAGTCCGGGGAAATACGGACCGAACATGGCGTAGGCCATGAACACCAGCGCGATGATGGGCAGCGGCCAGCCCATGGCGCGCCGCGTGGCTTCCAACAGGCCGATCAGCAGGATCGAGCCCATGAACACGTCTATGGGCAGCGGATTGCCCACGCGGAAGGCCAGGTCCTCGAAGATATAGGGGATGTACAGCACCGACAGGGCCAGTGCGATCGCGATGATCCAGTCGTACAGCGGAATGCCGCCGGGCGCGTACCAGGTGGACTTGGGCTCGCGCGTGTAGTGCGACTTGGAAAAGCCGAACACCAGGAAGATCAGGCTGAGCACGAAAGCCAGATGCACCCCGCGGTGCGTGGCTTCGCGCAGCAGGCCGAAGCCGGCCGTGTAGTAGTGGAAGATGGAGAGCGTAACCAGCAGGCCGGAGACGATCCAGGTCGCCGTCTTGTCCAGCGGCCGGAAGCGGATTTCCGAATCGTACTTCTCCGCCAGCTGCTGGGTTTTTTCGTGATCAATTTCCATCGCAGTAATTCTCTGGGTGATTCAGCAAGCAGGGCCGCTCGTGGCGGCCCTACTCAAGCGCGGCGCGTTGCGCCGCGGACATGCACTGCCATCCCTGCGCCCCCTGGCCGCGCGGCACGCTAGTCGCATGACCTCGTCGCCACTGATCGGGGCCGCGTGGATCCGGCTCCGCCGGTCCACTGCGGCGCCCCTGGGGGAAGCGCCGAAGGCGCTCGGGGGGGCCTACTTCAGCAGCCCGATTTCCTTGTAGAACTTTTCAGCGCCCGGGTGGAACGGAATGCCGGCGCCCTTGACCGCGTTGTCGCGGGTGATGAGCTTGCCCTTGGCGTGGCCGTTGTCCAGGGTCTTGCGGGTGGCGTCGCTGTACAGCGCCTTGGTGACGTCGTACACCACCTGCTCCGGCAGCTTGGCCGAGGTGACCATCTGGGCGTTGACCGAAATGGTCTT
Organism: Achromobacter sp. ACM02; assembly: GCF_014851605.1. NCBI lineage: Bacteria > Pseudomonadati > Pseudomonadota > Betaproteobacteria > Burkholderiales > Alcaligenaceae > Achromobacter > Achromobacter sp. ACM02. Next base: position 57,953 of record NZ_JACUZY010000005.1, read on the forward strand.
CACTTCACCCACGTTCTGGTAGGTGTTGGCGGCGATGGTGTCCGGCGTGAAGAATTCCTGCTTGGCGCGCAGCGCGTCGATCTCCGGGCCAACCAAGGGCACGATCTCGATGCCGGCGCCGCTGGACGCCAGTTCCGCGATGGCGCCTGCGGGGGCGCCGCCCACGAAGAAGAAGGCATCCAGCCCGCCATCCTTGAGCTTGTCGCCGGCTTGGTTGGGCTTCAGGTATTCGGCCTTGATGTCCTTGTCGGTCATGCCGTAGGCGCCCAGGATCAGACGCACGTCCACCAGGGTGCCGGAACCCGGCTCATCCATCGACACGCGCTTGCCCTTCAGGTCAGCCACGCTCTTGATGCCTGCGCCCTTGCGGGCCACCAGGTGGATGCTTTCCGGGTACAGCGTGGCGATCAGGCGCAGGTCTTGCGCCTTGGGCTTGCCTTCGAAGGTGCCGGTGCCGCTATAGGCCCAGAAAGCGACGTCGGACTGCGTGAAGCCCGCTTCGAAGGAACCGCCCAGAATGCCATTGATGTTGGCCACCGACCCGTTGGAGGCGACCGCCGTGGCGACCAGCTTGCCGGGTTGGGACACCGCGTTGGCGATGATGCCGCCGATGGGGTAGTAGGTGCCGGCCGTGCCACCCGTGCCGATGCGGAAGAATTGTTGCGCTTGCGCGGTGCCGGCGGCGCCGACGGCGGCGGCCGCGATGGTCAGGGCGGTGATCCAGGTCTTGAGTTTCATGCGAGCTTCTCCGAATTCTTGCTGACGGGTATCAGTAATGTGATTTCTGCCGATGGGCGAATTCCCCCGGCAAAATCTGCCTCCCCTCGGGGGCTTTCTTTATGATGAAATTCTGTCATGCCCGTCCCCTGTAGCCAATGATTACAGGGCTATGGTTTTCCAGGGGGTCGCATCGCCCAAGGTTATGGGCGGTCCCGCTTTGGTTATGGTGTGCGCTTACATCCCAGCAGTGCTGATAACGGAGTTTCCAAGATGTCCCAGGAAGTCATACGCGGCATTGCGCTGCCCCCCGCCGCCCAGCCGGGCGATCCCCTCGCCCGCGTCGATACCCCCAGCCTGGCGCTGGACCTGACCGCCTTCGAAGCCAACCTGCGCGCCATGCAGGCCTGGGCCGACCGCCACGAAGTCGCCCTGCGGCCGCACGCCAAGGCCCACAAGTGCCCGCAGATCGCGCTGCGGCAGGTGGCATTGGGCGCGCGTGGCATCTGCTGCCAGAAGGTCAGCGAAGCCCTGCCCTTCGTGGCCGCCGGCATCCGCGACGTCCACATCAGCAACGAAGTCGTCGGCCCGGCCAAGATGGCGTTGCTGGGCCAGCTGGCGCGCGCGGCCAAGATCAGCGTCTGCGTCGACAACGCCCAGAACCTGGCGCAGCTGTCCGCCGCCATGGTGCAGGCCGGCGCCCAGATCGACGTGCTGGTGGAAGTGGACGTGGGCCAGGGCCGCTGCGGCGTATCCGACGACGCCACCGTATTGGCGCTGGCGCAGCAGGCGCGCGCGCTGCCAGGCCTGAATTTCGCGGGCCTGCAGGCCTATCACGGGTCGGTGCAGCACTACCGCACCCGCGAAGAACGCGCCACCGTCTCCCGCCAGGCCGCGCGCATCGCCGCGTCCTACGCGCAGCTGCTGCGCGAAAGCGGCATCGCCTGCGACACCATCACCGGCGGCGGCACCGGCAGCGCGGAGTTCGACGCCGCCAGCGGCGTCTATACAGAACTTCAGGCCGGCTCCTATGCCTTCATGGACGGCGACTACGGCGCCAACGAATGGGGTGGCCCGCTCAATTTCCAGAACAGCCTGTTCCTGCTGTCCACCGTGATGAGCACGCCCACGCCTGACCGCGTGGTGCTGGACGCAGGCCTCAAATCGGCCTCCGCCGAATGCGGCCCGCCCGTCGTCTATGGCGAATCCGGCCTGACCTGCACCGCCATCAACGACGAGCACAGCGTGGTGCGCGTCGAACCCGGCGCCACGGCGCCCGCGCTGGGCAGCGTGCTGCGCCTGGTGCCCGCGCACGTGGACCCCACCTTCAACCTGCACGACGGCCTGGTGGTGTTCAAGGATGGCGTGGTGCAGGACATCTGGGAAATCTCCGCGCGCGGTTTCTCGCGCTGAATCGTGATGCAGCAGCCCGTCTCCTTCGATTGGAAGATTCCCCTGTCCGACGTGCTGGACACGCTCAGGCAAATCTATTCGACCCGCCACCCGGCGCTTGCATCCGCGCGCCTGGACCTGCTTCGGTCCGTCATGAGCGACGACCGGGCCGACGACTTCCTGCCGGCGCTGGGCCAGGAGCTGGAGTCGTTGGGGCTGGCGCTCATCGAGCAGCGCGAAGAGGATGACGCGATTCGTCTGCGGATCGTGCCGCAGGCCGAGGCAAACAATCTCAAGACGCACATACAGGCGCGGGGTTGGGAGGCCGTCGCACATCGCCAGGAAGGGGCCGCGGCTGGCGCCCAGGCGGCCCTGCCCAAGCCGGCTTCGGGTCCGTTGTGCGGCCCCGAGGACTATCTGGACATTCCCTACGCCGTAGCGGTGGCTCCGGGATGGGCCTGCGCCGCAATGGAGGACTGGGAAGGCCCGATGCTCACCGACCTGCGTGCATGGCCGGCATTGCGCGCGATCGCTGGCAAGTTTCCGGCGCGGCGCGGGCTGCTCGCTTCCTGCGTAAGCCTCAGCGGGGTACATGCCTGGATCGAACAGGGGCCGGACGGACTGTCCAGCACGCCTTATGCGCGTCTGCTGCATTCCGGCCAGGTCGAGCTGCCTTCTTCAAACCGGCCCGGCATGCCCCTGCCGCCGCGCGCCGCGCAAGTGCAACGCCGGACGCCGGAATTCAGCCTGGGGTTTGCGGGCGACGATCTGCTGCTGGTGGACCGTGGCATGGTCTTTCTTTATCCCGCCTACGGGCGCCAGGAAGGGGACTCCACCGCGGAGCCGACGCTGCTGCACACGGCGCCCGCGCAACGCCGTCCCGTCAGTGACAGGTCCGCCGTCATTCTTACGCCCGGCGGCCGTACCTGCGTGCTGTGCCGCGGCCAACTGCTGGAGTTTCGCGAAGGGCGGCTGCATCCCTTGCCGCTGTCTTATGCCGTGCCATTGTTGGGCGACATCTCGCATCCCGTGGCCTTGGGCGACAGTGCCATTGCGTGGCTGGAGGGCGACATGCTTTGCCATGCAGGCCTGGATGCCGGCGTCGTTCATCAACACGAAGTGGGGCATTTGCCTTCCGGCGGCATGACGCTGCAAGCGCTGCAGGGCGGCTGGCTGTTGCTGGGCCACTGGCATGCGCCGCATCGAAGCATGGACCTGGGCCAGCTCTGGCATCCGGCGTCGGGCCAGTTGCTTCGAATCCGCCATGGTGCGCTGGACCTGGATAGCGGGATACAACAATGGATCGGCCTGCCAGGCGGCGAGGTCGTGGCGGGCGGTCAGACGCGCTACGCGCGGCTAGGCCGTTTCGACGCCCTGCTGGGCCGCCTGGACGCAAAAGCGCCATAGGACGCAACGCATAAGCGCAAAAAGGCCGGCGCGCCTTCAGCGCGCCAGCCGTCCAGGCAGGCTACCGGTTCAGGACTTACTGGGCTTTCTGCTGGATCTTCTCCCCGCCACGTTCGATGTCCTTGCCGGCGCCTTCCATCGTGTTGCAACCGGCCGTGATGGCGGTGATTGCCAGCAGCAGCGCAAGCCAGATTCGATGCGTCATTTTTTTCTCCTTTCGGCGTTCATGGGCGTAGCGGGTCATGCCGACAGGCAGCCGCGCTATTTCTTGTTCAGCAAGTCCCGTGCCTGATCCTTGGCTTCGCCCACGTTGCGCTGCACCTTGCCCACGGTTTTCTCCGCTTTCCCTTCGGCTTCGGTCTCGCGGTTGCCGGTCAGCTTGCCTGCCGTTTCCTTGATCGAGCCTTTGACTTCCTTGGCTGCGCCCTTGATGCGGTCGTTATCCATGTTGTCGCTCCTAATTCCAGCTTGCGTGAAACCGCGCTGGAGAGGCCTGCGAAGCCTGGCTCCGGCTGCGGACGAACCCACTATAGGAAGCGCATGGCACGCGCGTAAGAAGCGCGCGCATCAGATCGACTGGTACTTTTCTACCGAATCTTGTGGACCCGTTTTTGAGCCTGCTTGCCAGGCGGCTTCTGCGCCTGCTTGCGCGCCGGCTTTTCATATCCCACGATGCCGCGCTGCCGCGCCCAGATGATGGCGGCGCTGCGCCGGTGCACGTCCAGCTTGCTGTACAGCGCCGCCACATGATTGCGCACCGTGTTGCGCGACAAGTGCAGGCTGGCGGCAATCTCCGGATCCGTGTGGCCCTGGCACATCAGGCCCAGGATCTCGCGTTCGCGCGGCGTCAGGTCGGCCAGTTCGCCTTGCCCCTGCGGCGCGCCCTGGGGCGTGCGGATCTGCGCCAGTTTCTCGATGACGGTGCGGCTGAACCACGAGGTGTCCTGCATCACCGTCTCGATCGCCTCCATCAGCTCGACCTCGTTGCGCTTGCGCTCGGTGATGTCCTGGATCGCGGCCAGCACGCAGGGCTGGTCCTGGATCGACACCGGCGCGGCCGACACCAGGCAGTCCAGCAATGCGCCGTCGCGCGTGCGCAGCGCCATTTCCTGGCTGCGCACGCTGGCGCCCTGCTCAAGCGAGGCCATGGCGCGGTCATAGGCCTGCGGGTCCGTCCATAGTTGCGCCAGCGCATCCTCGTCGCGCGCCAAGGTCCTGGCGTCGTAGCCGGTGGTCGCGACGAAGGCATCGTTGACCTCCAGCAGCTTGCCTTCCGTTGTGCTCAGCGTCATGGGCACGGGCGCCAGCCGGAACGCCGTGGCAAATCGCTGTTCGCTATCCCGCAGCGCCGTCTCGGCCTTGCGGCGCGGCTCCAGGTCGTTGAAGGTGAACAGCATGCAGGGCTGCTCCGCGACTTCGATGGGCTGACCCGCCACGATCACCAGCTTGCTGCCGCCGCCCTGCACCGCGATGATGGTTTCCGTCTGCGGAATGGTCGTGCCTTCCGCCAGCCGGTGCAGCGCATCCTCGCGTTGCGGCGTATCGCCCAGCACGTCCAGCTGGCGCAGCGTCTTGCCCAGCACCTGTTCGCGCGTGTAGCCCGTCATCGCCAGAAAACCGTCATTGACCTTGATGTGCCGCAGATCCGCCAGCGAGCAGATCACGGCCGGCGCGGGGTTGGCGTTGAAGGTGCGTTCGAAACGCTCTTCCGCGCTATAGCGTTCGGTCACGTCCAGCAGCACCAGCACCATGCCTTCGGCAGCGCCCTGCGCATCGCGCAGCTCCAGATTTCGTACCTGATGCATGCGGCTGAAGTCCGGATCGCGGCGGCTGGTCACTTCCACCACCACGTCCTTGTAGGTCTCGCCCGCCAGCGCGCGGTCCAGCGGATACTGCGCCGCGCGCAGCGCGCGGTGATTGCGGTAGCGCAGCGAAAACGCCTTGCGGTAGCCGGCAGCGGTGCCGCCCAGCGCGGCCAGATCCGTCACGCCATGCATGGCCAACGCAGTGTCGTTGGCCCAGACGATGCGCCGGTCCTGGTCCAGCAGGATGATGCCTTCGATCAGGCCGTCGATGATTTCCAGCAGATGGCGGCGCTCCGTGGTGAACGCCGTGGCAGTCTTCTTCATTCCGGCTCCTGGTTGAGCAAGAGATAAGAAGAAAGTACTAGATAAAGTCGTCCTGCGTGATCTGGGCGAGCGCAAACCTGGCTTCTATCGTGGACTTGCACGATACGCGTGCCGCTGCGCGTGAGCGCTACACGTGAATCTTCAGGAGACATCCATGAACACGAACCAGAAGCCCGGCGATCCCGCCAACCAGACCGGCATCGATCCGTCCCAGCGTCCCGGACAGGAGCCGGGCGATGCGCCCGAAAAGCAGGCTCCCGGCCAGGTGCCGGGCCAGCCCGGCCCCGATGATACTGATCCGGGCCGCATGCCGCCGGAAGTGCCCGGCAACCCCGGACAGCCCGCAGAAAAGCCCAGGCAGCCTGGCGAGCCCGGACGGCCGGGCCAGCCGGGTGATCCGGCCTAAGCCGCCATAGCTTTACCTCAGCCTCTCATGCAAACCGCCCCGGCGATGCGGGGCGGTTTGCTGGGGTCATGACGTCTTGCGCGTCCGTCAGTCGACCTGAGCGCCCGACTGCTTCACCGCCTCGCCCCACTTCTTCACTTCGCCGGCAATGAAAGTGCCGGTCGCGTCAGGCGTCAACGGCATCGGCTCTGCACCGCGGTCGCGGAAGAACTTCTGCATGTCCGGGGAATTCAGCACCTGGCCGATCTGCTTGCTCAGATAGCCCGTCACCTCGGCCGGCGTGTCGCGCGGCGCCAGCACCGCCGCCCAGCCGATGGCCTCGAAACCCGGATAACCCGATTCCGCCACGGTCGGCACGTCCGGCAGCTGCGGCAGGCGCTTGGCCGTCGTCACCGCCAGCGCCACCGCCTTCTTGCTCTGCACATGCGGCAGGCCGGCAGTCACCGAGTCCACCATCAACGGCACCTGATGCCCCAGGAAATCCGCCTGCGCCGGGCCGCTGCCCTTGTACGGAATGTGGCGGATGTCGATGTTCGCCGCCGCCTTGAACATCTCGGCCGACAAATGCTGCGTGCCGCCGATACCCGCGCTGGCATAGGCCAGCTCGCCCGGATTGGCGCGCGCCTGCGTCACCAGCTGCTTGAGCGACGTAATGCCCGAAGCCGGCGTCGCCAGGAACATCAGCGGCACCGAGAACACGCCCGACACCGGCGCGAAATCCTTGGTCAGGCTGTAATTGATGGTCTTGTACAGCGTCTGGTTAACTGCCGCGGCAGAGCCCGCGATCACCAGCGTGTAGCCGTCCGGCGTCGCGCGCGCCGCCTGTTCCATCCCGATATTGCTGCCCGCGCCCGCGCGGTTTTCCACCACGATGGGCTGCTTCACGGCCGCGCCCAGCTTTTCGGCCAGCGCGCGCGCAAAGATATCGGTCGCCTGCCCGGGCGGGAACGGCACGATCAGGCGGATGGGGCGCTCGGGAAAATCGGCATGCGCGGTCGCCGTGGCCGCCGCCAGCGCCAGGCCGGCGGCAAGACTGGAAAGAATACGTTTCATGATTGGTCAGTAAAAAGCGACAAAGGGCTGCGCGCGGGGTCGCGCCTGTTGCATAAAATAGAGCGCCCGCGTTGTCTGCCCTTTTGAGGCGGCCCGGGGCGGATCGGCTGGGGGTACGTCACAATAGCATCCCCCCGTCGGTGCTAAATTCGCCTATTGGCATCGTCCAATCACTTTTAATCCCTGTTCTCTCATTCCGCAGGAACCGCCATGGAATTCAGCCAGTTCAAGACCAACGCCCTCATGGAGATCACCTCCCGCCCGGACCTCGTGTTCGTGCGCGGCCAGGGATCCTGGCTGGAGGATCACGCGGGCAAGCGATACCTGGACTTCGTCCAGGGCTGGGCCGTCAACACCCTGGGCCACTGCGCCCCGGAAATGCAGAAGGCCCTGCTGGACCAGTCCAAGCTGCTGATGAACCCCTCGCCGGCGTTCTACAACCTGCCCTCCATCGAACTGGCCGAGCGCCTGACCGGCGCCTCGGTCTTCGACCGCGTCTTCTTCGCCAACAGCGGCGGCGAAGCCAATGAAGGCGCCATCAAGCTGGCGCGCAAATGGGGCCAGGTGAACAAGAACGGCGCCTACAAGATCATCACCATGAACCACGGCTTCCACGGCCGCACGCTGGCCACCATGTCCGCGTCCGGCAAGCCGGGCTGGGACAAGATGTTTGCCCCGCAGGTCGAAGGCTTCCCCAAGGCCGAAATCAACGACCTGGAATCCGTGCGCAAGCTGATCGACGACCAGACCGTCGCCATCATGCTCGAACCCGTCCAGGGCGAAGCCGGCGTCATCCCCGCCAGCAAGGAATTCATGCAAGGCCTGCGCAAGCTGGCCGACGAGCACAAGCTGCTGTTCATCGTTGATGAAGTGCAGACCGGCATGGGCCGTACGGGCACCATGTTCGCCTACCAGCAATCGGATGTCGTGCCGGACATCATGACGCTGGCCAAGGGTATTGGCGGTGGTGTGCCGCTGGCTGCGCTGCTGGCTCGCCAGGAAGTTTGCGTGTTCTCGCATGGTGACCAGGGTGGTACCTACAACGGCAACCCACTGATGGCTGCTGTTGGCGTTGCTGTGTTTGATGCGCTGGCTGCGCCGGGGTTCATGGAGTCGGTCAATGCTCGCGCCAAGCAGCTGTCCGAAGGCCTGCTGGCTCTGTCGGCCAAGTGGGGCATGAAGGGTGAGCGTGGGATGGGTCTGCTGCGTGCGCTGGTGATGGATCGTGACGATGGTCCTGCGATCGTTGAGGCTGCGCGTAATCTGGCGCCTAATGGTCTGCTGCTGAATGCGCCGCGTGGGAATCTGCTGCGCTTCATGCCGGCGTTGAATGTGACGGCTGAGGAAATCGATACGATGCTGGCGCAGTTGGATGGGCTGATTGCTCAGGTGCGTAAGGCGTAATCGAAGCGATACGTTAAGCAGTGACGACAAGGGCCGCGTTCGCGGCACTTGTACTTTTTGGCTGCGAGATCCCGCTACTGCGGCCGTCCCGCCTCGACCCACTCCTGCACCAGTTCCATCGGCAAGCGATATCGCGCACAGTTGTACAGATCCAGCACGAGCAGTTCTTCCACCAACATCGGCCGGAACACGTGCACATCGTCCTCCGACAAGGCCAGCGCCGCCATCGCTGCGTCGGCGGTTTGCCGCGTACGCACCACCCGGCTGATCGCTTCGTTCAGCTTTTCTCGGAATTGCAGGCGAACGGGATCCGGCACCCCTGCCGCATCGAGCTGAATGGCGTATTTGCGGATCGAACGCCGATAGGACCAGGTGAACAGATCCACCGCCAGCGCCACGTCGCCGCGTTCGTAGACGCCCATCATGGCGTAGGCATAGTCTTGTGCCTCCACATCCAGGAAGGACAGCGGCGCGGAGTTGTAGAGTATCAACGGAATGTTGGCTGACAAGCGGCTGGTGCGCTTGTTGCCGTCCTCGAAGGGCTGCAGATAGGCAAGGTTCACCCAGAGAAAGAATGCCGCTTCCACGGGATTCTTGATCAGCCGCGCCTTCTTCAGGATGTGATCGAAAATCTCCTGCAGCAGCGCGGGCGCCTGGATGGGCAGGTAGGTCGTGCCGCTGATATTGACCACGGTCTGGCGGATATGACCCAAGCCTTTGGTGTTAGGCAACAGGTGCTGCATCAGGAGCGCGTGGAGGTTGCCGATGATTGCGGACGTCAGGCCGTGCATGGGCACCGCATCAATCATGAACTCGATGGCGGCTTTGTGGTTGAGCAGCATGATCGCGTCCAGATCAGTGCCTGCCGCACAGGGCTTGAAGAGTTCTTGCGCGGCCAACAGTGAATACCGATTGCCTTCCAGCCGCGAAGACGACCAGGACAAGTCCAGCAACAGCGGTTCCAGCACGCGACGCGCGTATGTGCCGGCAGGCTGCTGACCCTGCATGCGGCCTTCGTCGGCCAAGGTCTGGGCCAGGGCGGGAGGCAACAGGGAACTCTGATTTGGAACGTAGTCGTCCACGAAGCTGCGCTGATGGCCCACCGGTGCGCGCGATGCTAGCGGTTGCCGGAGGTGGGCGAGGAGTGCCAGCCCGTGTTCGGACCAGATCATTGCGTTGGTATCGGGCGCCGGTTCCGCCAGCCGGGTGGCGATATTGGTCGTGGCATATGCCCAGCCGGGCGTCTGGTCCACGACTCGGTAGCGCGTGACCCGGCCACTTCCCTCGCATAACACCAAGCCTGCTTCTAGCGGGACATCCAGCTGGCGTTTCACGGTGGACCAACTGGTATCGATGCTGCTGGCAAGCTCACTGGAACTCAGCCGCGGACGCGCTTCCCGCTGTTGAGTATGGAGTATCTGGAGTATGTCTTCGCGGACGGGCATGGCGTGCTCGTGGCAGATCGAATCGGCTCAATTTAGTAGTAATCAGCTCATTGGATAAGCCGGTTTTGGGCTTAAATGAGCTCAAATGGTCTGATTTTGAGCTGATTGGAGATTCAATCATCCCGGAGAAGGCGGCTGTACCAACGTCTTCCGGCCGTGCGCGACCGCAGGGGTCGCGCCCGGCACGACGTTCGTCTGACTGTCGCGATAGCGCGACGCGATTTAGCCGTGGCGGTTGGAAAAATATGGTGCCAGGCTGCAATTTCTCTGGGTAAATTGTAGTCTGACACCATATTTTCTCGAGGTGTCGAAAAGCTATGTGGCATCACCTGGCAACTACACAGGCCGCCGAAATTCTCTTTCCCCGGCCAGAGTGCATATTTTGTAATGCGGATATGCTCTCCTGCCCGGCTGATAATTTATGGGACTTGAACGAAGACGCGATTCGAAAAGAGCATGGTCTGCAAGTTAGGCAGAACGCAATCTATGTGGATAGCTCTTTTTTATTGCATCGCCCCATTATGTCGGTACCTGAAGTCGTCGGGACGGCCTTTCATTGCTGCCCTGTTTGCGGATGGTGGTGCATTATCCGAGAGCTTCAATATGAGACGCCTGCTAAGGGGTATTCTGCGTACCAGTGGGCTGCCGGAGCGCTCACTTCAGTGTTGCCATCGCCGATTGATAGCCCGGTTGAGGAGCTAAGGAACTATCTTTGTGCCAGATATAGCGACCGCTTTTCAATAGAGCCATACCAATTTGAAAAAATCGTGACGAGCATCTTGAAGTCTTACAGGCTCGATGTGCAAATAACGAGCCGCTCGAACGACGGTGGGTTGGACGTAATCGGAATCGATGGGTCGGGCGAAGCGTTTGGGGTTCAAGTGAAGCGTTATCGTGGCGTCATCGAAATTGAGCAGCTACGTTCTTTCGTTGGTGCGCTGGTTTTGCATGGTCTTCCGCAGGGAATGTTTGTGACGACGTCGGGCTTCACTGCCGGGGCAAAGTCAGTATGTCAAAAAGCGGAGTTGCAAGGGATTAAGCTGAGTCTAATTGATTCGGAGAGGTTGCTCGAAATGTTAAAAATTGCACAAATAAAGGATTTTGACAAAGAGCAATTGCCGGATCTTGCCGATACCTATTCTAAGAAAATCAAGGCTCTCAATTATGGATACTCTCATCACCTCGGGTCTTTGTAGACATCGGTCCGTAATTTGTAAATATCAATAATGGCGTCAGACTACAATTTTGCCGGCTATATGCTACGAAATTGTAGTCTGATACCATTATTTTATACGCCACGACGGCGTCCCAATTGCTGTAGCGGTGGTGGAGCACGTTGTATGCGGGCAAGCTGAGCGCTATGCGTGCATCGTTCCGCCCATGAGCCAAGCATTTAGCGAGCTGGCGGAAAATTGTAGTCTGACACCATTATTAAGAGTCGCCGCTTGCGTCCAGGGCATGTTGCTGCTTTTCGGTGATTGACCAATCACGGCGTGTAGAGCGAACACCAGTGCGGTTCAATGCAAACTCCAGAAGAAGATCCAGAATCTTCCAAGCGGCTCCAAACAGCAAAGGTGCTAGTTCGTCTATTAGTTGATTTACCGCGCTTGCACACAAGTTATCGCTAAGAGTGAGATTGACGGTCGCGGTCGTTGCGCCTCCACGAAGGTCAATGCAGGCGCCATCATCTTGTTCGATTGCAGGGTGCAATTTTTCGAGCACGTAGAGCTCAAATGTCGTTCCTTCCTCAAAATCTTGCAAGGTGGTAATTATGAAATATAACCTTTGAATTCACAGGAATATTGCACATCGCAGCGTCTAGGTAGCGAAATTGTAGTCTGATACCGTTATTTTGACACCGTTATTTTTGCGCGATGCTGGTTGCGACATCGTTTGGGAAAGCTGCAAATCTCTTAGCGCTGGTCGGCTGTCATGGAAGAGTTTTGAAGAATGCGCCGAGTAAATAATGGTTCCGGACAACAACTTCGCCGGCGATATGATGCGGAATTGTAATCTGACGCTATTATTTAAAAAGTCCAGCGGCGAGGCGCAGTCTGGAATTTTAGTTTTATAACTTCCGCCAATCACAGAGAGAATATGCAGTTCATATCAAATGGTCCGGACATTCCTGACGCTCTTTTGCAAGCACATGAAGAAGGGCGTGTAGTTTTTTTCTGTGGAGCGGGCATTTCCTATCCCGCCGGTCTGCCTGGCTTTAAGGGTTTGGTGGAGAAAATTTACGAGTTGAACGGCACCAAGCCTTCGGATTCAGATATCGAGCAAGAGGCTTTCGCGATCGGACAGTTCGATGCCACGCTTGATTTGCTGGAGCGGCGTCTTCCCGGCCAACGAATAGCTGTTCGAAGCAAGTTAGCGCAAGCTCTGAAACCAAATATTCGCCGCAAAGGAGCTACCGATACACATGCTGCGTTACTACGACTGGCGCGCAGCCGTGAGGGTGCGCTGCGATTGGTTACTACAAACTTCGACCGTGTTTTTCACGTGGCGGCAAAACGTACTGGCCAAACTTTTCAAGCTTACGCGGCTCCAATGCTGCCTATCCCTAAGAACAGTCGATGGAATGGGCTGGTCTACCTGCACGGCATGCTGCCAGAACGGGCGGAAGATACGACTCTGAACCGTCTGGTGGTCACTAGCGGCGATTTTGGCTTGGCTTATCTGACGGAGCGCTGGGCTGCTCGGTTTGTAAGCGAGCTGTTCCGCAATTACGTGGTTTGCTTCGTGGGGTACAGCATCAACGACCCTGTGCTGCGTTACATGATGGACGCGCTTGCCGCCGACCGGATGCTAGGCGAAGTTACGCCGCAAGCATGGGCATTGGGCGATTGCGCGCCTGGGAACGAGCAACGCAAGACCATAGAGTGGGAGGCAAAGGGAGTAACGCCCATACTCTACGAAGTACCCACTGGCAGTCGTGACCATTCAGCGTTACACCTTACTTTGCGCTCATGGGCGGAGACCTACCGCGATGGGGTGGGTGGTAAAGAGGCTATTGTTGTCAAGCATGCTTTAACTCAACCGCAGCATAGTACGAAGCAAGACAATTTCGTTGGCCGAGTCTTGTGGGCTTTATCCGACAAGACGGGACTGCCAGCTAAGCGGTTTGCCGATTTCAACCCCGTCCCGTCCCTAGACTGGCTATCAGCGGCGTTTTCGCGAGAAGATTTTGGGCACAGCGACCTAGCACGCTTTGATGTGCCTGCTCGTGAGGCCGTTGACGCCAAGCTACGCTTTAGTCTTGTCCGCCGGCCTACTTCTTACGACCGTGCGCCATTAATGCTCCTGGTTTCTGGCGGTCTGACAAACAGCCAGTGGGACGATTCGATGTTTCATTTGGCTCGTTGGCTTACACGCCATCTGGGAGATCCACAACTTATCCTCTGGGTTGCACAATGCGGAGGTCAAATCCACAACCGCTGGCATTGGCTTATTGAACACGAATTGGACCGTTATGGTTCCCTGGAACAGGGCGGTAAGCTTGCAGAGCTCGAGGAGATCCGCTCGCACGCACCTATGGCTATCCCCAACATCTTGATGCGAAAGCTCTGGCGCTTGCTACTAAGTGGTCGAGTGAGATCGGCTCAGAATAATTCTGACCTCTATCGCTGGATGGGAGTGTTGAATCGAGAAGGGCTAACAACTGCATTGCGCATGGAGTTACGCGACCTGCTAGCCCCTCAAATTGACCTGAAGATGCCATTTCGCTGGGACGATGACGGTTCAAATGATGAAGAGCCGACACGGATCAAGCAGCTGGTGGATTGGGAACTGGTGCTGGCCGCCGATCATGCTAGTTCGGCCCTGCGAGACCTGGTCGATACGCACAGGACATCGGTCCTGCCGCTTTTACTGGAAGATGTTCAACAGCTATTGCGTGATGCGCTAGATCTATTGCGCGAGCTGGGGGAGGCTGATGATCGTAGCGACCGGTCGCACTGGGATCTGCCCTCCATTACGCCTCACTGGCAGAACCGAGGATTCCGCGACTGGGTAGTCCTGATCGAATTGTTGCGCGATTCATGGCTAGCAGTTCGTGCAAATAACAATGCACGTGCGACGCGAATTGCACAGAGTTGGTTCGAGCTACCGTATTCCACCTTTAAACGTCTGGCCTTATTTGCCGCCAGCCAGGATGGTTGCCTTCCAGCCGATCAATGGGTGAATTGGCTACTAGCTGAAGGCGCGTGGTGGTTGTGGTCTACGGATACCGCGCGTGAGGTATTTAGATTGCTCGTTCTGCAAGGGGCGCAACTGACAGGAATCGCAAAAGAACGCCTGGAAGCGGCCATTTTAGAGGGGCCGCTGCGGGAGATGTTCCGAAATGATCTAGAGGAAGATCAATGGAATAGCTTGGTAGTCCACTCTGTCTGGTTGCATCTATCAAAGCTGAGCGAATCGGGTCTCACTCTCGGAGCACTGGCTGCAGCACGCTTAGAGGAAATATCAAATGCCAATCCGCAATGGCGATTGGCTTCCAATGAACGTGACGAATTTTCGCACTGGATGAGCGGCACAGGGGATCCGGATTACGAGGACAACCGGGATGTCACTATTGCGCCTCGCAAGCGGCAGGAGTTAGAGCAATGGCTTATACAACCAATGCCCGGGCAGCGGCCACGGTACGAGGATACTTGGCGTGACGTTTGCCGCACGCGCTTCTTTCACAGTTTGTTTGCACTACGCAATCTGGCAGGTGATGGCAAGTGGCCCGCGAGTCGGTGGCGCGAGGCTCTGCAGGTTTGGGCCGAAGAAGACATGGTGTTGCGCTCATGGCGATACGCGGCACCAGTGGTGCTAACCATGCCCGATGCCATTCTTCAGGAGACTATGCACAGTGTGACGTGGTGGATGAATGTAGCATCCAAGTCTATAAATCGGCACGAAAGAATACTACTGGACCTATGTCACCGCATACTGGGGCTGTCGATTGATGCAGACCTGGGAATGAGGCGCAACGGTGAGCCACTTGGTCAACCGGTCACGGAGGCAATTAACCACCCCGTCGGGCATGTAACGCAGGCTCTAATCAATCTCTGGTTTCAACAGGATCCGGAGGACAATGACCTATTGCCAGCCAATATCAAACCCATGTTCACTGCGCTTTGCGACATGCAAGTGGATCGATTTCGTCATGGTCGGGTATTGCTGGGCTCGCGATTAATTGCATTTTTTCGTGTGGATCGCCCTTGGACCGAACAGTATCTCCTGCCGCTCTTTAATTGGAGAAATCTGGCTGAAGCACGGTCGGCGTGGGAGGGATTTTTATGGTCTCCCCGTTTATATCAGCCTCTGCTAATGACCTTAAAGTCTGAATTCTTGGAGTGCGCGAGCCACTATGCCGATCTTGGTGAGCACCGCCACCAGTTCGCGGCATTTCTGACCTACGTAGCATTAAACCGAATTGAGGGCTACACCATTGATGAGCTTCGGTCGGCGATTATTACGCTCCCGCAAGAAGGTTTGGAGAGCTCCGCTCAAGCGCTCTTCCAGGCGCTTGAAGGAGCGGGTGACCAGCGTGAGCAGTATTGGAAAAACCGGGTGCAACCATTTTGGCAACAGATCTGGCCGAAGTCTCGTGACTTGGCTACCCCGCGAATCGGCGAGTCTTTGGCCCGAGTCGCCATCGCAGCACGAGGCGAATTCCCGGCGGCTCTGACTGCGGTACGGGATTGGTTGCAGCCGATAGGAAGTCCGCACTATGTTGTACATCTGCTGAAGGAATCTGGCTTGTGCACACGGTTCCCCCTCGATACGTTGATGTTGCTAAATGCGGTGGTGGCCAATCAACAATGGACTCAGCAGGAGCTAAGTCAGTGTCTAGAGGAAATCGTGCGTGCTGATCCAACCCTCTTACAGGACGCTCGCTACCTAAGGCTCCGAGAGAATTCGCGAAGATGAAGTATATGACCGCAGAACGATGCTGTTGGCGGGGCCTTCTCCAAACCGCTGCCTGCTGTGTATCTGTACTGGGATGAAGTAATTGTGTCAGGCACCAATTTCGCTGCATATGGCCGGAAAAACTGTAGTCTGACACCATTATTTAGTCGAAAATATTCATAGAATAGAAATTCTCGCACCTTCTATCGCGCATTCTATTCCTTTAAAGCTCTCTCCGACTCAAAGAAATGAATGATGAATACGATGACGCTCGCGATCAAATGTACGAGCAAATTTCCCGTGAGCTATACCCAGATCACAAGGCCCGGGCGATCACCGAGTTCACTACAAGTCGGCTTCAGTCCTTTTACATCGCAAATCCATGGGTTATGAGGCCGGCAGTTGATGCCATTCAAGAAGGAAGGAAGCTTCGATCCAATGGCCATTACAGCGCTGCCGTGGTGTTTTTCGTCACAGCGGTTGAGATTCTTCTTAAGGCTACCCTACTAAAGCCGGTAGTGCACGGACTGGTTCACAACGAGGGGTTGGCCGAGGTAATCGTTCAACAAGCGCTGGGACAGTCCGGATTTGATCGATACGTAAATCTACTAAAGAAATTATTCGTTGATCTGGTTGACTTAGAAATTGCTACCGTCCGTCGCCCGCTTGCGGTGAAGCCGCTGCTAGACGAATGCACGCAGCAACAAATGCTGCGTAATAAAATTATCCATCAGGGAGCGTCTGTAAATAGTACGCAGGCTGAACTGGCCCAGCTGGTGGCCATTGCAGTATATGAGTTGGTAGTGCAACCGATACTTAACGCTTTGGGACTCTGGGTTGTTGAGAAAGGGGAGATACGGGTCTACTGATAGGTCCCCGTTGCCCCTTTGTCTAGGCCTCTGAAGCGTGGTCGTGGGCGAAGAGCGACGACATCTCCGTGACTCCTGTGTCCAAATTATCCTGCTACTCAAAGAAGGATGGTTGCCATCGCCGTATACTTCCTTCGCTACCGCAACCACCGGTAGCCCGGAATGGAAGCCGGTAAATTCGTCGGTGCGGACCTCCCGTCCGCACGCCTTCGCACGTCCCAATGGGCGGGCCTTGGCAGGGGTGCGCTAGCCGCACGCCGGTTCCGACGATCCGGTCTTCCAACCTTGTCCTGTGCCCGCCCGCCTCATTTGGAAGTGGGGCAGCGGGATTTCCCATATCGTCGGAGGAAGTCCATGCAATCCCACCCCCTCACCCAAAGCCCTTGGTCCGTCGAGTCCGACCCCGAACTCGGCCCAGTCCCCCTCTCCCATCTCCACCACATAGACCGCGCCCGCCACGCCATCGAGGCCATTGCCCGCATGGTCGGCAACAGCGCATCCGAGCCCGACGCAACCGGCGGGCAGCCGTTGGACGCCTGGACGGTGGCGGCGTTGATGGGTGGAGTGGAAGGCTTGTGCGATCACCTGGGCACCTTGACCGATGCCATGCTGACGCAGGCGCGCTTTTGCGAAGTGGATGCGGATCTCGGGGACGTCACGCACGGCGCGCCGTCGTCGATCCAGTAGTCAAACTTAGCGACCAGAGGTGCGGCGCTTACGCGCCCGCCCTATTCAGCAATCGACCGAATCACCCTGGCCGGATTCCCACCCACCAGCGTATTCGCAGGCACATCTTTGGTGACCACCGAACCCGCCGCGACCACCGAGTTCTCGCCCACAGTCACGCCACCAATTACGGTCGCACCCGCCGCAATCCAGACATTCCTCTCGATCACAATGGGCTTCGCAGTGACGAAGTCGCGCCGCCGCGAAGGTTCGATGGGATGTCCAGACGTGATGAGACTGACGTTCGGCCCGATCATCACATCATCTGCAATGCTCAACCCACCCAGGTCATAGAACGTGCAGTTCTGATTGACGAAGACATTGCGCCCGACGCTGATGTCGGGGCCGCCGGTCGTATAGAACGGCGGAATCAATAGGAAGCTCTCATCGACCGTCTTACCTATCAGTTCGCTGAACAAGGCGCGGACTTCCGCAGCGTCGTTGAAGGTCAGGCGGTTGAGGGCGGCGGTGATCGTCATCGCGCGTTTGATGTTGGCCGTCATGGCCGCTGATTCGGGCGTTCTTCTGGGAATGATCAGACTGCGGTCGTCATTTGCCATCTGCGGCTTTCCTTTTGGGATACGGCGTAGCGGACGATTGGCTGGTCAACCGTATGTTGTGAAATCGTAGCCTGACGCCTTCATTCCCGACGACTTTCCCATAATCCGGAAAACCAAGATTGGGCAGAGGCGCTTACGGCGTCACGCGCAGGGCCGGACGCGTTTGCCTCGGGACATTCCCCCTGGGGCGAACCATGCCCAGGCACTGTGGTTGCTGACGACTGACGGCCATCTACACCCACCCGTCGTCCGCAACCCAAGGAGCCTCCCATGACCGCCCCTGTCGAGCACCGCCGCATCCCCGTCGACAACATCGACACCTTCTACCGCATCGCGGGCCCTTCCGACGCGTCTGCCCTCCTGCTGCCTCACGGCTACCCCTGTTCTTCCTACGAGTTCCGCAACCTGATGCCTCGCCTGGCCGATCGCTGGCGCCTGATCGCGCCCGACTATCCCGGCGCCGGCTACAGCGCCACGCCCGAGGACTTCGATTACAGCTTCGACGGCTATGCGGCCTTTCTGGATCGCTTTGCCCTGGCGCTGGGCCTGGACCGCTATGCGCTCTACCTGCACGACTTCGGCTCGCCCATCGGGGCGCGGCTGGCGATCCGTGCGCCTCATCGGGTGACGGCGCTGATCATCCAGAATGGCGACGTTCCCTACGAGGATGCCTTGGGGCCCAAGTATGCGGACATCGAAGCCACCTGGGCGTTGTCGCCCGCGGAGATGCGCCACGCCATAGGCGACAGCATTACTGAAGCAAGCTTCCAGGAGGAATTCCTGAACCATGTCGGGCCGAAGGTTGTCGACCGCATTTCCCCGGATCTATGGAAGCTGCATTGGTCGCTGATGACGCCGCGCCGCAAGGAGGTCGCTATCGATTTGATTGCCGGGCTGAAGCCGAACCGTGCATGGTTTGCGGAGCACCGGCAGTATCTGAGGGATCACCAGCCGCCTACGCTGATCGTATGGGGGCCGCAGGATCACTACATGCCGGAAGCCTCAGCCCGCGCCTATCTGCGGGATTTGCCGGATGCTGAACTGCACCTGTTGGAGGGTGGCGGTCATTGGTTGTTGGAGACGCATCTGGACGAGGTGGCTGCGCTGATGCGGGGATTTCTGCAAAGGGTGCTGGCGGCCTGATATCGCTGCGCTCAGCGCGGCTTCCAATTCACCCCATCCCTGGACCGATACTCCGGCGTCCCCGTGCAACACCCGCCCGCCCCAAACGCCTGCCGCCCGATGAACGCGGTCACCACGCCCTTGCTCTCGGTCAGCGATTGACGGATGCAGCTGGTCGGCAGCGGATACAGGTCGCCTTCCAGCACCAGCGTCCACTTCAGGTTTTCACCTTCGGCCGGCTCGACCATGTACACCTTGCATTTATGCATCAGCAGATGCACGGGCTTCCCGGCCAGCACGCCCTTGAACTGATGCTCCGGAGGCGTGTCGCGCGTGGCGATGGCTTCAGCGTTGAGTTTCGACCCGGGCGGCGCGGGCTCCAGCGCGGCATCGCAGCCGGCCAGCGTGCTCGCGGTGGCCAAGGCGATGAGGAACAGGCGAGCCAGGCGCATCATGCCCATGAACCCTTGTCAGGCTACGTTGGCGAAGCGTTGTTCGAGGTAGGCGATGATGTCGCTGGACTCGTACATCCAGCGCGTGCCCGCGGCGTCGTCGATGCGCAGGCACGGCACCTTCACTTTGCCGCCGCCTGCCTGCAGTTGCGCGCGCGCTTCGGGATCGCCCTTGGCGTCGCGCAGCGCGATGGGCGCGTTGAGCTTGTGGATGGCGCGCCGCGTCTTGACGCAGAACGGGCAGGCGTGGAATTGGTAGAGCGACAGCTTGGCCGCTTCGGTGTTGACCGTGGCCTGGCCTTGCGCGGAGCGCTGTTGCGGCCGCGGGCGCGTGAGGGCGTCGCCCAATACGATGATTTGACCCAGGCCGACACGTAGGGCTTTGACTAGCATGGAGTAGGACTCGATACGGATGGACAGGCGGCCAGTCTACTCTGTGCAGCGTATTCCGGTCTTGCGAGTGCCGTCAGCTGCGCAGGCCCGTGGTCATCCCGTGTCACGTCATGGGTCGGTAGTTGAAGCCCGCGCGTTATTGAAACCGCACCGGGTAGCTGCAGCCCGTATAGAAGGTCTTGCAGGAGGTCTGCGTGGCTTTATTGCACGTTTCCATGCCCAATGCTTCTGCCTGTTCCTTGGTCTCGGCGCTGGCGGAATTCATCAAGACGCCCTCGCCTTTGGGGGAAGGGCCGTACACCACCGCCACGCATTGGTTGTAGTAGGTGATGTTGGTCTTGCAACCCTTGCCGCCCTTGGACGCGCAATGCTCCAGCGCGGCCTGTTCGGCCTTGACCTTGCTGGTCTTGTCGGCGGCGATGCCGACGGAGCCCGAGGGCGGGTCGTATGCGATTGCGCCCCAGCGGGTGGTCCAGCGCGGTTGGTCAGGCGCGGTTTGCGCGCCGGTGCCGCCTTGTGGCCGCGACAGGCCTGGGATCGGCACGCACTGCTGGCCCGGCGTGCCGGCGGCGTTGGGCATAAAGCCGTCCGGGCAACCTTGTTCGGCCTGCGCCGAGACAGCGACGCCGAGGTACAGTATCGCCAGCAGGAAAGCCGCTTTTAAAGCACGCATGTGTCGTCTCGCAGTTGTCGTGTTCTTCAAGCCGGATGCCGTGGGTCAAGGCCGGGCAGGCAGAGAGTCCGAGGCAAGGTGTCAGGCTGTGAAATTGCCCCGGAAAGTGTAGTCCGAAATTCTTTCTACGAACGATTCTCCCAGCCACGCCCCAACCTTAAAACGTGTACTTCGCCGTCAACAAAAACGACCGCGGCGCGCCGAAGTGGTTGTTGTCCTGGTTGCTGCCAATCGCTTGGTAGTAGTACTTGTCGAACAGGTTGTAGACGTTCAGCCGCAGATCCAGATTCGGGCTGGCCCGATAAGCCACCACGGCATCCCATATGCTGTAGCCGGGTTGGCGCACGTTGTAGGCGGGCAAGCTGATCGCGCTTTGCACGCGCATTGCCCCGCCCACGCGCCAGGCATTCAAGGAGCCAGGCAGGGTGTACATGGTCGAGAGCTTGAACAGATGGCGCGGGGTTTGCGTGTCATACGCTGCGCCAGCCCGGAGGTTGCCCGAATCCTCCAGATACTTGGATTGGTTGTAGGTATAGCCGGCGGACACCTGCCAGCCCGGCGTGATTGCGCCTGCCACTTCGAATTCGACGCCTCGGCTTTCCACCTTGCCGGATGGCGCATAGCATTCGATCACCCCTGGGCCGCACGCGGACGTGGTCAGGGCGACCGGACGGTTGCGTTGGCGGATCTGGAATACCGCCGCGCTGGCGTTGAGGCGGCCGTCGAAGTACTCGCCCTTGATCCCTGCTTCCAGATTGGTGCCGATGACGGGATCCAGCGGTGCGCCGCTGGCTGATTGGTAGTTTTGCGGCTGGAAAACGCTGGTCCAGCTGGTGTAGACGGAATGGTGGCGGTCCAGGTCGTAGATCAGGCCCGCGTACGGTGTCAGTTCGTGGTTGACCTTGTAGGCCGCGGGCGGGCTGACGTAGTCGCCGGACTTCAGCGTCATGTCGTATTCATACCAGTCCAGCCTGGCGCCCAGCATCAGCGTCAGCGGGTCCGCGAGGCTCAGGCGGGTAGTGGCATAGCCGCTCATCTGACGCTGGAATCCTTTGCGCGACCAGGGGTAGATGAATGCGGGCTTTTCGACGGCGCTGGAGTCCCAGTGTTCGGGATCGACCGTCATGTCATAGCCTAGCGGCCATCCGCCAGGACCGTCGTCGTCCTTGTTCTTCATGAAGCTGCCGCCCAGCACCAGTTCATGCGTGCGCCCCAGCAGCGTGAACGGGCCGCTCAGGTAGCCGTCGACGCTGTACTGGGTCTTGTCGTAGTTGTACTGGCCCAAGCCTTGTCCGAAGAACGTCGAGTTCTCCAGGGGATAGAGGTAGCTGCCCAGCATGTTCATCCTGGCGCGCAGCGTGCGGGCAGTCAGCTTGCCGGACCAGCCGTTGTCGAAGCGATGATCGAGTTCGGCGAAGAAGCTGGTGTTTTCCTTGTTCCAATAGGCCCAATCCGGCGACAGGCGGGTCGACCGCTTGAAGTCGTAGAAGCTGCCATCGCGGCGGGTCGGCAGGCCGTTCCAATCCGCGCCGGGATTGTCTTCGCGGTTGTAGTAGCCGCCGATGCTGAGCGTGGTGTTTGCCGTGAGGTCGGCTTCGATGGTGCCGTAATAGAGCTGGCGCTGATGCTCGTAGGCTTTCTTGAAGGTATCCGAGTCCTGATAGGCCACGACGCCGCGTGCGCGCAGGGTGCCGCTTTCGTTCAATGCGCCCGACCCGTCGACTTCGCCGCGATAGTTGTCCCAGCTGCCGGCGCTGGCGGTCACCGAAAACTGCGGCACCGCCGTCGCGCGCTTGCGCACCAGATTGATGGTGCCCGAGGGATTGCCTGCGCCGGTCATCATGCCGGCCGCGCCGCGTAGCACTTCGATGTGATCGTACATGGCCAGCGTCGCCACGCCCTGGGTGTCGTAGTCGTAGGCCAGCGGCACGCCGTCGGCCAGGAACGAACTGATCTCGAATCCGCGTGAGAAGAACTGCGTGCGCTCGCCGCCGCCAATCTGGCGCGTGGTCAGGCCGGTGGTGTCGCGGGCCACATCGTCCAGCGACTGGAAGCCTCGGTCCTCGATCTGCTGGCGGGTCACCACGCTGACCGATTGCGGCGTCTCGCGCGGCGAAAGCGCGAACTTGGTGGCCGTGGCCATCACCGGCGTGGTGTATGAATGCGTGCCCTCGGTCACACCCAGCGTGGCCGCCTCGACGGTCACCGGCGAGAGTGTCGTGGTGCCTGATGGCGCCACGGTCAGGCTGCCGTCCGGTGTACGCCGGAGTTCCAGCCCGCTTCCGGTCAGCGCGCGCGCGGTGGCTTCGTCGACGGTCAACCGGCCGGAGATGGCCGGCGCGGATTTGCCTGCTACCAGTTCGGCGCGAAACGAGATGACCGCGCCCGCGATGCGCGCGATCTGTGTCAGCGCGACATCCAGCTGGCCCGCGGGCAAATCATACTGGCGCAGCGCCTGGGCATGGGCGGTGCTGGCGGCGGCTGCGATGACGCAGGCAGCCGGAAACCTGAGGGAAAGCATGGAACACTCCGTGGATGCGTGAGCACGCGTTCCATGTATGTGCATCGGCGCCGGCAAAAAAACACCTGGCGCAGAAAAAATTTTCAGGCGAGGTCGATCATGACGTACCAACTGCTCAGCCGTTGCAGCCGGATGGGCAGGGTATGCGTGAGCGCCGCCAGGGCGCGGTCGCTATCGTCCAGCGGGAACAGGCCGGTGACGCGCAGGCGGGACGCCTGGGGTGAGGCCCGCAGCCAACCCGGTCGATACCGGGCCAGGGCATCGACCACGGTCTGCAAGGGTTCGTCATGGACTTCAAGCTCGCCGTTGCTCCAGGCGGCGGCGTACTCTTGGTTGTCCTGCACCGCATCGATCTGCTGCGCGTCGAACCAGACGCTCTGGCCAGGCGCCAATTGCCGGCGGATACCTGCAAGTGTGGAGACCTCCGCCGCTCCGCGCAGTGCCAGGCAGAAGCTGCGTTCGGACGCGCAGCGCACCATGGCGCGGCCTTGGGCGAGGCGGACTTCGCCATGGGGCAGACGTACTTGCAGCCCCTGGCCTGCCGCCACCTCAAAGATGGCGGCACCAGAAGACACGTGTACGCCGTGCTGCCCGTCCAGCGTTGCGGCGCTGCGCGCGTCCAGTTCCATCATGTTGCCGTCAGGCAAGGCCACGCGCCGGCGTTCACCGGTGTGGGTCACATAGCCCGCCGTCAGATGCCGCAGCGGCACATAGCGGTCCGCGACACCGGCGCCGAGCAGCACGGTCCCGCCCGCCAGGACGAGCTTGCCCAGCCTGCGGCGCTGCGCGAGTTGCGGCCCGACCAGCGAACGCCGCAGCGGGTTGCCGTCGGCCAGCAGTCCGGGCCGCAGGCGATGCAGCGTGCCGTCCAATGCCGAGTTCAGCCGCTGCCAGGCCGCGCCGTGGCTCGGGCTTTCGGCCAACCACCGGTCGAAGGCCTTGCGGTCGGCATCGCTGGCCTGACCGCTGGACAGACAGACCTGCCATTCGATAGCCGCTTCGCGGCTGCGTATATCCAGGGGCGTCATACGCCAAACACCTCGCAGCAGCGGCGCAGGGCCTGGACGATGTACTTGCGCACCATGGTGGGAGAAACCTTCAGCCGTGCGGCGATTTCCACATGCGTCATGCCGTCGAGCTGGCTGTAGAGAAAAGCCATCCTGGCCTTGGAAGAAAGACCGTCCAGCGCCGTGTCGAGCGCCTGCAAGGACTGCAGGGTCTGTACCCGCTCTTCGGCCGAGGGCTCCAGGGGTTCCGGCTGCAGGCGCAGCATCTCCAGCCACGCTTGCTCGAGTTCACGCCGGCGCCACAGCCGCCATGTGATGCGCCGCGCGATGGTGATGAGCATCGCGCGGGGTTCATTCAATTGCTCCAGCGCAGGAAGGCAGAGCAACTGGGTGAAGGTCTCGCCTGCGACATCCTCGGCATCCTCGCGATTGCGCAGGCCGTTCTGGAGGCGGCGCTCCAGCCAGGGATGGTCGCTCTTGTAGATGGTGGAAAAGCAGGTGTCACGCGTTGAGTCCACGGCTTGTGCTGTGAATAAATGGGAATCGTTATCAATTATGGCATGATGGGTTCGGGAAAGCCAAAGGGGATGGAGACTTCATCGTCACCCGCTCCACCGGCAGAGCCCATTTTGGATCTCTCCTGATGGATTAATCCTCGTTCAGACCGCGCGGGATCGTTATTAAATGTGCGGCAAGCTTCACTATCCCGTTCAGGTGGTTGAATAAAGCGAGGTGTACCCATGCCACACTCTCGATTCATCCAGCATGCTCTGGCTGCCATTGGAGCTTCGTTCATCGCGCTGGGCGCCACAGCCCAAGCGCAAGGCACCGGCCAGAACGTTCCAACCACCGCGCCGCTTGCGCCGGCGAAATACTGCGAATGCCGCTTCTCATCCGGGCAATACGAGGCCTATAGCGTCAACGGGACCTGCACCGTCCAGCGCTATGCCGGCGGACGCAAGTGCGAATACGGCTTCTCGGGTATCGGGGCCAATCCGGCGGTTCTTACTTCCATCCTTGGACAGGACGCGTACCAAGCGCAGTTGCAATCCGCGGCGCAGATCTTCCCCCGCTATCTGGCGTTTGCGCAGTCGGGAGACACGTCGGCCTTGAGCGAGAGCGGTTTTATCGAGAGCGCCCTGCCGGTCCTGGCGCGAGGCAGCTTGTTTCGACAGGCCGTCGTCATCGCGGAGTTGCCCGTCAAACAGATCGACAACGAGATCGTTGTTTTCTCCAGGAAATACAGCAACGTCATAGCGGAAGTATTCCAAGGAAAAAGGCCGCCGCTTTCGGTGACGTGGACGGAAGGCTTTCAGTTTGAGATCGGGCGAGGCTATGTGCTGATGGACTACAAGCAAGCGTCGCAATTGCTGGTGCTTTTCTTCTCTGATGCGAAGAGGTGATCGGCCATGGATCTCACCTGCATGCGAGAACTTCCCGGATTGGATTGGGCCGTGCTGCTTGTTGCCGTCGTGGTGGCCCTGATCTTGTTCGTGCTGGGGATCTACTTGTTGCTTCGACCCAGACCCTCCCCTACGCCAAACACCAAGCATGAGGTGGAAACGACCATCGACAAATATGGTTTGAAAGGGCCTGCCGGCGTGTTCTTGATACTTCTCTCCATCGCCTTGGTTGGAGGGCTTTACTGGCAGTTGAACAACAGGTTCCCCGCCAACGCGGAAGAATTCTCAGGGGCGCCTCGCACACTCGGTTCCATCGCCGAAGGGTTACGCCGGAACTCCAGCGCCGATATCCTGTTGAAGGGAGGAGCCGAGACCGTGGTGATCTCTCAACCGGTCAGCGGCGCCTGCTGGTCCGCGCTGGTGGACAAGCTGTGCACGGCGTATCGGGATACGTTGACGTGCAGCCGGGATGGCAATCGGATTGTCATCGACCGCAAGCCCTGAAGCAGCGCGCCGTATGAGCGGAAAAGGTGTGTCAGACTACGTCCATTCACGGCTATTGGGTGCGAGCACCCGCTTTCCGCATGACCCTCAGCGACCGCCTGAAAGCCTGGGCCAAGCGCATCAAGCGCGATGGCCTGACGCTATGGTTTGCCGGCAAGCACGCCCGCACGCCCTGGTACGCCAAGGCGCTCGGTGTATTCGTTGTGGCATACGCGCTCAGCCCCATCGACCTGATCCCCGACTTCATCCCCGTGCTGGGTTACATCGACGACGTGCTGTTGTTGCCCGGCCTGATCTGGCTGGCCATCAAGCTGTTGCCGGCCGACGTGCTGCAGGAATGCAGGGTTCAGGCGGACGCCTGGATGCAGTCGCAGGGCAAGAAGCCGCGTAGTGTGGCGGGCGCGGTGATGATCGTGGCGCTATGGCTGGGGATAAGTCTTGCGGCGTGGTTCTGGCTTGCGCCGTATTTTCGGTAGCGCCCGCACCGGCGGGCTTGCGCGCAGAACTACGCCGAACCTTCTTCCACGAACCCCAAGGTCCTGAGTTCCGCGATCGCGCCCTTTTCCTCGTCCCGTCGCGCCTTGGGCGCGGCCAGCGAGGCGGTCAGCAGCATGGACCGGGCGGGCGAGCTATCAAAGCCATGCAGCACGCTGGCGATGCCCGGGAACGCCTGGACGAAATCCGCTCCCAGCGCGTCATACCCCGGATAACGCCCCTGCTTGTCCACGATGACCTGCGTCTGCGGATCGCGCCGGATCAGGTGCAGCGGCACGCCTTCGCAGCGCAGGCCCAACAGCTTGGCTTCGCTGATATCCAAGGCCCAATCCGTCTCGGCGTAGAAGGCGGCGCGCGCGGTTGCGAACTGATCGAGGATGCGCTCGTCCTTGCAGAACGCGGTGGGCGTCAGGTTTAGATTGAGCTTGCCGATCTTGCCCGCCAGTTTGACCCGGCGAAAGAACGAGGCCCACACCAGCAGGATGGGGTTGGTGGACAAGTCCTCGATCAGCACGTCTTCAAACATGCAGGGGTGGATCATCGAGTTGACCGCGCGGCATTTGGAAACGCGCACGTTCTGCACGCGCGACATGCGCTGTGGGGTCTTGACCATGGAAAGGGCGCCGTTGTCGAAGGTGCAGTCGTGGAAGTGCAGATCGCTGAAGTGCGAGTTGCCCTTGTCATACGCCATCAGGAAGGTAGCGCCTTCGGTTTTGTTCATGGACGAGGAGATGTCAGGCTGCGATGTCGCCGGGGAGTCATAGTCTGCCATTTCTAATCCCGGAACAGCAGCATTTCCTACTGTCAGATAGCTTATTTGGTATTCATGTGACATTATTAGAATCTCTTGGATACATTTACCCGTTCCCCTGCGGAGGGCAGGAAGCGGCAGATAACTAAGCTGAAGAAGATGAATCACATGAATAAAAAGATGTTGAAGTTGGCGGCCGCTGCCGCTTGCGTAATGACGGTCGCGGGATGCGCCAATGTGCCGATGGCGCCAGCGGAACAAAACAAGCAGGCCAAATCGTTCCCGGCGCCGGACGAAGGAAAGTCCGGCCTGTATGTCTACCGGGATAGCTTTGTGGGCAAGGCGTTGAAGAAGGACGTGTACGTCAACGGCAAGTGCCTGGGTGAAACCGCCGACCGCGTGTTCTTCTACACGCAGGTCGCCGGCAACGAGCAGCACAAAGTCTCCACCGAGTCGGAGTTTTCGCCGAACGACCTGATGGTGATGATGGAGGCGGGCAAGAATTACTTCGTGCGCCAATTCATCAAAATGGGCGTATTTGTGGGTGGCGCCGGCGTGGAGCAGGTAACGGAAGAGGAAGGTCAGCGGGTGATCTCCAAGTCCGAAGTGAACCTGGCGGCCGAAGGCCGTTGCACGGGCTGATCGCGGTCCGCTCCCGCCGCTGTTCTTGCCTACTTGCAATGGAAATGACGATGCGTCTTGGTCTGTTGTTGGCGGCCTTGCTGTTTGCCGCGACGGCCCATTCGGCGAACTATCCTTGCTCCGGAAAGAAGGGCGGCGTGGAACGTTGCGTCGGAGAACAGTTCTTGTGTCGCGACGGTTCGATCAGCGCATCGAAACGCGTGTGCTCAAGTCCGGATTCCAGCGCACAGCCACTTGTTTCCAAGCCCTCGGCTTCCGGCTCGAATGGCGCATGCAGCTGCCGTGATGGCCAATACTGCACCGGGCCGCGGGGCGGAACGTTCTGCTACACCGATAGCGGAAAGAAGTCCTATCTCAGGAAGTAAGCGCCGCGCTGCTTGAGGCAGTCTCAATAGCTGCCCGCAAGCAGCACGTCCGCCAAATACGCGCTGATATCCGGCGTCTCTCGCAGCGCATGCCGCATCCACGCGCCGCGCTCATGCGCGGTCACTTCCAGCTCCCACACGCAGGCAATGAACGGTCCCTGCACGGGTTGAAACTGTTCGGGCCGATCCAGCGGCGCGGAGTACATCTGTTGGCACAGGATGCCGCCGGATATCCACCAGTCAGCCAGCAGCCAGACCGCTTCTTCGCCCACGTGCACGATGCAGAAGCCCAAGCCCGTGGCGCGCGGATCGCTGGCGGCGTCTCGCAACGCGGCCATTGCGGTCTTGCGCGCGGCTGCGGCCACTTCAGCGGACAGCAGCGCAACGGCTGGATCGGGATTGCGTTGTATCGCGTAGGCCTTGATGGCCAGGCCGTCTTCGCGCCATTGTTCGATGAACGCCATGCGGCGCGGTGCGTAAGGTTCTGCAGGAATCGTTTGGAAAGACATGATGGGCAGCGAGGGTGAACCCGTCGGGGTCATGGAGGCAGGTATTCTTCCAGCAGTCCGCTAGCCCAGCAAGGACAAGGCATCGTCCAGCGACAGCACGGTGGTGCGCGATTCAAACGCCGTCGCAAACAAATGCTCATGCACGATCGGGTCCGGGTCGTAGCAGCAGTCCTTGACCGTCAGCAGGCGGTAGTCCGCGTCGCTGGCATGCGCAATCGATGACAGCATCACGCCGGTGGACGCGACGCCGGCCATGATCAGCGTGTCTATGCTCTGCGCGGAAAGCCGCACTTGCAGGTCGGTGCCGAAGAACACGCTGGCGCGGTGGGCGATGATGATGGGCTCGTCTTCGCGGCGGTCGAGTTCCGGCGAGATGCGGTCGTGGACGAAGCGGCCCAGTTGCTTGATGCCCTGCCCGTTCTTGTTCAAGGGGCTGACTTCAGGATAGCCAGGGCTGAAATGGATCTTGGCGAAATAGACGCTGACGCCGGCGCGCCGCGCGGCGTCGCAGAGTTGCCGCGTGTTGCTGAGCAAGGCGGGGGCGACCGACGGAAACAGTTCCATGATGTCGGTCTGGTAGTGCATGACCAGCAAGGCGGTACGCGCCGGAATGATGGCCGGGGTCTGGGTGTTCATGCTCCGCTCCGCAAAGGGTTTGCCATGCGCGCCTTGCGGGTCGGCCTGCTGCCTGGGCGGCCCGCAATGGTGTGACGCTTGGCGAGGTGATGGGGTGCGACAGGAAGGACGAACGACTCTACCACGGCGGCCATGGCACAACTGCGCATGGAAAGCGGGTGGAGGTTCTGGCGCCGCGCGATCCCTCGCGCGAGCCCGGGCATTACGCCACCGGCAACTGATTCGTCACGCAATGAATCCCGCCGCCGCCTGACGCAATGGCGTCGATATCCAGTTGCACCACCTTGCGCCCCGGATACAAACGCGCCAGCAGGTCGCGCGCCTTCGCGTCCGCTTCCGCATCGCCGAATTCCGGCGCGATGACGGCGCCATTGATGACGAAGTAGTTGATGTAGCCGGCCGCGAAGTCGGAGTTGTCGCGCAGGAACTTGCTGCGCCGGGGCTTGAGCGGCGGGCTCATGGTGTGGATTTCCAGCGGCTTGCCGTCGGCATCCGTTGCGCGCCGGAGGATCTCCAGATGCTTGCGGGTCAGCGCGTAGTCGTAGGACTCGGGGTCCATGTCGAGGTTGGCGACGACGACGCCGGGCCGGGCGAAGCGGGCGTAGAAATCGACATGGGCGTCGGTGATGTCCTTACCCTTGATGCCGGGCAGCCAGATGATCTTGCGCAGGCCCAGGCAGCGCTTCAGTTCCTCTTCGACTTCCGCCTTGCTCCAGCCGGGGTTGCGGTTGGAATTGATCCAGCTGCTTTCGGTCATGATGCCGGTGCCGCGGCCGTCGACTTCGATGCCGCCGCCTTCGCCGACCAGTTCGCTTTGCAGGTATTCGGTGTCGGTGACCTCGGTGGTTTCAGCGGCGATCTTGGCGTCGGCGGTGTGGCGCTGCTTGTTGCCCCAGCCGTTGAAGTTGAAGTCCACGCCGGTGGCCGCGCCCCGCCCGTCGAGCACGAAGTTGGCGCCGATGTCGCGCATCCAGATGTCATCCAGGCGGGTTTCGACGAAGCTGACGTTGTCGGCGCCGCAATGGCGTTCGGCCAGGCTGCGTTCGCGGGCGCGGCAGAACACGGTGAGGGGCTGGTGGGCGGCGATGGCGCGGGCGATGCGGCCGAGCGCGGCCTGGACGTCGGCGGTGAAGTCTTCCCAGATGGCGTCCTGGGCGCCGAAGGCGATGAAGGCGCGGGCCTGGGGCGCGCCTTCGTCGGGCATGTGCCACCGGGGCGCTGGCGCCGCCCGTGCGCCGGGGGCGAGCAGACCCAGGCCCAGCGAGGCGGCGGCCTGGACGCCCATGAGCGTGGCGGTGTGTTGGATGAGTTGGCGGCGGGTGGGCACGTCGGGCTCCTGGGATTCTGGAAGATCGATAAAAAATGGTTATGTTTGAGTCAAAGGTGCGCACCTCTTGAATTGCAGTGTATTTCCCGCCTGGCCGCGCGGACTAGCGATATATTTAGTGGAATTCTGATTAGCAGGGCTTATTGATATGCTCAAGCAATGGCCTCCCCTGAACGTGCTGCGCGGCTTCGAGGCGGCCGCCCGCCTGGGCAGTTTCCATAAGGCGGCCGACGAGCTGCACCTGACGCAGTCGGCGATCAGCCAGCAGGTGCGCAGCCTGGAGGACTATCTGGGCCAGCCGCTGTTTTTCCGCCAGGGGCGCGCGGTGTCGTTGACGGATGCGGGCTGGGATCTGCTGGGCACGACGCAGGCCATGCTGCAGCAGTTGGCAGCCGGCATCCGCAGGCTGGACCAGTACCGCAAGCCGAACCAGCTGATCGTGAACACCAGTCCGGCGTTTTCGCGGCACTGGCTGCTGCCCAGGCTGGAAGCCTTCCGCACCCTGCATCCCGAGGCGGACCTGTGGCTGTACACCAGCGATGCCGCGCCGGACATGGCCAAACAGACCATAGACATCGCGCTGCGCGACGACCTGGGCCCACAGGCCGATTGCGCGTTCCGCGTGCTGGTCGAGGACCGCATGTATCCAGCCTGCCACCCTCGCCTGTTGGCGGCCGAGACGCGCGCCACGCTGCATGGCGAACGCGAGATGGATTGGAGCCATTGGGAAACGCAAGGCGGCGCCGACGTGGGCCAGCGCGGCCAGGGCATGAATTTTTCCGACCCTGGCCTGTTGCTGGATGCGGCGCGCGAGGGCCTGGGCATGGCGCTGGTCAGCAGCTTGCTGGCCGACCGCTCGCGCCGCGATGGCTCGCTGGCGGCGTTGACGGAGCAGACCGTGCGCGGTCCGAAATGGGCGTTGCTGGTGCATCGGGACAGCGAGGACGATCCGCTGACGCGCGCGTTCTGCGAGTGGGTGTCCGAAGAACTGGACGCGTCGCGCGAGGACGGCGGCGCGGCAGCCTAGGCCTTGTCTCTCAGGTTGCGATTTTCATCACGGTGTTAAGTTGTAGACCCATCGCCACATGCGGCGCATTCCTGAGCAAGAGATTCCTCGATGTTCCATTTGCAATCTACGCGTCCCGTCGCGCTGGTCACGGGCTCTACCTCCGGCATAGGCGAGGCCATTGCCCGCCGCCTGTCGAGGGACGGTTATGCGGTGGTCGTGCATTCACGCCGTTCGGCTGAAGCCGGCCATGCCTTGGCGCGCGAGCTGGGCGATGCTGTCTACGTGCAGGCGGATCTGGCGAACGATGCCGACCGGGTCCGGCTGGTCCGGGAAGCCGTCGGGGCATGGGGGCGGTTGGACTTGCTGGTCAACAACGCTGGAATCAGCCAAGTCATTCCCCATGCGGACCTGGCCGCGGCCACGCCGGACATCTGGCATGCATTGCATGAGGTCAACGTGGTGGCGCCGTTTCGCCTGGTGGCCGAAGCGCAGGCCGCGTTGCAAGCGGCGGCGGCGCATGGCCGGCCGGCTTGCGTGATCAACGTGAGTTCGCACGCGGGTATCCGGCCCAAAGGCGCTTCCATTCCCTATGCGGCGACCAAGGCGGCGCTCAACCATGTGACGCGCTTGCTCGCACTTTCGCTGGCGCCGCATATCCGCGTGAATGCGGTTGCGCCGGGCCTGGTGGACACGCCGATGACGGCTGATTGGACGCAGGCCCAGGCGCTGTGGCGCGACAAGGCGCCGATGCGCCGGGCGGCCAGTCCGGAGGATATCGCGCAGGCGGTCGCCATGCTGGCCGCGTCGGACTATCTGACCGGCGAGATCCTGCTGTCCGATGGTGGCTTGAATCTCACGTAGCAGCACAAGCCGCGCGGGCATCGCAGCCGTTGGGAAGCCGGCTTGCGCGCCCTGCCGGCATCGATGCCGGCCTTACTTCTCCGCGTACTTCTTGCTGGCTGTGTCGTAGGCGTAGACGACGGCATCGCCCGCGCCCAGCTGGCGGGTCTTGTCCGGCCCGGAGATTTCCGTGCCGCTGCGTTTGACGGTCACGCGCGGCATGTCGCTGCCGCCATGCGCGGAGAAGACCAGTTCGCCCGAGCTGGCCACGCAAGGCATGACGTCGCCTTCGGCGCAGGCCGCGCTATTGTCTTCGCCGGTATTGATGCTGCCTACATAGGCCCAGCCCGCGCCTTCGTCCGGACCCGCCGGATTGAAGACCAGCAGCGCGTAGCCGCTGAAGCTGATGCCGTTGTCGAAGCCTTCGGTGGGCACGGCCAGCAGCAGCTTGCCAGCGGGAGTGCGGTATTCCACCGACTTGCGGCGGGTGTCCACGTCTTCCGGTTTTTCGTAGGCGCCGAACTCGCCGACCGAGTGCTTCATGCCGCGGAACTTCCAGGGACGTTCGGGCGTGGCGCCGGTCAGCGTGTACGTGGCTTCGGCCAAGTTGACCTGAGTGCCGGGCCCGACCTCGTCTTCGCCCGGCTTGCCGTAGCGTTCGCGCGTGTCCCAGGTGAAGCCGGTGTAGTAGCGCGTGCCGCCCAGTTCGAAGGCATGGCCGAACCAGAAGGTGGCGATGCTGCCGTTGGCGACTTCGTAGGAATCGGCGCCCTTGCCGTCGATCTGGTAGATGGAATACATCACCGTGGGCACATCGGGCGGTGCAATGGCGGCGGCCTGGGCGGTGGGCGGCAGCGCCGCGGCGCCGGCGGATTCAGCGGCGGTTGCGGCGGGGCTGAACAGCGCGGCCAGGGTGGACGCCAGCAGGCCGGCCATGGCGGTGCGGAGCAAACGGCCAGGGGGGCGGGTTTTCTGAATGGTTTTCATGTGTCGGACATCTTCTTGTCGGCCTCAGGCGGGAAAGCCTTGTGATCGCCTGTCTCTGTCTGTGCGG
Organism: Achromobacter sp. ACM02; assembly: GCF_014851605.1. Lineage (NCBI taxonomy): Bacteria > Pseudomonadati > Pseudomonadota > Betaproteobacteria > Burkholderiales > Alcaligenaceae > Achromobacter > Achromobacter sp. ACM02. The sequence goes on from NZ_JACUZY010000005.1 coordinate 91,662, forward strand.
CGCCATCCTAATCGCCCGTTGCAATCCGCGTCGGACAACAATTTGCCAATTGTGTCGGACTGCAATGCATGGAGCGCCCCTGGCTAGTCTGCCACGGAATCGGCGTTTTGCTCGGGGATCGTAGGATGGGTGTGGCGCAAGAAAGACGTGGCGGACAGAACTGTCCTGCAATGCGTGAAACCCATCGCCCGTTACGGGATGGGGATGGGTTTCGCGCGGCGTTTTCCCTCAGTACGTCGCCCGCAGGTTCAGCATCACGCTGCGCGGCTCGCCGTAGTAGTTCGAACCGTAGGCGGCCCACACGCGCTGGTAATAGACCTTGTCGAACAGGTTGTTCACCGTCAGCGTGCCTTCCAGGTGCTTGTTGAAGCGGTAGCCGGCTTGCGCGGACACGGTGGTGTACGGGCGCTGCTCGAACTTCACCGGACCGTTCAGGCGGTACATGCTGCTGACGCTGCGCACGCCAGCTCCCAGCGACAGGCCTTCGAGCGTGCCGGTGGCGAAGGTGTACTTGGTCCACAGGTTGAAGGTGTGGCGCGGCGTGATGAAGGCGTACTGCTGCGACTTCTGTTCTTCCGTGCCCTTCAGGGTCTTGGTGGTGGTGTAGGCATAGCCGGCGGTGATGTCCCAGCCGGGCGCCGGGCTGCCGCTGATTTCTGCCTCGAAGCCCTGGCTGCGCATCTTGCCCGCAGCCATGGAGAACAGCGGATTATTCGGGTCCGTCATCGAGCGGTTCTCGTCTTCCATGCGGAACAGCGCGGCGTGGCCGTTCAGGCGCTTGTCCAGGAATTCGCCCTTCAGGCCGATCTCGAACTGCTTGCCGGTGCGCGGGTCCAGCAGCTGGCCGTTGACGTCGGTGACGGTCTGCGGCGTGAAGATGCTGGTGTAGCTGGCGTAGGCCGACAACTGCTCGTTCAGGTCCACCACCAGGCCCAGATAGGGCGTGAACTTGCCGTTGATCTTGTCGCTGGTGTTGGTGAACTGGTTGAAGTAGGCGTTGCGGTTCTGCGTGCGGTTTTCCCACCAGGTGAAGCGGCCGCCAGCGATGATGGTGGCCGCGTCGGTCACGCGCAGATTGGTGCGCGCATACAGGCCGTACTGATCGGTCTTGCTGTCGTTGCCGTTGGTGAACTGGTAGTCCGGCTTGGGGATGTTGTTGTTGGGGTGGTAAAGGTTGGTGTCGGCGTTGTCGCCGCCGCCGTAGCGGAAGTTCTTGTGGACGTTGCGGTAGTCGGCGCCCACGGTGAGCTCGTGCTGGCGGCCGAAGGCTTCAAAGGGCGTGGCGACGAAGGCGTCCAGGCCATAGGTCTTCCAGTTGCTGCGGTACTTCCAGCTGACGAGGCAGGTGTCGCCGGTGATCGGGTCCACTGCGCAGTCGGACCAGCCGAACTCGCGGCTGGGCTCGTCCTGTTCGCGGTAGATGCCGCTGACCTTGATGCGTCCGCCATTGGCCAGGCGGTGGTCCACGTCGGCGAAGTACTCGGTGACTTCCTCGGTGATGTGGTTCCAGCTGGGGTCCAGGTTGGTGGAACGGCGCACGTCCAGCAAGCGGCCGTCGGTGTAGCCGGGCAGGCCGAAGAAGGGGCGGCCCTTGTATTGCTGGTAGGTGGCGCCGGCGGTCAGGACGGTGTCGGGCGTCAGGTCGAAGCTCAGGGTGCCGTAGAACAGCGGCTTCTCGGTGTACACGCCGTCGACGAAGGATTTGCGGTCGTCATAGGACGCCACCAGGCGGCCGCGCAGGCGCCCGTCGCTGTCCAAAGGGCCGGTGATGTCGGCCTCGGTGTAATAGCGGTCCCAGGAGCCCGTCATGACCTGGCCGCTGAAGGCGAATTCCTTCTGCGCGCGCTTGCGCACCAGGTTCACGGTACCGCCGGGATCGCCCGCGCCCTGGTACAGACCCGAAGGTCCGCGCAGCACTTCGATGTGGTCGTAGATGGCCAGTCCGAAGCCCGAGGACAGGTCGTTGCCGGTGCTGGCCGGCGTGTTCACGCCGTCGACCTGGATCGTGTCCAGCGCATAGCCGCGTGAGTAGAAGTTGCCATGGTTGCCGCCGATGCTGCCCGCTTCCACCGTGATGCCGGTGACGGTGCGCATGGCGTCGTCCAGCGTGGTCAGGTTCTGGTCGTCCAGCAGCTGGCGCGTCACCACCGAGACCGATTGCGGGATCTCGCGCAGGCTTTGCGCGTTCTTGCCGATGGTGACGGCGGGGGCGGTGTAGGACCCCGTGCCTTCGGTGACGGTGAGGTCGCGGCCGGTGACCGTCACGGGCGCCAGGGTGGTGGCATCGCCGGTGGATGCGTCGGCCGGCCGCCGCACCACGAAGCCCGAGCCGCTCTGCACGGCCACCAGGCCGCTGCGCGCCAGCAGGCGGTTCAACGCGACCTGCGGGGTCATGGAGCCGGATACGGCGGGGGCGTTCAGGCCGGCCACCACGTCGGGGCTGAACAGCACCTGCAGCTGCGCCTGCCGGCCCAACGCCACCAGCGCGTCGGCCAGGCTGCCGGCGGGCAGGTCGAAGCTTTGCGCGACGGCGCTTTGCGCATGGGCCGCGGATGGCGCCAGCGCCTGGACCGCCAGCGCGGCGCTCATGGACAGCGCGCACAGCAGCGCGTAACGGCCGGCGCTCAGCCGACGATGAAAATGGCGTTGCGCCATGGACTTTCCCCAGTCTGGAAGTGGATCTTCAACTGGGGAAGACGCGCCAGCCGCCAAAACCCGAACCTGTCTAATTAAAAATAATTCTTAATTCTTGTCTTCAGCGGCTGCCGATCACCGCGGCGCCGTCCGGCCGCCGGTTTACCGTCACCGGCAACAGGCCGGGCAGCATGTCCAGGACGGCGTCCGGCTGGCGCAGATCCAGCGTGCCGGACAGGCGCAAGCCCCGGGCGCGCTCGTCGGCGAAGCGCAGCGGCGTGTCGCGGTACAGGGCCAGATAGCCGGCCAGCTGCTGCAAGGTGGCGTCGTGCATCACCGCCACGCCGCCCTGCCAGGCGCCGATCTCGCTGGCGGGCACCTGCTGGCGGCGCAACAGCCGCGCGTCGGCGCGCGACAGCAGCACCGTGTCGCCGGCCTGAAGCGTCTGCGCGGCGGGCGCGTTGGCGCCTTGGGCGTTCAGTCTGACTTCGCCGCTGCGCACGCCGACCTGCAGCACGTCGGGCAGCAGCAGCACGTTGAACTCGGTGCCGATGTCGCGCAGTTCCGCGTCGCCCGCGGCCACGATCAGCGGCCGGCGGTCGGGGGCGGCATCGATGTAGACCTCGCCGCCCTCGACGCGGATATGGCGTTCGGCCATCGTGTAGCGCACGGTCACGCGGGTGCCGACGTTGGCATGCAGCCGGGTGCCGTCGGGCAGGTCCAGGTTGCGGGTCTGGGTGGACGCGTTGACCACGGATTCGTAGCTGATGGGCACGTACTGGTAGGCGGCGGCCGCGATCAGCAGCATCGCGGCCAGCGCACCGCCCCAGCGCAGGAAGGCGGGGCGCCGCGTCGGCGCTGACCACGCGCGGGGCGGGGACTGCGGCCGGCTGCGCGACGGGTTCTGCGTGTGGCTGGCCGGCTGCGAGTGCACCCGCGCGGAGTCCGGGCGCGGCAGCGCCGCCATGTCCTCCCACACCAGCTCGAGCCGCTCGTACTCTCGCCGATGCTCGGCCGAAGCTTGCAGCCAGGACTGGAAAGCTTGTTCGGCGCCGGCGTCGGACGCGCGCTCCCGGCGGCGCATGAACCATGCGCTCGCGGCCTCTTCGACAGCGGACAAAGGTAGGGATCGGGTCATGGCGTTTCGCCGTGGACACGGCGCTTGCAGTGCGCCAGCGCCAGTTGCAGGTGCTTCTCGACCGCTCGCACGCTGATGCCCATGTGGTCGGCGATGTCCTCGCAACGGAGCTCATCATACCGATAAAGCAGGAAGGCCTCGCGCTGGCGCGGCGGCATCTCGTCGATGGCGGCCTGCAGCAGGCGCAGGCGCTGGCTGGCGTCGGCGCGCGCCTCGGGCTGCAGGCCGGCGGGGGCGGCCAGGCCGACTGCCGTGGGCTCGAAACCCTGGTCGTCCAGGCTGGCCACCACATGTTCATCGCGCACGCTCTCGCGGCGCCAATGGTCGCGCAGCAGGTTGCGGGCGATCTCGTACAGATAGGCGCGCGGCTTCTCCGGCGGCGTGGCGCCGTCATGCGCCGCCAGCCATTTGGCGAAGGTCTCCTGCGCCAGGTCCTGGGCGGCCTCGGGCGAACGCTTGAGCTGGCGGTTCAGGAAACCGACCAGCTCCGCGTTCCACGCCTTGTACGCCTCGGCGATCACGCCGAAGAACCGCTCCCCCATGATGCCCCTAGGCTATGTCCGCTGCGCGCTCTGTGAAGCTGGCGCTTAGGCATGGCTTCAATTAAATGATAATGATTCTTATTGTATCAACAATATCGGACGGTGTGCCGAGGTGCCATGGACACCTCCTGCAAGAGATAGCTCGGGTAATTCAGGAAAAGTTGCAAGCATGACGGGGCGGGGGGACACCTCCAGAATAGAGCGATTTGCCTTAGGCGAGCGGCCCACGGCGAACGTTGAACTTCGGGCCGGATAGTCCAGTAACCTGCGTTGCTTCTATACGTTAATTGCGTATAATTTGGTGCGCATGCCATGAAGGCCCTATTCATTGAGTTGCCGGCGTTTCTTCGCTACCGGTCCGACTATCTGGACGACGACGGATTTCGCGGCTTGCAGGAAACCATGATGCAGAACCCGGACGCTGGAGACGTGCTCGAAGGCGCGGGCGGTCTGCAGGCAAGCTGCGCTACGGCGATCCGCGCAGAGGAAAAGGCAAGCGCGGCGGCCTGCGGGTGATCTACTACTGGTGGGATGGGGGCCTGCAGTTCTGGCTGTTTACTTTGTACGACAAGAACGAGGCAGTTGATTTGAGCGCCAAGGAAAAGCTGGCACTCAGGGCCATGCTGAAAGCGGAACTGGAGGCGAGACGATGAAGAAGCGCAATCTATACGGAGAGATCGCCGAGGGTTTCGATGCGATGTCGAATGCGCGCGCGGGCAAGCACACCTTGCGCACCCACGAAGTAGAGTTCAAGCCTGCACCGGATGTGACCGCCGAAGAGCTGCTGGCGCTGCGCGAGCGCCTGCATTTGTCTCGCCAGGTGTTCGCTCGTTACTTGCGGACCAATCCCCGAACGCTCGAAAACTGGGAGCAAGGCCGAGCCAAGCCGAACGCGCAGGCCGCGCTATTGATTCGCCTGGTCGAGAAGTATCCAGACACCGTGGAGCGGCTTGCGGCTGTGTGAGCGTCCTTTGTCTTGCCCTGCATGAAAGCGGATCTGCCGGCTCTCTGATGTAGCAATCCGCGCGTGGCGGTTTAAGGACACGTCCGTCCGCACCCGGCGGCCTGCGGCCCCGGGATCTTCCCTCGCATTGAAAGCGCCCTGTCTCCGGGTGCAGCGTCGCCGTGCCATCTGCGTCGGCCGTGCACCCGTCTTCCCGATGGGCGTCCGCGTTTCCACAACCACCGTTGTTTCACGCTTCCTAATGTCGACTATTAGATTTGCTTAAGTTGCCCGTATTTTTTGACCCGTCAATCCGGCATTCTTAGCATCACTGATAGGAGACACCATGGGCGCACTAAAAAACGATTCCAGCCTGGACATCCGCATGCTGCGCATCTTCGCGGCGGTGGCGGCGGCCGATAGTTTGTCGGCGGCGGCGCAAGCCTTGAACATCACGCAGTCGGCCGTGTCGCAGACGATCTCTCAGATCGAGAGCACGCTGGGCATGCGCGTGCTGGATCGGTCGCGCAGGCCATACCGGCTGACGCCGGCGGGGGTGACCTTGCACCGCCAGTCGCGGCAGATCGTGGATGACGTGGATCGGCTGATTTCGCAGGTGCGCGAGGCGGACCTGATGAACCGGCCGGCCATCCGGATCGGCATGATTGATTCCTTCGCCGCGACCACCGGTCCAGCCATCGTCAAGCGGCTGACGCAGAGCGCCAGCCAGGTGCTGGTGTGGTCCGGGCTGGCCTACGGCCACGCGCAGGCGCTGCTGAACCGGCAGGTCGACATCATCGTCACCACCGACGCCTTGGACGACGTGGACGGGTTGGCGCGGCGCGCCATCCTGACCGAGCCCTTTGCGCTGGTGGTGCCGGCGGCGCGCGCCGACGAGTTTGCGCGCATGGACCTGCGCCAAGTGGCCCAGGCCGCGCCCTTCATACGCTTCAGCGGCCGCTCGCACTTCGGCGCCATGATCGAACGTCATCTGCGCCGCTGCAGCGTGACCGCGCCGCCGTTCCTGGAGATCGACACCAGCGACGTGGTCATGGCGATGATCGCGGCCAATCTGGGCTGGGCGCTGATGACGCCGCTGTGCTTGTTGCAGGGACGTTCGTGGCTGGATCAGGTGGCGGTGTTGCCGCTGCCGGGACCGGGCCTGGCGCGCACGCTGCACCAGGTGTCGCGGCAGGACGAATTCGAGGAGATGGCCGACATGTTCTGGCAGATCAGCCGCAAGGCGCTGGAGACGGAAATCTTCCCGCAGGTAAGCGCGCATTTGCCCTGGCTCGGGCGGCAGATGCGGCTTTGTTGACCCGGCGGGAAACGCCTGGGCAAGACGCCACGCTTTCGCGAGGCGCCGCGCGCAGCCGGTTTTTCGCCGCAGGATAGCCCGACGACAAAAAGGAGAAGGACATGCAGGAGACTAGACGCAGATTCATCCAAGGCGCCGCCCTGAGCGCCGCAGTCTTGGCGCTGCCGATGGCAGGACGGGCCTGGGCCGCGCAAGCGCAGGCCGTACGCTATGGCGGCTCGGCGTGGCTGGGCCACTACCCAGCCTGGCTGGCCATCCAGGCCGGCTACTTCAAGAATGAAGGGCTGGACGTAGGCTGGGAGTCTTTCGGCACGACCTCGGCACGCGTCAGCGCCCTGCTGTCGGGCAATATCGACATGGCGGTCACCGCCGCACCCGCTGCGCTGGCGGTGATGGCGCGGGGTTCGCGCCATTTCGCCATCATCGGCGTGCCTGAGAACTTCGGCCGGGTCGAAGGGTTGATCGTGCGCGACGGCGTGCAAAGCATGCAAGACCTGAAGGGCAAGAAGGTCGGCGTCACGTTCGCCTCCAGCGCGCACCTGCTGGTGCTCAATCTGCTGGACCAGGCGGGCCTGAAGGCGGACAAGGACGTCACCGTGCTGAATGTGCCCGCGCCGGAAATGCCGGCGGCCTTCAAGGCAGGCCAGATCGACGCGGCAGCGGCATGGACGCCGCAGTTCAACGCCATTCGCGCCATGCCGGGCGCGCGCATGCTGGCCGACGATACGCAGTTCTCGCTCTACAAGGAATACGGCGTCACGCCGGGGCCGGACGTGCTGGTTGCGCGCCGCGCATTCCTGGACAAGCACCCCGAAGCCGTCAAGCGCTTCCTCAAGGCGTATTTCCGCGCCAACGAGCAGTTGCGCGCGCAGCCGGACAGCACGGTGGCCGCCTTGACGGAACTGACCAAACTTACCGCTGCCGATCAGCTGGAAATGGTCAAGGGCGCCGATTGGTATGCCGCGTCGGAACAAGGGCCGTTGCTGGCGCCGGGCAGCAAGTACATCGATGGCTTGCAGAAGCTGGCGGAAATGATGGTGCGCTACGGACAGATCGACAAGGCACCAGCTGTACGCGATTGGGTTGATCCCGCCTACCTGTAACTGCGAAGGCGTCCACACCGATACGCCTGCGGGCGCATGCCGCCCGCCCTTCTTTCTGTCAGGAATTGAACGATGAATGCATCAAACCGTCAGCGTCGTCCGGACCTGCTGCTGATCAGCAGCGTGTCCGTGATCGTGCTGCTGCTGTTCTGGGAAGGCGTCTGCCGCCTGCAATGGGTGGATCCGCTATTCCTGCCGCCGCCCTCGTCCGTCTTCGCCCGCCTGGCCGGCATGTGGGAGCAAGGCGCGCTAATGGGCCACATCCTGGCGTCCGCGCGCCGGGTCATGGTGGGCTTTGCCGCCGCCACGGCGCTGGCGATTCCGCTGGGAATTTTCCTGGGCACCTCGCTGCGCGCCCGTGCCGCCTTCGACCCCATCCTGTCCTTCCTGCGGCCGCTGCCCTCGATGAGCTGGATTCCGCTGTCGCTGCTGTGGTTCGGTATTACCGAAACGCAGAAGTACAGCATCGTGTTCATGGGCACCTTCGCGCCGGCGCTGTTGTACGTGATCGAAGCCACGCGCAACATCGACCCACTGCTGATCCGCGCCGCTCGCAACCTGGGCGCCAGCGGTCCGCAAGTGATGCGCATGGTGATCCTGCCGGCCAGCCTGCCGCAGATCTTCAGCGGCTTCAAGGTGATCCTGGGCCTGTCGTGGACCTGCGTCATTTCCGCCGAACTGGTTGCCGCGAAGGAAGGCCTGGGCTTTCTCATCATGAACGGCAAGGAGTTCTTCCAGACCGACACCGTGGTGCTGGGCATGGCGCTCATCAGCGTCACCGTGCTGGTGACCGACGTGGTCTTCCGAGTCATTGAAAACAGGGTGTTGGCATGGTCGCGATAAACCACGAAGCAAACAATACGATGATATCGATCGAAGGCATTTCCAAGTCGTTCGGTTCCTTTCACGCCTTGCAGGGCGTGGACCTGCAGGTCAAGCGCGGCGAGTTCCTGGTGGTGTTGGGCGCGTCGGGTTGCGGCAAGTCCACGCTGCTCAACCTGATCACCGGATTCGAAAAACCCAGCGCCGGACGCATCGTGGTCAATGGCCGCGAAGTGCGCGACGTGGATCCGCACTGCGGCATGGTGTTCCAGCAGTACGCCTTGTTCCCATGGCTGACCGTGGCCGAGAACGTGGCCTTTGGCCTGAAGCTCAAGGGCGTTCCCGCTTCGGAACGTCGCGCGACGGCGCAGAAGTTCATCGAGATGGTGGGGCTGAAGGGCTTCGAGGACGCCTATCCCAAGGCCCTGTCCGGCGGCATGCGCCAGCGCGTGTCCATCGCCCGGGTGCTGGCCAACGATCCCGACGTCATCTTGCTGGACGAACCCTTTGCCGCGCTGGACGCCATGACCCGCCAGGTGCTGCAGGAAGAGTTGACCCGCATTTACGAACGCAGCGGCAAGACCATCATCTTCATCACCCACTCCATCGACGAGGCTCTGCTGCTGTCCAACCGCATGGTCATCATGAGCGCGCGGCCGGGCCGCGTCGCCTGCGACATCCCCAACGATCTCCCCTATCCGCGCAATGCCGACGCGCAGCTTTCGCCGCGCTACATCGAGCTCAAGTCGCAGATCTGGGGCATCGTGCAGAACGAAGTCATGCGCAGCCTGCAGGCGCGCGCAGACCAATGATCCGCCAACCGCAACACTGAACCCATCATGTCTCACCCATCAGGGCAACCGCAGACTTATCCTCAATACCAGAGCGGCTCGGGCTGGAACGCCATGCTGCCCAAGCGCGCGCCACGCGCCGCTGCGCCGCCGCATGCGCGCTTCAAGCACGTGATCATCGGCGCCGGCTACACCGGCCTGGCGGCTGCGCGCCGGCTGGCCGAATTGCAGCCCCAGGAGCGCATCCTGGTGCTGGACGCCACCGCAGCCGGCGAAGGCTCCGCAGGGCGCAATTCCGGCTTTCTGATCAACCTGCCGCACAACACCCGCATGAGCGGCCACCACAGTCCGCTGCAGGTCGCGCGCAAGCAGATCGCGATGTACCAGTCCGGACTGGACTGGCTGGCGGAATTGGCGGAACGGGGCGGATTCGACTGCGGCTGGGATGTCGCGGGCAAGTACCACGCTGCGGCCACGCAGCTTGGCCGCAGCACGCTGAACGCGTCGCTGGCGCAGTACCGCGATTGGGGCGTCGCGTACACCGAATTGGATCGGGACGCCTTGCGAGAACAACTGGGCACCAGCTATTACGAGTTCGGATACCACTCGATGAACAACGTCTTCGTGCAGCCAGCCGCGCTGATACGAGGTCTGGCCGACACGCTCCCTGAAAACGTCTGGCTCATGGAGAACAATCCTGTGCTGGCGGTCGGCGGCGCAGGCCCCTACACGGTGCGCACGCGCGGCGGCGAGTTCATTGCCGACAACGTGGTCCTGGCCAACAATGCCTTCGCGCGCAAGCTGGGTTTCCTGCGCAGCCGCCTCGTCACCATCTTTACCTACGCTGGCGTCACGCCCGTGCTGAGTCCGACGCAGCAGGCGCTGCTGGGCCAGCGCGACCAGTGGGGCGTCATCCCGGCCAATCGCCTGGGCACCACGCTGCGTCGCATCCGCGGCGGCCGCTTCATGGTGCGCAGCGCCTATTCCTATGAAGCCGAGCAGCCCCTGGATCGCATGGAGCAGTTGCTGCGCGATTCGTTCCAGCGCCGCTATCCCGAACTGGCATCGCATGACTTCGAGTACGTCTGGAGCGGATCCACGGCGCTGACGGGCAATGGCGCGTCCTTTGTGGGGCAGGTGCGGCCGGGCCTGTACGCCTCGGTCGGTTGCAACGGCGCGGGCGTGATCAAGGGCACCATCTACGGCAAACTGCTGGCCGAGCAGATCGCGGGCAGGCGCAGCCCGATGCTCGACGACCTGGAAGCGTTCGAACGGCCGAACTGGCTGCCGCCCGATCCGCTGCGGCGGATCGGCGTGATGATCGCGATCGCCAGCCAGGCGAAGAAGGCAGGGCTGGAGCGCTGAGCTGGCCGATGCACGGCGCGGACGCGCCGCGTCAGGACGCGTGGATGGTTTTCAACTTGCGCAGTTCGGGGAACCACCGCATCCACAATCCTGCCACCGCCATGGTGCCTACCCCGCCGATCACCACCGCCGGCACCGCGCCGAACGCCGCGGCCATGACGCCGGATTCGAATTCGCCCAGCTGGTTCGAGGCGCCGATGAATAGCGTGTTCACCGCGCTCACGCGGCCCAGCATATGGTCGGGCGTATTCAGCTGCACCAGGGACGAACGCACCACCACGCTGACCGCGTCCGCCGCGCCCAGCACCACCAGCGCGCCGATGGACAGCGGGATCGAGGTCGACAGGCCGAATACCGTGGTAGCCAGTCCGAACAGGATCAACGCGCCGAACAGCAGCCGGCCCACGTGCTCGCCCAGGCTCAGGCGCGCCAGCGTCAATGACATCAGCGCGGCGCCGCAGGCGGGGGCGGCGCGCAGCGCGCCCAGCGCCCAGGGACCGGCGTTGAGGATGTCCTTGGCGAAGATGGGTAGCAAGGCCGTGGCCCCGCCCAGCAGCACGGCGAACAGGTCCAGCGACAAGGTGCCCAGCAGCAGGCGACGCTGGAAGATGAAGGTGATGCCGGCGAACAGCGTGCGCCAGGTGGTCGGTTCCTTGCGCGGCGGCGCACGTTCGATGACGAGCGTGGCGATGGACGCGAAGGCCGACAGGTACAGGGCCGCTGCCACGCAATAGATCCACCCTGCCCCCAGCCCGTAGCCGACGCCGCCCAGCGAAGGACCCGCGATCTGCGCGATCTGGCCGCCGGAGGACGCTAGCGCGGTCGCGCGCGGCAACCACTCGCGCGGCACCACCGCCGGGATCAGCGTGGCCAGGGTCGGTGCCTCAAAGGCGCGGGCCGAACTCATGATGATGATGGTGGCGTAGATCAGCGTCTTGCCGCCCACGCCATGCAGGGCCGCGATCGCCAGCACCAGCGTGGCCAGCGCTTCCAGCGCCATGCACACCGCCACGATCTTGCGGCGGTCATAGCGGTCGGCCACATGGCCCACCACCAGGGTCAGGACCGCCATGGGCAGGAACTGCGCCAGGCCGATCAGCCCCAGGTCCAGCGCGCTGCCGCTCAGCGCATAGATCTGCCAACCCACCGCGACCGAAACGATCTGAAAGGCCAGCGACGCGCCGATGCGCGCGAACAGGTAATGCAGGAAGGCGGGGCGTTGAAGCGGACTGGGAGAGTCGGGGGCAGGCATGGAGGATGGCGCGATGGGCGCGCGACGGGCGCCGGACCTCGCATTCTAGGGACAAGTCGCTGACGGGAAACTAAGAGCGGCTCATGTGTCCCCGGCGGGGCCCGCCGTCACGCCTTGGGCCAATACGTCCCAAAGCTCCACAAATTGCCTTCCGGATCGCGGCAAGCGAACTCGCGGCTGCCGTAGGCGGTGTCGTAGGGCGGGGTTTCGATGGTGGCGCCGCTGGCCTGGACTTGCGTGTGCAGGGCGTCGGGATCGTCCACGGCCAGATACAGCGCGTCGGTGCGGCGTCCTTGCAGGTCGCCCACCAGCTTGCCGTGGGCGTCGTCGCGGTCCGGGCCCAGCATCAGCATGGAACTGCCATAGGCCAATTCCGCATGTTGCACGGCGCCGTCGTCGCGGTAGACGGCGTGCTCGGTGAACCCCAGCACGCCGGTCAGCCAGCGGATCATCGCATCTGCGTCGCGGCAGCGCAGGGTCGGAAACAGGCGGGGCGCCGCCGATTCGGGTGACTTGGCACTCATCATGGGTACTCCCGTGGATAAGCAGGAGCGCCCATGATGCACCCGCGGGCGGCGCGGAGGATGACGATTTTGTTACTGCGCGCCTGGCTACTCGCCGATGGCGACCAGCTCGGCTCCTTCCGCCACCTGATCGCCCACGCCGTAGAACACTTCCGAGACCTTGCCGTCGGCGGGCGCGGAAATGGTGTGCTCCATCTTCATGGCTTCCATCACCAGCAGCGGCTGGCCCTTTTCCACGGTGTCGCCAGCCTTGACCGAGATCGAGATGATCTTGCCGGGCATGGGAGCCGTAAGGCCGCCGCCGTGTTCGCCCTGGGTGTCCTGCGAATGCGCCAGGGGATCGTAGAGGTCCAGCACGTGCACGCCGCCTTCGCCGAAGACGTGGGCTTTTTCGGCGTGCAGCACGACGGTGCCGGCGCTTTCATGGCCGTCCAGCGTGATGCGCAGGCCATAGGCCAGATTGGGGTTGGCGCTGGCGTGGGCGCGCCACAGGAAGGCTTGCGGGCCCGAGCCGCTGTCCAGGGTCCAGGCGCCACCCTGGCGGGCGACGGTGACGTGGCGGGTCTCGCCGTTGTCCACCCATTGCAGCTGGCGCTGGTAGCGGCCGCCCAGGCGCCAGCCGTCGCGCGCGTCCCAGGGATCAGCAGGCTGCTTGCCGCCGGCGGCGCCCGGCTGCGCCAGGCCCTGGCGCACCAGCACGGCGGCGCAGGCCAGCGCCAGCGTGGCGGGACTGGCGGCTTGGGGTTCGGGCAGCAGCGTGGCGCGCTGGCGTTCGATCAGGCCGGTGTCCAGGTCCGCGGCGGCGAAGGCGCTGTCCTGCATCAGGCGCGACAGGAAGGCCACGTTGGTCTGCACGCCCACGGCCTGCGTCTGGGCCAGGGCCTGCAGCATGCGGGCGCGGGCCTGGTCGCGGTCGGCGCCGTGCACGATCAGCTTGGCGATCATGGGGTCGTAGAACGGCGTGATGGTGTCGCCCATGCGCACGCCGCCGTCGACCCGGATGTCGCCGTTGGCGAACGCGGTGTGCGCCGGCAGCCCCAGGTAGGCCAGCGTGCCGATGGATGGCAGGAAGCCCTTTTCCGGATTCTCGGCGTAGATGCGGGCCTCGATGGCGTGGCCCTGGATGCGCAGGTCTTCCTGGCGCGCGGGCAGCGGCTGGCCGGCGGCCACGCGCAGTTGCCATTCGACCAGGTCGTGGCCCGTGATCATTTCGGTGACCGGGTGCTCGACCTGCAGGCGCGTGTTCATTTCCATGAAGTAGAACCGGCCGTCGGGTTCGGCGATGAACTCCACCGTGCCCGCACCCACGTAGCCCACGGCGCGCGCGGCGGCCACGGCGGCTTCGCCCATGGCGCGGCGGCGCTCTTCGGTCATGCCGGGCGCGGGCGCTTCCTCGATCACCTTCTGGTGGCGGCGCTGAACCGAGCAATCGCGCTCGAACAGGTAGACGCAGTTGCCATGCGTGTCGGCGAACACCTGGATTTCGATGTGGCGCGGCTTCTGCAGATAGCGTTCGATCAGCACGCGGTCGTCGCCGAAGCTGGAGGCGGCCTCGCGCTGGCAGGAGGCCAGGGCGTCGAGGAACGCGCCCGACGATTCGACCACGCGCATGCCCTTGCCGCCGCCGCCGGCGCTGGCCTTGATCAGCACGGGGTAACCGATGGCGTCGGCCTGGGTCTTGAGGAATTGCGGGTCCTGGTTGTCGCCGTGGTAGCCAGGCACCAGCGGCACGCCGGCCTTTTCCATCAACGACTTGGCGGCGGATTTGCTGCCCATGGCGGCGATGGCGGAGGCCGGCGGGCCGACAAAGGCGATGCCGGCTTTTTCGGCGGCTTCGGCAAAGGCTTCGTTCTCGGAGAGGAAGCCGTAGCCGGGGTGGATGGCGCCCGCGCCGGTATCGCGCGCGGCTTGCAGGATGGCGTCGGCGCGCAGGTAGCTGGCGCGCGGCTCGGAGCCGCCGATGTACACGGCCTGGTCGCAGGCGGCGACGTGGCGGGCGTTGGCGTCGGCGTCGGAATACACCGCGACGGTGCGGATGCCCATGCGGCGGGCGGTGGCGGCCACGCGGCAGGCGATTTCACCGCGGTTGGCAATCAGCAAAGTGTCGAACATGGATGTCATCCAGGCTGAAATTATTCTTGGGCTGCAATGGGGGCGGCCATGCCGTCCTACATGCGGAACACGCCGAACTTGGTGTCCTCGATGGGCGCGTTCAAGGCCGCCGACAAGGCCAGGCCCAGCACGCGGCGCGTGTCGGCCGGGGCGATGATGCCGTCGTCCCACAGCCGCGCGGTGGCGTAGTAGGGATGGCCTTCGCGTTCGTACTGTTCGCGGATCGGCGCCTTGAAGGCGGTTTCCTCATCTGCCGACCACTGACCGCCGCGGGCCTCGATGCCGTCGCGCTTGACCGTGGCCAAGACGCTCGCGGCCTGTTCGCCGCCCATGACCGAGATGCGGGCGTTGGGCCACATGAACAGCATGCGCGGCGAATAGGCGCGGCCGCACATGCCGTAGTTGCCGGCGCCGAACGAACCGCCGATCAGCACGGTGAACTTGGGGACGTTGGCGGTGGCCACCGCCGTCACCATCTTGGCGCCGTGGCGGGCGATGCCTTCGTTTTCGTACTTGCGGCCGACCATGAAGCCGGTGATGTTCTGCAGGAACACCAGCGGGATCTTGCGCTGCGCGCACAGTTCGATGAAGTGCGCGCCCTTCTGCGCGGACTCCGAGAACAGGATGCCGTTGTTGGCCACGATGCCGACAGGCATGCCGTGGATGTGCGCAAAGCCGGTGACCAGCGTGGGGCCGAAGCGCGCCTTGAACTCGTCGAACTCGGAGCCGTCCACGATGCGCGCGATGACTTCGCGCACGTCATAGGGCTTGCGCGTGTCGGCGGGAATGATGCCGTTCAGTTCGCTGGGGTCGTAGCGCGGCTCGCGCACGGGGATGGTCGCCAGCGGCTGCGGCTTCTTGCGGTTCAGGCGCGCGACGGCGTTGCGCGCCAGTTGCAACGCATGCATGTCGTTGGCGGCCAGGTGGTCGACCACGCCGGACAGGCGCGTGTGCACGTCGCCGCCGCCCAGGTCCTCGGCGCTGACTTCTTCGCCCGTGGCGGCCTTCACCAGCGGCGGGCCGCCCAGGAAGATGGTGCCCTGGTTCTTGACGATGATGGACTCGTCGCTCATGGCGGGCACGTAGGCGCCGCCGGCGGTGCAGGAGCCCATCACCACGGCGATCTGCGAAATGCCCTGCGCGGACATCTGCGCCTGGTTGTAGAAGATGCGGCCGAAGTGTTCGCGGTCGGGGAAGACCTCGTCCTGCTGCGGCAGGTTGGCGCCGCCCGAATCCACCAGGTAGACGCAGGGCAGATGGTTCTGCGCGGCGATTTCCTGCGCGCGCAGATGCTTCTTGACCGTCATCGGGTAGTAGGTTCCGCCCTTGACCGTGGCGTCGTTGCAAACGATCACGCATTCCGTGCCGGCCACGCGGCCGATGCCGGTGATGACGCCGGCGCCGGGGGCTTCACCACCGTACATGCCGTGAGCCGCCATCGGCGACAGTTCCAGGAACGGCGTGCCCGGATCGATCAGATGCTCGACGCGGTCGCGCGGCAGCAGCTTGCCGCGCGCCACGTGCTTGGCGCGAGCGGCTTCGCTGCCGCCCAGCGCGGTATGGGCCAGTTGCTGATTCAGATCGTCCAGCTGCGCCTGCATGGCCTGCGCATTGTCGGTGTAGTCCTGCGACCGCGGATTGATGCGGGATTCGATGATGGGCATGGGGTTCCACCCGTCCTGCTTGTTGGAAATTTGAAGGCGCTCGTGGAGCGGTTTGTCTCGCTGCCCGGTGGGCCGGGCATTCTTGTCGGTTAGGGGCACCGAAGAGGGATTTCGTTGCGCCTTTCCTGTACGGCGCGCGACCGACCCGTCGCGCTACGACGCCATGCAAGAAAGGCGCAGCGGAATCCATCGAAAGCCGGGAGGCCGAAGCCTCCCGGCGTTGCGTCAGACCATCTCGATCGCCATGGCGACGGCTTCGCCGCCGCCGATGCACAGCGTGGCTACGCCGCGCTTGCCGCCGGTCTTGCGCAGCGCGCCGACCAGGGTGGCCATCAGGCGGGCGCCGGACGCGCCGATCGGGTGGCCCAGGGCGGTGGCGCCGCCGTGGACGTTGACCTTGTCATGCGGCAGCTTGAAGTCGGCCATGGCAGCCATGGTGACCACCGCGAAGGCTTCGTTGATTTCGTAGAGGTCCACGTCCTCGGCCTTCCAGCCGGTCTTGGCGAACAGGTTCTTCAGCGCGCCCACGGGGGCGGTGGTGAACCAGTTCGGCTCTTGCGAGTGCTGGCTGTGGGCGACGATGCGGGCCAGGGGCTTGACGCCCAGCTTTTCCGCGGTGGAGGCACGCATCAGCACCATGGCGGCGGCGCCGTCGGAGATCGACGAGGAGTTGGCGGCGGTGACGGTGCCGTCCTTCTTGAAGGCGGGCTTGAGCGTGGGGATCTTTTCCGGCATGGCCTTGGTGGGGGCTTCGTCGGTGTCGATCACGGTGTCGCCCTTGCGGCCGACCACGGTCACGGGGGCGATTTCCCACTTGAAGCTGCCGTCTTCCGACGCGGCGCGGGCGCGGCGCAGCGATTCCAGCGAGAACGCGTCCTGCTGTTCGCGGGTGAAGGAATACTTGGCGGCGCAGTCCTCGGCGAACACGCCCATGGCCTTGCCCTTGTCGTAGGCGTCTTCCAGGCCGTCCAGCGCCATGTGGTCATACACGGTGTTGTGGCCGTAGCGGTAGCCCTGGCGGCCCTTGAGCAGCAGGTAGGGCGCGTTGCTCATGCTTTCCTGGCCGCCGGCGACGACGATGTTGGCGCTGCCCGCGGCCAGCAGATCATGGCCGAACATGGCGGCCTTCAGGCCCGAACCGCAGACCTTGTGGATGGTGGTGCAAGCCACGCCCAGCGGCAGGCCGGCGCCCAGCGCTGCCTGGCGCGCCGGGGCCTGGCCCTGGCCGGCCTGCAGCACGTTGCCCATGATGACTTCTTCGACTTGCTCGGGCTTGATGCCGGCGCGTTCGACGGCGGCCTTGATGGCGATCGAGCCCAGCTCGTGCGCGGCCAGGCCGGACAAGGCGCCCAGCATGCCGCCCATGGGCGTGCGGGCGACGGAAACGATGACGATGGGATCTGACATGGCTAGCTCCTGTGAGGGTCGGGACAGCTCTGGGGTTACGAGGCCGCGGGTTCGCCCGTAGGGCGTTCCGGACGCAGGCGTCTGTCCGTATCGTAAGGGAAAAATTCTTCAATCCGGCCCTGCGCCACATGGGCGCGGCAGGCCTGCCACCACTCCGGTTCCAGCAGGTCGGAATGGTGACGCATGAAGGCGCCGCGCACGCGCGGGTCGCCTAGCAGAAAGCGTCCGAATTCTTCGGGAAAGACATCATTCGGACCGATGGCATACCAGGGTTCGGACGCCAGCTCCGCCTCTTCGTTGGGGGCGGGCGGAATGCGCCGGAAATTCATTTCTGTCATGCGCTGGATTTCGTCGTAATCGTAGAAAACGACCCGGCCCAGGCGCGTGACGCCGAAGTTCTTGTAAAGCATGTCCCCGGGGAAAATATTGGCCGCCGCCAGTTGGCGGATGGCGTCCCCGTATTCGCGCACGGCCGGGTCCAGCAGCGCATCCGACGCCTGGCGCAGGTAGATGTTCAGCGGGGTCATGCGCCGTTCGATGTAGACATGGCGGATGACCACCGTGTCGCCGGTTTCCTCTATCAGGCTGGGCACCAGCCGGCGCAATTCTTCCAGCAGCGCGGGTGCAAAGCGTGCGCGCGGCAGCGCCACCTGTGAGTATTCCCAGGTGTCGGCCATGCGGCCGACGCGATCGTGCAGCTTCACCATCTGGTACTTGCGGCGCACGGTGGCATGGTCCATGCCGTCCTTGTCGATGCGGTCCTTGATGAGCTTGAACACGTAGGGATAGGACGGCAGCGTGAACACGCACATCACCATGCCCTTGATGCCGGGGGCGATGTCGAAGGCGTCGCGCGAATGGGCCAGGTGGTGCAGGAAGTCGCGGTAGAACAGCGTCTTGCCCTGCTTCTGCAGGCCGATCATGGTGTAGAGCTCGGCCTTGGGCTTGCGTGGCAGCAGGCTGGACAGGAAATTCACCACCGCGGCCGGCGTTTCCATGTCCACCAGGAAATAGGCGCGAGTGAAGCTGAACAGCGTGCTCAGGTCGTCGGCTCCCAGCAGCAGCGCGTCCAGCACGACCTGGCCCGCCGGGTTGCGCATCAGCGCCACCGCAAAGGGATACACCGTGCCCTGGTTGATCAGGCGGCCGACGATGTAGGCGCCCTTGTTGCGGAAGAACAGCGAGCCCAGCGCGTGGATCTGGCAGTCGCTGGCGATGCGGCGGCCGACGTGGCGCGGCAGTATCGCGCGCAACTGCTTGACCGCGGCGCGCGCCAGCAGCCGGGTGTCGCGGGGCAGGTCTTCGAAGGGCAGCGCCAGCCCGAAGTCCGCCACCATGCGGATCAGGCTTTTTTCCAGCCCGTCGGTGGTGGGGTAATACACCCGGTACGAGGGGATGCTGCTGTCCAGGTAGTCGGTGGCGATGGCCGGGCGGACGAACAGGAAGGCGTTGTGGAAATAATCGCGGTGCAGGATGCGGCAGGACACCGAGTTGAAAAACGTCTCGGCGCATTCGGGCTGGCGGTGGTCGCCCAGCAGGCCCACGAATTCCTGCTTGATCTGCTGCCAGAACGCGGTCTGCTCGTCGCTCAGGTTGGGTGCAGCGCTACCGTTGGCGCCCACCGCGCCTTCGGGGCGGCCGCGCAGCACGCCTTCCAGTTGGGTGGCGCATTCGCGCACCCGCATGTCGTAGTACTCGATGCGCTCGCGCGACAGGCGCTGGATGCCGTGCCAGTCGCCGGATTCGAACAGCGCCTTGGCGCGCTGGGCGCTGTAGCGGAACAGCGCGTAATGGCGGTCGAAGCCCGCCAGGATCAGCCGTGCGACGTCCAGCGGCGAGGGGCCCGGAGCGGGCGCCTGCTCGATGTGCTGGACGTCGGACATGCGGATCATGGCGGCGTCGCTCAGGCGGTTTCGTTGAACAGTTCGCGGCCGATCAGCATGCGGCGGATTTCGCTGGTGCCGGCGCCGATTTCGTACAGCTTGGCGTCGCGCCACAGGCGGCCCACCGGGTATTCGTTGATGTAGCCGTTGCCGCCCAGGATCTGCACGCCCTCGCCCGCCATCCAGGTGGCTTTTTCGGCGGTGTACAGGATCAGCGCGGCGCAGTCCTTGCGCACCTGGCGCACGTGCTCGGCGCCCAGGCGGTCCAGGTTCTTGCCGACCTGGTAGCAGAAGGCGCGGCTGGCCTGCAGCGTGGTGTACAGGTCCGCGACCTTGCCCTGGATCAGCTGGAATTCGCCGATGGCCTGGCCAAACTGCTTGCGGTCATGGATATAGGGGACGACCACGTCCATCACGGCCTGCATGATGCCCACCGGGCCACCGGACAGCACCGCGCGTTCGTAGTCCAGGCCGCTCATCAGCACCTTGACGCCGCCGTTGATCTGGCCCAGCACGTTCTCTTCCGGGATTTCGCAGTCCTGGAACACCAGTTCGCCGGTATGGCTGCCGCGCATGCCCAGCTTGTCCAGCTTTTGCGCCACGGAAAAGCCCTTGAAGCCCTTTTCCACCAGGAAGGCGGTGATGCCGCGCTGGTGCGCTTCGGGATCGGTCTTGGCGTAGACCACCAGGGTGTCGGCGTCGGGGCCGTTGGTGATCCACATCTTGGTGCCGTTCAGCACGTAGCGGTCGCCCTTCTTGTCGGCGCGCAGCTTCATGCTGACCACGTCGGAACCGGCGCCCGGCTCGCTCATGGCCAGGGCGCCCACGTGTTCGCCAGAAATCAGCTTGGGCAGGTACCTGGCTTTCTGGGCGGCGGTGCCGTTGCGGTTGATCTGGTTCACGCACAGATTGGAGTGCGCGCCGTAGGACAGGCCGATGGAGGCGCTGGCGCGGGAGATTTCCTCCATCACGACCATATGGGCCAGATAGCCCATGTTGGCGCCGCCATATTCCTCGTCGGCCGTCATGCCCAGCACGCCGAGTTCGCCGAATTTGCGCCAGAGGTCCATGGGGAACTGGTCGCTGCGGTCGACTTCTGCGGCGCGCGGCGCGATCTCGGCCAGTGCGAAATTACGCACCGCGTCGCGCAGCATGTCCAGATCTTCGCCCAGGTCGAAGTTCAGGCCGGGAAGGTTCATCGCTGTCTCCGTGATAGTAGGTACTTACTATTTTGTGGGCGCCCGTGTCCGGCGCCAGCTTGCCGCGCGTGGCTCATGATGCGCCGATCGGCCATCGCCGCGCAATGATGCACTGCAAATATTACGTTTACGTAAACGTAAATTGGAGTCGGGTTATCCCTAGGTAATTCAGCCCTGCCCAGGGAGTTGCGCTGAGTAAGATGCCAGCCGATCCTTGAATCCTGAATCATTGCGATGGAGTCTGCCGTGCTCGAACTAACCAACCTGGACGAAATTGTGGCGCTGCGGCGCGACATCCACATGCATCCGGAGCTTTGCTACGAAGAGCACCGCACGGCTAAGGTGGTGGCGGACACGCTGCGCGGCTGGGGCATCGAGACCCACACCGGCATCGCCAAGACCGGCGTGGTCGGCGTGATCAAGCGCGGCACGTCGGATCGCGCCATCATGCTGCGCGCCGACATGGACGCGCTGCCCATGCAGGAAGAGAACCAGTTCGAACACCGCTCGCGCCACGACGGCAAGATGCACGGCTGCGGCCACGACGGCCACACCGCCATGCTGCTGGCCGCCGCGCGCCATCTGCAGGCCGAAGGCGGCTTCGACGGCACCGTGTACCTGTGTTTCCAGCCGGCCGAGGAAGGCGGCGCGGGCGGCCGGGCCATGATCCAGGACGGCCTGTTCGAGCGCTTCCCCTGCGAAGCCGTGTTCGGCCTGCACAACTGGCCGGGGCTGCCCGCCGGATCCATCGGCGTCTGTTCCGGCCCGATGATGGCGGCCGCCAACGGTTTCAAGATCACCGTGCGCGGCAAGGGCGGCCATGCGGCCGCGCCGCAGGACTGCAGCGATCCGGTGCCGGCGCTGTTCGCCATCGGCCAGTCGTTGCAGACCATCCTCACGCGCAGCAAGCGTCCGCTGGACGCCGCCGTGCTGTCGATCACCCAGGTGCAGGCCGGCGGCAGCGTGATCAACGTCATCCCCAACAGCGCCTGGCTGGGTGGCTCGGTACGCGCTTACAGCACCGCGGTGGTCGACCTGATTGAACGCCGCATGAACGAGATCGCCGGCAACATCGCCGCCGCGCACGGCTGCGAGGCCGACGTGTTCTTCGAACGCCGCTATCCGGCGCTGGTGAACACCGTGGCTGAAACCGAGTTCTGCATGGAAGTCATGCGCGAGGTCGTGGGCGAGGACAAGGCAATGGTGATCGAGCCGGCCATGGCCTCGGAAGATTTCGCCTTCCTGCTGCAGGAAAAGCCCGGCTGCTACGTGTTCCTGGGCAACGGCGACGGCGAGCACCGCATGGCCGGCCACGGCCTGGGTCCCTGCATGCTGCACAACGCCAGCTACGACTTCAATGACTCCCTGATTCCGGCTGGCGCGTCGTACTGGGTACGCCTGGCGCAACGCTATCTGGCCTGATGTGCTTCACGCCTTTCGTTTTATCTGACGCAGTGCCACGCAACATTACCAGGACGATATGAAAAAGAAGACATTGCTGATCAAGGCCGCGGGGGCGGCCTTGGCAATCATGGCCAGCGGCGCCATGGCGCAGAACTGGCCGGCCAAGCCCGTGACGCTGGTCGTGCCCTACACCGCCGGCGGCAGCGCCGATGCGATCGGACGCCGCCTGGGCGACGTCCTGCGCAAGGAAAGCAACATAACCGTCATCGTCGAGAACAAGCCGGGTGCGGGCGCCTCCGTCGGCACCGACTTCGTGGCGCGCGCACAGCCGGACGGCACCACGCTGCTGCTGGCTTCCACCAGCCCGCTGACGATCTTCCCGCATCTGGCCAAGACCAACTATGACCCGATGAAGGACCTGACGCCCGTGGCCAGCGTGGCGGTAGCGCCCGTTGCCATCGTCGCCACCAAGGCGCTGCCGGTGAAGGACTTCGCCGGCTTGATCGACTACGCCAAGTCGCATCCCGACGGCGTGCGCTACGGCACGCCGGGCCAGGGCACCGTGGCCCACATCGGCATGTCGGCCGTCACGGCGCAGACCGGCACCAAGATGCTGCACGTGCCTTACCGCGGCAACAGCCAGGCGCTGACCGACGGCCTGGGCGGCGTGGTCGAGCTGCTGGTGGTCAATAGCGACGTGGTGCTGCCGCACGTCGCCAGCGGTGCGCTCAAGCCGCTGGCCGTGATGGCGCCCGAGCGCCTGGCCGCATGGCCGGACGTGCCCACCATGGCGGAACTGAAGATGCCGCAGGCGCAGTACTACTCGAACTTCGGCGTGTTCGCGCCGGCCAATCTGCCGCCGGCCGTCGCGCAGCCGCTGCAGGCCGCCTTGGCCAAGGCGGTGGCCAGCGCCGAATTCCAGGACCTGTTGGCCAAGTCCTACCTGCAACCGGGCACCGCCACGGGCGAGGCCTTCGCCAAGCAGGTGCAGGCGGAATTCGCGAACAACGCGCGAGTCATCAAGGAAGGCAACATCAAGGCCGAATAAGCTCTGCCTGGCAAAAAAGCGCGCGACCCCTGGGGGTTAGGCGCGCTTTTTTTTTGAGCCGGCCCAAGACCGCGGACGCTTCGAGAGGCTTGCCGCAGCCTACGCGCTGCGCGGCCCGAACATGATCACCATCATTCCGGCCAGGCACAGCCCCACGCCCAGCCAGTCGCTCATGCTGGGCCGCACGCCGTCCACGGCCCACAGCCACAGCAGCGCCATGCCGATATAGACGCCGCCATATGCCGCGTAGACGCGGCCCGAAGCCGTGGGGTGCAGCGTCAGCAGCCAGGCGAACAGCGCCAGGCTGGCGGCCGCCGGCGCGAGCAGCCAGATGGAATGGCCTTTGCGCAGCCAAAGATAAGGCAGATAGCAGCCGACGATCTCGGCCAGCGCCGTCAGGATGAACAGCGCGAGGGTTTGCAGGGCGCCCATGCGCGTCCCGCTAGGGCTTTTGCGCGAGCAGCTCGCGGCATTGCTGTTCCTGCTGCGCGATCTCGCGCAGGGTATCCTCGATGTCGCGGCGCTGTTGTTCCAGCGTGGAGCGGTGCTGTTCCAGCACGCTCAGGTACTGGCGCAGCTGAACCGCGGTGTCGCCCGGCCCGTCGTACATGTCGATCAAGGTCAGGATCTCGGACAATTGCAGGCCCAGGCGCTTGCCGCGCAGGGCCAGCTTCAGGCGTGTGCGGTCGCGCGGCCCGAAGATGCGGTTGCGTCCTTCGCGCGCCGGGCTGACGATCCCCTGGTCTTCATAGAAGCGGATCGTGCGGGGCGTGACGTCGAACTCGCGCGAGAGTTCAGAGATGGTCCAGGTTGACGGGGACATGCGGCGTGTGGCAGTTTACGTAAACGTAAATTATGATGACTTGACCCAATCGTCAAGCGTGGAGGAGAGGCAATGAATCCGAACGAACAGAAACTGCAGTACCCCTGGGCCGATTTCCAGCCCGAAGCCGGCCGTTCGCACGTGGTGGCGGATGGGGTCAAGTGGATCAGGATGCCTCTGCCGTTCGCGCTGGATCATATCAACCTCTGGCTGCTGTGCGACAACATCGACGGCCGCGACGGCTGGACCATCGTCGACTGCGGCATCACCCGCGATGAAGTGAAGACGCTGTGGGAACGGGTATTCGAGACCGAACTCGAAGGCCTGCCGGTGCTGCGCGTGATCGTCACCCACATGCATCCCGACCACATCGGCCTGGCGCACTGGTTGTGCGAACGCTGGAATGCGCCCCTGTGGATGACGATGACGGACTTCATGGTGGCCTCGCTGTGGTCCTCGCGCCGTGGCGAAGCCGGCGGCGGCCCGGGTGGCCAATCGGCGGTGGACCACTTCGCGCGCCATGGCCTGACTGACCTCGACGCGCAGGAGCAGATCCGCCAGCGCGCCAATTACTACCCCAACCTGGTGCCGGCCGTGCCCGCGCGCTACACCCGCATCCTGCATGGCGACGCGGTGCGCATCGGCGGGCGCGACTGGCGCGTCATCGTGGGCTATGGCCACGCGCCTGAACACGCGTCGCTGTATTCCGCCGACCTGCGCGTGCTGATCTCCGGCGACATGGTGCTGCCGCGCATATCCACCAACGTCAGCGTGTTCGACTACGAGCCCGACGCCAATCCCCTGCCGCTGTACCTGCGCTCGCTGGACGGCTACGCCGGCCTGCCCGAGGACACGCTGGTGCTGCCTTCGCATGGCCGCCCTTTCAAGGGCCTGCACGAGCGCATCGCGCAACAGCACGAACACCATCGCGACCGCTTGGCGGAGGTGCTGGAAGCCTGTGCGGTCCAGCCGCAATCGACCACGGACATCGTGCCGGTGTTGTTCAAGCGCAAGCTGGACCTGCACCAGCTGACCTTCGCCATGGGCGAAGCGCTGGCGCACCTGCATGCGCTGTATTTCGAAGGCAAGCTCAAGCGCGCGCTGGGCGCGGACGGCATCATGCGGTTTTCGGCTGCCTGAGCGCCGTCTCAGTCCAGCGTTACGCCCGTGTCGGCGTTCAGCTTGAGGATGATCGGAAGATAGGTCTGGTACTCGGCCAGGGCTTCGTCGGGCAGGTTCCCGATCGGTTCCAGGTCCATCGCGAGCAGCCTGTCGCGGACCTCGGGGCTCTGCACCGTAGCGCTGACCTCGCGACCCAGCCGCTCGACGATGTGTGCGGGCGTTTGGGCCGGGGCCAGTAGCGTCGTCGGTGCAATGGCCCGGTAAGCGTCATCGTCGTAGCCCGATTCGGCCATGCTTGGGACGTTCGGCAGGCTGCTGATCCGCTTGCTGCCGAGTACGGCCAGGGCCCGTATCTTGCCGGTGGCAAGGGGCTGCTTGAGCGTGAACACGGAGGCCAGGGCAACGTCGATCTGGCCGCCAAGCAACGCCGTCATGATCGGCAGCTCGCCCTTGTAGGGTACGTTCAGGATGTCGATGCCGTAGGTCTTGTTCATGTAGTGCTGAATGAGGTGCGGCGTGGAGCCTGGTCCCCACGATCCCATTCGGAGCGCGCCTGGTTCCTTTCTTGCATACGCGATCAGCTCATCGATGTTCCTGACGGGTAACGCACTGTTGATCACGATCACTCCCGTACCCTTGGCGACATCGGAGACCGGCCGCAACTCGGTGCGCGGATCGTAGGGCAGCTTCTTGAAGAGCACCAGGTTGGCGGTGATCGGGGAGGCCAGCGTCAACAGCAGGGTGTAGCCGTCCGGGGCTGATTTGGCGACGTAATTGGTCGCGATGATGCCGCTTGCGCCAGGCTTGTTCTCCACGAGCACGGGCTGGCCGAGCCGCTTGCCCAGGCCTTCGGCAACCGAGCGTGCGATGGTATCGACCTGCCCGCCGACCTGGTAAGGCACGATCAGATGCAAGGGCCTGGTTGGATAGTCGGTCTGGGCGCGCGCGGACAAGGGCAGGATAGCCAGCGCGGCGGCAAGCAATCCGACCCGTGTGGCAACCGCCGCCAGCGCTTGGGCAGCGGGTTTCCAGTACAAATGTTTGTTTTGCTTCATGGCCACTCTCCTTGCGCCGCAAGAGGTGGCTATCGGCGTCCATGCCTAGGCCTGTGTTGGGGCGGTGCGGCAATCTTGGACTGTGGGCGCCGGTCCGCAAACTGCAAATTCCGCATGTACATATGGGAAATACACAGGGCGCGCGCAGCGCAGGTGGGTCGGGAAGGGTTTTCGCCGCCTCTTCAACGCGAGGCGGTCGCCAGCCGCACGGCCAACCCGACAAACACCAGCGCGGCGATCCGGTTCAACCAGCGCTTGGCCGTCACCGAACGCTGCAGCAGTTCCCCGAACGCGCCCGAGAAGAACGCGATGGCGCCGAACACCAGCAGCGTGGACACCATGAACACCGCGCCCAGCTGCATGGTCTGCAAGCCCACGCGGCCCAGCGCCGGTGAGGTGAACTGCGGCAGGAAGGCGAAGAAGAACAGCAGGACCTTGGGATTGGTCAGGTTCATGACGATGCCGCGGCGATACAGCGCACCGGGCTTCATGGGTTCGGGGCGCTTGCCGTCCTCGGGTTCGACCGGCGCGCGCAGGATCTGCCATGCCAGATAGGCCAGGTAGGCGGCGCCCGCAAGCTTCAGCACGGTGAAGGCCATGGGCGAGGCCGCGAACACGGCCGCCAGCCCAACGGCCACGGCGGCCGTATGCCCCAGCAGCCCCGTGCACAGCCCCAGCACCACGAACATGCCGGCCTTGCGTCCCCAGATGGCGGATTGCATCAGCACGAACAGGTTGTCCGGCCCTGGAGTCAGGGCCAGCAGGACGGCAATGCCGAAGAATGCGATCAGGGTGTCGATGGGCAGCATGGGGGTCGCCTGGAACGGTTCGACCGGCTTCGGAAGGCCGGAAGTGGCATCATAAAGGGAAAGACGTGCCCATCATGCATGCCGCATGCGTCCCTGGCGGGGCGTGTGCGACCCGATCAGGAGAGACAACCGCCATGCCACCATCCGCCATGCCGCATTCCCCGCAGCCCTTGCAGGCCGCCGACGCACGCCCCGATGCCGCGCTCGAGGCGTGGCTGCATGCGCGCCACAGCTGCCGCGCCTTCCTGCCCGAACCGGTCGGGCGCGGCACCATCGAGCGCATCCTGGATCTGGCGCAGCGCGCCGCGTCCTGGTGCAACTGCCAGCCCTGGCAGGTGACGATCACCGAAGGCGCGGGTACGGAACGCCTGCGCGACGCGCTGCAACGCCGCGCGGAGCAGTCTGGCTTTACGCCGGATTTTCCGTTTCCGCGCGAGTATCAGGGCGAGTACCTGGCCCGTCGGCGCGAATCAGGCTTCCAGCTGTATGGCGCGGTCGGCGTGGCGCGCGGCGACCGCGAGGCATACCGCCGCCAGGAAATGCGCAATTTCCAGCTGTTCGACGCGCCGCACGTGGCCATCATCACCACCGACGAGGCGCTGGGCGAATACGGCGCGATGGATTGCGGCGGCTATGTGGCCAATTTCCTGCTGGCGGCCCAGGCCAATGGCGTGGCGACCGTCGCCCAGGCATCCCTGGCCATGTACCCGGAAGTGCTGCGCGAGGAACTCGGCATCGCCGCGGACCGCCGCGTGGTCTGCGGCATTTCCTTCGGTTATGCCGACACGGCGCACCCCGCCAACAGCTATCGCACCAGCCGCGCCCCGCAATCCGAAACCGTTACCTGGATCGGCGAATAGGGACAGGCTGCGCCTGGCCTGATATGGTTCATCCTGATCGCTTTTATTCCGCCCCTGTCCATACGCAAGCAGTCCACTGAAGATGCCCACCAAACACATCGATACGCTTCTGCAGCACGCAGGCACCGCCCCGTTCAACCCTGAAACCGGCACGGCGCCGGTGCCCCTGCCGCCGATGCGGGCCAGCACGGTGCGCTTCGAGAACCTCGCCGCACTTGAAAAGGCCCAGCGCGACAAGGCGGCAGGCGGCCGCGCCTCCACCTACGGGCGCATGGGCATGGACACGCATGCGGCGCTGGAAGAAGTCTTCACCCAGCTCGAAGGCGGTACGCATTGCTACCTGGCGTCCTCGGGCCTGTCGGCGATGACCATGGTCATGATGGCCCTGTGCTCGGCCGGCGACCACGCACTGATCTCGGACTGCGTCTATGGTCCGATGCGCGAACTCGACGACGCGGTGCTCAAGCGCATGAACATCGAGATCACCTACTTCGCGGCTGGCGAGGATCTCGAAGCGCTGGTGCGTCCCAACACCAAGCTGTTGTACGTGGAGTCGCCGGGCTCGCTGTTGTTCGAGATGCTGGACATGGGCGCCATGGCCGCTTTCGCGCAGAGCCACGGGCTGGTGCTGGCCACCGACAACACCTGGGGTTCGGGCTACATCTACCGTCCGCTGACGCTGGGCGCGCAGGTGTCTGTCATCGCCGGCACCAAGTACGTGGGCGGGCATTCGGACCTGATGCTGGGCGCCGTAGTCACCAATGACGAACAGATAGCCCGCAAGCTCAACCGCACGCAGTACGCCATGGGCTATTCGATCAGCGCTGACGACGCCTGGCTGGCCTTGCGCGGGGTGCGCACCATGCCCATCCGCATGGCCCAGCATGCGCGCCATGCCTTGCAGGTGTGCGAGTTCTTCAAGAGCCGTCCCGAGACCGTGCGCCTGTTCCACCCGGCCTGGCCGCAGGATCCCGGCCACGCCCTGTGGCAGCGCGATTGCACCGGCTCCAATGGCATGCTGTCCGTCGAGCTGCGCCTGTCGCCGGCGGCGGCGCGCGTGTTCGTGGATTCACTGACGCTTTTCGGCATCGGCTTTTCCTGGGGCGGCTACGAAAGCCTGGTGCAGCTGGTGTCGGGCAAGGACCTGGCCAAGCACCGCTACTGGGGCGAAGGCGACAACGCCCTGGTGCGGCTGCATATCGGCCTGGAATCGCCGGACGACATCATTGCCGACCTGACCCAGGCGCTGGAAAAAGCCGCGGCCGTCCAGGGCTAAACGACGCAAGGCGCGGCGGCCTCAGGCGGCCGCGCTACGTATCCACGCGCCGATGCGCGCGGCGATGTCGTCGCTGTTGTCGTCCATCATGGGCATGTGCGAATTGCCGGCAATGCCCATGTCGGCCAGGCGCCAGGTTTGCACGCGGGCGCCTTGGCGCGCCAGCTCATCGGCATAGGCCTGGCCGGTGGCGCACAGCTTTTCCCATAGCGGCGTCGCGTCCAGGTAGTCGCCATAGACGAACAGAAAGGGCTTGTCCGCCACGGCTTGGGCCGTCACCTCGGACGAGTAGCCCGAGGGTTCGATGCCGATGACGCCGCGCACCAGGTCCGGCCGCGCATGCAGCGCGCGGTAGGCGACTTCGCCGCCGTGGCTGTGCGCCATCACCAGGCACGGTCCGACGCGGTCGAGCACCGCGCAAAATCCCCGTAGGGCCGCATCGTTATTGCCCAGCCAGCGCGGTACCGCGTGGCGGATGAATTCGTCGAACGCGGCGACCGGAAAGCGCTGCCCTTCGAACGCGCGTCGCGCCGCGTAGTCTTCGGCGCGGCCAAAGCGGAACAGCGTCCAGCTTTCCTCGGCATTGCGGATGATGGGCGGCTCGGGCCAAACCTGTGTGAACGGGGCCCAGCCTGCGCGGCCACGCTCGACGTTGTCCACGACGTACACCGCATGTCCCTGCCGCAGAAAGTGCTGCATCCAGCCGGGCCTGCCGTCGGGCGTCTGCTCCCACATCGCGCCCGTCATGCCGCCGCCATGCAGCAGCACGATGGGCAGCGGATGCGCCAGGCGCGCCGGGATGAAGTACTGCACGTAGGCCTGCTCGAAGTGATACAGGCCGTTGGGGTCATACGCCAGCGATGCGCTCTGCGTGAAGGCGATCTCGCGCGGCGGCAGGCCGTCGATACGCACCTGCCGCCCGCCCGCGTAGAAGCTGCCGAAGTCGGCCAGGGCCACTGCCTCGGGCGGCGCTTGCGTCATGGCTTGACCAGAGGACATTGGCTTTCCGACAAGGGCCAGGCCAGCGCCGCGCCAGGAATGTTGCGCACGATGTTGTAGTAGTCCCAGGGCGCCTTGGACTGCGCCGGCGTCTTGACCTGTGCCAGCATCATGTCGCGCACCACCAGGCCGTCTTCGCGGATGCGTGCGTTCAGGCTGAACGGGTCGTCGATGGGCAGCGATTTCATCTTTGCCATGACGGCATCGGCGTCCACCGTGCCTGCCGCCTTCACGGCTTGCAGGTAATGGCGCACCGAGCCGTAGACGCCTGCCTGCAGGAAGGTGGGCGGACGCCCCACGCGGGCCTCGAACTTCTTGGCGAAGGCGCGCGTGCCGTCGTTCATGTCCCAGTAGGACGGCACGGTCAGGTAGGTTTTCTGCGCGGCTTGCAGGCCCAGGCTGTGCACGTCGGTGATCAGCAGCAGCATGGCCGCCAGCTGCTGCGCGCCGCCGATGCCGAATTCCGCGGCCTGCTTGATGGCCGAGATGGTGTCGCCGCCCGCGTTGGCGATGGCGATGATCTGCGCCTTGGAGGCCTGCGCCTGCAACAGGAAGGATGCGAAGTCCGACGCGTTCAGCGGGTGGTAGACGGTGCCGACGACCTCGCCGCCGTTGGCCTTGACCACGGCCTCGGTGTCGGCCGCCAGCTGCTTGCCAAAGGCGTAGTCGGACGCCAGGATGAACCAGCGCTTGTTGCCCTCGTTGACCACGGCGGTCGCGGTGCCGCGCGACAACGCGTAGGTGGTGTAGGTCCATTGCACGCCGTAGGGCGAGCACTGCGCCTGGGTCAGCGCGGTGGTGCCAGGACTGGAGAACAGCACCAGTTTCTTCTTGTCGCGCGCGATGCCCTGCACCGCCAGCGCGACCGACGAGTTGGGCACGTCCACGATCACGTCCACGCCGTCGGTGTCGTACCACTTGCGCGCCATGCCGCTGCCGATGTCGGGCCGGTGCTGGTGGTCGCCCGAGACCAGCGAAATCGGCTTGCCCAGCAGGGTGCCGCCCATTTCCTCGATGGCCAGGCGGGCGGCTTCGACCGAGCCGCGGCCGGTGGCGTCGGCGGTGACGCCCGCCATGTCCGTGAGTACGCCGATCTTCACGCCGTCGGTTTCGTTGGCTTGCGCCAGGCCGGCGGCCAGCGCCAGGCACAGGCCCAGCATCGCGCGTTTGCGCGGGAATCGCTGCTTCATTTGTCTTCCACCCATTGTGTGCCGCTGTTGCGGCGATTTGTTGTGCGGAAAGTGTAGCGCGGGCTCGGGCGGGAACCGCAAAGAAAAACGCCCCGGCCGGCAGGCTCGGGGCGTTCGGAATTCCGGCTGGAAAGTATCAGTTGCGCGCCAGCGGGATCAAGCGGGTCACTTCCTTCAGCGCGCCTTCGTAGCTGTTGCCCGCCATGACCGGCGAGGTCATGAACTTGCCACCGACGGCGAACGACGGAGTGCCGTCGATGCGGTAGGCGTCGGCCAGCTGGGTGGCGCGCTGCACCTGCGTCTGCACGCTGAACGAATCGAAGACCGAGTCGAACTTCTCGCGGTCCACGCCCTGCGTGGCGATCCATTCGCCCATCGCCTTCTTGTCGAACAGGCGCTTGTGCTCGCCGTGGATGGCGGCAAAGACCTTGGGGTGCAGATCCGGGCGGTCCAGGGCGAGCAGCGTGTAATAGAGCTGCTGCAACGGCTTCATGCCGGCGTTGAACGCGATCGGAACCTGCTTGAGCACCACGTCCGGCGGCGCGGTCTTGGCCCAGTCTTCAACCATGGGCTCCATGGCGGCGCAGTGCGGGCAGGTGTAGGCGAAGAATTCCAGGACCTCGATCTTGCCCGGGGTGTCCGACGGCAGCGGCGGATTGATGGCGATGGACTGCTGCGTACCTTGCGCGTGGCTTGCCGGGCTGAAGAATGCCGTGGCGGTCAGCGCGGCCGCGGCCAGGATGCGGATTATCTTGGGGGACAGCATGGATGAGAGGTTCCTGAGTAAAAAGTTACAGACAGGCCCGGGGCCGGATAAGTTCAATGCTTGCGTGCGCGGCGGCCCACATTACTGGCGCACCACCGCGGTTTCGATCTTGTTCTCGCCCAGGCGGCCGCGCGCCCGGTTCATGTCGTCCAGGCGGGCAAAGGGCCCCACCCTGACCCGATTGATGGGCTTGCCGTTCACTTCGGCCTTTTGCACCGCCACCGGCAGGCCCAGCAGGATGATGCGGGCCTTGAGGGACTCCGCGTCGTTCTCGCCCCGGAAGGCGCCAGCCTGCAGGTAATACGTGCCGTTGGCCGCGGAGGCGGTGGCGGCCGGCTTGGGAGCCGGCGCGGGCGCAGCGGCGGGGGCGGCCTTGGAGATAGGCGTGGGCGCCTGGCTGGGGGCGGCGGACGGCGCGGCCGAAGCCGCGGCGGGCGCCTTGGACGTAGGCAGGGTGGCGATCAGCGCGCCCAGGTCGTCCAGCTTGGCGGGGGTGTCATCGCCCTTGGAGGCGGCGGGTCCGCTGGCCTGGCCCGTGCCGGCCCCAGGCAGCGGCGCGGGCGCCGTGGCCGTCGGGCCGGTGGAAGGGGTGCCGGCGCCGCCGTCGCGGCCGTACAGGCCGGCGTTGGGGTCCGGCGCCTGGCGCGGGTCCGGCAGCTTGCCGTTGTCGCCCTGGCGGCTGGCCCGGTCGACGAAGGGCACTGGCGCCTTGGTGACGTAGAAGGCGACGACGGCGGCCACGATCAGGCCGATGAGCAAGCCGGCCAGCGCGCCGTACAGGGTGCTGCCGCTTTCGCCGGAGGAACGGCGGGTGGTTTTGCGCTTGGTTGCCATGAACCGATGTTACATCCGCTCGGGCGCCGATACGCCCATCAGCTCCAGCCCGTTGGCCAGCACCTGGCGCGTGGTCGAGGCCAGGCGCAGGCGGGCCAGCTTCAGGGCCGTGTCGTCGACCAGCACGCGCTCGGCGTTGTACCAGGCGTGGAAATCCGAGGCGCAGTCGCGCAGCCAGAAGGCGATGTGGTGCGGCGACAGTTCCTGCGCCGCCAGCGCCACCACGTTGGGGAATTCGGCCAGGCGCTGCATCAGCGCGAATTCGGTCGGCGCGGTCAGCAGCGCCGCGTCGGCCTGGGCCACGTCGGCGGGCGGCATGGCGGCGTTGTTGATGACCGAGCAGATGCGGGCGTGCGCGTACTGGATGTAATAAACGGGGTTCTCGTCGCTCTTGGACAGCGCCAGGTCCACGTCGAACACGAATTCCGTGTCGGCGCGGCGCTGGATCAGGAAGTAGCGCACCGCGTCGCGGCCCACCCAGTCGATCAGGTCGCGCATGGTCACGTAGCTGCCGGCGCGCTTGGAGATCTTGACCTCTTCGCCGCCGCGCATGACCTTGACCATCTTGTGCAGCACGTAGGCCGGGTACTCCTTGGGAATGCCCTCTTCCAGCGCCTGCAGGCCGGCGCGCACGCGCGCCACGGTGCCGTGGTGGTCGCTGCCCTGGATGTTTACGGCGCGATGGAAGCCCCGCTCCCATTTGGCCTTGTGGTAGGCCACGTCCGGCACGAAATAGGTGTAGCCGCCTTCGCTTTTGCGCATGACGCGGTCTTTGTCGTCACCCGTGCCCAGTTCGGTGGTGCGCAGCCAAAGCGCGCCGCCTTCCTCGTAGGTGTGGCCGCCGGCGATCAGCGCCTTGACGGTCGCTTCGACGCGGCCGGAGGTGTAGAGCGAGCTTTCCAGGTAGTAATTGTCGAATGCCAGGCCGAAGGCCTGCAGGTCCAGGTCCTGTTCGCGGCGCAGATAGGCCACGGCGAAGACGCGGATGTCGTCCAGGTTGTCGACGTTGCCCGTGGCGGTGACGTCCACGCCATCGGAGTGGACGGTCGCGCCGGCCTGGAAGTCGCGCGCGATGTCGGCGATGTAGTCGCCCTTGTAGCCGTCGGCGGGCCACTCGGGGGAATCGGTCGTCAGGCCGCGGGCGCGGGCCTGCACGCTGATGGCCAGGTTCTGGATCTGGTTGCCGGCGTCGTTGTAATAGAACTCGCGGGTGACGTCCCAGCCGATGGCGTCATACAGGCGGCAGATGGCGTCGCCCAGCGCGGCCTGGCGGGCATGGCCCACGTGCAGCGGGCCGGTGGGGTTGGCCGACACGAATTCGACCAGGATCTTCTCGCCGTTGCGCGGCGCGCGGCCGAAGGCGGCGCCCTGCTCGGCCACGGCGGCGATGACGGCCTGGCGTGCGGCGGCGGTGATGCGCAGGTTGATGAAGCCGGGGCCGGCGATTTCAGCGGACTCGATCAGGCTGGCGGCGCCGGGTTGCGCCATCAGGGCGTCGACGATGGCCTGGGCCAGTTCGCGCGGGTTGCGGCGGGCCGGCTTGGCCAGCTGCATGGCCACGTTGGTGGCGACGTCGCCGTGGGCGGCGACCTTGGGGCGCTCCAGCAGCACATTTGCCACGGCGTCGGGCAGGCTTTGCGCGACGGCGGCCTGGATCAGGGAGATAAGCTGTTTTTGTTGCTCGAGGAGCATGGGCGTCTGGAGAAGTTCTGAGTTAGTGACGGACGCGCCCGCACAGGCCGGACCTGTCGGGCGGAGCGGACAGGGGCGGCGTAGCCGGGCGGACCGCGCGCGCCGGATTCATGGCCGCGTCAGGTCCCGCTGTCACGGGAATCTCCTGAATCATAGCTTGATTTGGCCATCGGACCGGCCTGCGCCAGGGGCGCGGACGCGGCGGCGGCAGGTCCGGGGGGACGGATGGGGCCGGTCCATCGGGCCTGCTGCCCCGGGCCAGTTGGCAGCCCCCTGGTGTTGCGGTAGTGTATGTAAGTAATCAATGTGGGAGACTGGAATATGCTGATCACCTTTCATTCCAAGGTCGTGGCCGAGGTTCTGATGCTGACCGACCATGCCGGCGCGCTGCTGCTGGCGGCCGGCAAGTCCTTCAAGGACAAGATCCCGGAGCGCGGCGTTTTCACCGTCGAGCAGCTGGGGCCGGCCATCAGCGGCATCGAGCGCGCGATCGACGAATACCAGAGCGCCCATGACGGCTCCGAGGAAGAAGACGAGGACAAGGCCCCGGCCTCGCCCATGGCCCGCATGGTGGGCCTGAAGGAACGCGCCTTTCCCCTGCTGGACATGATGCGCCAGTCCTTGGCGGCAAACGCCGAAGTCACCTGGGAGGTGTCGCGCGGCTGGTAAGCCGGCGAGCCCAATGTCGCCGGGCGGACAATCTGCCCGGCGTTTTTTGCCTACCCTACTCGCCTGACGCCACCCCAAGGAACCCTGACATGCGCAGCGACATCACCATCGTTTTCGACTCCCGCCGTTCGCTTGACCTCTCGGCCAGCGTCGAGCCCTCGCCGCAGCGCCAGAGCGATGCGCGCGACTGGTTCGACAGCGCCTGGGAAACGCTGGGTTGCGAACCGCTGCGTCCCAGCGGCAAGGTCCTGCTGCTGGACAAGGTGCTGGGCGTGGCCGACGCGCTGGGCTACGACACCCTGTCCACCGACGAAAAAGAGGCTCGCGAGTTCGCGGAGCACTTGGCGCTGGCGCTGGAACGCCCGCGCATCACGGTGGATTTGCCGGGGCTGACGGTAGGTTACTGAGCGACCCGGCCTCATCCTCAAGCAAAACTGCCCCCGTAGGGGCAGTTTTCATTTGAGCCGGTCCCGCAAGGCGGGACTAGCGGATGCCAGCCCGCATGAAAGATTGCACGAACTGCCGTTGGAACAGCAGGAAGGCGATCAGGAGCGGCGCCGCCGACATCAGCGTTGCGGCCGTGATGACCGACCAGTCGATGCCCTGGTCGGTGGACGAGAACACCTGCAGGCCCACCGTCAGCGGCCGCGATTCGACCGAGTTGGTGATGATTAGCGGCCACAGGAAGTTGTTCCAGTGGTGGCTGACCGATACCAGCCCGTAGGCCACGTAGATCGGCTTGGCCAGCGGTACATAAACCTTCCAAAGCACCTGAAGCGCGTTGGCGCCTTCCATGCGCGCGGCTTCTTCCAGTTCCCGAGGCACCGTCTTGAAGGTCTGGCGCAGCAGGAAGATGCCGAAGGCGGATGCAAAGTAAGGCAGGCCGATGGCGAACACCGTGTCGCGGATGCCCAGCTGGCTCATGGAGCGGTAGTTTTCCACCAGCAGCACGTCCGGCATGATCATCAGCTGCAGCAGCACCAGCATGAAGACGAAATCACGGCCGCGGAACTCGAAGCGCGCGAAGGCGTAGCCGGCCAGCGTCGACAGCACCAGTTGCGCCGCCAGCACCATGGTGACCAGCAGGAAGGTATTGAGGAAATAACGCGGGAACGGCGCCGCGTGCCAGGCGCGCACGAAGTTGTCCAGCGTCAGCGGGGCGAACAGGTCGAAGCGGGTTGCGTAGGCGGGCGGATGGAACGCCGCCCACATGGCATAGGCCAGGGGCAGGATCCACAGCAGGCCGAGCGCCCAGGCGCCCAGGGTATCGAGCTTGTCTTTCATTGATAGTGCGTCCTGCGGTCCAGCCAGCGGAACTTGACCAGCGCGGTCAGCGCCAGCACCACCAGCAACACGACGGTCAGCGTGGCGGCGTAAGCCGTGTCCCAGAAACTGAAACCCACCTGGTAGATGTAGTACAGCAGCAGCGTGCTGGCGTTATCCGGTCCGCCGCGCGTCATGACCACCACGTGGTCCACCAACCGGAACGCGTTGATCAGGGCATTGATCAGCACGAAGAGGGTGGTGGGCATCAGCAGCGGCCACAGGATGCGGCGGAAGTACTGCCAGCGCGACGCGCCTTCCAGCATCGCGGCCTCGCGCAGCGACGGCGATACTGTCTGCAGGGCGGCCAGGTAGAAGATCATGAAGAAGCCGGACTCCTTCCAGACCGTCACCAGCATCAGCGCGGGCAGCGCGGTCTCGCGGTTGCCCAGCCAGTTGGGGCCTGGCGAGCCGAACAGCTGCATCACCTGGGCGATCAGCCCGTACTGCGGCGTGTAGAAGAACAGCCAGATGTTGGCCACCGCGACCATGGGCAGCACCGTGGGCGTGAAGTAGGCCATGCGCAGGAAACCGCGACCGCTCAGGTTGCGGTTGACCCATAGCGCCATGATCAGCGCGATGCCGATGGACGTGGGGATGGTGCCCAGCGCGAACCACAGGTTGTTCCACAGCGACTGCCAGAACACCGGGTCGTCGAGCATGACGGCGTAGTTGTCCAGCCCCACGAAGCGCGCGGGGCGCGCGCCCTTGGGGGTGGAGAAAAAGCTGTGCC
Organism: Achromobacter sp. ACM02; assembly: GCF_014851605.1. Classification (NCBI taxonomy): domain Bacteria; kingdom Pseudomonadati; phylum Pseudomonadota; class Betaproteobacteria; order Burkholderiales; family Alcaligenaceae; genus Achromobacter; species Achromobacter sp. ACM02. The sequence goes on from NZ_JACUZY010000005.1 coordinate 128,962, forward strand.
ATAGCGTCGCCACCGCCGGGTAGTGCGTGAAGGCGGCGAGCAGCACGATGGCTGGCAGCAACAGCAGCCAGCCATAAAGCGCGTTTAAAGAGCGGCTCATCGTGCTTGTCGGCTTTACTTGTAGGGACGCAGTATGCGGTCGGCCTCGCGTTGCGCGTCGGTCAGGGCCTGTTGCGGCGTCTTGGAACCGGTCAGGGCAGCCTGCAGGGCGTCGTTCAGGGTCTTGGTGACGCGCTGGTTTTCATGCGTGGAGAACTCCGCCACGCTGACTTCCAGCTGGTCGCGCGCGACCGCGGCGGCCGGCACTTCCTGCGCGTACTTCTTCATCTTTTCGGTCTGCCAGGCGGCCGGGGTCACGGCCACGTAGCCCGTGGCGATGCTCCAGTCGGCGGCGCGCTCGGGCGTGGTGACCCATTGCGCGAACTTCAGCGCGGCCTGCTGCTGCGCCGGCGTTCCGCTCTTGAAGATGTAGAAGTTGCCGCCGCCGGTCGGGCTGCCGCCGCGCTTTTGCTGCGGCATCATGGCCACGCCGAACGGGAAGTCCGCGTTCTTGCGGATGTTGGTCAGGTTGCCTGTCGTGGTCCAGACCATGGCGGCCTTCTTTTCCAGGAAGTCCTTGGGCGTGGTGCCCCAGTCGATGGTGCCGGTCGGCATGATCTTGTGCTTGGCCGAGAGGTCGCGCCAGAACTGCGCGGCTTCCACCACCGCGGGCTTGTCCAGGTAGACCTCGTTGCCGGCCTCGTTCATCAGGATCGCGCCGTTGGGCGTGGTCAGCGCCTGGAACAGCCAGTAGGCGAAGGCGCCGCCCGAGGGGATCTCGATGCCCCACTGCGTGGTATTGCCGGAGGCGTCCTGCTTGGTCAGCTTCTTGCCGTATTCGACCAGTTCGGCCCAGGTCGCCGGCGCGCGCTCGGGATCCAGCCCCGCGGCCTTGAACAGGTCCTTGTTGTAGTACATGACGATGGTCGAACGCTGGAACGGCACGCCCCAGGTATGGCCGCCGGTGCGGCTGTTCTGCATGAAGGCGTCATAGAAGCCGCCCAGCCACTTCTTGTCGGCGTCGCTCTTGGCCAGGCTGTCGATCGGGACGATGGCGTCCTCGTCGATCAGCGTGAACATGTCGGTGGACAGCAGCACCGCCAGCTGCGGCGGCGTGCCGCCCTTGAGCGCGGTCAGCGCCTTGGCGATGGAGTCCTGGTAGGAGCCCGCGTAGATCGGCTTGATCTTGATGTCGGGATTTTCCTTCTGGAAATCCGCCACCATGTCGTCGACGATCTTGGTGATCGGGCCGCCGACCGCGACGGGGTAATAGAACTCCACCTCGACGGGCTTGTTCTGCGCCTGCGCAGGCAGCGACAGGCAGGCGGCGGCCAGGCTGGCGGCCAGGGTTTTCAGTACGATGCGACGCATGTTGGTTTCCTTTCCTGTGTACGGGCCCTAGCGGCCAGCGGAGTTGATGACCGCCGAATCGGCGGCAAAGAAGTGCTGCTGGCCGTCCTGCCAGGACAGGCCCAGTGTTTCGCCCGTGCCGGCGCGCAAGTGACCGCCCACGCGCACGGCCACGCCGCTGGTGTCGCCCACGCGGCAGACCACGATGGAGTCCGCGCCGAAGTACTCCACGCTTTCCACGGTGGCGGGAACGCCGTTGGCGTCGATGCGGATGTGTTCGGGACGCACGCCCAGCTTCACGGCGCCCGCGGGAGCGCCGGCGATGGCGCGGCTCTGCGTGCCGGCGATGATGGTGGCGCCCTGCGCGGAGCTCAGGCCGATCAGGTTCATGGGCGGCGTGCCGATGAAGCGCGCGGCGAATTCGGTGGCGGGCCGCGCATACAGGCCGTCGGGCGTGTCGTGCTGTTCAATCTTGCCGCCGCGCAGCAGCACTACCTGATCGGCCATGCTCATGGCTTCGGTCTGGTCGTGCGTCACGTAGACCATGGTGATGCCCAGGTCTTGCTGCAAGGCGCGGATCTCGCGGCGCATTTCATGGCGCAGCTGCGCGTCCAGGTTGGACAGCGGTTCGTCCATCAGGCACACCGGCGCTTCGGAGATCACGGCGCGGCCCAGCGCCACGCGCTGCTGCTGGCCGCCCGACAATTGCGAGGGCTTGCGGTCCAGCAGATGGTTCAGGCCCAAGAGGCCAGCCACGCGTTGCAGGCGGCGGTCGTAGTCGCGCGCGGGCTCCTTGCGCACCTTGAGACCGAACAGGATGTTCTCGCGCACCGACAGGTGCGGAAACAGGGCGTACGACTGGAACACCATCGAGATGCGGCGCTTGGCAGGCGGCAGCTGGGTGACGTCGCGGTCGCCGATGTGGATGGTGCCAGAGGTCGGCGTGTCCAGCCCGGCAATCATGCGCAAGGTGGTGGATTTGCCGCAGCCGGACGGGCCAAGCAGGACCGTGAAGCTGCCGGCGGGAACCGTGAAGCTCACCCCATGGATCGCGGCGGCGTTGCCATATTGTTTGGTGAGATTATCCAGAACGATGGATGACATGCTGTCTCGAAGATCTAATAGTTAGATCCGCATTGTTGCCTGTTATGAAAACCTTTTCATTGTGCAGCGCAAACATGACGGATGTATGGCAGGACAAACTTTCGTAGTCTAGGGCCTCAGGCAAAGGGGTACGGGCCGGGGTATTCCCCAATGACCGCGTGGTGCGTGACCAGGTTCTTGCCTTGCCACCAATGCAACTGATAACCCGGCGGTTCCATGATGTATTGCAGCGTCGGCCGCGGCCCCAGTTCCAGCGCAAGCTGATGCGCGGTGCCTGGACAGGTGGACGCGATGGTGCCGCCGAAGCGCTGGAAGATCGTGCGGTGCAGGTGGCCGCAAAGCACGCGCTCCACGTTGGGAAAGCGCGCCACGATGCGTTCGAGCTCGGGCGCGCCAGCCAGCAGGCCAATGGCGTCCATATGCTCGATGCCCGTCAGGAAAGGCGGATGGTGCATCAGAACCAACGTGGGCCGGTCGGGCTGTTCGGCCAGGCGCGCGGCCAGCCAGTCCAGGCGGTCCTGGCAGAGTTCGCCATGGCTCTTCATGGGCACCACCGTGTCCAGCGCCAGCATGCGCAACGGATAGGTCTCGATGGCGTATTGGATGAACGGGCTTTCGCCTTGCAGATAGCCGTGGTCGGGGAAGGCCGCGCGCAGCTGGGCGCGGTCGTCGTGGTTGCCGGGCAGCAGGAAATACGGAATCTCCAGCGCCTGCAAGTGGTCGCGCAGAACTTGGTATTCGTGCGGGCGGCCCAGGTCAGTCAGATCGCCCGTGATAAGGACGCAGTCGGGGCGCGGGGTCAGGGCATTGAGCGCGCGCACCGCGGGCGCCAGGAACGCCGCCGGATCGATGATGCCGTAGGCCTTGTCGCCCGGGGTGCGCATGTGCAGGTCGGTGATTTGTGCGATGAGCATGACGCATGTACCGAAGAATAGTGTTGTAGGAAAAGACCTCAGCGGCGCACCGGCGCGGCGGTGCCGCCTACGACGATGCAGTGCGGCAGGCGGTCCGAATGCGGCGGTTGGCCCTGGATCTGCGCCAGCAGGTTCGAGCAGGCCGTCTCGCCAATGCCGTCGCTGGGCTGGGCTACGGTGGTCAGGGGCGGCGTCAGCAAGGCGCCAAAGCGCATGCCGTCAAAGCCGCACACCGAGATATCGGCGGGCACGGACAGCCCCAGGCCCACCAAGTCCGCGATGACGGCCGTGGCCAGCAGGTCGTTGGAACAGAACAAGGCGGTGGGCGCCTGCTTGCCGCGCAGCGCAGCCTTGAGGGCATCCAGGTCGCTGCCTGTGTGCGAACTCATGGAGATGTGCTGGATGTCGTCCAGGCCCAGGCGCTTGGCGCAGGCGCGCGCGCCCGTCAGCCGGCGGCGGGCGCGGTCCGATGCAGTCAGCGGACCCGTGACCAGCGCGATGCGGCGATGGCCCAGCGCTGCCAGGTGGGCCACCATGTCGCTGGCGGCGGCGCGATTGTCGACCGACGCGAAGGGATGGGCACCGGACTCGTTGTAGACCAGCACGTAGGGTATGCCGGCATGGTCCAGGTCATCCAGCGTGGCGCTTTTGGCGGCGTCGGCGACCGTCAGGATCAGGCCGTCGACCTGATGGTCCATCAGGCCCTGGACCGCGGCGGATTCCACCGCAGGATCGTAGCCTGTGGCGGTCAGCATGACGCTGTAGCCCGATTCCCGCGCGCGCCGTTCCGCGCCTTCGAAGCACTCGGCGAACACGGGATTGGACAGCGTGGGCAGTATCAGGCCGATGGTGCGCGTGCTGCCTGAACGCAGGCTGCGGCCCACGCGATTGGGCCGGAAGCCCGCGCGCTTGGCGACGTTGCGGATATGCGCGAGCGTGTCGGGATGAACGATCTCGGGCTGGTTGAACGCGCGCGAAACCGTTGCCGGGGACACCCCGGCCTTGCGGGCCACTTCAATGATGGAAAAGCGGGGCGACGAGCGCGAGGCCATGGCGGGAGTGCTGCCGGATTCGTGAAAACGATTTCATATTACTCGACAAATATGACCTTTGTATTGCACGGGTTTGCGCTATGCTGATGCCGACGCAACAATAAATTGCCATGGCGCGGCATGCGATTTTCCCGGGAAAAAGCGGCTTTTTCGGTGTTTATCCCAATTGACGTAGCGCGCACAATGGCTGGAGTCGGTCCATCCGAACTGCGCGGCAATATGCCGCGCATAAAGGCGGATCCTCGGTCAAAGGGGACCGGGTGCGTATTTAGCTGCCGTGCGACACGCGCGGTACCGGTAAAGAGGAAAGGACCATGTCTACTGCCTTGAACAGACTTGGCGCGCTGGAAGCCGCGCGCAAGCTGCAACGGCGCGAATTGACTGCAGAGCAATTGGTGCGCGCATGCTTTGCGCGCATCGAGCAACGCGAAAGCACCATCCACGCCTGGACCGCGCTGCAAAAGCAGGCCGCGCTGGATCGCGCGCAGGAATTGGACCGCGGCGCGCTGCGCGGCGTGCTGCATGGCCTGCCCATGGGCGTGAAGGACCTGTTCGACACCGTCGACCTGCCCACGCGCTATGGCTCGCCCATCTATGAACGCCACCATCCGGGCCTGGACGCGGCCTCGGTGGCGCTGTGCCGGGGCGCAGGCGCGATCGTCGTCGGCAAGACCGTGACGACTGAATTCGCCACCTATTTGGCAGGCCCCACGCGCAATCCTCGCAACGAAGCCTACTCGCCCGGCGGTTCGTCCAGCGGTTCGGCCGCGGCGGTGGCCGACGACATGGTGCCCTTCGCATTGGGTACGCAGACCGCGGCTTCCATCATCCGCCCTGCTTCCTATTGCGGCATCGTGGGCTTCAAACCCACCTTTGGCAGCATTTCCCGCGCGGGCGTCAAAAGCCTGGCGGAGTCCCTGGACACCATCGGCGGTTTCGCGCGTTCGGTGCCGGACGTGGCATTATTTGCTTCCGTCCTGATGCGCGATCCGCGCATGCTTGATCTGGCCTATGACGGCAAGCCGCGTATCGGCATGTACCGCAGCCTGCAATGGCGGCATGCGCTGCCCGAAACCAAGGAAGCCTACGCGCAGGCCGCGGCCATCCTGTCGCGCGCCGGCGCCTTGGTCGAAGAATTGCCGCTGCCGCCCGAGCATTGCGTTCTGGTGCAGCTGCATGCGGACATCATGGCGTTTGAAGCTTCGCAGGCGCTGGCCTACGAGCGCCTGGAGCATGCGGCGCAGCTCAGTCCCAAGATCCAGGCCATCCTGGAAGCGGGCTCGCGCATCACCGCTGAAGAACACCAGAAGAACCTGATGCGCGTCGCCGAGTCGCGCGCGCGCGTGGACACGTGGTTCGACAAATACGACGTGCTGCTTGCGCCCAGCGCCAGCGGCGAGGCGCCGTTCGCGGACCTGGGCACGGGCGATCCGCAGTTCTCGCGCGCGTGGACGGTATTCGGCCATCCTTCCCTCAGCCTGCCTTTCGCCACCGGCCCGCAGGGCTTGCCCGTCGGGTTGCAGCTGGTCGGCGCGCGCTATAGCGACCACCGCACGCTGGCAATCGCCGCTTGGGTCCATCAGCGGCTCCTTGCGGCCACCGCGCCAGATATCGGCGCGGCCGACATCTGGCCACGCGGATAAGCGCGGCGCGCGTCCAAAGAAAAAGCCAGCCCGATAAGGCTGGCTTTTTTTACGCCGGATTGCGGATCACGCGGTTTCGGCGGTTTCTTGCTCGGTTGCGGTCACGGCGCCGGCATTGATGTGGCGGTTGACGGCGCTCAGCACGGCCTGGAAGGAAGCCGTCACGATGTCGCGGTCGATGCCCACGCCAAAGCCCGTGCTGGATTCGCCGACGCGCAGTTCGACATAGGAAGCGGCGCGCGTGTCGGTGCCGGTGCCGATGGCGTGCTCGTGGTAGTCCATGATGCGCACGGGCACGTCCAGCGCGGCCACGAAGGCCGAGATGGCGCCGTCGCCCTTGCCCGTCACGATGCGGCGTTCGCCGTTGTATTCCAATTCAGCTTCGATGCTGAAGTGCTGGCCTTCGCCGGCCGACGGATTGCCGTCGATGCGGTGGCGCACCAGCTTCCACGGCGACTTCTGCTCGAGGTATTCGCGGTTGAAGATGGTGTGCACGTCGTCGGCCGTGACTTCGCGGCCGGTTTCGTCGGTCACGCGCTGGATGGCGCGGCTGAATTCGATCTGCAGGCGGCGCGGCAACACCAGGCCGTGTTCCTGTTCCAGCAGGTACGACACGCCGCCCTTGCCCGACTGGCTGTTCACGCGGATGACGGCGTCGTAGCTGCGGCCGAGGTCGGCCGGGTCGATCGGCAAGTAAGGCACTTCCCAGACGGCGTCGGCCTGTTGCTGGGCAAAGCCCTTCTTGATGGCATCCTGGTGCGAGCCCGAGAACGCGGTGAAGACCAGGTCGCCCGCGTACGGGTGGCGCGGGTGAACGGGCAACTGGTTGCAGTACTCGGCGCAGCGGCGCACTTCGTCGATGTCCGAGAAGTCCAGGCCCGGATGCACGCCCTGCGTGTAGAGGTTCAAGGCCAGGGTGACGAGGTCGACGTTGCCGGTGCGCTCGCCGCTGCCGAAGAGGCAGCCTTCGATGCGGTCGGCGCCGGCCATCACGGCGAATTCGGCGGCGGCCACGGCGGTGCCGCGGTCATTGTGCGGGTGCACGCTGAGCACGATGCTGTCGCGGCGCGCCAGGTTCTTGTGCATCCATTCGATCTGGTCGGCGTACAGATTGGGGCTGGTGGCCTCGATGGTGGCGGGCAGGTTCAGCACCATCTTGCACTCGGGCGTGGGCTGCCATACGTCGGCCACGGCGTTGGAGACTTCCAGCGCGAACTCGGGTTCGGTGGTGCTGAAGACTTCGGGCGAGTACTGGTAGCGCCATTGCGTTTCCGGGTGCTGCGCCATGTACTGCTTCACCAGGCGCGTGCCGGTGGTGGCAATGTTCTTGATTTCGTCCTTGCTCATGTTGAACACGACCTTGCGGAACGCCGGGGCGCAGGCGTTGTACAGGTGGACGATGGCTTGCTTGGCGCCGGCGGCGGATTCCACCGTGCGGCTGATCAGGTCTTCGCGCGACTGGGTCAGCACGATGATGGTGACGTCGTCAGGAATGCGCTTTTCGTCGATGAGCTTGCGCACGAAATCGAAGTCGGTCTGCGAAGCGGACGGGAAGCCCACTTCGATTTCCTTGAAGCCGATCTTCACCAGCTGTTCGAAGAAGCGGAGCTTGCGCTCGACGCTCATCGGCTCGATCAGGGCCTGGTTGCCGTCACGCAGGTCCGTGCTCATCCAGATCGGCGCCTTGGTGATGCGGCGGCTGGGCCAGGTGCGTTCGGAAAAGTCGCGGGTAAAGGGCGCGAAGGGGACGTATTTGGTGGCGGGGTTGGCAAGCATCATTACTACACCTCGATCGGTTTCTTTTGAATCCCGGGAATGCTTCCCTAGGCGGCTGCGCGACCGGATTGCGGTCTTGCGCCAGGATTTGCCGTGATTGACCGGCAGGATTCAGAGATAAAAGGGGGAAATCGCGTGTGGCAAGCGTGGTTGCCGAGCTACCACGGGGACACTAGGCCCGGCAACCGATCGGTAGGTATAGCGATAGCGCGTAGGAGGAGAAACGAGCGCGCAGGCCGGCAACCGGAGCGTCGTAGCGTCCGGTGGCAATCGCGAAGGGGGTGCGGTGAGCGGCCATAGGTTGCTAGTCAAACACATTTTTGCCGAATGCGCAACTGAACACTCTTTTGTGTTGGGGTGAAATATATGCTGGTGGCAACGCATTTTGCTGAAGAATATTCGGCAAAACGAGGTTGGACGGGGGGCGGGAGGCACGCTACGGGGTTGCCAGGCCAGGCGTACGGTTGAAGCAAAAAAAACAGGCCGCCTGTCGGCGGCCTGCTATGGCAATGGAGGGAGGACGGACGGGCTTACCGGGCCGGGCCGATGCGCGGTTCCACGTAGCGTTCGCTGCGTGCTTCGCGGCGGACCTCGTCGCGCGGATCGCGCGGCTGGCGGTCGGACGACTCCAGGATGCGGGCCTGTTCCGCGACCATGGCGATCTTGCCGGCGCGGTTGTGGCGGATTTCAGACAGGGAGCGGCGCAGATCGCCCACCGTGAAGGGCTCCTGGCGATCGCCCCAGGTCCAGCGCAGCACGCCCAGCGTTTCTTCGGTCAGGTTGGGCGCCAGGTCGGCCAGCACGCTGGTTTCGACCGGGGTGGCGCTGCCGGAAGCCAGGCTGGCGGACAGCCAGGCGCGCAGCGTGAAGAACACGATCAGGGTCCAGATGCCGGCCACCACCCACCAGATGTAGGGGTTGACCTTCTGCACCATGTCCACGGTCGGCTGCCCCAGGGAATGCAGGAACTCGTAGTTCACGGTGCGGCCGAAATTCAGTATCCAATTGGCGGCGAGATACCAGATGACCACAGCGACGGCGATGACGATCGCACGCATTACGAGTCGGGGAAGCGCCAGTTTGAGCAGGGTCTGGCCAATGAGGCGGCAGTCCTGGCGGACGCTTGCGGGCGAAGTCAGATTCATCATGCAAAATATTGTACCTATGACCCGTCCAATTTTAGAACTGCGACCAGGTCAGCATTTGACGCTGACGCCACAACTGCAGCAATCGATCCGATTGTTGCAGCTGTCCACGCTCGACCTCGAAGCCGAGATTTCGCAAGTGCTGGCGGAGAACCCGCTCTTGGAGCGGCAGGACGAAGCGCCGTCGGCCGAGGCGCCGGCCGAGTCCGACCGCGAGTCCTCGGTGCAGGATGACGAGCCCGCCGCCGAACGCGACTCGCCGGTGGATGAAATGCCGGGTTCGGGCGGGGTCTACCCCGACGAAGACTCCAGCCGGCCCGAGGCCGCTCGGCCGGATACGCTGCGCGAGCACCTGCTGGGCCAACTGATGTTGACGCGCGCCGCGCCGCGCGACGCCGCGCTCGCCGGTCTTCTGATCGACGAGCTGGACGAAAACGGCTACCTGGGATCACCGCTGGAGGAAATCCTGGACTGGTTGCCGCCCGAACTGGAACCAGACATCGACGAGCTGAAGGCGGCCTTGTCGCTTTTGCAGTCTTTCGATCCGCCCGGCATAGGCGCGCGCGACATGGCGGAATGCCTGCTGTTGCAGCTACGCAACCCGGATCTGGATCGACTGCCTGAAGCCGCGAATGCCGCGGTCCTGGCTTGCGCGCGCCAGATCTGCGCGCAGCACCTGGCCTTGCTGGCGACGGGCAACGCCGCGCGCCTGTGCGCGGCCGTGGGCTGCGACGAAGCCACGTTCCGCTCCGCCCATGCCCTGATCCTGCGCCTGGAGCCCCGCCCGGGGCGTGCCTGGACCGTGCCCGCGGCCGATTACGCGGTGCCGGACGTCATCGTACGCAAGACGCGCGGCGGCTGGCAGGTCACCCTCAACAGCGCCGCCGTGCCCAAGCTGCAGATCAACGGGCTGTACGCCCAGATGCTGGGCAACCAGAAGGAATCCGCGCATGCGGGCCTGCAATCGCAGCTGCAGCAGGCCCGTTGGATGATCCGCAACGTGGAACAGCGCTTCGACACCATCCTGCGGGTGGCCCAGGCCATCGTGCAGCACCAGACGGCCTTCTTCAGCCAGGGGCCGGCCGCCATGCGGCCGCTCATCCTGAAGGACATCGCCGGCGAGCTCGGTTTGCATGAATCCACCATTTCACGGGCCACAACACAGAAGTACATGCTCACTCCGTTTGGCACGCTGGAACTCAAGCGCTTCTTCGGCACGGGGGTTTCGACGGACGGCGGGGATGCCACCTCGGCCACGGCAGTGCAGACTTTCATCCGCCAGATGGTGGCCGAAGAGAACCGGGCCAAGCCTTTGTCTGACAGCCAGATCATGCAAAAGCTGGCCGATCAGGGGATAGTCATCGCCCGAAGGACGGTGGCAAAGTACCGCGAAGCGCTGCGGATAGCCCCGGCGGCGTTGCGCAAGGCGCAGGCGGCAGCCCGCTGAGTCGGGTCATGAAATGAGGGACGGGGTTATGAAAATTCGTCCCTAATTTCAAAGACTTGCGTGACACTTTGGTTGCAAATTTATTTGCATGCGGGGCTTGTCAGTAGCGGAATAATTTTCGATAATTATTCTCATGTACATTTGCGTATGTAATGCCATCACCGAACGCCAAGTCCGCGCCAGCGTGGACGCGGGCGCGACGACGCTTTCCGACCTGCAATTCGAGCTGGGCGTGGCCACGTGCTGCGGCTGCTGCGCGGCTACCGCGACCGAATACCTGCCGGGCGGACGCTGTTCCAGCGTATGCGACGTGCGTTCCATAGCCGTTCCGGTCAATCCTCCGGCCGCTATGGTCGAGTCGGGCGCGCCTGCTGCCAACAGCAGCTTTCCGATTCCCCTGGTCGCCATCGCCTGAGGACGGTCGTCTCTTTCCGGCTCGCTGCCGTCACGCAGCGGGCCGCGTTGCTTCTTTCTCGCAAAATTCCCGGATAGTCATCGCCAGTTGGCGCGCAGGTTCGCGCAGCGTATCGGCCAGGCATAACGCCAATTCGGTCGACGGCACGGACGGCAGCCCTGCGTCGATGATTCGATGGTCCGGCAAGAGGCAACGCCGCTCCAGCAGCGCCACGCCCAACCCTCCTGTCAACGCCGCTTGCAGGCCCATCAGATTCGGGCTTTCGTAGGCGATGCGCCAGTGCCGGCCCGAAGCTTCCAGGGCATGGATGGCGCGATTGCGGTAGATGCAGCCTTGCGGAAACGCGACCAGCGGCACCGGCTCGGCGGACGCGAGTTCCATTCCGGGTGCGCCGATCCAATGCAAGTGTTCGGGCCAGGCGGCCAACGCGGCACCCGCGCCGGGCTCGCGTTTGAGCAGCGCCACGTCCAGGTCGCCCCGCTCCAGTGCGCGCGTGAGCGCCGAAGTCAGGTCGCAGCGGACCGATAGCCGCACGCCTGGGCGGGTCCGCGCAAATTCCGACACCAGAATGGTCAGCGCGTCAGCCGCGAAGTCGTCCGGGATGCCCAGCCGGATCACGTCCACGCGCTTGCGCCCGCTGACGGCTTCACGGACCTCGGTCGACAAGGCCAGCATCCGCCGGGCATAGCCCAGGAGACGCTCGCCGTCCTCGGTCAGCAAGACTTGGCGGCCTTCGCGGATGAAGAGCGCGCATTCCAGGGATTCCTCCAGCTTGCGGATCTGCTGGCTGACCGTGGATTGGCTGCGGTGTACGCGTTCGCCCGCCGCCGTGAAGCCGCCGGCATCCACGACGGACACGAAGCTGTGCAAAAGATCGAGGTCAGGCATCGCCGGCTCCATGCATTCATTTTTTAAATACTTTCGATCCGAATAAAGAGTTTGTCAATGGATGGGCGGCCGCGCAGAATTCGTCCATCCGCCGCCACTGCGGCTTAGCGCCACCTTCCGGACTCATCATGAAGGCCACCTCGACCCTTTCCGCCGCCGCCATTCCAGCTCAAGCCTCGCCGGGCATCAGCTGGGCGCCCATCGCAGCTTTTTGCTTTCTGTGGAGCTCGGCGTTCGCTGCGGCCAAGATCGCCGTGCGGGACTGTCCGCCGCTGACCTTGCTGACCATCCGTTTCGTGATCGCGGGAGCCTTGATGCTGGGCCTGGCGGCGGCGAGCGGCCGCTGGAAGATGCCAAGCGCGCGCGATCTGGCCGCGCTGATCCTGTTGGGGGTGCTGAACAACGCGCTGTACCTCGGCCTGAGCTGGTCGGGCATGACGACGGTGTCGTCGGCGTTTACCGCGGTGCTGATCAGCACCAACCCGCTGCTCATCGGCGTGCTGGCCGGCCCAGTGCTGGGCGAACGGCTGGGATGGCGCAAACTGCTGGGCCTGTGCCTGGGATTGGCGGGCGTGGCCCTGGTGCTGCGTTCACGCTTGTCGGGCATGCAGGAGGACCTGCATGGCACGCTGTTGGTGACGGGCGGCCTGGTGGCGCTGGTGGCCGGCACGCTGCTCTACAAGCGTTTGAAGCCGTCCTCCGGCCTGTGGACGTCCACGGGCATACAGTCCATGGCCGGCGCCGTAGCCTTGCTGCCCTTCGCGTTGATACACGAGAACATCGGCGATGCGCGCATGACGGCCAGCCTGTTCTGGAGCATGGCCTACATGATTGTCGCGGTGTCGATGGGCGGCTACTACCTGTGGTTCATGATTCTCGGCCGCGCCAGCGCTACTGCGGCAAGCGCGCTGCACTTCCTGATGCCGCCGCTGGGCCTGCTGTTCGGGTGGCTGGTGCTGGGCGAGCACGTATCGTGGCTGGATCTGCTGGGCATCGTCCCGATCGCGTTGGGCATCTGGCTGGCCACGCGGCGCGCCGAGTAACGCGCAGCCCCAGCCGGGGTTGCCGATCCGCAACGAAATGCCGCCGGCCACGAGCCGGCGCGTTTCATGCGGTCGAGGGACGCATCGTTGCCAGCGATCGCGTGGATCGCGCGGCGGATTCGGCGGCATCGCGCGCCGTCAGGCCGCATCGTTGCTGATGCCGGCATGCAAGGCATCACGCACGCATACTCATTCTCATTGGCGTGTCGCTTTCTTGTAGCGCTCCTAAAGCGGTTTACCAAATGCAGCGCAAGGCTAGGCGCGGCCCCGCGCCAGGTGGTAGTCTGCCGGGGTTGCGTACGCGCGGCATCGTGCGCTCCTTTGTCGCGATGCATCTGCGTCGCGCCTGACTGCAAGGAGTCCATCATGAAAGGCGACAAAACCGTCATCCAGTTTCTGAACAAGCAACTGACCAACGAACTGACGGCCATCAACCAATATTTCCTGCATGCCCGCATGCTGAACCATTGGGGCTTCGACAAGCTGGGCAAGCACGAGTACGAAGAGTCCATCGGCGAAATGAAGCATGCGGATCGCCTGATCGCGCGCATCTTCATGCTGGACGGCCTGCCCAACCTGCAGGACCTGCATAAGCTGCTGATCGGCGAAGACGTGCCGGAATTGCTGGCCTGTGACCTGAAGCTGGAGCAAGGCGCGCAGGCGACCGTGAAGGAAGCGATCGCGCATTGCGAATCGGTGCGCGACTATGTCTCGCGCGATCTGTTCCAGGACATCCTGGACGACACCGAAGAGCACATCGACTACCTGGAAACGCAGATCGACCTGATCGACAAGGTCGGCATCCAGAATTATCTGCAAAGCCAGATGTCCGTGCCGGAGTAATGTTCCGGTCATAAAAATGGCGCCCTGCGGGGCGCCATTTTTTTGTCGGTGTCATGCGGCGCATGCCGCGCGCCAACATTTCAGTTCGGGCGAGCCGGGCACTCGGCCATGGTGCCCCAGGCGCGGTTGGGTCCGCAGTACTTGTTGCGCGCGGCCCAGGAACACGAGGGGCGTTCGAAGAAGCCTTGCGTGGCGCAATGCGCGAGTTCGCGCTTGAGCGCGTCCTGCCAGCCCAGGGCGCCGGGCGCCTGCGCGGTGTTCGGGGGCGGCGGGGGCGCCTGCACCATCTGCGGAGTGCCGTAGCCGCCTGCCTGGACCTGGCCGCCGTTGATGGCGGTGGACGTGCCGGGAGCCTGCAGATCCAGGGTGCTGACGTCCGAAGTGCCCGAAGGCAGCGGCACTTGCGAAGCTGCCGCGATTTCGCGGGCCTGGTCCGGGCTGATGCGTTCGCGCGAGATCTTCACCGCAGGGTCGCTGACGCTGTCGAACAGCGAAACGGTGTTGACCTGCCATTCGCGGTCGGCGGGCTTGTCGGGCACGCCCAAGGTACCGTCGATGCGCGGCTGCGGAGGCTGGGCCACGTAAGGACGGCCGTTGGCATCCAGTACGGGCTGCTGGGATGCCGCGGCATCCTGGCCAGGAGCGGGCGCGGCCACCGGCGCATGCGCCACCAGCCAATCACCCAGTTGAATACCGCCCCAGGCCGACGCGCCAAGCGCGATCAGGAGCGTTGCGAATAAGAAACGCCAAGACATTGCTACCCTCATCTGCCGTGCGGAACCCGAACGGGTCTACGCTTTGTCTCCGAAAACCTTGCCGCCGTGCTCGCGCATGGCATGGAATTTCACATCGGGATACAGTTCCTCGGCCACGCGCAATTGCGCGGGAGAACCGATCAAAAACGCCGCCGCATCCACAACATCATAGGCGATATGGGCGGCATTGGCATCCATGAACTTGCGCAGCGCCTTGGGGTTTTCAGACGTAATCCAACGTGCCATTGTGTAGCGGGAAGGCAGCATCCGCGCGTCCACGCCGTACTCGGTCTTCAGGCGATGGGCGACCACTTCGAACTGCAGTTGTCCGACCGCGCCCAGCAGCAGCGAGCCGCCGGCAGCCTCGGGACGGAACACCTGGATGGCCCCTTCCTCGCCCAATTGGGTGAGACCGGTACGCAACTGCTTGGTGCGCAGCGGATCCTTCACTTCCACGGCCTGGAACAGCTCGGGGGCGAAGAACGGCAGCCCCGTGAACTGCAGCGTCTCTCCTTCGGTCAGCACGTCGCCCAACTGCAGCACGCCGTGGTTGGGAATGCCGATCACGTCGCCGGCATAGGCCTCGTCCAGCAGCTCGCGGCGCTGTGACAGGAAGGACACCACGTTGTTGGGGCGCATTTCCTTGTTGGTGCGCGCGACCTTCAGGCGCATGCCGCGTTCGAAGCGGCCGGAGCTTACGCGCACGAACGCGACGCGGTCGCGGTGGGCCGGATCCATGTTGGCCTGCACCTTGAACACCACGCCGGTGAACTTGGGTTCCACGGGCTGCACCAGGCGCTGCATGGACTCGCGCGGGCCCGGGGGCGGCGCCTGTTCGACCAGCGCGTCCAGCACTTCCTGCACGCCGAAGTTGTTGATGGCGGAGCCGAAGAACACAGGCGTCTGCTTGCCGGCCAGGAATTGTTCGCGGTCGAAGGCGGGCGCGGCTTCGTTGATGAGTTCGATCTCGCCGCTGGCCTGCTCGAACGCCGAGCCGAAGCGCCGGGCGATTTCGGGATTGCTCAGGCCTTCGATGAAGTCGTCCTTGTCCGAGCGGCGCTCCTGGCCGGGGCGGAACACGCGCATGCGGTCCTGGCGGATGTCGAATACGCCGCCGAAGGCCTTGCCCATGCCGACCGGCCAGGAGAACGGCACCGCGTCCATGCCCAGGTGGCCTTCGATTTCGGACAGCAGTTCCAAAGGTTCGCGCACTTCGCGGTCCATCTTGTTGATGAACGTAATGATGGGCGTGTTGCGCGCGCGGCAGACCTGCAAGAGGCGGATGGTTTGCGGCTCCACGCCGTTGGCGGCGTCGATCACCATGAGTGCGGCGTCCACGGCCGTCAGCACCCGGTACGTGTCTTCGGAGAAGTCCGCGTGGCCCGGGGTGTCGAGCAGGTTGATGACGCAATCGCGGTATTCCATCTGCATCACCGAGGACGCCACGGAAATGCCGCGCTGCTTTTCGATTTCCATCCAGTCGGACGATGCATGGCGCGAAGCCTTGCGCGCCTTGACGCTGCCGGCGATCTGGATCGCGCCTGCGAACAGCAACAGCTTTTCGGTCAGTGTCGTCTTGCCCGCGTCGGGGTGGGAAATGATGGCGAACGTACGGCGCCGCGCTACTTCGTGAGGGATGTTCATGATCGGAAGGATTTTACTTGGCGCCGCTTTTGGGCCCGGCGCGGTCCGGTATCGGGCATGAAAAACGCGCGGGGCATGCGCCGTCGCCAGCGCATGCCCCGCGCATGGGGTTCAGGAATGGCGGCGGAACGAAGCCAGGAACACGCCGGCCAGGATGAAGAGCGAACCGAAGGTCCGGTTCATCCAGCGGATATGCTTGGCGCTGCGCAGCAGGCGCAGCACGCGCGCCGCCAGCAGCGTGTACACGCCCATGGCCACCAGGTCGGTGAACGCCAGCGTGGCGGCGATCGCCGCATACTGCTGCGTCAGCGGCAGCGCGGTATCCACGAACTGCGGCACCACGGCCAGCAGGAACACCGTGCCCTTGGGGTTCATGGTGTTGATCAGGAAGCCGCGCAGCACCAGTTCCCGGATCGTGGCGCGCTTGGGATCGCCGGAATCCACCGTGACGGGCGCCGCATCCGTGCGGATCTGGCGCACGCCCAGGTAGATCAGGTAGGCCACGCCCAGATACTTGACCACGTTGAAGGCCACCTCGGAGGTGGCCAGCACCGCGCCCAGCCCCACGGCCACCACCACGAACTGGAACAGGATGCCCATGATCAGGCCAGCCGTGTTCCAGTAGCCGCGCGCAAAGCCGTACTTCAGGCCGGAGGACATCGCCGAGATCGCGCCCGCGCCAGGCGAGAACGAAATGGCCCAGGAGGCCAGGAAGAACGTCAACCAGGTAGATAAGGGCATGGCGCGGGTCCGTGGGTAGCGGTTGCGGTGATATTACTTGCTCAGCAACGCGGCGCGCGGCGCGCCCGAGGGGCGTCCGGAACCGCCATTGCCTGCCGGGCGGCCGGAGCCCTCCGGACGGCGATGGTTCTGCTGCGGACGGCCTTCGTTGCGGCCGGCGTGGGCCGGACGGTCGGCGGGCTTGCCGTCGCGCGGGCCATGGCTGGCGCGGCCTTCGCCGCCGGCACGGGCCGGCGCGGGGGCGCGGTTGCCGGTCGCGGCGCGGGGCTGGCCCTGGCCTTGTCCCTGGCGCGAACGGCCGCCATTGCCATTGCCATTGCCGCTGCGGCCGCCATTACGGCCGCCGCCGCCGCGCGGGCTGCGGTTGTCTTCGTCGCGCTCCTGGCGGTCGTAGGCCGCCGCGGTCGTGGCCGGCGGCGTCCAGCCTTCCACGGGCTTGCGCTCGATGGTCTTCTTGATCAGGCGCTCGATG
This sequence comes from Achromobacter sp. ACM02, assembly GCF_014851605.1. NCBI lineage: Bacteria > Pseudomonadati > Pseudomonadota > Betaproteobacteria > Burkholderiales > Alcaligenaceae > Achromobacter > Achromobacter sp. ACM02. The sequence goes on from NZ_JACUZY010000005.1 coordinate 146,233, forward strand.
TCCTTCAACAGCTTGATTTCGCTGTTGTCGACCAGCGAGACCGCGGCGCCGGTGGCGCCGGCGCGGCCGGTACGGCCGATGCGGTGCACGTAGTCTTCGGGCACGTTGGGCAGTTCGAAGTTCACCACCTGGGGCAGTTGGTCGATGTCCAGGCCGCGGGCGGCGATGTCGGTCGCCACCAGCACCGTCACGGTGCTGTCCTTGAAGCCGGCCAGCGCGCGGGTGCGGGCCGACTGGCTCTTGTTGCCGTGGATGGCGGCGGCGGTCAGGCCGTCCTTGACCAGCTTTTCGGCCAGGCGGTTGGCGCCGTGCTTGGTGCGGGTGAACACCAGCACCTGGTGCCAGCCGCTTTCGCGGATGATGTGGCTGATGAGGTCGCGCTTGTGGTGCTGTTCCACCATGTGCACCGTCTGGGTGACCAGTTCGGTGGCGGTGTTGCGCGGGGTGACCGAGACTTCGCCCGGGTTGTTCAGCACGCCGCGCGCCAGGGTGCGGATCTCGTCGGAGAAGGTGGCCGAGAACAGCAGGTTCTGGCGCTGCTTGGGCAGCAGCGCGAGGACCTTGCGGATATCGCGGATGAAGCCCATGTCCAGCATGCGGTCGGCTTCGTCCAGCACCAGGATCTCGACGCCGGACAGGTCCACGGTCTTCTGGCCGCAGTGGTCCAGCAGGCGGCCGGGGGTGGCGACCAGGATGTCCAGCGGCTTTCTCAGCGCGGAGATCTGGGGGTTGATGTTGACGCCGCCGAACATCACCATGGAGGACAGCGGCGTGTACTTGCCATAGGTCTGCACCGATTCCTCGACCTGCGCGGTCAACTCACGCGTCGGGGTCAGGATCAGGCAGCGCGGGCGGCCGGGCTTGCGCTGCTCGGGCTTTTTCTGCATCAGCAGGTGCAGGATGGGCAGCGTGAAGCCGGCGGTCTTGCCGGTGCCGGTCTGTGCGGCGGCGAGCAGGTCGCCACCCTTGAGGACCTGGGGAATTGCCTGGGCCTGAATGGGAGTGGGCGCGGTGTAGCCGGTTTCGGCAATGGCGCGCAACAGGGAATCAGCCAGCCCGAGGTCGGCAAAAGGGGAAGAGGTAGTCAAAACAACTCCAGCGGCAGCCCGTCGCTCAAGTTGAGAGACTCCAATCCAGGCGGACGAATAAAGGAGAAAAGGGAAGCGCCCTGACGGGCGAAGCTTGGCAGCGAAGGGCCTAGCGGACGTGCGCAGATTGGCAAAACGCACCGAAGGATTGTAGCTGATGTGGCGCTGCAGCACCGCCCGGGAAGGCTGGTTCTGTATCAATAAGCAACACATTGCAGCGCCTTTGCACGAAATAAGTGTTTTCCCTAGGCTGCAATCCCTATAATCCGTCCGCTTTCATCCATTTGAAGAATAAAGGATCGCAATGAAAAAATCGGCAATTGTGGGCGTAGTCGTCGCGCTGGGCGCAGTATGGACCGGCACGGCTTGGTATACGGGCCAGAAGGCCGAGGCTTTCGTCAAGCAATCGATCGAGCAGGCCAACCTTGAACTGAAGAAGGTCGGCGAAAAATGGGGTGTGACCCCTGTGGTTGAGCTGGTCTCCTTCGACCGCGGCGTGTTTTCGTCCACCGAGCGCTACCGCGTCAAGTTCACCGAGCCGGCCGCCGACGGCAAGCCGGCCGTCGACCACGAACTCGTGTTCCTCGAGCACCTGGACCACGGCCCCTTCCCGCTGTCCAACCTGAAGTCGGGCTCGTTTGCGCCCGCCATGGTGGCCAGCCGCTTCCAGCTGGAAGAGACGCCCCTGGTCAAGGAATGGTTCGCCGCCGCCAAGGGCGCGGTGCCCCTGTCCGGCGCCTATAGCGTCAGCTACGCCAAGAACATAAGCGGCAATTTCGACATGGCTCCCGTCGAGTTCGCCAAGGACGCCAACAGCCTGAAGTTCTCGGGCATGAAGGGCGACGTGACCTACGCCACCGCCAGCAAGCACGGCACGGTCGCGCTGAAGGCCGACAGCCTGACGCTGGCGGGCGAGTCCGAAGAAAGCGACATCGTCAGCATGGCCATGACCGGCCTGACCCTGACCAGCGACATGACGCCGGCTTCGAACGACATGTACGTGGGCAGCCAGAAGGTCGCGCTCAAGAACTGGACCATCACGTCCAAGGAAAAGCCGCCGGTCCAGCTCAAGGACACCGCGATTACCGTCGACATGACCGAAGCCAACTCGCTCATGGGCGTGAAGATGGCCATGGATTTCGGCATGATCAACGTGCAGGAAAAGGACATGGCCGGCCTGAAGCTGGTGCTGGACGCGCAGAAGCTGGATTCGAAGGCGTTCAAGGCGCTGAACGACGTCTATGAAGCCGCTTCGCGCCGCATGATGCAGAGCAAGGGCGAAGAGCAGTCGCCCCAGTTCACGGATGAAGAAAAGCAGGTCCTCAAGACCAACGTCGAGCTGCTGCTGGCTGGCAACCCGACGCTGGCAGTGTCGCCGCTGGAAGTGCGTACCGCCAACGGCACGTCGACCTTCAACCTGGACCTGGACATGGCCAAGCCGGCATCGCTGGACGGTGAGTTCGCCGATACGCTGAAGCAGACGATCCGCAAGCTCAATGCCAAGCTGGTGCTGTCCAAGGGCAACCTGAGCGACCTGATGGCCATCGAGCCCCAGGTGCGCGGCGTGCCGGCCGAGCAGGCTCAGCAGACCGCCAAGGGCCAGGCTGAAATGGTTGGCACCATGGCTACCGCCATGGGCATGGCCAAGGTCGAAAACAACAACATCGTGACGTACCTGAACTACGCCGATGGCCAGGTCGATTTCAACGGCAAGAAGATGCCGGTCGAGCAGTTCCTGATGATGGTCATGAGCGGCGCGATGGGCGGCGCCCGCTAAGCCGGCGCACCACTCGACTCGAGCTGTACAAAGGCCGCCGCGCCCAGGGCGCGGCGGCCTTTTTCATTGCGGGCTGGGAATCGTCGCGTTTCAGAGGGGCAAGGCGCCGGCGGCCACTTCGCCGTTGCGCAGCACCGCAACGTGGAAGCGCTTGTCGGCCGCCTTCATGATGTCTTCGGTGGGATCGCCCTGCACCAGCAGCAGATCGGCCACGTTGCCCTCGGCGATGGCGCCGTGCTGGTCCATGCCCATCAGGTCGTGTCCGCGCGAGGTGCCGGCGATGAGCGCGTCCACGGGCGTCATGCCGAACTCGACCATGTAGGCCAATTCCATGGCGTTCTCGCCGTGCAGGTTGAACGGGGTGCCGGCGTCGGTGCCCAGCGCAATGCGCCCGCCCGCCTTGTAATACATCTGGAACGATTCGCGGTGGCGTTGCTCCACCGCGCGCGCCTTCTCGACCGCGTAGGCGGGGATGCCGTTGTCGGCGTTGGCGATGATGTTGCGCACCGCGGCGATGGTGGGCACCAGATAGGTCTGGGCGTCCAGCATCTCGCGCAGGCATTCGTCGTCCATGAAGATGCCGTGCTCGATGGAATCGATGCCGGCGCGCACTGCGTTCAGGATGCCCAGCGTGCCTTGCGCATGACTGGCGGTGCTTTTACGAAAGCGCTTGGCCTCGTGCACGCCGGCCTTCATTTCGTCGAAGCTGTAGTGCGCGTCCATGGGGCTGACGCCGGGCGTCATGACGCCGCCCGTGGCCATGATCTTCACCAGGTCGCAGCCGGCGTGGACCTGTTCGCGCACGGCCTTGATCACGTCCTCGCAGCCGTCGGCCACGCGGCCGATGCGGTTGCCGTGGCCGCCCGTCATGCAGATGATGCGGCCCGAGGCCCTGATCGTGGGGCCGGGGAACACGCCGCGCGCGATGGCGTCGCGCACGCCGAATTCCAGGTAGTCCTTGCCGCCGCAATCGCGCAGCGCGGTGACGCCGCCGCGCAGGCTGGCCTGTGCGTTCTCCAGCGCCGTCAACGTGATCTGCGCAGGGCCTTGCTTGCTCAGTTGCGCGTTGGGATCGGCGCCGCCGGTGTAGACCAGATGGACGTGACAGTCGGCCAGGCTGGGCATCAGCGTCATGCCGTCCGTGCGCACGGTCGCGCCGGCGTAGCCGGAAAACTCCCCGGCCGGCGCCACGCGCACCACGTGCCGGCCTTCGACCAGCACGCCGTGGCTGGGCAGCAGTTTGCCCTTGCCGTCGAAAACCTGACCGCCTGTAAACAGGGTCTGTCGTGTCGCCGTCATGTCTCGCTCCGGGTTGCGCCTGGCGTTACTCCGCCACTTCCAGGCCCTCGCGGGACATGGATTGCAGGCGGGGCATGAGGCCAAGCAAGTGTTGGCTGTAGGGATGCTGCGGACGTTCGAAGAGGTCTTCGGTGTTGGCCACTTCCAGCAGTTCGCCATAGCGCATCACGCCCACGCGGTCGCACATCTGGCGGATCACCGGCAGGTCGTGGCTGATGAACAGCATGGTCAGCCCGAGTTCCTCTTGCAGGTCTTTCAGCAGGTTCAGGATCTGCGCCTGGATGGACACGTCCAGCGCCGAGGTCGGTTCGTCGCAGATAAGGAAGCGGGGGCGCGTGGCCAGCGCCCGCGCGATGCAGATGCGCTGGCGTTGGCCGCCCGAGAATTCGTGCGGAAAGCGTTCGGCGGCGCGATCGCCCAGGCCCACCACGTCCAGCAGGTCGGCCACGATGCGGCGCGTCTCTGCTTCGCTGGCCGCCAGCTTGTGGAAGCGGATCGGCTCGGCCACGATGTCCAGCACCCGCATGCGCGGATTGAGCGAGGAGAACGGATCCTGGAAGATCATCTGGATCTGCCGCCGGAACGGGTTCAGCTGCTTCTCGCCCTTGAGCGCGGTCAGGTCCGTGCCACCGAAATTGACCGAGCCTTCGCTCGGCGTGTAGAGGCCGGAGATCAGCCGCGCCACGGTGGACTTGCCGGAACCGGACTCGCCCACCAGGCCGAAGACCTCGCCTTCGCCGATGGAGAAATTGACGCGCTTGACGGCATCCAGCGTGCGCTGGTTGCGCTTGAGCAGCGCGCTCTTCAACACGAAGCGCATGCTCAGGTCGTTGACTTGCACCAGCGGACCGCCGGTGCGCGCGCCGAAGTCGCGGCGCTGGCCCAGCCAGTGGGTGGCCAGGTCCAGCGGCTGCGCCGGCTTTTTCACGTCCTCGATGTAGGTCACCAGCGGGAAGCGCCGCAGCTTGATGTCGGGACGCGGCACGGCCGAGATCAGGCTGCGCGTGTAGGGGTGGTCGGGGTCGCCCAGGATCTTGGAGGTCGGGCCTTGTTCGACCAGCTTGCCGTGGTAAAGAACCGCCACGCGATCCGTCACGTCCGCGATCACGCCCATGTCGTGCGTGATGATGATCATGCCAACCTGCTCTTCGCGGCACAGCTTCTTGAGCAGTTCCAGGATCTGCGCCTGGATCGACACGTCGAGCGCGGTGGTGGGTTCGTCGGCGATGATGACTTCGGGCTCGCAGCACAGCGCCAGCGCGATCACCACGCGTTGCCGCATGCCGCCCGAGAACTGGTGCGGGTATTGTTTGACGCGGAGTTCCGGCTTGTCGATGCCGACCTGCGTCAGTAGCTGCACGGCGCGTTTCTGGGCCTCGGCCTGGGACAGGTTCAGGTGCACCTGCATGGTTTCGACCAGCTGCCTTTCCACCGTCTGCAGCGGGTCCAGCGAGGTCAGCGGATCCTGGAAGATCATGCCGATGCGGCGGCCGCGAACTTTGCGCTGCTGCGCCGGAGTCAGCGTGTCGATGCGTTCGCCGTTCAGCAGCACGGCGCCGCCCGCCAGGCGGCCAGGCGCCTCCAGCAGGCCGATCACGGCATTGCCGATGGTGGACTTGCCGGCGCCGGATTCGCCCACCACGCCCAGGATCTCGCCTTTTTCCAGGGACAGCGAGACGCCGTCCACGGCCACCAGCGTGCCGCGGCGGCTGGGAAATTCGATGCGGATATCTTCGATGTTCAACAGGGCCATGGCGTCCTCAGCGCAGCTTGGGGTTGAGCGCGTCGCGCAGCCAGTCGCCCAGCAGGTTGACCGACAGCACCAGCGCCACCAGCGCGATGCCGGGGAAGATGGAGATCCACCACATGCCCGAGAACAGGTAGCTGTTGCCGATACGTATCAACGTACCCAGCGACGGCGCCGTGGGCGGTACGCCCACGCCCAGGAACGAGAGCGTGGCTTCGGTGATGATGGCGATGGCCAGGTGGATGGTGGCGATGACCAGTACCGGTCCCATCACGTTGGGCAGGATGTGCCGGCGCAGGATGGTGATGGGTCCGATGCCGATGAGGCGGGCCGCCTGCACGTATTCCTTGTTGCGTTCCACCAGTGTGGAGCCGCGCACGGTGCGGGCGTACTGCACCCAGCCCGAGATGCCGATGGCGAAGATCAGCACATACAGCGCGAGCTGGTCGTGCATGTCGCGCGGCAGCAGGCCGCGCGCCACGCCGTCGATCAGCAGCGCCACCAGAATGGCTGGAAACGACAGCTGCACGTCGGCGATGCGCATGATGAAGCTGTCCACGCGTCCGCCTGCATAGCCGCTGATGAGGCCCAGGCTCACGCCCAGCACCATCGAGAACAGCACGGACGCGAAACCCACCAGCAGCGACACGCGCGAGCCATACAGAACCGCCGACAGGATGTCGCGGCCCTGGTCGTCGGTGCCCAGCAGGAAGTCTGGGCTGCCGCCCTCTTCCCAGGCCGGCGGCGTGTTGGCGTCCATGATGCTCAAGGATGCCAGGTCAAAGGGGTTGTGCGGCGCGACGACGGGCGCGAACAGCGCGCCCAGCAGGATGGCCAGCGTGACGATAGCGGCGATGATGGCGCCGGGCGAACGCTTGAAGCTGTGCCAGAGGTCGCTGTCGGCCGCACGGGCGAAGAAGGGAGCGATGCGAGCAATCATGATGAGTCCTTTACTTGCTCTGCACACGCAGACGCGGGTCCACGGCGAAGTACAGCAGGTCCACGACCAGGTTGATGAGCACGAACATGAAGGCGATCAGCACCAGATAGGCCGCCATGACGGGGATGTCCACCATGCTGATGGCCTGGATGAACAGCAGGCCCATGCCGGGCCACTGGAACACGGTTTCCGTGATGATGGCGAAGGCGATGATGGAACCCAGTTGCAGCCCGGTGATCGTGATGACGGGCACCATGGTGTTCTTCAACGCATGGCGGAAATTGATCAGCCGTTCCGGCAGGCCGCGGGCGCGCGCGAATTTGATGAAGTCGGCGCGCAGCACTTCCAGCATTTCGGCGCGCACCAGCCGCATGATCAGCGTCATCTGGAACAGCGCCAGCGTGATGGCCGGCATGATCAGCGCCAGCCAGCCTGATTTGGTCAGAAAGCCCGTGGTCCACCATCCCAGGCTGACCACGTCGCCGCGCCCGAAGCTGGGCAGCCATCGCAGCTGCACGCCGAAGAACAGGATGAGCAGAATGCCGATGAGGAAGGTGGGCAGCGAGATGCCGGCCAGCGAGATCGCCATGAAGGCCTTGGACAGCACGCCGTGGCGCTTGAGCGCGGTATAGATGCCCATGGGTATGCCCAGGGCCAGCGCCATCACGGCAGACACGAAGGACAGTTCCAGCGTGGCCGGCATGCGCTCTTCGAGCAGTTCGCTGACGGGTCGGCGGTGCCGGTACGATATGCCGAAGTCGCCGCGCACGGCGTTGGCCACGAAGTGCGCGTACTGCACCACGAAGGGATCGTCCAGGCCCAGCTGTTTGCGCAGTTCCGCGCGTTGTTCAGGGGTGGTGTCCTGGCCCACCATGCTGGCTATCGGATCGCCCACATAGCGGAACATGGAGAACGCGATCAGCGCCACCGTCAACATCACCAGCACCGACTGGATAAGCCGTTGCGCAACAAAGGAAAGCATTATCGGGAGCCCTCGGATTCAGATGACGCCGGGCCGCGTTTCCCTCGGGTAGCGGGAACCGGGGCTGGGCCGGGCGCGCCCGGGCGGCAGGTGCCGCCCGGGGCTCGCGTCGCCGGATTACGGCAGGACGACGTCGCGCAGGTCGAGCACGTCGTCGGCGCGCTGGATGACCTGGATGTTGTCCTTCACGCCCCAGGACATGGGCTGCTGGTGCAGCGGCAGGTAGCCATAGTCGTTGCGCACGATCTCGAAGGCTTCCTTGATCATGGCGTTGCGCTTGGCCTGGTCGGTTTCGACGCCGATCTTGTCGGTGAGCTCGTCGACCTTCTTGTTGCAGTACCCGCCCAGGTTGAACTGGCCCGCCGCCGTCTTGGCATTGCGGCACGAGGCCAGGTTCAGCAGCGTGTTGTGCGCGTCGGTGGAGCTGGGCGTCCAGCCCAGCATGTACATGCTGGTCTGGTTGCCGGCCTGCAGCAGGATCTTGCCGAAGTACTTCGACTTGGTCTGCGCCAGCAGGTTGATCTTGATGCCCACGCGCGCCAGCATGCCGGCCACGGCCTGGCAGACCTTTTCGTCGTTGACGTAGCGGTCGTTCGGGCAGTCCATGGTGACCGTGAAGCCCTTGGGATAGCCGGCTTCGGCCAGCAGCTTCTTGGCGCGCTCGGGATCCGGCTTGTACGGCGCGCCGAAGGAATCGTCATAGCCATTGATGGCGGTGGCGATGAGCGAGCCCAGCGGCTTGGCAGCGCCGCGCATGATCTTCTCGTTGATGGCCTTGGTGTCCACGGCCAGCACCACGGCTTCGCGCACCTTGGGATCCTTGAAGGGATTCTTGCCCTTCACGTCCGAGAACAGCAGTTCGTCGCGGTCCTGGTCCATGCCGATGAAGATGGCGCGCGCTTCCGGCGCGGTCAGCGGCTTGACGCCCTTGGCGTCTTCGAGGCGCTTCCAGTCCTGCACCGGTACAGGCTGCACCAGGTCCATTTCGCCGGAGATCAGCGCGGCCACGCGCGTCGCTTCCTGCGTGATGGGCTGGAAGATGACTTCGTCGACGTTGGTCTTGATGTTCTTGTTCCAGTAGCCGTCATAGCGCTTGAGCACGGTCTTCACGTCGGGCTGGCGCGAGGCCAGCATGAAGGGGCCGGTGCCGTTGGCATTCAGGTTGGCATAGTTGCCCTGGTTGTCGCCCTTGACGTTGGTGGCTTCGGTGGTTTTGTTCTTTTCCGACCACGACTTGCTCATGATGTACAGGAACACCCATTCGCGCGGCAGGATGGGGTTGGGCGTGGGCGTGGTGACTTCGATGGTGTAGTCGTCAATCTTCTTGATGTCGGAGGCCTTGGCGCCGTAGCCCTTCATGTCGGAGCCCGGGGTCAGGCTGCGCTTCCAGGAGAAGATGACGTCGTCCGCCGTGAACGGCGAACCATCGTGGAATTTCACGCCCTTGCGCAGCTTGAACACCCACTTCGTGGGTTCGGGGTTCTCCCAGCTTTCCGCCAGCAGCGGAGTCAGTTTCAGGTTGCCGTCGTAGCCGGCAAGCGTTTCGTAGATGTTGCCCTGGAAGCCCAGCGTGAACGTTTCGTTCAGGGCCATCGGATCCATGGACGTCGCATCGCCTTGATAGGACCAGTGAAAGGTCTTGGCGGCCGCGCCGGCGCTGAAAGCCAGTGATGCGGCGATGGCAGCGGCGAGCGCAGCTTGCTTCAGGTGGGGAAAAGTACGCATAGCCCTCATGCTCCGTGTGGTGCGCGGATAGCGCGACAGAAGTGACAGGGCCCCGGCCCCATGGGGATCCGGGGCATGGCGTTGCTGCTTACGACGAAAGACGGATTGGGGTCTGGCGGGACGTAGCGCGAGCTGCGCGTGCGCCGGTGATGGCGCTGCCGGGAATCACTGCGTAGGACTTCGACTTCACGATAGACCCAACCCCTTGTGATTATCATGACGGGGACGGACCCGCATCGATGTAGGACGAATCTTATCGACGCATTCGTTTAAGCGTCAATCGGTTTGGATTGGGGTTAGTACTTGCTTGCCGGCGGCGTGGAATGGTGCGTGCGGCAAGGCTGGCGGCTCTGCGCTCAGGCGCCGGGCGGGGGCGCGTCGGCAAGGGTTTTCGCCAATTCGCGCACCACGCGCTTGCGGCGGTCGCTGTCTTCGTAGTGCTCGCCCAGGGCCGACCATTCGGGCCGGCTGCGGGCCTCTTTCAACGCTTCGGGCAGGGGCCCTTTGCGCCAGGCATCGTCGTCCGGATGGTCTAGTCTCAATGGCTCGCGCGCGGCATGGCCGCGGCGCTCCAGCGCTTCGATCAGTTGGCGCTGGCGCAGGGCCAAAAGACGCAGCACCGCGTCGTCGACGCTGATTTCGCGCCAGCCGCGCAGCTTGCCCGCCACGCGCTTGCCCAGCTTTTCCACGCCTTGCCACAGGCCGCCGGCGGCCGCGCCGATCAGCATGCCGGTGCCCAGGCTCAAACCGGCGCTGAACAGGTCCACCGCCGCGCCGGCCATGGCGCCCGCGGCGGCGCCCATGCCCACCTGCACGCCCATGTCCTTCAGGGCCTGGGGATGGAACAGGTCCATGCCCCAGCGCTCGCCCTGCAGGGGCAGCGCATCATCGGTGAAGTCCGTCGCGCGGAAGTTGTAGAGCGCCAGCAATGCGTTGACGCAGGCCTGCTCGCGCTGGCGCACCTGGTCGCGCAGCGCGCCCGAGGCGGCCGTGAGCGCCGCGTCGTCGCTGGCGCTGGAGACGTGCAAGGCCGCCACGTCGACCAGCAGGTCGGCCAGCAGTTCGTAGGCGGCGCCACGGCGCGCGCGGCGCTGCTCGGCAAGATTGGCGGACAGCCGGGCCAGCGCGGCGGCGTGGCGGTCCAGCAGCACGCCGAGCTTGGCATAGAGCTGTTGTTCGCCATCCAGCGGCGGCGCGACGGTGTCGAACTCGACGACCGCGTGCAGGCCCAACCGGGCCATGGCGGCGCGCCATTCGTCGGCGCGATGCGCGGGCGCGTTGACGAAGTTCAGCACAGGCAGCAGAGGCCGGCCGCAGGCGGCCAGGATGGCGAGTTCGTCGCGGTGCTTGCCCAGCACCGGATCGCGCGCGTCGATGACGTACAGCGCCGCGTCGCAGTCCAGCATCTTGGCCAGCACGCGGGCCTCCTGCTCGTAGCGGCCATGCGCCTCGGGCGTGTCGAGGAAGCGGCGGATGCGCGCCGGCCCGTCCAGGCGTTCTTGCGGGCTGTCGAGTTTTTCCAGGTACTCCAGCAGCGAGATGCTGTCTTCCATGCCCGGTGTGTCGAACCATTCCAGCACGGCCCGCCCTTCCAGCCGCAGGCGCGCGCCTTCGACGTGGCGCGTGGTGCCAGGGCTGTCGGCGACTTCACCGAAGGTGGTGTCGCGCGTCAGCGTGCGCAGCAACGAGGTCTTGCCGGTGTTGGTATGGCCGACCAGCGCAATCTTGATGAGGTCTTCAGCCATGGCCGGACTCCAGCCAGGCGAGCGGGGCCAGCGGCGCTTGCAGCACGGCATCGGCGGGCAGGCCCAGCGCCAGCAGGCGTTCGCGCCATAGCGGGGCGCGGGTGGCGGGAGCCTCGGCGTCCGCGCGCGGCGTGACCAGCCATACACGCGTCTGTTCCGCGTGCGCGGCCAGTTCGGCGATCAGCGACAGCGTTCCGCGGTCCGGCGTCTGGCGCGCATCGCAGGCGATCAGCATGCGCGTGGCGGCCTGGCCGGCGAGCGCATCCAGCACGCGGTTGCGCTCTTCGCGGGTATCCAGATTGCCGGCCTGCTGGACGCCCGCGGGCATATCGGCGGGTGGCCAGGCCAGGTCCGGCGGCAGTTCGAGCCCCAGCAGCACCGGCTGGCCGCCCAGGCCCGCGAGCGGCGGCGCGCCGACGCGCGGTTCGTGCAGGGGATCGGCCGGGCGGTCTATGCCAGTGGACAGGGCGGGCGGCTCCAGGCGATCGCGCAAGGCGGAGAATCCGGGCAGCGAGGGATCGATGCGCAGGCGGCGCAAGGCGCGCAGCGATCCCGCCACGCACAGGGCGCCGGCCAGCAGACGGGGCAGGATGCCGTAGACCACCAGCACGCCGATCAGCCACAGCGACCACTGCGCCTGCGCCTCGGCGGGCAGGGCCTGGGCGCCGTCGCTGGCGCGGATCATGGTTGCGTCCGGCAGCGGAAAGCCCAGCAGGGACGGCAGCCAGCCCAAGGCCTGTGTCAGCCCGACGAATGTGTCGGGCGCCAGCAAGGTGGTGGCCCAGATGAAGCGGTAGCTGGCGGTGGAAAGCACGGCCAGCAGCACCGCCAGCGCTGCGCACAGGGCCGTCAGCCACAGCAGGTGGCTGACACTGCCGAAGAGCCAGCGCAAGGCGCCCGCGCGGGCCAGCAGGTTGAGGAAAGCCTGCGGTACCAGCGCGCTGTCGGGGCCGCGGGCCAGCTTGCGCGTGGCCCAGAGCCAGAGACGCCCCAGTCCCGTGACGGAGGACGCCCGCAGCAGGAAGCTGCCCAGCCACAGCAGGAAGGTGAGCGCATGCAGGCCCAGCAAGGCGCCCAGCGCCCACAGCACGTTGACTGGCCGCGAGCCGTCACCCAGCGCGCCCAGCGCGGCGCCTGCGCCGGAAATGGCGGCCAGCAGGAACAACGCGGCCAACATGGCGAGCGCGCTGCGGCGCCATGTGTCGATCAGGGGGATGAGATTCTCGCGCTGCGCCAGCAACGCGGCGCGAGCCAGGATGCGCGCGGGCAGATCGGCGTCCTGCTGGCGTACGCGGCGCACTGCGGCTGCGTCTTCCAGCGGCCCCCAATGCGCTTCGCGCAGACGTATCAGCTCCGCCAGCCAGTGCGCGCGCACGGGGCCGGCGCCGAGGGGTTCAGCCGGGGGGATGGAATCGCGAGAGGTCGTAGACGGCATCGCGTCGGGCGGCGGTACGGTCAGGCCCTGGGGGCGGTGGACCATTGTAGACCGGGCGGGACGGGAAACGGGGCCACAGCCCCACGCGTCAGTGCCTGGCGCGGGTGCTGCGGTACTGTCCGGGCGTGACGCCGACGGCGTCGCGGAAGACCCGCGCCAAGTGGCTGGCGTTGCCGAAGCCGCTGGCCTGGGCGATGCCGGCCAGGTCGCCCTTGCCGGCTGCGAGCAGCTTGCGCGCATGCGCCAGCCTCCGCGCCCGTACCCAGGCATGCGGCGGCTCGCCGAAAGAGGTGTGGAACATGCGGGCAAAGTGGTAGGTGGATAGCGCCGCCACGCCTGCGAGTTCGTCCAGCGTCAGCGGCTCGGCCAGGTGCGCGTCAACATAGTCCATGATGCGCCGGCGCACGGCGGGCGCGAGGCCGCCGCGCAGCGTTGCCGCGGGCTTGCGCGCCACGCCCTGGTTCAGCAGATGGTGCAGGACTGTTTCGGCCGCGCTGCTGGCCGCCAGCCGGTCGGCGGGCTGGTTCCAGTCGGTGTCCAGCAGCTGCCGGCAGACGTCGATCAGCGAGTCGTCGTGGATGTAGGTGCGGTCGCGCAGTTCCAGCGTGCGGGGCTCGCAGTCCAACCGCATGACGGCTTCGCGGGCCAGGCGTTCCGGAGCGATGTACAGATGCAGGAATTGCACGCTGTCGTTCATGCTCCAGCGCGAGTAGTGCTCCGAGGGCAGCACGCAGAACTTGCCGGCGCCGCCATGTAGCCTGTCCTGGCCCAGGCGGAACGACTTGTCGCCGCCGCGCAGATAGAGTGACAGGGTGTGATGGCCCGGACTGTCGTAGCCCATGGTTTCGTGGGCGCTGCGTGACCATTGCGAGATGGCGATGCCCTCGCCCAGCGCGGCGGCGCGTCCCAACGTCGCGGTGGAGCCCGCCAGGGTGCGGAAGACGGAGAAATCGGCCGGGGCCGAGGCGACGGTAGCCATATGAGTGGAATGCTACTGCGATCTCGCGCGCGGCGCGTGCGCGCGGGGAAGAAAACCGCAAGAACCGGCAATTCTTGCGGGCCAGGGAGGCGCAAACTGGATTCCCCGGCGGTCTTGCGGACCGCCTTACCGCGTCCCTGTTTCAGCATCGCATCGTGAACCTCTTCCTGTATTTCCTCACAGTCGTCATCTGGGGCACAACCTGGATCGCCATCAAGCTGCAATTGGGCGTGGTGGCGATTCCCGTCTCCATCTTCTACCGCTTCGCGCTGGCGGGCCTGGTTCTGTTCGCGGTCCTGGCGCTGACCCGCAAGCTGCAGAAAATGGACCGACGCGGCCACTGGCTGTGCGTGGGCCAGGGGCTGTGCCTGTTCTGCCTGAACTTCCTGTGCTTCTACACGGCAACCCAGTGGATTCCCAGCGGCCTGGTGTCGGTGGTGTTTTCGGCGGCGACGCTATGGAATGCGCTGAATGCCCGCCTGTGGTTCGGCACCCGCGTCGCGCCGCGCGTGATGGTGGCCGGCGCGCTGGGCTTTTCCGGCCTGGTGCTGCTGTTCTGGCCCGAACTGGCGGGGCAGGAGGCCAGCCATGAAACCCTGCTGGGCCTGGGCTTTGCGTTGTTGGGTACGTTCTGCTTTTCGACGGGCAACATGCTGTCGTCGCTGCAACAGCGCGCCGGCATCCGGCCCTTGACCGGCAACGCCTACAGCATGCTTTATGGCGCAGCCATCCTGCTGGCGGGTTGTCTGGCGGCGGGCCTGCCGTTCGAATTCGATACCTCGGCTTCCTACGTCGGCGCCCTGCTCTATCTGGCCATCCCGGGCTCCGTGATCGGTTTTACCGCCTATCTGACGTTGGTGGGCCGCATGGGCCCGGCGCGGGCCGCCTACTGCACGGTGCTGTTTCCGGTGGTGGCCTTGAGCGTGTCTACTTTCGCCGAAGGCTATCAGTGGACGGCGCCGGCCCTGCTGGGCCTGGCGCTGGTAATGCTGGGCAACCTGCTGGTCTTCACCAAGTGGACGCCCTTCGCGCGGCGGCTTGAACTTGGCCCAGGGCCGGGCAAGCCCTAGCGGGCCAGGGCACGCAGCCCTTCCAGCAGGCGGTCGATTTCCGCGTCGCTGGTCAGATAGCTGACCGAGGCCCGCGCGATCTGCGCCAGGCCACGCGCCTGCATGTCCAGCGGGGTATAGGGCACGCCGTTGCTGCCGATGGTGATGCCCTGTGCCGCCATGGCGCGTTGCACGGATACGGCGTCCTGATCGGCGAAGTTGAAGGACACCAGGCCCGAGCGTTCGCGGCCCTGGTCCAGCACCGTGATGCCGGGGATGGCCGCCAGTTCGGTCCGCAGGGCCTGGGCCGTGGCGGCGATGCGGGCGCGGATGGCTGGCAGGCCGATGTCCAGGGCTTCCTGCAAGGCGTTGGCCAGGCCGCAGCGCAGCGCCAGCGAGGCTTCCGCCGATTCCAGGCGCGCGGCGTCCTGGCGCAGCACCGGCTCGCCGTCGGCGCCCAGGGGGGCGGAATGGGTGTCGACGAAGGCGGGCGTGAGCTGGTCCAGGAAGTCGCGCCGCACGTACAGCAGGCCTGTGCCGCGCGGGCCGCGCAACGCCTTGCGTCCGGCCCCGCTCAACACATCGCAGCCGATCTGCGCGACGTCCACGGGCAACTGGCCGACCGCCTGTGCCGCATCCACGAAATACGGGATGCCGTGGCGGCGCGCGACGCTGCCGATGGCGGCGGCGGGATTGATCAGGCCGCCGTTGGCGGGCAGCCAGGTCAGTGCGATCAGGCGCACCCGCTCATCCAGCATGGCCTCCAGTGCCTGCGGATCGACGCAGCCGCTGTCGTCCGAGGGAATGGTCTCCAGCGTGGCGCCAGCACGCTGCGCCTTGAGCCGCATGGCGGCCAGGTTGCCGCCCCATTCGTGGCGACCCACCAGGATGCGGTCGCCGGCGCGCCACGGCGCCATCGCCGCGAAAGCCGCGCCCCAGCCGGGCGAGTTGCCGCCGGTGAGTGCGATCTCGGTCGGGTCCGCGTTGAGCAGCCGGGCCGCCAGTGTGCGAGCCTGCTCGATCAGCTCCCGCGACCGCACGCCCGCCTCCATGGGCCCTTGCGTCGCTTCGCGTTGCAGGTGCGCGTGGATGGCATGCAGCGTGGCGGCCGAGGGCAGCGACGCGCCGGCGTGATTGAAATGGACGGTGGTGTGCGCGCCAGGGGTCTGGGCGCGCAACGCTTCCACGGCGCTGGGAGTCAAGGGGGCGGACATGGCGGCTCCGGCAGGGATCAGGCTTGCGTAAGCGCGATAACGGCTTCGATCTCGACCGCCACGCCCTGCGGCAGGGATGCCACGCCGACGGCGCTGCGAGCATGGCGGCCGGCGTCGCCGAACACCTCGACCATCAGGTCGGAGGCGCCGTTGGCAATGGCGCTCTGGCGGTTGAAGTCCGGCGTGCTGGCCACGAACACGCCCAGGCGCACGACGCGCGCCACGCGATCCAGCTTGTCGCCGGTGGCGGCGGCGATCTGCGATAGCAGGCCCAGCGCCGACAGGCGCGCCGCTGCCACGCCATCGGCGTCAGAAACCTGGTCTCCCAGGCGGCCCAGATAGGCGGCCTTGCCGTCCTTGCGGGAGATCTGGCCCGAGATATACAGCAGGTTGCCTTCCTGCACGAAGGGCACGTAGTTGGCGGCGGGAGCGGCGGCGGCTTCGAGGGTCAGGCCAAGTTCGGCCACGCGGCCGGAGATCGAGCGGGTCATGAGGGACTCCTGAACAGGGAAAGTATGGGCAAGCCTCATGCTATCGGCCGCTGCCGGCCCTGACCAATCAATTTTCGCGCAGTACACATGAGTAAAACTAATGTGTGTCGCCCCGCTCCGTGGCCGCCTGCGCCAGCCATGCGTGGAAGCGCTGTGCCGCTTCGCCAAGCGCGCCGCGCGGCGTCACGAACCACCAGCCGATGCGAGGAGCTTCGAGCGCGGCGTTCGGCAGGGCCTCCACCAGCGCGCCGCTGGCGAGCTGGGCGGCGATAAGGCGGTGACGGCCCATCGCCATGCCTTGCCCCGCCAGCGCCGCTTCCACGACGATGTTGTAGTCATGCAGGCGTACGGGCCGCACGCCGCCCAGGTCCACGCCGTGATGTCGCGCCCAGGCGTCCCATTCGAAGGGATGGCGGGCATGCGAGGCCAGCAGCGGGAATCGCAGCAGATCCTGCGGCGTGCGCGGCCGTTTCCTGCCCGCGATCAGGGCGGGCGAGCAGACTACCGACAGCCGCTCCGCCATGATCAGCCGAGCCCGCACGCCTGGCCACACGCCGCGCCCGTAGCGGATGGCGACGTCGACCTCGCCGCCCGCCACGTCCGCCAGGCCGATGTCGGGCTGCAATTGGAGATCGATGTCGGGATGGGCGGCGGCAAACGCCGCGAGGCGCGGCGCCAGCCAGCGCGTGGCGAACGAGGCCAGCAGCCCGACGCGCAGCGTCTGCCGCACAGTCTCGGGCGCACGGACCTCGTCGGTACCCAGGCGCAGCAGTTCGAAGGCCGCATGTACGCGCTCGTAATAGGCCTGACCCGCCGCAGTCAGCGCCACGGCGCGGGTGAGTCGCTCGAACAGGGCCACGCCCAGTTCGGCTTCCAGTCGCTGGATATGGTGGCTGATGGCGCTTTGCGTTACGAAGAGCTCCTGCGCAGCCAGGGAAAAACTCATGCGCCGCGCGGCAGCTTCAAAGGCGCGCAGGGAAACCAGGGCAGGCAGGGATCGCGCGGAACGCATGGAGGCAGGCGATGTGGTGATGAGGGAATGCGCATCATCGTACGCCGCGCGCGGCCCGGCAAACAGCGCGCGCGCACCGCGTCCCAATGCAAAAGGCCCGCAACAAGTTGCGGGCCCTTCAGTACTGCATTCTTTGGCTCCCCGAGCTGGGCTCGAACCAGCGACCTGCGGATTAACAGTCCGTCGCTCTACCGACTGAGCTATCGGGGAACAGGTAGAGGGGGCGAATTATGCACAAAAAAACGGAAGAATGCAAAACGGGCCAGGCGTAACGGGTCGACGCGCTGAATATTTGCCTTTCTCACCAGGACACGAGTGCATGCGGCGACCATCTGCGGTATCGAAAAGCAGCCAAACCGGGCGCAGTACAAATGGGGTCAGGCAGGAGCCATTCCTCTCAGCGGCGACGGTGGGCCAGCTTCTTCAATGGCCCCTTGCCGGATACCCGTGCTTGCACTGGTAATGGCACGCAACCCGTATTCGGTGAGCATCAGTTCCCGAACCTGGATTACCGCGCCCGGCCTGGAAATAAGCCGGGATCCCTTGAAGAATGCGTCAGGTTTCTTGTTGGTGGCAGCGTTCATATCAATACCTTTTGCTGACGAAGTCGCTGATCGCTTTGGCGCCGGCGCCTACGATTTCCGCAACGTCGTTGCGTTCGAAAAGCGCATGGTCGCTCGAGTCCAGGTAGATCACGCCTATGGGATGCTGGCCTGAACGGTCCAGGACGGGCACCGCCATAGCCGAATAGCGGCCGGGTCCAAGACGGCGGGCCTGGGCCGCGGTATACCCCCATTCAAGCACTAGTGCCGAGCGGAGTTGATCTTCCGTTCTGTGTTGGCTGGACATCACCAGCGGTGTCTTGCTGCGGACAGCTCTGCCCGCGATGCCGGTGTGCACGGGAAAGGTTCGTCCTGCACCCTCGCCCCCAGCGCCCGCGTAGTTGATGATCTGCTCGATTTCCTGCGGTTCATGAACGGGAGGCACGACCCGGTGGAAGGTGGTGCGCAGGTCGGTTCCACAATTGCGCTTGTCGCACCATTCGGCAAGCATGGTGTGCATGGTGGAGACCGCTGCATCGAGACCTTCGTGGACGGCGGCCGGTCCATCCATCTCGTCGTCGGCGCGTGCAGCAGCCACGCGAACCAGGGCTGCCAGAATCAGCCAGACGCTCGTGGCGGCCGTCAGACCGAACATCCAGGGTTCAAACAGCGGTTCGCGCCAGCTCTTCACCGCGGCGCTACCGGCGACGAGGAGTGGCGGGCCATTGAACAGGACTTCTCTAGGCCACCTCTTTTGCCAGAGGCGTTTTTGCCGCACGCCGGGGAGATGATTTGTCTGCATGGGGAACCGCGCCTCCTGAGGCCAGAACTTGGCGCGATTGTAGGCAGCGATTTCGCGGAAAGGCCGGTTTTCGGGGCTCGGGACAGCGTAAATAGGACAAAGCGCAATGGGCTGGCTTGGCCTCACGCTTTCCGTTCATGACGCAGGCAATAAAAAACCCGCGCCGTCATAGCCGGAGCGGGTTTTTGAGATCGTCTCAGGACGGATCTGCATCTGGAATCTGGTGCCGGTGAAAGGAATCGAACCCTCGACCTTCTCATTACAAGTGAGCTGCTCTACCAACTGAGCTACACCGGCGCTGCGTGCCTGGGGCACGCGAAGGGCTGCATTGTAATGAAAAAAATGCAGACCTTGCGGGGATGCCTTATTTGACGATGGTCAGGCGCGGACGCTTGGGTTCGTCGTCGTCTCCGCCGTCGTCGCCGGGGGCGGCGTCGGCGTCGGAGCCCTCGGGCGCGGCGGTGGCCGTCGCGCCCTGGGCGCCAGCTTCCGGCGGTTCGTAGGGCTGCACTTCGAAGCCCATGCCGGCGCCGGTTTCGCGCGCATAGATGGCGCTGACGGCGCCCACGGGAACGTAGACGTTTTCGGTCACGCCGCTGAAGCGGGCCTGGAATTCGATGAATTCGTTGCCCAGCACCAGGCGGTTGGTGGCCAGCGTGCCCACGTTCAGCGTGATCTGGCCGTCGCGCACATGGGCGACGGGCACCATGGTGTGCTCGTCGACCTGCACGGTGATGTAGGGCGTATAGCCGTTATCGGTGCACCATTCGTGCAGCGCGCGGATCAGGTACGGTTTGGTCGAAGTTTCACCCATCACGCAACAGCCTTAGCGACGCATCACTTTTTCCGAAGGCGTCAGCGCTTCGATGTAGGCCGGACGCGAGAAGATGCGTTCGGCGTACTTTTGCAGCGGAGCCGCGTTCTTGGGCAGTTCGATGCCGTAGTGGTCCAGGCGCCACAGCAGCGGAGCCACGGCCACGTCGAGCATGGAGAATTCCTCGCCCAGCATGTACTTGTTCTTCAGCAGCATGGGGGCCAGCTGGGCCAGGCGGTCGCGGATGTTCTGGCGGGCGTTGGCCAGCTTCTTTTCGTCGGGCTTGGCGCTGCGGTCTTCCAGCGTCGAGACGTGGACGAACAGTTCCTTCTCGAAGTTGTAGAGGAACAGGCGGGTGCGGGCGCGCATGACCGGGTCGGCGGGCATCAGCTGGGGATGCGGGAAGCGCTCGTCGATGTACTCGTTGATGATGTTCGACTCGTACAGGACCAGGTCGCGTTCGACCAGAATGGGCACTTGACCGTACGGGTTCATCACCGAGATGTCTTCGGGCTTGTTGTACAGGTCGATGTCGCGGATCTCGAAATCCATGCCTTTTTCGAACAACACGAAGCGGCAGCGTTGCGAAAACGGACACGTGGTTCCGGAATAGAGCACCATCATGGCGGTAAGTCCTTTATTGAAAAACGAAAGGCCAGCGCCTTAATCTAGCAGGCGCTGGCCCCAATTGCCAGGCGGGATAGGCGTACAGCCCTATCCGCCGATGCCGTCCCTATTTGCAATCAGGGACGGATAAAAACCTGGCGGGGCGTTGCGGTTAGCGCACGTGTTTCCAGTACGAGGCGTTGAGGCGCCAGGTAACCAGGAAGAACAGCAGCAGGAACAACATGACACCGACGCCGAGACGGACGCGGAATGTCTGGACGGGTTCGGCCATCCAGGACATGAACGCAGTCAGGTCGGCGACGTCGTTGTCGTATGTTGCGACTTGGGCCGGGTTAGCGGCCTTGAATTTGGCATCGAAGGTGGCATGGCCGTGGTAGTTGGCTACCGGTTCGGCCTTGACCGTGGAAAAACCCTGTGCATCGTACACCGTGGTGACGCGTTCCCAGGTTTTGGGGGCGCCCGCCTTGCCTTCGACCTCGTGCATGGCGACGGTCGTGAGTTCGCGCGGACCCTGCACTTCCCAGAGCGCGTGGGGCATGCCCACCGACGGGAAGACCAGGTTGTTCCAGCCCGTGGGACGCGCCGTGTCGCGGTAGAAGGTGCGCAGGTAGGTGTAGATGTAGTCGGCGCCCGAGGGGCCGGCGTTCACGGATTTGGCGCGCGCGATCACGGACAAGTCCGGGGGCGTCGTGCCGAACCACTGCTTGGCGTCCTTCGGGGTCATGGCGACGTTCATCATGTCGCCGACCTTTTCGCCGGTGAACAGCAGGCTTTCCTTGATCTGCTGGTCGGTCAGCCCGATGTCCTTGAGCTTGTTGTAGCGCATCGAGGACGCGCTATGGCAGTTCAGGCAGTAGTTGACGAACAGCTTGGCTCCGTTCTGCAGCGACGACATGTCGTTGACGCGGTACGGGGCCTTGTCCAGGGGGTAGCCGCCTCCGGCGGCAAGGGTGGCGGTACACGTGAGCATCAAGGCCACGGCACCAATCAGCTTCTTGATCATGGTTAATCCGTTATCTGGTGGGCTCAGTGGGCGTGGAACGTGACGCGGTCGGGCACCTTCTTGAAAGTGCCCAGGCGGCTCCATACCGGCATCAGGAAGAAGAATGCCAGGTACAGCAGCGTGCCGATTTGCGACGTGATGTTCAACGGCGGACTGGGCGGCTGCGTACCGATGTAGCCGAGCACCAGGAAGTTGACCATGAAGATGCCGTAGATCCACTTGTGCCAGGTCGGGCGGTAGCGGATCGACTTGACCGGGGAATGGTCCAGCCACGGCAGGAAGAACAGGATGACGACCGTGCCGCCCATGGCGACCACGCCCCAGAACTTGGCGTCGATCACGCGCAGCAGCACGGCCACGACGATCAGGATGCCGGGGACGGCGATGCGCATGAAGCCCTTCAGGTTGCTCTTGACGAGCAGCGCGATGGCGCCCAGCACGGAAGCGCCCGCCAGCACCCAGGTGAACTCGTCGGTGGTGGCGCGCAGCATCGAGTAGAACGGCGTGAAGTACCAGACCGGCGCGATGTGCGGAGGCGTCTTCAGCGAGTCAGCAGGGATGAAGTTGTTGAACTCGAGGAAGTAGCCGCCCATTTCCGGCGCGAAGAACACGATGAACGCGAACACGAGCAGGAAGCCGGCCACGCCCATCAGGTCGTGGACCGAGTAGAACGGGTGGAACGGGATGCCGTCCTTCGGGCGGCCGTACTTGTCCTTCGGGCCTTGCTTGATCTCGATGCCGTCCGGGTTGTTCGAGCCGACTTCGTGCAGCGCCACCAGGTGGGCCGCGACCAGGCCCACCAGCACCAGCGGGATGGCGATGACGTGGAAGGCGAAGAAGCGGTTCAGCGTGGCATCCGACACGACGTAGTCGCCGCGGATCCAGATGGACAGCTCAGGGCCGATGAAGGGAATGGCTGCGAACAGGTTCACGATCACCTGCGCGCCCCAGTAGGACATCTGGCCCCAGGGCAGCAGATAGCCGAAGAAGGCTTCCGCCATCAGACAGAGGAAGATCGCGACGCCGAAGATCCACACGAGTTCACGCGGCTTGCGGTAGGAACCGTAAAGCAGCCCGCGCAGCATGTGCAGGTACACGACGACGAAGAACATCGACGCGCCGGTGGAGTGCATGTAGCGCACCAGCCAGCCCCACGGGACTTCGCGCATGATGTATTCGACGGACTGGAACGCGCGTTCGGCGTCCGGCTTGTAGTGCATGACCAGGAAGATGCCGGTCACGATCTGCAGCACCAGCACCAGCAGGGCCAGTGAGCCAAAGAAGTACCAGAAGTTGAAGTTCTTCGGTGCGTAGTACTCGGACAGATGGGCTTTCCAGGTGGAGGTCACCGGGAAGCGCCGGTCCAGCCAGCCCAACAGGCCTGTCGTCTCGACGGTTTTCTCGCCAGCCATGTAACGGCTCCTTCTCTAATACGTGGCGTATTTGTTTTACTTACGTAATTCGGGAAAAAAGCGCGACGCGCGCGTCAGGCCTTGTTGTCTTCATCGACGCCCACGATGATGCGGGTGTCGGTGAGATATTGGTACGGCGGGACTTCGAGGTTGTCGGGAGCGGGCTTGTTCTTGTAGACACGGCCGGCCAGATCGAACGTGGAGCCGTGGCAAGGACAGAGGAATCCGCCCTGCCAGTCGGCGCCCAGACTGCCGCCTTTCTCGAAGTGGGACGTGGGCGAGCAGCCGAGGTGGGTACAGATGCCGACGCAGACGAAGAGCTCGGGCTTGCGCGAGCGGCCTTCGTTTTCGGCGTATTTGGGCGTGAAGCCGGGGCGCTTGGAATCAGGATCGGCCAGCAAGGCGTCCTGGGTCTTGAGACCAGCGAGTTGTTCAGGCGACCGGTGGATGATCCAGACCGGTTTTCCGCGCCATTCAACCGTCTTCATGGTGCCGACGGGAATGTCGCCGACGTCCACTTCAACGGGAGCCCCGGCAGCGCGGGCCTTTTCGGAGGGAGAAAACGTGCTCACAAGCGGCACTGCCGTTGCGACACCTGCTACGCCACCCACAGCACAGGCGGTGGTAACCCAGAAACGTCGCGAAGGATCAGGTGGCAGGTTGGGATCAACCGCACCGTCATCATCGTGCACCAGCGTATCCTGACTCATCTTCCTATCCTTGTTGATGCGCCCGCTCTACGAGTAGCATCACTTCTGCGGCATCGGGTTCGCGGGAATTTGTAACAACATAGCAACCGCGTATTATAGCGCCAGCCCACTCACGGGCGTATCACGAAGGGAGTGCTTTTATGAGCAAAGCGACTGGTTTCGTCAAAGAATTCCGAGATTTCGCTGTCAAAGGCAACGCAGTGGACCTGGCGGTCGGTGTCATCATCGGCGCGGCGTTCGGCAAGATCGTCGATTCGCTGGTCAAGGACATCGTCATGCCGTTGGTCAACTTCATCCTCGGAGGCTCGGTCGATTTTTCGAACAAGTTCCTGGTTCTGTCGATGCCGGCCGGCTACAACGGCCCCATGACCTACGCCGACCTGACCAAGGCTGGCGCCAACGTTTTTGCGTGGGGTAATTTCGTCACGATCATCATCAACTTCGTGTTGCTGGCGTTCGTGATCTTCTGGATGGTCAAGGCCATCTACAAGGCCCGCACCAAGGCCGAGGAAGCGCCGGCGCCCGCTGCGACGCCCGAAGACGTGGCGCTGCTGCGCGAAATCCGCGATCTGCTCAAAAAGCCCTGATCCGATGCTGCCGCAGGCCCGGAATCCACGCAGACGCGGATCCGGGCGGCGGCTGGCGGACGTTCCCGCCGGCGCACGCCGGCCCCCGCTGAACGATCCGCTGCCTGTTTTCTTCCCCTAGTCCCGTTCCGCAGCCATTTGCCGTTCGACGCGCCGAGCGAACATGGCGAAGCTTGCGCGCACGATGCTGGGCTTGAGCAGGAAGTCGTGCGATTCGGCGGCCAGCGCATCGTTCACCGGTTTCACCTCGCCATAGGCGGCGGCCGCCTGCAGCTGATTGCGGGCGGCGCGTTCGATCAGCACCGACAGGTACAGCGCTTCCTCGATGCATGAGCCGGCCGCCAGAAAGCCATGGTTGGCCAGCAGAATGCTGCGCTTGGCGCCCAGCGCCGCCGAGATGATCTCGCCTTCCTGGTCGGCGATGGGCAGGCCGGGCCATTCCTTCAGATGAGCACAGTCGTTGTGGAACGGCGTCGCGTCCATGTGCGCGACGACCAGCGGCTGGCCCGTCATGGACAGCGTCGATACATGGGGCGGGTGCGTGTGGATGATGCATTGCACGTCGGGACGCTGGCGATAGACCCAGAAGTGAAAGCGCACGGCAGGGTTCGGCGTGCCGGGGCCGTCGAGCACTTCCATGTTGTCGTTGATGCGGATGACCGAGGCCGGGACGATCTCGTCGAAGGCCTGGGCCAAGGGCGTCGTCAGGAACGTGCCGTCTTCCTTGCGTACGGTGATCTGGCCCGCCAGCGTTTCCGAATGGCCTTCGCTGGCGAGAATGCGACAGCTCAGGGCCACCTTCTCTTCTTCGCTCCAGTTCCCGAAGTCGAGCTTGTTCGCGGAGCGCGCAAAGAAGGCGTCGGCATGGGCTTGTTTTTCCAGCATGGGGTCTCCTTGGGATAATGGCTCCATTACACGCCCGCCTCCGCCGCCAGCGATTGACCGATCACGAACGAGGGTTGACTCAATGCGACAGGAAGGCCGGCGCCTTTCGGCCAGTGTTGGCCGACCCGACTGAGTGTTCCGAGCATGCCACGCGCCCGCCAGACAGTGAATCCATCCGCCCGGCCCGCCTGTTCCGAGGCGGATCTGAACTTTGCGCCCCAGTTCCGCCCTTTCTATGCGCAGGAGATCGCAGGCTACGAGCGCGAACTGGACAAGCTGGTGCTGCCGGGCGAATTCAGGGCCCTGACCGAACCGCCCAGGCTGCTATTGCAGGCCTGCAGGCTGCGCGCGGGCGGGCTGGTGGTGAGTCTGGAGTCCACGCCGATCAGCGTGCAGCACCGCGCGGAACATGCGGCCGATCTGGAGCATGCGGAGTTCCTGGCGAGCTTTGTGATTGCCGGACACGGCGTCATCGTGCAGAACGATGCGACGCTGCCGCTGGAACCCGGCGACATCATCTTCCGCACGACCGCGCTGCCATCGGAAATCCGGATGTACACCGATTCGCGCATTGTGGTGGTCAAGGGGCCGCTGTCGCGCCTGTTGGGCGCGCACAGCCTGGCGATGTCGCAGTTCACCGCGCAGCGCGGCGTGGCCGTCCTGCCCATGGTGCAGACCGCCCATCGGTGCCTGCATCATGTGTTCTTCGACAAGGCGGAATCGAACCCGACGTCGTCGCTGTTTGCCGAACAGGCGCTGTTGGCGCTGCTGGCTTCGATCTACACCAGCCAGGCGCTGGAGAAGATACCGGGCGATGCGCGCGGGCCCGCCGACAACTGGCAGGTGCTGGCCAGCTACATCGATGCCCACATCACCGATCCGGAACTGTCGGTGCAGGCGGTGGCGGATGTGCTGCGCGTGACCACGCGCTGGGTGCACCGCTTGTTCAAGATGCGCTCGCTGCAATACACCAGCTACGTGCGTGAACGCCGTCTGCAGCTGGCCAGGGAAGCGCTGGAGGATCCGCGGCGTGCGCATGTCGAGGTCAAGGAGATCGCGGCCTCTTGCGGCTTTCAGCACGCGAGCCATTTCATCCGCCGCTTCCATGAACGCTTCGGCATGTCGCCGGCCTTGTACCGCAAGACTGCCAGAAGCGGCAACGGCGGCGCGTAGCGTCGCGCCGCCTGCTCTTGCCGTGCCTGCGCGTCAGGCGCGGCGCAGGTCCTGCGGCGTGGGCTTCATGAGAAACGCCGAGGTGCCGGCCACGATGCCGAGGAAGGCCAGATAGACGCCGACGGGAAGAATGCTGTCGAATTTCTGCACCAGCGTGGCCGAGATCAGCGGCGCCAGCCCGCCGCCGATGGCGGCCGAGAACTGGACCCCGATGGACAATCCGGAATAGCGCAGCTCTGCGGGAAACTGCGCGCTGTAGAGGCTGGATTGCGGCGCGATCATGATCGCGTAGTTGAAGGCCATGGCGACGAAGACGGCGAGACTGTATGCCATCAACGAACCGCTGCCCACCGCGAGAAAGATCGGAATGGCCATGAGTCCCAGCAGCATGCCGCCCCAGCCACAGACGCGGCGCGCGCCGATGCGGTCGGCCAGCACGCCGAACAGCGGAATGGTGAACATCAGCACGCCGGCGCCGTAGAGCAAGGCATGCAGCGCGTCGGCGCGGCTGAAGCCGAGCTTGGACACCGCGTAGGAAACCGAGAACACCAGGAATGTGTAGATCAGCGTGACCTCGGCGATCTTGCAGCCTATGCACAGCAGCAGCGATTTGCCGTGCGCGCGCAGCAGTTCACCCAGGGGCATCTTGTCTTGCACGGACTGTCTGTTGCGCGCCTTCTCGCGCTTGACCTCTTCGAATTCAGGCGATTCGTCGATGCCGTGGCGGATGAACAGGCCGACGACGATGAGCACGGCGCTGGCCAGGAACGGCAGGCGCCAGCCCCAGGACAGGAAGTCCTCTTCCGGCAGCCGCGTCACCAGCGCGAAGGAACCGACCGACAGCAGGATGCCCAGAGGCGCGCCCACCAGCGGGAGGCTGCCGAAGAATGCCTTCCATTTGGGCGGCGCGTGTTCGACCGCCATCAGCATGGCGCCGCCCATTTCGCCACCGAACGACAGCCCCTGGCCGATGCGCAGCGCCACCAGCAGCACCGCCGCCGAGATGCCGATCTGTTCATAGGTCGGCAGCAGTCCGATGAGCACCGTGCATATGCCCATCAGCAGCAGGCTGAGAGTCAGCATGGACTTGCGGCCGATGCGGTCGCCGAAATGGCCGAAGAGGATGCCGCCGATGGGCCGCGCCAGCATGCCGCTGGCGAAGGCTCCGAAGGCCGCCAGCGTGCCGGTCGCGGGATCGAACTGCGGGAAGAAAATCTTGTTGAACACCAGCGCCGCGGCGGTACCGTAGGCGAGGAAGTCGAAGGCTTCCACGGCGGTGCCGATGACCGTGGCAACGGCGACCCGGAACAGATTCGGTTTCTTGTGTGATTGGGCTATAGGCTGCGCGGCCTGGATGGCGTCCATGTCGTTCCCTCTTGTCTTGTAATAGTGGTTTTTGTCGTTGTGCGCGGGCCTCAGGGACCCGGTGGCACATACCCCGGCAACTGCTGTATGCGCTTGCGCCACGCCGCGATGGCGGGATAGGCGTCGATGTCGACGGCGGCTTCCTCGGCCAGCGCCAGGTAGCCGTAGCAGGCAATGTCGGCCACGGTCGGCGCATCGCCGCCCGCCAGCCAGGTGTGGCCCGCAAGACGCTGGTCCAGGCGTTGCAGCACGCGGTCGGTGCGGGCCTGCATGCCAGGCACGTCGAGCAAGGCCTCGCTTACGCCCAGGTGGTGCGCGGCTTCGGCGTTGCTGACGACGTGTGTCAGGCGCAGCGGCTGGAGGCTGTTGGCGATCTCGTTGGCGGATACCGACATCCAGGCATGCATGGCGCCGATGCGCGGCAGCGGCGCCAGCCATTCGGGGGCGTAGTGATGCGCCAGATGCAGCAGGATGGCGTGGCTGTCCCAGATGGCGGTGTCGCCATCGGTCAGCGCGGGGATCTGCTGGAAGGCGCTGACGCGCTCGAATTCCGCGGTCTGGTTCTTGCGGGCCAGCACGTCGACGAACCGGCTTTGGTAGTCCCGGCCGATGAGCGCAAGAAAGAGGCGCACCTTGTAGCAGTTGCCGGAGCGCGGGTGGTCGTAGAGGGTCAGCATTCAATGGCTCCGTGTGTAGGAGGCCCGGCCGGAAGGGGCCGGCAGCGGGCGGCTGCATGGAATGCTAGGGCTGTGGACTGCGTGCGGAATTGACAGGGAGAGAACCGCGATTGACCAGATGCGACGCACAGGCGCCGCCTTGATCGCGCCCTCTGGTTTTCCCCTAGCCGAGTCCTGCCGATTCGGGCACGAGCGGCGCGCACGGCCATAGCGCGCCGTGCAATGAAAACGCCCCCTTGCGGGGGCGTGTCTTTGGGGGCGCTGCCGGTTATGCTGGGTTGTCGATGTCGACGAATTCGACCTTGATACCGAAATGTTCCGCGACCGCCTGGCCCAGCGCCTGCGCGCCGTAGCGTTCGGTGGCATGGTGGCCTGCGGCGATGAAGCCCACGCCGGTTTCGCGCGCCAGGTGCACCGTGGATTCGGAGACCTCACCCGTGATGTAGGCGCTGGCGCCTGCGTCCGCCGCATCGCCCAGCATGCCTTGCGCGCCGCCCGTGCACCAGGCCACGCGCGCCAGCGGCATGTCCGGGTCGCCCACCACCAGCGGCTGGCGGCCCAGGCGCTCGGCCACGCGCTCGCCCAACTGGCCCAGCGTCGCCACGCCTTGCGCGGCGCCCAGCCAGACCAGGTTGTCGGGGCCACAGGTTTGCGGCGCGCCATCGTCGCGCAGCGCGGGCGTCAGGCCCAGCACGCGCGCCAGCTGAGCGTTGTTGCCCAGCGTAGGATGCGCGTCCAGCGGCAGATGGTAGGCGTACAGGTTCAGGTCGTTTTTCAGGGCCAGGGCCATGCGCGCGCGGCGCGTACCGATGACGCGGCGGTCCTCGTTGCGCCAGAGCCAGCCGTGGTGCACCAGCACCGCATCCGCGCCGCGCTCGACCGCCACGCGCAGCAGGGCTTCGCTGGCCGTGACTCCGGCGATAATGTGTGCGATTTCGGATCGGCCTTCCACCTGCAGCCCGTTGGGGCAATAGTCCTTGAAGCGCGCCGCTTGCAGGGTGTCGTCCAGCCAGTTGGCCAGGACGTGGGAGTCCACTTTACTCATAGCTAGTCCTATCAGAATCATGCGCCGATATTGGCTGATCTTTGCTCAGGCCGTCACGGTCTGCCTGGGTATTCTATTCGTCGTGACGACCTTGCGGCCCGACCTGCTGCGGCTGGCCGGACCTGCGGCGGGGCCGCAGTCCGCAGCGGCCGCCGCAAGACCGCCCGCTGCGCGCACCCAGGCCACGGCGTCCTATGCCGAGGGCGTGGCCCGCGCGGCTCCTTCCGTGGTCAACGTATACACCACCAAGCACGTTAACGTGCCGCTGATTCCGCTGCCCGACGATCCGGTGCTGCGCCAGTTCTTTGGCCAGGTGCCCGGCGTGACCCGGCGGCAGGCCTCGACCAGCCTGGGGTCCGGCGTGATCGTGAACCAGGACGGCTACGTGCTGACCAACTACCACGTGGTGCAGGCCGCGGAAGCGATCGAGGTTGCGCTGTCCGACGGCCGCCGCGATACCGCGAAAGTGGTGGGCGCGGATCCGGACACCGATCTGGCCGTGCTGAAGCTGGCCACCTTGCGCGCCCTGCCCGCTGCCACGCTGGCGCCGGACCGGGGCTTGCGCGTGGGCGACGTGGTGCTGGCCATCGGCAATCCGTTCGGCGTGGGGCAGACCACCACGCTGGGCATCGTGTCGGCGCTGGGCCGCAACGGACTGGGCCTGAACACCTACGAGAACTTCATTCAGACCGACGCGGCGATCAACCCCGGCAATTCCGGCGGCGCGCTGGTCGACGCCGCCGGCAATCTGGTGGGCATCAACACCGCCATTTATTCCGAATCAGGCGGGTCGATGGGCATAGGCTTCGCCACCCCCATCGAGATCGCGCGCAAGGTCATGGACGAGATCGTCAAGACCGGCGCGGTCAAGCGCGGCTGGCTGGGCGTGGAGCCGCAGGACGTGACCCCGGAGCTGGCACGCGCCTTTGGGCTGGACCGCGACACCACCGGCGTGATCATCGCTGGCGTGATGCGCGACGGGCCGGCGGCGCGCGGCGGCCTGCGGGTGGGCGACATCGTGCAGTCGGTCAACGGCAAGCGGATGATGGATACCGCCAGCCTGCTGTCGGAGATCGCGCAGCTGCCGCCGGGCCAGAGCGCCAAGCTGGGAATATTGCGCAGCGGCAAGCCGGCCGAGCTGGCCGTGGTGGTGGGTACGCGCCCGGGCAAGCCGCGCTAGGACGGGGCCGGGTCCGCGAACGGAGCTCAGGTCGCGGCGGGGTCTTTGGCCATCAGGCGCACCGCCGACAGGATGGCTTTCTTGGTGCTTTCGGATTGGGTGCGCAGCAGCGCCCATATTTCCGTGCAATAGCCGTCCGGGGCATGGTCCGGGGGGAATGCGCTGTCTTGCGGTGTATCCCCACCCGGCCCCACGCCGTCGGTCAGCCACGGCACGCTGGTGTCCAGCGCCCGCGCCAGCCGCAGCAAGGTGGCGCGAGACGGCGAGTAGCAGTCTTCGCGCATGAGGATCCGATGGATGCACGATTGCGGCACGCCGGAAATGCGCGCCAGCTGGTTCTGGCTTTTGATGCCGCGCCAGCGCATCAGGGTATGCAGTCTTTGGGCGAGTGACATAAGGGCAATGTAGAGTTGCCGCAGGCCGCCCACAAGGTGAAACGGTCCTGCTTTGTGGGCAGGACCGTCCGAAGGGATCAGTGGCGTTCTGTCAGCGAGTCCGAACCGGCCTCGCTCTCTGCTTCTGGTTTGGGCGTGACCAGCCGGGCGCAGATCAGCCCGACCTCATACAGCAGGCACAAAGGCACTGCCAGCATGAACTGGCTGACCACGTCGGGCGGCGTGACCACGGCGGCGATGATGAAGGCCCCCACCACCACGTAGCCGCGCGCTGCCTTCAGCTTGGACAGTTCGACCACGCCCATCTTCACCAGCAGCACCACGGCCACGGGCACTTCGAAGGTGATGCCGAAGGCCATGAACATCGTCATGACGAAGCTCAGGTAGGCCTCGATGTCCGGCGCGGGCGTGATGGACTGCGGCGCGAACGTGGCGATGAAGTGGAACACCGTGCGGAACACCACGAAATAGCAGAACGCCATGCCCGCGATGAACAGAAAAGTGCTGGAAACGATAAGCGGCAGCGCCAGGCGCTTTTCATGCCGGTACAGGCCGGGCGCCACGAAGGCCCAGGCCTGGTACAGCACCACAGGCAGCGCCAGGATGAACGCAGCCATCATCGTGACCTTGACGGGCACCATGAACGGCGTGATGACGCCGGTGGCGATCATGCGCGTGCCTTCGGGCAGCGAAGCCAGCATCGGCTGGGCCAGCACGTCGTAGATGGCCGACGCGCCGGGGTAGATGAACAGCACGATGAATATGCCGATCACGGCGGCGGCGGCGCGCAGCAGGCGGGTGCGCAGCTCGACCAGGTGGGAGATGAAGGTCTCCTGCTGGCCTTCTTCTTGGGAGGCGTCCTGGGTCACGTCGGGGTTCCGGAGGGCGCAACGGGCTTGGCGGCGGGCGCGGCGTCGTCGGCCTTGGGCGCGCTGGGCGCGGGTTGTTGGGTTGCGGCAGGCGCAGGCGCAGCCACCGGCGGCAGATCCAGGTCCAGGCTGTGGTTCTGGCCGGGCGGCGGCGCGATGCTGCGTTCGGGATCGGCAGGCGTTTCGCTGGCCACGGCCGGTTCGGCCTTGATGTTGGCTTCGCGCGCGACTTCGTCGAGTTCCGCGCGGAACTGCTGGACGGGTTCCTGCAGCGAGGCCTGGGTTTCGTTCAGCGACTTCTGCACGCCCTGGGCGGCATCTTCCATTTCGCTCTTGAACTTGCGCAGTTCGTCGAGCTCGATTTCGCGCTGGATATCGGATTTCACGTCATTGACGTAACGCTGCGCGCGCCCGAGCAGGTGGCCGACGGTGCGGGCAACCTTGGGCAGGCGTTCGGGGCCGATGACGATCAGGGCGATGACGCCGATCACCATCAGTTCAGTGAAGCTGACATCAAACATTCGACGGCCGCTCGGGAGTGGATGCAATAAGGGCCGGCCTGTTCAGGACGGCCCGGGAGCCGAGCAGGCGCTCAGGAGTTGGATTTTTCCTTGGCCTGCACGTCGATGGTGTCGCCGGAGACGCGTTGTTGCGCGATCGGTTCGGCCGGCTTGTCGCCGCCGTTGGCGTCCTTCATGCCTTCCTTGAAGCCCTTGACCGCGCCGCCGAGGTCCGAGCCGATGTTGCGCAGCTTCTTGGTGCCGAAAATCAGCGCCACGATGACCAGGACAACCAACCAATGCCAGATGCTGAAACTACCCATGATGTTTCTCCGAATTACGCGTTGGGGGCCACGCGCCCTTTCCAGGGTCGCGAGCCGCCGATGATGTGGAAATGCAGATGCGGGACTTCCTGGCCGCCTTCGACGCCAGAATTGATCATGATGCGAAATCCGCCATCAGGGCCCGGATTGCAACCGTTTTCAGCGGCTAACCGCGGCGCTAACGACATCATTCTACCCAACCATTCTGCGTCCTCCCCCTTAATATCCTGCATGGATGTGACATGACGTCGAGGGATCAGCAATAAATGTACCGGCGCGGCCGGATTAATGTCGTGGAACGCAACAAAGTCCTCGTCCTCGTAGATTTTCTTGGACGGGATGTCGCCAGCGGCGATCTTGCAGAAAATACAGTTGTTGCTCATTTTTCCGGGTTCCGTGTTCAATCTTGCGGGCGGCTTGCCTTTTCCACCAGGCCGGACAGGCCCTCGCGGCGAGCCAGTTCGGCCAGTACGTCTTCGGGCCGAAGCTTGAAATGGGTCAAGGCCACCAGGCAATGGAACCACAGGTCGGCGGTTTCGCTGACGATGCGGTCGGGCACGCCGTCCTTGGCGGCCATGACCAGTTCGGTGGCTTCTTCGCCGATCTTCTTGAGGAAGGCGTCCGGGCCTTTGGCCAGCAGCTTGGCGGAATAGGAGGCTTGGGGATCGCCGCCGTTTTCGGGACGGCGGGTTTCCAGGGTATCGGCGATGCGCGCGAGGATTTCGGCGGCGCTTGCGGCTTGAGCGGTCATTTGTAGATCAGTTCGGGGTCTTTCAGCACGGGGTCCACCGTGATCCAGGATGCCTGGTCGGTCTGGCCTTCCAGGCGGCGGTAGAAGCAGCTGGCGCGCCCTGTATGGCAGGCGATGCCGCCTTGCTGGTGGATCTTGAGCAGGATCACGTCGCCGTCGCAGTCCAGGCGCAGTTCATGGACTTCCTGGGCATGGCCGGACTCTTCGCCCTTGCGCCAGAGGCGCTGGCGGGAACGCGACCAGTAAACGGCGCGCCCGGTGGCGGCCGTTTCGGCGAGCGATTCGCGGTTCATCCAGGCCACCATCAGGATCTGGCCGTTTTCGGCGTCCTGCGCGATGGCGGGTATCAGGCCGTTTTCGTCGAAGACGACATCGGCCATCCAGGCGGGTTCGTTGCTCATCTCATTCATCCGTTGTCCTCGCGCGGCGCCTTGCAGGCCGCCACTGGCGCGTGGGGACTCATAATCTTACGGCAATACCTTGTTGCACGCCTGAGAGGGGCTTCCCAAACTGATCCAGACTATCCCCAATCCAGGCCAGCCGAGCTGGGTTTTTCAATGCGTGCCAAGCAATCCGGCCTATGCAATTCGAGGCGCCACACAAACGGGGCCGCGCGGAGCCGGGCTCTGCCGGTCCGCTGCGGCGCCCCCTGGGGGGAAGCGCCGCAGGCGCTTCGGGGGGGCTACATCCGGACCGGGATGCCCTGCTCAGTCATGAAGCGCTTGCACTCGCCCACAGTGTGCTGGCCGAAGTGGAAGATGCTGGCGGCCAGCACCGCGCTGGCGCGGCCGGTGGTGACGCCGTCGGCCAGATGCTGCAGGTTGCCCACGCCGCCGGAGGCGATGACGGGCACGGGCACGGCGTCCGAGACGGCGCGGGTGAGTTCCAGGTCGAAACCGGACTTGGTGCCGTCACGGTCCATGCTGGTCAGCAGGATTTCGCCGGCGCCGTAGGCGGCCATGCGGCGCGCCCAGGCCACGGCGTCCAGCCCGGTGGCCTTGCGGCCGCCGTGGGTGAAGACTTCCCAGCGGGCGGGTTCGCCCGCGGCCGAGACGCGGCGCGCGTCGATCGCCACCACCACGCATTGCGAGCCGTGGTAGTCCGAGGCGGCCCGGACCAGTTCCGGATTGGCCACGGCGGCGCTGTTGATGCTGATCTTGTCGGCGCCGGCATTCAGCAGGCGCTGGATGTCGGACACCTGGCGCACGCCGCCGCCCACCGTCAGCGGAATGAAGACCTGCGAGGCCACCTGCTCGATGATGGGCAGGATCAGGTCGCGGCCGTCGCTGGTGGCGGTGATGTCGAGGAAGGTGAGTTCGTCGGCGCCCTGTTCGTTGTAGCGGCGGGCGATCTCGACGGGGTCGCCCGCGTCGAGCAGGTTGACGAAGTTCACGCCCTTGACCACGCGGCCCGCGGTGACGTCAAGGCAGGGAATGATGCGGCGGGTCAGCGCGCTTTGCACGGGCGCGCCGGCCGCGGGGGTGCTGCTGGAGGTGGTCATTTTGCCAGTTCGTCGGCGCGTGCCTGCGCCGCTTGGAAGTCGAGCGTGCCTTCGTAGATGCTGCGGCCCAGGATGGCGCCTTCGACGCCGTCTTCCTCGACGGCGCAGAGAGCTTCGATGTCCTGGATGCCGGCGATGCCGCCCGATGCGTAGACCGGGATGCGCACGTGCTGGGCCAGGCGGACCGTGGCTTCGACGTTGACGCCGGACAGCATGCCGTCGCGGCCGATGTCCGTGTAGATGATGGCTTCGCAGCCGTAGTCCTCGAACTTCTTGGCCAGATCGAGCACGTCGTGGCGGGTCAGCTTGCTCCAGCCGTCGGTGGCGATCTTGCCGTCGCGGGCGTCCAGGCCGACGATGATCTGGCCCGGGAAGGCGCCGCAGGCGTCCTGCAGGAAGCCGGGATTCTTGACCGCGGCCGTGCCGATGATCACGTAGGAGATGCCGGCGTCGAGGTAGCGTTCGATGGTGTCGAGGTCGCGGATGCCGCCGCCGATCTGCACGGGGATGTCGTCGCCGACAGCGTCCAGGATCGCCTTGATGGGGGCTTCGTTCTTGGGTTTGCCGGCGACGGCGCCGTTCAGGTCGACCAGATGCAGGCGGCGAGCGCCTTGGTCGAGCCAGCGTGTGGCCATGGCGGCGGGGTCTTCAGAGAACACCGTTGCATCGTCCAGGTCACCCTGGCGCAGGCGCACGCAGCGCCCGTCTTTGAGATCGATGGCGGGGATCAGCAGCATGGTGGGCAGCGAAAAAATATATGGGTTGAAAGGGCTGGCGGGCGTGGGCTCGGAGCCTACGGCTGCCAGTCTACAAAATTGCGATACAGGCGCAAACCGTGCTCGGCGCTCTTTTCGGGATGAAACTGCACCGCGAAAATGTTAGCTGCCGCCACCGCGCAGGTAAAGGCAAGGCCATACTCGGTTTCACCAACAGTCAGGTCCGGATCTTCCGGGTCGGCGTAGTAGCTATGGACGAAATAGAAGTGCGTTTCGTCCGGAATGCCGGCCCAGATAGGATGAGAGCGCGTCTGGCGCACTTTGTTCCATCCCATGTGCGGGACCTTGAGGCGCTCGGGGCGGGTGTCGGCCAGTCCGGCGCCGCCGGCGTCGGTCAGGCAGGCCGCGTCATCGCTGACGGGATCGGCAAAGCCGGGGCCCGAGAAGCGGCGCACCACGCCGGGGAACAGCCCCAGGCAGGAGGTGCCGCCTTCCTCGCTGGAATCGAACAGCATCTGTTCGCCCACGCAGACGCCCAGCAGAGGCTTCTCGCGCGCGGCGCGCACCACGGCCTCGCGCAGGCCGGATTCGTTCAGGGTGCGCATGCAGTCCGCCATGGCGCCCTGGCCGGGAAACACGACGCGGTCGGCCGCGGCGATTTCCTGGGGCTGGCTGCAGATGCGGATGTCGGCATCGGGGGCGGCGTATTTCAGGGCGCGGGCGA
The DNA here is from genome assembly GCF_014851605.1 of Achromobacter sp. ACM02. Classification (NCBI taxonomy): domain Bacteria; kingdom Pseudomonadati; phylum Pseudomonadota; class Betaproteobacteria; order Burkholderiales; family Alcaligenaceae; genus Achromobacter; species Achromobacter sp. ACM02. The sequence goes on from NZ_JACUZY010000005.1 coordinate 182,317, forward strand.
CGGAATGGAAATTGCCCATTCCGTAGTCGACGATGGCGATAGTGGTCACTTCTTTCTGCCTGCTGCGGGTGGATGGCGGAGGTGTTACAGCACGCCCTTGGTGGAGGGCACGACGTCGCCCATGCGGGGATCGACTTCCATGGCCATGCGCAGGGCGCGGCCACAGGCCTTGAAGACCGTTTCCGCCTGGTGGTGGGCGTTGACGCCGCGCAGGTTGTCGATGTGCAGCGTGATCAGGGCGTGGTTGACCAGGCCCTGGAAGAATTCGCGCGTCAGGTCCACGTCGAAGTCGCCGATGCGGGCGCGGGTGAAGGGGATGTGGTATTCCAGGCCCGGGCGGCCGGAGAAGTCCACCACCACGCGCGACAGCGCTTCGTCCAGCGGCACGTAGGCGTGACCGTAGCGGCGCAGGCCGGCCTTGGTGCCGACCGCCTTGGCGATGGCCATGCCCAGCGTGATGCCCACGTCTTCCACCGTATGGTGCGCGTCGATGTGCAGATCGCCTTCCGCCTTGATGTCGAGGTCGATCAGGCCGTGGCGGGCGATCTGGTCCAGCATGTGGTCCAGGAACGGCACGCCGGTGTCGATCGTCTGCTTGCCGGTGCCGTCGATATTGACGGCCACGCGGATGCGGGTTTCGTTGGTGTTGCGGGTGATCTCAGCGGTACGCATGTTAAGCACTCAAAATCTCTTGCAGGGCGGATAGCAAGGCGGCGTTTTCGGCCGGGGCGCCCACCGAGATGCGCAGGCAGTTGGCCAGCAGCGGATGGGCGTTGGAGAAGTTGCGAATCAATATTTTGCGCGTTTTCAGGGCAAGATGCACGGCGTTGCCGTCCAGCTTGCCGGAAAAGCGGGCAAGAACGAAGTTGCCGGCGGAAGGGAATACCCGCACCCCGGGCAGTTGGGCCAGGGCGGCGGCCAGCGGTTCGCGGTCTGCACGCAGGCGGGCGGCCTGTTCGTCCAGCACCGGCTTGTGGCGCAGCACGGCCGACAGCGTGGCCTGGGTCAGCACGTCCAGGTTGTAGGGCGGGCGGACCTTGTTCAGTTCCGCGATCCAGGCTGGGTGGCCGGCCAGGTAGCCGAAGCGCAGGCCGGCCAGGCCGATCTTGGACACCGTGCGCATGACGACCACGTTCGGCGCGTCCAGCACCTGCGGCATCCAGGTGTGGCCGGCGAAGGGCTGGTAGGCCTCGTCCAGCACCACCAGGCCGGGGGCGGCGGCGATGATGGCCGCTACATCCTCATCGGACCAGAGGCCGCCGGTGGGGTTATTGGGCACGGCCAGGAACACCACCTTGGGCTGGTGTTCCTGGATGGCGGCCAGCATGGCCGGCAAGTCCAGGGTCAGGTCGGCCGTCAGCGGCACGCCGACGAAGCGGGCGTGGTCGAAGCGCGCGGCCATGTCGAAGTAGACGAACGACGGCCAGGGCGACAGCACCGTGTCACCCGGATTGCAGCAGGCCTGCACCACGATGTGGATGAGCTCGTCCGAGCCGTTGCCGAACAGCACGTCTGCCCCATCCGGCACGCCGAAGGCCGTTTTCACGGCCGCTTGCAGCGCCGACAGGTCAGCCGCGGGGTAACGGTTCAGCGGCGTGTCGCGCACGGCGCGGGCGATGTCGTCGCGAACCGCCTCGGGCAGTTCGTAGGGGCATTCCATGGCGTCGAGCTTGATGCAGCCCTCGGCATGGGCCACGGGATAGGCGGCCAGCTCGCGGATGTCCGCCCGGACGGTGCCGGCGATGCGGCCCGGCACGCTCATGGCTGGTCGATCCGGTATTGGGCGCTGGCGGCATGCGCCTGCAGGCCCTCGCCCAGCGCCAGTTCGGCGGCGATGCGGCCCAGCTTCTGGGCGCCCTGGTGCGAAACCTGGATCAGGCTGGAGCGCTTCTGGAAGTCATAGACGCCCAGCGGCGAGGAAAAGCGCGCAGTGCGCGAGGTCGGCAGCACGTGGTTGGGACCGGCGCAGTAGTCGCCCAGCGATTCGGAGCTGAAGCGGCCCATGAAGATGGCGCCTGCGTGGCGGATCTGCGCGGTCCATTTTTCGGGGTTCTCGGTGGAGATCTCGAGGTGCTCGGGCGCGATGTCGTTGGCGATCCGGCAGGCTTCTTCGAGATCCTGGACCAGGATCAGCGCGCCGCGGTTGGCCAGGCTGACGCGCAGGATGTCGGCGCGCGGCATGGTGGGCAACAGGCGTTCGATCGAGGCCTGCACTTCTTCGATGAAGGCGGCGTCCGGGCACAGCAGGATGGATTGCGCCAGTTCATCGTGCTCGGCCTGGGAGAACAGGTCCATGGCGATCCAGTCGGCCGGTGTCTTGCCGTCGCAGATGACCAGGATTTCGCTGGGGCCGGCGATCATGTCGATGCCGACCACGCCGAACACGCGGCGCTTGGCGGCGGCGACGTAGGCGTTGCCCGGGCCGACGATCTTGTCCACGGCCGGCACGGTGGCGGTGCCGTAGGCCAGCGCGCCCACGGCCTGCGCGCCGCCGATGGCGAAGACGCGGTCCACGCCGGCGATGGCCGCGGCGGCCAGCACGATGGGATTGCGCACGCCGTCCGGCGTGGGCGTGACCATGACCAGTTCCTGCACGCCCGCGACCTTGGCCGGAATGGCGTTCATCAGCACCGAGGACGGATAGGCGGCCTTGCCGCCGGGCACATACAGGCCCACGCGGTCCAGCGGAGTCACCTGCTGGCCCAGCATGGTGCCGTCGGCATCCGTATAGGTCCAGGTCTCGGCGCGCTGGCGTTCGTGGTAGCTGCGCACGCGGTCGGCGGCGGCTTCCAGCGCGTTGCGCTGAGCGGCGGGCAGCGCGGCCAGGGCCGCCTGCCAGTCCGCCTTGGGGATCTCCAGCGTCTGGGCCGATGCGCCGGGCATGCGGTCAAAGCGCTGCGTGTATTCCACCAGCGCGGCGTCGCCGCGGGCGCGCACGTCGGCCAGGATGCCGGCCGCGGCGCGGTCGATGGATTCGTCCTCGGTGGCTTCGAAGGCCAGCAGCGTGGACAGGGCGGATTTGAATCCGGGATCGCGGGAGTCGAGACGATTGATCAGGGCCATGGCGTCATGGAGCAAGCAGGTAACGGCCGCCGCGGCGTCGCGGCGGGCGAGGGTCAGGCGTTGCGGGCAGCGGCTCTTTCGAAGGCGTCCAGCAGCGGTTGCAGGCGGGCGCCGCGGGTCTTCAGCGCGGCCTGGTTGACGATCAGGCGCGAGGAGATCGGCATGATGTCTTCCACCGCGACCAGGTCGTTGGCGCGCAGGGTGCCGCCGGTGGACACCAGGTCCACGATGCAGTCGGCCAGTCCCACCAGCGGCGCCAGTTCCATCGAACCATACAGCTTGATGATGTCCACGTACACACCCTTGGCCGCGAAGTGTTCACGGGCTGACTGCACGTATTTGGTGGCCACGCGCAAACGCGCGCCCTGGTGGACGGCGCCTTCGTAGTCGAAGCCCTTGCGCACGGCCACGGCCAGGCGGCACTTGGCGATGTTCAGGTCGATCGGCTGATACAGGCCGCCGGGCTGCTCCTTGGCGTGCTCGATGAGCACGTCCTTGCCCGCGATGCCGAGGTCGGCCGCGCCGTACTGCACATAGGTGGGCACGTCCGAGGCGCGCACGATGATCAGGCGCAGGCCGGGGTCGCTGGTGGGCAGGATCAGCTTGCGCGAGCTTTCGGGATTCTCGGGGACTTCGATGCCGGCCTCGGCCAAGAGCGGCATGGTTTCTTCGAAGATGCGCCCTTTGGACAGGGCCAGGGTCAAGGGGGGGATGACGGTGGCATCGTTCATGCCTGTTCCTTGGTGACGCGTTGGATGTTCGCGCCCAGGGCGCGCAGTTTGACTTCCATCTGGTCGTAGCCGCGATCCAGGTGGTAGATGCGGTCGACCAGGGTTTCGCCTTCGGCCGCGAGGCCGGCGATGACCAGGCTGGCCGAGGCGCGCAGGTCGGTGGCCATGACGGTGGCGCCCGACAGCTTCGGCACGCCGCGCACGATGGCGGTGTGGCCGTCGATGTCGATGTCCGCGCCCATGCGGCGCAGTTCCTGCACGTGCATGTAGCGGTTTTCGAAGATGGTCTCGACGACGACCGAGGTGCCTTCGGCCACGGCGTTCAGCGCCATGACCTGGGCCTGCATGTCGGTGGCGAAGCCGGGGTACTCCAGCGTGCGAAAGCCCACGGCGCGAGGGCGCGAGGACATGGCGCAGCGGATCCAGTCGGGGCCGGTCTCGATGGTGAGGCCGGCCTCGGTCAGCTTGCCCAGCGTGGCGCCGAGGATGTCCGCGTCGGTATTGCGCAGGACGATGTCGCCGCCCGCCGCGCCGACAGCGCACAGGAAGGTGCCGGCTTCGATGCGGTCGGAGATGACGCGGTGTTCGGCGCCATGCAGGCGCTCGACGCCGTCGATCACGATGCGGCTGGTGCCGTGGCCCTGGATGCGAGCGCCCATCTTGATGAGCAGTTCGGCCAGGTCCACCACTTCCGGTTCGCAGGCGGCGTTTTCCAGCACGGTCCGGCCTTCGGCCAGCACGGCGGCCATTAGCAGGTTCTCGGTGCCGGTGACGGTGACCATGTCGGTGCGCACGGAGGCGCCCTTCAGGCGCTTGGCGCGCGCCACCACGAAGCCGTGTTCGATGCTGATTTCCGCGCCGAGCGCGGCCAGGCCCTTGATGTGCTGGTCCACGGGGCGCTGGCCAATGCTGCAGCCGCCGGGCAGGCTGACGCGGGCTTCGCCGAAGCGCGCCAGCAGAGGGCCCAGCACCAGGATGGACGCCCGCATGGTCTTGACCAGATCGTAGGGAGCTTCCAGCTTGTCGACCTGGTTGGCCTGCAGCGTGACCGTGCCGTCCGCGTCACGCTCGGCGCGCATGCCCATGCGGCCCAGCAGGCGCAGCATGGTGGCCGTGTCGTTCAGGTGCGGCACGTTGCTGAGGGTCAGCACGTCGGCGGTCAGCAGGCCTGCGCACAGGATGGGCAGGGCCGAGTTCTTGGCGCCGGAGATGGAGATTTCGCCTTGCAGGCGCGAACCTCCGGTGATGCGTAGCTTGTCCATTACTTGCCTGCTTGCTGGTATTCGGCGGGAGTCAGGGTGCGCATGGACAGCGCATGGATCTCGGCCTTCATGCGGTCGCCGAGCGCGGCATAGACCAGCTGGTGGCGCTGGATCAGGCGCTTGCCTTCGAATGCAGTGCTGACGATGACCGCGTCGAAATGCGAGCCGTCGCCTTGCACGTCTAGGTGTTCACAGGGCAGGCCGTCCGCGATGTATTGGCGGACTTGCGCGGGAGTGGGAAGCATGGACGTCAGTTCCTGAGTTTGTAGCCGCTGGCCAGTAGCCGCAGCGCATAGAGCGATAGCGCGAGGAACACCCCCGTCACCACCGCCAGGCTGCGCCAGGGGGAGACGTCCGACACCGAGAAGAATCCGTAGCGGAAGCCGTCGATGGTGTAGAAGATGGGGTTCCAATGGGACACGCCCTGCCAGAAGGCGGGGAGCGTGTGGATGGAATAGAACACGCCGGACAGGAAGGTGGCCGGCATGATGAGGAAGTTCTGGAAGGCCGCGAGCTGGTCGAATTTTTCGGACCAGAGGCCCGCGATCAGGCCCAGCACGCCCATGATGCCGCAGGCCAGCACGGCGAAGACGGCCAGCCACAGCGGGTGGGTGGGAATCAGCGACACGAAGAACAGCGCCACCACCCACACGCACAGCCCGACCGCGAGGCCGCGCACGATCGCCGCCAGCACATAGGCGGCGAAGATGTCGCGGTGCGACAGCGGCGGCAGCAGCATGAAGACCAGGTTGCCCGTGATGCGGCTCTGGATCAGCGACGACGAGGGATTGGCGAAGGCGTTCTGCAGCATGCTCATCATCATGAGCCCGGGAATCAGGAACGCCGTGTAGGGCACGCTGCCATACACCATGACGCGCCCTTCCAGCACGTGGGCGAAGACCAGCAGGTACAGCAGCGCGGTGATGACGGGCGCGGCGATGGTCTGGAAGCTGACTTTCCAGAAGCGCAGCAATTCCTTGCGCAGCAAGGTCGGGAAGCCGGAGCCCGCATCCAGGCGGGGCTGCACCAGCGGCTGGCTGGCGGTCGCGGCGGGCTGGGTCATGACGAGATCTCTTCGGGTTGCAGGGCGGGCGCGGGTTGCTCGTCGCCTTCGTGCATGATGCGCACGAAGGCGTCTTCCAGGTCGACCCCGCCGACGCGGGCCATCAGGGCCTGGGTGGTGTCCAGCGCCACGATGCGGCCGCGCTTGAGCATGGCGATGCGGCCGCACAGGGCTTCCGCTTCTTCCAGGTAGTGGGTGGTCAGCATGATGGTGTGGCCGGCCTTGTTCAGGCGCGAAATGAATTCCCACAGCGTGCGCCGGAGGTCCACGTCGACGCCGGCGGTGGGTTCGTCCAGCACGATCACGGGCGGGCGGTGCACCAGCGCCTGGGCCACCAGCACGCGGCGCTTCATGCCGCCGGACAGCGCCCGCATATTGGAGTTGGCCTTGTCGGCCAGCCCCAGGTTGAACAGGATTTCGTCGATCCAGTCGTCGTTCTTGCGCAGGCCGAAATAGCCGGACTGGATGCGCAGGGTCTCGCGCACCGTGAAGAACGGGTCGTAGACCAGCTCTTGCGGCACCACGCCCAAAGCCCGCCGCGCCGACTTGTAGTCGGCCACGACGTCGTATCCACAGACCGTGGCGCGGCCCGAACTGGCGTGCGCCAAGCCGGCCAGGATCGAGATCAGCGTGGTCTTGCCGGCGCCATTGGGGCCGAGCAGGCCGAAGAATTCGCCGTGCTCGATATTCAGGCTGACATTGTCCAGCGCCTGGAAGCCGGCGGCGGGCGCGCGCCCGAGCAGCTTCTGCCAGCCGCGCTGGCGCGGGGAGTAGACCTTGGAGACGTTTTCTAGACTGACGGCGGACATGACGGCGGGAGATGGCCCGAAAAGAGCGAATTGATCATTATATAAGCGCGTCGCTGCCGTTCCGGCCGGTAGCCCTGGCATTCCCCCGGGTATCCGGCTGGTCTGTCCCTAAAAGAATCGGCCCGGCGGGCCACTGGGGCGCGCCGGGCCGCGACAGCCGCAAGGCCGATCATTGGTTGCGTTGGTTCAACGCCTTGATCAGGCCGTCGATGCCGTCGCGGTTGATCTGCTGCGCGAACTGGTTGCGGTAGTTCTCGATGAGCCAGATGCCTTCGACGTTCATGTCATAGATCTTCCAGCCTTGGGCCGTCTTTTCCAGGCGGTAGTCGACGCCCACCGGCTGGTCGTTGCCCTGGGAGATCAGGGTGCGCACGACCACGTCGTCGGCTTTGGGGTCGCCGCGGAACGGCAGTGCGCGCACCGTGGTGCTGGACGTGACGCGGGTCAGCGCGCCGCTGTAGGTGCGCACCAGCGTGCCGCGGAAGGCCTCGGCCAGTTCCTTTTTCTGCACATCGTTGGCCTGGCGCCAGTAGCGGCCGGCGGCCAGGCGCGTGGTCTTCTGGAAGTTGACGTAGGGCAGGATGTGCTCGTTGACGACCTGGTTGATGCGGGCGGTGTTGCCCGCCTTGACGGCGCCATCGGCCTTCAGCACGTCCAGGGCCTCGTTGGCCGCGGCGAGCACGAACTGGTCGGGAGAACCGTTGGGGTCGGGTTTGGCCTGCGCGCCGGCGCTCAGGCCCAGGGCCACGAGGCCCGTGAAAACCAGACGCTGCAGCAGGGAAACAAAGGAAACTCGCATCAAAACTCCTTACTTGTACTGGGGCGCACCCCGCGGCTTACTTGGCCGCAGGTTGCGCCGCGGGTTGAGCCGCCGGCTGCGCGGCGGGGGCGGCGTCGTCCTCGTCGTCTTCGTAGTTGGGCAGCGAGGACTCGTCGTCCACCTTCTGGCCCAGCACCATGGCGGCGCGGCGCTGCAGATAGGCGTCGCGCACGAAGCTGTAGGGATCGAGCGCGACGCGGTCGATGGTGTCGGTGGCGCTCAGCAGGCTGGCGCGGGTGTCCACCACGCGCAGGCCCCACAGCGAGTTGCGCAGGCGCACGTTGTCGATGGAATCGACGCCCATGTAGCCGTAGGTGGTGCCCGCGTAGTCGCCGATCAGGCCAGCGCCGTCGCGTACCGACGACGAGCCGAAGAACGGCAGCACCAGGTACGGACCCTGGCTGAAGCCCCACACGCCCAGCGTGGTGCCGAAGTCGTTCGGGATGCGGCGCGCGCCGTTGGCCGAGGCGACGTCGAAGCAGCCGCCCACGCCCATGGTGGTGTTGAACAGGAAGCGGCCCAGCGTGTTGACGAAGTCGTGGCCGCGGCCCTGCAGGAAGCTGTTGGCGCCGGACCAGAGGTCACCGACGTTGCTGAAGATGTTGTGCACGCAGCTGCGCACCGGCTGCGGCGTGACGAAGGTGTAGGCCTGCGCCACCGGCTTGAAGACGGCACGGTCGACGGTGTCGTTGAATTTGTAGACGCCCCGGTTGAAGCCTTCCCAGGGATCGCGGGGATCCGGGTTCTGCGGCGCGGCGCAGCCTGCCATCAGCGCGCCCGCGGCGGCAACGGTGGCAATCCTGCAAATGGTTTTCTTATTCATGATCAGGGCATCCCTATCAACGATTCTTATGATATTGCGTACCTTGGACGCGCTGCTGTTACCGCGTCTGTCGCATTGTCTTTAATTTGGCGTTTTCGCGGCGGGTTCCGGCGCGCTCGAGCCTTGCTTCTCGGCCGACCCGTACAGGAACTGGCTGATCAGTTGTTCAAGCACCACGGCGCTTTGCGTGTAGCGGATCTTGCCGCCGTCGACAAAGTTTTCCTCTTCGCTGCCCGCAGTCAGGCCCAGGTATTGTTCACCCAGCAGGCCCGACGTCAGGATGGACGCCGAAGTGTCCTTGGGGAACTGATAGGCCGTTTCCAGGTTGACCGAGACGATCGCCTGGAAGGTCTTGTCATCGAACGAGATGCCGGCAACCCGGCCCACGACGACCCCCGCGCTCTTGACGGGCGCGCGCACCTTGAGGCCGCCTACGTTATCGAAGTTGGCCGTCAGCGTATAGGTCGGGGCGAAAGAAAAGGTGCTCAAGTTGCCGGCGCGCAACGCCAGGAACGCCAGCGCGACCGCGCCCAGCAATACAAACAGGCCTACCCAGAAGTCGGTTTTTTCGCGAGACATGATCGATCCGTATCAATTTCCAAACATCAAGGCGGTGAGCAGGAAGTCCAGCCCAAGTACCGCCAGGGAGCCCACCACCACGGTGCGCGTGGTCGCGCGGGCAACGCCTTCGGGGGTGGGCTTGGCTTGCCAGCCCTCATAGAGCGCGACCAGCGTCACGGTGACGCCGAAGACCAGGCTCTTGATGACGCCATTGGCCACGTCTTTCCAGACGTCGACGCCGTTTTGCATCTGCGACCAGAACGCGCCGGCGTCCACGCCGATCAGCAGCACGCCCACGACCCAGCCGCCCAGGATGCCCACCATGGAGAACACCGCCGCCAGGATGGGCATGGCGATGATGCCGCCCCACAGACGCGGCACCAGCACGCGGCGGATGGGGTCGACGGCCATGACTTCCATGGCCGCGAGTTGCTCGCCGGCTTTCATCAGGCCGATTTCGGCCGTGAGAGAGGTGCCCGCACGGCCCGCGAACAGCAGCGCCGTGACCACGGGTCCCAGTTCCCGCACCAGCGACAGGGCCACCAGCAAGCCCAGCGCTTCTTCAGAGCCGTAGCGGTTCAGCGTGTAATAGCCTTGCAGCCCCAGCACGAAGCCCACGAACATGCCGGAAACGGCAATGATGAGCAGCGAGTAGTTGCCGATGAAATGGACCTGCTGCGACACCAGCCGCGGACGCGACAGCGCAATGCCGCTGCGAGCGAGCATGGCGCCGAAGAACCGGGTGAAGTAGCCGATGCCGGAAACGCGGTTGCGCACCCAGCCGCCCAGCGCGCCGATGGCGTTGTTGGATCCGCTCATGCGCGGCGGCCCTCCTGTTGCGAAAGCCACTTCTTGAAAGCGGGCGTCTCGGGATATTGGAACGCGACGGGGCCGTCGGGCTCCCCTTTGAGGAACTGTTGCACGTAGGGGTCTTGCGAGGCCGACAGCATTTCGGGGGTGCCGGCCGCGGCAAGCTTGCCCTGGCCGACCAGGTACACCTGGTCCGCGATGGCAAACGATTCATGCACGTCGTGCGTGATCAGCACCGAGGCGCAGCCGAGGCGGTCGGCCAGGTTGCGGATCAGGCGGGCGGTAATGCCCAGCGAGATCGGGTCCAGCCCCGCAAACGGCTCGTCATACAGAATGAGTTCGGGTTCCAGCACGACGGCGCGGGCCAGCGCCACGCGCCGGGCCATGCCGCCGGAGATTTCCGCCACTTTCAGGTGCGCGGCTGCGCGCAGGCCGACGGCGTCGAGCTTGTCCAGCACGCGCTCGGTGACTTCGGGCTCCGCCAGTTTGGTGTGTTCGCGCAGCGGGAAGGCCACGTTCTCGAAAACGTTCAGGTCAGTGAAAAGCGCGCCCTGCTGAAATAGGACGCCCATGCGCGTGCGCAGCGATTGCAGTTCGGTGCGGCTGACGTGGGCCATGTCCTGGCCGAAGGCCAGCACCCGGCCCCGCTGCGCGGTGAGCTGGCCGGTGGCCGCGCGCAACAGCGTGGTCTTGCCCGAACCCGAGCCGCCCATGATGGCGACCACCTGGCCGGCGCGCACGTCCATGGAAATGTCGCGCAAGACGGTGAAATCACCATAGCCTAGCGCCACACCTTCCAGGCGCAGGGCGAATTCCGGGGTCTTGCTGGTTTGAGCGGGCATGGGCAACGAAAGGGTGTTTCGGCGGCGGAGCTTGCCCTGCTGTCCGGTCGATGCGACCGGCAAAATTCATGGCCGGCGCGGCGAAGACAGGCGGCGTCGGGAAGCGCCCTGTTACTCATATGCCGGGGGCGAGGTCGGGCCTGGGCTCCCGGCGGCGAGGCGCCATTGTAGCCCGACGCTTTGTAATCACAACGCGAGAGCCCGCGCGTGGAACAGTGTTTTCGGTTCAGGGAACAATATGCTCAGCGGCGCGCCTGCGCCGCCGCGGTCTCCCGGGCCAGCCGCGCGACCAGGTCGGCGGTGGTCTCGCGCCGCGCGAGCGGCGCGCCCTGGCCGGCCCACAGGGACAGCATGTCGGTGTTGCCGGCCTTGCCGCCCGCCGTGCGCATGGGGCGCGTCAACGCGTTCTGCAGGGGGTAAGGCAGGATGTCGGCCGCAATCGCGTCGGCCTCGCGCATGAAGGCGTTTTCGATGCCGCGGGCAGGCCGGCCCGAAAACGCACGGGTCACCCGCGACTGTTCCGCCCGGGAGGCGGGCAGCAGCGCCTTGTAGGCTTCATTGATGCCGGATTCCTCGGTCGTCAAGAAAGCCGTCCCCATTTGTGCCAGATCGGCGCCCAGGGCCAAGGCGGCGGCGATACCGCGGCCGTCCATGATGCCGCCAGATGCAATAACAGGGACAGAGACTGCGTCGACCACCTGGGGCACCAGCGCCATGGTGCCGATCAGCGATTCCTCGAAACCGTCCAGGAAGGTGCCGCGGTGGCCGCCGGCCTCGGCGCCTTGCGCCACGATGGCGTCCACGCCGTCCGCTTCAAGGGCCACCGCTTCGCGCACGGTGGTCGCGGTGCCCACGGTCAGAATGCCCAGTTCGCGGCAGCGCGCGATGGCCGCGGCCGGCATGCGGCCGAAGGTGAAGCTGAAGACGGCCGGACGCACCCGCAGGATGGCTTCGATCTGCTGCGGCAGCGGATCGGCTTGCGGGCCGGGCGCGGCGGGCGCCGGCAGGCCCAGCTGCTGGTGGTAGCGCGCCATCAGCGCCAGCATGCGACTGGCGTCGCCGCGCATGGGTTCTTCCGGCACCGATGCGAACAGATTGATGGCGAAGGGCAGCGGCGTGCGAGCACGGATGTCGCGCGCCGCCGCCTCGATCTGCTCGGGACTCATATAGGCCGCCCCGAGCGAACCCAGGACTCCCGCCTTCGATGCTTCGGAAACCAGCTCCACCGTCGTGGCGCCGCCGGCCATGGGGGCCTGGACGATGGGATGGTGCAGCTTGAGCAGATCAATCAGACGGGTAGCCATGGAATTACTCCTGGAAGGTTACTGAAGCTGGATGTTCCCAGCCTTGATGACGTGGGCCCACTTCTCGGTTTCGCTCTTGATGAAGGCGCCGAATTCCTCGGGCGTGCCGCCGCCCGCCTGGCTGCCGGTGTCGGCGATGGCCTTCTGCACGTCCGGTTCCTTCAGGATGCGGTTGAACTCGGCGTTGAGCTTGGCGATGATGGGCGCGGGCGTGCCGGCGGGGGCGACGATGCCCTGCCAGTTGTAGGACTCGAAGCCCGGCAGGCCGGATTCGGCCATGGTGGGCACGTCGGGCAGCACGGCCAGGCGCTTGGCGGACGTGACCGCGATGGGGTGGATCTTGGCGCCCTGGATCGCGGGCAACGCGGAATAGCCCATTTCGAACATCATCGAGATATGGCCGCCCATGAGGTCCGTCGCGGCCAGGCTGCCGCCCTTGTACGGGACGTGGACGATGTCGATCTTGGCCTGTTCGCGGAACATTTCGCCGGACAGGTGGTGTGCGCCGCCTACGCCGGACGAGCCGAAGGACAGCTTGCCGGGCTGCTTCTTGGCCAGCGCGATCAGGTCCGCCAGCGTCTTCACCGGCAGTTCGTTGTTCACGCTCAGCACCAGCGGGCTGTTTTCGATCAGGATGATCGGGGCCAGATCCTTTTGCGGATCGTAGGGCATGTCCTTCATCAGCGTCGGGTTGACCGCCATGGGCGCCAGATTGCCGGTGCCGATGGTGTAGCCGTCCGGCGCCGCGCGCGCGATCAGGTTGGTGCCGACCACGCCGCCGGCGCCTGCCTTGTTCTCGACCACGATGGGCTGGCCCAGCGTGTCGCCCAGCTTGCGCGCCAAAAGGCGCACGCGGGTGTCGGCGAAGCCGCCCGGCGCGTAGGGCACGATCATGGTGATGGGCTTGGCCGGCCAGTCGGCGGTCTGGGCCTGGGCGGCGCCGCTGAAGGCGGCGGTGGCTGCCAGGGCGGCAATAAGGGGACGCAATGCTTTCATACAGATGACTCCTGGTTTTGTTTTTTTAATGTGAACGGGCCCGCGGGCCGATCGCATTATGCCCAGCGGCCACGTCATCTGTCGTGATCTTTCCCAAACGCCATGCGGACAACGCCAACAGTGCCGCGCTGGCCGCCAGCACTTGCGGCAGCCCGGCGCCCCAATGCGCCGCCCAGGACGCCAACAGCGGTCCCAGGATCTGGCCGGCGGCGAAAGCCGCGGTCATGAGGGCCGCCGCGCGCGGCGCGGCGGCGCCGGCCGAACGCCTGGCGGCCAGCATTCCCGCCTGCGTAATCACCATGAAGGTGCCGCCCACCAGCACCGCGGCCACGATCACGGCGGCGATGTGGTGCCATAGCGCCACGGCCAGCATGCCCAGCGCCATGAGCGCCTGGGCGGCGCGCCAGACTTGCACGCTGTCGCGGCCCCGTGCCAGGCGGGGCACCAGCAGGCAGGACACCGCTGCGGCCATGCCGAACAGGGGCCAGGCCCAGCCGAAGATGGCCGGGTCGGGAATGATTTCCTTCGCCATCGCCGGTAGGAAGGTGGCCGGAATGATGTAGCCCACGCCGAACGCGCCATAGTGCAGCGCCAGCGCGGGGATGTCGCGTGGCAGCCGGGCGGCGGGTGCGGCGGCGCTGGCCGATTGCGCTGGCATTGGCGCCGCCTGGCGGCGCAACCCCGGCCAGGCGATCGCGGACAGGGCCAGCGCCAGCCCCCCCAGCGCGAACCAGACCGTGTCGGCGCGCGCGTCCCAGTCTGCCAGCGCCAGGCAGGCCAGCCCCGTCAGCGCAATGCCCGCGCCCACGCCGGCGTAGGTCACTGCGGACGCGCCCGCCTCGCGCGGATCGCCCGCGGCCACTGCCCGCCACGCCGCCACGCAGATGAAGGCGCTGGCGCTGGCGTAGCCGGCGGCCAGTCGCAGTGCGCACCAGACCGCCATGCCATGCCAGACAGGCATGGCCAGCGTCAGCAGGGCCACCGCCAGCAGGCTGGCCGCCAGCGTGCCCCGCAGCCGGCGGATGGGCCAGGCGACCGCAGCCAGCGCGCCCAGCAGATACCCCGCGTAGTTGGCCGAAGCCAGCCAGCTGCCCTGGGATAGCGACAGGCCGGCTTCCTGGGCCATCAGGGGCCAGACCGGCGTGAAGGCGAACCGGCCTATCCCCATGGCGGCGGCCAGGGCCAGAGCCGCCGGCCATGCCAGGGCGGCAGCGCTGCGTGACGAGGAAGGGTAATTGGGCGTTGACATGGCCCTTACTCTACGGCTGTACTAATATCATTAATAGTGAATTATTAAGATAGTGAGTTCTCAAAATGAGAAACTTGGACCTGGATGCGCTGCAGATCTTCAAGGCGGTTGCCGACCAGGGCGGCGTGGCGCGCGCCGCTGCCCATCTGAACCGCGTGCAGTCCAACGTGTCGACGCGCCTGAAGCAGCTGGAGGCCTCGCTGGAGGCGCCGCTGTTCCGGCGGCAGAACCGCCGGCTGGTGCTGTCTGACCAGGGGCGGGTGCTGCTGTCCTACGCCGACCGACTGCTGCGCCTGGCGGACGAAGCCCAGGCCGCGGTACGCGACGGCTCGCCGCAGGGCGTGCTGCGCATCGGCACCATGGAAAGCACGGCGGCCGCGCGCCTGCCGCCGATTCTGGCGGCCTATCACGCGGCCTGGCCGCAGGTGCGGATCGAACTGGTGACCGGCACGTCGGCCGCGCTGGCGGCCAAGGTGCGCAACTACGAAATCGAGGCCGCGTTCGTGGCGCAGCCCTTTCCGGGCGATGGCCTGGCCACGATGGACGCGTTCAAGGAAGAACTGGCGCTGATCTCGCCGCTGGCCTGGGATCCGATCGACAGTCCCAAGGACCTGGGCGACCGCAGCGTGATTGCCTTCGCGTCGGGATGCTCATACCGGCGCATCCTGGAATCCTGGCTCAACCAGGAAGGTATCGCGCCCGGCAAGGTGATGGAGTTCGCCTCGTACCACGCCATCGTCGCCTGCGTGGCGGCGGGCTCGGGCGTGGCGATTGTGCCGCGTTCGGTGCTGGCGGTGCTGGGGGCGGAGCACACGG
Organism: Achromobacter sp. ACM02; assembly: GCF_014851605.1. NCBI lineage: Bacteria > Pseudomonadati > Pseudomonadota > Betaproteobacteria > Burkholderiales > Alcaligenaceae > Achromobacter > Achromobacter sp. ACM02. The sequence goes on from NZ_JACUZY010000005.1 coordinate 197,466, forward strand.
TGCGCATCGGCGCCCTGTCCGGCTCGCATGGCCGGGCCCTGACCCAGCTGGTCTGGCGCGCCGACGACGACACGCCGGCGTTGCAGGCCCTGCGGCACAAGCTGGAGGCGCCGCAAGGCTGAGGAAGGCCGCGCCTGGCGCGCGGCCCTTTTGCCTTTAGAAGCGGTAGCCGACGCCGATCGTCGCGACCCACGGATCGATGCGCGCGGTGCCGATGTGCTGGCCGTCCAGCTTCACCTTGGAACGGATGTCGATGTAGCGGATGTCTGCGTTCATGAACCAGCGCTCGTTGATCTTGAAGTCAGCGCCCAGTTGAGCGGCCACGCCCCAGGAATCGCCCAGCTTCAGGTCCGAACCCTTCAGCGCGCCTTCCGCCTTGGTGTCGAAGAAGTGGGTGTAGTTGATGCCCACGCCGATGTACGGCTGGATCATGCTGTCGGGCAGGATGTGCCATTGCAGGCTGAGCGTCGGCGGCAATTGCTTGGTCGAGCCGATCTTGCCCAGGCCGCTGCCGCTGACGTCATGCTGGAAGGGCCAGGCGCCCAGCAGTTCGATACCGATGTTGCGCGTGGCCATGTAGGTCAGCGTGAAGCTCGGGCGTACGTTGTTGTTGACGTCGAGTCCGACGCTGCCGTTGAGCACGGTGCCATTGTTGGACGAGGGGCGGACCTGCGTCACGCCGACCTTGAACAGCACGTCGCCCGCTTCGTGGGCATGCGCGGGGGCGGCGAGCGTGCCAGCGGCGATCAGGCCGGCGATGGCGGTGGCGCGGATACGGCCGTTCAGCGAAAACATTCTCTTCTCCGATCTTTCCATTGGGTGAGACGACAGGTTCTCAAACCTGGCGGCCGGCCCGCTTGATGTGTGTCAAATCGTGAAAAGACCGCAATCGAAAAGTGGTTATGTTGCAACAGGCGGGGGCGCGGGAAAAAAAATCGCCGCCGGCGCAATGCGCTCGGCGGCGATCCGGCCCGGCCTGATCGTGGCGATCAGCGCGGCAGTTCGCTGCTGCCCATGAGGTAGGCGTCCACCGAGCGCGCGCACTGGCGGCCTTCGCGGATGGCCCAGACCACCAGGGACTGGCCGCGGCGCATGTCGCCGGCCGTGAAGACCTTCTCGACGTTGGTGCGGTAGTCGTCGGTATTGGCGCGCACGTTGCCGCGGGCATCGCGGTCCACGCCGAAGGCGTCCAGTACCGTCTGCACGGGCGACACGAAGCCCATGGCCAGCAGCACCAGGTCGGCCTTGATCTCGAATTCAGAGCCTTCGACTTCGCGCATCTTCATCTGGCCGGTGGCTTCGTCCTTGAACCATTCGACGCGTGCGCCGATCAGCTTTTCGACCTTGCCATTGCTGCCCTGGAGCAGCTTGGTGGTCACGGACCAGTCGCGTTCGCAGCCTTCTTCGTGCGAGGACGAGGTGCGCATCTTCAGCGGCCAGTACGGCCACGTCATGGTCTTGTTCTCGCTTTCCGGCGGCTGGGGCATCAGCTCGAACTGCGTGACCGAGGCCGCGCCATGGCGGTTGCTGGTGCCGACGCAGTCGGAACCCGTGTCGCCGCCGCCGATCACCACCACGTGCTTGCCCTTGGCCAGCGTCTGGTTGGTGAGCCGGTCGCCCGCCACCGCCTTGTTCTGCTGGCGCAGGAAGTCCATGGCGAAGTACACGCCCGACAGCTCGCGGCCGGGCACCGGCAGGTCGCGCGGGGTTTCCGAACCGCCGCTCATCACCACCGCGTCGAACTCGGCCAGCAGCGATTCCGGCGTGCGCACCGTCAGGCCGTCGGCCACGGGGTCGCTGGGATTGCCGATGTAAGTCGACGGCGCGAATTCCACGCCCTCGGCTTCCATCTGCGAGATGCGGCGGTCGATCTGGTGCTTTTCCAGCTTGAAGTCGGGGATGCCGTAGCGCAGCAGGCCGCCGATGCGGTCGCTCTTTTCGAACAGCGTCACCGAGTGGCCGGCGCGGGCCAGCTGCTGCGCGCATGCCATGCCCGCGGGGCCGGAGCCCACCACGGCAACCTTCTTGCCGGTCTTGCGCGCCGGCACCTGCGGCGACACCCAGCCTTCGGCCCAGCCCTTGTCGATGATGGCGTGTTCGATGGACTTGATGCCGACAGCGTCGCTGTTGATGTTCAAGGTACAGGCAGCTTCGCACGGCGCCGGGCAGATGCGGCCGGTGAACTCGGGGAAGTTGTTGGTGGAGTGCAGGACGTCCAGCGCGCGCTTCCAGTCCTGCCGGTACACCAGGTCATTCCAGTCCGGGATGATGTTGTTGACCGGGCAGCCGTTGTTGCAGAACGGGATGCCGCAGTCCATGCAGCGCGCCGCCTGCTGCTTGGCCTGATCGTCGCTCAGGTGCAGCACGAATTCGCGCCAGTTCTTCAGCCGCTTCTGCGGGGCCTCGGAGGCCTCCTGCAGACGCTGAAATTCCATAAAGCCGGTAATCTTTCCCATGGTATCCCTCACGCAGCCAGTTGTTGCGGGTTGGCTGCACGCCACATTTCACCCAATGCGCGGCGGTAGTCCGTCGGCATGATTTTCACGAATTTGCCGCGCGAGGCTTCCCAGTCGCCCAGGATCTCGCGGGCGCGGAAGCTGCCGGTGTAGCGGAAGTGATCTTCCACCAGGCGGCGCAGGATGGTTTCGTCCGTTTCGCGTTCACCGCCGCGCTGCGCGCTGTGCCAGACGTCGATGTTGTTCTGGGCGAGCTGTTCCGCGTGCGGCACGATGCTTTCCAGTTCGACCATGGACAGGTTGGCGCGCTGCTTGAGCGTGCGTTCCGGATCCCACACGTAGGCCACGCCGCCCGACATGCCTGCCGCGAAGTTGCGGCCGGTCGTGCCCAGCACCACGACGGTGCCGCCGGTCATGTATTCGCAGCCGTGGTCGCCGGTGCCTTCCACGACGGTGGCCGCGCCCGAGTTGCGCACCGCGAAGCGTTCGCCGGCCACGCCGTTGAAGAACGCCTCGCCCGCCAGCGCGCCGTACAGCACGGTGTTGCCGGCGATGATGTGGTCCGGGCCGAAGCCGCGGAAGTCGTTGGGCGAGCGCACGATGATGCGGCCGCCCGACAGGCCCTTGCCGACATAGTCGTTGCCTTCGCCCACCAGGTCCATCGTGATGCCGTGGGCCAGGAACGCGCCGAAGCTTTGGCCGGCCGTGCCGTTGCACTGGATGTGGATGGTGTCGTCCGGCAGGCCCTCATGGCCGTAGCGCGCGGCCACCGCGCCCGACAGCATGGCGCCGATGGTGCGGTTGCGGTTGCGCACGGGGACGATGAAGGACACCTTCTCGCCGCGTTCCAGCGCGGGCTTGCTGCGCTCGATCAGCTGGTGGTCCAGCGCGCCGGCCAGGCCGTGGTCCTGCTCTTCGGTCTGGCGCACGTCGGCGTCGGATTGCGTTTGATGGAACACGCGGGCGAAGTCCAGGCCCTGGGCCTTCCAGTGCTCCACGCCCGAACGCATGTCCAGCAGGTCGGCGCGGCCGATCAGGTCGTCGAACTTGCGGATGCCCAGCTGGGCCATGATTTCGCGGACTTCTTCGGCGATGAAGAAGAAGAAGTTCACGACGTGTTCGGGCTTGCCCTGGAATTTCTTGCGCAGGACCGGGTCTTGCGTGGCCACGCCCACCGGGCAGGTGTTCAGGTGGCACTTGCGCATCATGATGCAGCCTTCCACGACCAGCGGCGCGGTCGCGAAGCCGAATTCGTCGGCGCCCAGCAGCGCGCCGATGACGACGTCGCGGCCGGTCTTCATCTGGCCGTCGGCCTGCACGCGGATGCGGCTGCGCAGGCGGTTGAGCACCAGCGTCTGCTGCGTTTCGGCCAGGCCCAGTTCCCAGGGCGTGCCCACGTGCTTGATGGACGACACCGGGGATGCGCCCGTGCCGCCGTCATGGCCGGCGATCACGACGTGATCGGCCTTGGCCTTGGCGACGCCCGCGGCCACCGTGCCCACGCCCACTTCGGACACCAGCTTGACCGACACCGAAGCCTTGGAATTCACGTTCTTCAGGTCGTGGATCAGCTGGGCCAGGTCTTCGATCGAGTAGATGTCGTGGTGCGGCGGGGGCGAGATCAGGCCCACGCCCGGCACCGAGTAGCGCAGCTTGGCGATGTATTCCGACACCTTGTGGCCGGGCAGCTGGCCGCCTTCGCCGGGCTTGGCGCCCTGGGCCATCTTGATCTGGATCTGGTCGGCCGACGACAGGTATTCGGCGGTCACGCCGAAACGGCCCGAGGCCACCTGCTTGATCTTGGAGCGCAGCGAGTCGCCCTTCTTCAGTTCGACGTCCGCTTCGATGCGGTCCGAGCCCAGCACCGAGGCCAGCGTGTCGCCGTCCTTGATGGTGCTCTTGCCTTCGCGCATTTCGGCGCGGTAGCGCAGTTCGTCCTCGCCGCCTTCGCCGGTGTTGGACTTGCCGCCGATGCGGTTCATGGCCACGGCCAGCACCGAGTGCGCCTCGGTGGAGATCGAGCCCAGCGACATGGCGCCGGTGGCGAAGCGCTTGACGATTTCCTTGGCGGATTCGACGTCGTCCAGCGGAATCGCGCGCGACGGATCGAAGCGGAACTCGAACAGCCCGCGCAGCGTCATGTGGCGGCGGCTCTGGTCGTTGATGATCTGCGCGTACTCCTTGTACGTGCGGTAGTTGTTGGCACGCGAAGCGTGCTGCAGCTTGGCGATGGAATCCGGCGTCCACATGTGCTCTTCGCCGCGCACGCGATAGGCGTATTCGCCGCCCGCGTCCAGGTCGTTGGCCAGCACCGGATCGGTGCTGAAGGCGGCGCGGTGCTGGCGCAGCGCTTCCTCGGCCACCTGGAAGATGCCGATGCCTTCGATGTTGGAGGCGGTGCCGGTGAAGTACTTGTTCACCAGCGCGGTCTGCAGGCCCACGGCTTCGAAGATCTGCGCGCCGGTGTAGGACATGTACGTGGAAATGCCCATCTTGGACATGACCTTGTTCAGGCCCTTGCCGATCGCCTTGATGAAGTTCTTGACCGCCTTTTCGGGGTCGTTCATCTTGCCCAGCGATTCCAGCGCCAGGTAGGGGTGGATGGCTTCGGCGCCGTAGCCGCCCAGCAGCGCGAAGTGGTGCACCTCGCGCGCCGAGCCGGTTTCCACGACCAGACCGGTGTTGGTGCGCAGGCCGGCGCGGATCAGGTGCTGGTGGACCGCGGAGGTCGCCAGCAGCGCGGGGATGGCCACGCGCTCGCTGTCGACCAGGCGGTCGGACACGATCAGGATGTTGTAGCCGCTGCGCACCGCGTCCACGGCGCGCGCGCACAGCGCGGCCACGCGGGCTTCGATGCCTTCGGGACCCCAGGCGGCGGGATAGGTGATGTCCAGCTCAAAGCTGCGGAACTTCTTGCCCGTGACCTGCTCGATGTCGCGGATCTGCGCCATGGCGGCGAAATCCAGCACCGGCTGGGACACTTCCAGGCGCAGCGGCGGGTTGACGTTGTTGATGTCCAGCAGGTTCGGCTTGGGGCCGATGAAGGACACCAGCGACATCACCAGCTGTTCGCGGATGGGGTCGATCGGCGGGTTCGTGACCTGCGCGAACAATTGGCGGAAGTAGTTGTAGAACGGCTTGGCGCGGTCGGACAGCACGGCCAGCGGGGCGTCGTTGCCCATCGAGCCGATGACTTCTTCGCCGGTCGTGGCCATGGGTTCCAGGATGAACTTGTAGTCTTCCTGGGTCCAGCCGAAAGCCTGCTGGCGATCCAGCAGCGACACGGACGACTGCGTGGCGACGGCGGCCTGGCGCGGCGCCGGCAGCGATTCCAGCTTGATCTGCAGGCGTTCAATCCACTGGCGGTACGGCCGGCTGTTGGCCAGCTGCAGCTTGATCTCGGCGTCGTCGATGATGCGGCCCTGTTCCAGGTCGATCAGGAACATCTTGCCCGGTTGCAGGCGCCACTTCTTGACGATGCGGTTTTCGGGGATGGACAGCGTGCCGGCTTCCGAAGCCAGGATGACCATGTCGTCATCGGTGACCAGGTAGCGGGCCGGGCGCAGGCCGTTGCGGTCCAGCGTGGCGCCGATCTGGCGGCCATCGGTGAACGCGACCGCGGCGGGGCCGTCCCACGGTTCCATCATGGCCGCGTGGTACTCGTAGAAAGCGCGGCGGCTTTCGTCCATCTGCGTGTGCTGTTCCCAGGCCTCCGGGATCATCATCATCATGGCGTGGGCCAGCGAGTAGCCCGAGTTCACCAGCAGTTCCAGGCAGTTGTCGAACGTGGCGGTGTCCGACTGGCCTTCGTAGACGATGGGGTACAGCTTCTTCAGGTCCTCGCCCAGCACGGCCGACTGCATCATGCCTTCGCGGGCGCGCAGCCAGTTGAAGTTGCCCTTGACCGTGTTGATTTCGCCGTTGTGGGCAATCATGCGGTACGGGTGGGCCAGCGGCCAGGCGGGGAACGTGTTGGTCGAGAAGCGTTGGTGCACCAGCGCCAGGGCCGACACCGTGCGCGGATCGGCCAGGTCGCGGTAGTAGCGGCCGACCTGGTCGGCCAGCAGCAGGCCCTTGTAGACCACGGTGCGCACCGAGGCCGAGGGCACGAAGTATTCCTTGCCGTGCGCCAGATGCATGTTCTGGATGGCGTGGCTGGCGGTCTTGCGGATCACGTACAGCTTGCGCTCCAGCGCGTCCGGCACCATCACGTCGGCGCCGCGGCCGATGAACAGCTGGCGGATCACGGGTTCGCAGGCGCGCACGGCAGGCGACATGGGCATGTCGACGTCCACCGGCACGTCGCGCCAACCCAGGACGACCTGGCCTTCGGCGCGCACGGAACGTTCCAGTTCCTGTTCGCAGGCCAGACGCGAGGCCGTTTCCTTCGGCAGGAACACCATGGCTACGCCGTACTCGCCGGGAGGCGGCAGCGTGATGCCTTGATGGCCGAGCTCGTCGCGGTAGAGCGTGTCGGGGATCTGGATCAGGATGCCGGCGCCGTCGCCCATCAGCTTGTCCGCGCCGACCGCGCCGCGGTGGTCCAGGTTTTCCAGGATCTTCAGACCCTGCTGGATGATGGCGTGGCTTTTCTTGCCCTTGATGTGGGCGACGAAACCGACGCCGCAGGCGTCATGCTCGTTCTTCGGGTTGTACAGGCCCTGGGCAGACGGCAGTCCGATGCGGCTGGCATCGATGGGGGTCGCCTTGGGCGGGGGACAGGAGTCGATCGGGGTAATTTGGGGCATGGCGCGCTCCGCAGTGGGCCTGCGTCGTAATGTTGCAGTGCAGGAGACGGACAATACCCCCGACATGAGTAGGGTGCAATAGGAATAAATAGGGTGTGTCCCTTATTTTTGATGTTACCCGTCATCGGTCTTTAATTGGGTGACGCATCAAGAGCCGCACGAAATGGGCCTCCCCAGGGGGGTATGCACCAGCAGGGTGCGTGCGTGCCCGATAAAACGCGGTTTTTCTTATTATATGTCCCTAATTATTTGGCGATTTTCAGCAGCCTGAGCCTGAGTCGACGTTGCGGAAACGCAAATGCGCAGGCCAGCCCGAACGGCGTGGCCCGCAAAAGTGAAGAACCCGCCGTTCAGGCGGGTTCGTAATCAGGAAGAGGTCGACGTGGGCGTCGTGGTGGGCGGCGCAGAACTGGGTTCGGCATCGGACGACGCCGCGGCTGGCTTCTTGCGCGGACGTCCGCGCTGGCCGGGAGCAACCCGGCGGCTGGCGGTATGGGCCAGGCTGGCAATGAAAGCGGGACCGCCCAGCGCCCATTGTCCGGAGACCGCCTGGTCGATGCGCTGGGTTTCCTCGCGCGAAAGACCGTCCTGCAAGCGCTTGCGGTAATTGGCCTGGCGGTCGAACGGGGTATTGCCACAGGCCCAGTAGTCCGCGTGGTCCGACTGCCACTGCGCTGGCGCGGCGGTGGTGTTGCCGGTATGGCTGGAAGCGGAGGACCACGGCCAGGAATCGGGATCCTGCGAGGCGCCGCTGCGCACCGGATAGGTTTCGAGCCAGACCAGCGACGGCAGCACCCAGGCGCCCGGTTCCAGCAAGGCGGATCGGTAGCGACCGGCGAAGACCCGGCCGCCGCGCAAGCGCGCCGCCAGGTTGCGGCCCAGCGTCTGCATCAGGCGCGGCAGGCCTTCCTCGTCGGCGGGCGTGGCCAGCAGCAGGATGCGGTCGTTGGCAAGCAGCCAGCCGTGAACCGAGACTCGGTGGCGTTGGGCGGATTCGCCCAGCCACGTGGCCAGTTGATTCAGTATGTCGGCCGGCGCGGGTTGCGACGGCGCCGCCAGCGGCTGGATGAAGTTGGCCTGCACCAGTTGGGGCAGCCCAGGGGCGTACAGACGGGGCAGACGGGCCATAGTGTCAGGACTTGCGTATTTGGAAGAACGGGTTGTCTTCGCTCACGGTATATAAATAGTGCCACGGTGGGCGCTGGTCAAGTCCCGTGATCATGGTCAGGGCAGGAAATCGCTTTTTTTCTGTCGTTCGTACCCTATAAAGCCCAGGTTAACATTCGGCGACGGAACGTCGTACCGTGGATATCCCCTAATCCGCGAGACGTTTTTTTCGCATCATTCCGATCGGAGGAAAGCAATGGCAGTCGCCCTGGAACTCATTTCGCAGCATCGCTGCTTCGGCGGCTGGCAGCGCTATTACCGCCACGAGTCCGCGGAGATCGGCCTGCCCATGCGCTTCTCCGTCTACATTCCGCCGCAGGCCGAAGACGGTCCGGTCCCGGTGCTGTTTTATCTGGCCGGCCTGACCTGCACGGAAGAGACCTTCATGATCAAGGCGGGCGCCCAGCGGCTGGCTGCGGAACTCGGTGTCATGCTGGTCGCCCCGGATACCAGCCCGCGCGGCGCCAACGTGGCTGGCGAGGACGAAAGCTGGGACCTGGGCACGGGCGCGGGCTTCTACCTGGACGCCACCACCCCGGCCTGGCGGGACCACTATCGCATGTACAGCTACGTGACGCAGGAACTGCACGGCATCGTCACGGGCGAGGCCCTGCCCGGCGACGCGTCGCGCACCGGCATCTTCGGCCATTCCATGGGCGGCCATGGCGCGCTGGTGCTCGCGCTGCGCAACCCCGGCAAGTTCCGCTCGGTGTCGGCATTTGCGCCCATCGCCGCGCCCAGCCAATGCCCCTGGGGCAAGAAGGCGTTCGGCGCCTATCTGGGCGACAAGACAGAGGACTGGGCCGCTTACGACGCGTCCGCGCTGATGCGCGGCGCCACCAACCCGTTTCCCGCCGGCATCCTGATCGACCAGGGCGAGTCGGACCAATTCCTGGCCGAACAGTTGTATCCCGAGGTATTCGAGGCCGCCTGCGCCGCTGCGGGCCAGCCGCTGGACCTGCGGCGCCACCCGGGCTATGACCACGGCTACTACTTCATCTCGACGTTCATCGAGGATCACATCCGGTTTCACGTCGAGCGGCTTGGAAAACCGGCGCCCTGAGGGCGCGCTTCTATACTGGCGGGCCTGCCGCGGCAGGCTGCTTGCGCGCCCCGGCGCGCCGCCTGCGGTCTGTGCTCAATAGGAACGCCTGATTTGATCAACGGAATCGCTCCCTTCGTCTGGATACTGCTGGGCGCCGTCGTCGTCCTGCTGCCGGGCATCGTCATGCTGCTGGGCCGCGGCGGCCCGCGCGACGAGCGCGGCCGCAGGGTGTTCCAGTTCCGGCCGGTGCGCCGCCTGTTCGGCCTGATGCTGGTGCTGCTGGGATGCGTGTCGGGCCTGCTGGCCCTTTCGCTGGTGCAATTCTTCCGCCTGACGGCCGACGAGCCGGTGGCGCATGTTGAAGTGCGCCAGGTGGCCGACGGCCAGTTCCAGGTCAGCGCCAGCGCGCCTGGCACGGGCACCAAGCAGTATGTCCTCTATGGGGACCAGTGGCAGATCGATGCCCGGGTCGTGCGCTGGCGGCTGCCGGCGCTGATGGCCGGCGTGCCGCCGCTATACCGGCTGGAGCGCCTGTCGGGCCGTTATAGCGATGCGGCGCGCGAGGCCTCCGCCACGCGCTCGGTCCACGCGCTGGATGACTGGCCGGCGCCGGACCTGGCATCGTTGAAGAAGAATTTCCCGAACTGGTTCCCGTTCGTCGATGTCCAATTTGGCAGCGCTGCGTACATGCCGCTGTTCGACGGCGCCCGCTACCAGGTGCTGATGGATCCGCGCGGGGCGCTGTTCGTGCGGCCCGACGGCGAGGCTACGGCCGAAGGCTTGAAGCGCCTGGGTTGGTAGGACAAGCCGCGGCCGCGCCCGGATTCAGGGGCTGGCCATCTGCCGCCAGCGCTCGGTTGCCCACGGCGGCGCCCCACTCTAAAAAATAAACGGGGACATAATGCGACGAATGAAACTTTGACGCGCCGCAATAGTCGAATTAGCACTCCCAATACTAGAGTGCTAACATCGAATCCATGTCGTTATCCCTTCGCCATCCGGAGACCCCCGCTATGAAGCAACCCAGTACCTCGTTGGCCGCTTCCGGCAACGCCCTGGCGTTGGCCATTGCCAATCCGGGCGCACTTGGCACGATCGACGCTTATATCTCCTCGGTCAACCGCCTGCCGGTCCTGTCCGCGGAACGTGAAACCGAGCTTGGCCGCCGCCTGCGCGACCAGGAAGACCTGGGCGCCGCGCGCGAACTGATTCTGTCGCACCTGCGCCTGGTGGTGTCGGTGGCGCGCCAGTACCTGGGCTATGGATTGCCGCATGCCGACCTCATCCAGGAAGGCAACGTCGGTTTGATGAAGGCCGTCAAGCGTTTCGACCCCGAGCGCGGCGTGCGCCTGGTGTCATTCGCCGTGCACTGGATCAAGGCTGAAATCCACGAATACATCATCCGCAATTGGCGCCTGGTGAAGGTCGCGACCACCAAGGCCCAGCGCAAGCTGTTCTTCAACCTGCGCAGCATGCGCCCCGACGGCCAGACGCTGGATCCGGAACAGGTCGACCACATCGCGCGCGAACTGAACGTGCGCCGCGAAGACGTGAGCGAAATGGAAGTGCGCCTGTCCGGCCGCGACATGTCGCTTGAAAACCAGGACGATGACGACGACAGCTACGCGCCCATCGCCTACCTGTCCGACGAGGGCCGCCAGGAACCCACCCGGGTGCTGGAACGCGCCGCCCGCGACCAGTTGCAAAGCGCTGGCCTGACCGACGCGCTGCAAGCGCTGGATCCGCGTTCGCGCCGCATCGTCGAAGCCCGCTGGCTGCAGGACGACGGCGGCGCCACGCTGCACGAACTGGCCCAGGAGTTCGGCGTGTCGGCCGAGCGCATCCGCCAGATCGAAGCGGCCGCCCTGAAGAAGATGCGCGGCAATCTTGCCTCTTGAGGCGGTTGCCGAACCATGCGAAGGGCCGCTATCAGCGGCCCTTTTGCTTTTCTGGTGGGCCGCGGCAGTGCATGAATAAATTGATACAAATTCGGCCTGAAATTTTGCGCGGCGCGAGAAACTTAATGAGGATCGCACCGCCTAACTTCATGTAGACCGCGAACTTCGGTTAGCAGTCTTGTCATCCGTCTCGGCTTCTCCTCTTTCCCCTCCCCTATGAGACGGATGCTTGCGGGGCACCATGCATATCTGGTGCCCCGTTTTTTATGCGCGTCCGGTTCGCGCTTGCAGTCGACTCAAGCGGCAAACGCCGTGCGCTGACGAAGCAAGAGGCGCGGCCTGGCTAGGCCGCCTGGGCGTTGTCCGCGGCCGTCCTGGCGCCATGCCACAGCGCGTCCTGCACGCGCCGCACGCCCGTTGCCATCGAACCGTCCTGGTACAGCTTGATCCAGCGGTAGCCGGGCGCCATGTTGTCCACCACATGCTTGCCGTCGCGGATGCTGAACTGGAAGCAGGTCGAGGGCGTGGCCAGCATGCGCAGATTGTGGCGGCGGCGGTCGAACTCGTGGTGCACATGGCCCCACAGCAGCACGCGGACCTGCGGCCAGCGCGTCAACAGCTTGAACAGGGCCTGGGGGTTGTCGATCATCATCGAATCGTGCCAGTGGCTGTCGATCTGCATGGGGTTGTGATGCATGGCGATCAGCGTGTGGCGGCCCGGAGCTTCGGCCAGCGCGGCCTCCAGCAGATCGAGCTGGCTCGCGGGCAGATGGCCGGCGTTGGAACCGGGCACGGTGGTGTCCAGCGCGACCACGCGCCAGGCGCCCACGTCCGTCACCGGAACCGACCATTGCGGCAGTTCCTGGCGCATCACGGCCGGCAGGTCATGGTTGCCTGGCAGGCAGCGGATGCTGGCCTGCGCCAGGGCGGGCGCCTCGGACAGGACGCGCGCCAGCCGGCGATAGGCCGCGGCCTCGCCGTCCTGGGACATGTCGCCGGTCGCCAGCAGCAGATCGGGGTGCTTGCCGTCCGCCTCGATCTGGCGCAGCACCGCGCGCAGGCTGGCGTCCGTGTTGACGCCCAGCATCGAGGTTTCAGGTTCGCCAAACAGATGGCTGTCGGTCAGCTGGACCAGCATGGCGGGCGCATCGTCGCGCCGGGTCAGGGAATGGATCCGGGCCAAGTGCCGCTCCTGCAAAGTTTGTGCGATTCCACATTACCCAAAAAACATGGCGCGACGCGTATCGCTTGTCCGCATTGGGGTAACGAAACGTGCATTCTCCTCGATTCCTGGCAGTTCCTGCGCCGGTCCCGGAGGAAAAAGCCGCTATTCTTGTGGAACTTCACATAAGCTCCGCCCACAGAACATGGATGTAGGTTTTCTCGTATTCGGCCTGGCAGGTCTGCTGACGCTGGTCTGCTTCATGCCGCCCCTGGCCGGCCGCCTCAAGCTGCCCTATTCGGTGCTGCTGGCCATTGTCGGCTGTCTGCTCGGCATCATCGTGCACGTTCACGGCTGGGCGCCCAGCTGGATCGGTGACTTCCTGGATTCGCTGGAACGCTTCGAGATTTCGTCCGAAACCTTCCTGATGGTGTTCCTGCCGGTGCTCCTGTTCGAGACCGCGTTGTCCATGAACGTGCGGCGCCTGATGGACGACATCGGCCCTATCCTCATGATGGCGATCGTGGCCGTGGTCGTCTGCACCGTGGTGGTCGGGGTCACGCTGGATGCCATTTCGCCCTACGGGTTGGTGGTCTGCCTGCTGCTGGGCGCCATCGTCGCCACCACCGACCCCGTGGCGGTGGTGGGCATCTTCCGCGAAGTGGGCGCGCCCAAGCGCCTGACCACGCTGGTCGAAGGCGAAAGCCTCTTCAACGACGCGGCCTCCATTGCCTTGTACTCCGTGCTGTTGGCCGTGCTGGGCGGCCATGGCGAACTTACCGCCAGCGGCATCTTCAACGACTTCATCGTGCACTTCATCGGCGGCGGCGTGGCGGGTTTCGCCATGGGCCGGCTGGCTTGCTTCCTGTTCGCCTGGCTGCGCGGCTTTCCCACCGCGGAAATCACGCTGACACTGACGCTGGCCTATCTATCCTTCTTCATTTCCGAGCACTACCTGAACGTGTCGGGCGTGGTCGCCACCGTGATCGCCGGCCTGGTGGTGGGCTCCACCGGCCGCACGCGCATGTCGCCCACCACGTTCGAATACTTGTCCAGCGCCTGGGAGCAGTTCGGCTTCTGGGCCAACTCGCTGATCTTCCTGTTCGCGGCCATGCTGATTCCCAAGCTGATGGCGGCCGCCGACTGGCAGGAACTGGCGCTGGTGGCGGTGGTGTTCGTTGCCACGCTGGTTGCGCGCGCAATTGTGGTCTTCGGCCTGCTGCCCTTGTTGGGGCTGACCCGGCTGGGGACCAAGGTCAGCAATCCTTATAAGGTCGTCATGCTGTGGGGCGGCCTGCGCGGCGCCGTCTCGCTGGCGCTGGCGCTGGCCGTGACGGAGCAGACCGGGGTGGCCGAAGAGGCGCGCCAGTTCATCGCGGTGGCCACCACCAGCTACGTGCTGCTGACCTTGTTCATCAACGGCATCAGCCTGCGGCCGCTGATCCGCATGCTGGGCCTGAACCAGTTGTCCCCGGTGGAGCGCACCATCCGCAACCAGGCCCTGGCCGTGGCGCTGGAAGACCTGCAGGGCAAGACCGAAGAAGTCGCCAAGACCGAGCATATCGGCACCGAGGTCCGCGACCGCATTCGCGCCGTGTTCGACGCCAGCCTGACCAGCGTGCACGACGGCCAGGTCAGCCAGATGACGGACGACCAGCGCGTGGCGGTGGGACTGGCCATCGTGGCGCAGCGCGAAGAGGAAATGTTCTTCGATATCCTGAAGGCGCAGATCGTGGACTGGCGCATGGCCGAAACCCTGCTGGCCCGGGCCGAACGGCTGGAGGACGCGATCCGGCTGGGGGGCATTCCGGGCTTTGAGCGCGCCATCGTCGCCGACGTGCGCTATTCCACCGGTTTCCGGCTGGCCTTGCGCCTGCATTACCTGTTCGGCTTCCAGGGCTGGCTGGCGCGCGAACTGGGCCAGCGCTTCGCCAACCTGATGAGCAAGCGGTCGGTCGCGCAGCGCCTGATTGCCTTCGCGCGCGAACAGATCACCCCCCTGCTGGGCGAGGAAGCCACGCAGCGCATCGTGTCCCTGCACCAGCGCCGCCTGGACCTGATCGAAAACGCCATGCAGGCTCTGAACCTGCAATATCCGTCCTACGCCCAGTGGCTGCAGGAAAGCTACCTGGGCCGCGTGGCCCGCGAAATGGAGCGCATCCGCTACCGCGACATGCTTGAGCAGTTCCTGATCAGCGGCGAGGTCTACGCCGACCTGATGGCGCAGTTGAAGAGCCGCTGGGCCCACATCGACAAGCATCCGCCGCTGGACATCGAAATGAGCGCGGCCGACCTGATCAAACGCGTGCCGCTGTTCGAAGGCCTGTCCGCCGATTCCTTGCGGGCCATCAGCAAGCTGCTCAAGCCGCGACTGGCGTTGCCGGACCAGCGCGTGCTGACCAAGGGCCGCCATGGCGAAGAGATGTGTTTCGTGGCCTCGGGCGCCGTGGCAGTGCATCTGCCGGACAACACCATGATCGAACTGGGCAGCGGCGAATTCTTCGGCGAACTTGGCCTGCTCGGTGAAGAGCAGCTGATGCCCGAGGTGACGTCGCTGGGCTACAGCAAGCTGCTGATGCTGTCCTCGCGCGATTTCCACGCCCTGCTGGCGCGCGACGAGCATCTGCGCGAACGCATCCAGGTCGTGGCCAAGCAACGCCTGCGCGCGATCGAAGTGTGGAAGCAGTTTTCGCAGGCCAATGCCGCGCCCGCTCCGGTCCCCGCGCCGGCTTCGGCGCCCAGCCCGGCACAGGCCGCCGAAGCCGCGGAAGCGGCGGGCGCGGCGTCCGGCACTGATACCCAAGCGGCGCGCGAGGCCGCGGGGGCGGATGCGCCGCCTGCAAGCGACCTTCCCGGGAATCTCGCCGGCAACGTCACGGACAACCCGGCGTTGGGCGAGCCGGGCATCGTTCCACGTTGATTCAGGGGTCGGGGCTGCCTGCGCAGCCTCGGACCGCGAGGCTCAGGCCGGGATCTCGCCGGCCGCGCGGCGCTGCATGATGTCTTCGACGATCACCAGCGCTGCTTCAAGCGTGAATTCGCCTTCCGCCACCTGGCGCACGGCCGTGGCCGCGTCGATGGTGGCGATCTCCATCACCTCGCCGTCCCGGTTGGCGGGGCGCACGTCAGCCGCAAGCACGCAGGTGCTGGTCAGGACATCCTCGACCTGATAGCCCTCGGGCAGGCGGCGATGGATACGCAGAATGGTGCGCAGGGGCGAACGCTGCGTCAGGTCGGGCGCGTCCAGCCCCGCCTCTTCGCCGCATTCGCGCACCAGCGCCAGTTCCAGGTCCTCGCGGCTGCCGGCCAGGCCGCCGACCAAGGTGTCCCACATACCGGGATCGGTGGATTTGCTGAGCGCGCGGCGCGCTACCCACAGGCGGCCGTCCGGCGTCCACGCATTCAGATGCACGGCCTTGGTGAGCAGGCCCAGCGGCCGCACCGCCGCGCGTTCGATCACGCCCAGCGGCTCGTCGCCGTCCAGAACATCCAGCAATTCGTCGCGCCAGCCGCGTAGGCAGTTGGCTTGGCGCAACAGTTGCGCGGCCTGTTCAAGCACGCCGTTCAGGTTTGCGCCGGGCTGCAGGTCCGCGCCGATGCGCAGGCTCGCGCCGTCCGTTGCGATGCCGGGCGCATCGCGCAATGCATCGCACGCCGCATGCGTGGCCCAGCCGCAGCGACGCCCCGCTATATATAAAGCGCGCGCGCCTTCCGGGGCGGGCTCTTGCGCGCGGGCGCGCAGGTCGGCGTACAAGTCGGACAACTGCTTGGGCATCGTGAAACCGTGGTGATGATGTTGCCGACGATTTTATGCCACCCTGTTTACGGCGCGTGGTCAAGGGGCGCGGCCAGATGGGGGCGGGCCGGATGAATTCAAGGGCACTAACTTACATCTGTTTGCGCGTCCGCTATAATCCGCCAGTTTCTTTGTGATTTCGAGTGGGAACGACAGGGGCCGCTCTATCTCCCCGTCACGCCCTACCATCTAATAATTGCGCGTTGCCCGGTTCCGGCGACTTCCGCCACTAGCGAACGGACCTTCGCGCCGTGTTTCGAGGTAAGCATGAAGAAGTGGAGAGGGATACTGGGGGCTTGTGCGATGCTGATTGGCAGCGTGGCAGGTGCTCAGGTGCAAGACATGCCCGGCGGCCCGAAGGTCAATCAGCTCAACCTGCATGAAGGTGTCACGGCAATTTCGCGCGACATCATGTGGTTGCATTGGATGCTGCTCACGATCTGTATCGTGATCTTCATCGGCGTCTTCGGAGTGATGTTCTACTCCATCTGGGCGCACCGCAAATCGCGTGGCCACAAGGCCGCGACCTTCCATGAACATCTGGGCGTGGAAGTCGCCTGGACCGTCATCCCGTTCATCATCGTCATCGCCATGGCGCTGCCGGCCACCAAGACGGTGGTTGCGATGAAAGACACTTCCAGCGCCGACCTCACCGTGAAGGTCACCGGCTACCAATGGAAGTGGGGCTACGAGTACCTCGACGGCTCGGCCACCGGCATCAAGTTCCTCTCCACGCTCTCGACCCCGCGCGCTCAGATCGAGAACCGCGAACCCAAGGGCGAGTTCTACCTGATGGAAGTGGACAATCATCTGGTCGTCCCGGCGAACAAGAAGGTCCGCATCGTGCTGACCGCAGCCGACGTCATCCACTCGTGGATGATTCCGGACTTCGGCGTGAAGCAGGACGCCATCCCCGGCTTCCTGCGCGACACCTGGTTCAACGCCGACAAGCCCGGTATTTACCGCGGCCAGTGCGCGGAACTGTGCGGCAAGGATCACGCGTTCATGCCCATCGTCGTGGAAGTCATGGCGCAGGCCGACTACGACAAGTGGGTTGAAGACCAAAAGAAGAAGATGGCGGCAAACGCCGACGATCCCAATAAAGAGTGGACGGAAGCCGAACTGGTTGCCCGCGGCGAAAAGGTTTTCGCGGCGAATTGCGTTGCCTGTCACCAGGCCAACGGCAAGGGCATCCCGGGCAGTTTCCCCCCGCTCGACGGAGACAAGGTTGTTCTGGGCCCGAAGGCCGAACAGATCAACACCGTGCTGAAGGGCAAGCCCGGCACCGCGATGGCGGCATTCGGCGGGCAGCTCAACGATGTCGAAATCGCAGCGGTCATCAGCTATACGCGCCATGCCTGGAGCAATGCAGGCAAGGGGCAGGACCCGACGGTTCTACCGAAGGACGTGCAGGCTGCGCGCTGATTGCGCGCGCCTCGCCACACCCTCGCAGAACCGGTTCCGTTTAGTTAGAGATACCCTGCCGGCCCCGTCGATCGGGCCCGGCACTCAGCAGGAAGGAGTCCATCATGAGCAGCGTCACTGTAGACCACGTGTCGCCGGGCCACGGCCACGGTCACGATGACCACCACCACGCCATCCCCACCGGCTGGCGCCGCTGGCTTTTCGCCACGAACCACAAAGACATCGGGACGATGTATCTCATCTTCTCGTTTGTCATGCTGCTGGAAGGCGGCACGCTGGCACTGCTGCTGCGCACCGAGCTCTTCGAGCCGGGCCTGCAGTTCTTCCGCCCCGAACTCTTCAACCAGTTCACCACCATGCACGGCCTCGTCATGGTGTTCGGCGCGGTCATGCCGGCCTTCGTGGGCTTCGCCAACTGGATGATCCCGATGCAGATCGGCGCCTCCGACATGGCGTTCGCCCGCATGAACAACTTCAGCTTCTGGCTGCTGCCGGTGGCCGCGATCATGCTGACCGCCTCGTTCTTCGTGCCCGGCGGCGCCACCGCGGCCGGCTGGACGCTGTACGCGCCGCTGTCGCTGCAGATGGGCCCCGGCATGGACCTGGCGATCTTCGCGCTGCACATCATGGGCGCCTCGTCCATCATGGGCGCGATCAACATCATCGTCACCATCCTGAACATGCGCGCGCCCGGCCTGACGCTGATGAAGATGCCGCTGTTCTGCTGGACCTGGCTGATCACCGCCTTCCTGCTGCTGGCCGTGATGCCGGTGCTGGCCGCTGCCATCACCATGGTGCTGACCGACCGTCATTTCGGCACGGGCTTCTTCAACGCGGCCGCCGGCGGCGACCCGGTGCTGTACCAGCACGTGTTCTGGTTCTTCGGGCACCCCGAGGTCTACATCATGATCTTGCCGGCGTTCGGTATCGTGTCGGCCATCGTGCCCGCGTTCGCCCGCAAGAAGCTGTTCGGCTACGCCTCGATGGTTTACGCGACGGCTTCCATCGCCGTGCTGTCCTTCATCGTGTGGGCGCACCACATGTTCACCACCGGCATGCCGGTCACGGGTCAGCTCTACTTCATGTACGCCACCATGCTCATCTCCATCCCGACCGGGGTGAAGGTGTTCAACTGGGTCGCCACCATGTGGCGCGGCTCCATGACGTTCGAGACCCCCATGCTGTTCTCGATCGGCTTCATCTTCGTGTTCACCATGGGCGGTTTCACCGGCCTGATCCTGTCGGTCGCCCCGATCGACATCCAGGTCCACGACACCTACTACGTGGTCGCGCACTTCCACTACGTGCTGGTGGCGGGCTCGTTGTTTGCTCTCTTCGCCGGCGCCTACTACTGGGTGCCCAAGTGGACGGGCCGCATGTACAGCGAAAAGCTGGGCAAGCTGCACTTCTGGTCGACGCTGATCTCGTTCAACGTCACTTTCTTCCCGATGCACTTCCTGGGCCTGGCAGGCATGCCGCGCCGCTACGCCGACTACGCGGGCCAGTTCACGACGTTCCACCAGATGGCCACCATCGGCGCATTCTGGTTCGGCCTGTCGCAGCTGATCTTCCTGTGGGCGATGGTGCGTTGCTACATGGGCAAGGGCGAACCCGCCGCGGCCAAGCCGTGGGAAGGCGCCGAAGGCCTGGAATGGACCGTGCCGTCGCCGGCGCCGTTCCATACGTTCGAAACTCCGCCCGAAGTGAAGTAAGGCAGCCTTTCATGTTTCAGGTAGCACAGCAATGACACCCGAGCAGCGCCGCCGCAACAAGATCGCAGGTCTGGTCCTGCTGGCATTCGTCATTGCCGTGTTTGCCTGGACCGTGCTGCGCGGCTCGGCCCTGCTGTCGGGCGTCGCTGTCAGTTAGGCGCGGGCCATGAGCGACGACCTGCGCGAAACCTCCCAGCGCAAGCTGAGTTTCCTTCAGACGATGAAGGCGGTGGCGTGGGGGTTCTTCGGCGTGCGCAAGGGGGCGGGCCATCGGGAAGACGTCGCCAAGCTCAACCCGGTCCATGTGATCGTGGCGGGGCTGCTGGCAGCGGCTATCTTCGTTACTGTGCTGGTATTAATTGTGCGTTGGGCCGTTTCCAGCCTGACTTGAATCACTTAATTCTATAAATCTGTACCAGGGAGAAAGCCATGAGTGCAAGCCACTCGGTTCAAGGTAAAGAGGCACCGTATTACTTCGTGCCCGCCGACTCGGGTCATCCCGTGCGTACGGCTGTGGCGCTGCTGTTCATGGGCCTGAGCGCCGCGGCCTGGATCAACGGCGTCAGCTGGGCCAAGTGGACCCTGCTGGCGGGCTTCATCGGTTTGATCGTGGTGTTGTACTACTGGTTTGGCGACGCCATCCACGAATCCGAGATCGGCCTGAACAGCAAGCGCATCGACGGTTCCTACCGTTGGGGCATGAGCTGGTTCATCTTCTCGGAAGTCATGTTCTTCGCGGCGTTCTTCGGCGCCCTCTGGTACACGCGCACCATCACCACGCCGTGGCTGGGCGACATGGACCACCGCCTGATGCTGTGGCCCGACTTCCAGGCCGTGTGGCCGAACTTCGGTCCTGCGGGCGTGGTCGAGCACTTCCAGACCGTCGGTCCGTTCTGGCTGCCCACCATCAACACGGCGCTGCTGCTGAGCTCCGGCGTCACGCTGACCATTGCCCACCATGCGCTGCGCGAAAACCATCGCGGCAAGACCATCTTCTGGCTGCTGGCCACCGTGGTCCTGGGCTTCGTCTTCGTGGCCTGTCAGGCATACGAATACCACCACGCCTATACCGAACTGAACCTGAAGTTCAATTCGGGCGCCTACGGGTCGCTGTTCTACATGCTGACGGGCTTCCACGGCTTCCACGTGCTGCTGGGCGCCACCATGCTGACGGTCATTCTGATCCGCCTGATCCGCGGGCATTTCACGGCCGACCATCACTTCGGTTTCGAAGGCGCCGCCTGGTACTGGCACTTCGTGGACGTGGTGTGGCTGGGCCTGTACCTGTTCGTGTACTGGTTCTGATCGTTACGCGGAACCAATGAAGCGCGCCAGTTCTTGTGCGAGAACTGGCGCGTTTTACTCATCTGCGATCGTGCACTTGCGGGAACCCGCGGCCCGTATGCCTATCTAAGGCCTGTGCTTTCGATCCAGCCCATGTGATGGGCGAACAGCACGAACAGGAACAGGGCCACCGATAATCCGATGCGCACCGTCAGCGCGTTGACCGTTCGGCTGGTGGTTCCCTTGTCCCGCATCAGGTAGACCAGGGCCGATGCCAGGCTGGCCAGAATCCCGATAAAGGCCAGGACGACGAAAACGCGCATGGTGGTCTCCGGACGAATCAGAGTAGTTATTGTAGAAATATGGCCCGACCGCATTCAACCCGATACACGGTAGCCGCCTTGCTGTTGCTGGGTGCCGCCGTGGTCATCCTGGCATCGCTGGGGCAATGGCAATTGCGCCGCGGCGATGAGCGACGCGCCATTCTGGCCGCTATCGAAGCGGGCCGCAAGCAAGCGCCGCTGCCCTTGAGCCCGGCTACCGACCCCGCCGATATGACTGCCTGGCGTTCGGCCCAGGCTACCGGGGTCTGGCTGCCGCAATTCAGTGTACTGCTGGACAACCGCAACCATGACGGCAAGCCCGGCTATTGGCTGGCCACGCCGCTGCTGCTGGACGCCGATGCGCGCCGCGCCGTGCTGGTGCTGCGCGGCTGGATTCCGCGCGTCATGGGGGTTCAGGGCCAGGGCCCCTCGCAGCCGCCGCTGCCCGTCACGCCCGAAGGGCCGCAGACGGTGACGGGCGAGCTGTCGCCTCGCGTGCCGCGTCTGTTCGAGATCTGGTCGCTGGGAGGGTCGGAGCAGTCCGCCTTGCCGGCCTCGCTGCCCGTGGCGGGCGGCGTCTTGCCGCAGGTGCAGAACCTGCCGCTGGACGCGTACGCCAAATCCACCGGTCTGGCCCTGCTGCCCACGGTGCTGTCGCAGGCCGCGGGCAACGCGGACGATGGCCTGGTGCGCGACTGGCCGCAGCCGTCCGTGGACTTTCAGCAGAACACGTCCTATGCCGTACAGTGGTTTGCTTTTGCCTCGATTGCCGCCGTCGCATGGCTGGTGGTGCTGGGGGGCGCCATCCGGCGCATGCGGCGCGCGCAGAACGCGCCCGGCGCCTGACCGGGACGCCGACTCTTAACCCGCAAGACGACAGGATACAAAGTGGCTCGCGACCTTTCCTCTACCAAGCCCGCACGCAAGCGCTCCCTGATGCCGATGCTGCTGGTGTTCCTGTGCTCGCTCGCACCCATCGTCGCGGCGGTCGTGGTCTACATGAATCCGCAATGGTGGCCCGATGAGTCCAGCAATTACGGCGCGCTCCTGAATCCGCAGCGGCCCATGCCCGCGGCCGCGGAGTTGCGCCTGACCACGCTGGACGGCCAGCCCTTCGACCTGCAGAGCCTGAAGGGCAAATGGTTGCTGGTGGCCGCCGACGGGGGCGCCTGCCCGGAAAGCTGCGCCCGCAAGCTCTTCATCGCGCGCAACAGCCATGCCAGCCAGGGCAAGAACGTCGACCGGCTGGCGCGCGTCTGGTTCATCACCGACGATGCGCCCGTGCCGGACAAGGTGCTGGAAGCCTACAAAGGCACGGTCATGGTGCGCGCCAATCCAGACCAATTGGCGCGGTTCCTGCTGGCGCGCGATACTGCGGCGGGCCAGCCCGGGCTGGAGGCGCCGATCTGGGTGATCGACCCGCTGGGTAACCTGATGATGCAGTACCCTGCCGAGGCCGATGGCGTGAAGGTGCGCAAGGACATCAGCAAGCTGGTCTACAGCTCGAGAATAGGCTGAGCCTCGGGCTGGCATGGTTTCAATGCGTCGCGCGCATCGCGCGCGGCGTTGCAGATTGGATGTTTATGGAAATCGAACGCATCAAAGCGCGTTATCGCAAGCTTGTTTTCTTTACCTGGTTCCTGACGCTGGACCTCATCATGTTCGGCGCTTTCGTGCGGTTGACGGATTCCGGCCTGGGTTGCCCCGATTGGCCCGGCTGCTACGGCAGCGTGACGCCGCTGGGCGCGATGGGCGACATCCACGAGGCATCGCAGGCCATGCCTTTCGGCCCGGTCACCTTGTCCAAGGCCTGGATCGAAATGATCCACCGCTATGTCGGCACCATCCTGGGCATGCTGATCATCGGCATCGTCTACATGGCGTGGCGCTACCGCGGCCAGCTGGGCCGTTCGCCCAAGTTGGCCGTCGTGACGCTGATTGCGGTTTGCGTGCAGGGCGCGTTCGGCGCCTGGACCGTGACCCACAAGCTGATGCCCGTTGTCGTGACCGCGCACCTGGTGTTCGGCCTGTCGGTGCTGGCGCTGATGACCTGGCTGTCGGCGCGCGAGCGTCCGCACCTGGCCGTGGCGGCTGCGGCCGCACGCTGGAAACCCTGGGTGGCCGGGGGGTTTGCGCTGCTGCTGGTGCAGGTGACCCTGGGCGGTTGGGTCAGCACCAATTATGCCGCGCTGGCCTGCATGGATTTCCCCATGTGCCACGGAGCCTGGGTGCCGGAAATGGATTTCCATGGCGGCTATTCGATCATCCGGGCCTTGGGCGAATTGCCATCGGGCGAGATGATTTCCCAGCCGGCGCTGACCGCGATCCACTGGGTCCACCGCAATTTTGCCTTCGTGGTGTTCCTGTACCTGGGCATACTGGCCTGGCGCCTGCGCGCCGAGCCCGGCCTGCGCGGACCGGCCACGCTGATGCTGGCGCTGCTGGGCGCGCAGCTGCTGACCGGCTTGACCACGATCTTTTTCCAGTGGCCGCTGTTGATCGCGGTGCTGCACAATGGAGGCGCCGCCGGCCTGACCCTGGCCGCGGTGGTGTTGATGGTGCGTTTGTCCACAGCTGGACGTGCGCCCGCCGGGGGCTACGGCCCCAATTCGGTGCGCGTTTAAAATAGGGCCCACTATGACCAGTATTGCCGCTCCCCAGCCCGGATTGTTCCGCCAGTATTTCGTCCTCACCAAGCCGCGTGTGACGCAGTTGGCGGTGTTTTGCGCCGTGATCGGCATGTTCCTGGCGGCGCCCGGCATTCCGGACATGCGCCGCGTGCTGTTCGGCACCCTGGGCATCTGGCTGCTGGCCGCGGCCGCTTTCGCGATCAATTGCCTGATCGAACAGGAAATCGACGCCCGCATGCTGCGTACCGCGCGCCGCGGCACGGCGCGCGGCACGATTTCGGCTTTCCAGGTGCTGAGCATGTCCGGCCTGCTGGGCGGCGCCGGCATGTTCGTGCTGTATCACCTGGTCAACCCGCTGACCATGTGGCTGACCTTCGCCACCTTCGTGGGTTACGCCGTCATCTATACCGTCATCCTGAAGCCGCGTACGCCGCAGAACATCGTCATCGGCGGCCTGTCGGGCGCCATGCCGCCCGCGCTCGGTTGGGCGACCGTGGCGGATTCGGTGCCGGCCGAGGCCTGGATCCTGGTGCTGATCATCTTCATCTGGACGCCGCCGCACTTCTGGGCGCTGGCGCTTTACCGCAACCACGATTACGCCAAGGCCGGGCTGCCGATGCTGCCGGTCACGCACGGCAACCAGTTCACGCGCCTGCACATCCTCTTGTACAGCGTGGCGCTGGTCGCCACCACGCTGTTGCCCTATGCCATCCGCATGAGCGGCGAACTCTACCTGGTGTCCGCGCTGGTGCTGGGCGGCATGTTCGTTTCCTATGCATGGCGGCTCTATCGCGCCTACAGCGACGAGCTGGCGCGCAGCATGTTCCGTTTTTCCATTCTCTACCTGGCGCTGCTGTTCGGCGCCCTGCTGGTGGACCACTGGGTCGGCCTGCTGCGCTGATCCCCTGGAGGTTGTCGATGTCCGTGTTTTCCACCAGCCGCCGGCTGGTCCTGCGCCTGGGCGCAGCCGCTGCTTTCACCGCCGCCCTGGCCGCCTGCGGCGACAGCGCGCCCGTATTCAAGGGCAGCGACATCAGCGGCACCCAATTGGGTCGCGGCATGGAGCTGGTCGATTACAACGGCAAGACGCGCCAGCTGTCCGATTTCGCCGGCAAGGTGGTGGTCGTGTTCTTTGGCTTCACGCAGTGTCCGGACGTGTGCCCGACCTCGCTGGCCGAGCTGACCGAAGTCATGAAGAAGCTGGGGCCGGACGCCGACCGCGTCCAGGTGCTGCTGATTTCGGTGGATCCCGAGCGCGATACGCCCGAGGTCCTCAAACAGTACGTCACCGCCTTCGATCCGCGCTTCCTGGGGCTGACCGGCACGCCGGACCAGGTAAAGAAGGCCGCCGCATCCTTCAAGGCCTATTACGCCAAGGCGCCGACCAAGGACGGCAGCTACACCATGGACCACACGGCCGCGTTCTACCTGCTGGACGGCAAGGGCGAATCGCGCGTGCTGGCCAACAACAACATCGGGGTGGAAGCCCTGACGCAGGATATCAAGGCCCTGCTCAAGGGCTGATCAGGAGGCCGTGCTGGCTTACTTGCCGGCGGCGGCCCAGCCGGCAAGCGCGGCGCGGGCCGGTTCGCTCAGTTCTGCGGCAGGGATCTCGCGCCGGTGCGCCATGATCATGAGCGCGTAAGGGGTGGCCAGCGCGGCAGCCTCGGGACACAGGCGGGATTCGTCGCCCACCGACGGCGAAATATTGCGCCAGTAGTTGATGGCCTGTTCAAGCTGGGGCAGGGTAATGGGATCCATCCGCCTATTGTCCACGAATGGGAATGGCTGTCCACCGGCCCGCGTCCTGCAAAGAAGCGTCACCATCGCAACACGCCGAAACCGTGCCTGGGTGCTATACCACTGCCGGTTAGTAACGATGGAGCATCGTCATGAATACATCCGCCAAAATTGAATCTGCGCGCCGCGCCATCCATCCCCTGGTCGCTGCCGCGGCGATCGCCGTCATCGTCATGTGTACGGTGGGCGTGGCCGCCGTGATGGGCTGGCTGCCCTCGCCTTCGGCCAACCCGCATGCCGACGAACCCGTGGCCGAGGCCGGTCCCGAAGACGCCAACCTGGCGCCCGCGCCGCAGGCCGCCGTGCCGCCCGCGCCCGCGCAAGGGGCGCAGGCGTCCGCTGCGCCGCGTCCCCAGGCTCAGGCCCAGGCGCCGGCTCCCGCCCAGCGCCCCGCGCCCCAATCGCCAGCGCCGCAAGCCTGCGCCACCTGCGGCGTGGTGGAATCGGTCCGACAAGTGCAGGTACCCGTCAAGGACAATAGCGACCACCTCATCGGCACCATCGGCGGCGGCGTGGTCGGCGGCGTCGTGGGCAACCAGTTCGGCGGCGGCAGCGGCAAGACGGCCCTGACCGTGCTGGGCGCGGTGGGCGGCGCTTTGGCAGGCCGTGAAGTTGAGCGTAATATCAGACAGCAACAAACGGTGACGCACTATGAACTCACGGTGCGCATGAATGACGGCAGCACGCGCCAATTCCGCAGCGCGCAGCCGTTCGCTTTTGCGTCGGGCGATCATGTGCGCGTGGAGAACAATCAGCTGCTGCGCGGATGATCCCGTCTGCCGGCGACATCTGTCTTAGGGGAGACCAGGAATGAGCGACCAACACACGAACCCGTTCGTTCTGCCCGGCATGGGCCAGCATTCCGACCTGTCGGGCAACCCGCTCCTGGCCAGCATGGAAATGATGCGCCAGGCCTGGGCGGGCCTGACCGGACCTGGAGGCCTGGCCAGCAGCCTGCCCATGGCTCCCCCGATGAACCTGGAAGACCTGGACCGCCGCATCGCGGAACTCCGCTCCGTGGAAAACTGGCTGCGCATGAACCTGTCCATGCTGTCCAGCACGATCCAGGGCATGGAAGTCCAACGCTCCACCATCAGCACGCTGCGCGCCTTCGTGGACAGCGCCGCTAATCTGGACATGGGCGCCTTCCAGGACAGCGGCGCGGCTTCGCCGCTGGAAGTCGTGCTGGGCTTGAAGCCCGGCCCCAAGTCCGCGGCCAAGACGACGGCCTCCAGCCCTGCCGCCGAAAGCGGCAAGGCCAAGGGCGAAGAGCCCGCAGGGCAGCAGCAATCCGCCGCGCCGGGCATGAGCGAACAAATGGGCGCCGCGGCGCAATCCGCTTCCAAGGCCTGGTGGGACCTGCTGCAGCAGCAGTTCAACCAGATCGCCGCTGCCACTGCGGCTTCCATGCCGGCCGCGCCTGCCGCTGCCGGCGCCGATGCCGCGGCCAAGCCCAAGCCGGGCGAATCCAAGGCCGCGGCCGCGCCCGCAGCCAAGGCGTCCAAACCGGCGGCCCGCAAGTCCGCCGCGCCCCGCAAGGCCGCCAAGAAAACCGGACCGGACGCCAACTAGCGTCGGTCCTCTCTTTAAATCGTCGGGCGAGACGGCCGCAAGGCCTCTCGACCGCCACTCAACATACTGGAACCTATGCTTAACGTAGTAATTCTTGCCGCCGGACTGGGTAAACGCATGCAGTCCGATCTCCCCAAAGTTCTGCACACGCTGGCTGGCAAGCCGATGCTGGGCCACGTGCTGGACAGCGCGCGCCAACTGAAGCCGGCGCGCATCATCGTTGTGGTCGGCCACGGTGCGGACCGCGTCAAACAGGCCTACGAAGGCCAGGCGGACCTGCACTTCGTGTTGCAGCAGCCGCAGCAAGGCACCGGCCACGCCGTGCAGCAGGCCGTGCCGCTGCTGCTTGAAGGCGATGGCAAGGACGACGTGACCCTGGTGCTGTACGGCGACGTGCCGCTGGTGCAGCCCGAGACCCTGCAGCGCCTGTTGGACGCGCGCGGCGCTGGCGCCGCCGTGCTGACCGAGGTGCTGGCGGATTCCACCGGCTACGGCCGCATCGTGCGCGACGCCAGCGGCAACGTGTGCCGCATCGTTGAACACAAGGACGCCTCGGACGCCGAGCGCGAGATCAAGGAAGTGAACACCGGCATCCTCAGCGCGCCGACCGCGAAGCTGAAGGACTGGCTGTCCCGCATCGACAACAACAACGCCCAGGGCGAGTACTACCTGACCGACGTGGTCGGCCTGGCGGTGGTCGACGGCGTGCCGGTGGGCGCGGCCCAGCCCGGTGCGTCCTGGGAAACGCTGGGCGTGAACAGCCGCGTGCAGCAGGCCGAACTGGAGCGCCGCTGGCAGGCCGAGCAGGCTCGCCGCCAGCTGGAAGCCGGCGTCACGCTGGCCGACCCCGCGCGCTTTGACGTGCGCGGCTCGCTCACCTGCGGACGCGACGTGTTCATCGACGTGGGCTGCGTGTTCGAAGGCCAGGTGTCGCTGGCCGACGGCGTGCGCGTGGGCCCGCACTGCGTGCTGCGCGACGTCAGCGTTGGCCCGGGCACGCACATCGAGGCCTATAGCCATCTGCAGCAGGCGCAGGTCGGCCGCGATGCGCGCGTCGGCCCCTACGCCCGTCTGCGTCCGGGCGCCGAACTCGGCGACCGCAGCCACGTCGGCAACTTCGTCGAGATCAAGAAGAGCGTGCTGGGCGAGGACAGCAAGGCCAACCACCTGGCCTACATCGGCGACGCCGACATCGGCGCGCGCGTGAACGTGGGCGCGGGCACCATCACCTGCAACTATGACGGCGTGAACAAGCACCGCACCGTCATCGAGGACGACGCCTTCATCGGCTCGGACACGCAACTGGTGGCGCCGGTGCGCGTCGGCCGCGGCGCCACGCTGGGCGCAGGCACCACCCTGACCCGCGACGCGCCGGCCGAGAAACTGACGGTGTCGCGCGCCAAGCAGGTCACCGTCGACGGATGGCAGCGCCCGGTCAAGAAATCGTGACGGGGCAGAGCGGAGAGGCGCCGGCCAACGGCGCCAAGCCCGCGCCGCCCGACGGCCTGCCGACGCCGCGCCGTTACTGGGCGGCGGCCACCGTGATGACAGGCATCAGCCTGTCGGTCCTGGACACCACCATCGCCAACGTGGCGCTGCCCACGATCGCCGTCGACCTCAACGCGTCGCCGGCCCAGGCGGTCTGGATCGTGAACGCCTACAACCTGGCGGTGGTGATGATGCTGCTGCCCTTGTCGGCGCTGGCCGAGCGCATCGGCTTTCGCCGCATGTTCACCTTCGGCCTGATGCTGTTCACCCTGGCCTCGCTGGGCTGCGCCCTGGCCGGCACGCTGTGGCAGCTGACCGCGGCGCGGGTGTTCCAGGGCATAGGCGCGGCGTCGCTCATGTGCATGTTCGGCGGACTGGTGCGCAACATCTACCCGTTGAAGCTGCTGGGGCGCGGGATAAGCATCAACGCTACCACCGTGGCCATCATGTCGGTGCTGGGACCGACCATCGGCTCGGCCATCCTGTCGGTGGCGCCCTGGCCCTGGATCTTCGCCGTCAACCTGCCGATCTGCGCGCTGACGATGCTGGGCCTGCGGCATCTGCCGGAAGTACCGCGCAACAACGTGAAGCTGGACTGGATCAGCGCGCTGCTGTGCATGCTGACCCTGGGCGTCTTCATTTCGGGCGTGGACATGATGGGCATGGACCTGCTGCGCGGCATCGGCCTGGTGGCGATCGCCACGGTCATCGGCCTGGTTCTGGTGCGGCGCGTGGGCAAGCAGCCAGCGCCGCTGGTGCCGGTGGATCTGCTGCGCATCCGTCCGCTGGCCTTTGCGGTAGGCGCCTCGGCCTGCACCTTCGCCGCGCAGATGGCGTCCTACGTGTCCCTGCCGTTCTATTTCCAGCAGGTGCTGGGGCGGCCGTATCTGGAAGTGGGCATGCTGATGGGCGCCTGGCCCGTGGGCACCGCCATCATCGCCCCGCTCGCGGGGCGGCTGTCCGACCGCTATTCGGCCGCCACGCTCAGCGGCATGGGCGCGGCGGCGATGGTGGTCGGCATGCTGTGGCTGGCGGCGCTGCCGGCTACGGTGTCGAACTGGCCCATCATCGCGGGCATGTTCGTGGCGGGGATGGGCTTCGGCTTCTTCCAGACGCCCAACAACCGCGCCATGCTGTCGGCCGCGCCCCGTTCGCGCAGCGGCGCGGCGGGCGGCCTGCAGGCCACCACCCGGGTCTTTGGCCAGAGCTTCGGCACGGCGCTGGTCGCGATCGCGTTCAGCATCAGCCTGGCCCATGGCCCTGGCCTGGCGCTGGTGCTGGGGACCATCTGCGCCGGGCTGGCGGTGGTGGTCAATACGGTTCGCTTCAGCAAGTTGCGGCCCTAGGGCGGTCCCGCGAGGCCGCCATTGTGGCGCCGGCGGGCTTGGGCCCCCGGCCGCTTCTATAATGACGGCCGGCGCCGGATTGAGTCATCTGGCGCAACGATTACCTATTTTGAAGGCGTTCAGGCATGAAGATCACGGTCGTGGGTACCGGTTACGTGGGGTTGGTGTCGGGGGCGTGCCTGGCCGACATGGGCAACGACGTCATGTGTCTGGACGTGGACGCGGCGAAGATCGCCCTCTTGCGCCAGGGCGGCATTCCCATCTATGAGCCGGGCCTCGAAGACCTGGTGCGCCGCAACGTGCAGGCGGGCCGCCTGCATTTCACCGACGACGTCGCGCAGAGCGTGGCTTTCGGCGACGTGCAGTTCATCGCCGTCGGCACCCCGCCCGGCGAGGACGGTTCGGCCGACCTGAAATACGTGCTGGCCGCCGCCCAGAACATCGCTCGCCACATGACGTCGCGCAAGCTCATCGTGGACAAGTCCACCGTGCCGGTGGGCACGGCCGACAAGGTGCGCGATGTCGTGGCGCGTGAATTGGCCGCACGCGGCGTGGACATCCCCTTCAGCGTGGCGTCCAACCCCGAGTTCCTGAAGGAAGGCGCCGCCATCAACGACTTCATGAGCCCGGACCGGGTCGTGGTCGGCGCGGACGACGACTACACCATCGGCGTCATGCGTCGCATCTACGAGCCCTTCCAGCGCACCCACGACCGCCTGATGGTGATGGACGTGCGTTCGGCCGAGCTGACCAAGTACGCCGCCAACGCCATGCTGGCCACGCGCATTTCCTTCATGAACGAAATGGCGAACCTGGCTGAAGCCCTGGGCGCGGATATCGAACAAGTGCGCCGCGGCATCGGCGCCGACCCGCGCATCGGCTATCACTTCCTGTATCCCGGCGCGGGCTACGGCGGCTCCTGCTTCCCCAAGGACGTGCAGGCGCTGGTCAACACAGCCGCCGAGAACGCCTTGCCCATGCGCGTCATCGAGGCCGCCGAGGCTGCCAACCACGCGCAGAAATTCCGCCTGTCCGAAAAACTGGTGGCGCGTTTCGGCGAAGACCTCAAGGGCCGCAAGATCGCGCTGTGGGGCCTGTCCTTCAAGCCCAACACCGATGACATGCGCGAAGCGCCCAGCCTTACTGTCATCGCCGAACTGACGCGCCGCGGCGCCGAGGTGCGCGCCTATGACCCCGTCGCCATGCACGAGGCCGCGCGCGCGCTGGCCGGCAAGCCCGGCATCAGCTTCGCCACCGACATGTACGACGCGCTGGACGGCGCCGATGCGCTCCTGATCGCGACCGAATGGAAGGTCTTCCGCGCGCCCGACTTCGATCGCGTCAAAGCCCTGCTCAAGACCCCGCTCATCATCGACGGCCGCAATCTCTACACGCCCGCGGACGTGCGCGGCCTGGGCTTCGAGTACTCGGGCATCGGCCGCGCATGAAGATCCTGCAACTGAACTTCGAGAAGGGCTGGCGCGGCGGCGAACGGCAGACGCTGTACTGCATGCGCGCATTCCGCAAGGCTGGCCACGACGTCGAAGTGATGTGCCGCGAAGGCGCGCCCTTGGCCGAGCGCGCGCGCCAGGAGGGCTTCGTGGCCCATACCTGCCGCAACGTGCCGGGGCAGCTGGCCTTCCTGGCCGGCGCCGGCCGCTACGACATAGTTCATGCCCAGACCGCCAACACCATCACCTGGGCGGTCCTCACCAAATGGCTGCACCGCCGGCCGGTAGCGTTTTCCCGCCGCACGTCCTTCGTGGTCAAACCCGGCGACGAATGGAAGACCGGCTTCAAGTGGCGCCACGCCGACCTGTTCGTGGCGATCAGCGAGATGGCCGCCGGCGAGCCGCGCCGCCTGGGGATCGAGCCCGTCATCATCCGCAGCGCCGTCGAGCCGCACCAGATCGACACCGAGAATGTCGCCCAGCTGGTGCGGGAATTCGATCTGGCCGGCAGGAAGGTCATGGCCACGTCGGCCGCGCTGATCCGCGACAAGGACCCGGTCACGCTGGTGCGCGCCGTGGCCGAATTGGCCAAGACGCGCCGCGACTTCGTGTTCCTGCACTTCGGCGCCGGCGGCGACCGCGAGCAGCAGGCCAAGGATGAGGCGCGCAAGCTCGGCATCGAGGACGTCTATCGCTTCGCCGGCTTTCGCAAGGGCGTGGAAGATTTCTACAGCATCCTCGACGTGTTCGTCATGAGCTCCGAGGAAGAGGCCCTGGGCAGCAGCGTGCTGGATGCTTTCCTGCAACGCGTGCCTGTGGTGTCCACCGATGCTGGCGGCCTGAAGGAAAGCCTGGCCGACGGACGCGGCGTGCTGTGCGCCGTGGGTGATTTCCAGGCCATGGCGCAGGGCATGGCGCGCTGCCTGGACGACGCGGCCTTCCGCCAGGAAGTCACCGAGCGCGCCTATGCCTACGTGCGAGACGAGCACGACGTGCAGAAGATGGGCAACCGCTACCTGGCGCAGTTCGAGCGCCTGATCGCCCGCCGCTGATCCGACCTGCCTCAGGTCCGCAGGTCTATCCGGGTCTCGAACTTGGCGCGATGCACCGAGAAGAACGTGCGCACATTGCGCACGTTGGCCTGCGCGGTGAAAGCGCGGTGCACCAGCGCGTGATAGGCCGGCATGTCCTTCACCTGCGCGATCACCACGAAATCCGGCCCGGGCGAGACCCGGTAGCACTGCAGCACCGCGGACTCGGCCAGCATGCTTTGCTCGAACGCGTCCAGGCTCTCAGCCGCCTGCACGTCCAGCGTGATCTCGACGATGGCGGTCAGCGTGCTGCCCAGCTTTTCCGCCGCCAGGATGGCCACCTGCCTGTCTATCACCCCTTCATCCACCAGCCGCCGCACCCGCCGCAGGCAGGTCGGAGGCGAGGCATGCACGCGTTGCGCCAGCTCTTGGTTGGTCAGCGAGCTGTCTTCTTGTAACTGTTCAAGAATGCGCCGGTCCAGATCATCCAGCTCTGGCAGGGAAATCTGTGCGTTTTGCATGATTAATTTCAAAAAAATGATCTAGAAGAAATATTATTTAATCACAATCATGTAAGGGAATTAACTTCCATTTTTAACCGCATAAAGAAATCAAATTTCTTGCGGGGACGAGCACAATGCGTCGGTACACGAACTTACCGGAGCACTCTCCTATGTGCGGCATTGTTGGCGCCGTCGCCCAGCGCGACATCACCCCGATCCTCGTTGAAGGCCTCAAGCGCCTTGAGTACCGCGGCTACGACTCCTGCGGCGTCGCCGTCTACGCCGACGGCCATCTGCGCCGCACGCGCAGCACGCAACGCGTGGCCGAATTGGCCGAACAGGTTGCGCAGGACAAGGTCAGCGGCTTCACCGGCATCGCCCACACCCGCTGGGCTACCCACGGCGTGCCGGCCACGCACAATGCCCACCCGCACTTCTCGCGCCTGGGCAACGACGAGCCGCGCATTGCGCTGGTCCACAACGGCATCATCGAGAACCACGACGAACTGCGCGCCGAGCTGCAGGCCGTGGGCTATGTCTTCGAAAGCCAGACCGATACCGAAGTGATCGCGCACCTGGTCAACCACCTGTATGCCGGCGACCTGTTCGAAGCCGTGCAGAACGCCGTGCGCCGCTTGCATGGCGCCTACGCCATCGCCGTGTTCTGCCGCGACGAGCCGCACCGCGTGGTCGGCGCGCGCCAAGGCTCGCCGCTGGTCGTGGGCGTGGGCCAGAACGAGAACTTCCTGGCTTCCGACGCGCTGGCCCTGGCCGGCACCACCGACCAGATCATCTACCTGGAAGACGGCGACGTCGTCGACCTGCAGCTCTCGCGCGTCTGGATCGTGGACGCCAACGGCAAGAACGTGGACCGCGAAGTCCACACCGTGCACGTGCATACCGGCGCGGCCGAACTCGGCCCTTACCGCCACTACATGCAGAAGGAAATCTTCGAGCAGCCGCGCGCTGTCGGCGACACGCTGCAGGACATCGAAGCCATCACGCCCGAACTCTTCGGCGACCAGGCCTACAAGATCTTCAAGGACGTCGATTCCCTGCTGATCCTGGCTTGCGGCACCAGCTACTACGCCGGCTTGACCGCCAAGTACTGGATCGAGTCCATCGCCAAGATCCCCGTGGCGGTGGAAATCGCCAGCGAATACCGCTATCGCGACAGCGTGCCCAACCCACGCTCGTTGGTGGTCACGATCTCGCAGTCCGGCGAAACCGCCGACACCCTGGCCGCGCTCAAGCATGCGCGCTCGCTGGGCATGGAAAACACGCTGACCATCTGCAACGTGTCCACCAGCGCCATGGTGCGCGAGTGCAAGCTCTCGTACATCACGCGTGCCGGCGTCGAGATCGGCGTGGCTTCCACCAAGGCCTTCACCACCCAGCTCACCGCGCTGTTCCTGCTGACCCTGGCATTGGCCCAGGTACGCGGCCACCTGACCGAAGAGCAGGAAGCCGAACACCTGAAGGCGCTGCGCCACCTGCCCGTGGCCATCGGCTCGGTGCTGGCCCTGGAGCCCCAGATCATGGCCTGGGCCGACCGCTTCGCCTCCAAGGAAAACGCCCTGTTCCTGGGCCGCGGCATGCACTACCCGATCGCCCTGGAAGGCGCGCTCAAGCTCAAGGAAATCAGCTACATCCACGCCGAAGCCTACCCGGCCGGCGAACTCAAGCACGGCCCGCTGGCCCTGGTGACCGAGCACATGCCCGTGGTCACCATCGCGCCCAAGGACGAACTGCTGGAAAAGCTGAAGTCCAACATGCAGGAAGTGCGCGCGCGCGGCGGCGAGCTGTATGTCTTCGCCGATGCCGACAGCAAGATCCAGAGCGCCGAAGGCATGCACGTGATCCGCATGCCCGAGCACTACGGCAAGCTTTCGCCCATCCTGCACACCATCCCGCTGCAGCTGCTGTCGTACCACACGGCGTGCGCGCGGGGCACGGACGTGGACAAGCCGCGTAATCTGGCCAAGAGCGTGACGGTGGAGTAAGGCCGGACCGTCGCTGCCATATCGAGCAAAAAGCCCACCCGCCCGGTGGGCTTTTTGCTTTTTGGGGCGGCGCGTGTGCGAATACTTACTTGTCCGGGGAGCGGGAGTCAGGCTTTGTTATTTCTGAATAATGACTGTAGCCAGGCTGTTTTTGAATATGACATTGCGCCGAGCTATTAATAAATAACCCCGCGCCGCCATTATGTTTTTTCATTTTGGTTAAACCGGACCAACAAAAACCCTTTTATATATTTGTTAACAATCTCGTTGGCCGGCCATGTTGCGGTTTATGTAATGAATGTAATTGTTTGAGGGATTTCCCGGGGTTTATTGCGACGAATCCGACTTACTTGCACAGCAATAAAAATATTTAGAAAGAATTTTGCTGTTTGCCACCTATACGATTCGTTGGCTCGCCGCTTGGTACGCCTAATCAAGTATCGAGCTGTAAATATTCTTAAGCAATACGCCCGCCCGAACCGGGGCAAACATATTCGATTCTGCATCGATTTCGTGCCCCCGGGTGTCAATTTCTAGTGTCTTCGACACGACGAAAACAGTGAGGTCCCCCGTGGTAAAGAGAATCGCAGTGTGTGGCCTTGGATATGTCGGCCTGCCCGTAGCCGTCGCATTTTCCAAGCGCTTTGATGTCATCGGCTTTGACGTGGACAAGCGGAGAATCGCACGGCTGAAAGAGGGTGATGACTGGACCGGCGAGATCGAACGCGACGTGTTGCTTGCCTCCCCGATGCAGTTCACCGACCAGATCTCGGAACTGGAAGGCTGCGATTTCTTCGTCGTGGCCGTACCGACCCCCGTCGACGAAAAGAACAACCCGGATTTTTCTCTGCTGGTGCGCGCCTGCCGCTCGATCGGCCCCGTGCTGCGCCCCGGCTGCATCGTGGTTTTTGAATCCACCGTCCATCCCGGCGCCACCGAGGAAATCTGCGGACCGGAGCTGGAGAAGGTGTCCGGCCTGCGTTGCGGCGTCGATTTCAAGCTGGGCTACAGCCCCGAGCGGATCAATCCGGGCGACCGCGAGCATCCGCTGGAGAAGATCGTCAAGATCGTGTCCGGCCAGGACGAGGAATCGCTGGAAGTCATTGCCGGCGTGTACGAGAAAATCATCGACGCCGGCGTGCACCGCGCCTCCTCCATCAAGGTCGCCGAGGCGGCGAAGGTGCTGGAGAACACGCAGCGCGACATCAACATCGCGCTGATGAACGAAATGTCGAAGATCTGCGATCTGGTCGGCATCCGCACCTCGGAAGTGCTGGCAGCCGCCGGCACCAAGTGGAACTTCCTGAAGTTTTCGCCTGGTCTCGTGGGCGGTCACTGCATCGGCGTCGATCCGTACTACCTGACGTCCAAGGCGCAGGAGCTTGGCTATCACCCCGAGGTCATCCTGTCGGGCCGTCGCATCAATGACGGCATGGCCAGCCACGTCGCTTCGCGAGTGGTCCAGACCCTGGCCCGCAACGGCCGCCTCAATGCCACGACCCGCGTCGGCATCCTGGGCATGACGTTCAAGGAAAACGTGCCCGACATCCGCAACTCCAAGGTGGTCGATCTTTACAACGCCCTGGGCGCCTACGGCATCACCCCGGTCGCGTGCGACCCGATGGCCGATCGGGAACAGATGGAGCACGAGTACGGCATCAAGCTCGTCGAGCGCGACCAGTTCCGCGACATGGATGTGCTGATCCTGGCGGTGCCGCACCGCGAAACCATGAACACCTTTTGGGACGACCTGCCGACGCTGGTCAAGAGCGACGGCATGGTGTGCGACCTGAAGTCCGTGCTCGACAGCAAACGGCTTCAGTCCGACCTCCTGTACTGGACTCTTTAAGTTCAGGCTCACTATCGATCACTAGAGGAGAGCCTCCGAATGGCTGCTTTTACCACCGCTCCGATTGGAACCTGCCGCATCCATACGCCGCTGCGCGATGCCGTGGGCCGCTACCCGATCAAGCTGCAACTCGGGCGCAACTACGGTTTCGTGCACACCAGCGCCGAGGCGCTGCAGCAGGCGCGATTCATGTTCGGCCAGGGCGACATCCCTGCCGACGTCCAGCGCGTGATCTTCCGGCCTTCGAATGGCGAGCAGGCGCGCAAAGGCGCCCACAAGCCGGCTGACCTCTACGTGGTCGAACTGTCTTCGCGCAAGCTGCTGACCATAGACGGCTACCCGATACAGTCCAACTACCTGGTGCGCTACTTCAGCGAGTTCTTCGCCGACCGCACGCGCACCCGGATGTTCTGGTCCATGGCCCACGCCGACCGCCTGGCCGAGCGCCGCGCGCTGCTGGACCAGGATCCGGTCTTCAAGGCGCTTACGCCGGACGACCGCAACCTGCTCGCCCGCATCGTCAAGCGTGACCAGACGGATGAGGAGATCGAGCAGGAAATGAACCAGCTGGTCGCCCTGCTGGGCCGCGACAAAGTGGTGTTCGTCACGCACGTCAATGCCATGACGCCGGACAACGCGCCCATCGAGCAACGCCAGCAACTGATCGCCGCGGTGCTCGCCAGCGCGCAGCGCATCGGCGTGCCTTGCTACGACCCGACGCCGCTGATGAACAAGATCGGCCAGGCCGAGGCCATGGAAAATGGCGGACTGGACCTGACCCACTACACGCCGGTTTTCGCCGAACGCCTGTGCGCAGAGTGGTTCAAGACGTTCATGCGTCCGCGCCTGGATGCGTCGACGACGCAGCCCGCCGCGCCCAAGCTCTCCGCCGATGAAAGCGCCGACCGCATCGAGAAGCTGTGGGATTCGGGCGAACTGCGCGAAGCCTCGCGCCGCGTGCGCGAGGTGCTGCGCCGCCATCCCGGCCTGCCCGACCACACGCTGCTGTTTGCGCGCATCCAGGAAGAGCTGGGCGACTACGAAGGTTCGCTGGCGCTTCTGGGCAGCGCCGACGGCGCGGTGGCGTCCGGCAGCAAGGCTGAGCAGATCCTGATGCGCAACCAGTTCAAGCTGGGACGCCATGACGTGGCGTACTCGCTGGCCGCGGGCTTGCTGGGCGATGAGATCGAAACCCCCGAAATCGTGCGAATCGCGGCGATTTCCGCGGGCCAGTTGGGCTATGTGGACGAGACCCTGGGCAACTGGAAGCAGCTGTTCCGCATCTCGTCCCCGGAAGACGCGGTCGCGGTGGAAGCCGCCGACACCGTGCTGGCGCTGCTGCAGGCCAGCGGCGATATGGAATCCGCCATACGCTGGGTCCACGAGGTCCGCGCGGCCATGCCCGCGTATGGCCGCGGCTTCGCCATGCTGTGGCGCGACCGGCTGCTGGCCGGCGATCGCGCCGGACTGCGCAACCTGGCGTCCGAGTCGCCCGTGCTCAATGATGTCGACGCGTTGGAGCTGGTCAAGGAAGCCTCGTGGCGCGGCAGCATCATGGCCGCGGCCACGCTGGCGGTCTCGTGCAAGCTGGCAAGCAGCGAGCATGAGGATATCGTCGCCTGGCTGAATTCGCAGTCGCAGGCCTGGGCCGAGGAAGGTAACCGCGCGCTGGAGGAAGGACGCCTGCGCGATGCCGCGGAGCGCATCTGCGCGCACCGCCTGCTGACTCCGGATGCGCTGGCCGGCGTGCGCGCCCAGCGCGCCTTCGAGCGTGCGATGCGCCTGGGCGTGCGGGCCGCGCTGGTGGCGGGCAATCACAAGGAAGTCATCGACCTTACCGACATCGCGCTGGACAGCCAGATCGATTTCCCGGAACTGCATGCCATGCGCGGCCGCGCGGCCGACGCGCTAGGCGACAAGAAGACCGCCATGCGGCACCTCGAGCAAGCTGCCGCCGGCGATTCCGCCTCGTTCAGCACCCAGCTGCATTTTGCGCGGGTAGCCTTCCACGGCGGCTGGTATGGCGAGGCCATCGACGCCTACAAGACCGTGCTCGACCATGCCGGCGCGGACCAGGGCGCCAAGGACGAAGCGCAGCGCCAGCTAGGCAGGCTGGGACCCCGCGCCATCCGAGGCGCGCGCGAGATCCTTTCCTCCGGCGATCATCAGGCGGCCTGGAACCTGCTGGAGCGTGTTGCGCAGTCCTGGCCCGGCATGTCGGAAGTCGACCATGAAAAGCGGCGCATCATCGCCGTGCTGTACGCCGAAGCGCGTGCGCTGGATTCGGCCAGCACGACCGAACGCCTGGCGTTGGGCGAGCGCATCCTGAAGCTGGTTCCGGAAGACCCCATCGGCCTGCGCCTGGCCGCCGTGGGCGCCATGCGACTGCATCGCTTCGAACAGGCCCTGCCGTACTGGCGCAAGTTGCAGGAACGTTCCGAAAATCCGGCGCAGTTCGATCACTACATCGAACGCTGCCTCGTGTGGATCGAGAAGATCAACCGGAGGAAGGCAGCATGAATCCCCCATTGACTACCGAGCGAGCGGAGGCTGCATCCGATCTGCAAGCGGTGCAAGCCCGGTTGGAAGAGATCGTCACGGCGTCGGTGCGGGTTCAAGTCGCCCAGGAAAACCTGTCCCGCGCCCAGGAACTGGCGCGCGACCACATGGCAGACTCCAAGGTCCGCTTCCTGCTGCTCAGGCTGAAGGAGGCGGCGGGCCTGAACGAAGGCATGGCCGAGCAGTGGGCCACGCTGTTGCAGGAGTGCCCGGACGATTTCCTGATCGTCCGCTACTGCGCGACGCGCTTGGTGAAGGAACGCAAGATCGATGAGGCCCTGGCCCTGGTCGACCATCATCTGCCGCCCTCGACGCAGAATCCCAACCGCCTGTTCGCGCGGGCCAAGCTGCTTAGCGACATCCGCGCGCACGAGCAGTCCGACGAACTCTTTCGCCGGCTGATTTCCGAGAACACCGACCGCAACATGCGCGTCGAGTTCGCCAAGCGCCTGCGCAAGCGCGGGCTGCTGGCCGACGCGTTCGACGCGATCGCGCCCGTCATGAAGCACCTGACGCCCGGCAGCAAGGCGGCCGAGCTGGCCAACGACCTGGCCAGCGACTACGCCTTCTACCAACGCTTCGAGTCGGAAGAGGGGCTGGTGGGCAAGGATGTCAGGATCGTGTCCATGAAGCATGCGATCCTGCACTTCCGCGACCGCAAGATCGTCGAGCAGTCGGCGGAGAAGCCGGTGTCGGTGGCGCTGGTCACGGGCAGTCTTGGCCCCGGCGGCGCCGAGCGCCAGCTGACGCGGCTTGCGGGCGAACTGACCCGCCTGGCGGAGTCGCCCGAGCGCCGGCCGGCAGACGTGATCATGATGCCGAAGAAAGTCGAAGTTATGGTCAAGCAGCACACCGAGCCCGCGGGCTCCACCAAGAAGCAGGGACTGGATTTCTTCCTGCCGGTGCTGGTGAAGGCGCAGATTCCGGTCACGGAGATCAACAAGCTGCCGGCCGTGTCGGTGTCCCATCAATCCATGCCCGAGGGCAGCCTGAGCCGTCTGCTGGAACAGTTGCCGCCTCCGGTGCACTACGGCGTGACCCGGCTTACGCCTGTGCTGCGCGAGAACCCGTTCGACGTGGTGAGCCTGTGGCAGGACGGAACCTGCCTGTTCGGCGCGCTGGCGGCGCTTTTGGCTGGCGCCCCGACCATACACCTGGTCTTCCGCGGACTGCCGCCGAACATCCGCAAGGACCGCTTCCGCGAAGAATATCCCGAGCTGTACCAGGCCCTGGCCCAGGTGCCGGGGGTGGTTTTCGTCAGCAACAGCTGCAAGGCCGCGGAAGCCTACTCGGAATGGCTGGGCATCCCGATCACGCGCTTTCACATCCTTTACAACGGCGTGCCCGATTTGTCGACGGACGCTTCGGCCGTGGATGAGGAAAAGTGGAAGGCCTTTCAGGAAAGCACGAACGACGCCACCGAGACGATAGGCGGCGTGTTCCGCCTGGAACCGGACAAGCGGCCGCAGCTGTGGATCAAGCTGGCGGCGATGTACCTGAAGGACAGGCCGCAGGCGCGCTTCGTCATCGTTGGAGACGGACGGCTGCGCGAGAACATCGAGGCCCTGGCCGAAGAGCTGAGCGTGACGGACAGGCTCTTGCTGGTCGGTCTTTCCAACCACGTGGGCTATTGGTATTCGCAAATGGATGCCAGCGTCCTGCTGTCGCGCTACGAAGGCTTGCCCAACGTGCTGATCGAAGCCCAGTTGGTGGGAGTGCCGGTGATCTCGACTCCGGCTGGCGGCGCTGGCGAGTGCTTTGTGGAGAACGAAACCGGCCATCTGCTCAGTTGCGTGGATCACCCGGATCTGCACGAGGCCTGCGAGAAAGTCGCATCCATGGTCGACCAGGTGCGCAGCAACGAGCAGCTCAGGCAGCACAGCCGTCACCGCGCGCAGAAGCTGTTCTCGCTTGACGCCATGCTGACCAAGTTCATGGGCCTGTGCATGCCCGTGGTGTCCGAGAACGACGAACGCATGGATATCGAACCCATGCGCCTGATGCAAGCCTGATTGGCGTCCAACCGATCAAGCTGCGGAAACGAAAGGATCTTATGCATATGTACGTCCCGGGTTCAGGGCTGCGACGCAAGGCAGCCCTGACCATGGTGGTTCTTGCCACGTTGACTCTCGCGGGGTGCCAGCTGCCCCGTTCCGGCCCGATGCTGAGCGAAATGACGGGCGCGCACGATGACAAGGACGTCATCGTGATGCCCGTCTCGCGCGAACTGGTGCAGGCCAGCCGGGTGCCCGATGTGGCCGATTTTCCCGTGCGCTACCGCGATCTCACGCAGGCCGGATTCGACCGCCTGGTTCCCGGCGACGGCATCAATGTGAAGGTTTGGGAGCGCGGCGGGCTGGGCGTGTTCGCGGCGGACCCCTCCGGCGTGAGCGACCTGGGCAACCAGGAGATCGACCCGGCAGGGAACGTGACGTTTCCCATCCTCGGCAAGTTCCACGCCGCCAACATGACCCTGGCGCAGCTGCATGATGCCGTCGTCGCTCGTCTGGCCAGGCTGGTTGTCGGCGCCGACGTGAGCGTGACGCGCGCCGCGGACGCGCGCGGCCAGATGGTGACGGTGCAGGGCAACCTGACCAAGCCCGGCATGTATCCCATCACCCAGACCTCGCAGCGCCTGAGCAGCGCGCTGGCCCAGG
Source organism: Achromobacter sp. ACM02 (assembly GCF_014851605.1). Taxonomy (NCBI): domain Bacteria; kingdom Pseudomonadati; phylum Pseudomonadota; class Betaproteobacteria; order Burkholderiales; family Alcaligenaceae; genus Achromobacter; species Achromobacter sp. ACM02. The sequence goes on from NZ_JACUZY010000005.1 coordinate 239,371, forward strand.
CCGCGCCGGTGCAGACGAACCCCGAACAGCTCGTCATCAGCCTGCGCCGCGACAACCAGGTGGCGTCGGTGCGGCTGTCGGATATCTACCGCAACCAGAACAACGACATCCTGCTGCGCGCGGGCGATGTCATCACCGCCTATGACTCGAAGGAGTACCTGACCGTGCTGGGCGCGGCCGGCACCCAGGGGCGCGTGGCCATCAGCAAGCGCAACTACAGCGTGCTGGATGCGCTGGCGGATTCCCGCGGCCTGGACGACAAGCTGGCGGACCCGCGTTCCGTGTTCCTGTTCACGCCTGCGAAGGCCGGCGCCGAGGGCAAGCCGGATCTGCTGCCGGTGGTCTATCAGTTCGATCTAACGCGTCCGGAGCAAGTGGCGCTGGCGCGCGAATTCACCGTGCAGGAAGGCCAGGCCATCTATATCTCGGATGCGCCGTTCACGCAGGTGCAGAAGGTGTTGTCCGCGTTCCGCGTCACGATGAGCGCCGGCTTCAGCGCCACGCGCGCCATTGACAGCGACTCGGGCGGCTCGTCCGGCATAAGCCAATAGCGTGTCGATGAGTAACGAGGACAGGATCAAGGGCTGGCGTTCGCGCCGTAAGGACAGTAGCTACGCAGTAGGATCCGGCGTCGCGGCCTGGCGCCTGGATCCGGCGGCATTGTTTGAAGCAAAGGCCACGCCGGCCGTCCTGCTCAAGCCCCTGGTCGCGCGCCTGCAGGGCGAGCCGCACGACTCCGTGGCTGCCCGGCGGGCGGTGTACGAGGCGGTGCAGGCGGAGCTGGACGCGGAGATCGCGCGCAGCAACGTCGATGAGACGCTGGCGGATTTTTCGCGCCGGCGCCTGCGCGTCATCGTGCGCCTGCTGGAAATGGATATCCGCGACGGCGTCGAAGTGTTCGCGCCCGGCTACATGCCAGCCAAGCTGGTGGCGGAAGACGAGCGGCTGGCCGCGGCGCATGCGCGCCGCGTGGATCGCCGCAAGCAGGACGAGGCGCGCGAAGCGCGCCGCCACGCCTCGCGCAACGACATTGCGCTGGAAGTCGAAGTGCCGCAGGACGAGGCCGGCGATCTCGCGATATTGCGGGCCCGCTTGCAGGACCTGCATGAAGGACATGATCCGAGCCATTCCGTGAAGGTCCGGCCGGTCGGCCGCACGCTGCTGGCGATGTTCATCTACCAGCTGCGCGTGATGCATGGCGAGAGCCGGATCGCCCTGGTATGGGCGCTGGTGGGCCCGGTCGTGCTGTTGACGCTGATTTCGTCGCTGTACATCCTGATGGGCACGCACTACATCATGGGCATGGACGTGCAGACGTTCTCGCTGCTGGGCGCGACGACCTGGATCATGTTCCGGCAGATCGCCTTCCGGAGCAGCACGGCCTACGTATCTGCCCGCGGTTTGCTGAACTTCCAGGGCGTTACTCCCTTGATGTGCGCGCTGGTGCAGGCGTTCATCTATGTGTCGGTATATCTGGTGGTGTTCCTGGTGCTGATCAGCGCGGGCCATGCGCTGGAACTCGTGACGCTGCCGAAAAGCTGGTCCGGCTTTCTGCTTTTCGTCGTATTGATGGGATGCTTCGGGGCTGCGCTGGGCGTGTTGTTCGGATCGATCGCGACCTACTGGCATTTTTTTCTCAGGCTCGCGCCGATCATTGAACGGTTTCTGCAGATCTTCGCGGCCGTGTTCTTTGTTTCGGAACAGTTGCCAGAGAACCTGCGGCCCTGGATGCTGTGGCTGCCTTTGGCGCACGGCATGCAGCTGCTGCGCTCCGCGTATTTCGAGGCTTACGCCTCGCACGATGCGAGCTTGGGATACTTCCTGACCTCGTTGGTTTTCTTGATGGTGCTTGCGTTGGCGGCCGAGCGGCTGGCCCGTCCCAACGTCCAGCCGATGTGAGGGAAGTGGATGATCCATTTCAATGGCGTCACTGACGAGCCCTATGCATTCGGAAGCAGGCAAGCGCTGCTTTCCAATGTCGATCTCGATATTCCGGTCGGGCGCTATGCGCTGCTGTCGCCCGCGCCGGAATTGCATCGCCAGATCGTCGATGTGCTGTGCGGCCTGCGGCCGCCGCGCCAGGGCTTCGTCAAGCACGATGGCAACGTGTCCTGGGCGATAGGCCGCCAGGGATTCATCCGCGGCAAGGCCAACGGCCTGAGCATGATCGACTTCGTCAGCGAGATGTACGAGATCGACGCGGATGCCACGCATGAACTGGTCGCGGACCTGGTCAGCGATCCCAGGACCCTGGCCAAGCCCATGGAGCATTGGCCGCTCTACGCGCGGCAGGAGTTTTCCTTCGCGCTGGCGCTGGCGCCGGCGTTCGATGTCTACGTGATCGAAGGGGCCATCCCTTTCGAGCCTTGCCGTTTCACCCGCCTGTGGCTGGCTCTGTTCGAAGAGCGCCTGGTCGGCCGGACACTCATTCTTTCCAGTTACCGCCAGAATCAGTTGGCGGACTATTGCTTCAAGGGTTTGATTTATGAACGAAGCGCACTCAGCATCGAAGACGACCTCGACCAGTGCATCCGCAGGTTCCCCCCGCGACGATCAAGGAGCGAATCCGGCACAGGCGACGACGTCCTCGGAGGCGGCTTCGATGAGGGCGGAATCGGCCTCTGAGGGCAGGTCCGAAATCGAACGCCGCCGCCGCGAGCGGCAATCGGCGCTGCGAGAGCGGCGCCGTCACCGCTGGATCAACACGCTCATCGTGCTGGCGCCGGTCGCGTGCGCCCTGGCGTATCTGCTGCTCTTCGCCACGCCCCGCTACGAGGCGGAATCGCGCTTTTTCGTGCAGTCGGCCTCCGGGCAGCAAGGCGGCGGGGGGGCTGCGGCCAGCCTGCTGACCACGGGCAACGCGGGCGGCATGCTCGGCGGCTTCGTGGATGGCTGGGCGGTCGCCGATTTCCTCAAGTCGCGCGATGCCATGCAGCAGCTCGACAAGAAGGTCGGCCTGCGCCAGTACCTGATCCGCGCGGGCATGGACCCTGTGAATCATCTTGCAGAGGACTCAAGCGAGGACGATCTCTATCGCGCCTACCAGGCCTCGGTAAAGGTCTCCTTCAACGCGCTGGAACAGATCGACGTATTGCGCGTGAGCGCGTTTTCCTCTGAGGATGCCGCGCTGCTGTCCCGGGCGTTGATCGAGCTGGCCGAGAGCTTCGTCAGCTCGATGAACGAGAAAGGCGTCGCCGACAAGCTGAAAGTGAGCGAGGAGGCGGTCAAGCTCGCGGAGCAGAAGGCGCTGGCCGCCCGGGAAACGCTGACAGCGTGGCGGACCACGCACGGCAACATCGATCCCACCGCCACGGTGACGATGCTGCTGAACCTGTCCAGCCAGCTCGAAGGGGAGCTCAACACCGCGCAGATCAATCTCGACAAGATCCGCGCGTTGGGCAACAAGGACCATTTCATGCTGCGGCCCGCCGAGATGCAGGTGGCTTCCCTGAAGAAGCGGATCGCGGCCGTGCGCCAGCGCCTGAGCGGCGCGGGCAACACGGAAGCGAAGCAGCTCAAGTCCTATGAAGCGCTGCGCAACGCCCAGGCGTTCGCGGATTCGAACCTGACCCTGGCGCAGCAGACCTACCAGCAGGCCATGACGGACACGCTGCGGCTGCAACGCTACCTGTCCATCATCGCGCAGCCAGTACCCACGGACCGCCCGAGCAGTCCGCGTACCGGAATCCTGCTGCTGCAGGCGCTGGCGCTGGGCTTTGTGCTGATGTTCATCGCTCGGGTGGCGTTGGCGTTGTTGAGGGGATTGCGTCATGGTTGATACGGCAATTGCGGATCGTCCCGCCGGCACTGATGCCACGGCACGCTTGCGTGACGTGATCAAGCAGATTCATTCCGCGGCCGAGCCGCTGAACGACATGCCCATGCTGGAGCCGGCGCTGCGCGAGGCCGCGGACGGTTGGCGCGACGCCCGCCGCTTGCTGGTTGCGCCCCTGGTGCGGGAAGGCAAGCTAGGCGCCGCGATCGCCGCGCTGGAGATCATGGTCGCGGTCTATCCCGCGCGCGCCGACGAGCGCCGCCTGCTCGCCAGCCTGTTCGGACGCACCGAGCAATGGGACCGCGCCATCGCCGAGGCGGATGCCGCCGCCGGCATCGAACCCGGCGCGGCGGCGCTGCATGCGGCGCGCATCCAGTTGCGGGTGCAGGCCGGCCGTGTGGCCGAGGCAGCCGAGGTCGCACGCGCGACCCGGAACCTGGCGGAAAACGAACCCGGCGAAGCCTACCCTTGGCTGATGGCTTTCGTGCGCAACGGCGATACTGCCGAGGCGGCCGGCATGGCTGCCGCCTTGGACCCGCGAGAACTGCCCAACGAGCGCGTGGCGACGATGGCGGTGCGCGCCTTGCTGGATGACGGCAGGGTGGAGGCGGCGATCCGCTTTGGCGGCGCAGCCCTGGACGCGGGCCACGACTGCGCGGTCCTGCGCTCGTCCCTGGGCCTGGCGCATCTGCGGCGCGGCAACGAAGATGACCGCAAGGTGCATGCGCTGGCGCACTTCGAGGCCGGCCTGAGCGCGGCGCCCGCGGATGTCAGGCTGCTGACGTTGCATGGCGAGACCCTGCTGCGCGCCGGACGCTACAAGGAAGCCCTGGCGCCGTTGAAGCAGGCCATCGACCTGGCGCCGGACCTGGAACAGACGCGGGCTTTCTACGCACGCGCGCTGCGCTACACGCTGCAGTACGACGCGGCGGCCGACCAGATGATGCATCTGCTGGAGAAGTCGCCCGAAAAGCAGCTCTGGCAGCGCGCGGCCATCAGCGCGCTGTCGCAGGCGGGGCGCAAGCAGGAGGCCGAGGCGCTCTTTGGACAGTACGTGGCGCAACGCGGCCAGCGGCTGCCGGCGACCTTCGACGAGGCCATGGCGCAGCTGGAGGAACGGCTGCACACCGCCCCGATCCCGCAGGCGCGCCTGGACTGGGCCTGGTCGATGCGCGGCGACACCAGTATCGACCGCGCGCAATGGGAGCGCCGTGCGCGCTGGGGCCACCTGGTGGACCACCTGCTGTTCGACTGGCTCGAATGCCGCGAGGAGAGCGTCGAAGAAGCCATGCAGGTGTTGGGAGAGCTGGATACCGGCGAACGCTTCTTTGCGCCGCTGCTGGCGGGGGGCAAGGGCGTGGTGGTGGCCACCGCGCACGTCGGTCCCATGTACGCCGGGTTGATGGCGCTGGAACTGGTGGGCATTCCGTCGCGTTGGCTGGCGACCGCGCCCAGCATCGCGCAGAGCAGCTACTCCGCAGCCCTGATCTCCACTGCCGACCAGACCGAGGCGCAGGTCGCCAAGGCCTGCATGCGCGCGTTGACTTCGGGCTATGTGCTATGCCTGGCGATAGACGGGGCGGCCAATCCGGCGGCGCCACGGACCACCTTCGAAGGACAGGACGTGACGTACTCCGGCTTCGCGGCCCACCTCGCGCATCGCATGGGCGTGCCCTCGGTGTTCTACGCACCGCGCTGGGAGAACGGTCGCGTCGCCTATACGCTGGAGATGTTGCCCGCGCCCAAGCCTGGCGAGGACGCCGAGGCGTATTCCCTGCGTTGGCAGCAGGCCTATTTCGAACGGCTCAGGGAGCATCTTGCCGGTCCTCCGGAAAACCTGCGCCTGAGCGGCGGCATCTGGCGCCACGTCACGGCCGCGGACAAGTCCGCGCAGCAATAGGAGCGAATGCCGATGAAGGCTGCAATCAAGACCGCGCGCTGGCTGCTTGTCCTGGCCATGTCGTACGGCGGGGCTGCGGCCGCCGCCGACGCATGCAAAAGTCCGGACGAGCATTGTCCGTCCGTCGCCGCGCTGCTGCAGCAGCGCGAGGGCTACGGCGCCCAGGCCACGGGCGGCCTGGGCGGAAAGTTCATCGACGTTACGTCCGATCAGGACTCGGGTCCCGGAACGCTGCGCGCCGCGCTCGCGCAGGCAAAGAAGGGACCCACCTGGATACGCTTCGCCTCCGACATGACCATCGTCCTGGATAAGCAGCTGCGCGTGCCGTCCAACACGACCATCGACGGGCGCGGCAAGCGCGTGACCCTGATCGACGACGGATTGGGCGTATATGGCAGCAAGAACGTCATCCTCACGCACCTGACCATAGACGGACGCTTGTCGCGGCTGACGCAAGCGGTGAACGTGGCCAACAACAGCCGCGACGTATGGGTGGACCACATGGATCTGTCGCGGATGTCGGACCGGCTGCTGAACGTGAAGAACGGTTCGACCGATGTGACGATCTCATGGACCAAGTTCCACAATTCCAACAAGGTCATGTTGCTCAACAACATCACCTCGAAGAACCTTTACGCAAACTACGACCGCGATTCGATCGCGCGCGTGACGCTGCACCATAACTACTTCCTCAACACCGTGCAGCGCAATCCGCGCGGGCAATTCGGCACCTTCCATCTCTTCAACAATCTGTTGGAAGACTGGGATTTCTACGGCATGAGTTTCAGCCTGGAGGCCAAGGCGCTGGTCGAAGGCAATATCTTCAAGAACTCCACGCAGCGCAAATGCGTGGAGCCCGAGTTCTTCCCGACGGTGGAAGGCATCAACGTGAACTACTGCCACTACATTCCCATCGCCGCCAAGCGCAGCGCGCTGGAAAACGGCGAATCGGACCGCGGAGCCTATGAAACGCGGAAGGACGAACACGGCTACACGCGGGACTATAAGGCCTTCCTGCGCCTGAAGGACAATCTGTACCTGGGCGATGCGAAGCCGGTGTTGCAGGACTACAGGCCCGAGGCTGCGCCGACGCCGCCCTATTGCTACGGCTACGAAAAGCCTACGACGGAGCTGGCGGAGAAGATCCGCAAGTACGCGGGGAATACGGGCGGCGATACGCCGTTGCCGGTGTCCAGGATCGGGACGGGTTGCGGGGGATCAGCAGGCCGGTAGTCGCCCGGTTCGCAGAAGCGGAGCCGGACCATGCCGGTTGAAGCCTGGCGTTATCCGCGAAATACAGCCTATGATTTGTTTTTAAGAAATACAAATCATAGGCTGTAAGAGAACCACAAATCACGTTGTGTATTTCAGGTTTACAGCCTAGACTTTGTATATCTGAAATACAGCTTGGGATTTGTATTATGGATTTCACCGTACGCACCGCGACACAATTGCCGGCCCTGCTCCAGGGGTTCCGCAAAGAGGCCGGCTTGACCCAGGCGGCCACGGCCTTGCGCCTTGGGGTCACACAACAGACCTTGTCCGCCCTGGAGCGCAATGCCGACAAGGTCAGCGCAGACCGGCTGCTGCAGCTGTTGAGCATCCTGGGGGTCGAAATGGTCTTGCGCCAGCAAGGGGCGCAGTCGGGACCCGAAACAACATACGAACCCAGCTGGTAAAGCCATGGGGCGACGTTCACACACGCAGGTCCTGGGCCTATGGATGAATGGCACCTATGTCGGAGAGTGGAGCAATCGACCCCACGCTGGCGAGGTCCTGCAGTACGACAAGGACTGGGTCGCCTCCGCGCCGGGCAGGCCCTTGTCGCTGTCCCTGCCCTTCACGCCGGGCAATGGCCCGCATCGCGGCGACGTCGTCCGCGCATACTTCGAAAACCTGCTGCCCGACAGCAAGGAAATCCGCGAACGGGTTGCGCGCCGGTTTCGGGCAGGCTCGACCGACGCGTTCGCCTTGCTTGCCGAGATCGGCCGCGATTGCGCGGGCGCCTTGCAGATCCTGCCTGCGGGAACAGCGCCTGCCGACGTGACGTCGGTGCAAGCCTCGCCCTTGAACGATGCCCAGGTTGCGCAGCTGTTGCGCAGCGTGCTGGCGCCGGCGCCTCTCGGCGGCCTGGCTATCGCTGAGAATGATTTCCGCATTTCCATCGCAGGTGCGCAAGAGAAGACCGCCTTGCTGCGGATGGACGGGCAATGGTGCTTGCCCCAAGGCGCCACGCCGACGACTCACATCCTCAAGTTGCCGTTGGGGCTGGTCGGCAATATGAAGTTCGACCTGAGCGAATCGGTGGAAAACGAATGGCTGTGCTCGGAGATCCTGGCTGCCTACGGCATGCCCGTGGCGCGCACGGAAGTACTCAGCTTCGAAGACGTGAAGGTGCTCGCCGTCGAACGTTTCGACCGCCGCTGGCAGGACGCCGAAAACGGAAAGCGTAGTCTCATCCGCCTGCCGCAGGAAGACATGTGCCAGGCCACCGGCACCCCGCCGCACCTGAAGTACGAGGCGGACGGCGGACCCGGCATCGACCGCATCATGAGTCTGCTCGAAACCTCGCGCCACGCAGAGCAAGACCGGCGGACGTTTTTCCAGGCCCAGGTCCTGTTCTGGATGCTGTGCGCAACGGACGGCCACGCGAAGAACTTCAGCCTGTTCCTGCGGCCTGGCGGGGCCTACGAACTTACGCCGCTATACGACGTGCTGTCCGCTTATCCGATCCTGGGCGAAGGGCCAGGCAAACTGTCGCCCGTCCGCGCGAAGATGGCGATGGCGGTGCGTTCGAAGAACCCGCATTGGCGCATGCGCGACATCCAGCGGCGCCACTGGCTGACGGTGGGCGCGCGACATGGCGTCGTGACGCCGGACGGCCAGGGAGTCCAGTTCGTCGTGGACGATCTGATCGCGCGCACGCCCGAGGCGGTGCGCATGGTCCGCGCCAGATTGCCGCCCGGATTTCCGCAGGCGGTGGCAGACGGCATACTCGGCGGCTTGCAGGCGGCGGCGGACAGGCTCGCCGCGTAGCTTTGCCGCGTGCGTAGCGGCTACTGCAATTCATCGCTCATTGAGTACATACCGCCCCGGCGTTTCCCCCGTCATCTGGCGGAAGTACGCAATGAACGCGCTGTCGCTGGAAAAGCCCAGATCGAACGCCACTGCGGTCACGCTCTGGCCCGCAACCAGCAGATCCACGGCGCGCAGCAGGCGCCAGAGTTGCCGCCAGGCCTGATAGCTCATGCCGGTCTCACGCTGGAAGATGCGTGTAATGGTGCGCGCGCTCGCGCCGACGCGTTGCGACAGGGTTTCCAGTTCGGGCGGCAGTTCCTCCAGGTCCAGACCGGCCAGGCGGCGGTCCGTGGGTACGGGCAGCAGCATGGGTTCCCGTCTTGCCGCGCGCAATTCGTCCATGCAGACGGCCAGCAGGTTGCGCGGCGCGCCCTGGGACCAGTCGGTGTCGAAGGGTTCCAGGCTGATGCGCTCGAAGACCTCGCGCAATAGCGGCGTCATCGAGAGTATGGCGGCGGCGGCCGCCGGCGCCGCGACACGCGCCAGGTCCAGATAGATCGAGCGGTACTCGACTTCGCTGCGGATCAGGACGCGGTGCTCGGTTCCTGGCGGTATCCACGCCACGCGGATCGGAGGCAGCACCGCGATCAACCCCGGCATTGCGAGGCGGATGGAGCCGGCGTGGGCGAAGAGCAGCTGGCCCCGGCCGTGGCTATGCGGGCCGGAATCGTGCCGTATCAGGCGCGACGCGATGCCCGTCACCGGCTGGGCCATGGCGTCGGGGTTGAATGCGTCGGTGGGTGCAAGCCTGGCCATTTGTCCGAGTTCCGATGTTTTTTGTCTTCCTGGCTACAACGGCGACGGCAGCGCCCGGCTAAAAAACGGGCTCTACGTTTACCGATACCGCCATGTTCCGCCGTCCGCCTCTTGTGCTCGTTATCCTGCTGCTGAGTTTTCCGCAGATCGTCGAGACGATGTACAGCCCCGCTTTGCCGTTGATCGCAACTGCCTATCGAGCCACACCAGAGGAAGCTGCGCAGACGCTGTCGCTCTGGTTTGTGGCTTTTGCCTTCGGCGTGGTGGTTTGGGGCCGTCTATGTGATTCCAGGGGCCGCCGGCCGGCGCTGCTGGCAGGGCTGGCGCTATATGCGCTGGGCGCGGGCTGGGCCATGGCGGCGGGCGATTTCACGCAGTTGCTCGCGGCCAGATTGATCTGCGCCTTCGGCGCGGCCGCGGGCTCAATCGTAACGCAGACGGCGCTGCGGGATAGCTATCAGGGTCCGGCGTTGGCCCGCGTCTTCTCGATTCTGGGAATGGCGTTGGCCGCGAGCCCTGCCGTCGGCATGTATGCCGGTCAAGAGATCGCGGCGGCCGGCGGGGTCCAGGGCGTTTTCCTCGCGCTTGTCCTGCTCGCGGTGGCGCTGCTGGGGGCCAGCGCGTTGCGCTGGCCGGAAACTCGGCCTCTGCCGCACACGGCGGCGCCCTTCTGGCCGACGCTGCGCGCCATGCTGCAAGACCGGGCGATCTGGCGCAGCGCGACGCTGATCGCCATTTTCAACCTGGCGATCTTCGGCTATTACCAGCTGGGTCCTTTTCTTTTCGCCCGCTCGCAGGAGGCCTGGTTGGGTTTCGGTGAAAGCGGCCTGGCGCTGGCCGCGGCATCGCTGTGCGGCGCAGCCCTCAACACGGCGTTGCTGCGGCGGGGGGTAGCGTCCGAACGCCTCGTCCTGCTGGGTATCGGTCTGATGGCGCTAGGTGCGGCGCTGGTCGCCGCGCTTATCGGGAGTTCCGCGTTTCTCATCGGAATGGCCTTGATCGCGGCGGCCTACGCGATCGCGATTCCCAACGTCTTGGCGCATGCACTATGCGCCTATGTGCATGTCGCGGGGACTGCTGGCGCGATCCTGAGCCTGGTCTATTACAACCTGCTTGGAGTTGGGCTGGTCCTTGCCGGACGAGGGCAAAGGCTGGATGTGTTGCTGGGCGGGTGTGCGGCGCTTGCAGCGATCACGTATGTGACGAAGACGCGGCAAGTCGAAGGTCGGTGACAGGACCGCTGCCATTGATGCATCCGGTCCCGTTCGAGCGAGGGTGCCTGGCTTTCAGCTGAGATGCACCGACGACGCGATCCCCTGGTCCGCCATCTTCGAGTACGGGCAGATCGATTCCGTCTCGTGGACCAACGCCAGGGCGACGTCCTTGGGCAGCCCGGGCAAGGAAATCTCCAGCCTGGCCTTGATGCAGAACAGGCCGTCGAAGGCTTCGCGCGCGAAAGTCGTGGTGCAGTGGATGGCGAAATCCGCCGGCAGCGGGACGCGGTTCTTCGTGGCGACCAGCTTCATGGCGCCATGAAAGCATGCGGCAAAGCCGGCTGCGAATAATTGCTCGGGATTGGTGCCGCCGCCATTGCCGCCCAACTCCTTGGGTAGCCTGAGTTCGAGTTCCAGTTCGCCGTCGTTGGAGACCGCTCTGCCGGACGATCTGCCGTGTCCGGAGGCGCCGCCGGTTACGGAGACGGTGGTCGTGTACAGGGGCAGGTCCTCAGCGCCGGCATAGGGCTCCAGGAGCGAAACAGAGGGCGCGGACGGGGCTTTCATGGGAACTCCTCAAGTGCGGATAAGCGGTTGGTTTTTTTCCGCGGCAACTATAGAGTTGTCCCCAACAGGCGCAAAGACAGAATTTCTGTTCTGACTGGCATCTTTTCTTGTACCGTCGACGCCAGCTTCCTAGGCGCTCTTCTTGACATTGGCAAGCCGGTGCAACTCGTCCACATCAAGGATGGCCAGCCCGCCATAGTAGGTTTCCAGCACGCCCGCGCGGGCGAGTCGCGCAAGCGCTGCATTGCAGCGTTGCCGCGAAATGCCGCACAAGCCGGCGATTTCTTCCTGGGAGACCTTCAGTCGTCCATTCGTGCCGGAATGTCTTTCCGCGTTGAACTGCGCGGCGACTGCGCGCGCCACCGTCGTGTCGACGTCGAGCAGCACGTTGGACGTGAAGCTGCTCATCAGCCAGTCCACGCGCTGCGCTAGATGCATCATCAGCGCCTTGGTGAATTCGATGTTGTTGTTCCAGAGCCGTTCACAGGTCTCGCGCGGCAATATCACGATCTGGCTGGGCCGGAGCGCGACCACCTCGTACTCGAACCGCTCGCGACGGATCATGGTGGCTTCGCCGAACCAGCTGCCGGTGCTGAAGCCGGCCAGGGACAGGGACTTGCCGTCCGCGCCGGGCGAGGACCATTTCACCAGGCCTTGCACCACGCCGTACCATCCTGGCGAACGGCTGCCCGCGCGGAACAGGAACTCGCCCGCGGCCAGGGTCACCACGCGCAATTCGGCGCGGATCAGGTCGCGTTCGAGTTCCGGCAGGCCCTTGTACCAAGGGACGACGTCGAGCATCTTGTCCACCGCGCCTTGCGCGCGCCGCCGCCGTGCGCTCAAGGGTTCGTCGCCGGCGTCGGCAAGCCGTTCGCCCATGTGTGCCTCCTTCTTAGCCGTTGTGGCGCCGCTCAGGTAAACCCTAGGGCGCTTTGTCACCATGATGACTGTCCGCGGTCTGGGGCCGGCACCAGAATAGCCGAGGTGCCAGACGCCAAAATCCACAAGAGGAGACAAGCATGTTGCCCATGCAAGGCATGATGTCCCGCAGCGCCCTGGCCTGCGGCCTGGCCGTGACGCTGCTGCACGCCCCTGCGGTCCAGGCGCAGATTTCAGACGATGTTATTCGAATCGGCTTCATCACCGACATGTCGGGCGTGTACTCGGGGCCGGATGGCCCCGGCGGCGCCGAGGCCATCAAGATGGCGATCCAGGAGATGGGCGGCGAGATCAACGGCAAGAAGATCGAGCTGCTGACGGCCGACCATCAGAACAAGGCGGACATCGCCTCGGCCAAGGCGCGTGAATGGTTTGACCAGGCAGGTCTGGACATGCTGATCGGCGGCACCAATTCCAGTACGGCGCTGGCCATGTCCAAGGTCGCCGCTGACAAGAAGCGGCCCATCATCGTGGTGGGCGCGGGCGCGCCGGCGCTGACCAATGAACAATGCACGCCCTACACGCTGAACTACGCCTACGACACCGTGGCGCAGGCGCGCGGTACGGGCGCGGCCGTGGTCAAGGCAGGCGGCAAGAGCTGGTACTTCCTGACTGCCGATTACGCCTTTGGCCACGCATTGCAGGCGGACACGACCAAGGTGGTCCAGGCCGGCGGCGGCACGGTGGTGGGATCGGTCAAGCATCCGCTATCGGCCAGCGACTTTTCTTCGTTCCTGCTGCAGGCGCAAAGCAGCAAGGCGGAGATCCTGGCCCTGGCGAACGCCGGCGCGGACGCGACCAACTCGATCAAGGCCGCCAACGAATTCGGCATCACCAAGACCATGCGCCTGGCCGGCCTGATCATGTTCATCAACGATATCCACGCCATGGGGCTGCCCGCCTCGCAAGGCATGTACCTGACCGATAGCTGGTACTGGAATGCGTCGGACGAGACCCGCGCCTGGGCCCGCGCCTTCTTTGAAAAACGCAAGGCCATGCCCTCCTCGTTGCAGGCGGCCGACTACTCGGCGGCGCTGCAATACCTGCGCGCGGTCAAGGCCACGGGTACGGATGATGCCGACCGCGTGCTGGCCTATCTGCGCGAAAACAAGCTGAACGACGTTTACATCAAGAACGGCGTGGTGCGGCCGGATGGTCGCGTCGTGCACGACATGTACTTGCTGCAGGTCAAGACGCCGGAACAATCCAAGGAGCCCTGGGACTACTTCAACGTCGTGCAGACCATCGACGGCAACCAGGCATTCACCACCAAGGAAGAGAGCCGCTGCGCGCTCTGGAAGTAACCCTCATGAGCAAACGTAAAGTCATCGTGACCATCGCCCCGACCGGGGGCATGGCATTCAAAAGCCAGAATCCGCACCTGCCCACGCAGCCGCTGGAAATCGCGGAGGACGTGTACCGCTGCTATAACGCGGGCGCCAGCGTGGTGGCGCTGCATGCGCGCCGTCCCGACGACCAGGCGACCTGCGACGCTTCGGTGTACCGGGAAATGAACCGGCTCATCCGCGACCGCTGCGACATCGTGCTGAACAACTCCACCGGCGGCGGCGTGCATGGCGACATGGTCAAGGAAACCTCTCCCGGCACGTGGGAGATCCTGTGGGAGGAGCGGCTCAAGGGCATGGACGCCGGCGCCGAGATGTGCACGCTGGACGCCACGACCTTGAACCTTGCGTTCGGCGACCGCGAATACCTGATGAACACGCCGCTCACCAAGGCCCGCGAACTGGCCGCCGGCATGCAGGCGCGCGGCATCAAGCCCGAATGGGAAGTCTTCAGCCCCACGCACATCCTGCAGGACGCCACGACGCTGATCGAAGAAGGGCTGGACGAAGGGCCACACTTCATCAACCTGGTCATGAACGTGCACCGCAACTTCCAGAATGCCATGCCGTTCTCGGTGCGGCATTTGCAGATGATGGTGGACCTGCTGCCCAGGAACAGCATCTTCTGCGTCAGCGGCATCGGCCCCGCGCAGCTGGAGGCCAACATGGCCGCCCTGCTGCTGGGCGGCCACGCGCGGGTCGGCCTGGAAGACAACCTGTACTACCGCCACGGCGAACTGGCCACCAACGTCCAATTGACCGAGCGCATCGTGCGCATCATCCGTGAAATGGACATGGAACCCGCCACGCCAGCCGAAGCGCGCGAGATCCTGGGACTGCCGCTCAAGAGCGGAATCCGGCCCGAGTTCGCGCTCTGACCAGGAAAAGCCATGAGCAATTCACTGCAAGGAAAGCGCGTCCTCATCACCGCGGGCGCGCAAGGCATAGGCTTGGCGATCGCACGCAAGTTTCTGGAGGAGGGCGCCGAGGTGCACGTCTGCGACGTGGACGAAGCGGCTTGCAAGGCCGCTGCCGCAGCGCATCCAAGCCTGGGCGTCAGCGTGACGGACGTATCCAGCGAAGCGCAGGTCCAAGCCATGTTCGGCGAACTGGCCCGGAAATGGGGCAAGCTCGATGCCTTGGTCAACAATGCTGGCGTGGCCGGCCCGACCAACCGGCTGGAGGAAACCGCGCTGGACGCGTGGCAGCGCACGCTGGATGTCAACCTGACCGGAACCTTCCTGTGCGCGCGCAGCGCCGTGCCGCTGCTGCGGGCGGCAGGCGGCGGGTCCATCGTCAACATCTCGTCCGTCGCGGGCAGGCTGGGCTTTTCGCTGCGCACGCCCTATAGCGCCAGCAAGTTCGGGTTGGCTGGCCTGACGCAGACCTGGGCCATGGAGCTGGGGCCGTCGAACATCCGCGTCAATTCCGTGCTGCCGGGCGTGGTGTCGGGCGACCGGGTTGAGCGGGTCATCGCGGCCCGCGCCGCGGCCGGCGGCGTGAGCAACGACGCCATGCGCGAGCAGCTTGTGGACAAGGTGTCGTTGCGCCGCATGACCAGCCCGCAGGACGTCGCCAATCAGGTGGCGTATCTGTGTTCAGACGAAGGCGCCATCATCAGCGGCCAAAGCATTTCCGTCTGCGGCAACGTGGAATACCTGGGCTGAGTTGCCGATCGCGCCATGGCCGTTGGCGCGATCGGAGTCTTGCCGCTCTATTTGCCGCTGCGCTGGAAGTCGCCAGGCTTCCAGCTCTTGTCGAAGGCGGCCGCTTCGGGACCGTAGATGCGGAAATAGGCGAACCAGCCCTGGCCGGGATTGGTCTTGATCCAGCGATTCTCCTGGCCCGCCGGCGCCTTGGGGCCGAAGTAGAGCGTGAGCGGCTTGCCCTGATCGACGTCCTTCAGTTCGAACAGCGAGCGCAGCGCGGCCTTGTCCTGGTCGGTTTGCACCTGTGAGCGGGTCTTGCTGTCGTACAGCGTGACCGACCAGAACAGCTTGCCCGGCACGGGCTGCGGCACGACCAGGGTGTACTGCTTGCCGCCGTCCAGATAGGCGCCCTGCGCGTCGCGTGCGCCCAGCCAATAGAGCGAGCCGGCGCCAGGGTCGCGGCGGAACATGGCGGGCGAGGTCACGATGGCCTGCGCGAACCAGCGGTCGCGGGCATCCAGGTCTACGCCGGCGGGCGTCTCGAATTGGGCGCTGCCGGGTACGAGGCCCACCCATTCCCATTGGCGGTCCGGCCAGGCCTTGCGGTCGGCGCGGTCGCTGTCGAACGCAGCTACCAGCATCTGGTCGCGGCCCAGGCGTGCGGCCTGGGTCAGTGTTTCTTTCAGCTTGGCATCCGGCTTGAAGGGCTTGCCTTTCTCTATGCCCAGCTCGGCCAGCAAGCCGTACATCGGGCGCGCGCCGGCCGCGACGGGTTCTTCCTGGACGACCTTGTTCAGCACTTCCCAGAAACGGAAGTTGTCCTCCCATTTCAGGGACGAGTTGTCCAAAGCGATGCGGCTGGTGTCGATAGGGGCCAGCGGCTGGCCGGCCGCGCCCTGTTCGTTCCAGGGGTAGATCTTGACGGCGCGTAGCGCTTCGAGCGCCTTGGGCAAGTCGCCGCCGACCGGCATGGAGCGCACGGCGAGCAGGTTCTTCAGCGAGGGGGAGCGGCCTACGTAATAGCCTTCGGGCGTCTTGCCTTCGTAGCCGGGGGGCAGGATGAGATGCTTGCCACCCTTGCCCGCGTCGGGTCCCGGCAGCCCCAGGTCCTGTACCCAGCCCTGGTTGTGGTCGTTGACCAGACCTATGTAGGCGCCAGGAGGCAGTTCGACGACCATCGGCCCCTGGCTCAGGTCGAGCACGGCCGAGCCGTAAGGCGTGTCTGAATTGAGGGTAAAGCCGACCTGGCGCGGCCCGGTGGCGGCAATGCCCCACTGCTTGCCGTCTTCGATGCCGGCAGCGCGGTTGCCGTTGAAGATGCCCTCCACCGAAACGGTGGGGTACCAATACCGATAGGCGATCAAGGCGCGCTGCAGCGTCTGGTCGGCGCGCACTTGCTGCGAGGTCTGCGGCGTGGGATAGCCGCGTTCGAAACGATAGGGCGCGGCATCCTTGGCATGCGCGGCTCCCGCGCAAACCAATGCCAGTGCGACGGTCAGGGTACGGTTCATCATGGTGCTCCGGTCTCCGGACTTCAGGTTGGGGACGAAAGGGACGGTCGTGGTTCGGGGTGAAAATTCTTTAGCGCGCGGACTCGATATCGTTGAGCTTCCAGGTCTTGTCGAACCAGGGCTGCATGGGACCGTAGAGTCGGAAAATCACCATCCAGCTCTTGCCGGGAATGGTCTGGATCCAGTTCTGTTCCTTGCCCGCAGGGGGCTTGGGGCCAAAGTAAAGATCGACCGAACCGTCCGCGTTGGCATGCAGCTGCTTTTCGCTGGACAGGCTGGGGAACGGCTGGTCCGTCTGCAGCATGGAGCGCGTCTGCGTGTCGTAGACCACCACTGACCAGAAATCCTTGGCGGGCACATTCGGCGGGACACGCAGCACGTACTGGCGGCTTCCGTCCAGCGGTTTGCCCTGCGCGTCATAGTTGGCCGCGGCGTATTGCGAGCCGATGCCGGGCATGGCGACGGCCATGGCCGGCGTGTCTATGGTCGCGGCATAGAAGAACATGGTGCGGGCGTCAAAATTGCGCGCGCCGTCGTTCAGCCATTCATAGCTGCCGCCCACGAAGGGCGTGTTCCAGTGCCGATCCGGGTAGATACGCGTGGCGGGGTCACGGTTGGCGAAATCGATGGCGCGCGCCGTGGCGTTGCCCACGGCCACGGCGTCGGTCAGGATGGCCTTCATGCGCGCGTCCGGCGAGAACGCTTGCCCCTTGCGCATCCCGATCGCGGCATACAGGCCGGTCATGTCTGGGCCATAAGCGCCTGCCGGCTCTTCCTGGATGATCTGGTTCACCTCGTCGAAAAAGGTGAAGTTATTGGCATGGATGGTGTTCATCACTTTGCCGGACAGGTTGATGAAGCGGGTCGGAGGCGGCGCGCCAGCCTGACTGTAGGGATAGACGCGCAGGCCGGCCTTGACGCTCTGTACGCCGGGCGCGGGATCGCCGTTCTTCATGAAGGCCCGGCCGAACAGCAGGTTGCCGTAGGTGGGGGAATGCTGCACGAAATAGCCTTGCGCCGGCAGTGGGCCCTTGTATCCGGGCGGCACGAACAAATACTTGCCGCCTTTGCCCCTGTCCGGCCCTGCATTGCCCATGTCGGTCACATAGCGGAACCAGAAGTCGTCGACCACGCCCAGGATGCCGGGCGGGGTTTCGACGACCATTGGGCCGTCCTTCAGGTCCATCCAGTTCCAGAAGTACACGGTCTCGGTGTTGGCCGTGAGGAACAGGGAATGCGAATCCATCAACGTTTCGAAGATGCCGACGGTGCTGCCGGTGGCGCCTGCCTCGCGCAGGCCGGCGCGGATCGAGACCATGGACGCGCCGGGGATGCCGTTCAGAAACGCCTCGACCCCGCGCAGGAAATCCAGGTTGTCATAGACCTTGCGGGCGGTTTCCGGAGTAGGCACGCCGTCGAAGAAATCCAGGCGGCCGATACGGGTGTCGACCTTGGCCGGCGTCAGTATCTGCGGTGGCGTCGGCGTACTCATCTTGTAGGCGCCGGGGCGCTCCGGCGGTCCGGCGCAGGCGGTCAGCAGGGTTAGGGCGGCCAGGGCCAGGACGGGCGGACATGTGCGGCGGGCAGTACGCATACGGTCTCCACGAACAGGAACGCGGGAAGCCACTGCCGTCCACAACATAGCGGTGCGACCTCGTTCCTTGCGTTTCAGTACAGTTCAAAAGTGACCAGCACGGGCAAAGCGACGAGCGTCGCATGTCGTTTAGTTTCCGATCAAATAGGGACGGCGTCAATATTCTGGATCGGAAGCGCTTGCCACATCGAACCGGAGCAGGAGCCAGGAGCGCGGTTCCGAAAAACCTGAGCGTCAGTTCGATCCAGGCGAATTGTTCGGCGCTTCCCGAAGTTCTAGACTGAATTCGTACATGCATTGTGTACCGCTGGCTGTCGCATAGCGGTTTTGCAGCGACGGCGGGAGGTCCTGATGAATCGGGTCGAGACCTTTGCCACCCTGCCGATGTGGGCGGGGTTCGTAGGCTTTGTGCTGGTCGTGCTGGCGCTGGATCTCTACGTGCTGGGAGGCCGCCATGCGCACCGCGTGCGGCCCCGCGAAGCGTTGTTCTGGGTGGGCGTATGGATGGCGCTGGCCGCGTTGTTCGGCGCCCTGATGTGGTGGTATCTGGATGCCACCCTGGGGCGCGACATTGCGCACCGGAAAACGCTGGAGTTCTATACCGGCTACCTGATCGAACTGTCCCTGTCCGTGGACAACATGTTCGTGTTCTCGCTGATCTTCGGCTATTTCGTGGTGCCGCTGGAATTGCAGCGCCGGGTACTGCTGTACGGCGTGCTGGGCGCCATCGTGATGCGGGTCGGCATGATCCTGGCGGGCGTCTGGCTGCTGTCGAAATTCGACTGGCTGTTCTATGTGTTCGGCGTGCTGCTGGTGGCGACGGGAGCGAAGATGCTGGCCCGGGCGGACCATCAGCCTGACATTGCCCGCAATCCGCTGGTGCGCCTGTTGCGCTCGTCGATGCGCATCACCAAGGATTATCACGGCGAGTCGTTCTTTGTGCGCATCGGCGGCCTGCGGCATGCCACGCCCATGTTCGTCGTGCTGCTGATGATAGAGGCGAGCGACGTGGTGTTCGCGGTCGACAGCATTCCCGCCATCTTCGCCGTCACCACCGACCCGTTCCTGGTCTTTACTTCCAACATCTTCGCCATCATGGGCCTGCGGGCGCTGTACTTCCTGCTGGCCGACATGCGCGAACGTTTCCGCTACCTCAAGCACGGACTTGCCGCGGTGCTCATCATCATCGGCGGCAAGATGCTGGCCGCGCCATGGTTCCATGTGCCGGTGCAGTGGTCGCTAGGGGCGGTAGGCCTTATCCTGCTGGCATCCGTGGGCGCCAGCCTGATCCTGCCCAGACGGGCCGCGGCCAGGGCTGCGCGCCATAAGGGATGAGTCCCACGAACCGGAGATCTGTCATGAACACGATCATTCTTGCCACCGATGGGTCCAGCCACAGCGATGCCGCGGCGCGCTATCTGGTTGACGGCCCTTTGCTGAACCGGGATTTCACGGTGCATGTACTGCATTGCGAGCCCGACGTGACGGGCGACGTCAAAGCCTTCATCGGCCAGGCCGACATCGACGCCTGGCACCACGAAGAGAGCGACAAGGCAATGAAGTCCGTGGTCGAGATCCTGCGCGCGGGCCAGGTCGGCTTCGAGTGCCACGAGCTTACGGGCCACACGCCGGACAAGATCGTGGCGCATGCGGTCAAGGTGGGGGCCACGGCCATCGTGATGGGGTCGCACCATCGGGCGCCGTTCCTGGACGCATTGTTGGGGTCGGTGTGTTCGCGGGTCATTGCCCACGCGCCTTGTCCGGTGCTGCTGATCTGAACGTCCGCGGCTGATGCGCTAGCAGGTGAGCTTGAGCTGATAGCTGCCATCGGCGTCGCGGGCCAGGCGAACCCGGTCGAAGCGATAGTTGCGCCCCTTGAACGCATAGGTTGCGTCGGTCTCGTCGTCGTCGCGGCCTTGCCAGACTATTTTCCGATCCAGCGATTCGGCGTAGTAGTAGAAGATGGCGTTGGTGGATTCGATCAATCCCAGGTCGCCGCGCAGGCCGGTGGAACTGTTGGCTTCCACGTTCCACCAGCCTTCGGTGCGCCATTCGCCTCCGTCGGGCAGATAGTGCACCGCGAATCTCAAGTCCCGGCCGCAGGCGTTCTCGATCTGGAGGGACGCAGGCTTGGCCGGTGCAGGCTTCTTGCTGTCCGGCTTGGCGGCCTGGAGCTGGTCTTGCCGTTCATTCCAGCCCATGCCGTAATAGGCAAGCAGGCCGCCGATTGCCAATACGGCCGAGACGCCGATGACCACCTGCCGTACGGTCTTTTGCCGCATGTGTTCCGTGTACCGTTGCTCCAGAATCCGGGTCTCGTGCTGTTGCAGCAGTTGATCGCGGTGTTTTTTCCTGGCCGAGGTCGTCACCGCGGATGCCCCGGCCAGCAGCAGCAGCAGGGTGAGGTAGCGGTATTTCATCAGCAGGCTGGCCAGCGATGGAACGAGGTTGGCGGCCAGGCCCAACGCCATGGCGCAGCCGATGAAGGCCAGCGGCCATATCCAGAAATTGCGTCCCTTGGCGATTTCGGTGGCGTAATAGTCGCGCAGCGTATCGGTGGATCCGGAATCCGGCGGCGCTTTCCCGTTCGTCCCGCCACCGTTGCCGCCGGGCGCGCCGGCGGCGCGTTGCTCGGCGATCCACGCGTCATGCTCTTGGCGGCGTTTCGGATCGGAAAGCACCGCGTAGGCCTCGTTCAGGCGCGCCATGACGCGCTTGGCTTCCTCGGGACTGTCAGGATTCTTGTCCGGATGCCATTTCTGCGAGAGATAGCGGTATGCGCCGCGGATGACTTCATCGCTGGCATTTTCCGAAACTTGGAGCGTGTCGTAATGGGTATGTATGCCAGCCATTGCCATGGGTCCGCGTTCCGAAGCCGGGCGCTCAGCTTCCTGCACGGCGAGCTTACGCTGCAATCATGGACGTCGGTATCAGCCAAAGAGACTACATCGCTGGGTGGGTGCGCGGCGCAGTGGTATCTTTTCCCATTTTCCTGCACGCCACTCCGTTTCATGCCCGACGACGCCCAAACCTCCTCAGATTTCCCGCCTGCAGAGCCGCAAGCGGCCGCTCCCCGGCCCTTTATCCAGAACTCGGGCACCCGCCGCACCCTGCATTTCACGCAGCAGGAAATCCAGAGCAGCATGTCCACCCTCAACCCCGATGCGCTCGAACTGGAGTACACGCGGATGATGATGGGCTTCGTGCTTTTCAATCCGGCTCCCGCCCGCATCCTGATGGTGGGGCTGGGCGGCGGCTCGCTGCCCAAGTTCTGCCATCGCTATCTGGCGGACAGCGCTATCGACGTGGTGGAAATCGATCCGGCAGTCATTGCCCTGCGCGAAGCCTTCATGGTGCCGCGCGACGACGACCGCTTCCGCGTGCTGCAGGCCGACGCGGCCGACCATATGCGCGGCCTGTCGGACCATGCCGACGTGATCCTGCTGGACGGGTTCGGCATCGGCGGGATTCCGGGCCCGCTGTGCTCGGCGGAGTTCTACGCCGATTGTTTCCGCGCTTTGCGCGAGGACGGCATCCTGGTGATCAATTTCCACGTCAATCACCCGGACCATCATGACTACATGGACCGGGTGCGGGCCTCGTTCGGTTCGTCCATGTTCGAGGTGGTGGATGACGACATGACCAACAGCATCGTGTTCGCCTGCAAGGGCGACCTGTTGGACGATCCCGCCGCGGCCGAGCTCAGACGGCCATCGTCCATGTCCAAGGATGCGTGGCGCCAGCTGATGCCGACGATGAAGGTCATAGGTGCGACGCTGGAGTTGAGATAGCGACCGGTTGGTCCCTGCCCTCAACGCTTGATGAACGCAATGATCTGCTGCTGAGTGCCCTTGTCATTGTCAAAGCCCCCGTGCGTGCTGGCCGCCACGGGCGGATTGGCCGAGCCGGGCGCGGGGCTGCCCGCGGGTGATATATGCACGGCGTCGCAAGGAATGCCGGCATTGCGGAAATAGCGCTCCATGCCCAGCAGCGGCGTGGTGGTGCCGCCTTCGAAGGATTCGCTCACCAGATAGAGCAGCGAACGGCGGTACGGGCCGCAGGTGGGATCGTCTTCCTCGGCACGGTCGGAAAGATGGAACTGCTGATAGCGCTTTACCCGCGTCTTCAGGTGCGGCACGACCAGTTTCTGGAAGGTGTCCAGCGTGACTGCCGGGGCCATCAGGTTGAGCGACTCCAGTTTGCCGCCGTCCGCCGTCAAGCGGTGCACGAAGTGGCTGGCGACGATGGCGCCGGCCGAATGGCCGACGATGTGCAGGCGCACACGGCCCTCGCTGACATGCGATTTGAAGTGCTTGTACAGCATGATCATCGCGGCTTCTTCCTGCGTCATGCCCTTGGGCGCCGGTTCGCTCATGGCCTGGGCATTCTGCTTCATCTCGCCCCAGATCACGGTGCCAGGCCTGGCCAGCCAGCGTTCCAGGCGCTGGTTCCACCAGCGCTCCAGCCGCTCGCCCAGGCCGCCTGTGGTGCGCGGCACGCTGTGGGCGGCGTCCTGGATGATGTTCTTCACGGTGGTGATGAAGTCCGTTTCCCACATCAGGAAGACTGGAAAAATCTGCTTCTCGTAAAGCAGCGGTATCCATTCGGCGGCGGCTTCCGCCGCATCTTCTTCACCCACCAGGCCGCCATGCGCATAGACGCAGACGTCCATGGGCCTGTCCTTCAAGCCCCACTTCTCGCGCGCGGCGTTCATATGGACGTCGACAATGGCGCGCAGATCGTCGGGTGTGGTGCGGAACGTGCCGCTGTTGCTGAGCTTGCCGTTGTTGCCCACGTTGACGATGAAGGGCGAGATCTCGCGGTTGCGCAACACGGTTCCCGCCGCCAGCGTGACCCTCTTGCCGTCGGTGCGCAGCGTGATGCTGTTCGATATCTTGGTGTGCTCGTGCGTGACCACGCCCAGTTGCACCACCCAGCAATCCATGGCGTTGCGCATCCAGTCGTCGTAGGTCAGCACCGCCATGCCATGGGTTCCCCATTCCTCGCCCCAGGAGTTCTGGATCAGGAAGCCGTCCTGGGTATAGCCAACAATGACGAAGGCATGGCCGTCGGTGGCGGCGTCCTGCTTGTCGGGCGGGATGATCCAGAACGGCTGGGCTCCCGGCGTGGACGGCGCCTTCTGCGGGGTGACGCCATGGCCATCGTCCCAGCCGGCGTGGCAGCCCGCGCTGGCGTACAGGATGCCGACCTCGTTGAGCGCCGCGTGCATTTCGACGATGTTGCGGGTGTCAATGCGGTAGTAGGCGCCCAGCGGGCGCTTGACGGCGTCCAGCCACCAGTCGTCGGCGGTCTCGTTGGCCGCCGCTGGCATGGCCAGGGCCGGAAACAATTCCTGGGAACACGCGCCGTGCTTGAACCAGCCCTTGAGTGCGCCGCGCAGGCTCGATCCCGTATCGTCGACCGAACCCGGGAACTCGTCATAGCGCCTGGCCATGGAGTACAGCATGAATGGCGAAATGGCCGGGCGCGGTTCGCGCTCCGACTTGCGCAGCAGGTATTCGACCACGGTGGACAAGGCGAAGCCGGTGCAGGCCGAGGTGTCTTCCTGGTGCTTCACCGTCAACCCCATTGCGGGAATCATCTCGGTCTTGGGCGTGACCGAGATGTTGGGGCGGAACGGCAGGTCGCGGACGTCGAAGGCGTCGGGCTTGGCGGTGCGGCGAAACGGCAGCGCTGGCGGCGGCTTGCGGCTTTTGCGCTTCGCTGCGGGCCGGGGCGTCTTGGCCGCCGCCGTGCTGACTGTGGCGGCCTGCCTTTTTTTGTCCGCCGTCTTGCGTGCCGGGGCGGCGCGCCCCGCTTGCTTCTTTGCAGCCATGGCATACTCCAGTGGAGACAGGCTTTCAGCGCGAGGGCGGCGTTTTGAGGCAAGACGACATGACGACAGTGAAGATTGCGCCCGTAGGTGCGATATATAGGCGCGCCTAAGCCGATTCGCTAGTATCTGAAAGTATTAGTCCCTGGATTTGCAATGGTGCATTTGCACTAGTTGCGGCTTAATCCCACTGCGCCGCCAGGCCCTCGGGACTGACTTCGCGCCCATTGCGCTCCAGCGCCGCGATCTGCGCCATGTCCTCGTCCGTCAGCCGCAGGTCCTGGGCGAGCAGGTTGCTGGCCAGGTTCTCGCGCTTGGTCGACGAAGGAATGACGGCATAGCCCAGTTGCAGCGCCCAGGCCAGCGCGACCTGCGCGGTCGTCGCGTCGTGGCGCTGGGCGATCTGGCCGATGACCGGATCCTTCAGCACCTTGCCATAGGCCAGCGTCATGTACGACGTGACCGGGATACCTTGTTCCTGCAGGAAGGCGGCGAGCTTGCGGTTTTGCAGGTAGGGGCTGAGTTCGATCTGGTTGGTGGCAATCTGCTCGCGGCCCACGGCGGCGATGGCGGCGCGGGTTTCGGCGATGGGGAAGTTGGAGATGCCGATCTGGCGGGTCAGCCCTTGCGTCTTGGCCTCGGCCAGCGCGCTCATGAATTCCTCGATGGACACGCCGTTGCCAGGCGCGGGCCAATGGATCAGGGTCAGGTCCGCGTAGTCGCTGCGCAGCTTGGCCAGGCTGTCCTTCAGGCTGGGGATGAGCTTGTCGCGGGCGTAGTTGGGCACCCAGATCTTGGTCGTGACGAATAGTGCCTCGCGCGGCACGCCGGATTCGGCGATGGCCTGGCCGACCTCGGCTTCGTTTTCGTAGATTTGCGCGGTGTCGATGGCGCGGTAGCCGAGATCCAGCGCGTTGCGCACGGAATCGATGACGGCTTGACCTTGCAAGCGGAAGGTGCCGACGCCGAAGGCGGGAATGTTCATGGGTAACTCCTGATGGGTTCGCGGATCCGGGCGCAGATACCCGGGAATGCCTGCAGTGTGCCCGTCGGATACTTGCGGAAAAAGTCCGGTATGCACGAAAGACTTTTGATATAAATGCAAGAATGAAGACGACCCTCGATGAAATGCAGGTCTTTATCGCCATCGTGGACAGCGGCTCCATCACCGCTGCCGCAGACGTGCTGGGACAGACCGTTTCCGCCGCCAGCCGGACCATGAGCCGGCTGGAAGAGAAGTTGCAGACCACGCTGATGCGCCGGACCACGCGGCGGCTGGAATTGACCGAGGAAGGCCGCGCCTATCTGGAGCAGGCGCGCAAGATCGTGGCCGCGGTGGAAGAAAGCGAGGAACTGATGAGCCTGCGCCGCAACCAGCCGGCCGGGCGCTTGCGGGTGGACGCAGCCTCGCCTTTCATGCTGCATGTGATCGCGCCGCTGGTTCCGGGCTATCGCAAGCGCTATCCGCAGGTGGAGTTGGAACTGAACAGCAACGAAGGCAACATCGACCTGCTGGAGCGCCGCACCGACCTGGCCATCCGCATCGGACGCCTGAAGGATTCATCGCTGCATGCGGTGCCGCTGGGCCACAGCCGCGTGCGCGTGCTGGCCAGTCCCGGTTATCTGGACGCGCATGGCACGCCGCGGCGCGTGGCCGATCTGGCTGCGCACATTTTGCTGGGCTTCAGCCAGCTGGAAGCGCTGAACGAATGGCCTCTGCTGGAGGCCGACGGCCAGGCCCTGCACATCAAGCCGCACGTGCGCGCGTTCAGCGGCGAAACCCTGCGGCAACTGGCCTTGAACGACGGCGGCGTCGTCTGCCTGTCGGATTTCATGACGCGCGGAGACCGCGCCAGCGGCGCCTTGCAGCAGCTGCTGGTGAAGCAGACGCAGGACGTGCGCCAGCCGATCAACGCGGTGTACTACCGCAACACCGCGATCTCTTCGCGCATCAAATCCTTCATCGACTACATGGTCCAGGCGCTGGGCCCGCGCGGCTTCGAATAGGGGCGCGGACGCTGCGCGTTCAGGCGCGTTCGCCGCTGACCGATTCGTACACCAGTGTCGCCAGCGTCAGGTCTTCCAGCGCGCTGCCCACGGCCTTGAACACGGTGATTTCCTGGTCGTCGCGGCGGCCTGGCAGCTCACCGGCAGCCAGTTGGTGCAGGTCGCCGCGGATGTCCTCGCGCTTGAGCGCGCCGGCCTCGAAGGCGGCCAGCAGGTCGCCGGACTTGGTGGGCGCTTCGCCGGTGTCCACGTAGACCGAGGTGCCGTCGAAGCAGGCCGCGTCCGTCTCGCGCATTTCGGGCTTGAAGCTGCCGATCAGGTCCAGGTGCACGCCGGGACGCAGCCAGGCGCCGTGGATCAGCGGTACGGTGGACAGCGTGGCGCAGCTGATGATGTCGGCCTGGCGTGCGGCGCTTTCCAGGTCGGAGGCGGCCGCGGCATCGAAGCCCTGCGCGCGCAGCTCGCCCGCCAGCTTCTCGGCGCCGGCCGCACGCACGTTCCACACCAACACGCGCTGGATCGGGCGCACGGTGCGCATGGCCTGCGCCACCAGGCCGGCGATGCGGCCGGAGCCCACGATGAGCAACGTGCTGGCGTCGGCGCGCGCCAGGTAATCCGCGCCCAACGCGGCCGCGCCCGCCGTGCGGTACACGGTGACGATGTCGCCGTCGACCTGGGCTATTGGCACGCCGGTGGTGGCGCTGTACAGGTTGTAGGTGGCGTGCAGGCCGGGCAGGCCCTGGTGGGTGTTCTCGGGGAAGATGTTGATGATCTTCACGCCGAAATAGCCGCGGTCGCTCCAGGCGGGCATGATCAGCGAAGTGCCGTGCGCATTGCCCGACTGGATGGCGTGGACATGCCGCGGCGGCACGGTGGCGCTGCCGCGGAAGGCCTCCCGCAAGGCGGGAATGACGGCGTCGAAGGACAGGGCGTTGCGGGTTTGTTCGGTGTCGATGAAGCGCATGGTTGTTGCCTGCTGCGGGTCGGTCTGTGGGCCAGCAGGCAGTCTAGCAGCGCGGAGGGCGCCCGCCCGCGCCGCGGGCAGGCGTCACCTTCAGTCGATGGCCGCCGTGGGCAGCGGATCGCCCGCGCCGGTGCGCTCGACGATCAGCTTGTAATGCTGCGGATTGCGGTGCTTGGCGAAGTTAAACACATGGTCGCGGAAGGCCTGGCCCATGGCCAGGTCGATGCGGGCGGTGATCACCTCGTCTTCTTCGCCGCTGGAACGCGCCACGATCTCGCCGGAAGGCGCAACGATCATGGAGCTGCCTATCATGTGGTGGCCGTCTTCATGGCCGCATTTGGCGGCCGCGCCGACCCACACCGCGTTCTGGTAGGCGCTGGCCTGCAGCACGATCTCATGCGTGGTGGTGCGCAGGTGCGCGGGCTCGTTCCAGTGGATGTTGAGGGACGGCGTGTTGTAGCCCAGCACGATCAGCTCGGCGCTTTGCAGCGACATGACGCGATAAGTCTCGGGCCAGCGGCGGTCGTTGCACAGGCACATGCCGATCTTCACGTCGCTGGTTTCCCAGACGCCGAAGCCCAGGTCGCCGACTTCGAAGAATTTCTTCTCCAGGTGCTGGAACGGCGCGCCGATCTTGTGGTCGGAGTGGCCCGGCAGGTGGATCTTGCGGTACTTGCCGATGATTCTGGCGCTGCGGTCCACCAGGATGGCGGTGTTGAACTGGCGGCCTTCGGGCGTCAGTTCGGCGTAGCCCAGGTAGAAGCCTATGCCCAGCTCGCGCGCGGTGTCGAACAGCGGCTGCACGTCGGCGTTGGGCATGCTTTTTTCAAAGTAGCGCTCGACGGCCTCGGCGTCTTCCATCCAGTAGCGCGGAAAGAACGTGGTCAGCGCCAGCTCGGGAAAAACGACAAACTCCGCGCGGCGGGCGGCGGCCTCGCGCATCATTTCGACCAGGCGGCGGACCACGGCCGCGCGGGAATCGGCAAGGTTCACAGCGCCCATCTGGGCGACCGCCAGGCCCATCTTGCGGGCGGGGTATGCATTACTCACGATGTGGATCTCCAGGCTGAAGGCGCAAGCATGCATGCACGGGCGGAAATCCGGAACCGCTGTGGCGACTGGCGGCGAGCCAGGGAAATTGCGCGGGGCGCTACGCTAAGACGATGATCTGGCGGGGAATTCGGTCGGGCGGACACAAGCCGCCGCGACCTTATGCATAACGCGGCGTCATGGGGCCCATGCAAAGTTTTATATCGGGTTTCCCCGTATGCCGGCGCTCAAAGCGCCTTGAAGGTCTTGAGGTGGATGCTGGTTTCGGTGGCGGCGATGCCCTTGAGCGTGCGCAGGCGGTCCAGCACTTCGGACAGCTGGTCGATGGTGGGCACGCGCAGCTCGGCCAGCAGATCCCAGCGGCCGTTGGTGTCGTGCAGGCCCGCCACGGCGGGTTCGCCCATCAGCAGACTCACGATCTTGCGGGTTTCGTGGCCTTCGACGGCAATGCTCATCCAGGCGACGATATCTTCGGTTTCCACCTCTGGCCGCAGGCGCACGGTGTAGCCGCGGATGATGCCGCGCTCTTCCAGTTTGCGGATGCGGTTGTCGATGGTGCCGCGCGAGACGTCCAGCTTCTTCGCGAGCGTGGCGACCGACATGCGGGCATCGGCGCGCAGCAGGCCGAGCAGGTTCTGATCTAGCGTGTCCATTGTGAAAAGTGCTAATTATTGCTGTCAGAGTGGCAGAATCTTAGCGTTTTGTGTTGATTGTTGTCACTATTAATTGGTTTGCCCATCCCCCAGAATTTCTGTTCCATAACTCGGGGAGAACAAATTGACGACGCTGCTTTCAACTTCCGACGTGGCCAAAATCGTGGCCCTGCAAGGCCCGCAACAGGTCTTTTCCGGTCTGCTGGACTATCTGCTGTCGGACTTTCTTCGATGGCAGGAATTCGACAAGAGCGCGCGGGTGGCCAGCCATTCGGCAACCGGCGTGATCGAACTGATGCCCACCGCCGACAGCGAGTACTACACCTTCAAATACGTGAACGGCCACCCGGGCAATCCGCAGGCCGGCCTGTCCACCGTGATGGCATTCGGCGCGCTGGCGCAGGTCAGCACGGGCGAGCCGCTGCTGATCAGCGAGCTGACCTTGACCACCGCGCTGCGCACGGCCGTGACCTCCGCCTTGGCGGCGCGCGCGCTGGCGCGGCCGGACTCGCGCAGGATGGCGCTGATCGGCAACGGCGCGCAGAGCGAGTTCCAGGCATTGGCCTTTCACTACATCCTCGGCGTCGACACGCTGCACGTCTATGACGTGGACGCAGGCGCCACACGCAAGCTTGAAAGCAATCTGGCTTCAGTGCCCGGCTTGCGCGTGGTGCGCTTCGATAGTGCGGCAGAGGCGGTCAAGGGCACGGACATCGTCACCACGGTGACAGCGGACAAGGCCTACGCCACCATCCTGACCGCGGACATGGTCGAGCCTGGCATGCACATCAACGCTGTCGGCGGCGACTGCCCGGGCAAGACGGAACTGCATGCGGACGTGCTGCGCGCGGGCCCGGTGTTCGTGGAATACGAGCCGCAGACACGCATCGAGGGCGACCTGCAGCAGATGCCTGCCGACTTCGCGGTGACGGAATTGTGGCGGGTGCTGACGGGCCAGTCCGCCGGACGCAAGAACGCAGCCGACGTGACCATCTTCGATTCGGTGGGCTTTGCACTGGAAGACTTCTCGGCCTTGCGCTGGCTGCGCGACGCCGCCGTGCGCCATGGCGTGGGCGCCCGCATCGAGGTTGCGCCGCAACTGCCCGATCCGAAGAATCTGTTCGAAGCGGTGCGGGCCGCTCAACCTGTTGCGGCCCGGGCCTGATGCCGGCGCGCGCGGAGCCGTCCGCGCAAACCGGGACGCTTCCGTGACGCTTTGATGGGCGCAAGCGCCGGCGTGGCGAACCACGCCGGCGCCAATGGCGGCCGCCTCATGTGCGGCTGGGTATTTCAACTGGCGGCGTGCCGTCGTGGAACAGCGACTTCAGCTGCGTACGCAACTCGGGGGTGTCGGCATGCTTGTGCACCGTGGTTGCATGCTGCACGGCGGCTTCCAGCAATTCGCCTTCGGAATCCGCCGCCAGCGCCACCGTGCAGTTCATTGCGCTGGGGTATTCGCGGCAATCGATGTATTTGCGAGTCATGAACGTCTCCCTGCGCGCAGGCTGCCTGGGCCTGCGCAAGAGCATCCGGCGCGCGGCGCGGGACGTCCGGGCCGCTGGCGCGTCGCAGCGGCGGGGGCGGTCAGAAAAGTATAGATCCGACGCCGCAGTCGCGGCGCAATTCGGCAGATGCCACCGGGCGCTAGTGCTTGGATACGAGTGCGGCCGCAGCGGGCTTCAGAAGCTGACGCGCTGCTTCAAGGCCTGGGCGATCATCGCGATGTCGATATCCTTGCCCGGATGCTTCAGGCAGAAGTCGTACAGCACGGCCACGTAGGCATTACCCAGCAGCTTGGTGATGGCGCCGGCGGTGGTGGCGGCAATGGTGCCGCCCACTGCGCTGCCCGCGCCGGGGATGAATTTCAGCAGCCCGGAGACCACCGAGCGCCCGATCAGGGTGGCCGCGGACGCGCCCAGCGTGGAGGTGACCAGCGTGGTGATGGCGGCGGTATTCAGTTCCATGCCGAAAGTGATGCCGATCTTGGCGATCATGCCGACCTGGATGGGCACCAGCGCAACGGCGTCCGAGAACGGGATGGGCGCGGCGGCGGCCGACGCGGCCAGCCCCGCGGCCACGTTGACCTCTATCTCAGCCCGCTTTTTTTTTACTTCCAGGGCCTTCTTGTTGCGGGTGGACAGCGCGTTGGCATAGGCCCGCTGCTGCGCCTCGGGGATGTGCAGGGCGGTGGCCTCGATCAGGTTGTCCAGGCCCATGGGCGGCAGTTCCGCGTCCAGCTCCTCGATCCATTCCGGTAGCGCGCGCACCGCCACCACCTGCTTGGCGCGCGGCAGCAGCTTGCGCGCTTCGTCGACGAAGGGGCTGTTCTTGCGCGCCTTGGTCAGCACCGCCACGACGGGGATGCCGGCATCGGACAGCATGTTGCACAGTTCGATTTCCGCGTCTTCGACGCGGTGGCTGCTGTCCTGGATGCAGAGCCAGGCCACGTGCAGGTGCCGGTCCTGGTCGTCGGCGGCGGAGCGTTCCTGGATCAGGTCCGCCAGCTGCTGGCGCGAGCGCTCGTAGTCGCCGACCTCCAGGCCGCGCGTGTCGATGATGGTGAGCGGATGGCCGGCCCGGGTGAATTCCTGGGTCGACTGGGTGACGGGCTTGCCTGCGCCGGTCTTGGCCAGGTCGCCGCGGAATACGGCATTGATCAGCGTGCTCTTGCCCACGCCGGTCTTGCCCGCGACCAGGATGTTCACGCGCCCGGCGCCGCGCGTGGCGGTGCTGATGGCGTCCGCGATGGCGTCCTGCAATTGGGGCGTGTCCATGCGGGGCGTGCTCATGAGGTGTGTGCGTAGAAAGGCATGGGGAAGATTCTAGCGAGAAACGCGCGCAGCCATCAGGCGCCGCCCGCCACGCCGTAGAGATGGGCCGATTCGGGGAAGGTCCGCGCGCGGACTTCGGTGGCATAGGTCTGCGCCGCCTGCTGAATGCGGCCGGCCAGGTCGTCGTAGCGCTTCACGAAGCGCGCGGTGCGCTCGAACATGCCCAGCATGTCGTCCACCACCAGCACCTGGCCGTCGCAGCGCGCGGATGCGCCTATGCCGATGGTCGGGCAGGCGACGGCCTCGGTGATCGACGCCGCCAGCGGCTCGACCACGCCTTCGATCACCAGCGAGAAGGCGCCGGCGTCCGCGACGGCGGCGGCGTCGGCGGCGATGCGGGCGTATTCGGCTTCGCCGCGGCCGCGCGCGCCGTAGCCGCCCAGGATATTCACGGCTTGCGGCGTCAGGCCGACATGGCCCATGACCGGGATGCCGCGCGCGGACAGATAGGCGACGGTCGGCGCCATGCTCTGGCCGCCTTCGAGCTTGACCGCGCCCGCGCCGGTTTCCTTCATGATGCGCGCGGCGGAGCGGAAGGCCTGCTCGGGGCTTTCCTCATAACTGCCGAAAGGCATGTCGACGACGATCAGCGCCCGGCGCGAGCCGCGCACCACGGCGGCGCCGTGCGCAATCATCATGTCCAGCGTGACGGGCACGGTGGAAGGCAGTCCGTAGATCGTCTGGGCCAGGCTGTCGCCCACCAGCAGGGCGTCGCAATGCGGGTCCAGCAGTTCGGCCATGCGCGCCGTGTAGGCCGTCAGCATCACCAGCGGCTCCTGGCGCTTGCGCGCGCGGAACGCGGGCACGCTCAGGCGGGGTGCGTGGGCGGCAGCCGTGTTCAGGGTGGCGGTCGTAGACATCGAAATTCTTCCTATCCAGGGTTGATTGCTTGAATCGGGACATTGCGATACCCGCATCGTAGCGGAAGGCCGCAGGCGCGGCCCCGCAGCTAGCGCATGGCTGTGCCCAGCAGGCTAATCTTTGCGGCAAAACGTAATCGAAAGTTTTGGGGCGCCGCGATGCCGTGCTCTGTGGAAAGCGTCGGCAACAAATTTAGGGACGTTTTGGAGTTTCCATAAAAGCGTTACATCTTCAAGGGTTCACTCGCTTTTTCGACAGGTCCGCCTGCGTAGAATTCGCCGCTTACAAGGTTATTTCGCGGCTTCCGCGCAACATTGCTCATGCCTAGTCCCGGGCTCATTCCACGTTTGCTGTGTTCGCGTCCGCTGACCAAGGGCCTGCGTTACTTCTATCGCCACACCCGGCCCGCCGCATACCGGCACAACGAAACCTTGTGGCCCTTTGTGACGGTTCAGCGCGGTGGGCAGGAGCGGCTGACAGGATGTGAACTGCGCGGCGTGCAAGGCCCTGCCACCACCCCGCTGGATCAACTGCCGCGCGACATCGCAGCCGACGCCCATCTGATATTGAGCGGCCCTTCGGTGGCTCAGATCGACTACGCGCGTTGCCGGCTGGATGTGACGATGGGCGTCAACGGCTCGATCGCGCTGCGGCGTCAGCACCCTACCCTGCGCTTTGACTACTACGCCATGCTCGATGCCGGTTTCGTCAACCGCAGGCGCGATCTGGTGGCGCAAGTGCTGGCGCAGGATCTGATGTTGTTCGTCACGCCCGAGGTCTACCGTTGGATAGGCTTCCTGTTCGACCGCAAGGACGTGCGCTGCCGCATCGCGCTGTTCGAAGAAGTGCACCAGCGCGCGCTGCAGCCGCGCGCGCGCCCCGAGCAGCTGGAAGCGCGCTTGGCCGACGACCCCGGACTGGTGCTGTTCGACGCGCGCAACCCGGTGCATGCGCACGGCTTCAGCCTGGACCCGCCGCGCGGCCTGTTCGGCGGCGGCACCGTGGCCTATACGGGCTTGCAGCTGCTGGCGTGGTTGGGCGCGAAAACCATATACCTGCACGGCCTGGACCTGACGGCTGCGGCGGGACCCCGATTCTATGAAAGCGCGGCAACGCAGCTGTCCACCGCGCTGGACCGGCAATTCTCCGGACACATCGAACCCGCCTTCCGGCAAGCCAGCCGGCTGCTCGGCGAACGCGGCATCAAGGTCTACAACCTGTCGCCCGCCAGCCGGCTGGGGGATGACGTGTTCGAGAAGCGCGACTGGAGCTGCCTGCTGCCCGAGCAGCCGTTTTCGAGTATGACCCCATGAAGATTCTGTACACCAATTTCCACCAAGGCGATGGCGGCGGCCACACCACCTACGTGATGTCGCTGGCGCGCATCCTGTGCGAGAAGTCGCAGGTGACCGTGGCCGCGCCCGCCAGCAGCCGCCTGCTGGCCGAGGCCGCGGCCCTGCCCGGCGTTCGCACGCTGGCCCTGGAATTCAAGGGCCGTCCGCTGCAGCAGCTGCGCGCGCTGCGCCGTCTGCGCGCCCTGCTGCGCGACGAACAGTTCGACGTGGTCCACGTCAACGGCTCGGCCGACCACCGCCTGTGCATGCTGGCGACCGTGGGCATGGGGGCGCGGCGTCCCTTCATGGTCTATACGCAGCACACCGACCGCAGCGCCAACAGCCTGGGTGCGCGGGTGCGCGCCAAATGGGGCACCAACCGCGTCATCTGCGTGTGCACTCATACGTTTCGCCGCATGAAGCAGTCGGTCTTCCGCAACGAGGACCTGCGGGTGGTGCACAACGGGGTGGATACGGAAAAGTGCAGTCCGGCCTCGCGCCGGGAGGCGGCGCAGGCGCGCGGCAGCCTGTTGCCCGACGGCATGCAGGGTCGGCTGGTCATCGGCAGCAATGCCGGCACCGCGGTCTACAAGAACTGGCTGGACATGGTGACCGCCGTGTCCATGCTGCCCGACAACAAGCGGCGGCAGGTGGTGGTGCTGATTGCGGGCAAGCTGCCCGATGCGGAGCAGATGCGCCGCGTGGCCGAACTGGGCATGTCGGAGCAGGTGGTGTTTACGGGCTTGATGGAGGACGTCAGCCCCTTCCTGTCGGCGCTGGACGTGGGCTTTGTGCTGTCGTCCAAGCTGGAGACGATTTCCTTTGCCTGCCGCGAGATGATGGCCGCAGGCAAGCCCGTGATCGTCAGCGCCGTGGGCGGGCTGCCCGAGAACGTCACCGATGGCCGCGATGGCTGGGTGGTGCCGCCGGCCTCGGTGGACAGCATCGTCGAAGCGCTGTCGAAGATCCTGGAAAACCGCGAGGTCCTGGGCGTGATGGGCGCCGAGGCCCGCAGCACCGCGCTGCGGGAGTTCTCGTTGACGACGTTCGTCGGCAATACCGAGCGCGTCTACCGCGAAAGCCGGGCGCAGCCGGCCTGATGGCCGCGCCCGGCGCCTGCCGCTACTCGCTGTACGTCTTGGTGCTGTACAGGCTCACGGGCAGCAGATTCAGCACCGGCAGGCCGCTGACCGGGTCCTTGGCCTGCTTGTCGATGTAGGCCTGCAGCACGTCGGCATCCAGCACGCCGATGTCCTGCCGGCGCGAGGCCGGCACGTTGGCCAGGGTCTTGTAGCCGTCGCCGCCGGTGGCGTTGAAGCTCAGCACGAACAGCTTGTAGCTGCGGCCCGCGTCCAGCGGCAGCCAGTTGCCGCTGGCCTGATCCCGGACTTCGATGTTGGACACGCGGCTGCCCTGGGCCTGGGCCGCGTTCACGTCCCAGCGCAGGCCGCCGGCATAAGGATAGGGGCCGGTGGAGCCGCCCGCGCCGTAGACTGCCTGCATGCCGTCTTCCAGCATGCTCTTGACCTCGGCGCCGGTCACATCCAGGCGCCAGAGCATATTGCCGAAAGGCACCACTTCGATCACGTTGGCCGCCGTTACGTTGCCCAGTAGCGGCACGCGCACGCCGCCGCCGCTTTGCAGCGAGATGTCGGCGCCGCCATAACTGGCGTTGGCCACGTCCAGGTAGGCTTGGGCCACCAGCTGCTGGATGTCGCCGCCGCGCAGGCTGACGCTGCCCAGCGTGTTGCAGGCGGCGCTGGAGCGGCTGTAGTCGCGCGAACCGGGGCCGCCCGGCACGCGCCGCGAGCATAGTTCCTGCGGCACCGAAGCGACGAGGCTGCGGCTGAACTGGTCGACCTTGGCCTTGAACGGCTGCAGCACGCCCGCGGCCTGCGCGTCCGGCGTCTGCATGCGCAGGAAGCCACTGGCCTGGATGTCGGTCTGGATCGCCGCCTCGTCGGCTGCCGAGGGTGCGGCGCCGGCGACCTTCAGCGGACCGTCCATCAGCACATGCGGCGTGCCGGCGCAGGCGGTGACGTCGCCGTTGGCGTCGAAGCTCACCTTCAGCTCGCCGACCACCTGCGAGTATTCCCACGCTTGCACCAGGCAGACGCGCTTGCCGTCCTTGTCCTGGAGCACCGTGGGATAGGCGCCCGCGGGCGAGCCCACGCCATAGTCCGCCATGGAAGCGGGACCCAGCAACGTGTGCGAGTCGCCGCCCACCACCACGTCCACGCCGCTCAGCTGCGCGATCACCTGCTTGTCATAGCTGTAGCCGATGTGGCTCATCACCACGATCTTATTGACGCCCTGCGCGCGCAGCGCGTCGATCTGCTGCTGCGCGGCGATGGTCTCGTCCGAGAACACGGTGCCGGCGTCCGGGCTGGAGGACTGCTGGGTCTTGGCGGCGATGGTCAGGCCCACCAGGCCGATATCCTGGCCGTCGCGCTTGAGGACCACGGCGGGCTTGACCATGCCGGGGGCGCGCGAGGGATTCAGCGCCGAGCCGGCGGCGAACGTGACGTTGGCGCTCAGCACGGGCGTCTGGCAGGCGCCCGCGTGCAGCAGTTCGATGAAGCGCTTCAGGCCGCTGTCGCCCTTGTCGAACTCATGGTTGCCCAGGGTCATGGCGTCGAAGCAGACGGTGTTCATCATGGCCGCGTCGGCCTCGCCCGGTTCGCCCGCGCGGTTGAAGTACAGCGTGCCGGTGGTGGCGTCGCCCGCGTGCAGCTTGAGCACGTTGGCGGATTGCGCAGCCAGCGCGTTGATCGCGCCCGTCACTCGCGGAAAGCCGCCCGTATCGGCGTTCACGGCGACGCGCGCGCCGGCAGCGTTCTTGAGCTTGAGGTCCTTCTTCTTGCTATCCAGGTTGGAGTGATGATCGTTGATGTGCAGGATCGTCAGTTCCATCGGCCGGCCGGGAGCCGGCTGCTCGGGTTGTTCGACGGGCTTGTCGTCATCGTCATCGCCGCCGCAGCCGGCCAGCAGCGCCAGTGCGCTCAGCATGGCCGCGCCTGCGTTCCTCTTCCACGTGTTCATTCGCGTGTACCCCTCTGTCA
Source organism: Achromobacter sp. ACM02 (assembly GCF_014851605.1). Taxonomy (NCBI): domain Bacteria; kingdom Pseudomonadati; phylum Pseudomonadota; class Betaproteobacteria; order Burkholderiales; family Alcaligenaceae; genus Achromobacter; species Achromobacter sp. ACM02. The sequence goes on from NZ_JACUZY010000005.1 coordinate 276,295, forward strand.
TCGGAGGGCGAATGGTCGCGGGTCAAGATGACGCCGAAATGAATGACAGTGCTGTCATGTTGCGCGACGACATGTCGCAAGCCTGTCATGCAAAAGCAACGGGCCCGGCGCATGTCGCGCCGGGCCCGTCGTTGCCGCAAGACGCGGGTTTAGTAGTGGATCACCGTGCGGATCGACTTGCCTTCATGCATCAGGTCGAAGGCTTCGTTGATGCGTTCCAGCGGCAGCGTGTGGGTCACGAACGGGTCCAGGTCGATCTTGCCGCTCATGGCGTCTTCCACCATGCCCGGCAGCTGTGTGCGGCCCTTGACGCCGCCGAAGGCCGAACCGCGCCAGACGCGGCCCGTGACCAGCTGGAACGGGCGCGTGCTGATTTCCTGGCCGGCGCCAGCCACGCCGATGATGATGCTCTCGCCCCAGCCCTTGTGGCAGCATTCCAGCGCGGCGCGCATGACGTGAACGTTGCCGATGCACTCGAACGAGAAGTCCACGCCGCCGTCGGTCATTTCGACGATCACGTCCTGGATAGGCTTGTCGTGGTCCTTGGGGTTGACGCAGTCGGTGGCGCCCATGGCGCTGGCCAGCACGAACTTGTTGGGGTTGGTGTCCACGGCGATGATGCGGCCGGCCTTGGCCTGCACCGCGCCCTGGATCACGGCCAGGCCGATGCCGCCCAGGCCGAACACGGCGACGGTGTCGCCTTCCTTGACCTTGGCGGTGTTGTGCACGGCGCCCAGGCCGGTGGTGACGCCGCAACCCAGCAGGCAGACCTTTTCATGCGGAGCGGCAGGATTGATCTTGGCCAGCGAGATCTCGTTGACCACGGTGTATTCGCTGAAGGTCGAGCAGCCCATGTAGTGGTAGAGCGGCTTGCCTTCATAGCTGAAGCGCGAGGTGCCGTCGGGCATGACGCCCTTGCCCTGCGTGGCGCGCACTTTCTGGCACAGGTTGGTCTTGCCGGACAGGCAGAACTTGCATTCGCGGCATTCGGCCGTGTAGAGCGGGATGACGTGGTCGCCGGGCTTCAGCGAAGTCACGCCTTCGCCGACTTCGACCACCACGCCCGCGCCTTCGTGGCCCAGCACGGCGGGGAACAGGCCTTCCGGATCGTCGCCGCTGAGGGTGAAGGCGTCGGTGTGGCAGACGCCGGTGTGGGTGATCTTCACCAGCACTTCGCCGTGCTGCGGCGGGGCGACGTCGATTTCAACGATTTCCAGCGGCTTGCCGGGTCCGAATGCGACTGCTGCGCGTGATTTCATAGTTAGGGCTCCACGTATGTCAGATGGCGTTATTTCAGATAGGAACGGACCAGGCGCATCAAGAGATCGATCTCGGCTTCGGGTTCGATCGTGGCGTCCTGGCGGCCGCCCTGGGCGGTTTGGAGGAAGGTTTCGCGCAGATGGCTTTCCAGCACCTCGGCCATCAGGCCGGTGGCGGCGCCGCGCAAGGCGGCCAGCTGCTGCAGCAGCGCGCCGCATTCCGTGCCTTCGTTCACGGCCCGCTCCAGCGCCAGCGCCTGGCCCTGGATGCGGCGCAAGCGGGTGACGACGCGTTTTTTCTCTTCCGGGGAGTGCGGCACGGCAGGCTCCGATGAATACAGGGGGGGAGTATAGAAAATCTGGCTGCCCACGTCCACTACGGTACTCCCGCGCCGGGGACCATGCCTAGGCGCGGCGCGGGCGACAAGCCGGGGCCGCGCGGGGTCTGCGGATCCGCGAGCCGTCTGTACCTGTCTATACTAGGCGCTGACCGCCATCAGTCGCCTGGCGCCGCATTACAGGATCTCCCATGGCTTCCAATCCCCCCAAATTGCCCGTCCAGGCCAATGCGCCGCCTGCGCCACTCTATGCGCAGGTCAAGCAAATGATCGCGCAGCAGATCCGCAGCGGCGCTTGGCCGGAACACTACCGAGTGCCGTCGGAAAGCGAACTGGTCGATGAGCTCGGGTTCAGCCGCATGACCATCAATCGCGCCTTGCGCGAGTTGACGGCCGAGGGACTGCTGGTGCGCATGCAGGGCGTGGGCACCTTCGTGGCCCAGCCCAAGGCGCGCTCGGCGCTGTTCGCCGTCAATAACATCGCCGACGAGATCGCGGCGCGCAATCATCGCCACCACAGCCGCGTGGTGCGTCTGGCCGAAGAGCCTGCAGGCGCCGAACAGGCGCTGGCGCTGGATATCCGCGCCGGGCAGCCGGTGTACCACTCGATCATCGTGCACTACGAAGACGACCTGCCGATCCAGCTGGAGGACCGCTACGTCAATGTGGGCCTGGCGCCGGACTACCTGAAGCAGGACTTCACGCATAGCACGCCGTACGAATACCTGACGCGCGTCGCGCCGCTGAGCGAAGGCGAGCACGTGGTCGAGGCCATCCTCGCCAAGCCGCGCGAATGCCAGCTGTTGCAGATCGAGCGCGACGAGCCCTGTCTGTTGATCAGCCGCCGCACCTGGTCGGGCGATCGCGCCGTCACCCTGGCCCGTTTGATTCACCCTGGTTCCCGGCACCGCCTGGAAGGCAAGTTCACCTCATGAAGCAACCCGAAGTCCATCTGTATCGCGCCGCCGACTATCCGCGCATGCCCTGGCGCAACGGCGGCGGCACCACGCAGGAAGTCGTCTGCAATCCCGGCGGCAGCGCGGCCGGGTTCGACTGGCGCCTGTCCATCGCCGATGTGGCACAGGACGGCGGCTTTTCCGCGTTCACGGGCTATCAGCGCATCATCACGGTACTGGAGGGCTCGGGCATCCAGCTGACGGTGGACGGCAGCCTGCAGACGCCGCTCACGCCGCGCCAAGCCTATGCCTTCGCAGGCGAGGCCCAAGTGCAGTGCCGTCTGCTGGATGGGCCGATACGCGACTTCAACCTGATCTACGCGCCGGCGCGCTGGCATGCCCGGCTGCAGTGGGTGGCGGGCGCGGGGCCATGGACATTCCACAGCGCCGCGCGCGATGTGCTGGTGCTGACGGCGGGCGGCGCGCTTACGGTGCGCATCGACGGCAAGCCGCAAGTGCTGCCGTCGCGTTACGACTGCCTGCATGCCGAGTCCATGGACTGCCTGGCCGAGTACCGGCTGGAGGCCGAAGCGCCGCTGGACGCCTGCGTGATCGAACTGTTGCCGCGTAGCGTCTGATTGCGCGGCCGCCTGGAGCGGCCGTATTCCGTTGTTGCCGATGAAAGCCGGGGTGCTGTCGCCTCGGCTTTTTTATTCGGGTAATCCCTGAGAAAAATCGACTCATATTGACTTGTATATACAAGCATAGGCATCCTATGATCCAGACAAGCGCAGCGCCACGCAGGCGCGCAACCGAACCGATCAAGGAGAGCCTCTTGGACAACTCGAACCGATACCGCGACGTGGTCATCCGCGCACCGCGCGGCAACCAACTGAACGCCAAGAGCTGGCTGACCGAAGCCCCCTTGCGCATGCTGATGAACAACCTGGACCCCGACGTGGCCGAGAACCCCAAGGAACTGGTGGTTTACGGCGGCATCGGCCGCGCCGCCCGGGACTGGGATTGCTATGACAAGATCGTCGAATCGCTCAAGAACCTGAACGAAGACGAAACCCTGCTGGTGCAATCCGGCAAGCCGGTAGGCGTTTTCAAGACCCATGCCAACGCGCCGCGCGTGCTGATCGCCAACTCCAACCTGGTGCCGCACTGGGCCACCTGGGAACACTTCAACGAACTGGATGCCAAGGGCCTGGCCATGTACGGCCAGATGACGGCGGGCAGCTGGATCTACATCGGCAGCCAGGGCATCGTGCAGGGTACGTACGAGACCTTCGTCGAGGCGGGCCGCCAGCACTATGGCGGCAACCTCAAAGGGCGCTGGGTGCTGACCGCCGGCCTGGGCGGCATGGGCGGCGCGCAACCGCTGGCGGCCACGCTGGCTGGCGCCTGCTCGCTGAACATCGAATGCCAGCAGACCAGCATCGATTTCCGCCTGCGCACCCGCTATGTGGACGAACAGGCGCGCGACCTGGACGACGCGTTGGCGCGCATCGCCAAGTACACGCAGGAAGGCCGCGCCGTTTCCATCGCCCTGTGCGGCAACGCCGCCGAGATCCTGCCGGAACTGGTGCGCCGCGGCGTGCGCCCGGACATGGTGACGGACCAGACCAGCGCGCACGATCCGCTGAACGGCTATCTGCCGGCCGGCTGGACCTGGCAGGACTATCGCGCGCGCGCCAAGCGCGAACCGGCCGCGGTCATCAAGGCCGCCAAGCAGTCCATGGCGGTGCATGTGCAGGCCATGCTGGCCTTCCAGCGCCAGGGCGTTCCGACCTTCGATTATGGCAACAACATCCGCCAGATGGCCAAGGAAGAAGGCGTGGCGGACGCGTTTGATTTTCCGGGTTTCGTGCCCGCCTACATCCGGCCATTGTTCTGCCGCGGCGTGGGCCCGTTCCGCTGGGCCGCGCTGTCGGGCGATCCGCAAGACATCTACAAGACCGACGCCAAGGTCAAGGAACTGATCCCGGACGACGCACACCTGCACCGCTGGCTGGACATGGCGCGCGAACGCATCAGCTTCCAGGGCCTGCCGGCGCGCATCTGCTGGGTGGGCCTGGGCCAGCGCGCCAAGCTGGGCCTGGCGTTCAATGAAATGGTCCGCACGGGCGAGCTGTCGGCGCCCATCGTCATCGGCCGCGACCATCTGGATTCCGGCTCTGTCGCCAGCCCCAACCGTGAAACGGAATCGATGCGCGACGGTTCGGATGCGGTATCCGACTGGCCGCTGCTGAACGCACTGCTGAACACGGCCAGCGGCGCGACCTGGGTGTCGCTGCACCATGGCGGCGGCGTGGGCATGGGCTTTTCGCAGCATGCCGGCATGGTCATCGTCTGCGACGGCACGGACGAGGCGGCCGAGCGCATCGCCCGCGTGCTGACCAACGATCCGGGCACGGGCGTCATGCGGCATGCCGACGCGGGCTACGCAGCCGCCATTGAATGCGCGCAGGAGCAGGGCCTGAATCTGCCCATGCTTGCGGGTAAGCGCTGATACCGCGCCGCCCATACCTGCGGGCCGCGACCGCGCCCGTCCATACGCCATGACCGAGACTACGCAATGACTCAGGACAGCCAGGCAGCAAGAGGGCCGCTCATCGAGCGGCGCTCGATCGATTTCATTCCCGAAACGGAGCGCCACGGCAAGCTCTACAGCCAGTTCACGCTGTGGATGGGCGCCAATCTGCAGATCACGGCCATCATCACCGGAGCCTTGGCGGTGGTGCTGGGCGGAGACGTTTTCTGGTCGCTGATCGGGCTGTTCGTCGGCCAGGTTTTTGGCGGCGCGGTGATGGCGCTGCATGCGGCCCAGGGACCCAAGCTGGGATTGCCCCAAATGATCTCCAGCCGGGTGCAGTTCGGCGTCTATGGCGCGGCGATCCCCATCGTGCTGGTGTGCCTGATGTACCTGGGATTCACGGCCACGGGCACGGTGCTGTCGGGGCAGGCCCTGGGCCAGTTGTTCGGCGTGAGCGATACGGCCGGCATCCTGATATTCGCCGCCGTGATCGCCGGGGTGACGTTGTTCGGCTACCGCATGATCCACATCATCGGGCGGATCGCGACGGTGCTGGGCATCATTGCCTTCTTCTACCTGTTCAGCCGCGTGATCGCGCTGGGCGACGTGGGCCAGTTGCTGCAGATCCGCCACTTCACGTGGAGTTCCTTCCTGCTGTCGGTGTCACTGGCGGCATCGTGGCAGATCGCCTATGGGCCTTACGTCGCGGACTACTCGCGCTATCTGCCGAGCCGGACCTCGTCGTTCAAGACCTTCCTGGCGGTAGGGCTGGGTTCGGTGCTGGGCGCGCAGATTGCAATGGTGCTGGGCGTGCTGGCCGCGGCCATGGCGGCCGGCCAGTTTGCCGGGCGCGAGGTCGCCTACATCGTCGGGCTGGGCGGCACGGGAGCCATGGCCGCGCTGCTGTACTTCACCATCGCGTTCGGCAAGGTCACGATTTCGACGCTGAACTCCTACGGCAGCTTCATGTGCATCGCGACCATCGCCAGCGGCTTTCGCGGACATGTGGAGATTTCCCGCCGGCAGCGCGCGCTGCTGGTGCTGGTGATCGTCGCAGCGGCCACGGCGGTGGCGCTGATCGGGCAGCATTCCTTCCTGAACGCGTTCAAGTCCTTCATCCTGTTCCTGCTGGCGTTTTTCGTGCCGTGGAGCGCGGTTAATCTGGTCGACTACTACTTCGTGAGCCGCGAGCAATACGACGTGGAAGCGCTGTCGGATCCGAATGGGCGCTATGGCCGTTGGAACTGGCCAGGGATCCTGATATATCTGTTCGGGGTGCTGGTGCAGATGCCCTTCATTTCGACCAAGCTCTACACGGGTCCGATGGTCGAGCGCCTGGGCGGGGTGGATATCTCGTGGATCATCGGCCTGGTCGTGCCCAGCATCCTGTATTACCTGTTCGCGCGCCGGGATGCCGTACCGCAACCTCGCGGCGCCGCCCGCGCCACCCATACGCTTTGACGCCGGCACTCGCCTAGGAGAACAACAATGGAATTGCATCTGACACCCGGCCACATGACCTTGGCGGACCTGCGGCGCGTCTATCAGCAGCCGGCGCGCGTGACGCTGGACCCGGCTGCCGCCGGGCCGATCGAGGCCAGCGTGGCCTGCGTCGAACGCATCATCGATGAAGGCCGCACGGCCTACGGCATCAACACCGGATTCGGGCTGCTCGCCACGACGCGGATCGCGCGCGAGGACCTGGAAGCCCTGCAGAGTTCGCTGGTGCTGTCGCACGCGGCCGGAGTGGGCGAGGCGCTGGACGACGCGATGGTGCGGCTGATCATGGTGCTGAAGATCAACAGCCTGGCGCGGGGTTATTCGGGCATCCGCCGCAAGGTCATCGACGCGTTGATCGCGCTGGTGAACGCCGAGGTCTATCCGCATATTCCGCTGAAGGGATCGGTGGGCGCGTCGGGCGACCTTGCGCCGCTGGCGCACATGTCCCTGCTGCTGCTGGGCGAGAGCAAGGCGCGCCATCGCGGCGCCTGGCTGCCCGCGCGCGAAGCGCTGGCCCAGGCGGGGCTGGAACCCCTGACGCTGGCGGCCAAAGAAGGTCTGGCGCTCTTGAACGGTACGCAGGTTTCGACGGCCTATGCGCTGCGCGGCCTGTTCGAGGCCGAGGATCTGCTGGCTGCCGCCCTGGTCTGCGGCAGCCTCAGCGTGGAAGCCATGCTGGCATCGCGCGCACCGTTCGATCCCCGCATCCACGCCGCGCGTGGTCAGCCTGGCCAGATCGACGTGGCGGCCGTGTACCGCGATCTGCTGACCGAGGACAGCGAGGTCGGGCATTCACACGCAAACTGCGACAAGGTGCAAGACCCCTATTCGCTGCGCTGCCAGCCGCAGGTCATGGGCGCCTGCCTGACGCAGATACGCCATGCGGCCCAGGTGCTGGAGATCGAGTCCAACGCGGTCTCGGACAATCCGCTGGTGTTTGCCGAGCAGGGCGACGTGGTGTCGGGCGGCAACTTCCATGCCGAGCCCGTGGCCATGGCGGCGGACAACCTGGCGTTGGCGCTGGCAGAGATCGGCGCGCTGTCCGAGCGCCGTATTTCGCTGATGATGGACAAGCACATGTCGCAGCTGCCGCCGTTCCTGGTGAGCAACGGCGGCGTGAACTCCGGCTTCATGATTGCCCAGGTGACCGCGGCGGCGCTGGCCAGCGACAACAAGGCGCTGGCGCACCCGGCCAGCGTGGACAGCCTGCCGACTTCGGCCAACCAGGAGGACCACGTGTCCATGGCGCCGAATGCGGGCAAGCGGCTCTGGCCCATGGCCGAGAACGTGCGCGACATCCTCGCGATCGAATGGCTGGGCGCCTGCCAGGGCCTGGATTTCCGCCAGGGCCTGAAGACCGCGCCCAAGCTGGAGCGTGCGCGCGGCCTGTTGCGCGAGAAAGTGGCGCATTATGAGCGGGACCGCTTCTTCGCACCCGACATCGAGGCGGCGAGTCTGCTCATCGCGGGCCAGGGTCTGACGGCGCTGGTGCCGGCGGGCCTGTTGCCCAGTCTTTAACGCCGGCGCGCAACAGGAGCCTACGCATGAGACAGGTCTGGCGCAATTGCCACGCAGCCACGATGGCGCAAGGCAAATACTCCGTGATCGAACGGGCCGCCATCGTCACGCGCGAGAACCGTATCGAATGGATCGGTCCCGAGGCAACGCTGCCGCCAGCGGACGTTGCGGGCGAGCATGACCTGGGCGGCGCATGGGTCACGCCCGGATTGATCGATTGCCACACCCATCTGGTGTTTGGCGGCGATCGCAGCCTGGAGTTCGAGCAGCGCCTGCAAGGCGTGGACTACGCCACCATTGCCGCGCAAGGCGGCGGCATCGCCAGCACCGTGCGCGCCACCCGCGCCGCCAGCGAGGACGAACTCTACGCCAGCGCGCGCAGGCGCGCCCTGCATCTGATGCGCGACGGCGTGACCACGCTGGAAGTGAAATCGGGCTATGGGCTGGACCTGCCCAACGAGCGCAAGATGCTCAGGGTGGTGCGGCGCCTGGGCCAGACTTTGCCGCTGACCGTCAGCGCGACCTGCCTGGCCGCGCACGCGCTGCCGCCCGAGTATGCCGGGCGGGCCGACGACTACGTCGATGAAGTTGCGCGCCGCATGTTGCCGGTACTGGCGGCCGAGGGCCTGATCGACGCGGTGGATGCCTTCTGCGAGCATCTGGCATTCACGCCGGCGCAGGTCGAACGGGTGTTCCAGGCCGCGGGTGAACTGGGGCTGCCCGTGAAGCTGCATGCAGAGCAACTGTCTTCGTTGCACGGCGCGACGCTGGCCGCACGTTATGGCGCCTGGTCGGCGGACCATCTGGAATACCTGACCGAAAGCGACGTGCTGGCAATGGCGCAGGCCGGCACGGTGGCGGTGCTGCTGCCTGGGGCGTTCTACGCCCTGCGCGAGACCAAGCTGCCTCCCATCGACCTGTTGCGCCGCCATGGCGTACCCATCGCCATCTCCAGCGACCTGAATCCCGGCACCTCGCCCGCTCTGTCGCTGCGGCTGATGTTGAGCATGGCCTGCACGCTGTTCCGCCTGACGCCCGAAGAATCGTTGGCGGGGGCGACGGCGCATGCGGCCAAAGCGCTGGGCCTGCAGGCCACGCATGGCACGCTGGAAGCCGGCAAGTATGCGGACTTCGTCGCCTGGGAGGTGCGGCATCCCGCCGAACTGGCCTACTGGATAGGCGGCGATCTGCCCAAGCGGGTGGTCCGGCATGGCGCGCTGGTCGACGCCGCAACGCTTGCCTGAAGCGGGCAGATCCGGACAGGATCGCGCCCGCAACGGACGGCTTGGACCCGCGCGCGTCCGCAGTCGCCGCAGGCGGTCTACCATCCGTGGATGACGCGCCCATCCCGGAGCGCGCGATCAGATTGGATGTGGGTATGCGGATATGCATGATGGAAGGGCCGGCCGATCTGGAGCCCAAGGGCGCGACCTGGGAAGGCATCGCCGAACGCATCGGCGAGCTGGCCCCGGATCTGTTGGTGACCAGTGAAATGCCGTTCGGCCCCTGGGTGGCCGCGGACCCGCAATACGACGCGGATCGCGCGGCAGCGTCGGTGCGCATCCACGAGGCGGGCCTGGGTGCGCTGGCGGCGCTGGGAGTGCCGGCCGTCGTGTCGTCGCGGCCGGTGCATGCGGGTGGACGGCTGGCCAACGAGGCGTTCGCCTTGCAGGACGGGCACTACACACGGCTGCACCACAAGCAGTACTTCCCGGAGGAACCGGGCTATTTCGAAGCGACCTGGTTCCATGCCGCCATGGACGGCTTCGAGGTATTCGAGGTGGGCGGCATACGCCTGGGCGTGCAGCTATGCACCGAATTGATGTTCAACGAGCGCTCGCGCGCCTACGGACGCGCGGGCGCCGAGCTGATCGTGGCGCCGCGAGCCAGTAGCGCGTCGACGCGCCGCTGGCTGACGGCGGGCGCCATGGCGGCGCTGGTGTCGGGCTGTTATGTGGTCAGCTCGAACCGAGCGGGGCGCACGGCGGCGGGGCAGGTATTCGGGGGGACGGCATTCGCGTTCCAGCCGGATGGCGAACCCCTGGCGCAAACCAGCGATACCGAATCCATCGTGGTGATCGAGGTGGATCCGGCGCGTGCGCGCGCGCAGCAGTCGCAGTACCCGTGCTACGTGCGGGAATAGCGCGGCGCTAGCGCGTCGCTAGCGCGTCGAGCCGGCCTGCGCCGGCTCGCTCGCGTCAAAGCGCAGCCGCGAAAAGCTGGCGACGCAGGCCAGCGCGGCGCACACGCAACCCAGCCACAGCGCGGCAATGGCGCCGTGCGTGCTGGAAATGTTGAAGCAGGCGGCCACCAGGGCCGCACCCGAGGCCTGGCCCAGCAGCCGCACCGTGCCTATCATGCCGCTGGCGCCGCCGGCGCGCGAGGCCGGCGCCGACATCATGATGGCGCGCAGGTTGGGCGACTGGAAGAAGCCGAAGCCGGCGCCGCACAGCGCCATGCGCCAGCAGAGGTCCCAGACTGATGGCGAGGCCGGCATCAGCGCCATTGAGGCCAGGCCCAGCGCCAGCAGGGCTAAACCCACGCCGCCCAGGGCGCCGGCCGCATAGCGGTCCGACAGCCGTCCCGCTATCGGCGCCATGATCGCCACCACTACCGGCCAGGGCGTGATGAGAAAGCCGGTCTGCACCTGGCTGTAGCCGAGCGTGGCTTGCAGCAGGAACGGCAGCGACACGAAGGCCAGCGCCTGCGCCGCGAACGCGCACACGGCTGTGGCTGCGGACAGCGCGAACAAGGGACGGCGCAACAGGTCCACCGCCAGGATGGGCGCGGGGTGGCCGGCCTGCCGGCGCATCAGCAGCCACAGGCTGGCTGCGGCGATGCCCCATTCCAGCGCCACGCGCGGCCAGGGGGCGGCGTGCGCCAATTCGTTGGACCCCAGCACGAACAGGCCCAGCGTCAGGGCGCACAGCACTGCGGCCAGGCCGTCGAAGCGATGCGGCGCGCGCGCGGTCCCGGGCAGCTTGCGCAGGCCCAGCGCGAAAGCCAGCAGGCCGATGGGCACGTTGATCAGAAACAGCCAGTGCCAGGATCCCAGCAGCAGGATGGCCGAAGCCACGGTCGGCCCCGCCGCGAAGGAGATGCCCACCACCATGGCGTTCAGGCCCAGGCCGCGGCCCAACAGGTGCGAGGGGTAGATGAAGCGCAGCAGCGCGCCATTGACGCTCATGACGCCGGCCGCGCCCAGGCCTTGCAGCACGCGCGCGATCACCAGCGTGGGCAAGGACGGCGCCAGGCCGCTGGCCAGCGAAGACAGGATGAAGATGGCGAGCCCCACGATATAGACTCGCCGGTGGCCCAGGATTTCGCCCAGCGCCGCGGCCGGCAGCAGGCCCGCCACCATGGCCAGCTGATAGCCGCTGACGATCCAGATGGACCCGGCATCGCTGGCCTGCAGGTCGCGCGCAATGGTGGGTAGCGCCGTGTTGGCGATGGCGGTGTCCAGGCTGGCCATGCACAGGGCCAGCATGACGGCCAGGAGCGCGCCCGGGCGTTCGGCTGCCGGCAGGCCGACGCCGGCCGGATAGACGGTATTGCGGGAGAACGAGAGCATGTACGGGACCACGGGGGGCAACGCGTCCGGACAGAGGGCCGGAAGCTGCGATCACTGATTCTAGAACGTGTTAAGGGATCCAGCCCGCGGACCGGGTGGAGAGCAGGCTTTCCTTGCAGGGCGTTTCTCCTTATCCTGCCGCCTGCGCGGCACCCGGCCGTGTTTCCAAGGAGTGGTCGACCATGCAATTTGGCGTATCCCAGCGCCGTCGCCGGCTCTTGCCGGCGCTCGCGCTGGGCGTTCTGGGCGCTGCGGCGGCAGGGCGTCTTGGGGCCGTGCCTCTGACTCGCATCCTGGTCGGCTTTCCGCCGGGGGGCGGGGTGGATGTGATCGCCCGTTTGTTGGCGCGGCAGTTGGAGGCCGGCCTGGGCGAGGTGGTGCTGGTCGAAAATCGGCCCGGCGCGGGGGGCTTGCTGGCGGCGCAGGAGCTGCTGGCCGCGCGCCCGGATGGGCATACCCTGCTGTTCACCAACGAGCACACCTTGGCCATCTTGCCGCATATCGTGGCGCAGGCCGGCTTTGCGTCGCCGGATGATTTCGCGGCGGTGGCACAGACGACCGACCAGAGCGCCATTGCGCTGGCGGTCAGGGCGGATTCGCCTTGGTTGAAGCTGCAGGATCTGCGCGGACACGAGGGGCCGCTGCCGGTGGGCGTGCCGGCGCCCGGCAGCGTGCCGGAGCTGGCCGTGGAGCTGCTGGCCGAGCGTTTCGGCGTGGCGGCCACGGCAGTGTGCTATCGCGGCGGCGCGCCATTGGTGACCGACCTGCAGGCCGGCTATCTGGCGCTGGGCCTGACATCCCTGGCCGAATTGCGGGAGCCGGCAAGCGCCGGGCGGCTGCGCCTGCTGGCGATTTCGGGTCCAGACCGCCATGCCGATCTGGCCGATGTTCCCACCTTTGCCGAGCAGGGCTTCGCGGGACTGGAGCGCGGCGGTGTGGCCGGCTTGTTCGCGCCGCGCGGCGTGGCGCCGGCCCGCGTCGAGCAACTGCAGCAGCAGGTGGCGCGGGCGCTCGAATCGGAGGAAGTCCGCATGCAGCTGCACTTGCAGGGGTCGCGTGTGAATTTCGGCGATGCCGCCACGCTGGCGCGCAACATGAACGCGATCCATCAGGCCTGGGCCGAACGCGCCGTGGCCTGGCGTGCGCGGACGGGAGGCTGAGCGCCCGCGTCCGGCTTTCTAGGGTGTCCGGATGGCTGCGCGTTCGCGCAGCAATTGGGCCAGTTCGGCGTGGCAAAGCCGCACCGCGGCGCGGGCCTGCTGTTCGGGCGCGCGCATCATCAGGCAGATGCGCCGCGTGAGCCGCGGACGCTGCAATGGCACGATGGCCAGGCCGTCCTGCCGCTGCCCCTGCGTGTACAGGCGCGAGATCAGGCCCACGCGCAATCCCGCGCGCACCAGGCTGTAAAGCGTGTCGGTGTAATTCAGGGTGTCGGTCGCGGCCAGGTCCGAGCCCAGCTGGCGCAGCGTGGCCACGATCATTTCGTAGGTGCTGCCGCGCGACAGCACAGCCAATGGCTCCGCCTTCAAATCCTGCCAGGTCACCGCCTGGCGCCGCGCCAGCCGGTGCGTATCGGCCAGCACCGCGACCAGGTCGTCCTCGGCCACGAAAGCCGCGGCCACGCCGGGCGTGAGACCGAAGTCCAGGCCCAGGCCAATATCCAGTTCGCCATTGCCCAGCGCGGCCATGAGTTCGTCGTTGAGGTGGTCGCTGAGGATCAGCACGATTTCGGGATGGCGCAGGCGCCATTGCGCCACCACCGGCGCCAGCAGGTGCATGGTGGACGGAATGCAGCCGATGCGCACCGTGGCGGCCTGCGTGTCCAGCAGGCGCTGCAGGTCTTCGGCGCCCTGCGTATAGCTGTTAAGCAGCCATTCGATCTGCGCGCGCGCCGCTTGTCCGGCGGGCGTCAGGCGCACATGGTGGGTGCTGCGCTCGAACAGGGCCACGCCCATCAGCGTTTCCAGCTCGCGGATGGCGGCGGACAGGGCCGGCTGGCTCAGCGCCAGGGCCTCGGCGGCGCGGCTGAAGCTGGCGTGGCGGGCCACTTCCTTGAAACCGCGCAGCTGGCGTAGCGTGGGCTGGCGGGCGGGGGCAGCGTGGCCATCGGAAGCAGGGCGCTTGGTCATAGATTTGCCTGATGAATCTATAAAAATATAGCATTTCAGTTATCACCGGGATCTGGTTAGGATGGCGCCGTCGCCCTCCTCCGCGCTGCCGGTTCCACGCGCGTTCCTCGCTCCGACCCCGCTCCTTCCATGTTCAAACGCCTGTTCCTGTCCGTGTCCGCGCTGGCCGCCGCGCTGTGCCTTGCCCCCGCGGCCGGCGCCGACACCTGGCCCGACGCCCGGCCCCTGACCCTGATCGTGCCGTTCAGTCCGGGCGGCAACGTCGACACCACGGCGCGCCTGGTGGCGCAAAAGCTGTCGGACCGCCTCAAGCAGTCCGTCATCGTCGACAACGTGGCGGGCGCGGGCGGCGTGCTGGGCGTGGCCAAGGCCGTGCATGCCAAGCCGGACGGCTACACGCTGGTGATGGGCTTTGACGGCCCGATCAGCGTGGCCCGGCTGATCAACTCGGCCGTGAAGTACGACGCCGAAGCCGATCTCGCGCCGGTGGCGCTGGTGACCACCGCGCCCGTGGTGTTGTTGGCGCGTCCGGGCCTGCCGGTGCAGAACATGGACGAGCTGATCGCGCTGGCGCGCGAGAAACCCGACACGCTGACCTACGCTTCGTCGGGCGTGGGCACCGTGCTGCATCTGGCGATGGAGGTGATGCAGGACCAGGCAAAGGTCAAACTGGTGCATGTGCCCTACCGCGGCGGCGCGCAGATCACCAACGACGTCATGGGCGGCCAGGTGGACCTGGGCCTGCTGGTGACCACGAGCGCCACGCCGCTGGTGCAGCAGAAGAAGTTGCACGCGCTGGGCGTGACGTCCGCCGCGCGCGTGGACACGTTGCCGCAGGTGCAGGCGTTTGGCGAGACGCCGGCGCTCAAGGGCTTTGAACTCAACACCTGGACCGGCGTGTTCGTGCCGGTTGGCACCGACCCCGCCGTGGTCGAGCGGCTGAACCTGGAGCTGAATGCGGTGCTGCGCATGGACGAGGTGCAAAAGCGCCTGGCCGAAGGCGGCGCCATGCCCGGACAGGGCACGCCGCAGGATTTCGCCGCTTTCCTGAAGAAGGAAAAAGCCTTGTACGCGCACATCGTGAAGAGCGCCAACATCCAGCAGGAATAGGCCTGCCCCTTTGCAGGAAGCCATGCCATGAATACACCCCCCGTGCTGCCCGAGATCCAGGCCATCCAGGAAGAGATGGTGGCGCTGCGCCATCGCATCCACGCCAATCCCGAACTGGCCTATCAGGAGGTCGCCACGGCCGAACTGGTGGCCGAAAGGCTGGCGGCCTGGGGCTACGAAGTGCATCGCGGCCTGGGCGTGACCGGCGTGGTGGGCACCTTGCGCCGGGGCAGCGGCGCGCGCCGGCTGGGCCTGCGCGCCGATATGGACGCCCTGCCCATCCATGAGACCACCGGCCTGCCCTACGCCAGCCAGAATCCCGGCAAGATGCACGCCTGCGGCCACGACGGCCACACGGCCACGTTGCTGGCCGCGGCCCGCGCGCTGGCCGAACGCAGCCGTTTCGACGGCACCGTGCACCTGATCTTCCAGCCCGCCGAGGAAGGCCATGGCGGCGCGCAGAAGATGATTGCCGACGGCCTGTTCGAACGCTTTCCTTGCGACGCCGTCTACAGCTTCCACAACGAGCCGGGCTATCCGGCCGGCCATTTCGGCTTCCGCTCCGGCGTGATGTACAGCTCGTCCGACACGGTAATCCTGACCGTCAGCGGCGTGGGCGGCCATGGGGCCATGCCGCACGTGGCGGTGGACCCCATCGTGGCGGCGGCCAGCATCGTGCTGGCCTTGCAGACCATCGTCTCGCGCGAGATCGATCCCAACGACATGGCGGTGGTGACCATAGGCGCCATCCACGGCGGTGACGCGCCCAACGTGATTCCCAAGTCGGTGGAGCTGCGCCTGACGGTGCGCGCACGCCGCCCTGAAACGCGCGCGCTGCTGCGCCAGCGCATCACGGCGATCGCTACGGCGCAGGCCGCCGTGCACCGCGCCAGCGTCGACGTGGACTACCGCTGGCGCTATCCGCCGGTGGTCAATGACCGCGCCGCCACGCAGTTCGCGGCCGAGGTCGCGCGCGGCTGGCTGGGCGAACACCTGCTGATCCCTGACCTGGAGCCGTTGCAGGCCAGCGATGATTTCGCCTTCATGCTGGAGCAGGTGCCCGGCAGCTATTTCATCGTTGGCAATGGCGAGGGCGAAGGCGGCTGCATGGTGCACAACCCCGATTACGATTTCAACGACGACATCCTGCCGGTCACGGCCAGCTACTGGGTGACGCTGGCGGAAGCCTATCTGGCCGCCGGCGCGCGCTGACCGGCAGCCGCTACTTTTCCGCGACGCATGACTGCCTCACACGACCCGATTGCCGCCGGCGCGCCGGCCTTCGACGCCACCACCGACTACTGGCAGGAGATCGTCAGCGCCGATGCGCTGGCGCTGCCGGTGGGTCCGCCCTATTCCCGCGGCTATCCAGCACGGCTGCCTGACGGCCGCTACCTGGTGCTGCCGCTGCGCGGCGTGCCCGGCGACCCTGATCGCTGCGTGGCCTCGCTGATCGCCAACCATGCCAGCCTGGAGGTGGTCGATGCCCTGGCCGGCTTCATGGCCGAGCGCGCGCGCGCCTTCAAGGCCGAGGTCGTCGTGGGCCTGCCGACGCTGGGCCTCGCTTTCGCGCCCATGGTGGCGCGCGGCCTGGGGTTCACGCGCTACGTGCCCTTCGGTTATTCGCGCAAGTATTGGTACGACGAACGCCTGGCCGTGCCGGTACAGTCGCTGACCACGCCGGATGCCGGCAAGCTGCTGTACGTGGATCCGAATCTGGCGGGCAGCCTGGCGGGGCGCCGCGTGCTGGTGGTGGACGACGCCGTCAGCACGGGGCAGACGATGCTGTCCGCGCTGGAACTGCTGGCGCGCTGCGGCGCGGAAGTGGCGGGCATCGTCGTGGCCATGTGCCAGGGCGAGCGCTGGCGCGAGCGGCTGGTGGACGCGGATGGCGCGCCGATTCCGGTGGCCTGTGCGTTCGAGTCGCCGCGCATGCGCCGCACGGCCGCGGGCTGGGCGCCCGAAACGGCCGCCTGAAGCCCGGCAGGCCCGTCGGCGCGGCGCTTACAGGGATTCCGGATCGCGGCGCAGCGAGAAGCCCTGCGCCTCGTTCATGGCCAGATAGCTGACGTTGCGCGACACCACCGGCGGCTTGTCGCCGGCGTGCAGCGCGCGCACCTTGTCCAGCACCATCTTGTCCTCCAGCGTCATGCGGTCGATCATGCGCAGGTACTGCATCCAGCTTTCCACCAGGAAGACTTCGCGCCAGACGCCCTCGCGCTCCAGGTCGCGGAACAGCTGCCATTGCTGCGCGCCGTTGCGCAACCGCATCAGGCGCAGCGGATGCGCCGCGCCGATCAGCGCGGACAGCTTTTCCTTTTCGATCAGGTACTCCACGGCGACCAGCACCGCGCCGTGCTGCGTGTTGAAGCCGACCGCGGCCATCGCCGGCTCGGTGGCGTCCGCGCGCGCCAGCGACGTGGTGTCCAGATGTTCGGGCAGCCGCGAGCGGTACATCAGCGCGACGGTGATGTCCAGCATGATGCCGGCGGTGGCCAGGGCGCCGGAAACGCCCATGGTGCCGGCGAAATGGCCCCACATGAAGGAGCCAGCCGCCAGGCCGCCGAAGATGGCCGTCTGGTACAGCGCCAGCGCGCGCGCCTTGACCCAGTCCGGCACCAGCATCTGGACGGTGGTGTTGTAGGTGGCCAGCACGCCGATCCAGCAGCTGCCGGACAGCAGCAGCGCGGGAAAAGCCACCCACAGGGTGCCGGCCAGGCCCAGCGCCAGCAGGCACGCGGCCAGGAGGGCCGCCGCCACGCTGATCAGGCCGCTCGCGCCCAAGGTCGCCTGGACCCGCCGCACCACGGCGCTGCCGAGGATCGCGCCCAGGCCCAGTGCGCCCAGCATGTAGCCGTACAGCAGGGCGCTGCCGCCTTCGTGTTCGTGCGCCAGCAGCGGTAGCAAGGCCCATAGCGCGCTGGCCGACAGGCCAAAGGCGAACGAGCGCAGCATCACGACGCGGGTGACGGTTGAATGCTGGGTGTAGCGCAGCGCGGCGACCACGCCTTCCAGGATGCCTTCGGGCGGCAGGCGGCGCACGGGCAGGTCGCGTTTCCAGCGCCAGATCGCCCAGATCAGGCCGCCGTAGCAAAAGCAGTTCAGCAGGAACACCCAGGGCGCGCCCATGGCGCCCAGCAGCAGGCCGCCGATGGCCGGGCCGACCGCGCGCGCCACGTTGAAGTTGACGCTGTTCAGCAGTACCGCGCTGCCGACATGCGCGCGCGGCACCTGTTCGCCTACGGCGGCCTGCCAGGCTGGCGTGACGATGGCGCTGCCGATGGCGATGCAGAACACCGACGCGATCAGCGTGATGGGATGCAGCAGGCCGGCAAAGGCCAGGATGGTGATGAAGACGCCGCCCGTCAGCTCCAGCAGCATGCCGGTCAGCATGACCTTGCGGCGGTCGTAGTTGTCCGCCAGCACGCCGGTCAGGATGGACAGCGCCACCAGCGGGAAGGCGGCGGCTACCTGGATCATGGCGACCATCAGCGGGCTGCTTTGCTCGGTGGTGATGATCCATGCGGCAGCGACGGATTGCGCCCAGGTGCCCAGGTTGGCGAACAGGTTGGCGATCCAGATGATGCGGAACGCCGGAAACGCGAAGGGGGATAGCGTGCTGACCTGCAGCACGGGGGCGGGGGCGGCTGGCGCGTCCGCGGGCAGATCGGTGTTGGCCGAAACGGGTTGCAGCATGGGGTTCTTCCGGGGCGCCGCGCGGGCGCTCCTTTCGGACGTAGTCTGGGTCGGGTAATGGTACGCCTAAGCCAGCGATCGAAGGGAGCGCGCGCGGCGCTGCGGGGCGGTCGCGCGCCGCCCCGGGGCTGCTGCAGGGAGGCCGCCTATTGCTTGGCGGCCGGGGCCGGCGCAGGGGCCGGCGGATAGGCCTGGTTCAGGTATTCCACGATCAACGGCACCTGGTCGGCGGGGATGGGGGCGCCGTAGGTGCCCACCATCTTCTTGACCTCGGCGTCCCAGAAGCCCAGGGGCATGGGCGGCTGCGACGATACGTAGTCCACCGAATGGCACATCAGGCACAGGGCCGCATGCTGGGCCCCCGCGCCGGTGCCGGAATGCAGTGTGGCGGTTTCCTGGGGCAGCTTGATTTCCAGGGCCTGGGCGGCCGGGGAGAGACAGGCGCAGGCCAGCGCGAGCGCCGGCAGGCAGCGACGGATAAGGCGGTTCATGGCGCTCTCCTCAGGCGGCGGTGACGCGGACGGTTTCGACCACGTTGCGCATGTAGCCGGCCGGGTTCCACAGCGGGTCCAGCGGCTGGGTTTCGCCGGCCGTGTTGGTGGCGCGGACCTTCAGCGTGTAGTCGCCGGCGGTCTTGGGCGTGAAATCGGCGTGCCATTCGCGGAAGGAATAGCGGCCCAGGTCGCGGCCGAGCTTGGCGGCCTGCCAGGTCTTGCCGTCGTCCGACGAGAACTGGACCTCGCGTATGCCCTTGCCCCCATCGAAGGCGATGCCGCGCACCTGTACCGGCTTGCCGCGGGCGACGCGGGCGCCTTCGGCAAGGCTGGTGATGAAGCTGCGCACGTTGTAGCGGCCGATGGGGCGCGTCTTCTCCGGCGCCTTGCCCGGCGGCGTGCAGGCGCAATCATTGTCGGGAATGCGGTAGGCCTTCTGCATCCAGAAGCCGTCGAACTCCTTGTCCAGCACCTTGATGTCGGCCAGGTGCTTGACCCAGTAGGTGCCGTAGTACCCCGGCACCACCAGGCGCACGGGATAGCCGTTGAGCATGGGCAGGTCAGCGCCGTTCATGGCGTAGGCCAGCATGACTTCGCCGTCCAGGGCATGGGCGGCGTCCAGCGCCTTGACGAACTCCGGCGTGCCGGGCAGCACCGGGCGGTCCATGCCCTCGAACGTCACCTGGCGCGCGCCGGCGCGGATGCCGGCTTTTTCCAGCACGCGCTTGAGCGGGATGCCCAGCCAGCGGGCATTGCCCATGGCGCCGTTGCCCAGTTGCCCCCCGCCCACGCGTGGCGCGAAGAAGCCGCGGCTGTTGCCCGAGCACTGGGTGACAGCCACCAGTTCCACGGGCTTGCCGAACTGCTGCTTCAGGTCCGCCAGCGACAGCTCCAGGGGTTTGTCCACCAGCCCGCTGACCTTGATGCGGTAGGTGTTCAGGTCGATGGCGGTGGGGATGTTGCCCAGGTGGTAGCGCACGAAGAACGCGTCGTTGGGCGTGATGATGTTCTCATTGAAGACCGCGAACGGCGTTTCCAGCTGCGGCGGGCGCGAGGTCTGGCGGATCAGGGGCCGCTTTTGCGGATAGGCGATCAGGTCGCGCTCGCCGTTGGCGAACGGCAGCGTGACGGTGGCCGGCGCCGCCAGGCTGGTCAGCGCATGGCCGGCCAGCGTGCCGGTGGCGCCCAGCGTACAGGCCTGGCGCAGGAAGCGCCGGCGCCCATTCGGGTCGGATGTGCTCATCTTGGTGTCTCCTCGTTCTTGTCAGCGCCCTGCCCCGGCGCGTTCAGACGAGCCTACGCGCGGCGGCCTGACAAATGCGTTAACGTCCGCGCTGCCCGTTTCAATTTCCGCGTTTTTCGCACCGATGACCCTGACCTTCAACAAGCGCGCCTTTGCCGCGCTGCTGGCCGTAACCGCGCTGGAAGCGCTGATCGCCACCCTGGGCGCGCCCTATCCCCTGTTGCGGGGCTTCGTGGGCGACGTGGTGGCGGTGGGCTGGGCCTATCTGGTGTATCGCAGCTTCATCGGCGCGGGCGTGCTGCCGCTGGCGCTGGCCGCGCTGTTCACCGGCTACGCGGTGGAACTGGGGCAGTACCTGGCCCGGTATTTCGGCTGGCGGCTGGAGCAGCCGGTATTGCGCGTGATCCTGGGCAGCGTGCCCGACTGGTGGGACATGCTGGCCTATACGCTGGGGTTCTTCCTGGTGCTGGCGCTGGCCGCCTGGAACCGGCGGCGGGGCGCCGCGTTGCGCGGCGCCTAGGCGCTTTTCGTCTTTCTGCCCGGCCGAATCAGCCGGGCTTCCATCAGGGAATCAGCCTGCCTGGCAGACCGGCGCGTCGTCGTGCGCGTGCGCGGCGGGCTTGGCTGCGCGCAGCGGCTGCAGGCGGGCGTTGCGGAACGGCGCGAAGAGCTCGGCCCAGGACGAAGGAAACAGCGGGGTGGCGTGGCGCACGGCGTCGCGGCGGGCGTAATGCGTCAGCAATTGTTGGCCGATCGGGGCGTCTCCCAGGGGATGGCGGGTATTCATGGTATTTCCGTATTGCATTGAAAGTGTATTCATTGTACCAGTGCGCGCGCATTCCGGCCAGCCCCCGCGTGCGCACGCCAAGTCATTGATCCATAAAGACTGTCCCTGTTTATTGGGCAGCGTTTGACCAATCTCCGGGATTGCCCTAGCAGTTCAAAATAGTAGACGGTATACAATGTTCAACATACCCGGGCTTAGACCAGCCTGGAATCCTCACCAATGGACCTGGAGCGAGTCATGGCTGAACTGATGAACCGAGATGAATTCCGTACCGCGTTGGAAAACGCGATCAAGGGCAAGAGCGCCAACGCTTCGCCCTTTTCCATCGCCTGGGCAGAAGGCAAGCTCAGCCGCCAGCATCTGCAGCGCTGGGCCGAGAACCACTACCACTACGTGGGCCCGTTCGCCGACTACCTGGGCTATCTGTACGCCCGCACGCCCGATTCCTACACCGAGGCCAAGGACTTCCTGCTGGCCAATATGTATGAAGAGGAAATCGGGGGCGACCGCCACACGGACCTGCTGATCCGCTTTGCCGAAGCCTGCGGCACCACCCGCGAACGCGTCACCAACCCCGACAACATGTCGCCCACCACGCGCGCCCTGCAAAGCTGGTGCTACGCCGTGGCCATGCGCGAGGACCCCATCGTGGCGGTGGCCGGGCTGGTGGTGGGCCTGGAATCGCAAGTGCCGTCCATCTACCGCAAGCAGACCCCGACCCTGCGCGAGAAGTACGGCTTCACCGACGAGGAAGTGGAGTTCTTCGACCTGCACATCGTGTCCGACGAAATCCACGGCGAACGCGGCTACCAGATCGTGCTGGAGCACGCCAACACGGTGGACCTGCAGCAGCGCTGCCTGAAGATCTGCGAGATCGGCGCGCAGATGCGGCTGCTGTACACGACCGCGCTCTACACCGACTACGTGCAGCAGGAAATCACGCTGCCCGAACTGGGCCTTGCCGCCTGAGCACACCGCAAGGCCGTCTGGCGCTTTCGCGCCGGACGGCCGCGGCCCCGCAGACCCCAGAGCAGAGTATCCATGCCTACCATCGTGTTTCATAAGGGCGGCCAGACCTACACCGACGTGGTGAAGGACAACACCAACCTGGTGGTGCGGGCCGGCATCAAGCAGTTTCCGTATCCGCATCTGCGCTACGAATGCGGCATGGGCAAGTGCGCCAAATGCGCTTGCCGCGTGCTGGCCGGGGCCGAGCATCTGCCGCCGGTGAACTGGAAGGAAAAAAAGCAGCTGGGCGAACGCATCGACCAGGGTTACCGGCTGGCGTGCCAGCTCTGGCTTACCAGTGATATCGAGCTGGTCCAGGACGTGGAGGCGTAGCGGCAATGGACCCGGTATACGTCATATTGACCACCAAGCCCGGCGTATTCCGCACGGAAGCGGACGATGGCGCGGTGGATATCCTTGAAACCTACGATTACGCGTTCTACGGCCGCGCGCTGGCCGTCTACCGCATCGCCCGCCTGCATGGCGACACCAAGCTCATCGTCACCGAGGAAACGCCGCCCTACGTGGTGAACCGCGTGCCCTCCAAATTCCTGGAGAAGTTCGCGTCGGTGGAAGCCGCCCGCAAGGAACTGGCCCACCTGACGCGCTTTGGCAGCATGGAATCGACCTTGACGCTGCGCTCCGGCGCGGTCGCCGCGGAGCACTGAACAACATGGTCCAGATCACATTCATCTCCAATGGCGGCAAGGTCGCCACGGCGCCCGAGAACAGCAATCTGCTGCGCGTGTCGCTCAAGGAAAAGGGCGGCATTCCCTTCAAGTGCGGCGGCGGCCTGTGCGGCACCTGCAAGTGCCGCATCGAGGAAGGGCTGGAAAACACCGACGCCATCAAGCCGAAGGAGCGCAAGCATCTGCGTCCCGAAGACTTCGAGGCCGGCTACCGCATGGCCTGCCAGACCTTCGTCAATGGCGATGTGAAGGTGTCGTGGGTGATCCAGAACGGCAAGGGCGTGGTGGTCGGCGCGGCGTCCGATCCCGTGGAAGCGGCGACCTGAGGGCTGCAAGGCCCTGGCCGACCGGCGCTGGCTCCTGGCCGCGCGGCCGGCTCGGTGTGATGAGTTTCAGGCGCGGTAGGCCCGTTCAGGCCACCGACGCGTGCGGCTGCTGCTGGGCTTCCGTATAGGCCTTGGCGGCGTTATGCACGTGCTGGCTGGCCAGCAGCGCGGCCAGGTCGCCGTTGCCGGCGATGACGGCGTTGAGGATCTGGGAATGCTCATCCCAGTTCTGCTTGGCGCGCAGCATATTGCTGGGCGCGAACAGCAGCGCCGTACGGTCGCGCAACGAACGCATCAGGTCGGTCAGCACCACGTTGCCGCCGATGGTGGCCAGCATTTCGTGGAACTGGGAATTCAGCGCCAGGAACTTGTCCAGCTGTTCGCCGCGCGCCGCTTCCGTGCCTTCGCGCAGGAAGGCCTGCAGGCGTTCCACGGTTTTCTCATCGCGGCGCTGCGCCGCGAGCTTGGCGTTCAGGCCTTCCAGCGTGGCGCGCACCTCCACCATGTCGTAGGCGACGGCGTCGGACAGCACCGACACGGACGCGCCGCGGCGCGGCTCGATGGTCACCAGGCCTTCGGCGGCCAATGCGCGCAGCGCTTCGCGCACGGGGATGCGCGAGACGCCCATTTCCTCGGACAGGCGGCCCTCGACCAGGCGGTCGCCGGGCGTGAACTCGCCGCTGAGGATGCGCTCGCGCAGCTTGTCGCGGATGACGGCAAACAACTGCGGATGCTGCTCGCCGATCTTCAGCGAGGCGGAATGCTGCGTTGCTGCGGCTTGCGGGCTGACGGGTGAGGTTGTCATGGCGAGCAGGTTTGGCTTAATGGATACAGTCTCCATTGTATTACCGGGTGTAGCTGCATGGCTTGGGGGGCGCACCGCATCAGTGTCCCCAAAAAGCCTTGGCCAGTACGCCCAGCGCGCCCAAGGCGCATACCGCCAGCAGCACGCCGCGCACCGCGCGCGGCGGCAGACGGTGGCGCAGCCGGTTGGAGACCGCAAAACCGGCCAGCAGGAAAGGCGCCAGGCTGAGCGCCAGTCCGGCGTGATAGCCCGTATACCGCTTGGCCCATGCCAGCATGGCCAGCGAGAAGATCGATCCCAGGAACAGCACCATGCCGAGCGTGGCGCGCAGGCGCGGCGGCGCCGCGTGCTGCATCACGATGGCGATGGGCGGCGCGCCCACCGAGGTCATGGTGCCCATGATGCCCGAGGCCACGCCCGCGCCGGACACGCGTCCAGGCGTGGCGGAAAAGTGCAGGCCGGCCGCGCTCAGCGCCACGGCCACCAGGATCAGGGCGGCGAACAGCACCCCCAGCGCCTGCGGCGCGAAGCGCGTCATGGCGTAGATCGCGATCAGCGTACCGACGGCGCGTCCCGCCAGCGCGTAGGACACCGAAGGCCAGTCGATGGCGGCCCGCTCGCGCAATGCGGTCAGCAGCGAAATGAAGCCGCCCAGCGTCAAGAGCGGCCCCGGCGCCAACTGCGGAAAGAACATGGCCGCCACCGGCGCGGCGAACATCGCGAAGCCCACGCCGCCCACGCCCTGCGCGATCGCGGCGCCGAACACCACGGCGGCCATGGTGGCGTACTGCAGAAGATCGGGATACGGCAGGGAGGATGGCATGCCTGGAGTAGTCTTTACTATGTATACGATAGTCTATCCAGGATTTTTCCGAATTTCATGAAGTGCTTCAAAAACTAGGGTAATCCCCTGATTTTTCGGCGCTATTCATGGATTTTTCAGAATTATCGCTTTCCCTAGGCGCTGCATATTTTGATTGGTATGACTACAAACGAAATATAGTATACCGAACGTGGCGACATAACTGCCACGCATACAAGGGGAATAGCACATGCAAGCGGACGTAGTGCTCAACGCTGCTCACTGGATGTACCTGATCAGCGTGGCCGCCATCATCCTGACGATGATTCTGCGGGCCAACGTGGTGGTGCCGTCGGTCATCGGCACCTTTCTGGTGGTGCTGGCCATCACGGGCAATCCGATCAGCGCCCTGATAGGCATCTTCTCGGCCAGCTTCGTGGCGGCCAAGGAGCTTTTCAACATCTTCCTGGTGATCACCTTCATGACGGCGCTGCTCAATGCGCTGAAAACCCTGCAGGCGGACGTGCGCATGGTGCAGCCGTTTCGCCGCGTCATGCGGGGCGGGCATTCGTCCTTCCTGATCATCGCCCTCTGTACTTATGTGATCTCGCTGTTCTTCTGGCCGACGCCGGCGGTGCCGCTGGTGTCCGCCATCCTGCTGCCCGCGGCCATCGCGGCGGGCCTGCCACCCTTGGCGGGCGCCATGGCCATCGCCATCGCCGGCCAGGGCATGGCGCTGTCCTCGGACTACGTGATCGGCGTGGCGCCCAGCATCAGCGCCAAGGCTGCCGGGGCGGCGGTCAGCGCCGCCGTGGTCGCGGACCGCGCGCTGGTGCTATCGCTCATCACCGGCGGGGTCGCGCTGGTGGCCGCTTACCTGCTGATCCGCAAGCACATCGTGCCGGCCGATGCGGGGCTCCTGTCCGCCTGGCAGGCCCGCGCGCAGGACGGCAGCCTGGCGCGCATCGAACAGTCCGGCTCCTTCGACAAGGCCGAGCTGGCCCGGGGCACCATGGGCGCGGACCCTGCCTTGCCCAGCGGCCCGGCCCTGAGCGACGAAGAGCGCCGCCGCGTGCGCTGGTCCAAGACCTTTGCCGTGGTGACGCCGTTGGCCTTTCTCGCGGTGATCGCGGTCATGGTGCTGCCGCGCCTGTTCCCGTCCCTGCCCGCGCTGCGCGGCGGCGATGCGGCGGCGCTGGTGGGCGGCGTGGCCTTTGTCGTGATGATGCTGGTGACCCTGGCCGCGGAAGGCCCGCGCAAGATGCTGGACGTCTGTCCGGAACACGTCACCGACGGCTTCGTGTTCGCCTTCAAGGCCATGGGCTCGGTGCTGCCGATCGCGGGTTTCTTCTTCGTGGGCGCCAATGAAACCGCCGCGCAGATCCTGGGCGTGCCGCAAGCGCAGGCGCCGGGCCTGCTGTTCGAGGTGATCTCCGCCGGCCAGCACCTGATCCCCGAAAACCATTTCCTCGTGGCGTTCGGCGTGCTGCTGGTCGGGATGATCACCGGCATCGACGGATCGGGCTTCGCCGGCCTGCCCCTGACCGGCACCCTGTCCGGCGCCCTGGGCCCTGTAGTGGGCGTGGACCCGGCGACGCTGGCGGCAGTGGGCCAGATGGGCGCGGTCTGGACGGGCGGCGGCACGCTGATCGCCTGGTCCTCGCTGATCGCGGTGGCGGGCTTTGCGCGGGTGAACGTGTTGTCGCTGGTGCGCGCCTTGCTGGTGCCGGTGCTGCTGGCGCTGTTCGTCTCCACGATCTGCGCCGTGCTGATCTGGAGCTGATACCTGTTTGTGGCGCTGCTTTGGGGGTCCCTGCGGGGACCCTTTTTTCCAGGTGGCGACCTGTCCGGAGCAGGGGTTTACACGTATCGATCCATATTGATTAAAGTATACAATGTTCATAAGCCAACCCGCCCAGGCACTTGCGGCCAGACGGGCGCAGACTAAGGAAGAGCTTCCGTGGACGATCTCTCGCAGCAAACATTCCTGAACCACATCGGCGGCAGCTGGGTGCCCAGCGGCACCGGCAAGACGGCGCCCAACATCAACCCGGCCGACACCAGCGACATCGTGGGCCGTTTCCAGGTGTCGGACGCCGAAGACGCCCGCCAGGCGGTGGCATCCGCCGAGGCCGCCTTCGCCGGCTGGCGCGATACGCCGATCTCCAAGCGCGCCGCCATCCTGTTCCGCGCGGCCCAGTACCTGGAAGACCACGCCAACGACATCGCGCGCGAATTGACCCGCGAAGAG
Organism: Achromobacter sp. ACM02; assembly: GCF_014851605.1. Taxonomy (NCBI): domain Bacteria; kingdom Pseudomonadati; phylum Pseudomonadota; class Betaproteobacteria; order Burkholderiales; family Alcaligenaceae; genus Achromobacter; species Achromobacter sp. ACM02. The sequence goes on from NZ_JACUZY010000005.1 coordinate 303,256, forward strand.
GGCAAGAGCCTGAACCTGGCCCGGGACGAGGTGCTGCGTTCGGCGCAGACGATCCGCTTCTACGCAGTGGAAGGGCAGTCATTCACGGGCGAAACCTATCCCAACGACGATCCGGACATGGTGGTCTACAGCCAGCGCGAACCGCTGGGCGTGGTGACGGTGATTTCCCCCTGGAACTTCCCTATATCCATCCCCGCCCGCAAGATTGCCCCGGCGCTCATCACGGGCAATACCGTGGTGTTCAAGCCCTCGTCCGACGCGCCCATGTCGGGCTACCGGCTGACCGAAGCCTTCGTGCAGGCAGGCCTGCCGGCCGGGGTGCTGAACTTCCTGACCGGCCCGGCCGGCGCCGTGGGCGAGGCCATCACCGGTGCGCGCGCGGTACGGGCGATTTCCTTTACAGGCTCCACCGCCGCGGGCGAGCAGATACACCGGACCGCCGGCCTGACCACCCGCACGCAGATGGAACTGGGCGGCAAGAATCCCTTGATCGTGCTGGCGGACGCCGACCTGGACCGCGCCGTGGACCTGACTGTGAAGGGCGGCTTTTCGCTCAGCGGCCAGGCCTGCACCGGCACCAGCCGGGTGCTGGTGGACAAGCGCGTGCGCCAGGCCTACACCGACAAGCTGCTGGCCCGCATCAAGACGCTGACCATAGGCAACGGCCTGGACGGCAACTTCGACCTGGGGCCGCTGGCCACCGCCAAGCAGCTGGACAACGTGCTGGGCTACGTGGCGGTCGGCAAGCAGGAGGCCACGCACCTGTACGGCGGCGACCGCCTGACGGGTGCCGGGTTCGAGCGCGGCTATTACGTGTCGCCCGCGCTGTTCACCGACGTCACGCAGCAGATGCGCATCGCCCGTGAAGAGATTTTCGGCCCGGTGATCGCGCTGATTGAAGTGGACGGCTACGAAGACGCCATTGCCCGCGCCAACGACACCGAATACGGCCTGTCGGCCGCCATCGCCACCACCGATGCGCGCTATGCCCACCGTTTCGCCCGCGACATCCAGGCCGGCACCGTGAAGATCAATCGGACCACCACCGGCAACCTGATCAACGCGCCGTTCGGCGGACTCAAGCACTCCAGCACTTCCACGTTCCGCGAATCGGGGCGCGTGGGACTGGAGTTCTACACGCAGATCAAGACTGTCTACCGCGCCGGCTGAGGCTGCGGTCCCTACACGCAAGCAAAGGAGGTCATCCCCATGAAGCAGGTCTATCGTCTGGAACTTGAAGAAGCGCGCGTGATGGTGCGCGCGGCCATCGCCAAATCGGAAGAGATCGGCGTGCTGGAGACGATTTGCATCGTCGACGACGGCGGCTATCCCATCGCGCTGGAACGCATGGACGGCGCCCGCATCACCGGCCCGCAGATTGCCTGGAACAAGGCATTCACAGCGGCCGGGCACAAGCGTTCCACGCATCTGTTCAACACGCCGCCCAACGGTCCCGCGCTGCCCGGCAACGAAGCGTTCGGCATCCAGTGGAGCTTTGACGGCAAGTTCGCCGTGTTTGTCGGCGGCTTTCCCATTGTGGTCAACAACGAAGTGATCGGCGGCGTGGGCCTGAGCGGCGGCAACGGCGAACAGGACACCAAGGCTGGTCTGGCCGCGCTTGCGGCACTGGCGACGCTGCTGGAGCCGCGCGGCATGAAAGTGCTGGTCGAGGCTGACATCAAGAAATAAGCGAGGCCGGCCATGGCATACCGCGTGCATATCCTGCAAACCGACGAGTCGTTCCAGGTCGAAGAAGGCGAATCCGTGCTGCAGGCCGCCGAACGCTCGGCGGTGAAGCTGCCGCACGAGTGCACCTTCGGCGGCTGCGGCACCTGCCGCATCAAGCTGGAATCCGGCGCCGTGGAGTACGAAGAGTTCCCCATGGCCCTGACAACCGAAGAAGCGGCCGAAGGCTACGCGCTGGCCTGCCAGGCCCGGCCCCTGGGCGATCTTTGCATCAGCGTGGCCAGCAGCCGGCAGTCGTTTCCCGAACCGCGCCGCCTGCCCGCCACCATCCACCGCATCGAGCGCTTCTGCGATGACGTCATCCACCTGACGCTGGCGCTGCCAGAAGCGGGCCTGGAGTACGTGCCGGGCCAGTACATGAACGTGGTGCTGCCCGACGGCGAGACGCGCAGCTTTTCCATGGCTTCGGCGCCCGCCGGCAACCTGGTGGATTTCCATGTGCGTCGCATTCCCGGCGGCCGTTACACCGATCAGTGGCTGGGCCAGGCGCAAGCCGGCGCCGGCATGGAGATCGAAGCGCCGCTGGGCGTATTCAGCTACCACGAGGAAGACTGGCGGCCGCTCATCATGATGGCCACGGGGACCGGCATCGCGCCGATCAAGGCCATCCTGGAATCGCTGCTGGACAACGAGGACTGCCCGCCCGTCACGCTCTACTGGGGCATGCGCACCGAAGCAGACCTGTATCTGCGCGACGAGATCGAAAGCTGGGCGGGGCGGCTGTACGAATTCAACTTCGTGCCGGTGCTGTCGCGCGCGGGCGCCGATTGGCAGGGCCGCCGCGGCCATGTGCAGCAGGCGGTCCTGGAGGACCACCAGGATCTGTCCGAGCACGCCTTCTACCTGTGCGGCGCGCCGGACATGATCCACGAAGCCAAGAGCCTGCTGGCCGCGCGCGGCGCCAGCCTGGATCACATGTACTCCGACAGCTTCACCTTCCAGCACGCGCTGGCCGCGGCCTGAGCGGCCGCGCCTAGCGGTACACCAGCACCGGCAGCTTGGTGCGCGCCAGCACGCGCTGGGTTTCGCTGCCCAGCAGGAAGCCCGTCATGCCGTGGCGGCCGTGCGAACCCATGACGATCAGGTCGCAGCCCTGGTTCTGCGCCGCCTCGACGATGGCTTCGTGCGGATGGTCGTTGACCGTGACCACGGCATTGCACGGCACCAGCGCGTGGCGCGCTTCCATTTCCAGGTTGTCCAGGTAGGTTTGCGCATTCTTGCGCGCCTGGTCGGTGTGGTGCGCCTGCGTGGTGCCCAGCATTTCGGCCTGGTAGACCAGCAGATGGTCCTCCGGAATGGCGCGGATGAGCGTGACGGTGGCTCCCATTTCCTTGGCGAAAACAAGAGCGCGCTTGAAAGCCGATTCAGACAGCAGGGAGCCGTCCACGGCGACGAGCAGGTGCTTATACATGTTGCCTCTCCTTTAGGAAAAGGAATCGGGAGCAACTAGCCAATCCAGTATAGGCTCGCCGCCAGGTGCAAGCCAGTCCTGCATACGGACGAGGCGCCCGGGCGGCAGTCTTCGCATATTTCCCAAAGCGGCCGAACCCGCGCTTCAACATAACCTCATATCGACTAAGTATTTTTCGGCGCCGCGCGGCGATGACAGAATCGGTTCGACTCCTTGAACCCACCGCCGGAAACAACCCTTCATGTCATCGCCACGTCACCAGGCTCACGCCCGCGTCCTTGCCATCGCCGGCAGTCCATCGCAGCGCTCCCGTTCCTCGGTGCTGCTGCGGCACGCCGCCGGGATCCTGCAGCGGCGGGGCTTGAGCGTGGGAGAACTGGGCTTGCGCGATATCCCCGCCGAAGACCTGATAGAAGGCAACTACGCCGGCCCCGCGGCCAACGCGCTGCGCGCACGCGTGGCGGCGGCAGACGCGGTGGTGATTTCCTCGCCGGTCTACCAGGCTTCCTTTTCCGGCGGATTGAAGGCGGTGTTGGACCTGCTGGATCCCAAGGCGTTGGCCGGCAAGGTGGTGTTGCCCATCGCCACGGGGGGCAGCCCGGCGCATCTGTTGGCGCTGGAGTATGGCTTGAAGCCCGTGCTGTCAGCGCTGGGCGCGCGCCACATCCTGGCGGGCGTCTACGCCACCGATACGCAGGTTCGCCTGGACGAATTCGGCGCGCGCGAGATAGACGGGGAGGTCAGCCGGCGGCTGGATGACTCGGTGGAGCGTCTGTCCGAGCTGGTCTTGCCGCGCGTCGCCGTTTCCAGCCCATCCTACGATCTGGGCCGGCTCGCGTTGGCGGGCGCCTTCAGCGTCTGACCGATGCGCCGCGCCCACGCCCGCAACGCTCCCGACGCCCCGGCTCTGCGCTGGCTGGGAGGCGCGCTACTCGCCGCACTTTGGCTGGGCGGCAGCGAGACGGCCAGGCCGGCGCTGCCGGCGTTGAGCCTGCTTGCGCCGCTCCTGTACCAGACGGTGCGCGGCATACGCGCGGCGGATCCGGCGCTGGTCGAAACCGGTCGGTCTCATGGCTTGAACGGCTGGGCGCTCTATTGGCATGTGCTGCTGCCGGGCGCATTGCCGTTCATCCTGACGGGCCTGAGGCAGGGGCTGGGACTTCTATGGCTGACCCTGATCGCATTGGAACTGTTCGCGACGCCGACGCGATTGGGAATTCCGCAATGGCTGGGCAGCGGTCCGCCGGGTGCGACGACGCTGTTGCTGGCGATTGCGCTCTACGCGGCTCTCAGCGTGGGCTCGGGGGCGTTGGTAAGCGCGCTGGAGCGCTGGCTGCTGCGCTGGAGGCCGCGATGATGTTCATCAATCCCAACGAATTCGAGCTATTGCAGCACCTGGACGTGCGCCAGCCGACGGAGCCGGACGAAGCGCCCGAGGCCGAGCCGCAGGCTGCGCTGCGCGTGACCTTGCGCAAGCTCGCCAAGCGCCACGGCGACCGCATTGCCTTGCAGCCGCTGGACCTGGAGATCGCGGCCGGCGAGTTCGTGGCCGTGGTCGGGCGCGCCGGCAGCGGCAAGAGCACCTTGCTGCATCTGCTGGCCGGCAAGCTTGTGCCCAGCGGCGAGCAAGGTGGCGAGCCGGGCCGTCCGCCGCTGCTGTTCGACAACTTTCCCGTCTGGGAGCCCGACGCCCGCGTGCGTCTCTTGCTGTCGGACTCACGCCTTTTGCCCTGGAAGACCGTGCTGCACAACGTCGCCCTGGGGTTGCCCGGCACGGGGCCGGCGGCCGAAGCGTTGCGGCAGGTCGGACTGGACGGCCGCGGCGGCGAGTGGCCCGCGCAGCTATCCGAACCGCAGCGCCAGCGCGTGGCGCTGGCCCGGGCCCTGGCGCGCCGTCCCGGCTTGTTGTTGCTGGACGAGCCTTTCCAGGAGCTGGATTCGCTGAGCCGCATCGAGGCGCAGCGGCTGCTGGAGGATCTCTGGCGCCAGCAGGGCTTTACCGCCGTGCTGGCGACCGACGACGCGGCCGAGGCCGTGGCGGTGGCGGACCGCATCCTGGTGCTGGACGAAGGCGGCGTGGCGCTGGACGAGCGCGTCGGCCTGGCGCGTCCCCGCGTGCGCGGTTCGGCCGCTGTCGCCGCCCTGGAGGCCCGCGTGCTGCGCGCCGCCTTGCGTCAACAAGACACGCCGGACGCTGGCCGGCCCTTGGCACCCGTCCTCCAGATCCGGCACCTGAGGCTGGCGGTCTGAAACCGCGCCCGGCGATTCCCCCATGGGCGGCATGACGCCGCCCTTTACCCCAGGAGCAAGACCATGAGCATTCAATCCATCAACGCCCGCAACCAGTTCCGCGGCAAGATCAAGGAGATCATCCTGGGTCCGGTGGTGTCCGAGGTGGACGTGGATACGCCGGCCGGCATCGTGACCTCGGTGATCACTACGCGGTCGGTCAAGGAGTTGGGCCTGGAGGTCGGCACCGAGGTGCTGGCTTTCGTCAAGGCGACCGAGGTTTCCGTCGCCAAACTGTGAACCGAGGCAGACCCACGCCGGCGCTTCCCCTGCGCCGGGGTTAGGCATATATTGTCAGCGCGATATCCGGCAGTTCCTCCTGGCTTGTGGCTTTACGCTTGGCGATACACGGAGAACGGAAAATGCGTCGACTGCAACAATGGTTCATCGGCTGGTTATGCCTGGGGTTGGCGGTCTGCCTTCCCGCCACGGCGCAGACCAAGCTGGACAACGCGCAACTGGATCAGTTGATGGCGCCCGTGGCGCTGTATCCGGATTCGCTGCTCTCGCAAATCCTCATGGGTGCGACCTACCCCGACGATGTCGCGGCGGCCGCCAAATGGTCGGCCGCCCACACCTCGGAATCCGGAGACCAGGCCGTCAAGGCGGTCGAGGGCGAGTCCTGGGATCCCAGCGTCAAATCCCTGGTGGCCTTCCCCTCGGTCATGGACATGATGGGCCGCCAGCCTGACTGGGTGAAATCCGTGGGCGACGCCTTCCTGGCGCAGCCCGACGCCGTCATGGATTCGGTCCAGCGGCTGCGCGTCCAGGCGCAGAAGGCCGGCAACCTGAAGAGCACGCCGCAGCAGAAGGTCACCTCCAGCACCACCAACGACAAGACCGTCGTGGTGATCGAGCCGGCCGATCCGCAGGTGGTGTACGTGCCCAGCTACAACCCGACGGTGGTGTACGGCACCTGGGCCTATCCCTCCTATCCGCCTTACTACTATCCGCCGCCTCCGGGCTCGGTGTTCGCCACCTCGCTGGTGGCCGGCATCGGCTTCGGCCTGGGCGTGGCTGCGGTCAACTCCATGTGGGGCGGGTTCGACTGGGGGCATAACGACGTCGACATCGACGTCAACCGCTACAACAACATCAACGTCAACCAGCGCATCGACCGCAACAACATCAACAACAATAGAACGACCTGGCAGCACAACCCGGCCAACCGCGGCAATACGCCGTATGCCGACCAGGCCAGCCGCCAGCGCTTCGACAGCCAGCGTCAGGCCGGCGTGCAGAACCGGGCGCAGGGGGGCCGCGCGCCGGGCGCAGCGGCAGCGCCGAACTCCCGCGATGCCGCGCGCCAGCGCGCGGCGCAGTCGTTCGAAGGCCGTACCGGGCAGTCCATACCCGGCCATTCCGAACCGGGCGCGGGGCGCGGCCAGGGGGCGGGCAGGGGAGACGCCGCGGCCAATCGCGGGCAGGGACAAGGGCAGCGGGCCGGACAAGGCGGGCAGGGCGGACAAGGCGCCCGCGACCGGGCGCAGGGCGGCGGGCAGGCGCAGCACAGCCGGCCTGCCTCCAGCGTGTCCACGCAGGACCGCCAGGCCGCGGCCCAGCGCCAGCGCGCCGACGAAGTGGCCGCACGCGACCGCGGCCGCGCTTCCAATAGCGCCAACGCGCTGAGCGGCGCCGGCAACGGCGACCAGATGCGGCAGCAGCACACGCGCAGCGAGATGAGCCGCGGCGGCGGTGGCGGCCCGCGCGGCGGCGGACATGGGGGCGGCGGACGCGGCGGTGGCGGCGGCGGACATTTCGGCGGCCGGAGATAAGCATCATGGACAAGGGAACTCTCATGACCATTGCTCGTTTGCGCGCGCTGGGCGCCGCGTCGCTGCTGGCGCTGGGCCTTGCGGCCCCCGCCGCGGCGCAAAGCCTTTATCCGAGTCCGCAGGCCGCCGCCGACGCCTTCGTCGACGCCATGGCCACCAGTGACCTCGACAAACTGGCCAAGGTGTTGGGGCCGAATCATCGCAAGATCGTGCCGGGCGGCGTGGCGCAGGACGACATCTACCGTTTCCTGGCGGCCTGGTCGCGCAAGCACGAGATCGTGGCCGATGGCGGCCGTTCCTGGCTGGCGGTCGGGGATTCGGGCTGGACCCTGCCCGTACCCATCGTGCGCGCCGGGCAGGGCTGGCGTTTCGACCCGGCGGCGGGCACGGCGGAAATCCGCCGCCGCGCCATCGGCCGCAACGAACTGACCGCCATCGAAACGCTGCGCGAGCTGCAGGCCGCGCAGGGGCGATACAAGGACAGCGTGGGCCAGGGACGCTACGCGAGCCGCCTGGTCAGCCGTCCGGGACAACGCGACGGGCTGTACTGGCCCGAGGTGCCGGGCGCACCGCAGCAGGCCTACGGGTTGGACGCGCTCAGCATGGGGCCGGAGGTGCCGCTGGACGACGCTTACTACGGCTACCGGTACAAGGTGATACCGGGCGCGGACGGAGGCTCGTACCGAATCGTGGCCTGGCCGGCGCGCTACGGGCAGACGGGCATCGACTCCTTCGTCGTCGGTCCCGACGGGCGCGTGTTGGAAGCCGACCTGGGACCCGCGTCCGCGGCACGCGCCGCGGCCTTGCGGGAACGCGATATCAGTGCCGGAACCTGGACCGACGCCGACGCGCAACCCGTTGGCAGCAAATGATTTTTCCGGCTTCCGAAGAGTAATCGGGACACGCCTGTTGCTGGGTCGCAACAGGCGTGTCCGTTTGTCCGCATCGGGTAGCGCGACGCCCTTTTGTCAGGCCGCTGTGCCTAAAATGGCGAGCACCGGGACCCTGCCCGATACCCCTTTGCCGGACCTAGAAATTGAACCCCATGCATTTTGTCCGCTACGCCCTCTTCGGCGTAGGGATGGCGCTTAGCGCCGCGGCGGCCTCGGCCCCGATTTTCGTCCTGAACTCCCTGGACGCCAACGTCAGCATTGTCGATCCGGCCACCTACAAGGAATTGCGGCGCGTGCCCACGGGCAAGGAGCCGCATCACCTGTACCTGACTCCCGACGAAAAGTCGCTCATGGTGGCCAACGCCACCAGCGATTCGATCACGCTGATGGATCCCAAGACCGGTGAAGTGCAGCGCACGCTGACCGGCATCGTCGATCCCTACCAGTTGCAGTTCTCGCCGGACATGAAGTGGTTCGTGACCGCGGCCAACCGCCTGGACCACATCGACATCTATTCCTGGCATCCGCTGGAAAAAGGCTTCGACCTCAAACTGGTCAAGCGCATCCAGGCCGGCAAGACGCCCAGCCACATCATGATCGACAAGGCCAGCACCACGGCCTACGTGACGCTGCAGGACAGCGATCAGCTCATCGCCATCGACCTGGCCACGCAGACGCCGAAATGGACGGTGTCGGTGGGCAAGACGCCTGCGGACGTATTCCTGACGCCCGACCAGAAAACCCTGCTGGTGGCGCTGACCGGCGACTCCTACGTCGAGGCCTACGACGTCAGCAACGGCCCGGCCAAGCTGGTGACGCGCATCAAGACCGCCGCGGGCGCCCACGCCTTCCGCGCGCAGGGCGACCACCGCCACCTGTTCGTCAGCAACCGCACCGCCAACTCCATCAGCCGCATCGACCTGCAGACGCTGGCCGTCACCGACACCTTCCCGGTGCCCGGCGGTCCCGACTGCATGGACGTGCTGGCCGATGGCAAGACCCTGCTGGTCACTTCGCGCTGGGCCCGCAAGCTCACCGTGGTGGACCTGGAGCAGAAGAAGGTGGTCAATCAGGTGCCGGTGGGCAAGTCGCCTCACGGCGTCTGGACGCTGAACCATGCTCCTACGAGATAAGCGCGTCCACGCCGCGGTGATGCTTGCGCTGGCCTTTCCCAGCATGGGAATGGCAGCGCCAGCGACCTGCGACAAGCCTGTCTACCTGACGTTCGATACCGGCCACATGGGCGTGGCCCCGCTGATCGCGGACGTATTGGCCCGGCACAACGTCAAGGTCACTTTTTTCCTGGCCAACGAGCGCACGCTGACCGACGGCTCCAGCCTGGATGACGTGTGGGCGCCCTGGTGGAAGGCGCGCGCGGCCGAAGGCCATGTCTTCGGCTCGCACACCTATGACCACGTCTATTGGCAGGCGGATCTTCCTGGCGGCAAGTTCCGCGTCAAGCCCAGCGCCGGCCCGGACGCGGGCAAGCGCGCCGAATGGACGCCCGAGCAGTATTGCGCCGAGATCAAGCGGTCCGTCACCCGTTTCCATCAGATGACGGGCAAGAACATGCTGCCGATCTACCGCGCGCCGGGCGGCAAGACCTCGCCTGCGCTGCTGAAGGCGGCCAAGGCCTGCGGCTTCGAGCACGTGGGCTGGGCGCCCGCCGGCTTCCTGGGCGATGAACTGCCCAGTGATAAATACCCCAACGCCCGCCTGCTGGACCAGGCGCTGCGCACCATCAAGCCCGGCGACATCCTGCTGGCCCACCTGGGCATCTGGTCGCGCCAGGATCCGTGGGCGCCAGCCGTGCTGGAGCCGCTGATTGAAGGTTTGCAGCGCAAGGGCTATTGTTTTGCTACCTTGGACACGCACCCGTCCTATCGCGATTGGATCGCTAATCATCACTGATCATGGATACGCTTAGTCAATTGTTCGGAGAGTGCCAGCAATGGCTCTTCGAAACGGCGATTCAGCCCGCGCTGTTCCACCTGGGCATGAGCAACTTCATCGAGGACGGCTACGACGCCACCATGTGGCTGCTGGTCGGCCTGCTGCAGATTGTCGTGCTGGTTTTGGTGTTCGGTCCCCTGCAGCGCCTGCGCCCCGTGGAGGCGGTTACCGACCGTCGCCAGATCGGCATCGACGTGCTGTACACGCTGATCCACCGGCTGGGCGCTTTCCGCCTGCTGCTGTTCTTCACCATCGACCCATTGTGGGACAGCGTGTTTGGTCAGCTGCACGTCTGGGGTTTCGCGCCTTTCCAGCTGGACCAGTACTGGCCCGGCGTGACGGACAAGGCCTGGGTCAGCCTGATCATCTACCTGTTGCTGTTCGACGCGGTGGACTACATCTACCACCGTGCCCAGCACCGTTTCGGCTGGCTCTGGGCTTTGCACGCCGTGCATCACAGCCAGCGCCAGATGACCATCTGGAGCGACGACCGCAACCACCTGCTGGACGATATGCTGCGCGACGTGCTGGTGGTGTTCGTGTCGCAACTGGTGGGCGTGCCGCCGGCGCAGTTCGTCATGGTGGTGGCCATCACTCAGCTGGCGCAGAGTTTCTCGCACGCCAATCTGCGCATGCATTTCGGCGCCATCGGCGAGCGCCTGCTGGTCAGTCCGCGCTTTCACCGCCACCACCATTCCATCGCCTACGACGCCTCCACGCCGGGTCCGGTGGGCGGCTACAACTTTGCGGCGCTGTTTCCCATCTGGGACGTACTGTTCCGCACCGCCCGCTTCGGCGTGGGCTACGGCCCCACGGGCATTCATGACCAGCAGGCGGAACTGGGCGGGCGCGATTACGGCCGCGGCTTCTGGTCGCAGCAGTGGCTGGGCTTGAAACGCATGGTGGGCCGCGACCGCGAACCCGCCGCCGCGCCGCCGTCGCCGCCGGCCTCGGTTGAACGCGCCTGAAAGCGGCCTGGCCTCAAAGGCCGCGCATGAAAAAACGAGCCCGCTGGGCTCGTTTTGTTTTGGGCGGGCAGGGAATTCCGTTTCAGGGTTGCGCGTCGTGCGTGGTTTCGCGCTTGATCTCGCCGTGCCGGCGTTCCATTTCCTGGCGCAGTTCGCGGCGCAGCCGGGCGGCTTCCATGCGTTGCTTCTCTTCCAGGTTGCGCGGTTCCAGCGGCGGCACCGCGGTCGGCGCGCCCTGATCATCCACCGCAACCATCGTGAAATAGCAGCTGTTGGTGTGGCGCACGAGCTTCTTGCGGATGTCCTCGGTGACGACCTTGATGCCGATTTCCATGGACGTGCGGCCGGTGTAGTTCACCGCCGCCAGAAAGGTCACCAGTTCGCCCACGTGGATCGGTTCGCGGAACACGACCTGGTCCACGGACAGGGTCACCACATATTGGCCGGCGTACCGGCTGGCACAGGCGTAGGCCACCTGGTCCAGGTACTTGAGGATGGTTCCGCCGTGCACATTCCCTGAGAAATTCGCCATGTCCGGCGTCATCAGGATGGTCATCGACAATTGGTGGCTAAAGGCTTCGTCCATGGCGGGCGTTCAATCTTGGATAAAACGCCTATGGTAGCGGCAGGCGCCTGTCATGGCTGCGTCTTTTCAGCGGCTTCCGGGGTTTCTTGCGTCGCTTCTTCGGGAGGGGCGTCGCGCAGCAGGGCGGGGGGCGTCCACAATCCGTCCAGCAGGGCGGGTTCCGGCGCATACACGCGCAGCAGCACGCTGACCGCGCCGGCGGCAGGCAGCGGCAGCCAGTTGGACTGTTCCTCGGGCGCGGGCGGCGCATGGCTGATGCGCAGGTCCAGCGAACCGTCGGCGTTGTAGCGCAGCGGGTCGCGGTCGCCCAGCGCGTAGCGGTTCAGCGGATTGGCCGACGGCATGCCTTGCGCGTCATAGGCCGCCAGCGACCACAGCGCCGCGGCGGGCGGCAATTGGCCGCTTTCGAAATGCAGCGTGTAGCCATGCGCGCCATCCAGCGGTGCGCCCTGGCTGTCGGCCGCCAGCAGCAGCACGCTCAGGTCTTCGGGCAGGCCCGCGCCCGGCTGCGCCTGCGCCGCCAGGGCGCGCCGCAGATAGGAATTGCCGTAGACGCCGATGCTGGCGGTTTCCTGGTGCCAGCCGTTGACGCTGCGCACCGTGGCGCCGGCTGCCGCCGTCATGCGCTCGCGCGCCGCCCGCAGGCCGCGGCGCAAGCCCTGTTTGGCAGGATGGTCGAGCTGGGCGAAGTCGAATGGCCGGCCGGCGACCAGCCCGGCGCCGCGCAGCCTGGCCAGCACCGGCTGGTCGGTGGCATGCGGCGGGTTCTTGCGCAGCAGCTCCGCCGCATATTCGAAGTAGGCGTCGGTCGGCATGGATTCGACCTGCTCGCGCACGGGGATGCGCAGATTCAGGGAAGGATCGGCCTTCAACCGCTGCGCCTGCGCGGGCAGGTTCCATTGCGCCAGCGGCGTCACCAGGAAGCCGTCCTGCAAGGCGTGGAGCGCGGGGTAATCGGCAGGCCCATCGGCCTGGATCAGATTCTTGGCCCAAACATAGGCGGTGGGCGCATCGATGCGCGCCATGCCCGAGGGCAGCACGCCGTTCCAGCCCGGTGGAACGATCACGGTATTGCCCTTGGCCGTGCCGGTGCTGCGCTTACCCAGCGTGGCGAACACGTCGGTCCACATGTCCAGCAGCGTCAGCGTATAGAGCCGGCCTTGGGTATCCGGCACCGACAGCACCACCGGCCCGGACGTCAGGTCCAGCCAGCCGACGCTGCGCAGCATGTCGGGGTTGGCCCAGGGCGTGGCGGCGCCCGGCTGCGGCAGCGCACGCGCGTGCAGAAAGGTGTTGGCCGGCGCGCCGTCGTTGCCGCGGGACGGATGGGTGAACTGGCGGCGGGTCAGGTCCATCGTGACCAGCGGATAGAAGTACAGATAGCCTTCCATGCCCGCCTGGTGGGCGGCCTCGGTGGCCGCCGCCGCGGGAGTCAGCGCGGCCGGGGCCGCGCGGGTCAGCGTGGCGGGCGCGAGCGCGGCGGTGATGGACAGGGCCAGGGCAACAAGGCGGCGCATCGGCGCTCCTACGGTCATGCGGAAAACAGGAGGGAAGGCTGGAGGCGCGGCGTCCCCGAATGGGGAGCGTGGGGGCCAGTCCAGGCAGCCGGGAATGGTAGCAGCCGCAGGATCATCCAAAATCTGCGAAAAAACCCTATTTCGCCGCCAAATTTCAGACATAAGGAAGGTCTCTTTGGGGCCGGATGCCATGGCGCGTCCGTCCCGCAAAGCCTATACTTGGAAAAATATCCTTGGAAACCGTAGGGCTTTTTGCTTCGGCCAGCCAACGGCTTCCTCCATTTCACCAGGAGAGGAGTGTTTCATGGTCAACATGAATCGCCGCCAGTTCTTCAAGGTGACCGGTGCGACGCTGGCAGGCTCCAGCCTGGCTTTGCTGGGGGCAGCCCCCGGCACGGCCATGGCCGAAGTCCGCCAGTACAAGCTTGCGCGCATGACTGAAACGCGCAACACCTGTCCCTACTGTTCGGTCGCCTGTGGACTGCTGATGTACGGCTTGGGCGACGGCTCCAAGAACGCCCGTGCCAGCATCATGCACATCGAAGGCGACCCCGACCACCCCGTCAACCGCGGCACGCTCTGTCCGAAGGGCGCTGCCCTGATCGACTTCATCCACAGCCCCAACCGCCTGAAGTACCCGGAATACCGGGCTCCAGGTTCGGACAAATGGGTGCGGATGTCGTGGGACGACGCCCTGACCCGCATCACCAAGCTCATGAAGGCGGACCGCGACGCGAACTTCGTCGAGAAGACCGCGGACGGCAAGACCGTCAACCGGTGGCTGACCACCGGCATGCTGGCGGCCTCGGCAAGCAGCAACGAGGTCGGCTACATCACGCACAAGACTGTGCGCAGCATGGGGATACTGGCGTTCGATAACCAAGCCCGTGTCTGACATGGCCCGACGGTGGCAGGTCTTGCCCCGACGTTTGGCCGTGGAGCGATGACGAACCATTGGGTCGACATCAAGAACGCGGACGTAGTGCTGATCATGGGCGGCAATGCCGCCGAGGCCCACCCTTGCGGGTTCAAATGGGTCACGGAAGCAAAGGCCCATAACAAGGCAAAGCTGATCGTCGTGGATCCGCGCTTTACGCGCTCGGCATCCGTGGCGGACTTCTACGCGCCCATACGCACCGGCACCGACATCATCTTCTTGGGCGGCGTCATCAAGTATCTGCTGGACAACGACAAGATCCAGCACGAGTACGTGCGCAACTACACGGACTTTTCCTTCATCGTGCGCGAGGACTTCGCGTTCGACGCAGGCCTGTATTCCGGCTACGACGCCGAAAAGCGCACCTACAACAAGGCCAGCTGGGACTACGAGCGCGGCGACGACGGCTACGTCAAGACGGATCCGACGCTGGCGCATCCGCGCACCGTCTACCAGTTGCTGAAGAAGCACTACTCGCGCTACACCGAAGACATGGTCGAGCGCGTCTGCGGCACGCCCAAGGACAAGTTCCTGAAGGTGTGCGAGATGCTGGCTTCCACCGCCACCACCAACCGCGCCGCGACCATCCTCTACGCGCTGGGGTGGACGCAGCACTCCATCGGTTCGCAGATCATCCGCACGGGCGCGATGGTGCAGCTGCTGCTGGGCAACATCGGCATCGCCGGCGGCGGCATGAACGCGCTGCGCGGGCACTCGAACATCCAGGGCCTGACCGATCTGGGCCTGATGTCGAACCTGCTGCCCGGCTACATGACCCTGCCCAACGAGCCCGAGCAGGACTACGGCAAGTACATCGAGTCGCGCACGCAGAAACCCCTGCGGCCCAATCAGCTTAGCTACTGGCAGAACTACAGCAAGTTCCACGTGAGCCTGATGAAGGCCTGGTGGGGCAAGTCCGCCACGGCCGAAAACAATTGGGCGTTCGACTACCTGCCCAAGCTGGACAAGCTCTACGACATGCTGCAGGTCTACGAGCTCATGAACCAGGGCAAGATGAATGGCTACATCGCCCAGGGCTTCAACCCCCTGGCGGCCGCGCCCAACAAGGCCAAGCTGAACGCCGGTTTCGCCAAGCTGAAATTCCTGGTCATCATGGATCCGCTGGTCACCGAGACCTCCGAGTTTTGGCGCAACGCGGGCGAGGCCAACGATGTGGATCCGTCCAAGATCCAGACCGAGGTCTTCCGTCTGCCGACCACCTGTTTCGCCGAGGAAGACGGCACGCTGGTGAACTCCGGCCGCTGGCTGCAATGGCACTGGAAGGGCGCGGAGCCTCCGGGCGAAGCCAAGAGCGACATCGAGATCATGGCGCTGCTGTTCACGCGCCTGCGCAAGATGTACCAGGACGAGGGCGGCAAGTATCCCGATCCCATCGTCAACCTGTCGTGGCCGTACTCCAATCCGCAGAATCCCACCGCCGAAGAGCTGGCCAAGGAATACACCGGCAAGGCACTGGTGGAACTGACCGACCCCAAGGATCCGTCCAAGGTCACCCGCAAGGCCGGCGAGCAATTGGCCGGCTTCGCGGAACTGCGCGACGATGGCTCCACCATCAGCGGCTGTTGGATCTTCGCGGGCGCCTGGGGGCCTGGCGGCAACCTGATGGCGCGGCGCGACAACAGCGACCCGACCGGCATCGGCCAGACCCTGAACTGGGCCTGGGCGTGGCCGGCCAATCGCCGCATCCTGTACAACCGCGCCTCCTGTGACGTGGCGGGCAAGCCCTTCGATCCGCGCCGCAGCCTGATCTCCTGGAACGGCAAGTTCTGGACCGGCGCGGACATCCCCGACTTCAAGGGCGATGAAAATCCCGACGGCGGCATGGGTCCGTTCATCATGAACCCCGAGGGTGTGGCGCGCTTCTTCGCGCGGGCGGGCATGGCCGAAGGGCCGTTCCCCGAGCACTACGAACCCTTCGAGACGCCGCTGGGCTACAACCCGCTGTATCCGAAGGCCAAGGGCGTCACCAGCAATCCGGCCGCGCGGGTCTTCAAGGACGACCTGGCCGCGATGGGCACCGTGGACAAGTTCCCCTACGTGGCCACGACCTACCGCCTGACCGAGCACTTCCACTACTGGACCAAGCACGTCCGCATCAACTCGATCCTCCAGCCGGAGCAGTTCGTGGAGATCGGCGAGGCGCTGGCCAAGGAATTGGGCATTGCCAACGGGTCGCGCGTGAAGGTGTCGTCCAACCGCGGCTACATCAAGGCGGTGGCGCTGGTCACCAAGCGCTTGCGCGCGCTGACCATCGAGGGCAAGACCGTGCACCACGTGGGCATCCCCATCCACTGGGGCTTCGTGGGCCTGGCCAAACCCGGCTTCCTCACCAACACCCTGACGCCGTTCGTGGGCGACGGGAATTCCCAGACGCCGGAATTCAAGTCGTTCCTGGTGCAGGTCGAGAAGGCCTAAGGAGACCGACATGTCCATGCAATCCCTAGACATCAAGCGGCGCTCCGCCACCACCACGCCGCCGCCGGGCATCCGCGAGCCCGTCACGGGCTCGGTGGCCAAGCTGATCGACGTCTCCAAGTGCATCGGCTGCAAGGCTTGCCAAAGCGCCTGTATGGAATGGAACGATCTGCGCGACGAGATCGGCACCAACGTGGGCGTCTACGACAACCCTGCCGACCTGACCGAGCATTCCTGGACCGTCATGCGCTTCTCCGAATACGAGAATCCGCAAGGCGACCTGGAATGGCTGATCCGCAAGGACGGCTGCATGCACTGCGAGGACCCGGGCTGCCTGAAGGCCTGTCCCTCGCCGGGCGCCATCATCCAGTACAACAACGGCATCGTGGATTTCCACGAAGAGAACTGCATCGGTTGCGGCTACTGCATCACTGGCTGTCCGTTCAACGTGCCGCGCATCTCCAAGAAGGACCACAAGGCGTACAAGTGCACCCTGTGTTCCGACCGAGTGGCCGTCGGTCAGGAGCCGGCCTGCGTCAAGGCCTGTCCCACCGGCGCCATCGTCTTCGGCACCAAGGAAGACATGACGCAGCACGCCGAGGAACGGATCGTCGACCTCAAGTCGCGCGGCTTCGACAAGGCCGGCCTGTATGACCCGCAGGGCGTGGGCGGCACCCACGTCATGTACGTGCTGCATCACGCCGACCAGCCCGGGCTGTACCACGGGCTGCCCAAGGACCCGCAGATCAGCCCCATGGTTTCGCTGTGGAAGGGCCTGGCCAAACCGCTGGGCGTGGCCGCCATGGCCCTGACCGCGCTGGCGGGCTTCTTCCACTACGCCCGCGTTGGCCGCAACGAGGTGTCCGAGGAAGACGAACGCCGTGCCGAAGAGGAGGTGCGCCATGAGTGAAGACCGCCATCACCGCCGGATCAAGCGCTACACGCCAGGTGAGCGCACCAACCACTGGATCATCGCCTTCACGTTCATCCTGTTGGCACTGTCCGGGCTGGCGTTGTTCCACCCGTCCATGTACTGGCTGACCAACCTGTTCGGGGGCGGTCCCTGGACGCGCATCCTGCATCCCTTCATCGGGATCGTGATGTTCGTCTGCTTCGTCGTGTTCGCCGGCCACATGTGGCGGCACAACCTCATGACGAAGGCCGATCGCCAGTGGATGCGGCAACTGAACGACGTGGTCGAGAACCGCGAGGAAAAGCTCCCGGAAGTCGGCAAGTACAACGCCGGCCAGAAGCTGCTGTTCTACGTGTTGATCCTCTGCATGCTGGGCCTGTTCGTCAGCGGCATCGTGATCTGGCGCGAGTACTTCGCGTTCTACTTCCCGATCTGGATCATCCGCGCCGCCTCGGTGGTGCATGCCGTCAGCGCGCTGGTGCTGATCTGCGCCATCATCGTGCACATCTACGCTGCCATTTGGGTCAAGGGTTCGCTGACCGCGATGCTGCGCGGGTATGTGACGGCGGGTTGGGCGTGGAAGCATCACCGCGCCTGGTTCCGCGAACAAATCAGAAAATAAAGCTGACGGGGCGCGCTGGCAGGCGCGTCCCGCTTGCTCTGCGGCAAATGGGCCTCTCCTGGCGCCCACGCATCCGCCCAACGGCTGCTATCCTTCTCCTTGAAGGCTGGCAGCCGTGTTTTTTTATCTGGAGACGCAAGTGCAGCGAATTCTTCCGCGCGGCGAGATCGAAGCGCTAGACCATAACCGCATTCCCCAAGTCAGCCTGCCGGACCGCGCGTCGGTTTTTGCCACGCGTGCAGCCCGCTTGCGGCAGCTGGCGGCGGATAGCCCGGTGGCCGACTACCTGCTGCTGATGGCGCATCTGGTCGACGCCCAGCACCGCGCCCTGCAGGATTGCGCCGCGCCCGCGGCCTCCGAGGAGCGCATTTCGCTGGCGCAGGCGCATGGCATGCCGCCCCTGCAGGCCGTGGGCTGGCCGCGCGACCCCTTGTGGCGCAACATCCTGGGCCAGCTGCTGGACCACGTCGCCAGCGCCAAGGACGTGCCGGCCGAGGCCATCGAAGTCTGCGCCGGCCTGCGCCGCGCGCTGACCGAGTCCCCGGAGTCGCTGGAGGATCTGGCCGAGGCCGTGCTGTCCGAGCAGGACCAGGGCGTGGACGGCGCCGCCGCTCCCTTCGTGATGGCGGCCCTGCAAGTCTATTGGACCGATCTGGCCAGCCGTTTCGACGAAAAGCAGTTGCCAGTGGCCAGTCCCTTCGGCGTCTGTCCCGTTTGCGCCAGCCTGCCGGTGGCCAGCGTGGTCCGCGTGGGCGGGCAGTTCGAAGGCTACCGCTACCTGTGCTGCAGCCTGTGCGCGACCCAGTGGCACATGGTGCGGGTGAAGTGCTCGCATTGCGAAGACGTGGAATCGGTGGCCTACCAGGCCATCGAGGGCCGCACGCCCGCCATCAAGGCCGAAACCTGCGACCACTGCCACACCTATCGCAAGATCTTCTACCAGGACAAGGACCTGCAGGTGGAGCCCGTGGCCGACGACCTGGCCAGCCTGATGCTGGACGTGCTGGTCGGCGAGGCCGGCTATTCGCGGGCCAGCGGCAATCCGTTGCTGTGGCACGGATCGGAGCCGGGAGCAGAGCAGTAATGGCCGCGCCAGCGCCCGCAGGCGGCGTGGCCGCGGTCTCGGAGATCCCGTCGCTGGACCGGTTGCTGAATGCGCCGGCCATGCGCGCCGCGCTGGACGGGCACGGCCGCACGCAGGTGGTGGCAGCCCTGCGCCGCGACCTGGACGCGATGCGCGAACGCGCGCTGGCCGGCGGGTTGCCGCGCCAGGAATTGGAGGCCGACGCCGTGGCGGCGCGCGTGGCCGCGGCCCTGGCCCGCGCCGCCGAGCCCAAGCTGCGGGCCGTGTACAACCTGACCGGTACGGTGTTGCACACCAATCTGGGCCGGGCGCTGCTGCCCGACGAGGCGGTGGCGTCGGTGCTGCGCGCCCTCACCACCCCCGCCAACCTGGAGTTCGACCTGGACACCGGCGGGCGCGGCGACCGCGACGACCTGATCGACGAACTGTTGTGCGACCTGACGGGGGCCGAGGCCGCCACCGTGGTCAACAACAATGCGGCCGCCGTATTGCTGATGCTCAATGCCCTGGCAGACCGGCGCGAAGTCGTGGTGTCCCGGGGCGAACTGGTCGAGATCGGCGGCGCGTTCCGCATTCCGGACATCATGAAGCGCGCCGGGGCCAAGCTGGTCGAAGTCGGCACCACCAACCGCACCCATGCCGCCGATTACGAAAACGCCATCGGCCCGCGTACCGCCATGCTGATGAAGGTGCATTGCAGCAACTACGCGGTCACCGGTTTCACCAAGAGCGTGAGCGTGGCCGAGGTGGCGGCGCTGGCGCACGCGCGCGGCCTGCCCGCTACCGTGGACCTGGGCAGCGGCACGCTGGTCGACCTGACCCAGTTCGGCCTGCCCAAGGAAGACACCGTGCGCGAAACCATCGCGGCCGGCGCGGACCTGGTCACCTTCAGCGGCGACAAACTGCTGGGCGGCCCGCAGGCCGGCCTGCTGGTGGGCCGCAAGGACCTGATCCGCAAGATCAAGAAGAATCCGCTCAAGCGCGCGCTGCGCGTCAGCAAGCTGACGCTGGCGGCCTTGGAGCCGGTGTTGGGCCTGTACCGCGCGCCCGAATTCCTGGCCGATCGCTTGACCACGCTGCGCTTGTTGACCCGCCCGCAACGCGACATCCAGCCGCAGGCCGAGCGCCTGCGCGGCGTCCTGGCGCATGCGGCGGGCGAGCACTACGCGGTAGAGGCCGTGCCCATGTTCAGCCAGATCGGCAGCGGCGCCTTGCCCGTGGACCAGCTGCCCAGCTACGGCCTGGCCGCGCGCTACACCGGCAGCGGCCGCGCCGGCCGGCACCTGGACAAACTGGAGACGCAATTGCGCCGCCTGCCCGTGCCCGTGATCGGCCGCATTGCGGACGACGCCCTATGGCTGGATCTGCGTTGCCTGGAAGCGCGCGACGAACCGGCCTTCGCCGCGCAACTCGCGGAGCGCCTGGCGTGATCATCGGCACCGCGGGCCATATCGACCACGGCAAGACCACGCTGGTGCGGGCGCTGACCGGCATCGATACCGACAGGCTCAAGGAAGAGAAGGCGCGCGGGATTTCCATCGAGCTGGGCTATGCCTACACCCCGTTGCCCAACGGCGACGTGCTGGGCTTCATCGACGTGCCCGGGCACGAGAAGCTTGTGCACACCATGGCGGCCGGCGCCAGCGGCATTGATTTCGGCCTGCTGGTGGTGGCGGCGGACGACGGCGTCATGCCGCAGACGCGCGAACACCTGGCGATCCTGACCCTGCTGGGCGTGGAACGCGGCGCGGTGGCGCTGACCAAGACCGACCGCGCCGATGCCGGGCGGCTGCAGGCAGTGCGCGCGGAAATTGCCGAACTGTCCGCGGGCACCTTCCTGCAGGATGCGCCGCTATACGCCGTATGCGCGTCGCAGGCCGGCGACCCGGGCGTGGCGGAACTGAAAGACTATCTGCACGGCGAGGCTCAAGCCCTGCGCCAGCGCGACAGCGCGGGCCTGTTCCGGCTGGCCGTCGATCGCGTGTTCACCCTGGCCGGCCACGGCACGGTGGTGACAGGCACGGTCCATGCCGGACTCGCGCGCGCGGACGACGACGCTGCCGACCTGCGGCTGATGCCTGCCGGCACACGCGTACGCGTGCGCAGCATCCATGCCCAGAACCAGCGCAGCGAAACCGGCGCGGCCGGCCAACGTTGCGCCTTGAATCTCGCCGGTATGGACAAGAACGCCATCGCGCGCGGCGACTGGATCGCGGATGCGCGCTGCTTTTTGCCGTCGCGCCATGTCGACGTGGCGCTGGCGCTGCTGGCAACCGCCGACGCGCCGGTGCGCGCATGGGCGCCGCTGCATGTGCACATCGGCGCCGCGCGTCACGTGGCGCACGTGGTGCCGCTGAGCGCGGAATCGCTTGCCCCGGGACAGTCCGGCTGGGTGCAGCTGGTGTTCGACGAACCCGTCTGCGTCATGCCGGGCGACCGCTACATTGTGCGCAACGCGCAGGCCACGCGCACGGTCGGCGGCGGCCGGGTGCTGGACCCGAACGCTCCTGACCGCAAGCGCCGGTCCGCCGCGCGCATGCAGTGGCTGCAGGCGCTGGCGGCCATGCTGGACGGCGCCGGCCTGCATCCCGTGCTGCAGCACGCTGCGCTGGGGCTGGACGAAGACGCCTTGCAGCGCCTGACGGGCAAGCCTGTAAATGAGATCGCTGCGCCGCCCGCTGCGGTATGGCTGGAGGCGCGCACGCCGCAGGCGCCGCGCACCCTGATCCTGACGGTCCATTGGGACGCGCTGCGCGCGCGCGTGGAACAGGCGCTGGCGGCCTTCCATCAAGGCGCGCCCGACGAGCCGGGCCCTGACGGCCCGCGCTTGCGCCGCATGGCCATGCCCGTCGGCCCGGATGCGCTGTGGCAGGCGGCGTTGGACGATCTGCAGCGCGATGGCCGCATCGTGCGCAATGGTCCCTGGCTGCACCTGCCGGGTCATAGCGCAACCTTGGCGCCCGAGGAGTCGGCGCTGGCCGGGCGCGTGCTGCCCCTGCTGGCGGCCGGCGCCTTCGACCCGCCCTGGGTGCGGGATCTCGCCCGCACGCTGGGCGAGCCCGAGGACCGCATGCGGCAGCTGCTGCGCAAGCTGCTGCGGCGCGGCGAAGTGGCCCAGGTGGTGAAGGACCTGTTCTATCACCGCGACCAGGTGGCGGCGTTGGCAGTGCTTGCGCAAGGCCTGGCGGCGCAGCCCGCGGGCTTGAACGCCGCGTCGTTCCGCGACGCCACGGGCCTGGGCAGAAAGCGCGCGATCCAGATCTTGGAGTTCTTCGACCGCGTGGGGTACACGCGGCGTTTGCGCGACACGCACGTGTTGCGCCAGGAAAGCGCCTACGGAAGCCCGCGGCAGGCGCAGTAACCCGGTATCATGGGCGGCCACCGTGGAAGGCATTCGTGCCCGGTGGCACGGCTGGGCTTCAAACCCAGTTGGGGGCGTCAGACGTTCCCAGGTAGGTTCGACTCCTGCTGCCTTCCGCCATCCCTTGTGCGGCGCGCTAAGCCCGCAGCATCCCTGTCACCACGCCGCCTACCCGGTCCGATTTCCAGTCCAGTTGTCCCAGATGCCAATATCGGACGGATCCGCCGCGGTCCACCAGATAGTTTGCGGGCAGGCCGACTGCATCCCATTGCTTTGACGCCGTGCTGTTCCTGTCGTGCAGCACGGTACCCGCGACCGGCCATTTCGCCAGAAAGGCGTTGATCCTGGCCGCCGAATCGCCGACGTTCACGGCCACCAGGCGCAGGCCTTCTTCGCGGTGACGTTTGGCCATGGCGGACATGATGGGGATTTCATCGCGGCAAGGGTCGCACGAGGTGGCCCAGAAGCTGACGATGATCACGTTGCCGCGCCAGGCGGCGAGCTTCTTTTCGCGGCCGGCCAGATCGGGCAGGGCCAGCGGCGGCGTGGATGCGGTCCAGGGCGCCCAGTCCGGGCCGGTGGCCTTCTTGAGCGCATCGTCGCTGGCGGCCCGGGCATACCAGGGCAGGGCCGCCAGCGACAGGCCGGACTGCAGGAGTAGACGGCGGCTGATCATGGCGGTCCCCGTGGGTGGGCAGCAGGCGGACTCAGAGGGAAAGCGGCCTGGCGCTGAGCTTGTAGCTGAAGCTGGCGGGATCCAGGCTGTCCAGCCGGCCGTCCGAGGTTTCGCCGTTGGGATACATCAGGAAAGGCACGGGACCGTGGGCAGCGCCCGGCAGGACCACGTCGTGGCCGTGGTTGTATGCCACCCAGTTCATCTCCCAGGCGCCGAACAGCATGACGCGCGCGGCGCGAACCTTGGCATCGGTCAGCGGCAGTTCGCCGGGCGGCTCTTCCAGCATGACCTTGCGCACATCGGCAGGGTCCACCGGCACCCAGCCGTAGCCCGCGGCATAGAACTCGGCGCGGCAATGCTGCGCCTTGGTGACGTCGCCCGCCTTGCCCAGGCTTTTGTAGCCGAACTCGGAGTCCGCCACCCGCAGGCCATAGGCATCGCGGGCCGGTATGCCGGCGGCGCGGGCCAGTGCGACAAACAGGGAGTTGATGTCGGCGCACTTGCCGTTCAGATCATTGGCCGTGAGCATGTAGCGCACGTCGCCTACGCCGCAGCCGCGGGTGGACGCGGTTCTGCAGGTGTTCTCGACCACCCATTCGTAGATGGCGCGGGCCTGCGCCAGATCGCCGCGGTGGCCGCGGGTGATGCGGTCGGCGGTGCTCTTGACGATGCCGTCGGTAGGCAGCAGCGCGGTAGGCTGGAGGAATTCGCGTAGCGCGGCCGCGCTTTCACGGGGGACGGCGGCCGCGGGCGGCTGGCTCAGGTCCACGCGCCGGTTGCGGGTCTGGAAGCGGCTGGTGACCGTGACCTGGCGCGGCGCCTGCGCGTCCGGCCATTGCACGGCCAGCATCTGCACGCCGTAGCCGGGCGCCTGGGTCAGTTGGGCCACGCCGCCGCCGCTGACCTGCCAGGCGCTCTGCGCGCCGCGCTGGTAGGCGGTGTCAGTGGCGTAGGGTACCGGGATCCAGATGCGCGCATGCGCGCCCGGATCCTGCACGGTGATGTCGGTGGTCAGTTCGAAGGCGCGCCATCCGGCGCTGACAGGGGCGAGTCCCGCGTGCGCCGCCCTGGGCAGGGCCGCGCTGGCGGCGCACAGGGCGCCCGAGAAACGGAGGAAATGTCGGCGATCCATATAGCCCTCACTCACGGTGAAGATTGGCTGTCGGTGCGCCCGGGGCCGGGCGGCCGTCCGTTGCTGCGTGCTGCCGGATCATCATAGGGCCAATCCCGGGGGCGGTGCTATCCTTTTCCACTGACCTATGGAGATTCAGATGACCACCCAGGATGTTGCCAGCGCGGCGGTGCCGCGATTGACTTCGCTTTCGCACGGCGGCGGCTGCGGCTGCAAGATCGCACCCGGCGTGCTGTCCGAGCTGCTCAAGCGCTTCGGCCCGGCGGTCAGCTACCCTGATCTGCTGGTGGGCACCGAGACGGCCGACGACGCGGCGGTCTATCGGCTGAACGACGAGCAGGCGCTCATCGCCACCACCGATTTCTTCATGCCCATCGTCGACGACCCCTACGACTTCGGCCGCATCGCCGCGACCAATGCGCTGTCGGACGTCTACGCGATGGGCGGCACGCCCATCATGGCGCTGGCCATCGTGGGCATGCCGATCAACGTGCTGCCGCATAGCGTCATTGCCGACATCCTGCGCGGCGGCGAATCGGTCTGCAAGGACGCCGGCATTCCGGTGGCCGGCGGCCACAGCATCGACTCCGTCGAACCCATTTACGGCCTGGCGGCGATGGGCCTGGTGCATCCCGGCCGCATCAAGCGCAATGCCGACGCGCGCGCTGGCGACGTGCTGATCCTGGGCAAGGCATTGGGCGTGGGCATCCTGTCGGCCGCGCTGAAGAAGAACCGGCTGGACGACGCCGGCTACCGCGCCATGATCACCGAGACCACGCGTCTGAACCGGCCGGGGCCTGCGCTGGCCGCCATGGAAGGCGTGCACGCCATCACTGATGTGACGGGCTTCGGCCTGTTGGGACATACGCTGGAAATGGCGCGCGGCGCGCAGCTGACGGCGCATGTGCGGCGCGATGCGCTGCCCTGGCTGCCCGGCGTGCAGGCCTTTGCCGCGGACGGCGTCATCACCGGCGCGTCCGGCCGCAATTGGGCTTCCTATGGCGCGTCCGTGCGCCTGGGCGAGGGCGTGAGCGACACGGAGCGGGCCTTGTTGACCGATCCGCAGACCGCTGGCGGACTGCTGGTGGCTTGCTCGCCGGACGCCGCGCAGGCCGTGCTGGACCTGTTCCGCCAGCACGGCTTCGAGCAGGCGGCCATCATCGGCGACATGCGGGCGGGCGAGCCGGAAGTGCGCGTCGACTGAAGGCCCCTGGCTGGCCTGGGCGCTAGCGCGCCTGGCCGGCGCGGCCCAATTCCTGCACCTGGTAGTTGATCTGCCAGTGCAGCAGCTCCGTGTAGGCGTTCAGGCGAACCTGCTCCGCCCATTGTTCCGCCGTCGCGTCCTGCTCTTCCTCCAGCGCCAGCCCTGATGGACCTGCCCAGGGCAGGATGCGGCCGGGCTTGTCCGGCCGGAATACGCCTTCATCGGTCAGCAGCACGTGCTTGCTGTTGAAGCCGAAGCACCAGGCCGGATCGGGCTGGGCGGCCAGCAGGTCGCAGCCACTGCGGAAGTAGGCTGTTTGCGGCAGGCTCAGGTGATACAGCGTGGGCAGAATGTCCTTGTGGCTGCCCACGCGCGCCGGGTCGTAGCGCGCCTGTGCCCGGTAGGCCGGCGGCACGTACAGGTAGAACGGCACCGCGCGCGCCAGCGCCGCGTCCTTCGGGTCCTGATAATCGATACCCAGGATGTTGTGGTCGCCGGTCACGGCGACGATGGTCCGGGACGCATAGTCCGATGCCTTCAGGCGCGTCAGGAAGCGACCCAGCTGATCGTTGGCGTAACGCAGCGTGTCGAATGCGGCAGCCAGCGCATCCCAGGTCTTGAAGTAGGGCAGGCTGGCCACATCGTCCAGGGGCAGGCCGCCGCGCTGCCCGCCGTCGGGCACGATGAACGGCGGATGGTGAGTGGTGGACAAGGCGATGATGAAGAGCGGCTGGCTGTCCTGAGTGCCTTGCGCCAGCCGTTCTTCGATATAGCGGAACATGTACTCGTCCGGTACGCCCCAGGTTCCGGTCCGTGCTTGGGGATAGCGCACCTTGAGGGTCTGCTGGTCCACGAATTCATGTGCGCCCAGCTTGGTGGCGAAGACGCCGAGGTTGCGCCATGTGGCGGCGCCGGACGTAACGAAGACGACCCGGTAGCCGCGCTGCAAAAAGGGCGTGAAGGCATTGCTGGCGAATGGCGCGTCCACCGCCGACGATTGGCCGACGGCCGCAATGGGGCTACGCACCAGCAGGAGGCTCAATGATTCGATGGTGCCGTTGCCTTCGGCCACGAAGCGCTCGAACACCCAGTCCTCGCTCCAGTGCGGACGCAGCGCGCCGAGCACGTCGCGCCCCGGACGGTCATACGAGTTCAGGTGTGCCCCCATGCTCTCCATGACTTGCAGCACCACGTGCGGAGGCCGCGCCGCAGCCGCCGGATGGGGCCCGGTTGCGGCCATGAAGGGCCGCAGGCCAACATCCGGCCAGCCCAGGAAGCGCTCATAGAGCTGGCGCCCCTCTCGCAAGGTGACGGGTTCGAAGCGCTTGTCGTTGCCGCGGTCGGACAGGGCCCAGGAAAAGGCAGAGACGCCATTGGGCGCGATGTCGTTGAGCAGGCGCAGCGACGAGATGCTGGTGTCGTCCTTGTTGAGCGGAAACTTGCCCAGCGATCCTCTGCAGGCCAGCACGGTGACGCCTATGATCAGCGCAAACCGCAACAGGCTGGGGATGAACGCGCGGCGCTTGAACAGCATGCCTTGCACCCAGCCACGCCAACGGCGGCCGAGCCACCAGGTTCCCGCCAGCACCGCCGCCAGCAGCAGGCCAGCCTGCGCCAGCGGGTAGCCATGCCACAGGGTCATCAGGATGGCCTGGGTGTCGTCGTCCACCAGCCCGAACACGAAGATGTCGATCGAACGGGAAAATGTGGCGAAGTAGAAGACGCTGATGATCGTGATGGCCGCGAACAGCGTCGCCATGGCTGCGCCCAGCCCCGGCAGATGGCGCTGCCAGCGCCGTTGCAGGCCGGGTCTGGCCGCCGCTGCCATGGACAGCAGCAGCAGCGCCGAACAGGCGATGCTGGCGACCTTGATGTCGAACAGCAGCCCTGTCGCCAGGGTGCGCCGCACGTCCTGCGGCAACGCGTCATAAGTCCCCGGCGCGGCATAGCGCAGCAGCAGGTAGCCGCGCCCGGCGCTTTGCGCCAGGACGCTGATCAGCCAGGGGGCCAGCAGGACCAGAAAGGATCGTTGAAAATTGACGAACCAGTCTTGCCACCCGAACGCCGGACGGAAAAGCCTAATCAACATCTTGGGAGCAGGGTTACGGACCAGCGCCGCAATCTACCGGAGCAGCCATCCCAAGTTATGAAGATCTGTATGGATTTTGTAGCGCGGCGCGGCGCCTACACGGTCAGGTCGCGCGCGGTGGCTTCGGCCTGTTCGATCAGCCAGCGCGTGACGACCTCGGCGTCCGGCGTGGCGCGGCGTGTATTGCGCACCAGCCAATAGGCGTGCTCGGTGGCGCTGGCGGCCTGGCCGCCGACGGCCTCCAGCCGTTTGTCCGCCAGCATCGGCGCGATCAGCGCCAGCCGGCCCAGCGCGATGCCGTGGCCCGCCAGCGCCGCGTGCACGATCTGGTCATACTGGTTGAAGCGCAGCATGCCCCGGGCGGGCACCCGGGCAAGGCCGCGCGCATTCAGCCATTCCGACCATTGCAGCCAGGGGCGCGTCGGGTCGTCGAATTCCAGCAGCACATGGCGTTGCAGTTCCTCGGCATCCAGCAGGCGGGCCTTGAGCGAGGGGTGGGCCACCGGCACCACCGCCTCGCCGAACAGCCAGGCCGCGCTGTCTGGCACGCCATCGCGCAGGCTGTAGCGAATGGCGATGTCCACGCTTTCGCGGTCGATGTCGATCAGCCGGTTGTCGGCCGCCACGCGCACGTCGATGTGCGGATGCGCCGCCTGGAAGTCCCCCAGACGAGGCAACAGCCACAGCGAGGCCACCCCGATGGTCGTGGTGACGGTAACGGGCGTGCGGCGCTCGGGTGCGCGCAGCTGCTCGGTCAGGTCGCCCAGCTGGCTCAGCCACACGTCGGCCATTCGGAACAGCTGCGCGCCCTCGGAGGTGAACGACACGCTGCGGAATCCGCGCACCAGCAGGGCCACGCCCAGGTGGGCCTCCAGCGCCCGGATCTGGCGGCTCACGGCCGACTGGGTCACATGCAGATCCTGCGCGGCCAGCGTGATGCTCATGCGGCGGCCGACGGCCACGAAGCCTCGGACCAGATCAAGCGGCGGGAGTTTGGCCAGCGGATATGGCATTCGTAAAACTCATGCGTATCGGACGGAAATGTCGCTTGAGCAATAGTACCTCCAGGGCGTTCAATAGGACTCAGACGACGGGTGTAAGGGCGCAAAGCCCGGCAATCCGCCGCGATCGCCGCCGCCGCGGCCCAGGGGTACGCCATGATCCAGGTATGTTGCACTGCGGGAATGTCATTCCGTTTGGCCGGCGGCTCGACTATGCTGCTCAAGCACGCCTCGGGCGTCCGCATCGTGTGTCACGCCGGCACCTTGTGGCTCTCCGAGTACCGGCGCTTCGATGACAGCGTGCTTCAAGCCGGGGATTCCATCACCGTCGGCAGCGATCGCGATGTCGTTCTCAGCGGCCTGCCGGATGCGCAGGTCGCGCTAATTTCGTAGCAGCTTGCCCCGGAGCTCCAGTCATGACCGCGTCCCTGCCCGACACGCCCCGCATCGAGATGTGGTTCGATTTCGCCAGCCCGTACAGCTATCTGGCCATCGAACGCATCGACGCCCTGGCACAAGAGGCCGGGGTGCGGGTCGATCTGCGCCCTTTCCTGCTGGGTCCTATCTTCCAGGCCCAAGGCTGGAACGACACGCCTTTCCGGCTGTTTCCGGGCAAGGGCGCCTACATGATGCGCGACATCGCCCGCCTGGCCGAAAAGTACGGGCTGGTCTACAACCGTCCCCGCCTGTTTCCGCGCATGAGCGTGCTGCCCGCCCGCATCGCGCTGCTGGGGCAGGACGAGCCCTGGGGCCGCGATTTCTGCGTGGCGGTGTTCCGCGCCAATTTCCAGCACGACCTGGACATCCAGTCCGAGGACGTGGTGCACGGGCTGCTGACGGACCTGGGGCTGGACGCCGCGGCCCTGATCGCCCGCGGCAAGTCCGAAGCCGCCAAGGAGGCGCTGCGCCGCCAGGTCGACCGTGCCCGCAACCTGGGGCTGTTCGGGGCACCCACGTTCTTTGTGGACGGAGAGATGTTCTGGGGCAACGACCGCCTGGAAGACGCGCTGGAATGGACCCGCCGCGAGGCGCCCGCCAGCGCCTGGAATGCATCGGCCACGCGCGCCTGAGCGCCGCCCAAACAAGTTTTTTCGTCAACCCAACTTCAGCAATGAAAAACGCCAGCAGTGCCTATCGCGGCGCGCCCATGCCGGGCGGCCGTTCGTTCACGCAATTCCGGGCCGCGCGCATCCGGCGCGTGTCGTTCCAGTGGAAACAGGCCGCAGCAGTCGGCATGCCGGACAAGGGGAGTCC
Source organism: Achromobacter sp. ACM02 (assembly GCF_014851605.1). Classification (NCBI taxonomy): domain Bacteria; kingdom Pseudomonadati; phylum Pseudomonadota; class Betaproteobacteria; order Burkholderiales; family Alcaligenaceae; genus Achromobacter; species Achromobacter sp. ACM02. Next base: position 333,103 of record NZ_JACUZY010000005.1, read on the forward strand.
GCAAGGCGGCTCGCGGGGCCGCTAGGGCCCCGCGCCAAACGCCGGCAGGGGCCAGTCAGCCCTTGCTGACGGGCGCCACCCGCGCCCACTCCTCGTCCGAGTACAGCCGCGAACGCAGCAGGAAGCGCTTGCCTTCCGCGCTGTCCAGCGAAAACGCGCCGCCCCGGCCGGGCACGGCGTCGATGATGAGCTGGGTGTGCTCCCAGTACGCGAACTGGTCCTCGCCCATGTAGAACGGGCAGCCTTCCAGTTCGCCGAGCAGCACGTCCGAACCGCCCACCATGAATTCGCCCTGGGCGTAGCACATGGGCGAACTGCCGTCGCAGCAGCCGCCGGACTGGTGGAACATCAGCGGGCCATGCTTGGCCCGCAGGGTCTCGATCAGGCTGCGCGCCTCGTCGGTGGCGACCACGCGCGGCGTTTGCTCTGCCATGTCAGGCTCCTTTGAGGCGCGCCGGGCCTCGCGGCCCGGCGCCAGGCCATGGCGGGGTCAGAAGAAACCCAGCTTCTTCGGCGAGTAGCTCACCAGCAGGTTCTTGGTCTGCTGATAGTGGTTGAGCATCATCTTGTGGTTCTCGCGTCCGATGCCCGATTGCTTGTAGCCGCCAAACGCCGCATGCGCCGGATAGGCGTGATAGCAGTTGGTCCACACGCGGCCGGCCTTGATCGCGCGGCCCATGCGATAGCAGGTGTTGGCGTCGCGCGACCACACGCCCGCGCCCAGGCCGTAGAGCGTGTCGTTGGCCAGGGCCAGCGCATCGTCGGCATCCTTGAAGGTCGTCACGGCCACCACCGGCCCGAAGATTTCCTCCTGGAACACGCGCATCTTGTTGTGGCCCTTGAACACCGTGGGCTGCACGTAATAGCCGCCTTCCAGCGCGCCCTGCATCTGCGCGCGCGAGCCGCCGGCCAGCACGTCGGCGCCTTCCTGCTTGCCGATGTCCAGGTACGACAGGATCTTCTCCAGCTGCTCGGTGGATGCCTGCGCGCCCAGCATGGTGTCCGCGTCCAGCGGATTGCCTTGCTTGATCTCGGCCACGCGCTTGAGCGCACGTTCCATGAACTTGTCGTACAGGGATTCCTGGATCAGCGCGCGGCTGGGGCAGGTGCAGACCTCGCCCTGGTTCAGCGCGAACATGACGAAGCCCTCGACCGCCTTGTCGAGGAAGTCATCGTCCTGCGCGGCCACGTCGGCAAAGAAGAGGTTGGGCGACTTGCCGCCCAGTTCCAGCGTGACCGGGATGATGTTCTGCGAGGCGTACTGCATGATGAGCCGGCCGGTGGTGGTCTCGCCGGTGAAGGCGATCTTGGCGATGCGCTTGTTGGACGCCAGCGGCTTGCCGGCTTCCAGGCCGAAGCCCGTGACCACGTTCACCACGCCGGGCGGCAGGATGTCGCCGATCAGTTCCATCAGCAGCAGAATGCCCAGCGGCGTCTGCTCGGCGGGCTTGAGCACCACGCAGTTGCCTGCGGCCAGGGCCGGCGCCAGCTTCCATGCCGCCATCAGGATGGGGAAGTTCCAAGGAATGATCTGGCCGACCACGCCCAGCGGTTCGTTGAAGTGATAGGCGACCGTGTCGTGGTCGATCTCGGACAGCGAGCCTTCCTGGCTGCGGATGCAGGAAGCGAAATAGCGGAAGTGGTCGATTGCCAGCGGAATGTCGGCGGCGCGCGCTTCGCGGATGGGCTTGCCGTTGTCCCAGGTTTCGGCCGTGGCCAGGCGTTCCAGGTTCGCCTCCATTACATCGGCGATCTGCATCAGCATGCGGGCGCGCTGCGCGGCCGGGGTCGCTCCCCATTTGGGCGCGGCGCGGTGCGCGGCGTCCAGCGCCAGTTCAATGTCGCGCTCCTTGGAGCGGGCATTGCGCGTCAGCACCTGGCCCGTGACCGGCGTGACGTTGTCGAAGTATTCGCCGTCGGCGGGCTTCTGCCATTTGCCGTCGATGAAATTGTCGTACTGGGTTTTCAGGTCCAGGCGGGTGCCGTAGGAGTCGGGGGTGATGCGGGTCGCGATGTCCATGCTTGTCTCCGGTATTGTGGGGGTGCGGCAGTCGGCTGCCTGTCCCGTATCAAGCAAGGAGCGTGCCAGTCGGTGCTTCCCCGCTGGACAGCCCGCGGCTTGCATGCGAAAGTAGGTTTCAGAACGGGCAATATGCAGTAGAGCCCCTCGAGGGCCGGCCCGCCGCCGGGCCGTCCCAAGGCGGGCCAGTCCCCTTGGGGGCAGCAAGCCCGCGTAGCGGGTGCGGCGTGGGGGCCTTCCCTGTCGCTTTTTGCGACATCGTCGCGGAACAGGTGTCGCAGAACGCCTGTCCCAGGAGACATGCATGGCCACTCAATCCCGTCAGCATGCGCTGACGCAAGCGCGCCTGCTGTTCAACCAGCAAGGCGCGGTGCCCGGCGGCGTGGTCGCCGAGCCCATCCTGCGGTCTTGGCGGCGCTGCGCCGACCTGGGCTTCGACATGCGCGGCGTGCGCCGCGCCGAACTTATGACCCAGGGCGAGCTGCGCGAGGCCCAGCAGCGCAACGAGGCGCTGCGCCGGCTGTCCGAACCCGCTATGTCCATGCTGCGCCGTCAGGCTGGCGGCAGCGGCGGCCTGGTGATCCTGTCCGATGCCCAGGGCCTGGTGCTGGATTCCGACGGCGACACCGGTTTCGCCCAGCGCGCCTCGCGCGTGGCATTGATGCCCGGCGCGCCTTGGGACGAAGCGGCGGCAGGCACCAATGCCATCGGCACCGCCCTGGTGGAAGGCCGGCCCATCGCCGTGCACGGGGCGGAACACTATTTCGAACCCAACCGCATCCTGACCTGCGCTGCTGTCCCCATTACCGACAGCGAGGGCCGCACGCTGGGCGTGCTGGACCTGTCCAGCCCGGCGCGCGACCTGCGGCCCGACGTGCTGGAACTGGTGCGCGCCGCCGTCGACCTGATCGAGCACCGCTTGTTCGAACAAGCCTACGAGCAGCACGCCGTGCTGCGGCTGCATGTGGATCGCTCCGGACTGGGCGCGCCCGGCGAGGGCTTGCTGGCCTTCCAGGGCGACCTGCTGATCGGCGCCAACCGCCGCGCCTTGCAGGCGCTCGGCCTGGCGCCCACGGCTCTGGGCGTGTACCGCTACGGCGACGTGTTCGACGGCGACATGGAACGCTGCCCCGACGCGGCGGGCCGGGTGCAGGCGCGTTCGGGCGTCGTGTACCACGCGCGCTTGCGCTGGCCGCGCTCGCGCGCCCCGCAGGCGCCGTCACTGCCGCCCGCGGCCGGCTCGCGCCCCGCTGCGCCGAGTTTCGATGCCCCAACCCTGGGCGCGCTGGCGCGCGCCGTGCACTTGTCGGATGCGGGTGTGTCGATTCTGCTGCAAGGCGAAACCGGCGTCGGCAAGGAAGTGTTCGCGCGTCAGCTGCATGCGCGCAGCAAGCGCGCCTGCGGGCCGTTCGTGGCGGTGAACTGCGCAGCGTTGCCCGAGAGCCTGATCGAATCCGAACTTTTCGGCTACGAAGACGGCGCCTTCACCGGCGCGCGGCGCCAGGGCAGCAAAGGGCTGCTGCGCCAGGCGCACGGCGGCGTGCTGTTCCTCGACGAGATCGGCGACATGCCGCTGATGCTGCAATCGCGCCTGCTACGTGTGCTGCAGACGCGCGAAGTCTCGCCGTTGGGCGCGGCGAGGCCGGTGGCCGTGGACTTTGCGCTGGTATGCGCGACGCACCGGCCGCTGGCCCATGAAGGGCCCGATGCGCCGGTGCGCCCGGACCTGTATTTCCGCATCGCCGAATACACCGTCACGCTGGAACCGCTGCGCGCGCGCGCCGACCGCCTGGAACTGCTGCGCGGCCTGTGGGCGGCGCAAGGCGCGGGGCCGGTCCTGCCGCCCGACATCGAAGCAACCCTGGTTGCGTACGCCTGGCCCGGCAATTACCGGCAACTGGTGGCCGTGCTGCGCACGCTGCACGTGCTGGCGGGACCTGCCGGTGTCGTCGAGGCCGACATGCTGCCTGCCGATATCCGTGGCGCGGCGCCACCGCCGCCCGCTGCGGGCGGCGATGACCCGACCAATCTGCAAGCCATGACGGACGCCGCGATCCGCGACGCCCTGGCCGCCCACGGCGGCAATGTCAGCCGCGCAGCGCGCGCGCTGGGCGTACACCGCAGCACGCTTTATCGCCGCCTGCCGCGTCCGGCCTAGCGGAATTTTCCGTTCCTTGCGCGCGGCGCTGCGCCGGTGTTTGCCACGTGTACGCAAGGCGTGCACAAAAACTATCTTTTGAAGATAGGTTAACTATCCCAGCACACGGGAAGAACTGCTTACGATGCCCGCATCCCCTTCAACCCAGGTGATGACATGGCAAGCAACGAGCTGTTCTACGACGACTTCGAAATAGGCCGTCTCTTTCCTCCCAGCCGCTACAGCATCGGCGCCGCAGACAGCGACGCTTTCATCGGCACCTTCGAACACACTCCGGTCCTCGACGGCAGCGGCCGCGCCGTATTGGCGCAAGGCGGCGCGCCCGTGCGCAGCGTGCATCCGGTGCTGGTCGGCAGCTTTCAACCGCAGCACGCGGCCTTTGCCTGGCCGATTGGCGTGCTGCACGCCCGCGAGAAAGTCCGTCTGCTGGCGCCCGTGTATCCAGGAGAGGAGCTGGAGGCCAGCGTGCTGGTGAAGGACAAGTACCTGAAGAACGACAAGCGCTTCGTGGTGCTGGAGATCACCGTCCGCAAGCTGGAAAACGCGCGCGTCGCTCTGGTGGCGGAGCGCAGCCTGGTTTGGCCCAACTGAGGAGGCCGGCATGGAATTCAAGGTAGGCGACAAGTTCCGTAGCGTTGCGCGCGGCGCGGAACAGGAAGACATCAACCGCTTCGGCGCGCTGCACGGTACCACCGGCAGGACGCACACCGATCCCGAATATGCGCGCAACAGCGTTTTCGGCGGAGTCATCGTGCAGGGGGCGCTGGTGATGGCGCCAGTTCTCGACATGGCCGCCGATCTGCTTGGCGATACGTGGCTCGACGGCAGTGAGATCGAGGCGAAGTTCGTGGCGTTCACGCGGCCGGGGGAGGCCGTGGACGTTGCATTCGAAGTGACCCGCAGCGAACCCGGATGGCTGGAGCTGGCCTACGCCTGCACCCTGGCTGACGGAAAGAAGGTCCAGGTGGGAACCATCACCCGCCGCCGCGGCTGAACCCGGCCGCAACACATAACAAGCATAAGGAGACAATCTTGAAACGCATCCTGCAGAGCCTTGCCCTCTCTTGCGCGGCCATGGCCGCGACGGCCGCCTGGGCCGCGCCGTATCCCGACAAGCCTATCCGCATGATCGTGCCGGCCGCGGCCGGCGGCGCCGCCGATACGCTGGCGCGCATGATAGGCCGTGGATTGACGGAGAAATTCGGCCAGCCCGTGGTCATCGAGAACAAGCCCGGCGCGGCCGCCATCGTGGGCATGTCCGCCATCGCCAAGGCGCCCGCCGACGGCTACACCCTGGGCATGACCTTCTCGGGCGCGATGTCCATCAATCCTTCGCTGTACCAGCAACTGCCCTATGACCCGGTCAAGGACTTCGCGCCCATCACCATCGTGGCGGTCTCGCCCCTGGTCATTGCCGTCAGTCCCAAGCTCGGACCGAAGTCCCTGGGTGAATTCCTGGCCCTGGCTAAGAAGGATCCTGGCAAGCTGACCTTCGGGTCGGCCGGCACCGGATCGACGCAGCATCTGTCCATGGAACTGCTTAAGTCGACTGCGGGCGTGGACATGCTGCACGTGCCTTACAAGGGCAGTTCGGCGGCGCTGGTCGACGTGCAGTCGGGCCTGATCTCCGCGGTCAGCGACAACGCGATCACGTTGGTGCCGCTGATCCAGTCGGGGCAATTGGTGCCTCTCGCGGTCGAAACCGCGCAGCGCATCCAGTCGCTGCCCGAGGTGCCAACCGTGGCCGAATCCGGCTATCCGGGATTCCAGGCGGCAGGCTGGTATGGACTGCTCGCGCCCGCCGGCACGCCGCAGCCGATCGTCGCGCAACTCAACGCGGCGCTGCGCGAGATGGTGGACAAGCCCGACTTCACGCAATGGCTGCGGCAACAGGGTATGGAGCCGCAGACCGATACGCCCGAGGGCTTCGGGCGTTACATCAGCCAGGAAAAGGACAAGTGGGCCCAGGTCATCAAGACGGCCAAGGTGCCGCTGCAGGCATCGCGCTGAACACCGGCGGCGAGGCCGCCATCACTCCAGGACAACCATGCAAGCCGTAACTTCCACGCTTAGCGGAAACATCCGCGTCATCGTCATCGATAACCCTCCGGTCAATGCCACGTCCCAGGCGGTGCGCGCCGGCCTGCTGCATGCCATGGAGCAGGCGGCAGGCGATGACGATACCCGGGCCATCGTCATTGCCTGCGCCGGCGCTACCTTCGTGGCCGGGGCCGATATCAAGGAGTTCGGCAAGCCGCCGCTGGACCCGCACCTGTCGCAGGTGATACACGCCATCGAATCCAGCGCCAAGCCGGTGGTCGCGGCGATCCACGGTTCCGCGCTGGGCGGGGGGCTGGAACTGGCCCTGGGCTGCCACTACCGGGTGGTGGATGCGCGAGCCCGCCTGGGCCTGCCCGAGTCCACCCTGGGTATCATCCCCGGGGCGGGCGGTATTCCTCGGCTGCTGCGCCTGGCGGGCGTCGAGAAGGCGCTGGACATGGCTGCGGGCGGCAAACCAATAGACGCGGCCGAGGCGCTGGAAGCCGGTTTGGCGGACGCGTTAGCACAGGAGGATGTCCGGGCCGCCGCCATTGCGTACGCCCAGCGCTTGCTGGCGGAGGGCCAGGGCGCGCGGCGCACGCGGGAATTGCCGGTTCCGGCCTGCGAACCTCAGTTGTTCGAGGCCGCACGCGCCAGGTTCCAGGTCAGCCATCGAGGCCAGTTGGCGCCGCAGGCTTGCATCGACGTGGCCATGCGCAGCGTCGCTTCGAGTTTCGAGGACAGCGTGGTCTATGGCCGTGAGCGTTTCCGGGAACTGGTGGCGTCGCCGCAGGCGCAAGCCTTGCGCCACGCGTTCTTCGCCGAGCGCATCGCGACCAAGCCCGCCGGCCTGCCCGCCGAGGACGCGGCGCCGGTGCGCAAGGCCGGCGTGGTCGGCGCCGGCACCATGGGCACGGGCATCGCCATGTGCTTTCTGAATGCGGGCATCCCCGTCGTGCTGGTCGAGCAGAACGAAAAGGTGCTGGCGTCCAGCGTCGAGACCATAGGCAAGACCTATAGCAACGATGTGGCGAAGGGCCGCATCACCGAAGCCACGCAGCGTGCGCGGAACGGCGCGCTGACGCCGACGCAGCAATACGAGCCGCTGTGCGACTGCGACCTTGTGGTGGAGGCCGTCTTCGAGGACATGGGCGTCAAGCGGCAGGTACTGGCCAGCATCGAAGAGAACCTGCGGCCGGATGCGCTGATCGCCACCAACACCTCGTTCCTGGACATCGATGCGTTGGCGGCGGACCTGCGCCGCCCGGAGAGCGTCGTCGGCATGCATTTCTTCAGCCCTGCCCACATCATGAAGCTGCTGGAAAACGTGCGCGGCGCGCGCAGTTCGCCGCGCGCGCTGGCCACGATCCAGGCCTTGGGCAAGCGCCTGGGTAAGGTGGCGGTAATGGTGGGGGTGTCCGATGGTTTCGTCGGCAACCGCATGCTGGCGCGACGCACCCGCGAGTGTTACTTCATGCTGGAGGAAGGCGCGTTGCCCGAGCAGGTCGACCGCGTGCTGTGCGAGTTCGGCTTTCCGATGGGACAGTTCCAGCTGAACGACCTGGCGGGCCTGGACGTGGCCTGGCGCAACCGCCAAAGCCGGCTGGACCGTTTGAGCCCACGCGAGGTGGCCTGCAACATCCTGGACGAGATCGTCGCGGAGGGACGGCTGGGGCAGAAGACCGGCGCAGGGTTCTATACCTATGATGCGCAGCGCAAACGGTCGGTGGACCCGGCCATTTCCGAACTGATCGTGCGCAACGCGGAACGGCGCGGCATCAGGCGGCGCGAGATTTCCGACGGAGAGATCCTGGAGCGCTGCCTCTACGCCATGATCAACGAGGGGGCGCTGATCCTGGAGGAGGGCGTCGCCAGCCGGCCGGAGGACATCGACACCATCTGGCTCAACGGCTACGGCTTTCCGCGGTTCCGCGGCGGCCCGATGTTCCATGCGGACCAGATCGGCGCGGCGCGCCTCTGCGAGCGCATCCGCCATTACGCCAGCCTGGCAGGCGAGCAGTACTGGACGCCCGCGCCGCTGCTGCTCGCCCAGGCGCGCGACGGCGGCGGCTTTTACCCTCGCTGAGGCTTTCCCTTCCGTCATCCACGTACACACATCCTATGTCTAACAGAGAACCTCCGCTTAGCGGCATCACCGTGCTGGACATGACCCGCATCATGGCGGGTCCCTGGTGCACGCAGAACCTGGCCGACCTGGGCGCCGAAGTACTGAAGATCGAACGCCCGCTATCGGGCGACGACACCCGCGGCTGGGGGCCGCCCAATCTGATGGACGCCGAAGGCCGGCGCACGCAGGAGTCGGCGTATTACCTGGCCGCCAACCGCAACAAGAAGTCGTTGGCCCTGGACATCGCAACCCAGGCTGGCGCGGACGCGGTGCGCCGGCTGGCAGCCGGATGCGACATCTTCGTCGAGAATTTCAAGGTGGGCGGCCTGCGCAAGTACGGCCTGGACTACGCCAGCCTGCGGGAGCTGAACCCGAGGCTCATCTATTGCTCCATCACGGGTTTCGGGCAGGACGGTCCCTACGCGGAAAAGCCCGGTTATGACTTCGTGATCCAGGCGCTGGGCGGTCTGATGAGCATCACTGGGGAAAAGGACGCGCTGCCTGGCGGCGGTCCGCAGAAGGCCGGCAACGCCGCCGCCGACCTGATGGCGGGCATGTACGCCACCAGCGCCATCCTCGCGTCGCTGCATGAGCGCGGCCGCAGCGGCCTGGGCCAACACATCGATATCTCCATGCTGGATTGCCAGGTGGCGGCGTTGGGCGTGCAGAACTTCAACTACTTTCTGTCGGGCGAGGTGCCCCGCCGTGAAGGCAACGCGCATGTCAACCTGGCCCCTTATCAGGTGTTCGAGGCGGCGGATGGGCATGTGGTGCTGGGCGTTGGCAACGACGGTCAGTTCCAGAAATTCTGCGCCGCGGCGGGCCGGCCCGATCTGGCTGAAGATGAGCGCTACCTGACCAATACCGGGCGCGTGCTCGCCAAGGGCGTGCTCATTCCCGAACTCGAGCGGCTGTTTCTCACGCGAGGCCGCGACGAATGGGTCGGCCTGCTGGATGCCGCAGGCGTGCCGGTAGGCGTGATCAACGACATCGCCCAGGTTCATGAGGATCCGCAGGTGCGCGCCCGCGGCCTGAAATTCTCGTTGCCGCACCCAGTCTGCGGAAGCGTGCCGCAGGTCCGCAGTCCGATGCGTTTCTCGGAAAGCCCGGTCGCCTACCGCAACGCGGCTCCCTTGCTGGGAGCCGATACGCAGAGCGTCCTGAGCGCCAGGCTCGGATGCAGCGACACTGAAATCGCGGCGCTGCAGCAGCCCGCAAGCCAGGGAGAATCGCGATGAACAGCGCAGCCGCCAATGCAGGCACCCAGAAGCAGTACTTCGACCACCTGGCGCAGGGCCGCTTCCTGATCCAGCGCTGCGCCGATTGCGCGCGGCACGTGTTCCAGCCGCGCGAAATCTGCCCACATTGCGGCAGGGAGGCGCTGACCTGGGTCGCACCGACGGGGCGGGCCATTGTCTACAGTTGCACCACTGTCGCGCGCAAGCCCGAGGCCGGCGGCGACTACAACGTTTCGCTGCTCGATCTGGAGGAGGGCGTGCGGATGATGTCCAACGTCGTGGGCATGCCGCCTGACCAGGTGCGCATCGGCATGGCCGTAAGGGCCGTAATCGGCGAACGCGACGGCGCCGCCGCCGTGTTGTTCGAGGAGGCGCAGCAATGAACTACCGGCAATTGCGGGGTAAGACGGTCATCGCCGGCGTTGGCCACTTCGGCCTCGGCCAGGCGCCGGGCTACACGGACATGGAGCTGCTGGTGCGGGCCGCCCATGCGGCGGTGCGGGATGCGGGCTTGCAGATGCGCGACATCGACGGCATCGCGACCTCCAGCGTGGCGGCCAGCATGTGGCCTATGTCCGTCATCGAGACCCTGGGCATCCGCCCCACCTACATCGATGGAACCTGCCTGGGCGGCTCCAGCTTCATGTCATACATCCTGGCCGCGGCCCATGCGCTGGATTCGGGGCAGTGCAATGCCGTGCTGGTCTGCTACGGCAGCGCGCAGAAGACAGCTGCCGTCGGACGCTCGGCGATTGCGGCCACGCGCAAGGCGCTGGACCCTCAGCCCTACGAAATGCCGTATGAACCTTTGAATCCGCCCAGCGCCTACGCGCTGGCCGCCAGGCGCCACATGCACGAGTTTGGCACCCGGCGCGAGGATTTGGCCGAAGTTGCGGTGGCGGCGCGCCGCTGGGCGCAACTCAATCCCGAAGCATATTCGCGCGATCCACTATCAATTGATGAGGTGCTGAGCGCGCGCCGGGTATCGGATCCGCTGACTGTCCGCGATTGCTGCCTGGTGACGGATGGCGCGGGCGCCTTCGTGATGACGCGGGCCGACCGCACCCGGGATCTGCCACAGCCTCCCGCCTACATCCTGGGCAGCGCGACCGCCGTATGGAACCGCCAGATATCCGCGATGGAGAGCCTGACCACCACCGCGGCGCGCCAGTCGGGCGCGCTGGCGTTCGAAATGGCCGGCTATCGTCCAGCCGACATCGACGTGGCGCAGCTATACGACGCCTTCACCATCAACACCATCCTGTTCCTCGAAGACCTGGGATTCTGCGCCAAGGGCGAGGGCGGGGCCTTCGTGCGCGGCGGCGGCATTGCGCCGGGTGGCAGGCTGCCGGTGAACACAAACGGGGGCGGGTTGTCCTGCGTCCATCCGGGCATGTACGGGGTGTTCCTGGTGATCGAAGCGGTGCGCCAGTTGCGCGGCCAGGCGGGCGAGCGCCAGGTCCGGGATGCGCGCCTGGCCCTGGCGCACGGCAACGGCGGCACGCTGTCCAGCCAGTCCACGGTCATCCTGGGCGCCGAGGGAACCTGCTGAGGCCCCGCCTCAGGCGGCCCGCGCGATCTCGTAGATTTCCTCGATCAGGGCGGCGCGGACCGATTGCCGGTTCCATAGCAGGCCGACGCTGCGGAAGTGCTCGTCGTCCGGCAGGGGGATCTTGCGCAGCCCGGAGTCCGGGCGCAGTTCGCCTGCGCCGTCCGGCACCAGGGACACGCCCAGTCCCTGGCCTACCAGCAGCGCGATGACCTCGATGGAAGCGGTTTCGATGCGTATCTTGGGCCGTATGCTGTGCTGGCGGAAGTAGTTGGCGGCGAGCTGCCCGCCCCACAGCTTGCGGTCATAGCAGATCAGCGGATTGGCGCGCAGCAGCTGGTGCGGGTCGGTCTCGGCGAGCGAGGCCGGCGCCAGCACCACCAGCGGCTCGTCACGCACCCGGCGCCATTCCAGGTTCTTGGGCATCTGGAACTGCGGCTGCAGTATCAGTGCCGCGTCCATCTCTCCGTCGCAGATCTTGCTGTAGAGATTGACGGAATAGCCCTTGACCAGGCTGATTTCGAGATTGGGATGCCGGTCGATGAGACGCGCCAGCAGCGTGGGCATCAGCGTGGTCATGGCCGAATCGAACGCGCCCAGGGTCAGGTGGCCGAACACCACCGGCCCCTGGGACGCGGCCTTCAGGTTGCGCACCTCTTCCATGACGTGCTTGGCCTGCGCCAGGATCTGCGCGCCTTCGACCGTGGGTTTGACGGTGCGGCCGGAACGCACCACCAGCTTGAAACCCAGTTCGTCCTCGACCTTCTTGATGCGCTGATTGACCGCCGCCGGTGTCAGGCCGTTCTTGCGCGCAACCTCGGCGATCGAACCCTGCTCGATGACCTGGATGAAATTGAGCAGGAAGGTGGTGTCCATGGGCTCCCGGGCCGGCCGGTCAGCCCATCAGGCGCGCAAGTTCCGCGCCCGGATCCTTGGCGCGCATGAAGGCTTCGCCCACCAGGAAGGCGTCGACCTTGTGCTGGCGCATCAGCTGCACGTCTTCCGGCTTGAGGATGCCGCTTTCGGTCACGACGCGCTTGCCCGCGGGAATCCGGGGCAGCAGGTCCAGGGTGTTCGACAGGCTGGTCTCGAAGGTGCGCAGGTTGCGGTTGTTGACGCCGAGCAGCGGCGTCTTCATGGTCAGCGCGACGTCCAGTTCCTTGGCGTCGTGCACTTCCACGAGCACGTCCATGCCCAGTTCCATCGCCAGCGTTTCATAGTCGCGCAGTTGCGCCGGGCTGAGCGCGGCCACGATCAGCAGCACGCAGTCCGCGCCCATGGCGCGCGCGGCGATGATCTGATAGGGATCGATCACGAAGTCCTTGCGCAGCACCGGCAGCGAGCAGGCCGCGCGCGCCTGGCGCAGATGGTCGTGGGAGCCCTGGAAGAACTGCACGTCGGTCAGCACCGACAGGCAGGCCGCGCCGTGCACCGCATAGGTGGCGGCGATTTCCGGGGGATTGAAAGGGTCGCGCAGCACGCCCTTGGACGGCGAGGCCTTCTTGATTTCGGCGATGACGCCGGGCTTGCCTTGCGAGATCTTGTCTTCGATGGCTTGGGCAAAGCCACGCACGTCCTGCCGCGCCTGCGCTTCGCGCAGGACTTCGGCTTCGCTGCGCATCTGGCGAGCGGCGGCGACTTCCTCGGCCTTGACGGCGAGGATCTTCGCGAGAATATCGTTCATTTCAGGAATTTCCGGGTATATGCGCAGAATTCTTCCAGCTTGGCTCGCGCCGCGCCGGTGGAGATAAGTTCAAATGCTAGAGCCAATGCCTCGGGAATGGAATCGGCCTTATTGCCAGCATAAATGGCGAGTCCCGCATTGAGCGCGACGATGTCGCGGGCGGTGCCCTCGACATTTTCGAGCGCCTCGATGACAAGCTCGCGCGATTGTTCGCGATTGGACACCTTGATGCTGCGGTTGGACATCATGGATAGCCCGTAGTCCTCGGGATGGATCTCATATTCGAGGACCTTTCCGTCCTTGAGTTCCCCGACCAGGGTGGCGCCGCCCAGCGAGGCCTCGTCCATGCCGTCCTTGCCGTGCACCACCAGCACGTGGCGCGAACCCAGGCGTTCCAGCACGCGCACCTGGATGCCGACCAGGTCGGGGTGGAACACGCCCATCAACTGGTTGGCGGCGCCGGCCGGATTGGTCAGCGGGCCCAGGATGTTGAAAATGGTGCGCACGGCCAGTTCCTTGCGCACGGCGGCCACGTTCTTCATGGCGCCATGGTGGGCGGGCGCGAACATGAAGCCGATGCCGGTGGCCTGGATGCACTCGGCCACCTGTTCGGGTGTCAACACCAGGTTGGCGCCCAGGGCTTCCAGCACGTCGGCGCTGCCGCTGGACGACGAGGCGCTGCGGTTGCCGTGCTTGGCGATCGGCACGCCGGCCGCCGCCGCCACGAACATGGCGGTGGTGGAAATGTTGAAGGTATGGCTGCCGTCGCCGCCGGTGCCGCACATGTCCAGCAGGTCGGCGGGGTTGGGCGTGACCACGGGCGTGGCGAATTCGCGCATGACCTGTGCGGCGGCGGTGATTTCGCCTATGGTCTCTTTCTTCACGCGCAGGCCCATCAGCAAGGCGCTTGCGATCTGCGGCGACATTTCGCCGCGCATCAGCATGCGCATGAGATGCAGCATTTCGTCGTGGAAGATTTCGCGGTGTTCAATGCAGCGCGTCAGCGCTTCGGCGGGGGAAATAGTCACGATGCGTCCTTCTTAGGCGAGGTTCAGGAAATTGCGGAGCAGGGCATGGCCGTGCTCGCTGAGCACCGACTCGGGATGGAACTGTACTCCGTATAGCGGCAGGGTCTTGTGGCGCACGCCCATGATGTCGCCGTCCGGCGCGGTCGCCGTCACGGCCAGGCAGTCGGGCAGGGTGGCGGGGTCTATGGTCAGCGAGTTGTAACGGATCACGGTGTACGGGGTGGGCAGACCGGTGAAGATGTCCGTGCCGGTATGCGAGATCTGCACGGTCTTGCCGTGCATGATCTGCTGCGCGCGCACGATGTCGCCGCCGTAGGCCGCGCCGATGGCCTGATGGCCCAGGCACACGCCCAGGATGGGCTTCTTGCCCGCGAAGGCCTGGATCACGGGCACCGAGATGCCTGCCTCGGCCGGCGAGCAGGGGCCGGGCGACACGCAGATGCGGTCCGGGTTCATGGCGGCGATCTCTTCCAGCGTGATCTGGTCGTTGCGCGCCACGCGCACGTCTTCGCCCAGTTCACCGAAGTATTGCACCAGGTTGTAGGTGAAAGAGTCGTAGTTGTCGATCATCAACAGCATTTAATTCTCCTGTGGGGCCGCCCGGCGGCCCGGATATGTCCGGTGGGGGCGGGGCCTCAGATGGGCTCGTCCAGGCCGTGCTGCACCTGTTCGGCTGCGCGCAGCACCGCGCGGGCCTTGGCTTCGGTTTCGGCCCATTCGGCTTCAGGGTTGGAATCGGCCACGATGCCGGCGGCGGCCTGCACGTACAGCGTGCCGTCCTTGATGACGCCGGTGCGGATGGCGATGGCTACGTCCATTTCGCCGCCGTAGCTCAGGTAGCCGGCCGCGCCGCCGTAGATGCCGCGGCGCACGGGTTCCAGTTCGTCGATGATCTTCATGGCCTCGACCTTGGGAGCGCCGGTCAGGGTGCCTGCGGGGAAGGACGCGCGCAGCACGTCCATGCTGCTCATGCCCGGGTTCAGCGTGCCGGTGACGTTGGACACCAGGTGCATCACGTGCGAATAGCGTTCGATCACCATGGTGTCGCTGACCTTGACCGAGCCCACCTGGGCCACGCGGCCCACGTCGTTGCGCGCCAGGTCGATCAGCATCACGTGTTCGGCCACTTCCTTGGGATCGGCCTTCAGTTCGGCGGCCAGGGCGGCGTCTTCCTCGGGCGTGCCGCCGCGCTTGCGGGTGCCGGCCAGGGGACGGATCGTGATCTGCGACTTGGGTTCGCCGTTTTCCACCACGCGTTCCTGGCGCACCAGGATTTCCGGCGACGCGCCGACCACCTGGAAGTCGCCGAAGTTCCAGAAGTACATGTAGGGGGAGGGATTGAGCGACCGCAGGGCGCGGTAGAGGGAGAGGGGGGAATCGCGGAAGGGCTTGGCGATGACCTGGCCAATCTGCACTTGCATCAGGTCGCCGGCGGCGATGTGTTCCTTGGCGCGGTGCACGGCCGCCAGATAGTCTTCCTTCTTGAAGTCGCGCCGCTCTTCGGTCTGCATGCTGGCGTGGCTGTAGGGAATTTCCACCGGGCGTCGCAGTCGGGCGCGCAGGTCGTGCAGGCGCTGCTGGGCGCGGCTGTAGGCCTCGGGCTGGCCCGGGTCCGCGTAGACCATCAGGTAGATGCGGCCGGCCAGGTTGTCGACGATGACCAGCTCGTCCACGTGCATCAGCATCAGGTCGGGCGTGCCGCCTTCCATGCCGGCGGGGAACGGCTTGACCGCCGGGCCCAGGCAGGGCTCGATGTGGCGCACGGTGTCGTAGCCGAAGTAGCCCGCCAGGCCGCCGCAGAAGCGCGGCATGCCGGGACGCAGGGCGACCTTGAAGCGGCTCTGGTATTGCTCGATGAAGGCCAGCGGATCGCCGTCATGGGTTTCGGCGACCTTGCCGTCGTGCAGCACCTCGGTGCGGGTGCCGCTGGCGCGGATCACCGTGCGGGCCGGCAGGCCGATGAAGGAATAACGGCCGAAGCGTTCGCCGCCCACCACCGACTCCATCAGGCAGGTCATGCGCCCGCCCTGGGGGCCGGCGTGCGCCAGCTTCAGGTAGATGCCCAGCGGGGTGTCCAGGTCGGCATAGGTTTCGGCGACCAGCGGGATGCGGTTGTAGCCTTGTGCGGCGAGGGCCTTGAATTCGATTTCGGTCATGTCGGGTCTCGTGAGCGATTTATCTGCTATCGGACCAGGCGCGCAACAAAAAAGCCCGGTCCAGGTTACTGGTTCCGGGCTTGGCTCTGTGTTTACACAGCTACGGCACTAGGCGGCATACGCGTCCAGGGCCGGGAGGGATCATCGCCACCCGGAAGACAAACGCCACCAGCGCCACGAGGCGCCGAGCATTTGGTTCTGGATGGAAACGTTCATTGAGCTTTGTTCAGTATTGAATTCGCGGTGAGCCGCCGTTGTTCAGGAGCCTGTTTTTGCCGCGTTCTGGTTTTGATTCCAGAGCGCGACCCACTGGGCGGCGGCGACTAGCGTGTCAACTATACCATCGACATCCAGCTCGCGCACGTCCCGGCCTTCGTTGTAACCGTAAGGCACGACCAGGACCTGGGTGCCGGCGCTGCGGCCCGCCTGGGCGTCATTGACGGAATCGCCGATGGTCACGGCTTCGTGCGGAGCG
Organism: Achromobacter sp. ACM02; assembly: GCF_014851605.1. NCBI lineage: Bacteria > Pseudomonadati > Pseudomonadota > Betaproteobacteria > Burkholderiales > Alcaligenaceae > Achromobacter > Achromobacter sp. ACM02. The sequence continues at coordinate 349,579 of NZ_JACUZY010000005.1, forward strand.
ACGCCGAGCAGGTCGCAGGCATGCACCACCTGATCCGGATCGGGCTTGCGGCGCTCGCAGGTGTCGCCGCAGACCACGGCATCGAAAAAGCCCGCCAGGCCCGTGCGTTGCAGCAGCGGCAGGGTGAATTCGGTGGGCTTGTTGGTGACGACGGCCAGCTTCAGCCCTTGCTCGCGCATGAGCTTCAGGCCGTCGATGACGCCAGGGTAGATCTGCGCTTTTTCGCCATTGGACAGGTGGTAATGGTGATAGAAGGCGGCGCGGGCGACATCGAACTCGGCGGCGGTGGGGGCGGCCGCGTCCAGGCTGCCGGCCAGGCTGCGGCGCACCAGGTTGTCCACGCCCTTGCCCACGAAGGTGGCCACCACGTCTTCGCGCAGCGGCGACATGCCCAGCTCCACGCGCATGGCGTTGGCGGCGAAGGCCAGGTCGGGAATCGAATCCAGCAGGGTGCCGTCCAGGTCCAGCAGCGCGGCGCGAAAAGCGGTCATGTCGGTTCCCGGAGCTTAGATGGCGGTGGTTTCGCCGATGGCGATCTGTTCGCGCATGGACTTGATGATGCCGGCATAGTCCGGCTTGCCGAAGATGGCGGAGCCGGCCACGAAGGTATCGGCGCCGGCGCGGCGGATTTCAGCGATGTTGTCGATCTTCACGCCGCCGTCGACCTGCAGCACGATTTCCTGGCCGCCGGCCTGCGTCCAGGCGTCGATGCGCGCGCGCGCCTCGCGCAGCTTGGTCAGCGCGCCGGGGATGAAGCTCTGGCCGCCGAAGCCCGGATTCACCGACATGATCAGGATCAGGTCGATCTTGTCCATCACGTAGTCCAGGTAGGACAGCGGGGTGGCGGGGTTGAACACCAGGCCGGCCTTACAGCCGTTTTCGCGGATCAGCGACAGCGTGCGGTCCACGTGGCGGCTGGCGTCAGGGTGGAAGCTGATGTAGTCGGCGCCGGCCTTGGCGAACATCGGCACCAGGTCGTCCACCGGTTCCACCATCAGGTGCACGTCGATCGGCACCTGGACGTGGGGGCGGATGGCCGCGCACACCATCGGGCCGATGGTCAGATTGGGGACATAGTGGTTGTCCATCACGTCCACGTGGATCCAGTCGGCGCCGGCGGCGACGACGTTGCGGACTTCCTCGCCCAGGCGGGCGAAGTCGGCCGACAGGATGCTGGGGGTGATGCGGGTGGAAGCCTGTTGGGTAGACATGATGTTCGGGATCGGGGAGGGCATAATGTGCCATTATTGCAGTTTGAGGCGCGGTACCGGGAATGGCCCGGCCCGGCGGGTCCGGGAACCGCGTCTTTTCCAGCGTCCGGCGCCGTACCACGGCCGCCCGCCAGCACCACACAGGGAAGGACTGTGAAACCTTACGACCTGAGCGTCTCTGTCTCTCCGCGCTTCGTGCCTGAACAGTCCGATCCTGGCGAACAGCAGTTCGTGTTCGCCTATACCGTCCGCATCACCAATACCGGCGAGCATCCCGCCCAGGTGATCAGCCGCCACTGGATCATCACCGATGGCAACCAGCGCGTGCAGGAAGTGCGCGGGCTGGGCATCGTGGGCCAGCAGCCCTTGCTCGCGCCCGGCGAAACCTTCGAGTACACCAGCGGCTGTCCCCTGCCCACGCCGGTGGGTACGATGCGCGGCACCTACCACTGCGTCGGCGAGAACGGCATACCGTTCGAAGTGCCGATCTCCGAATTCGTCCTGGCCATGCCGCGTACCCTGCATTGAATGGCCCGGCCATCCGTCGCACGTTTTTTCATTTGCTCATGAAGCGCATTCTCAGTCTGTCCGTGCTGTCCGTATTGCTGGCGGCATGTTCCACCCCCTCTGACATTCCTCCCGACTCCGGTTCGGCCGGCATCCCCGGCCCGTCCGCGCCCGCGGCCGACGGCCCGCTGGTGGTGCCGTCGCTGGCGTCCTTGCCCGATACTCCGCCGCGCGCGCTGGCTGGCAAGTACAAGGCGGCCAACTGGGCCGAGATGCCCGGCTGGACCAACGATGACCTGTCGCGCTTCTGGCCTCTGTTCCTGCGCAATTGCCGCGGCCTGATGCGGCCGACCAGCGGCAACCTGGCCGCGCCCGCGCGCGCCACGCCGCGGGCCTGGCAGCCGGTCTGCGCGGCCGCCGCGGATCCGTCCCGCGCGCCTGCCGCGGGCGATGGCGAGGGCGTGCGCCGCTTCCTGCAGACCTATCTGCAGCCCTGGCGTCTGAACGCCGCCGACGGCAAGCCGGCCACCAACACCGTGACAGGCTATTACGAGCCCCTGGTGCGCGGCTCGCGCCGCCAGGGCGGCAGCCATCAATGGCCGCTGTACACCGTGCCCGCGGACCTGCTGACCATCGACCTGGGCTCGATCTATCCGGAACTGGCGGGCAAGCGCGTGCGCGGCAAGCTGGACGGCAAGCGGGTGGTGCCTTATGACTCGCGCGCCGCCATCGAGTCCTCCGGCCGCCGTCCGCCTGTGCTGGTGTGGGTGGATGACCCCGTCGACAACTTCTTCCTGCAGGTGCAGGGCTCGGGCCGCGTGCAGCTGACCGACGGTCCCGATTCCGGCAAGACCATCCGCGTGGCCTATGCCGACCACAACGGCCAGCCTTACGCCTCCATCGGCCGCTGGCTGATCGACCGCGGCGAGTTGTCGGCCGACCAGGCTTCCATGCAGAACATCCGCGCCTGGGCCCAGCGCAATCCCAAGCGCGTGCCGGAAATGCTCAACGCCAACCCGGCGGTGGTGTTCTTCCGCGAAGAGGCGGTGGTCGATCCGGAACAAGGTCCCAAGGGCGCCTACGCGGTGCCGCTGGCCCCCATGCGTTCGATCGCGGTCGACGCGGGTTTCGTGCCGCTGGGCACGCCGGTGTTCCTGGCCACGACCTATCCGGCGTCCGACCGGCCGCTGCAGCGCCTGGTGCTGGCCCAGGACACGGGCACGGCCATCCGCGGCGCCGCGCGCGCCGACTTCTACTGGGGCTACGGCGACGACGCCGGCCAGCAGGCCGGCCGCATGAAGCAACGCGGCCAGATGTGGGTGCTGTGGCCGAAACAGGCCGGGGAGCCGAGCGCAAGATGAGCCATCAGATCGTCGTTTGCGGGGCCGGCATCGTCGGCCTGTCCACTGCCCTGGCGCTGGCCCGCCGCGGCCAGCGCGTGGCCGTGCTGGCGCCGCGCGCCAGCGTGCCGCCGGCCGATCCCGACCGCTACCACCCGCGCGTCTACGCCATTTCACCCGCCAGCCAGCGTTTCCTGGCCGAGCTCGGCGTGTGGGACGCCATGCCCGCGTCCCGGCTGACGCCGGTCAACGCTATGGAAATCCACGGCGACGCCGACGGCCAGGTGAACCTGAGCGCCTGGCAGGCGGCGCTGCCGCAGCTGGCCTGGATCGTCGAGTCCGGCGAAATCGAGCGCGTGCTGATCCAGGCAGTCCGCATGTTCGGCATCCCGTGGCTGGAGGACCGCTGCACGGGTTACCGCGACGGCGCCATCGACACCGAAAGCGGCGCGCGCATCGAGGCCGAGCTGTTCGTGGGCGCCGATGGCGCGGCGTCGCCGCTGCGCGAGGCCGCCGGCCTGAAGCATGAATCCGTGTCCTACGACGACACGGGCCTGGTGGTGCACCTGGACGCTGAGCGTCCGCACCAGGGCACCGCTTTCCAGTGGTTCCGAGACGACGGCGTGCTGGCCCTGCTGCCGCTGCCCGATACCTCTGCCGGTCCGCAGGTTTCCATGGTCTGGTCCATGCGCACCGAGCTGGCCCAGGCACTGCTGGCCCTGCCGCCCGAGGAGCAGGCCGCTCGCCTCGAAACCCTGCTGGCCGACGCCGCCGAAGGCCGCCTGGGCGCGCTGAAGGTCCGCAGCAAGCTGCATGGCTTTCCCTTGACGCTGGAGCGCGCCCAGATGGTTGCGCCGGGTATCGCGCTGGCGGGCGACGCGGCCCACCGCCTGCACCCGCTGGCGGGCCAGGGGCTGAACCTGGGCCTGGGCGACGTCGAGGCGCTGGCCCGCGTGGTCGCGGGCCGCGAAGCCTATCGCTCGGCGGGCGACCTGCGCGTGCTGCACCGCTACCAGCGCGCGCGCGCCGAGCCGGTGCTGGCCATGCGCCTGGCCACTGACGGCTTGCACAAGCTGTTCGCGTCGCGGGCGACGCCGCTGGTCTGGCTGCGCAATGCCGGCATGCACTGGGTAGAGCGGGCGCCTTTGATCAAGCGCCGCCTGATAACCGGGGCCTCGGCCAACTAGGGCCGGATCCGTCCCGCGGAACCTCGCCCGCGGGCGGATTGTCTGATCCTTAGGGGGCGCCTGCCCGCAGACCGGATTCGCCCAGGCGCGGATCGGTTACCCTTTCCGCACAAGAACACGATAGATGAGTACAGGAGTACCGATGAATTTCCGCATATCCGCCACCTTGGCGGCTTGTTTCCTGGCCGCGGGCCTGGGCATGTCCGCCGGCGCGGCGGCCCAGGGCGACAAGTCTGTCTCCACCCAGTCCGTGGGGCAGCCCGCCAAGGGCGACAAGAGCTACTCCACCACCCAGGTGGCGCCGGCCGATCCCGTGGCGGACGCGGTCAAGGAGCGTTTCCGCCAGCGTTTCGACGGCATGGACGTCACGGCCGTGCGCCGCACGCCCTACGGCCTGTTCGAAGTGCAGCTGGGCATGGACCTCATCTACACGGATGAAAAAGTGACGTGGGTCATGGAAGGTCCGCTGATCGACGCCATGACGCGCCGCGACGTCACCCGCGAAACGCAGGAACGCCTGAGCGCCGTGTCGTTCGACCAGTTGCCGCTGGATCTCGCCATCAAGCAGGTCAAGGGCGACGGTTCGCGCAAGGTCGCTATCTTCGAAGACCCCAACTGCGGCTACTGCAAGCAATTGCGCAAGACGCTGGAAAACGTCGACAACATCACCGTCTACACCTTCCTCTATCCCATCCTGTCGCCCGATTCCAAGGACAAGGTGCGCGATGTGTGGTGCTCGAAGGACCCGGGCGCCACCTGGGATGACTGGATGCTGCGCGGCAAGAAGCCCGCCACCGCCAATTGCGACGTGCCCGAGGACAAGCTGTTGGCCTTGGGCCAGAAGCTGATGGTGCGCGGCACGCCGACCACGTTCTTTGCAGACGGCTCGCGCGTCAGCGGCGCCTTGCCGCTGGAGCAATTCAAAGCCCGCTTGAACTGACCGGCGCGCGGCGCCGGCCGGGAGGCTGGCGCCACAGGCGCCAAGCCCCCGGAGACAGCTTTTGAAAATCGCAATACTCGACGATTACCATGACGTAGCCAAGCGCTATGCGGATTGGACCTCGCTGGGCGGTGACGCCGAGGTGCAGATCTTCAACAACTTCATTCCCGAAGAACAGGTCGAGCCCACGCTTGAACCCTACGACGTGATTGTCGCCATGCGCGAGCGCACGCCGTTCCCCGCGGAGCGGATCCGCGCCCTGCCGAACCTGCGTCTGCTGGTCACCACCGGCATGCGCAACAACGCTATCGACATGCAGGCCTGCGCCGGGCAGGGCATCATCGTCTGCGGCGCGCCCGGCAGCGCCGACGCCAACACCGCCACGGCCGAACTGGCCTGGGCGCACATCCTGGGCCTGTTCAAGCACCTGCCGGCCGAAGACGCGGCCATGCGCCGCGGCATGTGGCAGACGGCCATGCCTGAACCATTGGCAGGCAAGCGCCTGGGCGTGCTGGGCCTGGGCAAGCTGGGCGCGGCGGTCGCCAAGGCAGGCCTGGCCTTCGGCATGGACGTGGTGGCCTGGAGCCCCAACCTGACCGACGAGCGCGCCGAGGCGGCGGGCGTGAAGCGGGTGGACAAGCACGAACTCTTCGCCACGTCCGACGTGGTCAGCCTGCATCTGATCCTGTCCGAGCGCAGCCGCCATGTGGTCGACGCGGCCGCGCTGGCCGCGATGAAACCGACCGCGTACCTGGTCAACACTTCGCGCGCCGGCCTGGTGGACCAGGAAGCCTTGATGGACGCGCTGGTGAAGTTCCGCATCGCCGGCGCCGGCCTGGACGTCTATCCCGAAGAGCCGCTGTCGCCCACGGATTCCGTGCGGGACCTGGACAACGTGATCCTGACGCCGCACCTGGGCTACGTCAGCCGCGAGAACTTCGAAGCCTTCTATCAGAATGCGCTGGAAGCGGTGAAGGCGTGGAAAGCCGGCAAGCCCATCCGCGTGCTGAACGCGTAGGCGTAGCGCCTGCAAATGAAAAAGGCTGCGCAGGGCAGCCTTTTTCATTTCTGCGCGCAGTTTTCAGCTGCGCGTGAACGTCACCTTCTTTTCGACAATGGCGCCGGGCTCCAGCGCTTGCGGCGTATCGCCACAGGCTTCGCCAGCATCTTCCTGCGGATCCTCGGCGTCGAACGCCGTGTCGCCATTGGCGTCCGGCTGGCCAGTAGGCTTCAAACCCACGAAGTCGAACAGGTCGCGGTCCATCAAGTGCGAAGGCACCACGCGCGACAGCGCGTTGAACACGTTCCACGAGCGGCCCGGATGCTGCTTGTCCCATTCCTTGATCATGCGGCCCACTTCCTTGCGCTTCAGGTTCTCTTGCGAACCGCAGAGATTGCAGGGAATGATGGGGAACTGCTTGAGCTCCGCGTAGGCGATCAGGTCGGTTTCCGGCACATAGGCCAGGGGGCGGATCACCGTGTGGCGGCCGTCATCGGACACCAGCTTGGGCGGCATGCCCTTGGCCTTGCCGCCGTAGAACAGGTTCAGGAAGAACGTGCCCAGGATGTCGTCGCGGTGATGGCCCAGCGCGATCTTGGTCGCGCCCAGTTCAGAGGCGACGCGGTACAGGATGCCGCGGCGCAGGCGCGAACAGAGCGAGCACATGGTCTTGCCCTCTTCCAGCACGCGCGTGACGATGGAATACGTATCCTGCGTCTCGATGTGGAAGGGCACGCCCAGTTCCGTCAGGTACTGCGGCAGTATGTGGTCGGGAAAGCCCGGCTGCTTCTGGTCCAGGTTGACCGCGATCAGCTCGAACTTGAAGGGGGCGCGCTTCTGCAGCTGCAGCAGGATGTCCAGGAGCGCGTAGGAATCCTTGCCGCCCGACAGGCAGACCATGACGCGGTCGCCTGCTTCGATCATGTTGTAGTCGGACAGGGCGCGCGTGGTTTCGCGGGCCAGGCGCTTGGTCAGCTTGTTGCCTTCGTGGCGGGCCTTTTCTTCGGCCTCGGTGCGAAAGCGCACCTCAGGGGTAGCGATATCGTTCATGGTCAACGCGTGATCTGGATTTCCACGCCTACCGCCGCGCAGTCGGAAAAGGCCATGGGCTTGCTGATGCGCAGGCGCAGCGCGCGGATTTCCTGGAAGTCGGCCAGCAGGCGCGCCGCGACCTGCTCCGACAGGGTTTCGATCAGGTTCACGTGCGCCTGCGTGCATTCTTCCACGATGGCCTCGCGCAGCCGGCGGTAGTCCAGCACGCTGTGGATGTCGTGGTCGTCGACCGAGCGCTGGATGTCCACGTCGAAGTCGGCGTCGACATGCAGGGGCTGGGTGGCGCGGCGCTCGTGCTCGAGGATGCCGATGCGGGCGTCGAGCGCAAGCCCGGAAAGAATGATGCGGCGTGTAGGCATGATGAAAACCTGGGTGGGGTAGCCCGGAATTGTAAGGCGACAGCGGAACGGGGGCGGCGCGCTGGCTACAATCCGGCCATGTCCGGGCGTCCGTGAGGCGCCGGCGCAGTCAATAAGGGGTGAAATGCAACAGATGCACGATTCGGTCATTGTAGGCGGCGGCCCGGCCGGCGCTTCCTGCGCCCTGTGGTTGGCGCGCCTGGGCCTGTCCCCGCTATTGGTCGAGGCTGGCCCCCGGCTGGGCGGGTTGGGCAATGACAATCCCTTCGCCGACGACTGGATCGCGGTGCTGCCGGGCGTGACCGGACAGCAGGTGGCTGCCAACATCGACGCCAGCGTGCGCGCGGCCGGCGTGCCGCTGCGCCTGGAAACCCGCGTAACCGGGGTGCGTCCCTGCAAAGGCGGCATCGAGGCGACGCTGGCAGACGCAGACGGCGCCGAATCCCTGGTGCGCGGGCGCACCCTGGTGATCGCCTCGGGCGTGCGCGCCAAGGGGCTGCCGGACCACCCGCCGGGCGCATCCTGGCCCGGCGTGCTGATCGGCCCGGGCTCGCCCATCGTGGCGCAGGACTATTCGGGCCTGTCGGTGGCGGTGCTGGGCGGGGGCGACAACGCCTTCGAAAACTACGTCTACGTGCGCAACCGCGGCGCCCGCAGCGTGCATCTCTATGCCCGCAGCGTCCGTGCCCAACAGCAATGGGTGACGCGCGCCGGCCGCGAAGGCGTGCATATCGGCCCATACAAGGTGGACCCCGCCACCCGCAGCGTGGACGGCAAGCAGTACGACCTGATCCTGGTCTTCTACGGCTGGGAGCCTCAGGCCGGCTTTGCCGACAGCCTGCACCTGGCCCGCGACGAGCGCGGCTACATCCGCACGGACTTCGCCACCGCCGAGACCAGCGTGCCCGACATCTACGCCGTGGGCGAGGTGGCGCACCGCATGCATCCCTGCGTGGTGACCTCCATGGCCGACGGCGTGGTCGCGGCCAAGGCCATCCAGCGCCGTTGGGAGCGCGGCGCGGACTAGCTATTCAGCCTTCGAGCAGGAACTCCAGCACCGCGGCCTCGAAGGCCTGGGGCAGTTCGATGTTCGCCAAATGCACGGCCGGCAGCGTCAGCAGCCTGGCGCCGGGGATGGTTGCGGCGATCTGCTCGCCGTGGCTGGCCGCGGTGACCGTGTCGTGCTGGCCGGCGATGACCAGCGTCGGATTGGGGATCAGCGCCATGGTGCGGCGCAGGTCGAAGTCCCGCACCGCGGCGAATGCGCCCGCCAGGCCATGCTTGTCGGTGTTCAGCAGCATGGCGCGGAACGGTTCGACGGCGGGATTGCTCTGCTGCAGCCAGGCCGCGGGAAACCAGTTCTTCAGGAAGGTCTCGGCCGTTTCCGACATGTTCTCTGCCTGTAGCGTGGCGGCGATGCGCTCGTCCCATTGCGGCGCCGGTCCCAGATAGGCCGAGGTATTGCTGAGGACCAGGCGGTCGATGCGCTGCGGCGCGTGCAGGCCCAGCCATAGTCCAACGATGCCGCCCAGCGACAAGCCCAGGAAATGCGCATGTTCGACGCCCAGGCCGTCCATCAGCTCCAGCACGTCGCGGCCCAGGCGGTCCAGAGAGTAGGGGCCTTGCGGCACGGTGGACGCGCCATGGCCGCGGTAGTCGTAGCGCAGCACGCGGAAGTGGCGTGTCAGCGCGGGAATCTGCGCGTCCCACATGTGCAGGGTGGTGCCGATGGAGTTCGCCAGCACCAGCGTGGGCAGGTCCGCGCGGCCATCGTAGCGGTAGGCGATGCGGGCGCCGTCGCCGGCGGTGTAGTAGGAGATGTCTTGCATGATGATTCGCCTCTGGGTGATGGGTGTAAGGCAAATCGTAGTTGCGCGTCGTTAAAGAAAAAATTACAAAGTTCGCACAATCATTGTCGGAAAAATAGACATGAGCGAATTCACGCTGCACGATCTCCAATGCTTCGACGCGGTGGCGCGCGACGGCGGCTTCCAGGCGGCCGCGGCAACGCTGCACCGCTCGCACCCGGCGGTGTTCGCCGCCGTGGCCAAGCTGGAGCGGCAGCTGGGTCTGGCCTTGCTGGACCGCAGCGGCTACCGCGTGAGCTTGACGGCTGCGGGGCAGTCCTTCCATACGCGTGCGCAATCGCTGCTGCGCGAGCTGACCGCCTTGCGCGCGCACGCCGAGCAACTGGCCATGGGCGAGGAAACCGAACTGCGCATCGTGATCGGCGACTTCTGTCCGCGCCCTTATGTGCTGGGTCTCTTGAGCCGCTTTTTCGCCGACTGCCAGGCCACGCGCCTGGACCTGCACTTCGAGGCCGTGTCCGGGCCGCTGGAACGCCTTTACGACGGCGAGGCCGACCTCATCCTGCATCGCGTCGACAAGAACGATGCCCGCATTGAATGGGTCGACCTGGCCAAGGTGCCTTTCGTGCCCGTGGTGGCGCCCGGCTTTCTGCGTGAGCCCGTGCCGCGTGCTATCAAGCCCGCGCTGATGCGCGACTACACGCAATGCGTCATGCGCGACACCGCCAGGCATACGCCGCCGCAGGATTACTTCACCGTGGAAGGCGCGCGCCAGTGTACGGTGGCGGACCAGCTGATGAAGAAGGAAATCATCCTGCAAGGCATGGGCTGGGGCCACATGCCGCGCTTTCTCGTCGATGAGGAACTGCGCGACGGTCGCCTGATCTCGATTGCCAACCGCCATCTGCCGGGCAGCGTCGAAGAACTGGTCGCGGCGCGGCGCACGGACCGCGCGCAAGGCCCGGTCTCGAACCGCTTGTGGCGCTACCTGCAGAATGCTGCGCCAGCCTTGCGCCGCGCCTTGGCAGCGAGCCGCAGCCGCTAAGGGAAAATACGCATGGCATAGCGCCACACGCTTCTTCAGAATGCCTTCCAGACGCAAGTTCGTCTTCAAATTTTCGCCGACTGCCAGTGTTGCCAGTCAGGCGTAGGGCAAAAAGGCCCGAGCCGGAATTTCCGGCTCGGGCCTTTTCGTTTTCCGTTTGTCCATCGCTTTTCTTCGAATGGCGTTTCGCTGCGCCGTGGGCGCAGCTTTGCCTGAAGAAACGTGGCAGGCAGCGGGCGGACGGCAGTCGTCGTGATGTGGTGGGCAAAGGCGCCTGCCCAATCCCGGGCAGTTCAGGGCTTGCGTGCAAGCCCCAGCCGGAGGCTTGCCTTCAGAAACGCACAGGAGCGCAACGATGAGCGTATACAACCGCCGCCGCTTTCTGCAGCACAGCGGCTCCATGGTCCTACTGAGCGCCGCGTCGGGGATGGCAGCCTTGCCCCGCCAGGCCTATGCCCAAGACACAGTCAAACTGGGCCTGCTGCATTCGCTGTCCGGCACCATCGCCATCGCCGAGGCGTCGCTGGTGGACGCGGAGAAGCTGGCGATCGAAGAGATCAACGCCTCGGGCGGCGTGATGGGGCGCAAGATCGAGCCCGTGGTAGAAGACGGCGCGAGCGAGAATGCCGTGTTTGCCGAGAAGGCGCGCAAGCTGCTCGACCGCGACAAGGTGGCCGCCATCGTGGGCTGCTATACCTCGGCTTCGCGCAAGGCGCTGTTGCCGGTGCTCGCGCGCAGCAAAGGCTTGCTCTACTACCCCACCTATTACGAAGGCCAGGAACAGGACGCGCGGGTGTTCTATCCGTCGCAGGAAGCCACGCAGTCCGTGATCGCGGCGGTGGAGTGGATGGCGCGGGAGAAGGGCAAGACCTTTTTCCTGGTCGGCTCCGACTACATCTATCCGCGCACCTGCAACAAGATCGCCAAGCCGGCCATCGCCCGCATGAATGCCAAGGTGGTGGGCGAGGAGTACGCGCCGCTGGGCCACACCGAGTTCTCTTCCATCATCAACAAGATCAAGGCCGCCAAGCCCGAGTGCATCTACAGCACCGTGGTGGGCGGCTCGAATGTGGCGTTCTACAAGCAGCTGCGCGCGGCCGGCCTGGACGGCACGCGCGTCGTGCTGCTGTCCACCGTGGTGTCCGAAAACGAGATCGAAGGCATCGGCAAGGACAACGCGGCGGGCTACTACGCCTGCATGGGCTACTTCCAGAGCCTGCAGAATCCGGCCAACGAAAAATTCGTCAAGGCCTTCAAGGCCAAGTACGGCCAGGACCGGGTCATCGGCGACCCGATGGAGGTTGCCTACAACAGCGTGTATCTGTGGAAGCTCGGCGTGGAGAAGGCCGGTTCGTTCGATCCCGACAAGGTGATCGCGGCGTCCGCCGGGCTGACGTTGCAGGCGCCGGAGGGGACCGTGCGCGTGCACGAGACCAACCATCACGTCTGGAAGAAGGTGCGGGTGGGCCGGGCGAGGCCGGACGGGCAGTTCGACGTCGTCTGGGAATCGGCCGACCTGATCGAGCCCAATCCCTTCCCGAAGCTGTAGCCCGCGCTTGCCAATGCGCGCAAGCCCTTGGCCGGCGGCCTTGCCGCCGGCGCAGCCAGGAACGTGACCATGAATATCGACATCGCGGCAATGCAGCTATTCAACGGGATCAGCCTGTTCAGCATCCTTCTGCTGATGGCGATCGGCCTGGCCGTCGTGTTCGGCCTGATGGGCGTCATCAACATGGCGCACGGCGAGCTGATGGCCATGGGCGCCTACACCACCTATCTGGTCTCGGTGGCGTTCCAGCGTTGGGCGCCGGGCTGGATGGACGTCTACCTGTTCGCGGCCATTCCGTTGGCGTTCCTGGTCACCTTCGCATTCGGCTATGGGCTGGAGCGCGGCTTCATCCGCTGGTTCTACAACCGTCCGCTGGACACGCTGCTGGCGACCTGGGGCCTGAGCCTGATCCTGCAGCAGGCCTATCGCTCGCTGTTCGGCGCGCAGGAGGTCAGCGTGCCGCTGGCCTCCTGGCTCAGCGGCGCGTGGGAGCCCACGCCCGACCTGCAGTTCCCGCTGAATCGCATCTTCATCCTGGGCCTGACGCTGCTGGTGGCGGTGGGCGTGTATCTGCTGCTTTACCGCAGCGCGTGGGGACTGCGCGTGCGCGCCGTCACCCAGAATCGCGCGATGGCGGGCGCCGTCGGCATCAACACGCGGCGCGTGGATGCGCTGACCTTCGCGCTGGGCTCCGGCCTGGCGGGCATCGCGGGCTGCGTCTTCACCATGATCGGATCGACCAACCCCGGCACAGGCCAGCTCTACATCGTGGATTCATTCATCGTCGTGGTGTTCGGCGGCGTGCAGAGCTTGCTGGGAACTGCGTTCTCCGGCCTTGCGATCGCACAGTCGCAGACCACGCTGGAGTACCTGATGAGCGGTTCGATGGCCAAGGTCACGATCCTCGTCCTGGTGATCCTGGTCCTCTATTTCCGCCCGAACGGGCTGTTCGCCAACAAGACTCGGGGGTGATGCGATGAAGACCCTGCATCGGAAAACCGAAGAGATCGCGATCCTGCTGGTCGCGGCGCTGATCCTGGCCGTCCTGCCCCTGTCGCTGGATCCGTTCCGGCTGAACCTGGTCGGCAAGTACATGGCGTTCGCCTTCGTGGCGATAGGCATCGTGCTGACCTGGGGCTATAGCGGCGTGCTGAGCCTGGGGCAAGGCATTTTCTTTGGGTTGGGCGGGTACATGATGGCCATGTTCCTGAAGCTGGAGGCGTCCGCGCCGGAGCTGCCCGACTTCATGGTGTGGAGCAGCGTGGAGAGCCTGCCTGTCTGGTGGCAACCGTTCCACTCGCTGACTTTGACGCTGCTGCTGATCGTGGTCCTGCCGGGACTGGCCGCGTACCTGTTTTCGTTGGCGATCTTCCGCAAGCGGGTCAGCGGCGTGTATTTCGCCATCGTGACCCTGGCCCTGGCGATGACGCTGACCGTGCTCATCATCGGCCAGCAGGGGGACACGGGCGGCGCCAACGGCATTACCGACTTCCGCACGCTGCTGGGCTGGGACATCGTCGGCGACGAAGGCAAGCAGGCGCTGTACTTCATCGAAGCCGGCGCACTGGTCGTGGCGATGCTGGCGGCGCTGGCCATCGTGCGCAGCCGGCTGGGCAAGATCCTGATCGCCATCCGAGACCGCGAAGATCGCGTGCGGTTCTCGGGTTACGACACCGCGCACGTAAAGGCCTGCATCTTTTGCGTGGCGGCGGTCCTGTCCTCCATCGGCGGCGCCTTCTTCACCCTGCAGGTAGGCCTGATCTCTCCGGGCGCCATTGGCGTGGTGGCGTCGATCGAGATGGTGATCTATGCGGCCGTCGGCGGCCGGCTGTCGATTCCCGGGGCCGTGGTCGGGGCCTTGCTGATCGGCTTTCTCAAGTCCTACCTGTCAGAGACGTTTCCGGAAGTCTGGCTGTATTTCCTGGGGGCCATCTTCATCGCGGTCGTCGTGGTCATGCCCAACGGCCTGGCCGGCGTGTTCGGCCAGATTCAGGCGCGCCGCGCCGCGGGGAGCGCGCGATGAGTGCCACCCTGGACCTGCAGGAGCCCGCCAGCATGGAAATGAGCAGCGACCGCCCGGCGCCCGGCGCCATCCTGAGCGTCGAGGACCTGACGGTCTCGTTCGATGGCTTTCGCGCAGTGGACGGCCTGAGCCTGCGCGTGGCGCAGGATGAGCTGCGCGTCATCATCGGCCCGAATGGCGCGGGCAAGACCACGCTGCTGGACATCATCTGCGGCAAGACCCGGCCATCGGCGGGCCGCGTGATGTTCCAGGGCCGCGATCTGGTGCGCATGGCGGAATTCGATATCGTGCGGGCCGGCGTCGGGCGCAAGTTCCAGACGCCGTCGGTTTATGAAGACCTGACGGTGCTGGAGAACTTCGAGATCTCGCTGCCGAACGCGCACGGGGTGGTCCGCTCGCTGCGGTTCCGGCGCACGGCGGAAATCCGCGAGCGCATCCAGGACATGGCCGCGCAGGTTTTCCTGCAGGACCGCCTGGCGGAGAAGGCTGGCCGCCTGAGCCATGGACAGAAGCAATGGCTGGAGATCGGCATGCTGCTGATGCAGAACCCGCAGCTGCTGTTGCTGGATGAACCCGTGGCCGGCATGAGTCCGCGCGAACGTGAACAGACGGCCGAGCTCCTGGCGCGCATCTCGCGCGGCAAGTCGATGGTGGTCATCGAGCACGACATGGATTTCGTCAAGCGCATCGCGCACAAGGTCACGGTGTTGCACCAGGGACGTTTGCTGAGCGAAGGCACGGTGGGCGAAGTGCAGGCCGACCCGCGTGTGCTGGACGTGTACCTGGGCCATTGAGAGGAGGACGCGCCATGTTCCGGATCGACAGGTTGAACGTGAGTTACGGCGAATCGCACGTCGTCCACGATGTGTGCTTCGAAGTTGCGCCCCGGGAATCCGTGGCCATCATGGGCCGCAATGGCATGGGCAAGACAACCTTGCTCAAGGCGCTGATCGGCATGCTGCGGTCGGGCTCGGGCAGCATCCGGCTGGACGGCGTGGAGCTGGCCGGCATGGAGAGCTACCAGCGCGTGCGCAACGGGTTGGCCTTCGTGCCGCAAGGCAGGATGATCTTTCCCTTCCTGACCGTGGAGCAGAACATCCTGACCGGCGCGGAGCGCAGCGGCCTGAAGGCCGTGCCGGAATACCTGTACCGCTTTTTCCCGGTGCTGCACGAGATGCGCCGGCGCAAGGGCGGCAACCTGTCCGGCGGGCAGCAGCAGCAACTGGCGATCGCCCGCGCGCTGATTTCCGATCCGCGCGTGCTGATCCTGGACGAGCCCACCGAAGGCATCCAGCCTTCCATCATCAAGGACATCGCACGGGTGCTGAACGCGCTGCGCGAGGAGCGCGGCTTCGCCATCGTCGTGTCGGAACAGATGCTGAGCTTCGCGCTGGACCTGGCCGACCGCTTCCTGGTGATAGACCGGGGCCGCATCGTGCACGAGGCCTGCCGCGAGAGCCTGGACCAGGACAAAGTCAGATCTTTCCTGACGGTATGACCGTCAACCACCGAGGAGCATTGTCATGAGACACGGAGATATCTCCAGCAGCAACGATTGCGTGGGCGTGGCCGTCGTGAACTACAAGATGCCGCGGCTGCATACCCGCGCGGAGGTGATGGAGAACGCCCGCAAGATCGCCGACATGGTCGTGGGCATGAAGCGCGGCCTGCCCGGCATGGACCTGGTCATCTTCCCCGAGTACTCCACCCACGGCATCATGTACGACGCCAAGGAAATGTACGAAACCGCTTCGGCCATTCCGGGCGAAGAGACCGCTGTGTTCGCCGACGCCTGCCGCAAGGCCAACGTATGGGGCGTGTTTTCGCTGACGGGCGAGCGCCACGAAGAGCACCCGAACAAGGCGCCGTACAACACCCTCATCCTGATGAACAACAAGGGCGAGATCGTGCAGAAGTACCGCAAGATCATGCCCTGGGTGCCGATCGAAGGCTGGTATCCGGGCGATTGCACCTATGTGTCGGAAGGCCCCAAGGGACTGAAGATCAGCCTCATCATCTGCGACGACGGCAATTACCCCGAGATCTGGCGCGATTGCGCCATGCGCGGCGCCGAGCTGATCGTGCGTTGCCAGGGATATATGTACCCGGCCAAGGACCAGCAGGTCATGGTGTCCAAGGCCATGGCGTGGATGAACAACGTCTACGTGGCGGTGGCCAATGCCGCGGGCTTCGACGGCGTGTATTCCTACTTCGGCCATTCGGCCATCATCGGCTTCGACGGCCGCACGCTGGGCGAATGCGGTGAAGAAGACATGGGCGTGCAGTACGCCGAGCTCTCCACCAGCCTGATCCGCGACGCGCGCAAGAACATGCAGTCGCAGAACCACTTGTTCAAGCTGGTGCACCGCGGCTACACCGGCAAGATCAATTCCGGCGAAGAGGCCACCGGCGTGGCGGCATGCCCGTACAACTTCTACGCCAACTGGATCAATGATCCGGAGGGCACGCGCAAGATGGTCGAATCCTTCACCCGGTCCACCGTGGGTACGCCGGAGTGCCCCATGGACGGCATCCCCAACGAGGACGCCAAGCACCGCTAGGCGTGCCTGCCGACCATCCGGTCCGTCCGGCCCGCCGCGCCGGACGGACGATTCCCGAGGACATGAACCGTGCCGTCTCCGCTCGAAACCTACCGGATTGCGCAAGAACCCTTCTACCGTCCCTCCGGGCGGGAAACCGCGCTGTACGAACATGCGTACGCGCACCGGCTGCCCATGATCCTGAAGGGCCCCACCGGTTGCGGCAAGACGCGCTTCGTGGAGTACATGGCCTGGAAGCTGGGACGCCCGCTGGTCACGCTGGCGTGCAACGAGGACATGACCGCTTCCGACCTGGTGGGCCGCTACCTGCTGGACGCTGACGGCACCGCATGGCACGACGGCCCGCTGACGCAGGCCGTGCGCCATGGCGGCATCTGCTACCTGGACGAGATCGTCGAAGCGCGCCAGGACACTACGGTGGTCATCCATCCGTTGACCGACGCGAGGCGCATCCTGCCCCTGGACAAGAAGGGCGAGGTGGTGCGGGCCCATCCCGACTTCCAACTGGTGGTGTCCTACAACCCCGGCTACCAAAGCAGCGCCAAGGATCTCAAGCCCTCTACCCGGCAGCGCTTCGTGGCGCTGGATTTCGACTATCCGGAGCCCGGGCGCGAAGCGGAGATCGTGGCGCACGAGGCCGGCATAGACACCGGCTTGGCGCAGCGGCTGGTGCGGATCGCGCACAGTTCGCGCGAACTCAAGCGCCATGGGTTGGACGAGGGCGTGTCCACCCGCATGCTGATCTACGCCGGCATCCTCATCCGCGACGGCGTCAGCCCCGCCGAGAGCTGCGACATGACGATGACGCGCGCGCTGACCGACGACCCCGACATGGCCGCGGCGCTGCGGGCGCTGGTCGACGCGAACCTGGAATGAACATGCGAGCCGTCCTGTCCGCGGGGGAAGGGGCTGGCGCCGGCGCAGGCCTGGCCGGGACGCTGGATGACAAGCTGCGCCGGCTGGCTGCGCGCAGCGGCGAGGACCAGGCGGTTCAAGCGCGGCGCTGGATCGACGCGCTGCACGGCGAAGACCCCGATTGCGCTGCCGCGGTGGCAGAGCGGTTCGACCAGTTGATGGCGAAGTTGACGGCCGGCGGGCTGGGGCGCTGGATGCTGGCGGGCCTGCGGCGCTACGAGCGCCAGCCCGGTCCTCTGCGCGCATATTTCCAACTGCGCGACGCCTACGCCCGCGAGGCCTTGAACGGCGAAGCAGGCGCGCCGGAACTGGAAGCCGCGCAGGCCAGGCTGGCGTGGCTCTTGTGCGGCCTGTCGGGCAGGGGCATGGCGGTCGAAGCCTTGCGGCGTCCGGCGCTGGACGGCCCGCCGTCGCGCCCCATCCTCGCGCCCTCGCACCTGCTGGTGCCGGACAGCTACACCGTGCTGGACGGCGCCGACCGCTGGGCGCTGTACCGCGCGGCGGTGGCGCATGCGGCCGCCCATCTGCGTTACTCGCCAGCGGCGCAGCCGGTACTGAGCCTCAAGCCCATGGGCGTGGCGGTGGTATCCGCCATAGAGGATGCGCGGGTGGAGCGGCTGCTGGCGGCCGACTATCCCGGCGTGCGGCGCTGGTTCCTGTCCTTCGTGCCGCCGCCGCCCGATCCGGCGGACTTGGGATTCGCGGCCCTGATCCAGCGCATGAGCCGGCTGTTGATGGATCCGTCGCTGCACGACGACAACCATTGGGTGAACAAGGCGCGCACGTTATTCGAGGCGCAGGCCGCCGACCTGCGTGACACGGCGGCCTTCCGTCGCCTGGCGTCGGTGCTGGCGAATGACCTGGGCCAGATGCGGGTGCGCTTCAATCCACAGCAGTACGCCGTACCCGTGCCCTACCGCGACGACAACGCCTATCTGTGGGACTACGGCGACGCGGCAGAGCCGCCGCCTGAGCTGACCCTGGGGTCGCAGGGTGTGGCGCCCGAGCGGCGCGACGCCGCGCCGCAAGGCCAGGAGCAGCCCGCGCGAGCGGCCAGCGAAACGGAACTGGGACGCTACCGTTATCCCGAATGGGACTACAAGCTGGACCGAAGCCGGCCGGACTGGTGCACCGTGATCGAGAAGCTGCCGGGTTGGACCGGCATGCCGCCGCCCGCGCCCGCCGGACCCGCGCAGCGCCTGGCCCTGCCGCAGTCGCGCCGCCTGAGCCGCGCGCGCCGTCTGAGGCGCCAATGGGAGGGCGATGACATCGACCTGAACGCCGCGATCGAGGTCCTGATCGACCGGCGCCTGGACCTGGCGCCCGACGCCCGCTTCTTCATGCGCCCGGGCAGCCAGCCCTGCGCCAGCAGCACGCTGGTGCTGCTGGACCTGTCGGCCTCGGCCAACGACCTGGCGTCCGACGCAGGGGCGACAGTGCTGGAATTGGAGAAGCGGGCGGCGATGCTGCTGGCGCAGGCCACATCAGGCGAAGGCGACCTGATCGCCGTGCACGGCTTTTGTTCGGACACGCGGGCGGCGGTGTACTACTACCGCCTGCTTGAATCCGGCGCCCCGGTCGCGGCGGCGTTGGGCCGCATAGGCGGCGCCCAGGCCCGTTATTCAACGCGCCTGGGCGCGGCGCTGCGGCATGCCGGCGCGCTGGCGCTGCAGGCGCCGGGAGAGCGGCGCGCCATCATCGTCGTCACCGACGGCGAACCCTCCGATGTCGATGTGCACGACCCGCGCTATTTGGTGGACGATGCGCGCGAGGCGGTGCTGGAACTGCGCGGGCGAGGCGTCAGCGTGCATTGCGTCGCGTTGGACGCGCAGGCCGAACCGCAGTTGCGCGCGATGTTCGGCTTTCGCGGTTACCGGATCGTGACGAACCCGGCGGCATTGCCGCAGGCGCTGGTTCGCGCCTATGCCAGGACCGCGCCATGACCACCCCAGGAATCCACGTGTTGACGGCGGCTGCGGCTGTGCTGAAACTGATGAACTCGACAAAGGATGGATGTCCGCGCCAGCGGGCCTCCCGATCATGGCAAACAAAGATCCTATCCGCGTAGGCGTGCTGTTTTCCGAAACAGGTGCCACATCGACCATAGGCCGGTCCCAGCTGCATGGCACCTTGCTGGCCATCGACGAGATCAACGAGGCGGGCGGGGTCGACGGCCGCGAGATCGTGCCGGTGCGCTACGACCCGAGATCGGACCCCGCCACCTACAGCGTGCTGGCTGAAAGACTCATCACGCAAGACCGCGTCAACGTCATATTCGGCTGCTACATGTCCAGCAGCCGCAAGGCCGTGCTGCCGGTGGTCGAGAAATGGAACCGCCTGCTGTTCTACCCGACGCTGTACGAAGGGTTCGAGTTTTCGAACAACATCATCTACACCGGCGCCGCGCCCAACCAGAACAGCGTGCAACTGGCCGAATTCATGACCGCCAACTTCGGCGCGCGGGTCTACCTGATCGGTTCGGACTACATCTATCCCTACGAGTCCAACCGCATCATGGGCGAACTCGTGCTGCAGCGGCAGGACAGCGCCAAGCTGGGCGAACGCTATGTGCCTTTGACCGCGACGGAACGCGACTACCGGGAGATCCTGGACGACATCCGCAACAAGCGTCCGGACTTCATTTTCTCCACGGTGGTGGGCAATTCCACGGCCTGCCTGTACCGCGCCTACGCGGACGCGGGCTTCGATCCGAAGACCATGCCCATCGCCAGCCTGACGACGTCCGAAGCGGAGATCTCCCAGATGGAGCCCGAGGTCGCCGCCGGCCACTTCACTTCCGCGCCGTATTTCCAATCCATCGATTCCGACATCAACCGGCGCTGCCTGGAACGATTGCGGCGGCGCTTCGGGCATGACTGCGTGCCCAATCTCTGCTGGGAAGCGGCGTACTTCCAGATGCACATCTTCGCCAACGCTTTCCGCGACACCGGCACCGACGAGATCGC
Source organism: Achromobacter sp. ACM02 (assembly GCF_014851605.1). Taxonomy (NCBI): domain Bacteria; kingdom Pseudomonadati; phylum Pseudomonadota; class Betaproteobacteria; order Burkholderiales; family Alcaligenaceae; genus Achromobacter; species Achromobacter sp. ACM02. The sequence continues at coordinate 370,043 of NZ_JACUZY010000005.1, forward strand.
GCAGATCCTGCCGCGCGTGCTGCAAAGCGAATTCCAGGCGCCCCAGGGCCGCGTGCGCATCGACCCTACCAACCACCACACCTGCCTGTATCCGCGCGTCGGCCGGGTCAACGGCAAGGGCCAGTTCACCATCGTGCGCGAGGCCACGCGGCCCGTGCATCCCGATCCGTACCTGGTCACCCATTCGTTGGGCGACTGGACGGCCACCCTGAGTTCGCTGGATATCTGATGGGCGATACCGCCAGCCGCCAGCGCGCGGAGCGCGCGACGCCATCCCTGCTCAAGGACCTGCGTACGCTGCGGATCGCCGTCTATCATCCCGACGACGCCGACGGCCGCCAACTGACGCAGCAGCTGCAACGGATCGGCTGTCAGGTGCAGACCTTCTGGCCTCCGGCGCCCACTTTGCCCGAAGGGCTGGACGCGGTGTTCCTGGCCGTGCGGCCAGATGTGATCGACCTGGGCTTCGAATGGGCCAAGAGCGAAGACGCGCCCATGGTCATCGCCATCGTCACCTACGAGAATCCGACCATCGTCGAGGCCGTGCTGCGCATCGGCGCGAAAGCAGTGCTGCCTTCGCCCGTGCGCTCGTTCGGCCTGTTGTCTTCATTGGTGGTGGCGCGCCAGGTCTACGACGACATCAAGTCGCATGCCCGGCGCCTGCGCAAGCTGGAGGGAAAACTCCTGGGCGTGCGCCGCATCGCGGAAGCCAAGAGCATCCTCATGCGCACGCGCAACGTCACCGAGGACCAGGCCTACGACCTGATCCGCGAGCAGGCCATGAACAAGCGCGTCACTACTGAAGAAATCGCGGGCGCCATCGTCAACGCCAACGAAATCCTTTCGCTGGGCAAGTAGGGCGCGCCGCGCAGCTTCAGTACTTGCCCGTCAGCAACTCGCCCGCGTTGGGCACGCGCGCTTCCAGGTCCAGCACCTTCAGCATGCGATAGACGGTGGCCGCGGCCGCCGTCACCACCGGCAGACCCAGGCGGTCCTGCACCGGCTGAATCGACGCCAGGGACGGCATCTGCACGCAGGCGGACAGCACCACCGCATCCACGCCGCGCGTGTTCAGGCGTTCCACGTGGCTGGCCGGCGCCATCGGATCCTGCGCGCCAACCTTCAGGTTGTCGGGAATCTCCAGCGACAGGCTGTCCTGCACCTCGATGCCTTCGTTCTCGATGTAGTCCACCACCAGCTTGGTCAGCGGCTTCATGTAGGGCGTCAGGATAGCCACCTTGCGCGCGCCGATGGCGTGCAGGCCCTCCACCAGCGCGCCTGCGCTGGAGATCACCGGCGCCGGCGCGCCGTTGTCCACCGTGGCCTGGTGCAGGCGTTCCTGCGAGACGCGGTGATAGCCGAGCCCTTGGCTCATGATCGCCACCAGGCAGGCATAGCCCAGCACGTCCACGCGCGCATCGGACAGTTCCTGTGCGCAACGGTCCGACTCCCGGTCCATCGACGCCAGTTCCGCCGCCGTCACCTGCTTCATGCGCATGCGGCTGGAATGGAAAGTGAAACGCTCCGGCGCGATGGTCTCGCGCAGGCGCAGCATGGCCGGGATTTCCGTTTCCATGGTGGTGTTGGAACTGGGGACGATCTGGCCGATGCGCAGGGCGCGGGGGGATGCGGTCATGGCGATGCTCCTCGAAAGGCGTAAGAGGGCCGGCCCGCGGCGGCGCGCGGGAACCCGGCAATGCGGAATACGGATGTCAGCCGGTGGCAGTGCCTGCGGCGGTGAGCGCTGGTCTCATGGCAGGTCCCCGGATGTTTGTCGTGTGCTCTATCGGCAAGGCTTATTCTGGTCGCCGGGAACGATATTTTCCAATATAGTTTTTATCTGGTTTGATATCTTTCCCAAATAACTGGCCGCCATGGAAATCCGCCAACTCCGTTATTTCGCCGTGCTGGCCGAAGAGCTGAACTTCACCCGGGCCGCCGCGCGCCTGCACATCTCGCAACCGCCGCTCAGCCTGCAGATCGCGCAGCTGGAGCGCGAACTCGAGGTCAAGCTGTTCGACCGCAACAACCGCCGCGTCACCCTGACCGAAGCCGGCGAAGCCTTTCTCAACGACGTGCGTGCGCTCCTCGCCAGCCTGAAGGACGCCACCGTCCGAGCCCGCGCCGTGGACCAGGGCCTGGCCGGCCGCATCGAGGTCGGCCTGTCCGGCTCGCACTTCATGGGCCCGGTACCCGCGCTGATCGCCCGCTACAAGGCCTCCCACCCCCAGGTCTCAGTCCTGCTCAACGAAATGAACCCCGCCGCGCAACTGGACGCGCTGCGCGGCCACCGCATCGACGTCAGCATCTCCCGCACCGCCGTCGACGACGAGGAACTACAGTCCATGCCCCTATGGCCCGATCCCGTCGTGGCCGTGCTCCCCAAGGGCCACCCTCTGTCCGCCCGCAAGCGGCTGGCGCTCGGCGACCTCGCCGGCGAGGCCTTCGTCATGCTGCGCCAGGACACCTCCGCCTTCGCCCGCACGCTGGCCGAAACCTGCGCCCGCGCTGGCCTGCCCCTGTCCGCCGCTCAAACAGTCGCCGAAGTCCCGGCCCAGCTGGCTCTGGTCGCCGCGGGTCTGGGCGTGGCCTTGGTGCCGCGTTCCACATGCCGCCATGCAACCGACCGCATTGCCGTTTGCACGCTGCCCGCCGACATCTCCCGCGCCATGGTCTACGCCGTCACGCGCCGGCAAGGCAGGAGACGCGCGCTGGATACGTTTCTGCAGACGGCGGCGCAGATGAAAGACGAATGATGACGACCATGCGGCCATCGCATGCGCTGCGAGACAGTCAAAGCAAGCCAGCCCCCTGCTGCGCGCAGCGCCATCACCAATCGCAAGACACCGCATAAGCCCCAGAAGGCCGCCCGCGCGGCCGCCCTGGGGCGAACCCCGCAAGATCTCGCCACCCACCCAGACCGAGGCGAGAACCCCAAGCAAGCAACTCTTCCCAGCGCCCGCCGAGATTCAGACAGCACAGCCTGGCGCGGCGGCCCGGCCGGTGGCGCGGGGCGTCGATAAGCCCAAGGGAATCCGTAGGGAGCCGAAGGCGGACGAGGATGACGCAGGGGAAGTCCGGAGCGAACGCTCCGGACCGCAATCGTTGCCCCGCGCCACCGGCCGGGCCGCCGCGCCAGGCGGCCTTAAAAAACAAAAAGGGCCGTCCCAAATAGACGGCCCCCAAAGACGAACAAAGAAAGCACTCAGCCCGTCAACACACAATCCAAAGCCTCCGGCGCACCCAACCGCACCCGGAACTCCCTCAACTCATCCCGCCGGAACACATGCACAGTCACCCGATCCCCCACCCGGTACTGCGCCAGCAACAGTTCCAACCCCGCCGGCGCATCCACCCGCAAGCCGTCCACCGCCACCAGCACATCCCCGGCGGACAACCCGCCCTTATGCCCCGCGCCGCCCTCCAGCACTGTCGCCAGCACCAGCGATTCCCCCTGCTTGCGCGTACGCACATCCAGCGAAGGAATATTGGCCGCCGTCTTCCATTGCAGCTTGATGCCCTGCGGCTCCAGTAGTTCCGCCAGCGGCACATCCGCCGTCCCATAGGCATGGCGCGCGATGAAGCGCCGCGTATCCACGCCAGTGGCTTCACGAATCAGCGCCGGCAGTCCATCTTCCGGCAACCCTTGCGGCTTGCCCTGATAGAAATCGCGTCCATAGCGGCTCCAAAGCAAGCGCATCACATCATCCAGCGAGTGCGCGCCACCCGTTTCCCGGCGGATCAGCAGATCCAGTCCCAGTGCCACCAACGCGCCCTTGGTGTAATAGCTGACCAGCGCGTTCGGCGAATTTTCATCCTGCTTGTAATAGCGCGTCCAGGCATCGAACGAACTCTCCGCCACCGACTGCTTCAACCGGCCCGGCGTACGCGCCACGCTGGTGATGGTCTTGGCCAGCAGCCGCAGATAGTCAGGCTGCGTGATCGCGCCCGAGCGCAACAGCAGCAGATCGTCGTAATAGGACGTGAAGCCTTCGAATACCCACAGCAGACGCGTCAGATCGGGCTGCGAAAGATCGTAGGGCACGAAGGCTTCCGGCTTGATCCGCTTCACGTTCCAGGTATGGAAGTACTCATGGCTTACCAGGCCCAGAAAGCCGCGATAGCCTTCGCCCTGGCCTTGCTGGCCCATCACCGGCAGATCCTTGCGGGCCGTCATCAGCGCGGTGCTGGCGCGATGCTCCAGGCCGCCATAGCCGTCGCCCGTCACCATGGTCATGAACACATAGCGGTCCGAGCTGTCCAGGAACGGCGCGCGCTTGCTGCGGGGCTCGAAGAACGCAATCTGCGTTTCGCAGATCTTGCGCACGTCTTCCGTGATCCGTGCCAGGTCCAGATTGGGTGCAACGCCCGTGAACACCAGTTCGTGTTCGGCGCCATGCGCCACGAAGCTCGAAACCTGTGGCGTGCCCATCTCCACCGGATGGTCGATCAGCGCGTCATAGTCCGGCGCCAGGTACAGCCCGAAACCGTGGCGGCGCGCGGCGCCCTTGTGGCCGCGCGCTTCAGGCAGGCTGGTGTAGACCTTCCAGCCCTGGATCGAGCGCGGCGGCGCCAGGTCCACCAGGCAGGGCAGATGGTCCTGGCCATGCACGCGCAGGAACACGCTGGTGCCGTTGAAAAAGCCGTGGGTTTCGTCCAGATGCGCGCCGCGCACCGACAGGTCCCAGGCGTAGACCTCGTACTCCACCCGCAGCGGACCCTCGCAGGGCGCGGCCTGCCAAGTGTGGTTGTCGATCTTCTCGACAGGCACGCGCCGCGTGCCCGAATAGGCCGTCAGCGATTCGATCTGGCGCGAGAAATCGCGGATCAGGTAGCTGCCCGGAATCCAGGCCGGCAGCGACAGGCGCTGGCCGTCGGGGGAGGGCGCGGCGATGCTTAGGGTTATCCGGTAGCGGTGTCCGGCCGGATCATGGGGCGCGAGGCGGTAAAGTAGCGGCAAAGCGTAGTCTTTTTCCATGGCCATATCTTACTTTCATACTTATTCGGAGACATCAATGAGCGAGTCGTTTGTGCTGGTCGAAACCCGGGGCCGCGTCGGCCTGCTGACGCTGAACCGTCCCAAGGCCCTGAACGCCTTGAACGATCAACTGATGGATGAGCTCGGCGCGGCCCTGCTGGCGTTCGAAGCGGACGCCGATATCGGCGCCGTGGTCATCACCGGCAGCGAAAAAGCCTTCGCCGCGGGCGCCGACATCGGCGCCATGAAAGACTGGTCCTACATGGACGTGTATGGCAGCGAATACATCACGCGCAACTGGGAAACCCTCAAGCGCATCCGTAAACCCGTGATCGCGGCCGTGGCCGGCTACGCCCTGGGCGGCGGCTGCGAACTGGCCATGATGTGCGACATCATCATCGCCGCCGACACCGCCAAGTTCGGCCAGCCCGAAATCAAGCTGGGCGTGATTCCGGGCGCGGGCGGCACCCAGCGCCTGCCGCGCGCGGTGGGCAAGGCCAAGGCCATGGACCTGGCGCTGACCGCCCGCATGATGGGCGCCGAGGAAGCGGAACGCGCTGGCCTGGTGTCGCGCGTGGTTCCGGCCGACAAGCTCATGGAAGAAGCCATGGACGCGGCCACCGTCATCGCCTCCATGTCCCTGCCGTCGGTCATGATGGCCAAGGAATGCGTCAACCGCGCCTTCGAAGGCTCGCTCAACGAAGGCCTGCTGTTCGAGCGCCGCGTGTTCCATTCGCTGTTTGCGACCGAAGACCAGAAGGAAGGCATGGCCGCCTTCACCGAGAAGCGCAAACCGGACTTCAAACACCGTTAATCCTTGTTACGCCCGGGCGGCCTGTCCGGGTGCACCAGGATCCGCCCCGCGCGCCCTCCCAGGGCGCGTTTTTTTGCGCGCTTCCAGGCCCATGAGCAGAGTTGCGCCTTGAAACGGTTCGGCAGCACCTTGTTGCAGAGTTCGGCCCTATCCTGAAAAAGCGTCACCGCGAGGTGCCGCGCCAGAGAGGCTTGCCCGAACTGGCAAGCCCGGCGCGGCGGCTCGCTTGCAGACAAAATCAATAAGGAGCCTTGCATGCGTACATCCATCGCTACCCGCCGCTGGTCCGCCGCGGTCCTTGCTGGCGCACTGAGCGCCTGCTTCGTCACCACCGCCCAGGCGCAATCGCCGCGGCCTACTTTGCGCCTGGTGTCCGAGACGCCGTACCCGGCCGCCTCCGCGCCCGCGGCGCAGATGAGCGAGCAAGAGCTGCGCGACATCGCCATCGACGCCTATGTCTATGCTTATCCGATGGTGCTGATGGAGTTGGCCCGCCGCAAGGCCACCGCCGTGCAGACGCCGCTGGACGGCAAGGCGCCGGTGAACCAGTTCGGCCACAAGGCCGCCTTCCCCGATCCGCGCGCGGGCGACGTGCCCTGGCCCAGCGCCGACGCGCTCTATTCCAGCCTCTGGTTCGACGTGTCGCGCGCCCCGCTGATCGTGAACCTGCCCGCGACCGGCGACCGCTATATGGTGTTGTCGGCGTTGGACATGTGGAGCGACGTATTCGCCTCGCGCGGCACGCGCACCAACGGCAACGGCGCTCAGTCGTTCGCCATCGTCGGCCCAGGCTGGCAGGGCAGCGTGCCCCCCGGCATGGACGTGATCCACAGCCCTACGGCCACCGGCTGGTTGATCGGCTGGACCCAGGCGGGCGGCCCGCAGGACTACGCGGCCGTCAATCAGATCCAGGCCGGCATGACCGCCAGCCCGATGGCCGCGCCTGTGCTCGCCAGGCCCGCTGCCAACCGCGGTTCCCGCAGCGCCTATCCGCAAACGGGGCCCGGCGTGGGTTCGGCGCCGATCGGCAGCGACCTGCCGCCGCCTATGCCCGTGACGGTGCCCGACGGCACGCCGGCCGAACAGGCGGCCGGCATGGACGCCGCCTCGTTCTTCACGCTGTTCTTCGACGTGATGCGCAACAACCCGCCGCACGCCAACGACACGCCCATTCTGGACCGCATGCGCCGCATCGGCCTGGACAGTCGCCAGCCGTTCTCGTATGGCCGCCTGAGTCCGGCCGTGCAGCAGGCGCTGGCGCAGGCCCAGCCGTTGGCCGGCAGGCGCATCGCTGATGGCGTGTCGCGCCTGGGTACGCCCATGAACGGCTGGAGCACCGTGCTGTCCGGCATCGGTACCTATGGCACCGACTACACGCGCCGCGCCGCCATCGCCTATGCCGGCCTGGGCGCGCCGACGCCGGAAGACGTGCTGTACCCAGTCACGGTGTCCGACTCCAAGGGCCGCGCGCTGAATTCCGATGAAGACTATGTATTGCACTTCGACAAGGGGCAGTTGCCGCCAGTCAACGCTTTCTGGTCGCTGCACGTCTATGACGACAAGCACGGCTTCGCCGACAATCCGGCCAACCGCTACGTACTGCGCAGCACCGATGGGCTGAAGTACAACGCCGACGGTTCGCTGGACATCTACATCCAGCGCCGCGATCCCGGCGAGCGCAAGCGCTCGAACTGGATCGCCACCCCGGCCGCCGATGCGCCGTTCCTGCTCAGCATGCGCCTGTACTCGTCGCAGGATACGGCGTTGGACGGACTGTGGGCGCCGCCGCCGGTCAAGGAGGATTGATCCTGGTTTGATGGTATAAAGCGCGGCCTCCATGACGGAGGCCGCGGTTCATTGAGCAGGGTTTGCGCAGCATGCTGCGAGGGGTGATTCGCGTCCCTAATTTCGGCCGATCCAAGCGTTGTTTGCGCCTTACAAACGGCCGAAAGTTCATTTGCTAGGGCAAAAAGAATCACGCTATACTCTGCGGGTTTGACGCTTGCGGGATAAGAACACGTAGCGGCTGACAAGTAGCGGGCACGGTGTTGATGAGCCTTTTGAAATCAACGACTTGGCGCCGGCTATGGGGGCAGCTACGGGCAGCGAGACGCGCCGGTTCTGATAGGGGCAAAGAAGCAAAGCGAGGAAGTTTGATGCAACAGAACTCCATGCAGCATGAAGTGCGGCAGGGTCCGGTTGACGGTCAGGGTCAGCAGCAAGCAATGTTTGACCACGACATGACGGATAAAGTTCTGGTTCTCAGTGACGCGGATCGCGCGGCGCTGAATGCTCAAGCTAGCCGCGGGCTCCTGTTGGCATTGGCAGCGCAAGGTGCCATGGGGCTCGCAGCAGCAGTAATTGCGGGGGTTGTCGGAGGGGCGGCGGCAGGTTGGTCGGCGCTGGCGGGGGCGGGAGCGTATTTCATTCCCAATGCGTTGTTCGCATTGCGCCTGGCTGTCAGCGTACGGGCCGGTAAGGCCAGTCCCTTTACCTTTCTCTCTGGTGAGTTGATCAAGTTGTTCGCAACGGCGCTGCTGTTGTGGCTGCTTTCGCGTGTGACGCAGGATAGCCTCGTATGGCCTGCCGCGTTGCTCGGTCTGATACTCACATTGAAGGGCTATCTCCTGCTCTTGATGTTCCGCAAGTTGTCATAGCGCCGAGCAGGTTTACGGCAAACGAAATCGTGGAATCGTCCGGTTCGCAAGGGCCGGGCACAGCAAATAGGGTAGGATTCAAATGGCTGCTGCCAGCGACGTGTCGCCTCAGTCCGCGTATATTCAGCACCACCTGGTGCATCTGAACAATACGGGTGAGAAACAGAGCGCTATCGCTCAGTTCGACATCATCAACTACGACTCGTTGTTCTGGTCGGGCCTGATGGGTCTGATCGTCATTTTCTTCCTGTGGCGCGCTGCGCGCCGCGCCACCAGTGGCGTGCCGGGCCGTTTCCAGGCCTTCGTGGAAATGATCGTCGACATGGTCGACGACCAGGCCAAGGGCATCGTCCACAACGCCAAGAGCCGTCTTTTCATTGCCCCGCTGGCGCTCACCGTGTTCCTCTGGATCATCCTGATGAACGCGCTGGACCTGCTGCCCGTCGACCTGCTGCCCTCCATCTGGCGCCTGACCGGCCTGGGCGCTGAGCACGGCGATCCGCTCTACTACCACCGCATTCTGCCGACCGCCGACCTGAACGTGCCGATGGGCATGTCGCTGGGCGTGCTGCTGCTGATGTTCTACTACGGCATCAAGATCAAGCACCCGGGCGGCTTCGTCAAGGAACTGTTCACCGCGCCGTTCCACGCGCACGGCATCGGCGCCATCGTGCTGGCCCCGTTCAACCTGCTGCTGAACCTGATCGAATACGCCGCCAAGTCCGTGTCGCTGGGCATGCGGTTGTTCGGCAACATGTTCGCCGGCGAACTGATTTTCATGCTGATCGCCCTGCTGGGCGGCGCCTGGACCGGCTTCAACGGCGCCAGCATCGGCCTGGGCATCGGCCACATCCTGGCCGGCTCCATCTGGGCGATCTTCCACATCCTGATCGTTCTGCTGCAGGCCTTCATCTTCATGATGCTGACGCTGGTGTACCTCGGCCAGGCTCACGAAGGCCACTGATCCCCCGAATTTCCCATGCTGGCCACCCGGCCAGCATGGGATAGCAAGATTATCTTGCATTGAGCAGTACCCCTTATTTTTCAATTTTTGACTTCAGATTTCTAACCAAGGAGTTGTCATGACCAACGTCGCTTTCGTTGCCCTCGCTTGCGGTCTTATCATCGGTCTGGGCGCTATCGGCGCTTGCATCGGCATCGCACTGATGGGCGGCAAGTATCTGGAAGCCTCGGCTCGTCAGCCTGAACTGATGAACGCTCTGCAAACGAAGATGTTCCTGCTGGCTGGCCTGATCGACGCGGCATTCCTGATCGGCGTGGGTATCGCCATGCTGTTCGCCTTCGCCAACCCGTTCGTCGGCTAAGGCACCGCCCGCCGGCGAAAAGGCGGGTCATGACGCTGGCGGCGATGTGGGTGCAAGCTCCGTCGCCGACTAGCAAAGTATCGAGTGCTCCGTGACGCCCCTTTCCGGGTGCGGTCGGAGCCGCAAGGTGTTAAAGGAACGACCGTGAATCTGAACGCGACGATCATTTTCCAGATGCTCGTGTTCTTCGTTCTTGGCTGGTTCACGATGAAATTCGTGTGGCCTCCCCTGACGAAGGCGATGGACGAGCGCCGCCAGAAAATCGCCGACGGCCTGGCCGCCGCCGAGAAGGGCAAAGCCGATTTGGCTCAAGCCCAGGCGCGCGTCAGTCTGATCGAGGCTTCTGCCAAGTCCGAAAACCACGCCCGCATCATCGAGGCCGAGAAGCAAGCCGCCTCCCTGATCGAGCAGGCCCGCCGTGAAGCGGAAGCCGAACGCGCCCGTATCGTGGCGCAGGCTGCCCAGGATGCCGCGCAGGAAGTCCAGCGCGCCCGCGACCTGCTGCGCGACGACGTCGCTGCGCTGGCCGTCAAGGGTGCTGAACAGATCCTCAAGCGCGAGGTTGACGCCCGCGCACACGCCGAGCTGCTCAACCAGCTCCGCGCGCAGCTTTAATCCGGGACCGTCATGGCTGAACTTTCCACTGTTGCCCGGCCCTACGCTGAAGCGCTCTTCAGCGCGGCGCGCGACGACCGCGCCGGCTTGCCGGCCTGGTCCGATCTGGTCAGCGAACTGGCTCAGGTCGCCTCCAACCCCGACGTGCGCGAGGCCATGGCCGACCCGCGTCTGGGCGACAAGCAGCGCGTCGAGCTGTTCTCCGGCCTGGTAAAGGCCGAACTGCCTCAAGCCGCCCGCAATTTCATCGAGCTGCTGGTCGAAAACGACCGGCTGCTGCTGCTGCCCGACATCGCCGCGCAATTCGCGGTGCTGCGGAATCGTCACGACGGCACGGCGCAGGCGGAAATTACCAGCGCGTTCGAAATGAGCGATGCCCAGGTCAAAGAACTGGTCAGCGCGCTCGAACAAAAATTCGGCCTCAAGCTCAAGCCCAGCGTCACCGTTGATCCGTCGCTGATCGGCGGCGTGCGCGTGGCCGTCGGTGACCAGGTGCTCGATACTTCCGTACAAGCCCAATTGGCCCGCATGCGCGATCAGCTCGCCGCTTAAGGCAACTAACAGGATTCCAGGAGTCAATATGCAACTCAATCCCTCCGAGATCAGCGAACTGCTCAAGAGCCGCATCGAGGGCCTGGGCGCTTCGGCTGATGTCCGTACTCAGGGCACCGTCGTGTCCGTGACCGACGGTATTACCCGCATCCACGGCTTGTCCGACGTGATGCAGGGCGAAATGCTCGAATTCCCCAACAACGTTTTCGGTCTGGCGCTCAACCTCGAGCGTGATTCCGTCGGCGCCGTTATTCTCGGCGACTACACCGGCGTTTCCGAAGGCGACCAGGTCAAGACGACCGGCCGCATTCTGGAAGTTCCGGTCGGTCCCGAACTGAAAGGCCGCGTGGTCAACACGCTGGGCGAGCCGATCGACGGCAAGGGCCCGGTCAACGCCAAGGCCACCGACATCATCGAAAAAGTGGCGCCTGGCGTTATCGCCCGCCGCTCGGTGTCGCAGCCGCTGCAAACCGGCATCAAGGCTATCGACTCGATGGTGCCGATCGGCCGCGGCCAGCGCGAACTGATCATTGGCGACCGCCAGACCGGCAAGACCGCCGTCGCTGTCGACACGATCATCAGCCAGAAGGGCAAGGGCGTCACCTGCGTGTACGTCGCTATCGGCCAGAAGGCTTCGACGATCAACAACGTGGTGCGCAAGCTGGAAGAGCACGGCGCGATGGAATACACCATCGTCGTGGCCGCTTCGGCCTCCGACTCGGCCGCCATGCAGTACCTGGCCGCCTACGCCGGCTGCACGATGGGCGAATACTTCCGCGACCGCGGCGAAGACGCCCTGATCGTTTATGACGACCTGACCAAGCAAGCCTGGGCCTATCGCCAAGTGTCGCTGCTGCTGCGCCGTCCGCCGGGCCGTGAAGCCTACCCGGGCGACGTGTTCTACCTGCACTCGCGCCTGCTGGAACGCGCTGCCCGCGTGAACGAAGAGTACGTCGAGAAGTTCACCAACGGCGCCGTCAAGGGCAAGACCGGCTCGCTGACCGCGCTGCCGATCATCGAAACCCAGGCAGGCGACGTGTCGGCCTTCGTTCCGACCAACGTGATCTCGATCACCGACGGCCAGATCTTCCTGGAAACCGACCTGTTCAACGCCGGTGTCCGCCCCGCAATCAACGCCGGTATCTCGGTGTCGCGTGTGGGTGGCGCTGCTCAGACCAAGGTCGTCAAGAAGCTGTCCGGCGGTATCCGTACCGACTTGGCGCAGTACCGTGAACTGGCCGCCTTCGCGCAGTTCGCTTCCGACCTGGACGACGCGACCCGTCGCCAGCTGGAACGCGGCAAGCGCGTGGTGGAACTGCTCAAGCAGCCGCAATACCAGCCGCTGCAAGTGTGGGAACTGGCCGTCACGCTGTACACGGTCAACAACGGCTACCTGGATGAAGTGGACGTGGCCCAAGTGCTGTCGTTCGAGAAGTCGCTGAAGGATCAACTGAAGGCCAAGCATGCGGCCCTGATCCAGCGCATCGAAGACACCAAGGAACTGTCCAAGGATGACGAAGCCGAATTGGCCGCCGCCATCCAGGAATTCAAGAAGCACGGTGCTTTTTAAGAAAGTGATGGGTTAGGCGTCCGCGACGCCTCACCCATCCTTCCCGGATGGATGAGGCGCCAGCGGAACCCATCGGCCAGTCTTCACAGGAAAGCGCAATGCCCGGAATTAAGGAAATCCGAACCAAGATCAAGAGCGTGCAAAACACGCGCAAGATCACCAAGGCGATGGAAATGGTCGCCGCATCCAAGATGCGCAAGGCGCAGGAGCGGATGCGTGCTGGCCGTCCGTATGCCACCAAGGTGCGCGAGATTGCTGCGCACCTGATGCAGGCCAACCCCGAGTACAGCCACCCGTACCTGGTCGAACGCGAAGTCAAGGCGGTCGGCGTGATCATGGTCACGACCGACAAGGGCCTGTGCGGCGGCTTGAACACCAACATCACCCGCGTGACGTTGGGCAAGCTGAAAGAGTTCGAGAAGAACGGCATCGCCGTGCAAGCGACCGCTTTCGGCAACAAGGGCGTGGGCGTGCTGACCCGCATCGGCGCCAAACTGGTTTCCCAGGAAGTGCAACTGGGCGACAAGCCGCAACTCGACCGCCTGCTGGGCGCGATCAAGGTGCAGCTGGACGCCTACCTGGAAGGCCGCATCGACGCGCTGTACGTGGCCTCGACCCGCTTCGTCAACACGATGAAGCAGGAGCCGTTGTTCTTGCGCCTGCTGCCTCTGGCCAGCGGTTTGGATGATCCGTACCAGACGGGCGCTGATAGCCTGGCCAAGACCTCGGAAGTGAAGTCGGACTACAGCTGGGATTACATCTACGAACCCGACGCCCGTAGCGTGATCGACGACCTGCTGCAGCGTTACGTTGAAGGCCTGCTGTACCAAGCCGTGGCCGAGAACATGGCTTCGGAGCAGTCGGCCCGGATGGTCGCCATGAAGGCGGCGTCGGACAACGCCAAGAAGGTCATCGGCGATCTGCAACTGGTCTACAACAAGACCCGTCAGGCCGCGATCACCAAAGAAATTTCGGAAATCGTAGGGGGCGCTGCCGCCGTTTGAGGCAGGCAGCATCCCGTCAAAAGCTATCAAGCAAGGAATCGACATGAGCAACGGAACCATCGTTCAGTGCATCGGCGCCGTGGTGGATATTCAGTTCCCCCGCGATCAAATGCCCAAGATCTACGAAGCGCTTACCCTGGCCGACGAGGGTTCCTCGTTCGCCGAAAAGGGTCTGACGCTGGAAGTGCAGCAACAGCTGGGCGACGGCGTGGTGCGTACCATTGCGCTGGGCTCCAGCGACGGCCTGCGCCGCGGCATGAAGGTCACCGGCACGGGCGCCCCGATCTCGGTGCCCGTCGGCACCGGCACGCTGGGCCGCATCATGGACGTGCTGGGTCGTCCCATCGACGAAGCCGGCCCGATCCAGCACGACGAAAAGCGTGGCATTCACCAAGCGGCTCCCCGTTTCGACGAGCTGTCGCCGTCGGTGGAACTGCTGGAAACCGGCATCAAGGTTATTGACCTGGTTTGCCCGTTCGCCAAGGGCGGCAAGGTCGGCCTGTTCGGCGGCGCCGGCGTGGGCAAGACCGTCAACATGATGGAACTGATCAACAACATCGCCAAGCAGCACAGCGGCTTGTCGGTGTTCGCCGGCGTGGGCGAGCGTACCCGCGAAGGCAACGACTTCTACCACGAAATGGAAGAGTCGAACGTTCTGGACAAGGTTGCGATGGTGTTCGGTCAGATGAACGAACCCCCGGGCAACCGTCTGCGCGTGGCGCTGACCGGCCTGACCATGGCCGAGAAGTTCCGCGACGAAGGCCGCGACATCCTGTTCTTCGTGGACAACATCTACCGCTACACCCTGGCCGGTACCGAAGTGTCGGCACTGCTGGGCCGTATGCCGTCGGCAGTGGGCTACCAGCCCACGCTGGCCGAAGAAATGGGCAAGCTGCAAGAGCGCATCACGTCGACCAAGACCGGCTCGATCACCTCGATCCAGGCCGTGTACGTCCCTGCGGACGACTTGACCGACCCGTCGCCTGCCACGACCTTCCAGCACTTGGACTCCACCGTCGTGCTGTCGCGTGACATCGCCGCCCTGGGTATCTACCCGGCCGTGGACCCGCTGGATTCGTCCAGCCGCCAGCTCGACCCGCAAGTCGTGGGCGAAGAGCACTACGCCGTGGCCCGTGGCGTGCAGCAAACGCTGCAGCGCTACAAGGAACTGCGCGACATCATCGCGATTCTGGGCATGGACGAACTGTCGCCGGAAGACAAGCAGGCCGTGGCCCGCGCCCGTAAGATCCAGCGCTTCCTGTCGCAGCCGTTCCACGTTGCAGAAGTGTTCACCGGTTCGCCCGGCAAGTACGTTCCGCTGGCCGAAACCATCCGTGGTTTCAAGATGATCGTGAACGGCGAGTGCGATGCGCTGCCGGAACAGGCCTTCTACATGGTCGGCTCGATCGACGAGGCCTTCGAGAAGGCCAAGAAACTGCAATAAGGAACCGATATGGCTACCCTGCATGTGGATGTCGTCAGCGCAGAGGAAGCGATCTTCTCCGGTGAGGCGAAGTTCGTGGTGCTGCCTGGCGAAGCGGGTGAACTGGGCATTCTGCCCGGCCACACCCCGCTGATTTCGCGCATACGCCCCGGGACGGTCAAGATCGTTCGTGCCGACCAAGGCGAGGAAAACATCTTCGTCGCCGGGGGCATTCTGGAAGTGCAGCCGGGCAGCGTGACGGTTCTGGCCGACACGGCTATCCGTGCCGCCGACCTGGACGAAGCCCGCGCCCTGGAAGCGCGCCAGAAGGCCGAACAGGCCCTGGCCAACGCCAAGGACAAGGCGGACATCGCCGTGGTCGAAGCGGAACTCGCCATGCTGGCTGCGCAAGCCATCGCGGCGCGCAAGCTGCGCCAAGGCGGCCGTTCGCACTAAGCGGCGAAGCTGTGCCCCGGGGTTCGCCCCGGAATCGAAAGAAGCGGCCTCAGGGCCGCTTTTTTCATACCTGTTTTTTTCATTGCCGAGTGAAGGTCCGCCGTCCTTTGTGCGGGCCGCAATGCGATCACTACGAATAGCTGCACGCCGGTTGCAACAGTAGCCTTCAATCTTCCTAGTCAAGCGTAGGGGGAAGCGTGCGAGAAGTCCTGGATTGCGGGGTATTGCTGGCGCCCGGCCATGATGGGCCGATGCGCGATCTGGTCGCGCTGCACCCGGCCAGGCAGACGCGCGTGCGGCTCCATCTGGTGTCGCTGAGTCCGGTGCGCTATGCGACCGCGGGCATGGCGGCGCGCGATGCCGTGTCAGGCGCGCAGACCGACGCCGACGCGCAGGCCGACAGCCAGGAAGCGGACGTGCAGGCGCTGGCCCGGCTGGCGGTGGCGCTCAGGCGCTACGACTGCTGCATCCTGCCGGTGGCGCCATCATCGCTCGCCTGGACGCGCATGGCGCTGCAACAGGCGGGCAGCGCATTGAGCACGCCGGTGCTGTTGCTGATCTCCGATGTGAAGGCGCCCGCGATCGAAGACCTGCTGAGCCTGGGCGCGTCGGATTTCATCATGCAGCCGGCCTGCCTGGAAAGCATGCGGGTGCGGCTTGGCCGCCTGGCCGGCGCGGCGCACGGGCGTGGCGCGGCGCGGGCGGATATCCGCGAGCCCACGACGGCTTATCGCGAGGCGCGGATGGAACTGGGCGCGGACGGGGCGCCGAGGCTCGCTGCGTTGCACGCCCGGGTGCCACAGGATCTGGTAGAGCAAACCTTGTCGGGCATGCGCAAACCGCATCCGCGGCCTGCGCATGAATCCTTCCGCATCGCGAAGGCGCGGGTGGTGGACGGCTTCGAGCGCGACTATATCCGGCTTGCGCTGTCGCGCCATGGCGGCAACGTGGCGCAGGCGGCGCGGGCTTGCTGCAAGCACCGGCGGGCGTTCTGGGCGCTGATGCGCAAGCACGGCATCGAGGCGGCGCCGTACCGGCAGGCCGCGCAGGAGCGGGGGGCCTGAAGCGACGGACCTGCCGGCGGTCGGTCGACGCACGGCCAGCGGGCGGGGCGCCGCGCGCGCCGCCTTGCCCCTGAAAGCGCCCCGCTTGCGCGCGGGCAAGTCCGGCGCAGAGCCTGGCTGCGACTTGTCAGCCAGGGGAAGTAAAATCACGGCTTCCGATCATCGAGGATAGTCGTGTCTGCTTCCGTACTGAAGAACGATGTGTTCTTGCGCTCGCTGCTGCGCGAGCCCGTGCCCTATACCCCGATCTGGCTGATGCGCCAGGCCGGCCGCTACCTGCCTGAATACCGCCAGACGCGGGCCCGCGCAGGTTCCTTCATGGGCCTCGCTCAGAACCCGGACTACGCCTCGGAAGTCACGCTGCAGCCGCTGGAGCGTTTCGACCTGGATGCGGCCATTCTGTTCTCGGACATCCTGACGGTGCCGCACGCCATGGGCCTGGGCCTGGACTTCGCCGAAGGCGAGGGCCCGCGCTTCGCCCGTCCGGTGCGTACCGAAGAAGACGTGGCGCGCCTGGAAGTGCCGGACATGGACAAGCTGCGCTATGTATTCGATGCCGTGCGCACGATCCGGCGCGACCTGGACGGCAAGGTGCCGCTGATCGGCTTTGCCGGCAGTCCCTGGACCATCGCCTGCTACATGGTGGAAGGCCAGGGCAGCGACGACTATCGCCTGATCAAGACGATGCTGTATGCGCGTCCCGACCTGCTGCACCGCATCCTCGAAATCAACGCCGAAGCCACGCTGCAGTACTTGAACGCGCAGATCGCCGCCGGCGCCCAAGCCGTGATGCTGTTCGACAGCTGGGGCGGCGTGCTGGCCGACGGACTGTTCCAGCAGTTCTCGCTGGCCTACACCCGCAAGGTCGTGGCCGGGCTGACCCGCGAACACGAAGGCCGCCGCGTGCCGGCCATCGTCTTCACCAAGGGCGGCGGCCAGTGGCTGGAACAGATCGCCGCTTGCGGCGCCGATGCCGTGGGCCTGGACTGGACGGTGGATCTGGCCGCCGCGCGGCGCCGCACCGGGGACTCGGTCGCGTTCCAGGGCAACCTCGACCCCATGGCCTTGTTCGGTGGCGGACCCGCCATCCGTGCCGAGGCGCGGCGCGTGCTGGACGCGTTCGGACCGGTCGGCAAGGGCGGCCACGTGTTCAACCTGGGCCACGGCATATCCCGCTTTACTCCGCCAGAAGCCGTAGCCGAATTGGTTGATGAAGTCCACCAGCACAGCCGTTCGCTGCGAGGGTAAGTGAGTGGACGCTTCGGTCTACAGGGCCGGAGCAGGAGGGTCCCTGATGACACTTGTGCACAGCAAGATTGCCCTCGGGGAAAACCCTTTAGATGCTAGTTTACAATCTCGGAAGCTCTCATAAGTCATTGTTTTAAATGGTGAAATGAGAGTTTTCAACAAGATTTCGCAAGTTTGCGCAATCTTGTCAAATTCCAATTTCCGATGTTGCTCCTGCCTTTTCCCCAAAGTTATCCACAGGCGGAAAATGGAGCGCGCCGGCATCATCCGGGATCATCCTTCTACATGCTCCGTCCTAGCACCCATGTCTGAAACGCTGTCGAACACGACCCCCGCGGTCTGCTGGGTGCGGGTGGCGCTGGACGTGCCCCTGCCGGGTCCGTTCGACTACCGCAGCGACGCGCCGGTGACGGTGGGCCTGCGGGTCATCGTGCCGTTCGGCCGCCGCAAGCTGATCGGCGTGGTGGTGGACAACCCGGCGGAGCCGTCCTTCGACCCCAAGCAGATCCGGCCGATCGAAGAGGTGCTGGATGACCTGCCGCCCTTTGACGAGGACTGGCTGCGCCTGGCCCGCTTTGCCGCTGACTACTACCAGCGGCCGCTGGGCGAGGTGATGCTGCCCACGCTGCCGCCGCCGCTGCGCAAGCCCACGGCCTACCAGGGCAAGCGCTCGGCGGGCGGCCCCGTGGCGCGCCTGGACGGGCGCAAGCGCAAGACGGCGCGCGCGCCGGCCCAGGCCGACCAGCCGCCGGAGCTCAACGACGCCCAGCGCGAGGCGGTGGACGCCATAGGCGCGCTGGACGGGTTCAAGCCCGTGTTGCTGCACGGGGTGACGGGCAGCGGCAAGACCGAGGTGTACCTGCGCGCGGCCGAAAGGGTGCTGGCGGCGGGACGCCAGGTGTTGCTGATGGTGCCCGAAATCAACCTGACGCCGCAGCTCGAAGGCGCGCTGCGCGCGCGCCTGGAGGCACTCGTTGGACCGGACGGTCTGGCCGTCATGCATAGCGGCCTGTCCGATGGCGAACGCTTGCAGGCCTGGACCCGCGCCCAGCGCGGCGAGGCCCGCATGCTGCTGGGCACGCGCATGTCGGTGTTCGCGCCCTTGAGCCAGCTGGGCCTGATCGTGGTGGACGAGGAGCACGACGCGTCCTACAAGCAGCAGGACGGCTTGCGCTATTCGGCGCGCGACCTGGCGGTGTGGCGCGCCCATGACCTGAATATTCCAGTAGTGCTGGGGTCGGCCACGCCGTCCCTGGAGACCTGGCAGCATGCCGAGCGCGGGCGCTACCTGCGCCTGACCCTGCCGGGCCGGGCGCGCGCCAGCAGCCTGCCGTCCATGCGCCTGATCGACACGCGGCGCCTGCAACTGAAGCAGGGCATGTCGCCGCAACTGCTGGATGCCATCGGACAGCGCCTGGAACGCAAGGAACAGTCCCTCATCTTCCTGAACCGCCGCGGCTATTCGCCGGTGCTGCATTGCCAGTCCTGCGCGTGGGTCAGCAATTGCCCGCGCTGCACTGCATTTACCGTCCTGCACCGTACCGACGGCCGCGGCCATCGCCTGCAGTGCCATCACTGCGGCTACCAGGCCCCGGTGCCGCGCGCTTGTCCCGAATGCGGCGACCAGGACCTGGCGCCCATGGGGCGCGGCACGCAGCGGGTGGAAGAACATCTGGCGGAATTGTTTCCCGAGGCGCGCATCCTGCGCATCGACGCCGACAGCACGCGCAAGAAGGGCAGCGCCGAAGCGCTGTTCGCCTCGGTGCATGCCGGCGAGGTGGACATCCTGGTGGGCACGCAGATGGTGGCCAAGGGCCACGACTTCGCGCGCCTGGGATTGGTGGGTGTGCTGAATGCGGACTCTATGTTGTTCGCGCATGACTTCCGCGCGCCCGAGCGCCTGTTCGCGCAGCTGATGCAGGTGGCGGGCCGCGCCGGCCGCCATCAAGGCAACGGCGAGGTGCTGATACAGACCAACTACCCCGAGCAGCCGGTCTATCAGGCGCTGCTGCGGCATGACTACGCGGGCTTTGCCCGCCATGCCCTGCACGAGCGGGAAAGCACCGGCCTGCCGCCTTTCGTTTACCAGGCCCTGCTGACCGCGGAGGCGCGCGAGCTGAAGGTGGCGCTGGAATTCCTGGAGCGGGCGCGGGCCTTGCCCGAGGGTGAATGGGCGGCCGATTTTCCAGGCCTGGACGCCATCATGCTGTACGACCCGGTGCCGCTGCGCGTGGTGCGCGTGGCCAATATCGAGCGCGCCCAATTGCTGGCGGA
This sequence comes from Achromobacter sp. ACM02, assembly GCF_014851605.1. NCBI lineage: Bacteria > Pseudomonadati > Pseudomonadota > Betaproteobacteria > Burkholderiales > Alcaligenaceae > Achromobacter > Achromobacter sp. ACM02. Next base: position 390,023 of record NZ_JACUZY010000005.1, read on the forward strand.
AAGCAGCAGCCGTCCGGCTTTGCAGGCCTTCCTGGCGTCCTGGTCGCACCACCTGCCGTACCTGGCCAACGAGGCCCGCGTGCGCTGGCAACTGGAAGTCGATCCGCTGGAAATCTGATCGGCTGCGGCCGGGGCCAATGCGCCGTCGATCCGATTGTTCTATGATCTTTCTCCTCTATCGCGCCGGCGCGGCAGGCCCGCCGTGGCGGCTGCGCCCGTCCCCTTTTTCTCGCGTGTTACCGGCCCGCTGACGGGCGGCCGCAAGCTCCGTGCTTGCTGGCCGCAGCTTCAATGCGGCCGCCGCGATGCATGATCACCTGACTCGAATGTCCGCCAGCGAACCTATAGCCCAAGGCATGAACCCCGCTCAACGCGAAGCGGTGCTGTACCTGGACGGCCCCTGCCTGGTGCTGGCCGGCGCCGGCAGCGGCAAGACGCGCGTGATCACGCAGAAGATCGCCTACCTGCTGCGCGAGTGCGGCTATATGGGGCGCAACGTGGTGGCGCTGACCTTCACCAACAAGGCCGCGCGCGAGATGGACGAACGCGTGAAGACCCTGGTGGATCGCAAGCTGTCCAAGGGCCTGATCATCAGCACCTTCCATTCGCTGGGCGTGAAGATGCTGCGCGAGGAGGCGCGCAACGCGGGCCTGAAGCCGACGTTTTCGATCCTGGACGCCGACGATGCCATGGCCATCATCCAGGAACTCTTGAACACGACCGACAAGGCCCGCCTGCGCCACGTGCAGGGCATCATCTCGCTGTGGAAGAACGGCTTGATGGAGCCGGACGATGCCGCGCGCGAAGCCATCACGCCGGCCGACGTGGAGGCGGCCAACGTCTACCGCAGCTACGCCGCCACGCTGGCCGCCTACCAGGCGGTGGACTTCGACGACCTGATCCGCATCCCCGCGCTGCTGCTGGCCAACAACGAAGAAGTGCGCACCCGCTGGCAGAACCGCGTGCGTTATCTGCTGGTGGACGAATACCAGGACACCAACGTGTGCCAGTACCGCCTGGTGCAGCTCCTGACGGGTTCGCGCGCCATGTTCACGGCGGTGGGCGATGACGACCAGGCGATCTACGCCTGGCGTGGCGCAACCATCGAGAACCTGGCCAAGCTGACCACCGACTACCCCAACATCAAGCTCATCAAGCTGGAGCAGAACTACCGGTCGGTGCAGCGCATCCTGGCGGCCGCAAACCAGGTGATCGAAAAGAACCCCAAGCTGTTCGACAAGAAGCTATGGTCCGATCTGGGCGTGGGCGAACCCATCCTGGTATCGGCCATGGACGGCGAGGAGCAGGAGGCCGAATCCATCGCCATGAAGGTGTCGGCTTCGCGCTTCGAGCGCCAGGCGCAGTGGAAGGATTTTGCCATCCTGTACCGCAGCAATCATCAGTCGCGCATCCTGGAACAGGCGCTGCGCAACCTGAAGATCCCGTACACGATCTCGGGCGGGCAGAGTTTCTTCGACAAGACCGAAGTGCGCGACGTGCTGGCCTATCTGCGCATCCTGGCCAACGACGACGACGATCCGGCCTTCATCCGCGCGGCCACCACGCCCAAGCGCGGCATCGGCCAGGCCACCTTGCAGACGCTGGGGCAGTACGCCGCAAGCCGCGAGCTGTCGCTGCTGGCGGCCGTGGCCGAGACCGGCCTGGAAAGCCTGCTGGCGCCACGGCAGCTGGAGCCGCTGCGCACCTTCACCGAGTTCATCCGCCGCATGCAATGGCGCGCCGGCCGTGGCGCGGCCGATGCGAAGGACGCCGCGCCGTCCGAGCCCGCGGGCGTGCTGCTGGACGATCTGCTGGAAGCCATCCAGTACGAACGCCATCTGTACGAGCTGTTCGAAGAGCGGCCCGCGCAGACGCGCTGGCAGAACGTGCTGGAGCTGACCGGATGGCTCAAGCGCAAGGCCGAAGAAGACAACATGACGCTCTTCGACCTGGTGCAGCATGTGGCGCTGGTCACCATGCTGGAGCGCGGCGAGGAAGAAGAGCCCGATGCGGTGAAGATGTCCACCCTGCATGCTTCCAAGGGGCTGGAGTATCCGCACGTGTACCTCGCGGGCGTCGAGGAAGGCTTGCTGCCGCACCTGGGCAAGGATGACGAGGTCGGCGATCCGGCGCGCGCGGCCGAGAACCTGGCTTCGCGCATCCAGGAAGAGCGCCGGCTCATGTACGTGGGCATCACGCGCGCGCAGCGCAGCCTGAACCTGAGCTGGTGCAAGCGCCGCCGCCGCGCGCGCGAAGACCTGGTGCGCGAGCCTTCGCGCTTCATCGAGGAAATGGGCCTGGGCGATGTGCGCATGCAGGAAGACGCGGCCACCGCTGCAATGAATCCCAAGGAGCGCATGGCCATGCTCAAGGCGTTGCTGAAGAAATAGGGGCGGGGCGGCGGCTTGTGGAAAGCCGCGGCCTGCTCCTACACTGGACTGCGCCCGCCCCGCCGTCCGGGGCGCGGCAATTCCGTGGATCGAAGGAGCGCGCCATGTGTCGCTGGCTGGCTTATACCGGTAGTCCCATACAGATGGAGAGCGTGCTGTTCAAGGCCAAGCACTCCCTGATCGACCAGAGCCTGCACTCGCGGCTGGGCGCTACCACCACCAATGGCGACGGCTTCGGGCTGGGCTGGTATGGCCGTCAACACGAAGGCCGGCCGCCGGAGCCGCCGTTCCGCTACCGCAGCGTGCATCCGGCCTGGAACGACCGCAATCTGCGGGAAGCGGCGCGCGCGATCCACGCGCCGCTGTTCGTGGCGCACATCCGCGCCGCCACCGACACGCCCGCGCAGGAAACCAACTGCCATCCGTTTCGCCACGGCCAGTGGCTGTTCGTGCACAACGGCGTCATCCGCGACTATCCGTTGCTCAGGCGCGACCTGATGCTGATGATCGCGCCGGCCTATTTCGGCTCGCTGGAAGGGTCGACGGATTCCGAGGTGATGTTCCTGCTGGCTTTGAGCTTCGGCCTGGAGGAAGACCCGCTGGCGGCGCTGGCCCGCATGGTGGGTGCGGTGGAAGAGACGGGCAGGCGGCATGGCGTGGCGCAGCCCATCAACATGACGGTGTGCGCGCTGGACGGCCAGCGGCTGATCGCCGTGCGCTATTCCAGCGAGGCCGATTCACGCACGCTGTTCCACAACACCTGCGTGCGCCATCTGCGCCAGCTATATCCCGACAATCCGCAGATCGCGGCGCTGGATGACGACGCATTCCTGCTGCTGTCGGAGCCCTTGACCGAGATGCCCGGCGCCTGGGAGGAAGTGCCCGAAGCCACCGCCATCATCGCGGGCGGCGGCACGGTGGCGCACTATCCGTTCGTGCCGGTGCCGCCGGGGGCCTGAGCCGGGCCGGGCTTCAGTGGCCCGTATGCAGGGCCGGATTCAGCGTGCCCCAGGCAGCGGTGCGCACCAGGCACTCCACGGCGCCGGTCTGCGAATTGCGGCGGAACAGCAGGCCTTGCTGACCCGCCAGCGAGGTGGCCTTCACCACCGCGCCTTCCGGCGTCAGCACGCGCGTGCCGGCGGTGACGTAGCAGCCGGCTTCCACCACGCAGTCGTCGCCCAGCGAAATTCCTATGCCCGAGTTGGCGCCCAGCAGGCAGCGCTTGCCGATGGATACCACCTGCTTGCCGCCGCCGGACATGGTGCCCATGATGGATGCGCCGCCGCCGATGTCGCTGCCGTCGTCGACGATGACGCCGGCGCTGATGCGGCCTTCGACCATGGACGCGCCCAGCGTGCCGGCGTTGAAATTGCAGAAACCTTCATGCAGCACCGTGGTGCCGGGCGACAGATGCGCGCCCAGGCGCACGCGCGCGGTGTCGGCGATGCGCACGCCGCTGGGCATGACGTAGTCGGTCATGCGGGGAATCTTGTCCACGCCGCGGATTTCCAGGATCTGTCCGGAGGCGCGCAGATGCCAGCGCAGCGCATCCACCTGATCCACCGCGCAGGGCCCGGCCGACGTCCAGGCGACGTTGGCCAGCACGTTGAACAGGCCGTCCAGGTTGGCGTCGTGCGGACGGATCAGCCGGTGGCTGAGCAGGTGCAGGCGCAGATAGGCGTCGTGCGCATCGACCGGCGGTTCGTCCAGCGACGAGATCGCGGTACGCACGGCGACGATGTCGACCTTGCGGCGGGTGTCGCGGACCAGGGCGGTGGGCACATGTTCGCCCAGCGCGGCGCGGGCTTCCTCGGGCGACAGGTGGCGGGTGCCGGTGGCCGGCGAGTTGTCGGCCAGCGAGGGACGCGGATACCAGGTATCCAGGATGGCGCCGTCGGCGGCCAGCGTGGCGACGCCATAGGCGATGGCGCTGAGGGGCTTGGGGGAATCGGCCATGATGAAAGAGGAAGTGCGCAGTCTGGGTGCGTAATTCTAAGGCGAAAGGGCCGCGGTTTTCAGAGGCTGCCGAAGGCCCAGCGCAGGCTCAGCGACCCGGTGTGTTCGCGGTTGCCGCCGCCATACTGGCCGCCGTATGCCAGGCCGATGACGGCCGAGCGCGACACGGCGATTTCCAGGCCGGCGCCCGCCAGCGCGGCGGACCGGGCGATGGGCGCGCCGGCGACCGTCAGCACGCTGCCGCCGTCCAGCACCAGGGTGGTTTCCGGTTGTACGTCGCCAAAGGCGCGGCGCCAGCCCAGTGTCGCGTGCAGTCTGCCGAAGGTGGGGCCGAGCGCGAAGCCGGTCTGGCCGCGCAGGCCCAGCGTGGTGGTGGTCTGCCGGATCCGTCCCGCATCGGCCGAGAGCGCGGTGAATCCGCCCGATTCGCTGAAGCTGCGCGTGCGCACGTTGCGCACCGCCAGGCCCGCGAATGGCTCGATGGTCGCGCTTTCCGACAGCGGCAGCTCGTAGCCCAGTTCCGAAAAGGCCTGCGCGGTGTAGGCGCTGAAGTCGGCGGTCAAGGTCTGCCGGGCGATGCCGGGCATCTCGAAATGCCGCCGGGTGTCGATGTCGTGCCAGGTGTAGGAGGCGGCCGTCAGCAGGTTCAGCTTGCCGGGGCCGGCGTCGAACGACTTCTTGCCGTAGAGCCCCGCGGTATAGCTGTATACGTCCACCCGCGCATTGGCCGCGTCGATGCGGACGCGGCTGCGGGTAGCGCCCAGCGCGCCGCCCAGCCGCCAGCCGGCGCCCGCGTCGAATTCGCCGCCGCCATACAGGCCGGTGGTGCGTTGCTTGATGCGGGCCGTGTTGGCGCCGCCTTCCAGCGTCTGCCAATTGTCGACGACGACGAGCCAGCCCGGCTGGGCCGGCGCGGGACGGGCCGGACGGTCGGCCAGCAGGCTGCGGTCCGGTTCGGCCTGTCCGGCGTGCGCGTGCGCTGCGCCAGCCGCGAACAGGACCTGCATGGCGAACGCCGGCGCCAGCAGCCGCCGGCGCACGGCTATCGGTGGCGGCAAGGACTGTTTACGCCAGTTCTTTCAGCAGCAGTTCCCAGAATTTCATGCGCTGTTCCAGCGTCGAAACCAGGATGTACTCGTTCAAGGTGTGCGCGCCGTCGCCGTCGGCGCCCAGGCCGTCCAGCGTCGGGATGCCCATGGCGGACGTGAAGTTGGCGTCGCTGCCGCCGCCCGTCATGGGCGCGTCTTCCAGCAGGAAGCCGGCGCGTTCGGCATAGCCCTGCACCAGCGCCAGCAGATCGGCGGCGGCTTCGGTCTTCACCATGGGCGGGCGGTTCAGTTCCACGTCGATGTCCAGTTCCACGTCCGGACCCACGGCGCACAGCTCGCGCATGCGGCGCAGCACGTCTTCGGCGGCGCCCATGTCGGGCACGCGGAAGTCGACCACGCAGCGGCACAGCGCCGGCACGGTGTTGGTCACGGTGCCGCCGGCGATGGTGCCGACGCTGACGGTAATGCCGCGGTCATAGTCGGTCATGGCTTCCAGCGCCAGCACCTGGTGGGCCATTTCGCGGATGGCGCTGCGGCCTTTCTCGTGCTGCATGCCGGCATGGGCCGGACGTCCCTTGACGTTCAGGTTCAGCATGCCGGTGCCCTTGCGCGCCGTGACGCACTTGCCGCCGTTGGGGCGGGCGGGTTCGCAGACCAGCGCGTACTTGGCGTTGGCGGCAAAGCGCTCGATGTGCGCGCGCGACGCGTGGCTGCCGGTTTCTTCGTCGGGCACCACCAGAAAGTCCACCGGCAGCTGGGTCGCGCCGGGGCGCGCCAGGCCGGACAGCGCCGTCAGCGCCAGGTAGATGCCGGCCTTCATGTCGTAGCCGCCCGGCCCATAGAGGCGGTCGCCTTCGATGCGCACCGGGTTCTCCAGCAGCGTGCCCACCGGATGCACCGTGTCCATGTGCGCCAGGATCAGGATGCCGGGGCGCGTGTCGCCGGGGGCGCGGTTGGTCGCGTACAGCAGCGGACCCGTGGTCGGGCCCAGGGACGATAGCTCCACCGTCAGGCCGGCGGCCGCGGCGTAGTCGGCGATGATGCGCGCCATGGCGGCGATGCCCTCGGGGAAGTTCGAGGGCGATTCGCATTGCAGCCAGCTCTTGATGCCGGCGACGATCTGTTCAGTGCTCTGGGTGTTGGACATGACGGTATCGGATATCTGCAACGAAGAAAGTGGGGGCGGTCAGGCGACCTGCTGGCCGGCCAGGCGGGCCAGTTCGGCGGCGTCGGGCATCTTGCCGTCGAACCAGAGGCTGGCGCAGACGGCGGACATGGCGCGGCCGTCGTGGCCGATGCCCGGTACGACCTGCAGCTTCCAGCCGAACGGCACGCCGCGGCGCTCGGCTTCCTTGCGGCCGAACTCGAAGTAGTTCTGCGCGCGTGCGAAACGGTGCGGGCCCTGGCGCATGGCGGCGGGTTCGGACGGCAGGTTGGGGTCGTCGGTGGCGATGTCCTGGTCGCCCGCCAGGATGGTCATCGGATAGGCCAGCAGCTTCACCAGGTGGTCTTCCGTCATGCCTACGCCGTCCATGCCTTCAGGGAAGGGATAGTCGAACGTGGGCAGCGTGTACCAGCCCGGGTTGCCGGCAGCCACGGCCTTGAACGGCGCGTGCGACTGGCTGCTCATCAGGCGGTGCACGAACTGGCCGCCGGCGGAGTGGCCGAACAGGTAGACGTTCTGGCCGTCGGTGATTTCGCCGGCGATCAGGTCCTTGATGACATTGCCCACCAACGCGTAGGTCCAGCCGTCGATGTGGCGCGGATTGCCGCCGGCCGAGAACACGCGGCCGTTGTTGTAGCTTTCCACGCCGGGCCAGATCTCGTTGGAGAAGGTCAGCGCCACGATCAGCAGCTTGTGCTTGTCGGCGGCTTCCACCCAGAAATCGCGGTACTCGTCGCCGTTGCGCAGCACGCCGTGCTGCACGATGACCACCGGCATGTCGGGCGTGTAGCCGTAGGGGCGGTAGGTCTGCAGCTTGAAGGGGCGGTCGGAGTTGCGGTCCTCGTCCACATACAGGATGGCGTTGCGGCCGGCATGGCCCAGTTCGATGGCGATGCGGTCGACGTTGGACATCTCGGAGGGTTTCATCAGGCGTTCGCCTCATTCAGGTGGCAGGCCGACCAATGGCCTGCCGAGATTTCTTTCAGGACCGGCGCCTGCTCGCGGCAGCGCGGCATGGCGTGGGGGCAGCGGGGATTGAAGGTACAGCCCGGCGGCGGATTCAGCGGCGACGGGATCTCGCCCTTGATCGGCGTGAACTTGCGGCCGCGGCGGCCCACGTCCGGCACCTCGGCCATCAGGGCCTGGGTGTAGGGATGGTTGGCGCGCGCGAAGATCTCGGCCGACGTGGAGATTTCCACGATCTTGCCCAGGTACATGATCGCCACGCGGTCGGAGATGTGCTTGACCACGCCCAGGTCATGGCTGATGAACAGGTAGGTGAAGCCGTGCTGTTCGCGCAGGTCCATGAACAGGTTGATCACCTGCGCCTGGATCGACACGTCCAGCGCGGCCACGGGCTCGTCGCAGACCAGGAACTTCGGCGCCACCATCAGCGCACGCGCGATGCCGATGCGCTGGCGCTGGCCGCCCGAGATCTGGTGCGGGAAGCGGTCGCGGTACTCGGGGTCCAGGCCCACTTCCTTCAGCGCCTGGTCGATGCGCGCGGGAATCTGGGCGGCGGGCGCCAGTTTGTGGACCTTGAGCGATTCGCCCAGGATCTGGCGCAGGCGCTGGCGCGGATTCAGCGAGGCCTGCGGATCCTGGAAGATCATCTGCACGCCCAGCGTATAGGCCAGCTTGTCGGCGCCGCGCAGGCGGCGGGCTTCCTGGCCCTGGTACAGCAGCTGGCCTTCAGTCTGGCCATGCAGGCCGGCAACGACGCGGCCCAGCGTGGACTTGCCGCAGCCGGATTCGCCGACCAGGCCCACGACTTCGCCGCGCTTGATGGACAGGTCCACGCCGTTGACCGCATACACGGTGCGGCGGTCGATGGGACGGCCGGTCAGGGCCAGGATGCGCTGGGCCAGGTCGGGCCGCTGCTCGAAGCGCTTGTGGACGTTCTTGAGCTCGATGACGGGAGTATCGGCTTGGCTCATACCGGCTGGGCCTCGCGGGTAATCGGCACGTAGCAGCGGTAGTTGCGCGCGCCTTCGGTGGTGACAGTGGGGGCTTGTTCGGTGCAACGCGTGACCGCGCTGGTGCAGCGCGGGCGGAACGGACAGCCCGAGGGGCGGCCGGCGAGGCTGGGCGCCATGCCGTTGATCTGGTGCAGGCGCGCGCCGGGCTGGGTGGCGCCGGGCATCGAATCCAGCAGGCCCTTGGTGTAGGGGTGGCGCGGCGCGTCCAGCACTTCTTCGACCGGGCCGCTTTCGACGATGCGGCCTGCGTACATCACGGCCACGCGGTCGGCCAGTTCAGCCACCACGCCCAGGTCGTGGGTGATCCAGATCAGCGCGGTGTTGTGCTCGCGGCAGATCTCCTGCATGCGGTAGAGGATCTGGCCCTGGATGGTGACGTCCAGCGCCGTGGTCGGCTCGTCGCAGATGATCAGGTCGGGCTTGTTCAGCATGGCGATCGCGATCGCCACGCGCTGGCGCATGCCGCCCGAGAATTCGTGCGGATAGCTCTTCAGGCGCTTTTCGGGCGAAGGAATGCCGACCATGGCCAGCGCCTCGCGGCAGCGTTCCTCGGCTTCGGCGCGCGGCACGTCTTCGTGGGTCAGGATGGCTTCCATCATCTGCTCACCGATGCGCAGCACCGGATTGAGCGTCATCAGGGGATCCTGGAAGATCATGGCGATGCGGTTGCCGCGCAACTGGCGCATCTGCTCTTCGCTCAGCTTGCGCAGGTCCGTGCCCTTGAACTTCACTTCGCCGTCCACCACTTCCCCGGGCGGGTCGATCAGGCCCAGGAGCGAAAAGCCGGTGACGGATTTGCCGGAACCCGATTCGCCGACCAGGCCGACGATCTCGCCGCGGCGCACGGTCAGGTCGACGCCGTCGACCGCCAGCCACGCGCCGGCTTCGGTATGGAATGCGGTGCGCAGGCCGCGCACCTCAAGAATGTTTTCGCTCATTTCAGTTGCCCATTGCGCCAACCGCGGCGCATGTAATGGAGATAGCTCCATCGGGATGCCGCGGAGCCGGCTTTGCCGGTCCGCAGGCATGCCCCCTTGAGGGGGAAGCGCGCAGCGCTTCGGGGGTGGGCCTCATCTCTTCGGGTCCAGGCTTTCGCGCAGGCGGTCGCCCACGATGTTGATGGAGAGGATCAGCACCAGCAGGGCGATGCCCGGGAACAGGCTGATCCAGTAGTCGCCCGACAGCAGGTACTGGAAACCGTTGGAAATCAGCAGGCCCAGCGACGGTTCGGTGATGGGCACGCCCACGCCTAGGAACGACAGCGTGGCTTCCAGCGCGATCGCGGTCGCGATCTGGATGGTGGCGAACACCATGACGGGGCCCAGGCAGTTGGGCAGCAGGTGGAACAGCATGATGCGCCAGGCGGGGAAGCCCAGGTTGGCGGCGGCTTCCACGTATTCCTTGCGGCGTTCCTGCAGGGCGCGGCTGCGCATGATGCGGGCGTAATGCCCCCACTGCACCAGCACCAACGCCAGGATCACCTTGTCGACCCCTCGCCCCAGCACCACCAGCAGCACCAGCGCCACCAGGATGGTCGGAAAGCCCAGGATGAAGTCGACGATGCGCATGAGCACGGTATCGACCACGCCGCCGACATAAGCGGCCACCAGGCCGATGGCGCCGCCCACGGCGGTGGCCAGGACCACGGCGGACAGGCCCACCATCAGGCTGATGCGCAGGCCATACAGGATGGCGCTGAGCATGTCGCGGCCCTGGTCGTCGGTGCCGAGCCAGGCGATGCTGCCGTCCATCAGCGCCTGGCGCGGCGCCAGGCGGCCGTCCATCAGCGAAAGGTTGGCGAGGTCGTAGGGATTCTGCGGCGCGAAGAAAGGCGCGAAGACCACCAGGACGATCAGGATGGTCAGCGCGATGACGGAGCCGCGCACCGTCGGGCGCGCGTGCAGTTTCTTCAGGATGGAGGCGCGCTGGGGCGTCTCAGCCAGGGGCTGGACGGTGCGGGTGCGGCCGGGATTCGGAGTTTGAGCCATGGCGGATTATTGAGCGGGAGTCACGAGCTGCACGCGCGGATCGAGCGTGGCGTACAGGATGTCCACAACCAGGTTGATGATCACGAAGATCAGGGTGACCAGCATCACGTAGGCCACCACGACCGGGCGGTCCAGCTGGTAGACGCTGTCGATCAGCAGCTTGCCCATGCCTGGCCAGGCGAACACGGTTTCGGTGATGGTGGAGTAGGCGATGAGGGTGCCGAATTCCATGCCGATCACGGTGACCACGGGGATCAGGATGTTGCGCAGGATGTGGCGGCGCACGATGCGGCCGGGCTTGACGCCCTTGGCGCGCGCGAACTTCACGTAGTCCTGGCTGCGGGCCTCGACTACGCCGGACGCGGTCAGGCGCAGCACCAGGGCGATGTTGGCCAGCGCCAGGTTGATCGCCGGCATGATCAGGTGCGACCAGCCATCGGCAGTCAGGATGGACAGCGGCACGCCCAGCACGGTGACCGTGTCGCCGCGGCCGGTGGCGGGCAGCCAGCCCAGCCATACCGCGAACAGCAGGATCAGCATCATGCCTTGCCAGAAGTTCGGCAGCGAAAAGCCCAGCACCGAAGTGGCCATGATGCCGCGGCCCAGCGGCTGGTCGCGGTACAGGCCCGCGATCAGCCCCAGCGGAATGCCGAACACACAGGTCAGCATGATGGCGACCACCACCAACTCGAACGTGGCGGGGATGCGCTGCACGATCAGCTCGATGGCGGGGATGCCGTGCACGAAGGATGTGCCCAGGTCGCCGTGCAGCGCGCGCCACAGGAATCCTGTGTATTGCTGCCATACCGGCAGGTCCAGGCCCAGGCGGGCGATCATCGCCTCGCGTGCGGCCTGGCTGGCTTCGGGGCTGACCAGCAGTTCGATCGGATCGCCCACGGCATAGACCGCGAAGAAGACCACGACCGAAACGGCCAGCAGCACGAACAGACTCTGTATCAGTCTGCGTAGGATGAACAAGGCCACGAGATTATTTCCTTGGTGGGCTCAGGGTTTGCGGGCGCCGCGTAGGGTCTTACTTGGCGGGCTTGGCCGACATGGCCAGGGTGTACTGGTCGGCGCGGCCTTCATAGGTCAGTCCCTTGCGGAACGCCCAGATGCTGCTTTCGAAATGCAGGGGAATGCTGGGCAGGTCGGCCAACGCCAGCGTCAGCGATTCCTGCAGCAGCTTTTCGCGCGCGGCCGGGTCCACGGTGACGAGGGCGCGCTTGAACACGCGGTCGAACTCGGGGTTGTCATAGCCGCCGTAGTTGCTGGTGCCAAGGCCGTGTTCCTTGTCGAACGCGCTGACCCAGTATTGCAGGAAGGACGAGGCCTCGCCGGTTTCCGACGACCAGCCGCCCATGGCGAAGCTGAACTCGCGCTTGGCGCGCTTGGGGAAGTAGACCGAGCGCGTCATGGTGTCGACGGTGGTCTTGATGCCCACGCGCGACAGGTATTGCGCCACTGCCTGCGTGACCTGCGCATCGTTGATGTAGCGGTCGTTGGTCGATGAGACGGTCAGCTCGAAGCCATTCGGGTAGCCGGCTTCGGCCAGCAGCTTCTTGGCGGCGGCCGGGTCGTACTTCAGCGCGGGCGGGTTGGGCAGGGTACCGAACATGCCGTCAGGCAGGAACTGGTTGGCCGGCGTGGCGGCGCCGTCCATGATGCGGTCGGCGATGGTCTTGCGGTCGATGGCCATGGAAATGGCGCGGCGCACGCGCACGTCCTGCAGCGGGTTCTTGCCGTCCGCGGCTTTCACGCCAGGGCTGGGATTGCGCGCCACGTCGGGCTGGAAATACACCACGCGCACCGACGGGGTGATGACGTGGCCGAAACCCGGCGTTTCCGAAATGCGCTTCACGTCGCGCGCGGCGGGATTTTCGATCAGGTCGAAGTCGCCCGCCAAGAGGCCGGTCAGGCGCGGGCCAGCGGCAGGCACCGGCACCAGCTTTACGTCCTTCCATGCCGGCTTCGCGCCCCAGTAGGCGTCGTTGCGCGTCAGTTCGATGGCGGTGCCCTTGACGTAGCTCTTGAGCGTGTAGGGCCCGGTGCCGATCACGGAGCGGCCGGTGTTGAAGTCGGCCACGGTAGGCCAGGAGCCGGTGACGCCGCACTTGTTCTTCAGGTCGAAGCTGATCGGGCCATGTTCTGCGATGCCGTTCCACAGCATGCCCATGCGGGTCAGGTCGTTGGGCAGCAGCGGATAGGGCTGGCGCGTCTTGATCACCAGCGTGTTGCCGTCGCGCACCTGCACGTCGGCGAACTTCTGCACGATGGAGGGGTACGAGCTGCTGATGGACTGCTCGTTGTTGACCACGCGACAGAAAGTGAACAGCACGTCCTGCGCCGTGAAGGGCTGGCCGTTGGAAAACTTGACGCCATCGCGCAGCGTGAATTCCCAGGTCGTGTCGTCCACCGGTTTCCAGGCCGTGGCCAGGCGCGGGATCAGGTTCATCTTGGCATCCTGCCCCACCAGCGTCTCGAACATGTGCGAGGTCATCGCATCGTTCGGCGTGGCCTGGTGGTAGTGCGGATCCATCGACGTCGGCTCGGACGACAGGCCGATCCGCAGAACGCCGGCGGCATCCTGGGCGATGGCCGCGGTGGTACAGGCGGCCATGGCGAAGGCCGTGAGCATGCTGCGGTAGAGCGTCTGGGCAGACATGGATTTTGTCCCTTTGTTGTATTGGTTATGGTGTTGCGGGGCGGCGTTCCTGGCGGGCCGCCGCGGGTCTTCAGGCGATGGGCTGCGCCAGCCGGACGACGGTCACGCCGGGCCGCAGATTGGCGGTGGAAGGCATGATCAGCACGCAATCGTCATAAGGCGTGACGACGGGCTCGCCCTCGGACCAGCCGATCAGGTCGCCGGCGCGGGCCAGCGTTTCCAGGCCCTTCCAGGGCTGGGCGAAGCGGAAATCGGCGCTCTTGGCGGCGATCGCATGCGTCACGCGCAGTGCGCGCTGCGTGGACGCGGCGGGGGCGAACCAATCCGCGGGCAGGTCGCCGCGGTCCACCGTGCCCGCTTCCACCAGGAAGCGCGCCAGCTGGTCGACAGCCACGCCGCGCGCTTCGGGCGCGCCATGGAAGCCGCATTCGATCAGCAGGGAACGGGTGCCGTTGTCGCCGGCTTCGCCGAAGCGGCCGTAGTCGCGCATGCGCACGCCCGCGGCGTGGCCGGCGTCGGCGATGATGGTGGCGGGGTTGCCCAGGGCCAGCGCCAGGTCGATATTGCGTTGCTCCATGCCGGTCAGCTGCAGCGGCACGTCGGAATTGCTCATCGAATGGAAATCCAGCAGCCAGTCGGCCTGCTCGACCCAGGGCTGGATCTCGGCTGCGCGGCGGCGTTCCTGGCTGGTCGGCACGCTCAGCTTGTCGTCGCTCCAGACGCGGTTCATGTCTTCGTCGACGAAGCGCGCGGGCGCGTAATTGGCAGGGTCGAAGCGATCGAATGCCGCCAGGTTGCAGAACGCCAGCGTCAGCGAACCGCGGCGCGGGCGCAGGCCCGCCGCCAGCGCGTCCTTCAGCGCCCAGGCGCCGCAGAGTTCATTGCCGTGGATCAGCGCGCTCAGCATGACGCGTTTGCCCGGCACGCCCGAATCGAAATGCCAGACCCCCGGGGTATCCGTGTTGCCCACCCGCTCTGCCGACAAGTTCGGACAGGCAAGTAGAAATGGACGCGGTGTGGACGCGGGGGCGGACGTGGGCATGGGAACTCCGATGAAGCGACGGGATTGTATAGGCGATGGCGCTGGGGGGGCGGCTAGCGGCCGGCATGAGCGGGCGCCGCGGCGCGACGGGCGCTGAAACAGGCTGCTAGCACGGGTTTTCCCTTATATATAGGGCGCGTCAGGCGCGCGCCGCCTTTGAGTATTGGGCGAATTCTAGGAGCTTGGCTGCTTTCTCTACAATTAGAATATTTATCTCGAGCTTTGCAGAAAAGGCAAAGCTTGTTCCCCATTCCCATTCTCTGAGAACCGCGAGGGCTGACGTGCACGGCATCGCCTTGAAGTATTTTCTGGAGGTAGCCCAGGCGGGCAGCCTGAGCGGCGCGTCCGAGCGCCTGCATGTGGCGGTGTCGGCCATCAGCCGGCAGATCGCCAAGCTGGAGGAAGAGGCGGGCGCGCCGCTGTTCGAGCGCGCCGCACGCGGCATGGTCCTGAGCGAAGCGGGCCAGCTGCTGCTGGCGCATGCCCGCCGCACCATGCTGGAAGCCGATTCCGTCCTGCAGGAAATCGCCGCCATCAAGGGCGCCGCGCGCAACGAGATCCGGGTGGCCTCTGTCGAGGGCGTGGCGCGGATCTTCCTGCCCTCGGTGATGGCGCGTTTTCGTCGCGACTGGCCCAACATCCGCTTCGACCTGCACGTGGGGTCGCCGGCCGAAGTCAGCCGCCGGGTGGCCGAAGGCAGCGTGGAACTGGGCATGGTCTTCATTGCCGAACGCATCGGCGGGGTCAGTCCGCGCTATTCGCGCCGCGCGCCGGTGCATGCGGTGATGGCGGCCGACCATCCGCTGGCGGGGCGCGCCAGCGTCAGCCTGCAGGATCTCAGCCAGTATCCGCTGGCGCTGACCGGGCCGGGCACCACCACGCGCCAGCTGTTCGAGATGGGCTGCGCGCTGGAGTCGGTGCAGCTGGAGCCAGCGCTGACCTGCAACGATTCCTCGCCCCTGCACGGCTTCGTCTTCGGGTCGGACGCCATCATGCTCAGCGGCTATATCTCGGTGGCCTGGAGCCTGCGGCGCGACGAGCTGATCGCCGTGCCGATTTCCAATGCCGAGCTGCAATCGCGCACCCTGCAGATCCAGGTCATGCCGGGCCGGGTGCTGCCGCCAGCGGCCGAGGCCTTTGTCGAATTGCTGGCGCGGGAGCTGGACGACGCGCTGCAAGGCAGGGCGGCCGCATAGTCCGCCAAGGATGCTGAAGTCCTCCGCCCAGGCAAAAAAACGGCTGCCCTGGGGCAGCCGTTCTTCGTTCAGGCGGACCTGATTACTTCTTTTCGGGCGTGACCGAAGTGGCCAGCGTGTACTGGTCGCGGCGGCCTTCGTAGGTGATGCCCTTGCGGAAGGCCCAGATGCTGCTTTCGAAGTGCAGCGGGATCAGCGGCACGTTGTCCAGCGCGATCTGGGTGGATTGCTGCAGCAGCTTCTCGCGCTTGGGCGCGTCCACCGTCACGATGGCTTCCTTGTAGACCTTGTCGAAGTCGGCATTGCTGAAACCGCCGTAGTTGCTGGTGCCCAGGCTGTTGGGGGAATCCAGGGATGCCACCCACAGCTGGAACAGGGCCGAGGCTTCACCCGTTTCCGCCGGCCAGCCGCCCATCGAGAAGCTGAACTCGCGCTTGGCGCGCTTGGGGAAATAGATGGAGGCCGTCATGGCGTCCACATTGGTCTTGATGCCGACGCGGGCCAGGTACTGGGCCACGGCTTGCGCCACCTGGCCGTCGTTGACGTAGCGGTCGTTGGTCGACGACAGGGTCAGTTCAAAGCCGTTCGGGTAGCCGGCTTCGGCCAGCAGCTTCTTGGCGCCTTCCGGGTCGAACTTGATTTCCGGCGCCTGGGGCAGCGCGCCGAACATGCCGTCGGGCATGTACTGGAAGGCGGGCGTGGCCATGCCGTCCATGATGCGGGCGGTGATGGTCTTGCGGTCGATGGCCATCGAAATCGCCTTGCGCACGCGCAGGTCCTGCAGCGGGTTCTTGCCGTCGGCGCTCTTGACGAAGGGGCTCGGGTTGCGGCCCACGTCAGGCTGGAAGAACACCAGGCGGGTCGACGGGGTGGCGACGAAACCGAACTTGGGGTTGTCCTTCAGGCGCGGCAGGTCGCGGGCGGCGGGGTTTTCGATCATGTCGAAGTCGCCGGACAAGAGGCCGGTCAGGCGCGGGCCGGCCGACGGCACCGGCACGAACTTCACTTCCTTCCAGTACGGCTTGGGACCCCAGTAGTTTTCATTGCGGACCAGCTCGATGCCGGTGCCCTTGACGTAGGACTTCAGGGTGTACGGGCCGGTGCCGATGGCGTCCTTGCCGTTGTTGAAGTCGGCCACGGTGGGCCAGGGGCCGGTCACGCCGCAACCCTTCTTGGGGTCGAACGTGAGCTTGCCGTGTTCGACGATGCCATTCCAGACGATGGGCAGCGAACGCGCCAGTTCGGCGGGCATCAGCGGGAAGGGTTCGCCGGTCTTGATGATGACGGTGTGCGCGTCCGGCGTCTGCACGTCGGTGATGCGCTTGGTCATGTCCATATAGGACTGCGACACGTTGGTTTCGTTGTTCAGCGTGCGGCAGATGGTGAACAGCACGTCTTCGGACGTGAACGGCTTGCCGTTGGAGAACTTGACGTCGTCGCGCAGCTTGAATTCCCAGGTCTGGTCGTCCAGCGTCTTCCAGGAGGTGGCCAGGGCCGGAACCAGCTTCATGTCGGCGCTGCGGCCCACCAGGGAACTGTAGACGTGCGCAGAGAAGGCGTCGTTCTGCGTCATCTTGTGGTAGTGGGGATCCGCCGAGGTGGGCTCGGCCGACAGGCCGATCTTCAGCGTCTGGGCTTGGGCGGCGGCCAGGGGAATGGCGGCGGCCGCAAGGGCCAGGGTGGTACGCAACTTCATGGTGACAACTCCGGATGGGGAACGAACCGGATCGCGCCTGCGTGTAAACCGGCCTGCGCCAGCCGCGCGGGCGGCCTCGCCTGGAAGGGGCTCAGGGGGTTTTGGCGCCGGGCACGACGGCAAGGGGCCGATTATCGGTAGGGGCTTCGCGCACTGTCAATGCGCAATGGCAAGCGCGGCGCTAGGGAAAACGCGGAGAGGGAGGGGGAAAGAGGGCGCCGCGCTGCCTCGTCTGGAGGCCTGCGCGGCGCGATGGCGCCCGGGTGAGGGGCTGGGCGCCGAAGAACCGCCGCAAGGGGCGCCGGGAAACCGGCGGGCGTTGCGGCGGGGTCGCGCCGGGCTGAATCGCGGGAGATCGATCGCGACTCAGGCCGGCGCGGCAGGGCTTACCACTGCGAACCGGAGAAGCGCGAGCTGGCGGCGCGGGCCTTGTTCATCGACTCGTTCACTTCGTCGATGAAGGAAAACACGGCGGCAACAGCTGCCACTACGGCTTGGCCGGCCTTCTTCAGGCTGGTCAGCGGATGGGAATTCGGTTGGTTCTCGAGGGCGCCGCGGAGCAGGTCACGCTCCAGCGCGTCGGTCAGGCGGGCAGTGTGGTTCAGGGTCAGTTCGCTCATGGTTTGCTCCAGTCCGTTTCGTCTTGGGGTAAACCATTATAGGGATAACCCTAGAACAAAAGCAATGCCATTTCTAGGGTAAACCCCTATATGTTGTAAAAATGTTTATGCCGCAGGGACTTAGCCGCCATTGCGCAGGGCGCGGGCGGCATCCGCCAGCTCTCCGGCGGTCAGTCCGATGGGGCCGACACCCTGGGCGACCAGCGCGTCGGCGGCCGCGCCGTGCAGCCAGACTGCCCCGGCGACCGCCTGCTCCAGCGGCAGCTTCTGGGCGATCAACGAGCCCAGCATGCCCGCTAATACGTCCCCGGTTCCGGCGGTGGCGAGCCCCGGATTGCCGCTGGTATTGACCCGCAGATCGCCATCCGGGGAGCAGACCACGGTGCCCGCGCCCTTCAGCACGATCCAGGCGCGGTAGCGCTGGGCCAGTTTCCTGGCGGCGGCCGGCCGGTCGGCCTGCACCTCGGCCGTGTCCATGCCGAGCAGCCGCCCGGCCTCGGCCGGGTGAGGCGTCAGCACCACGGCGCCCTCGCCCCAGTTGGGCTGGATGTCGCCGCGGGCCAGCAGATTCAGGCCGTCCGCGTCCAGCACCAGGGGCGAGCCGCGGCGCAGCACGAACAGTTCGGACAAGGCGTTGGCCGCCAGGGCGTCCGTGCCGATGCCGCAGCCCGCCACCCAGGCGGTGACGCCCCAGTCTTGTTCCAGCAGCGAGCGGGCGTCGCGCAGCATCAGTTCGGGCTGCAGCGGATCGCAGGCCAGCGGCGCGGCGTCCTGGGCGAAGCCGACCAGCACCTTGCCGGCGCCGGTCTTCAGGGCGGCGCGCGCGGCCAGCAGCGCCGCGCCCGTCATGCCCGGGCCGCCGCCCACAACGCCCACTGTGCCGAAACTGCCCTTGTGGGTGTCCTGGCCGCGCGGCGCGAACAGGGCGGGCAGGGCGGCGCGGTCGATGGCGCCGCCGGCGGACGGGGCGGTAGTGTTCATGGGCTGAGGCTCCTGGGGATGGCGGCGTGGCGCGAAAGCGCGTATCTACTATAGTGCGCCCAAACCGGCCGGCATCCGGCCCGGCCTCAAGACAAGATTACGTGGAGACGAACATGAGCGACATCACGCTGGAACACTATTCCGCCTATGAGTCCCTGAAACTGCGCCGGCACCCCGGCGGGGTGCTGGAGGTGATCATGGGCGCCAAGGGCGGCATGCCGGGCAAGCTGTCCACCGCCGATGACCGCATGCACCGCGAATTGGCCGACATCTGGCGCGATATCGACACCGACCCGGACACCCGGGTGGTGGTGATCCGCGGCGAGGGCAAGGGCTTTTCGGGCGGGGGCGACCTGGACCTGGTGCAGCAGATGGCCGACGACTTCGACGTGCGCACCCGCGTCTGGCGCGAGGCTCGCGACCTGGTCTACAACATCATCAACTGCAACAAGCCCATCGTGTCCGCCATGCATGGCGCGGCCGTGGGCGCGGGCCTGGTGGCCGGCCTGCTGGCCGACATCTCAATCGCGGCGCGCGACGCGCGCATCATCGACGGCCATACCCGCCTGGGCGTGACGGCCGGCGACCACGCCGCCATCGTCTGGCCGCTGCTTTGCGGCATGGCGCGCGCCAAGTACTACCTGATGCTGTGCGAAACCGTGACCGGCGAGGAAGCCGAGCGCATCGGCCTGGTGTCGCTGTGCGTGGACGAGGCTGAACTCATCGGCCGCGCCTTCGAGGTCGCCAACAAGCTGGCCGCCGGTTCCCAGACCGCCATCCGCTGGACCAAGTACTCGCTGAACAACTGGCTGCGCATGGCCGGACCCAGCTTCGATACGTCGCTGGCGCTGGAATTCATGGGCTTTGGCGGTCCGGACGTGCGCGAAGGGATCCAGTCCCTGCGCGAACGCCGCGCCCCGAACTTCCGGCCGGATTCGCCGTTCTGAGGCGACGGATTACGCGCGCCAGGCTAGGGCGCGCAATCCGGCTTTCCTACTTCTTGAAGAACTTCGCGAACGCCGCCTGCGCTTCCTCGGATTGCAGGCGGATGCGGAATTGCTGGGCTTCATAGTCCAGCGTGTCCTGGATCGCCTGGCGGTCCGGGCGGCGCAGCATGGCCTTGGTCAGGCGCAGCGCGGCCGGCGGCTGGCGCGCCAGGTCGGCGGCGGTGGCTTGCGCCGCCGCCAGCGCCTGGCCCTTGGGCGTGACCGAAGTGGCCAGCCCGGCGTCGCAGGCGTCCTGCGCCGTGAAGGCCTTGCCCTGCAACAGCCATTCAGCGGCGCGGCGGGCGCCGGCCAGGCGCGGCATCAGCAGGCTGGAAGCGCCTTCCGGGCACAGCCCCAGCGCCACGAACGGCATGCGCAAGGTGGCGCCTTCGCCGATGTGGACGAAATCGCAGTGCTGCAACAGGGTCACGCCGATGCCGATGGCATAGCCTTCGACTGCGGCGATGACCGGCACGTCCGCCATGACCAGCGCCCGCAGGAAGGTCAAGGCGGCGCTGTCGCCTGCGCCGCGTTCCGCCTGGAAGTCGCGCAAATCATTGCCCGCCGTGAAATGCTCGCCCGCGCCGGTCAGGACCACTGCCGCCAACGCCGTGTCGGCGCATGCCAGAGTGATCTGCTCGGTCAGGGCGGCATAAGTGGCCGTATCCAGCGCGTTGCGGCGGTCCGGGCGATTGATGGTCAGCGTCAGCATCGCGCCGTCACGGCTGACCTGCAGGCCGGCGCTCATGCGCCGAAACCGTTGGCCAGGCGGGACTTGGCGTCCGCGTATTCGCTGCGCAGCGTGTCCACGATCTGGCGGGTCGGCAGCACGCTGGCGATGCCGCCTACGCCCTGGCCCGCGCCCCAGATGTCCTTCCAGGGCTTGACCCGGGTGGAGCCGAAATTGGACGCGCCGCTGTCTGGCTGCGGCAGGTTGGCCGGGTCCAGGCCGGCGGCGGCGATGCTGGCCTTCAGGTAGTTGCCGGGAATGCCGGTGAAGAACGGGGTATACAGGATGTCCGAGGCGCTGGCGTCCACGATGGCGGACTTGTAGCCTTCGCTGGCGTTGGCTTCCTCGCTGGCGATGAAGCGCGTACCCATATAGGCGAAGTCCGCGCCCATGGCCTGCGCGGCCAGGATGTGCGCACCCGAGGTGATCGCGCCCGACAGGATCAGCGGGCCGTCATAGAAGCGGCGCACTTCGGACACCAGCGCGAAGGGGCTGAGCGTGCCCGCATGGCCGCCAGCGCCGGCGCACACCAGGATCAGGCCGTCCACGCCGGCTTCCAGCGCCTTTTCGGCGTGGCGGATGGTGGTCACGTCATGGAACACCTTGCCGCCCCAGTCATGGATGCCTTTGACCAGGTCGCCGGGCGCGCGCAGGCTGGTGATGATGAGCGGCACGCGGTGGCTGGCGCACACGGCCAGGTCCTGCTCCAGCCGGTCGTTGGACTGATGGATGATCTGGTTGACCGCAAACGGCGCCACCGTCGCGCCGGGGTTGGCCTCGCGGTGCGACGCCAGGCCGGCCTGGACTTCGTCCAGCCAGTCGGTCAGCAGGCTCTGCGGACGCGCGTTCAGCGCGGGGAACGACCCCACGATGCCGCTGGTGCACTGCGCCACCACCAGCTTGGGATTGGACACGATGAACATCGGGGCGCAGATGACCGGCAGGGACATCTGGCCGTACAAATCAGTCACGAGAGAGTGGGGCATGGCTTCGTCGCGGAAAAAGGTCACGGGAGAACTTGAACATCGGGACTTGAACACCGTTGGCGGGTGTGCCTATAATTACCTACCGACCGTCCGGTAATTAATTAATCCTTATTAAACGGCATGCGCTGAAGCGCTGTCAATGGAGGTACGCGAGTCCCTCCGGCAGCTGCGGCGCGGCCCCTGCAAAGGCTGCCATGGCGACCTCCGCCCCTCCCGCCCAGAAACGCGCCCGCGCCGGCCGGCCGCCCACCGTGGCGGCCCCGCGCGAACGCATCCTGGAAGAAGCCGCCAAGCTCTTCGCCCAAAGCGGCTACGACGGTAGCTCGGTGTCCGACCTGGCCGGCGCGCTCGGCGTGTCCAAGGCGGCCATCTACCACTACTACACCACCAAGCAGGACATCTACGACGCCATCATCCTGGCCGTGCTCAGCGGCCTGACGCAGGCCGTCGCCCAGGATGTGGCGCGGGCGGAGGGCGCCACGGCCCGGCTGCGCGCCTTCATGGTGGGCCACGCGCGCTACTTCGAGCAGCACCACGCCGAATTCGTCACCATGCTGATCGGCTATTCCGGCATGGCCCTGACCGAACGCGAAGACGCCGCCCGGCTGCGCGACGGCTACGAGAAGCGCCTGCGCGAACTGATCGCGCAAGGCGTCGCCGCCGGCGAGTTCCGCGCGCTGGACGTGGCCGCCGCGGGCCGCGCCGTGCTGTCCATGCTGAACTGGATGGTGCGCTGGTACAAGCCCGGCCAGGGCGACAGCGCCGAAGCCATCGCCGCCGGCTATTTCGATCTATTGGTCGGAGGCATGCGCGCCTGAGGCGCGGCTGTCCCCGGCTTGCCCCGTATCTTCTTGAGACTCCCACCATGGCCCTCGATACCGAAACCCTGAACCTGTTGCTGGACGCCGTGCGCCGCTTCGTGCACGAACGCCTGATCCCCGCCGAAGACGAACTCGCCGAAAGCGGCCAGGTGCCGCCCGACATCGTCAACGAGATGCGCGACCTGGGCCTGTTCGGCCTGTCCATCTCGCCCGACCATGGCGGCCTGGGCCTCACCATGGAAGAGGAAGTGCGAGTGGTCTTCGAACTGGGGCAGACCTCGCCCGCGTTCCGTTCGCTGGCCGGCACCAACATCGGCATCGGCTCGCAGGCCATCGTGCTGGCCGGTACCGACGAGCAGCGCGCCCGCTACCTGCCCAAGCTGGCCAGCGGCGAATTGATCGGCTCGTTCGCGCTGACCGAACCCGACGCAGGTTCCGACGCAATGGCGCTGCGCCTGTCCGCGGTGCGCGATGGTGACAGCTACGTGCTCAACGGCACCAAGCGCTACATCACCAACGCGCCCATCGCCGGCCTGTTCTCTGTCATGGCCCGCACCGCGCCGGAACGCCGCGCCAATTCCATTTCGTGCTTCCTGGTCGAAGCAGGCACGCCGGGCCTGACCATCGGCAAGCCCGACAAGAAGATGGGCCAGGCCGGCGCCCTGACCAGCGACGTGGTGTTCGACAACTGCCGCGTCCCGGCCAGCGCGCTGCTGGGCGGCGAAGAGGGCAACGGTTTCCGCACCTCGATGCGGGTGCTGGACAAGGGCCGCCTGCATATCTCGGCGCTGTGCGTGGGCATCGCCGACCGCCTGCTGAGCGATGCCGTGAAGTACGCCATTGAGCGTAAGCAATTCGGCCAACCCATCGCCGAATTCCAGCTGATCCAGGCCATGATCGCCGACAGCCAGGCCGAACTCTACGCCGCGCGCTGCATGGTGCTGGACGCCGCCCGCATGCGCGACCGCGGCGAGAACACCACCATGCAGGCCGCTTGCTGCAAGCTGTACGCCACCGAAATGGTGGGCCGCGTGGCTGACCGTGCGGTGCAGATCCACGGCGGCGCCGGCTACATGTCGGAGTACGCGGTCGAGCGCTTCTACCGCGACGTGCGTCTGTTCCGCATCTTCGAAGGCACTTCGCAGATCCAGCAGCTGGTGATCGCCCGCGAAACCATCAAGGCGCATTCCTGAGCGCGGACCCGGCGCAAGAGGCTAATATCCTGCATGACTGACGGTGATCCGGCGCACGGCCCATGGCCGCGCCGGCATATGACGCGCCAGCGGCCGCGCGCCGCCGGCATGACGGAATTCCAGTCTGGCTTGCGCGCCGCCGCAAGCCGGACGTTTTCATTTCTCTTCTAGCGAAAAGACTAATGTCGCAACGTCCCGCTCCCCTTACCGGCATACGCGTGCTGGATCTCACCCGCGTCCTGGCGGGTCCCTGGTGCACCCAGAACCTCGCCGACCTCGGCGCCGAGGTCATCAAGATCGAACGCCCCGGCGCGGGCGACGACACGCGGGCCTGGGGGCCTCCGTACCTGAAGGACGAGGCGGGCAACGACACCACCGAAGCTGCGTATTACCTGTCCGCCAACCGCAACAAGCTGTCGGTGGCGCTGGACATCGCCTCGCCGCG
The DNA here is from genome assembly GCF_014851605.1 of Achromobacter sp. ACM02. Lineage (NCBI taxonomy): Bacteria > Pseudomonadati > Pseudomonadota > Betaproteobacteria > Burkholderiales > Alcaligenaceae > Achromobacter > Achromobacter sp. ACM02. The sequence continues at coordinate 413,911 of NZ_JACUZY010000005.1, forward strand.
CGGCGCCGAGCTGGTGCGCGAACTGGCGCTGCAAAGCGACATCCTGGTTGAAAACTTCAAGGTGGGCGGCCTGTCCAAGTACGGCCTGGACTACGAAAGCCTGAAGGAGCTCAACCCGCGCCTGATCTACTGCTCCATCACCGGCTTCGGCCAGACCGGCCCTTACGCCAGCCGCCCCGGCTATGACTTCATGATCCAGGGCATGGGCGGGCTGATGAGCATCACCGGCGAACGCGATGACCTGCCCGGCGGCGGGCCGCAGAAAGCGGGCGTGGCGGTGACCGACCTGATGACCGGCATGTACTCCACGGTGGGCATCCTGGCCGCGCTGCACGAGCGCTCGCGCAGCGGCCTGGGCCAGCACATCGACATGGCGCTGCTGGACTGCCAGGTCAGCATGCTGGCCAACCAGAACCTCAATTACATGACCTCGGGCGTGGCGCCCAAGCGCGCCGGCAATGCGCACCAGAATCTGGTGCCTTACCAGGTCTTCGCGGCCAGCGACGGCCACCTGATCGTGGCGGTCGGCAACGACAGCCAGTTCCGCAACTACTGCGGCGCGATCGGCCTGCCCGAGCTGTCGGCCGATCCGCGCTTTGCCACCAATCCGCAGCGCGTGAAGAACCGCGCCGAACTGGTGCCGCTCCTGGCCGAACGCATGGCCACCGGCGCGCGCGACCACTGGCTGGCCGCGCTGGAAGGCGTGGGCGTTCCCGCCGGCCCCATCAACACGCTGGACCAGGTCTACGAAGACCCGCAGGTCCTGGCGCGCGGCATGAAGCGCGAAATGCCGCATCCGACCGCGGGCACAGTGCCCATTGCCTCCAGCCCGCTGAAGTTTTCCGACAGCCCGGTCGAGTACCGTCGTCCGCCGCCCATGCTGGGCGAGCACACCGAACAGGTGCTGTCCGAGAAGCTGGGCCTGTCGGCCGAAGAAATCCTGGCGCTGGCGCAAAGCCGGGCCTGAACCCCATCCAATAAAAGCAGGAGAGTGTTGATGAAGGAGATTCAAACCATCGGCGTCGTCGGCGCCGGGGCCATGGGGCGCGGCATCGCGCAGATCGCGGCGCAGGCCGGACTGCGCGTGCGCCTGTACGACACCAGCGCCGATGCCGTGGCGGCTGCGCGCGAATCGTTGCGCCAGACATGGGACAAGCTGGCCCAGAAGGGCAAGCTGAGCGCGGCCGACGCGCAGGCCGCGCTGGAACGCGTGGAATCCGCCACCGCGCTGACCGACATGTCCAACTGCCAGCTGGTGGTGGAAGCCATCGTCGAACGCCTGGACGTCAAGCGTGACCTGTTTGCCGCGCTGGAAGGCGTGGTGGCCGAAGATTGCATCCTGGCGTCGAACACCTCGTCGCTGTCGATCACCGCCATCGCCGCCGCCTGCAAGCGGCCGCAGCGCGTGGCCGGCTACCACTTCTTCAACCCGGTCGCGCTGATGAAGGTGGTCGAAGTCATCGACGGCCTGCGCAGCGCGCCCGAAGTCGGCGACGCGCTGGCCGAGCTGGCGCGCCGCATGGGCCACACGCCCGTGCGCGCCAAGGACATGCCGGGCTTCATCGTCAACCACGCTGGCCGCGGCATGAATACCGAAGGCCTGCGCGTGGCGCAGGAAGCCGTGGCGACCTTCGCCCAGGTCGACGCCGTGATGCGCGAGCAGGCCGGTTTCCGCATGGGTCCGTTCGAACTGCTGGACCTGACGGCGCTGGACGTGTCGCACCCCGTCATGGAGTCCATCTACCGCCAGTTCTTCGACGAGCCGCGCTTCCGTCCTTCGCCCATCACCACCGTGCGCCTGGCAGGCGGGCTGATCGGCCGCAAGGCCGGCGAAGGTTTCTACGTCTACGCCGACGGCCAGAAGCAGGTGCCGGCCGAGCCGCCCGTGCCGGCGCTGCCCGAAAACCTGAAGGTCTGGGTCAGCCCCAAGCACGGTGAAGGCTACGCCCGCGCCGCCGCGCTGGTCGAAAAGCTGGGCGCCACGCTGGTGACCGGTTCCACGCCCGACGCCGACGCGCTCATCCTGGTCACGCCCTACGGCGAAGACGTCTCCACCACCGTTTCCGCGCAAGGCCTGAACGCGGCCCGCACGGTCGGCCTGGACACGCTCTACGCCTTCGACAGCGCCAAGCGCCGCACCATCATGGTGTCGCCCGCCACCGAAGCCAAGTGGCGCGACGCCGCGCACGCGCTGCTGGCTGCGGACGGCATGCCCGTCACGGTGATCGAGGATTCGCCTGGCTTCATCGCCCAGCGCATCGTCGCCACCATCGTCAACATCGCCAGCGACATCGCGCAGCAGCAGATCGCCACGCCCAAGGACATCGACCTGGCGGTGACGCTGGGCCTGGGTTATCCGGTGGGCCCGCTGGCCCTGGGCGACAAGCTCGGCGCCGACCGCATCCTGGAAATCCTCAAGAGCATGCAGCGCGTGACCGGCGATCCACGCTATCGCCCCAGCCTGTGGCTGCAGCGCCGCGTGCAGCTGGGCATGTCGCTGACCAAGGCGGCTGGCGAAGAGTGACGCGATGAGCATGGCAGGCGCCGCCCTGGCATGCGAAAAAGCCCGCAAGACATCATGTCTTGCGGGCTTTTTTTCGCGACGCCGGCCGCCTCAGTTCGCCGGCTTGACCCCGATCAGGGACACCAGCGGCGTCCATAGCGCGATGTCGTCGCGGATGCGCCGGGCGAACTTCTCCTTTACTTCGCCTGCCCGCGGCTGGCTGCCGGACGCGTCGAATTTACTGAGCACCTCCGGGTCGCGCAGCATGACCTGCACGGCGTCGGCCAGCCTGTCCACCACTTCGGCGGGCGTGCCAGGGGGCGCGAACAGGCCGTTCCAGGTTTCGATCTCGTGTCCGGAGATGGTGTCGGCGATGGCCGGCACGCCGGGCAACTGAGGCACGGGCTGGCGGCTGGACACGCCCAGGAAACGAATGCGGCCGCTGTCCTTGTACGGCAGGATTTCGGAGATGTTGGCCGAGTACAGATCGGTCGTGCCGCCCATGGTGTCGAGCAGGGCGGGCGCGCCGCCCCGGTAGCCGATCAGTGTCGCCTCGACACCCGCGCGCTTGAGAAACACCAGCACCGACATGTGCGACATCGACCCTTCGCCGCCGTGCGCGACGGTCAGCGCGCCCGGCTTGGCCCGGCCATACTCGATCAGTTGCGCCAGGCTCTGGAAACGCGAACTGGACGGCACCGTGAGCACCAGCGGATTGCTGGCGATGTTGGCGACCGGCACCAGATCGTTCAACGGGTCGTAACGCACATTGAACAAAAACCGCACCAGCGAAACCTGGCCGATGGAGCCCACCATCAGCGTGTTGCCGTCGTTGCGCGAGCGTATCAGCGCATCGGTGGCAATAGTGCCGCCTGCGCCGGCCTGATTCTTCACGACGACCGATGAACCCAGGGTGCGGCGTAGCGAATCGGAGGTAATGCGCGCCACATAGTCGGTGTTGCCGCCCGGCGGGTACGGCACGATCAACGTGATGGCGGTCCCGTCCTGGGCGCGGACCAACGTGGGCAGCAGCAATGGCGCAGAAGCCAACAGCCGCGAGAACTGACGACGATTCATGATGTTTTCCCCTTGTGTCGTAGTGATGCGCGGCCTGGGCTTCAGCGTACCGCGGCAGCCATCTGGCCGCCGCCCTTGGCGCCGACCACTTTACCGTCCGCATATACCGTGGCGCCGCGCACCATGGTGTGCACCGGCTTGCCCTTGAGGCGGCGGCCGGCATAGGGGCTCCAGCCCACCAGGCTGAGCACGTCCTCGTCACGCACCTCGTATTCCGTCTCCAGATCGACCAGCACCAGATCGGCGTCCAGGCCCGCGCGGATTTCACCCTTGCTGCGCAGTCGGAACAATTCCGCGGGCTTGGCCGAACATGCCTCGGCCACGCGCTCCAGGCTGATCTTGCCTTCCTGGGCCGCCGTCAGGAACATGCTCAGGTAGAACTGCGTCGATGGCGTGCCGGTATGGGCTTTCCAGCCATCGGTCCAGCCCACTTCCTTTTCTTCGCGCGTGTGCGGCGCATGGTCGGTGGCGATGATGTCGATCGTTCCGTCGTTCAGGCCTTCCCACAAGCCGGGCACGTTCTTCTCCGGCACCCAGTACGACAGCGCATACGAGCCCAGGCGCTGGATGGCCGACCATTCGCAACCCAGGAACAGGGCCCAGGGATTGATTTCGCAGGTGACCTTCTGGCCTGCCGCCTTGGCCTCGCGGATGAGCTGCACGCTGCCGGCGGTCTGGGTGTGCAGGATGTGCAGGTGGCAGCCGGCCGCCTTCTGCAGCCGCAGCAGCGTGGCAATGGCGGTTTCCCAGATCACGCCATCGTGGGCGGCGTAGGCGCGCGCATAGGCGAGAGCGTCGCGTTCGCCCCGGTCCCAGTAGGTCTGTTCGATCACGTCCATCAGGGCCTGGTCGTGGGGATGCACCATCAAGGGCACGTCCAGTTCGGCGCAGCGCTGCATGATGCGCAGCAGCTTGCCGTGATCATGCACGCCGATGCCGGGCATGTGCGGGTAGTCTCGGCCCGTGTCCACCACCATGAAGATCTTGAACGCGGCGATACCCGTGGCGGTCATGGCTTCCATTTCCGACTCTATCGTCGGCGCCGGGTTGAAGTTCCAGTCGACCACGGCATCGCTGCGGTAGATGGCGAACTGCTTTTCCAGCAGGTCCAGCGAGTTGGGCGGCGGATTGACGTTGGGCATGCCCACGCTGGTGGTAACGCCGCCAGCGGCGCATTGCTGCGTGGCGGTGAGGATGGTGTCCTTGTACTCGAACCCCTTCTGCGAGCCCTGGCGGTGGTGCGAGTGCATGTCGATCGCGCCCGGCAATACGGCCAGGCCGCTGGCGTCGATGACGTTGCGCGCCTCGGGTTCGCTGCCTGCCTCGTACAAGCCGGCGATCTTGCCGTCGCGGATGCCGATAGAGGCGCGCACCTGTCCCTGGGGAGTGACCACCAGGCCGTTCTTGATCAAAGTGTCCATGCTGTTTTCCTTGTGATGGGGAATGCCGAAACGATCAGGCCGCGCAGGCGGCAGGCGGGAGGGCGCGCTCGCGCACCGTGTCCCAGACCTGCATGACGTAGTCCTTGCTCAGGCCTTTGGTAATGAAAACCATGCGGGATTGCCGGTCCGCGTCCGGCCATTGCGGCAACTCGACAGGCGGATGGAACAGGCGCTGCACCGCTTGCAGCACGATGGGCCGTTCGTGGCCGGCGATGTGCAGAATGCCTTTGACGCGCAGCAGCTCGTCGGGATGCGCCATGACCAGCGCATCCAGCCAGGCGCTGACCTGGGACCAGTGCAGGGGGGCGGCGAAGTCCAGGCAGAAGCTGTCGATGCGCGCATGGTCATGCGCATGCGTGTGTTCATGGTGGCGCCCATGCCCATGCCCGTCCGCGTAGGGCGCGGCATTGAGCCATTGCCGCGCCTGCTCCGGGCGCACATCCACGTCATAGACGTCGGCTCCGTCCAGCACGGTGGCGTCCGGCCGGGCGGCGGGGTCGCAGACCAGGCGCGTGGCGCCGGGGTTGACTTGCGCAAGCGTGTCCACAAGCGCCGTGGCGCGCGCGTCCGGCAGGTCGGTCTTGGTGACGATCAAGGCATCGGCCACAGCCACCTGCTTGATGGCTTCCGGGTGTGCCGCCAGGGTGCCTGGCCCGTTGACGGCATCCACCACGGTCAGCACGCGGTTCAGGCGAAACGAGCGCGCCACCGGAAACGTCATCAAGGCCTGGATGACCGGCACCACGTCGGCCATGCCCGTGGTCTCGATCAGGACGCGGTCGAAGGCCGGAATCTGGCCAGCGCTGCGCTTGGCGCGCAAATCGCGCAGCGTCTCGACCAGATCGCCCTGCACGGTGCAGCACAGGCATCCCGTGCTCAGTTCGATGGTGTTGTCGTTACTGCTGGCGATCAGCGCGTGATCGATGCCGATCTCGCCAAACTCGTTGACGATGACCGCCGCATCGGCCAGCGCCGGATCGCGCAGCCAGTGATTCAGCAGAGTGGTCTTGCCGCTGCCCAGGAATCCCGTCAGCAAGGTGACCGGAATGCGTGTTTCGGAGGTTCCATCGATTGCCATGATGCGCCTTTGCAAAAAACATTAAATTCGCAACCATTGCGATTAAATGAATTTTTGCATCGAGTTGACGCTTTGGCAAGTCCCCCGCGATTTCGCGCCACAGCCCCGGGGCAGAGGGAGGGATGACGCTGCTAGAATCGCGGAGAAAATAAATTTCGCAATGGATGCGAAATTGCGGGCCGTAAAGGCGCAACAACAAAGAGAGGGCGACGTGGCGGGTGAAATCAGGACGCGCAACCGGATACTGCACATCCTGCAGCTCTATGACAGGAGCGCCGCATGGTCGGTGGAGGAAATCGCCGTTGAAATGGATGTGTCCGTCAGCTCGGCCTATCGCGACGTGCAGGAACTGGTGCGCGCGGATTTCCTGACCCCGGTGATGGGCGCGCGCTACGTGCTGGGACCTACATTTGCCCATTTCGACCTGCTGATGCGCCATGGCGACCCCTTGCTCAAGGTGGCGGAGCCGCTGATGCGGCGGCTGGTGGAGGCCACCACGCCCTCGTCGGCCTCGGTGCTCACGCGCAGCTACCAGGACAAGGTCATGTGCATCCACCAGGAAATCGGCGACCCGGCCGCGCGCGTGGGCCGCTACGAACGCGGCGCCACCATGCCGATGTTCCGCGGCGCCACCTCCAAAGTCATCCTGGCGCACCAGAGCCGCCGCGCCCTGGAGCGCATGTACCTGGCCCACGAAGAGGAAGTGCGCGCCATTTCGCACTGGAAGAGCCTGAAGGACCTGTGCCTGGAACTCGATGCCATCCGCGAGGCGGGCGTCGCCGTCAGCGATTCCGAGATCACGCCGGGGACCATAGGCATTGCTGCGCCGATTTTTCTGGAGCAACGCGTGGTGGCCGGGCTGAGCCTGATCGTGCGCGCCGAGCATTGCCGTCTCGAGCCGTTCCGCGCGGCGGTCATCGAGGCCGCCGGCCAGATCAGCAGCCAGTTGGCCGAGGTGGAAGGCGCCTGGGTGGCGCGCGCCTGAGCGCCAGCACAAGACTTCGCAATCGAGTCGCGCCCGCGGTCTGGCGCAAAGAAAAAGCCCCCTGATCAGATCAAGGGGCTTTATTCATCATGGGCCGCGAGCCTTACTTCACTTGGCCGCATCCACCATGTACTGCACCGCTGCGCGGATGTCGTCTTCCGAGGCGTTGGCCGCGCCGCCCTTCGGGGGCATCGGCGGCTTGCCTTGCATGGCGACCTTCACCATGGCGTCCATGCCGGTCTTGATGTAGGGCTCCCAGGCGGCCTTGTCGCCGAACTTGGGGGCGTTGGCCACGCCGGTGGCATGGCAGGCGAAACAGACGCTCTTGTACAGCTTTTCGCCAGCCGGATTGACTGCCGCTGCTTGCGGCGCGGCGGCTTGGGCTGCCGGAGCGGGAGCAGGCGCGGCGGCGGCCGGTGCCGGGGCTGCCGCAGCGGGGGCGGCAGCGGCGGGCGCTGCAGGCGCTGCGGCGGGAGCGGCAGCGGCTTCCTTCTTGTCGCCTTCCGCGGCCGGAGCGGCGGGTTCGGGCAGCGAAGCGCCCGACTTGTTTGCCATGTACACCACGGCGCGCGCGACTTCGTAGTCGGACAGCGTGGGGTTGCCACCCTTGGCGGGCATGCCGCCCTTGCCGTGCAGGGCCACGTTCATCATGGCGTCGTAGCCCGCGGTGATGAAGGGCGCCCAGGCGGCGTTATCGCCCACCTTGGGTGCGCCAGCCACGCCGGCGGTATGACAGGCCGTACAGACGGCGGCGAAGACCTGTTCGCCGGTCTTGAAGACCTTGGGGGCATTTGCATCGACCAGCTGGAAACCCGCGACCGGGGCAATGCGCTTGGCGACAGCTTCTTGGGACAGCGTGTCCGAACCCGCTCCTGTTTTGGTGCCCGAGACCACCATGTTCACCAATAGGATGATGATGGCGATCGGGATCACGAAAGACAGGACGATCGTGACGATCAGTTGCTTCGGGGTCTTGATGGGGGAGGAGTGCTCTTCTATGTGTTCCTGCTCGTTGCTCATGACCAAATCCTGCTAACGGGTACCGGGGGCGCCTGGCGGCGGCAACAGAAAATCAGTACTGCACAAGTCGGCGGCATGAAGAGCCCGCCTTGCAAGCAAACGCTGGATTATATAACGGTGTCATAGACACGAGTCCAATGCAACCGACGGGGTTTTCGCTGAGTTTGCCGGAAGATTTGATCCCGTTCATGCAGTTCAGCGAAAACTGGGTACAATACCGCCTCCTTGCGCTGCGCCCGTAGTTCAATGGATAGAATGAGAGTTTCCGAAGCTCTTGATACAGGTTCGATTCCTGTCGGGCGCGCCACCAAATCCAAGACTAAGGAATGGCTTGGGTCCGCACTGGGCCTGAATGTGGCTGTTCCGATTCCGGTTCAGAAGGCCTGATTGGCCTCGCCCGAAGATGCCGCGCAGCAAGCCGCCGCATCGTGTCTCTCCCCTGGCTGATTTGCCATCTTGTCGATCCACTTCGAGTAGCGCTCGAAGAGCATCTTGACGTCTTGCGCCCATCTGCGTGGACGGATGCTTCAGGATATGCCACTTCAAGAACTGCGGTAGACACGAGGCTTGTCGCAGAAGGTTTTGGCTGACATATTGCATGTCCAGCAGCCGTTCAAGGCCAATCATGATGCACAACCCTCCGCATCCGGGTGAAATTCTTCGGGACGATGTAATTGTTCCCTTGGGGCTATCGGTGACCGAGGCTGCCGACAGGCTGGCCATGTCGCGCGTGGCGCTTTCACGAGTTCTCAACGGCAAGGCGGGCATCAGCCCGGATCTTGCCGTCCGTCTGGAGCATGCCGGGGCCAGTACTGCCCAGGCTTGGGGCGCAATGCAGGCTAACTATGATCTGTGGCAGGCGCTACAGCATGAGCAGCCGCCCGTTAGGCCGTTGACTTCGACAGCAGTCGCGCAGTAATCCTGTCAATTTGATCGCCAAACAGGCCAGCCTCCTGCCGTCTCAGGTAGTAGTCTGCACATGCAGCCGGCTGGACTTGCAGCGGTGCAAGGCGCGGTAGTGCTCCAGCGCCCGCCCGTTGGCGCCATAGGCGATGGACTCGATGCGCAGCATGGGTTCGGGATCTTTCATGCCCAGCAATTCGCAGGTCTGGGCGTCCGGTTGCACCGCGTCTATCCAACGTTCCGCGCGCACGATGCGCAGGCCGTACTGTCTGCGCAGCACGTCGTAGAGCGAACGGTTTTCCAGGCGGGTGCGGTGCAGGCCCGGCACCAGGTCCGCGGGCACGGCGGTTTCCACCAGCAACTGCAGTTCGCCGTCGACGCTGCGCAACCGCTTGAGCGCCACGACCTGGCTGTCTTCGGTCAGCCCTAGCGAACTGGCCTCGTGCGCCGTGGGCGCGCGCAGTTCCTGCAGCAGCACCTGGGTGCGCACCGTGCGGCCCTTGCGCTCCATTTCGTCCGAAAAGCCCAGCACGGTGGACACGAAGTCTTCGTCGCGCTCGCGCGCCGACACGAAGGCGCCCTGGCCGCGTATCTTGTAGATCAGGCCGTTGCGTACCAGGTCCGCCAGCGCTTCGCGCACGACGATGCGCGAAATGCCATATTGCTCGCCGAACTCGGCCTCGGTGGGCAGCTTGTCGCCCACGGCCAGTTCGCCTTGCAGGATCTTGCCGCGCACCACGTCGCGGAACTGTGTCCAGAGCGGGGCGCCGGCGCTGCGGTCCAATATGGCTTCGGTGGAGATGGGGCTGCTCATGTCGTCAAAGAGTTTGAAATCGAACCTGTAGCCAAGGCGGAATCGGCGGGCTCTGCCCAGGGCGCCTCGTCTGGAGGAAGTTGAACACAGTGCCGGTCCCGCAGCGTCGCGGTGCAGGCTCGTAACTCGTCTTGCCGGCGCGCCGGGCTCCAGCCCAGCTCGGCTGCGGCGATATCCGCCAGTTCCGCAAGCAGTGCCGGCGTGACATGGCCGCGAATGGCCAGCAAGGTGCGCCGGATCGCCAGGTCGGCCAAGTGCTGCACAGACGTTTCGCGGCACAGATAGCGGATCTCGGCCGTTGAATGATCTGGCGCGTGGCGCAAGGGCTTATCGCCCGCCGCGGCGAAATCCGCCGCCACGGCGCCCGCCCGCGCACCATAGCGCATGAACAGTTCGGCGACGCGCCCGCGGTCCAGCGCGGTGGCGGCCTGAATGCTGTCCAGAAAGCGTTGCCGTCCCGCCGCATCGGCGGGCATGCCCGCGCCTCCACCGATCGCCACCTGCTCGGTCGACTGCCGCCGCGCGCGACCCAGTTGCTGCAGCACCGCGTCGGCCGCCAGTTGCGCTAGCGAACGGAACGTCGTCCATTTTCCGCCGACCAGGCACACCATCGGCACCTCGCGGCGCGAGTTGGGCGGGTCGATCACCACCGCGTGGTCGCGCGATATCTGCCCGGGTTTGTCGGCATCCGACAGGGCCAGCGGCCTGACGCCCACGTAAGTGTAGACCACGTCCTTCCGGCTGAAGTCCAGGCGGGGAAACACCTCATGCAATACATCGAGCAGGTAGTCGATCTCCGCCGGTTCGGTCGCGGCGAGGTCGGGATCATCCACCGGAATGTCGGTGGATCCCACCAGCACTCGGTCCAGGAACGGGTAGACGATGCACACCCGGCCGTCGGACGCCTCGAAGTACGCCATGCGTCCCTGGAGCGCGGTGCGCAGTGCGGGGTGATCCAGGATCAGGTGTGATCCTTTGGTGCCCATGACGCGCGAGCCGTCGCCTTCCAGGGCGCCAGCCGCGCGGTCCAGCCAGGCGCCCGTTGCGTTGACCACCGTGTCGGCAGTCACTTGCACGGATTCGCCGGTCAGCGCATCGCGCAGGGTAATGGCGCGGCCCTGGCAAGCCGTCACGCTGCAATAGTTCGACGCGACCGAGGCCGGGTGGCCGCGATGCGCATCGTCGATCAGCTCCAGCACCAGCCATTCCGGATGCCGTATCCAGGCGTCGTAATACGTGGCCGTCCAGCGCACCGCCGCGCCGAACAGCGCGTTGTCCGCCGCCGGCAGGCGCTCGATGCGATGTTCCGGCATGACGCGCTGGTTGCGGCCCAGCTTGTCATAGAGGCGCAAGCCCAGTCCCACCACGCACAGTCCCCGCGCGCCAGGCGAGGCGTTCAGGCCGGCAAAGCGCAGCATGCTGCCCCACAGTCCGCCGAAGCGGCTGGATAGCGGCACCACGGTTTCCAGCGGCTGCACCAGATGCGCCGCATTGCGCAGCAGCAGATTGCGTTCGCGCGTGGCCTCCGCCACCAGGGAAAATGATCCGCTTTCCAGGTAGCGCAAGCCGCCGTGGATCATGCGCGATGGCGCGCTGCTGGCGCCGGCGGCCACATCGTCCTTGTCCACGATCAGGCAATCCACGCCCTGCAGCGACAGGTCGCGGAACACGCCAGCCCCGTTGATGCCCGCGCCTACGATCACCGTCGAAAAATGGCGTCCCGCCAACGAAGCCGGGCGCATGAAAGCGGATGTGCGAGGAGTCATCGCGCGGATCCCGCAAGATGGCCGAAAGCCGGGGCCATGCTGTCCACCAGGCCATGGAAGCTGGCGTAGAAATCGGCGTGCGCCTGCGCTTCGGTGGCCAAGGGTTCGACCCGTTCGCATGGGGCGGGCAGCAAGTCGCCGTCGCCAGGGTTCTGCGACAGCGCGGCATACAGCGCAGCGCCGCGCGCGCCGGTTTCGTCGTCGCCGCAGCGTTCCACGGCGTGGCCCAGAAAGCCCGCCAGCAGGCGCGCCAAACGCAAGTCCCGGGCGCCGCCGCCCAGCGCGGCTACCTTGTCTGGCACGCCCAGTCCAAGCGCCGCCAGGCGCTTCAGGTGCCGCGCGTGCAGCGCTACCACGGCGTCCACCACGGCACGCGCCATGTGCGCGCGGGTGTGATGGCCTTGCAGGCCGACGTAACCCGCGCAGGCTCCCGCCGGCCAGCTGCCGCCATTGATGAAGGGCAGAAAACGCAGACCGTCGGCGCCCAGGGGCACGCCCATCGCGCAATCCACCGCCGCGGCCGCATCCTGGAACTGCAAGGTGCGCGCCAGCCAGGCTACGTTCGCCATCGATGAGGGGCTGTTTTCCAGATAAAGCCTGCGGTCCGGATCGCCGAAGCTGACGATGGCGCCCACCTCCGGCTTCGGTTCGCGGGCCGGCGCCACCACGGCATTCACGCACCAGGTGCCGAGCACGGCCACGGCGTGCCCCTGGCGCTCCGCGTTCACCGCCTTCAGCGAGGCGAGCAGATCGATTGCGCCGAGCGCCACGGGCAGGCCGGCGGGCAAACCGAAAGCGGCCGCCTGGGCCGGCAGCAGCCGGCCGATCACGGCGCCGCTGGGCGCGATGGGCGCCAGCGCCGTGGCGGCCAGGCCGGACAGGCCGGCGGCCTCGAAAGCTATCGTGGACCAAGTCCCCGTGTTGAGCGACAGCAGGCCGGCCGTGCTGGCGTCGCTGGCGTCCGTGGCGATTTCGCCGGTCAACAGGAATCCCAGATAGTCCTTGGCGAACAGCAGGTGGCGGATGCGGCGGAGTTGAGCGGCGTCCGCGCCGTAGAGTTCTGCAGCGATCAGCGACGACTGTCCTGACCACGGCCGGCAACCGACTTCGTCATACAGTGCGTCCCCCATGTTGCGGCCCAGCGCCCGGGCGCGCGCGGCGGCGCGCTGGTCGGTCGATGCCACCGCGCGGCCTTCCAGCAATTGGCCGCTTGCATCCAGCGCATACAGGCCGGCGCCATGGCCGGTGCAGCACAGCGCGCGCAGGTGGGCCACGCGCGGACCCAACTGGGTTGCCACGCCTTGCAAGGCCCGCGCCAGCGCCGTCTGGATGGCGTCCGCGGGCAGTTCGCAACCGCCTTGCGCCAGTAGCCGATAGGGCAGCGCACCGCCCGATGCGGCCAGTGTGGTCCCGCTCCCGGCCTCGAAGGCAACCGCCTTCAAGCCCGTGGAGCCCATGTCTATGCCCAGGTAGATGTCTGTTTTCATGTCATAACATTGTCTACAGATATTTTCCGCAGAATAGCAGTGTTTCCCCTAGTAATCTAAAAAATCCGGCTGCAATATAGTTCATCGATGTCATAACAACGATTCGACCAAAACAAGGTTGAACAACAGGCACCGAGGGCTGCAGGGTTCTTGGAACGATGCGAAAAAAGGAGCGGAACATGAGACGAGATTTCTTGAAGACCGTAGCGGCGGCGGGCGCCGGCCTGGCGAGCGTCAACGCCTTTGCGCAGAACACTCCGCAAGCCCCCGGCCTGCGCGGCAACGCCAACGACGTCTACGTGATGAACGTGATGGTGTCCGGGGTGGAGTACTGGTTCCCTGTCTACGAAATGATGAAGCAGCTGGGCCATTCGCTCGGCGTGCGCACCCGCTATTCGGGCACGCCCGAATACGACGTCAACAAGCAACTGGCCTCGTTCGAGCAGGAACTGGCGCGCAAGCCGGCCGGCATCCTGCTGCATCCCATGAACCCCGACCCCTTCATCGAACCCATCAACCGCGCCGCGGCCATGGGCATCCCGGTGGTGACCTTTGCGGCCGACTCGCCCAATTCCAAGCGCGTGTCCTTTGTCACGTCCGACAACGACCGCGAAGGCGCGCAGGCCGCCGACGCCATCGCGGCCTCGCTCAATGGCAAGGGCGAATACGCGGTGCTGGAAAACCCCGGCCAGGACAACCATGACCGCCGCGTCGCCGCCTTCATCAACCGCATGAAGACCCAGCATCCCGGCATGAAGCTGGTGGGCCGCGCGGCCAGCAACCAGGATCCGAACAAGGCCTACCAGGCCACGCTGAGCCTGGCGCAGGCCAACCCCGGCCTGGGCGCCCTGTTCATGCCCGAAGCCAACTCGGCGCTGGGCGCGGCGCAGGCCTCCATCGAGACCAAGAAGAACATCAAGGTCCTGTGCTGCGACGTGAACGCCAAGATCCTGGACATGATCAAGTCGGGCGAGGTCTTCGGTTCCGTCAACCCGAACCAGGGCGTGCAGGGCTATATGGGCATGATGCTGCTGTTCCTGGCGCGCAACCAGCAACTGATCGACCCGATGAATGACGCCAAGCGCAACGGCACCAACCCCATGGCCGTGCCGTTCCTGGACAACGGCCTGTCCATCGTCAGCAAGGCGAACGCCGACGACTTCTATTGGGACAAGTACCTGGCGCGTCGCGGCACCAAGGGCATCAACGAATGAAGGCGCCCGCAGCGCTGCTGGAACTGCAAGGCATCAGCAAGCAGTTCGGCGCGTCCAAAGCCCTGGCCGACGTGCGCTTCACGCTGCGCCGGGGCGAAATCCATGCCTTGTGCGGCGAGAACGGCGCTGGCAAGTCGACGCTGATGAAGATCATCGACGGCATCCACCAGCCCGACAGCGGCGACATCTACCTGGAAGGCGAGCGCGTGGTCATCAACGGGCCGGCCCATGCGATGCGCCTGGGCATCGGCCTGGTGCACCAGGAAATCTCGCTATGCGGCGATGCGACCGTGGCCGAGAACATTTTCATGCCCATGATCAGCGCCGGCGCGCAGGCCTGGATGGACTATGCCGGCCTGCAAGAGCGCGCTGCGGCCGTGCTGCGGCGGCTGGGCCAGGACATCGACCCGGGCCTGCGGGTGGATGCGCTGGGCATATCGAGCCAGCAGCTGGTCGAGATTGCCCGCGCCTTGACGCTGGACTGCAAGGTGCTGATCCTGGACGAACCCACCGCCGCGTTGACGGAAGTGGAGTCCGTGGCGCTGTTCCGCGTCCTGCATGACCTCAAGGCCCAGGGCATCGGCATCGTCTACATCAGCCACCGCATGGCAGAGATCTTCGAGCACTGCGACCGCGTCACGGTGTTGCGTGACGGCCGCGATGTGCACAGCGGCGATATTGCGGCGCTTTCTCCGGATGCGCTGGTGCGCTGCATGGTGGGGCGCGATCTGGGCAATTACTACCCGCCCCGGCAGGCGGCTGGCGATGCGCCGACCGAGACCCTGCTGGAAGTCGAGGACCTTGCCGACGGCGCCGCAGTCCACGGCATCTCGTTCACGCTGCGCCGAGGCGAAATCCTGGGCATCTCCGGCCTGATGGGCGCGGGCCGCAGCGAGCTGGCCGAAACCGTGTGCGGCCTGCGGCGCGCGCGGCGAGGCGCCGTGCGGCTGCGCGGCCAGCCCCTGCGGCTGCGCCGCTATGCCGACGCCCTGCGCCATGGCATTGCCTACCTGAGCGAAGACCGCAAGGCAGCCGGCCTGTTCCTGGACATGCCTATCGAACAGAACGTGTCTTCGATGGCGCTGCGCCGCATCAGCTCGCGCTTCGGCCTGCTCAAACGCACGGCGGAACGCAGCCTGGCCGTCGAGCTGGGCGCCCGGCTCAGGCTCAAGTCGGACGGCGTGGCGATCGACGCCAGCTGCCTGTCGGGCGGCAACCAGCAAAAGGTGGCCATCGCCAAACTGCTGGCGACCCGCCCCTCGGTGCTGCTGATGGACGAACCGACGCGCGGCGTGGACGTCGGCGCCAAATCCGAGATCCATCACCTGTTGCGCGACCTGGCCAACCAGGGCGTGGGCGTGGTGGTGATCTCGTCCGAGCTGCCGGAAATCATCGGCCTGTGCGACCGGGCCTTGGTGATACGCAATGGCAGGCTCGCCGGAGAGCTTGCGGCCAGCGAAATGACGGAAGAAAAATTGCTGCGGCTGGCCTCCGGCCTGTCCGCCGAGGAGGCGACATGACGAGCGACCTGAAAGCCCAGCCGGCGGCGCAAGCAGTCCTGATGCCTCCGGCCACCGGCCTGCCGACGGGGGCCCGCCCGGGACGCCGGCTGGGCAGCTTCCGCGAAGCGGGGCTGCTGCTGATCATTGCCGCGCTGTGCGTCGTCATGAGCTTCGCGTCGCCGCATTTCCTGACCTGGGAAAACGTGCGCGCCATGCTGCTGTCGTTTTCCATCGAAGGCATCGTGGTGGTCGGCATGACCATACTGGTCATCGTCGGCGGCATCGACTTGTCGGTGGGCTCGGTGGTCTGCCTGGCCATGGTCATCACCGGCAAGCTCTTCCTGATGGGACTGGACCCATGGACCGCCAGCCTGGCCGCGATCGCCGTCTGCACCATGGTGGGCGCGCTCATCGGCGGCTGCGTCACCCGCATCGGCCTCAGCCATTTCATCGCGTCGCTGGCGTTCATGGTGATCGTGCGCGGCCTGTGCCTGGCCATCACCCAGGGCACGCCGCAATCGCTGTTCTCCTTGCCGCCGCAGTTCAAGTTCATCGGGCAGGGATCCATCGCGGGCATACCCGCCGTCATCCTGATCTTCGCCGCCATCGTCGTCATCAGCGATTTCGCGTTGCGCCGCGCCGCCCTGTTGCGCAAGGTGTTCTACACCGGCAGCAATGAAAAGGCGGCGCTCTATGCCGGCATCCGCACCGGCCGCGTGAAGTTCTGGGTCACTGTGCTGTGCTCGACCTTGGCCGGCGTCGCAGGGGTGGTCTACACGGCCCGCTTCGGCGCTGCCACGCCCAACTTCGGCGTGGGCATGGAGCTCAACGTCATCGCGGCGGTGGTGATCGGGGGCGCCAGTCTCAAGGGCGGCTCGGGCACCGTGCTGGGCGCGGTGCTGGGCTTGGCCTTGCTGTCGGTCGTCACCAGCTCGCTCATCCTGCTGGACGTGTCGCCCTACTGGCAAGACGTCGTCAAGGGGCTGATCCTGCTGGCCGCGGTCACCGTCGACCATCTCATGAACGTCAAAAAGGTTTCACGATGAAGACAACAACACTGGGCGCGTCCGGCATTGCCTGCGAATCCGTCGGCCTGGGCACCTGGGCCATGGGCGGCTGGATGTGGGGCGGCGGGGACGATGCGGCTGCCGTTGCCGCCATCCAGGCGTCCCTGGACGCGGGCGTGCGGCT
Organism: Achromobacter sp. ACM02; assembly: GCF_014851605.1. Classification (NCBI taxonomy): domain Bacteria; kingdom Pseudomonadati; phylum Pseudomonadota; class Betaproteobacteria; order Burkholderiales; family Alcaligenaceae; genus Achromobacter; species Achromobacter sp. ACM02. The sequence goes on from NZ_JACUZY010000005.1 coordinate 430,893, forward strand.
TATCGATACCGCGCCTGCCTATGGCCTGGGGCACGCCGAAAGCCTGGTCGGCCAGGCGCTCAAGGGGCGCCGCCAGCAGGCCGTCATCGCCACCAAGTGCGGGCTGGTCTGGCATACACGCCAAGGCGAGCATTTCTTCGACGAGGAAGGCCAGGCCGTGCACCGCCACCTGGGCCGCGCTTCCATCTTCCACGAAGTAGAGCAAAGCCTGGCGCGGCTGCAGACGGACTACATCGACCTCTACATCACGCATTGGCAGGACGCCGGCACGCCCGTCGCCGAGACCATGGACGCCTTGCTGGATCTGAAGCGGCAAGGCAAGATCCGCGCCATCGGCGTCAGCAACGTGGATCCCGGCACTTTGGCCGAATACCTGCGCCATGGCCCGGTGGACGCCATTCAGGAACGCTACAGCCTGATCGACCGCGAGATCGAAGCCACGCTGATGCCGCTATGCCGCCGCCACAACGTTGGCATCCTCGGGTATTCCTCGTTGGCGCTCGGCCTGCTGGCCGGACCCATCGATCCGGAGCGCCGCTTTACCGGCGACGACCAGCGCGCCGACAACCCCCGTTTCAGCGTCGCCAATCGCAGCCGGCTGCAAGGCTTCTTCGCGGAACTGGAACCGCTGCGCCAGCGGCTGGACTGCTCGGCTTCGCAACTGATGATCGCCTGGACCACGCGCCCAGGCGGGGTCACCGTGGCGCTATGCGGCGCCCGCACGCCGCAGCAGGCCAGGCAGAACGCCGGCGCTGCCGCGCTGGAACTTACGCCTGAAGACATTGCCGCCATCGACCTGGCAGCCGGGCGTCATCTGCAAACACTGGATTGAACAAGGAATCTCCATGCTGCACAGAAAAGAAGCGCGCCTGAACCGCCTGCTGAACGGCGGCCGCTGCCTGGACATCGCCGTCGACCACGGCGTCTGCAATGAACCCAGCTTCCTGTCCGGACTGGAGGACATGCCGGCCGTGATGGAACAACTGGCCGCCGCGCGCCCCGACGCCATCCAGCTGAACTATGGCCAGGCCGACCTGCTCCAGCAACGGCCAGGCCGGGACAAACCCGCGCTGGTCATGCGGCTGGACATGGGCAATCCCTACAACGCCACGACCCACCGCGTCATGTGGGCCGTGCTGCAGAACGAGCAGGACCCGGTGCTGCCTGCGGTCCAGATGGACGCGGCCTGCGTGGTGGTCAACCTGTTCATGCTGCCGGACGAGCCCGACCTGTTCCGCCAGTGCGTCGCCAACATCGCGCGGGTACGCGCGGACTGCGACCGCTATGGCATGCCGCTGATGATCGAACCCCTGGTCATGGCGCCGCATTCCGCGCGCGGCGGCTATATGGTCGATGGCGATGCGGAGAAGATCGTCACGCTGGTCAGGCTGGCGCGCGAAATGGGCGCCGACATCGTCAAGGCCGACCCCACGACCGCCACGCGCGATTTCCACCGCGTGGTGCAGGCGGCGCGCTGCCCGGTGCTGGTGCGCGGCGGTGGCCGGGAGGACCTGCGGCAGGTCTTCGAGCGGTCGCGCGAGTTGCTCGATGAAGGGGCGGTGGGGCTGGTGTATGGCCGCAATGTCTACCAACACGCCGATCCGTCATCGGTGGTGCGGGCGCTGATGGCCATGATCCATGATGACGCCAGCGCCGGACAGGCATGGGACATCTACGAGGCAGGCGGCCGACAGGATGCAAGGCTCATCGGCCGAAGTTCCTGACACCTCAGCCAGATCCTAATGCTCTTCCTTCGCATGGTTGATCGTGTATTTGGGGATGGCGACGGTAAGGTCCTCTTCCGCGACGATCGCCTGGCAGCTCAGGCGGGATTGGGCTTCCAGCCCCCAGGCGCGGTCGAGCAGGTCGTCCTCGGACTCGTTCGCTTCGTTCAAGGATTCGAAACCCTTGCGCACGATGCAGTGGCAGGTGGTGCAGGCGGCGCTCATGTCGCATGCATGTTCTATTTCAATGCCGTTGGCCAGCAGGGCCTCGCAAATTGTGGTGCCAGCCCGCACCTCCAGCTCGGCGCCTTCGGGCGCAAGCTCGGCATGCGGGAGTACGGTGATTTTTGGCATATCGGATTCCAGGCGCTCAGCAAGCTGATGCGGGTTTTGCCGGCGATTCCTTGCGAGCGCTCCGCAGCACGGCGCCGCCGCGCGCGGCGGGCTCCTGTTCTTTTTCGTCCGGCTGCTCAAGGGTGTGCAGGATGGGGCAATTCGGCCGATCGTCGCCCGCGCAACAGCGGATCAGCGCCTCGAGCGTGTCGGCCATCTGCCGCATGCTTTCGATGCGCCGGTCCAGTTCAGCCAGGTGTTCCTGGGCTACGTGCTTGACGTCCGCGCTCTGGCGCGACTGGTCGTGCCAGAGGCTCAGCAGATCCTTGGTCTCGGCGACTGAAAAGCCCAGGTTGCGGGCACGGCGGATGAAGTGCAGCCGGTGAACATCGATCCGGCTGTAGGCGCGGTAGCCGGACGAGTTCCGCTGCGCCACGGGTATCAGGCCGATCTGCTCGTAATAGCGGATCATTTTTGCCGATACCTTGGAGGTCTTGGACGCTTCGCCGATGTTCATGGGAGTCTCCTCGCTCAAAGGAATGGGTAGAGGCATGAGAGAAGACTAGAGCTTTCCAACATGGGAAGGTCAAGCATGCCGCCGGCCGGGGAGGGGCCGGTCCGGCTGGTTACTGTGGCGTAAAAAAAACATCGGCGTGCATGTCCTGGACGTTCAGTCCGCGCTCGAACGCCAGAGCCATCGCCGCTTCCACCATCGCCGGCGGGCCGGCGACATAGGCTTTCCAGCTTTTCAAGTCCGCGAGGTCTGCGCCGGCGGCTTGCGTGACGAAGCCGGTCCGGTATGGCGTGGCATGCGCCTCGGACAACACGGGCACAAAGCTCAGGTTGGCGTGGCGGCGTGCCAACGCCTCGAAATGCTGGACGAAGTAAAGATCCCGTTCCGTGCGCGCGCCGAAGTAGACATGAATCGGCTGGCTCATGCCGTGCGCGAGCGCGGTTTCGACAATTGAGTTGATGGGGGCCAATCCCGAACCTCCCGCGATGCAGAGCATCGGCCCGGAATGTCCATCGCGCAGATGCGAGGAGCCGAGCGGCGCGCGCAGCGCCACGCGTTCACCAGGTTGCAGCGTGGAGTGGACATAGCCCGACGCGACCCCGCCCGGAACACGGCGGATGTGGAATTCCAGTTCGCGATCGCCTGGCCTGTTGGCCATCGAGTAGCTGCGCGCCGGCGACGGCCCGAACCTGATGTCGGCATACTGCCCGGCGGCGAACGGCAAGGTATTCGTTGCTTCAGGTCGGATCCTTACGCGCATGATGTCGTGCGTCAGTTCGTCCATGGCAACGACGGTCCCTTCCACATTCTGGATTGGCGCCGCGGCGGCTTCGTCGTTGCCCAGCCATGCCACCGCCACATCGCTCTTCGGAACCGCGCGGCACGCCAGGATGAAGCCGCAGCGCGTTTCTTCTTCCGTCAACGCGTAGCGCGAGTGCGGCAGCATTTCCACTGCGCCTTCGATCAGGCGCGATTTGCAGCTGCCGCAGCGGCCCGATCGGCAGCCGTGCGGATAGGCAACGCCATTCTGCAGTGCTGCTTCGAGTATGGTCTGGCCGTCCGGAACCGGCAGCCTGGCTCGCGCCTGCCGGATGTCCACCGTTCTACTGCTCATTGGGTTGCTCCAGATACTTCGGGTTGGTATGGAACGGCATCGAAATGCCCTCTGCCGTTCAGACGGCGGTCCCAATCTATTGCTTCCAACAGTTGCAAGGTCAATAGCCCGCCGCATCCGCCAGGGCATGCTTGACCTTCCTGTCGTTGGAATCCCTAGCCTTGCCGAATTTCTGCAGAGCGCTTCGGAAGGGCCGAAGCCCTGCCGTACAGAAGGGGCATGTCGATGCGTCGAAAATTCAGAATCGTTGTCGTGGCTGGAGCCATCGCGGCGGCCGGAACCATTGCGTGGGCGGCCGGTGATGCGTCCGGAGATGAAAGCAAGCCGCCGCCTTCCGCGGGCGCGCCGATGGCGCCTCAGGTTCCGGTCGCCGAAGTGATCCAGCGTGTCATCGCGCCATCGACCGACTTCACCGGATATCTGGCGGCTCCGGAATCCGTCGAATTACGCTCGCGGGTCAGCGGCGCGGTAGATGCCGTCAGCGTTCCCGAGGGCAGCCTGGTGCGCAAAGGACAGCAGCTGTTCCAGATCGATCCGCGGCCATTCCAGGTGGCGCTCGACACGGCCGCGGCGCAGTTGCGCCAGGCCGAGGCGCTGGCCAGCCAGGCCCAGGCTGACTTCGACCGCGCCCAGCGGCTGGTGGCGACCGGCGCGGTGTCGCGCAAGACCTATGACGACGCCGTGTCCGCGCGCAACGCCCGCCAGGCGGAGATCCTGGTGGCCAAGGCAGCCGTGGCGGCGGCGCGGCTTGATCTGTCCTACGCGCGCATCACGGCCCCGATATCAGGTCGCGTCGACCGGATCATGGTGACCGAAGGCAATCTGGTCAACGGCGGGGCGGGGGGCGCGGCCAACCTGCTGACCACGATCGTTTCGATCGACCCGGTGCACGTGTACTTCGACATAGACGAAGCGACCTACCTCAACGCCGTGAGGCTGGCCCGGCCAGACTCCCAGGGCGGAAAGGCGTCGCTGCCGGTCGCCGTGGCGCTCGCGACGGACCAGGGCTTTCCCCACAAGGGCACGCTGGATTTCGTGGGCAACCAGATCGACCGCGGCACAGGCACCATCCGCGCCCGCGCCGTCGTGCCGAATCCCGATGGCCTGTTGGCCCCGGGGCTGTTCGCGCGTGCCAGGCTGACGACCGGCGCCGAGCGCGCAGCCATTCTGGTCGATGATCTGGCGGTGGGCACGGACCAGGGGAAAAACTACGTCCTGGTCGTGGGTGCCGACAATCAGGCCCAGTACCGCGCGGTGCAGCTGGGCCAGATGGTGGATGGGCTGCGCATGATCAGTTCCGGCTTGCAGGCTGGTGAGAGGATCATCATCAAGGGGCTGGTACGCCCCGGCATGAGCGTCACGCCGCGTATGGTGCCTATGCAACAGGTAGCCGCTGCGGAGGCCCGCCCATGAAGTTCCCTCATTTCTTCATTGCGCGGCCAATCTTCGCCATCGTCCTGTCGTTGCTGATGCTGTTGGCGGGCGGCATCGCGTTCTGGCAGTTGCCGCTGAGCGAGTATCCCGCCGTCACCCCGCCCACGGTACAGGTGACGGCAAGCTATCCCGGCGCCAATCCGGAAGTGATCGCCGATACCGTGGCGGCCCCGCTGGAACAGGTGATCAACGGCGTGGAAGGCATGCTGTACATGAGTTCCCAGATGGCCGTCGACGGCCAGATGGTGCTCACCATTGCCTTCAAGCAGGGAACGGACCCGGACATGGCGCAGATCCAGGTGCAGAACCGGGTCTCGCGCGCCTTGCCGCGCTTGCCGCAGGAAGTGCAGCGCATCGGGGTGGTCACGCAGAAGACCTCACCCGACGTGTTGATGGTGGTGCACCTGGTTTCGCCGGAAAAACGCTACGACTCGCTCTATCTATCGAACTTCGCCATCCGGCAGGTGCGCGACGAACTCGCGCGCCTGCCCGGCGTGGGCGACGTGCTGGTCTGGGGCGCCGGCGAGTACTCCATGCGCGTCTGGCTGGATCCCACCAGCGTCGCCGCGCGCGGCCTGACCGCCAGCGACGTGGTTGCGGCCCTGCGGGAGCAGAACGTGCAGGTCGCCGCGGGGTCGGTGGGGCAGCAGCCGGATACCACGGCGGCCTACCAGGTGACGGTCAACACGCTGGGGCGTCTGACCAGCGCGGAGCAGTTCGGCGACATCGTGGTGAAGACGGGCGCGGATGGCCAGGTTACCCGGCTGCGCGACGTTGCCCGCGTTTCGCTGGGGGCGGATGCCTACACCTTGCGCAGCCTGATCGATGGCGAATCGGCGCCCGCTCTGCAAATCATCCAGAGTCCCGGCGCCAACGCCATCGACGTCTCCAATGCGGTGCGCGGCAAGATGCAGGAGCTGCAGCAGAGCTTCCCGCAGGATGTGGAATACCGGATCGCCTACGACCCCACCGTGTTCGTGCGCGCCTCGCTGCAATCGGTGGCGGTCACGCTGCTGGAGGCCATCCTTCTCGTCGTCATCGTGGTAGTGCTGTTCCTGCAGACCTGGCGCGCGTCCATCATTCCTCTGGTGGCCGTGCCCGTGTCGCTGGTGGGGACCTTTGCGCTGATGCACATGTTCGGCTTTTCGCTCAACACGCTGTCGCTGTTCGGCCTGGTCCTGTCGATCGGCATCGTGGTGGACGACGCCATCGTGGTGGTTGAAAACGTGGAGCGGCACATGGCCCTGGGCGAATCCCCAAGGCAGGCCGCGATCAAGGCCATGGACGAGGTGACGGGGCCGATTATTGCGATCACCTCGGTGCTGGCGGCAGTCTTCATTCCGTCGGCCTTCCTGTCCGGGCTGCAGGGCGAGTTCTATCGCCAGTTCGCGCTGACCATCGCGATTTCGACCATACTCTCCGCCATCAACTCGCTCACCCTGTCGCCCGCGCTTGCGGCCATCCTGCTCAAGCCGCATCACGACGCGGCCAAGGCCGACTGGCTTACGCGCATCATGGGCCGGGCGCTGGGCGGCTTCTTCCGGCGCTTCAATGTCTTCTTCGACAGCGCCTCGAATGCCTACGTCGGAACGGTGCGCCGGGCGGTGCGCGGCAGTGCCATCGTGCTGCTGCTGTACGCCGGCTTCGTCGGCCTGACCTGGCTGGGCTTTCACCAGGTGCCGAACGGATTCGTGCCGGCCCAGGACAAGTACTTCCTGGTGGGTATCGCACAGTTGCCCAGCGGCGCTTCGCTCGACAGGACGGAGGCGGCGGTGAAGCAGATGTCCGAGATCGCGCTGGCCGAACCGGGCGTGGAGAGCGTGGTTGCTTTCCCCGGGCTTTCGGTCAACGGTCCGGTGAACGTGCCGAACTCGGCGCTGATGTTCGCCATGCTCAAACCCTTCGATGAACGCCAGGATCCTTCGCTTTCCGCCAACGCCATCGCCGGAAAGCTGATGGGCAAGTTCAGTCAGATTCCGGACGGGTTCCTCGGTATCTTCCCGCCGCCTCCCGTGCCGGGCCTGGGGGCCATGGGCGGCTTCAAGCTGCAGATAGAGGACCGCGCCGGATTGGGGTTCGAGGCGCTGGCGCAGGCGCAGGGTCAGATCATGGCGAAGGCCATGCAGGCTCCCGAGCTGGCGAACATGCTGGCCAGCTTCCAGACCAACGCGCCGCAGTTGCAGGTGGACATCGACCGCGTCAAGGCCAAGTCCCTGGGGGTATCGCTGACGGACGTGTTCGAGACTCTGCAAATCAATCTGGGATCGCTCTACGTCAATGACTTCAACCGCTTCGGGCGCACCTACCGGGTCATGGCGCAGGCCGACGCGCCGTTCCGCATGCAGGCCGACGACATCGGGATGCTCAAGGTGCGCAACGACAGTGGCGAAATGATTCCCCTGAGCGCCTTTGTGACGCTGACGCGCGGGTCCGGGCCGGACAGGGTCATCCGCTACAACGGCTTTCCGTCGGCGGATATCAGCGGCGGTCCCGCGCCGGGATATTCCTCGGGGCAGGCGACGGACGCGATAGAACGCATCGTCCGCGAGACCTTGCCCGAAGGCATGGTCTACGAGTGGACGGACCTCGTCTACCAGGAGAAGCAGGCTGGGAACTCGGCGTTGTACATCTTCCCATTGGCGGTGCTGTTGGCCTTCCTCATTCTTGCCGCCCAGTACAACAGCTGGTCGCTGCCGTTCGCCGTGCTGCTCATCGCGCCCATGGCATTGCTTTCGGCGATAGGCGGGGTCTGGCTGTCCAACGGCGATAACAACATCTTCACGCAGATCGGCTTTGTGGTGCTGGTCGGCTTGGCCGCCAAGAATGCCATCCTGATCGTGGAATTCGCCCGCACCAAGGAGGACGAAGGCGCCGATCCGCTGGCGGCGGTCCTGGAGGCTGCCCGGTTGCGCCTGCGCCCCATCCTGATGACCTCGTTCGCTTTCATCGCCGGCGTGGTGCCGTTGGTGCTGGCCACAGGCGCCGGGGCGGAGATGCGCCATGCCATGGGTATCGCAGTGTTTGCGGGAATGGTTGGCGTGACCCTGTTCGGCCTGTTGCTCACGCCCGTGTTCTACGTCGTGGTGCGCAAATTGGCGCTGCGACGGGAAGCCCGCCGGGCCGCGACCCGCTCGGCCAAGCAACACGCATGATGGCCAGGAGGAATAACGACATGAAGCATCTTTACACCCGCTCCCGGCGCTGCCTGAAGCTCGCGCCGCTGACGCTTGCGGCCGCGTTGGCCGGCTGCTCCCTGGCGCCGACGTACGAACGCCCCGCTGCGCCAGTCGACGCGACCTATTCTTCGGATGCCGAGGATGCGCGGCACAAGCCCGATGCGATGGCCGCGGCCGACATAGGATGGCGCGACTTTTTCCGGGATCCGCTCTTGCAGCAATTGATAGAAATCTCGCTGCACAACAATCGGGACATGCGCCGCGCCGCGCTCAACGTCGAAGCGGCGCAGGCGCTGTACCGAATCCAGCGCGCCGCGATGCTGCCGAACCTGAGCGTCTCGGCCAGTGGCGCATCCGAGCACATTCCGGGCGACCTTGGCGCCACGCAGGACGGCCAGGTCTCGAAGCGCTATGACGTGGCCGGCGTGACGACCGCCTGGGAACTGGACCTTTGGGGCCGTATCCGCAGCCTCAGCGATCAGGCCCTGGCCACATATCTGGCACTGGAGGAGAACCGGATCGCCACGCAGCTGAGCCTGGTTGCCGAAGTGGCCAATGCCTACCTCACGCTGCGCGCCGACCAGGAACTGTTGCGGCTGACGGAAGACACGCTGGCCACGCAAAAGCGTTCGTATGATCTGACGGCCGATCTGGCTGCGGCCGGCAACTCGACGCAGCTCGACCTGCGTCTGGCCGAGATTGCGTTGCGTAATGCGGAGGCCAACCGGTCCGCCTACACGCGACAAGTAGCCAGGGACCGCAACGCGCTGGTGCTGCTCCTGGGACAGCCGCTGACGCCCGAGTTGTCCAGCCAGCTGGACGCGGCAACGACGCTGCCAGACGGTATCGTTCCATCGGATTTACCGACCGGACTACCCTCCGAGTTGTTGGTCCGACGGCCCGACATACGCGCGGCGGAGCAGATGCTGCGCGGCGCCAATGCCAATATCGGCGCGGCGCGCGCCGCTTTCCTGCCGGCGATCAGCCTGACGGGCTCGGCGGGAACCGCCAGCGCCTCTCTGGACGGCTTGTTCGACTCCGGGTCGCGGGCCTGGGCATTCCTGCCGCACATCACGCTGCCCATTTTTCGGGGAGGCGCCTTGTTGGCCAACCTGGACGTGGCGCATGTAAAGAAGCGGGTGGAAATCGCCAACTACGAGCAGGCCATTCAGGTGGCATTCCGCGAGGTGGCCGATGGCTTGGCGGGCAAGCGCACGCTTGACGACCAGATCCGTTCGGAGCAGTTGGCGGTGACGGCAAGCCGCAGCGCTTATGAGCTGGCGGAACTGCGGTTTCAGGAGGGCGTGGACGACTATCTCACCTTGCTTGAGGCCTATCGCTCGCTATACGGCGCGCAACAGATCCTGGTGCGCACGCGCCTGACGCGCCTGAACAACCTGATCGACCTCTACAAGGCGTTGGGTGGAGGTTGGTCCGAGCATTCGGCGCGCATGCCCGCCGGGGCATAGGGTCCGCCAAATATCGCCAGGCCCTGGAGGACATAGCCAGTCCCCGGGCTTGGGCCGCCGCGTCAAAGCGGCGGCCCAAGCCTTGTCCGCGGCGACCGGGCAGCGATGCTGCTACACGGCCTGCTTCCAGGCGCGCAATTTCGACAGCCCATTGGCATAAGCCATGCAAGTCAGAATCTGGAGTTGGCCGCCCAAGGTTCCAGTTCCTGCGCCCGAGGGCGCGAAGAGGGCGGCGTCCGTATGCCGCGCTACGCTGCTGACCACGCGTTCCTGCCCCAGACGGGTCAGTTCATGCAGCCTGTGCAGGCTGCTGCCGTTGAAGTCGCGTCGGAAGCCGTGGGTCAGGCGGCAGAATCTGTCCAGCATCGCTTCCCTGCTGTAGAAGGGGGAGCCGGCATCTCCTGCCCCTGCGGCGGCGAACTGCAGGATCATCGTGTTCCAAAGAATGAGGTCGACCAACACGGTGGCGGCATCGATAGGCATGAGATAAGCATGTCCCACCTCGGCCGTCCTTCGGTAGAGGCTTGCGCGTATGGTGGCCGCCTCGACGCGGAATTGCCTGTGCCGGTCGCGGAGGTTACACAGCAGCTCTTGCCTGGATGCGGGTAGTTTCATCGGATCTTTCCACCAAGTCGTCGCGGATCGGGCCGTCGGATTGAGTCTGACGGGTTGCGCGCCTCGGGCGTGGTGCCGGCCGCAGGAAAGCGGGCAGGGAGCGCATACGCCCGGGGCCAAGGCGGAAATCCTGGGGTTTTCCACCGTTGGAATGTCAATGCCGAACGAAAATCGCGCAGCGCCTGCGGAAATCCGCACGATGGGTCTAAAATCCGCACACGTTTCGATCCGCCCCTGCGCAAGCGGCAGGTCCCTCGCACGTAACATCCCCACGCCATTGCAGCCAACCATCGGTCAGACTTCAGCTTCCACGCCGCCAAGTTCGTCCTATGCCGCCCGCATCCATCAGGTGCAGGTCGACGCATTGCGCCGAAGCTTTCCGTTCGCCCTGGCCGGGTCGCTGATCAGCGCCTGTTTTTCCGCATTCGCCTTGGTCGGCGTGCTGCCCCACCACGAGATCCTGCTGTGGCTGGGCGCCACGTTGGCCGTGGGCGTGCTGCGCTGGGCCGCCGTGGTGGCGTACGACCGCCATCGCGCCGACCCGTCAGCGGCGCAGCGCTGGGTGCGCCGCATGCTGGCCGGGAATCTGTGCTCCGGCATCCTGTGGGGACTGCCCCTGGCCTACTGGACGTTTTTCGTCCCGCTGGAGTACCAGCTGTTCTTCATCGTCATCCTGTTCGGACTGGGTACGGGCGCCATCTATTCGAACTACATGATGCTGCCGGTGATGTACGCGTTCGAAGTGCCGGCTTTCGCGCCGATGTTCATCGCGCTGGCGGCGCAGCCTTCCGCCATCCATCTGGCGCTGGTGACGGGCGGCCTGGCATATCTGGTCGCGACCCTGGCCTTCATCCATCGCATGAACCGCACCCACCTGGACGCGTTGCGGCTGGGTTATGAAAACCTGGCGCTGCTGGAACAGGTGCGCCAGGAGAAGATAGCGGCCGAACGCAGCGATCTGGAGAAGTCCCGCTTTCTTGCTGCGGCCAGCCACGACCTGCGCCAGCCCGTGCATGCGGTGAACTTGTTCCTGGGCTTGCTGGCGAACGAACCCCTGTCCCGGCACGGGCGCTATCTGGTCGACAACATCACCAGCGCGCTGTCGGCGATGGGCCATCTGTTCGACGCGCTGTTGAATCTGTCGCGGCTGGACGCCGGCGTCATCGAGCCTCGTTTCGAGACGTTCAGGATGCAGCCGCTGCTGGACCAGCTCAAGGCCGAATACGCGCCGCAGGCCAGCGAGAAGGGGATACGGCTGCGGGTGCGCGCGTGCGCGGCCAGCGTGCGGTCGGATCCCGTGCTGCTGGAGCGCATGCTGCGCAATCTGATCAGCAATGCCATCGTGCACTCCGACGGCGGCCGCGTCCTGGTGGGCTGCCGCAGGCGCGGAAGCCGATTGCGCATCGAGGTCTGGGACAACGGCCCGGGGATTCCCAAGGCCGAGCAGGAGCGCGTCTTCTGGGAGTTCCATCAACTGGCCAATCCCGAGCGCGACCGCAGCAAGGGCCTGGGCTTGGGCCTGGCCATCGTGCGCCGCACCGCCAGGCTGCTGGCCCACGAACTGGCGCTGCGCTCGGAAGAAGGCCGCAGCACGGTGTTCGCGGTCACGGCGCCGCTGTCGGATCCGGCCGCGGCAGGCCTTTCGATCACGGATGCCAATGTGGGACTGCCCCGGGCGCCTGCAAGTGAAGACAGCCTGCGCGGCAAGCTGGCGCTGCTGGTGGACGACGACGCGCAGAACCTGGCGGGCCTGTCGATGCTGTTCGAAAGCTGGGGCTGCCGCGTCATCGCCGCGACCAGCGGCAATGCACTGTTCGAGCGCGTGCTGCCGCTGGCTGAAACGCCGGCCCTGATCGTCACGGATTACCGGCTGCGCGAACACGAGACCGGCATTCACGTAATCGAAAGGCTGCGCGAGGAATACAACGATCCCGATCTGCCTGCCTTGCTGGTCAGCGGCGATACCGATCCGGCGCGCCTGACCGAGGCTGCCGCGCGCGGCGTGCCGCTCTTGCACAAGCCCGTGCAAGTCCAGGCTTTGCGCGAGCACGTGACGGGCCTGCTGCATGCCAGGGAAGCAGCGCCCCTTCCCGGAGATGCCGAATGACGGCAGTGTTATTGGTCGACGACCACGCCATGTTCCGCGAAGCGCTGGTGATGGCGCTGGGCCAGGGCGTGGCCGGCCTGGAGATCCATCCCGCGGCCAGCGGCCAGGAAGCGCTGGAGATACTGGATCGGCATACGGCGATCCAGCACGTCATCATGGATTTCTACCTGCCCGACATGGCTGGCGCCGACTTGCTCAAACGCTTGCGTCAGCGCCGGTCGAAGTTGCGCATCCTGGTGCTGTCGGCCTCGCAAGATCCCGAGGACATGCGCCGCGCGCTGGAGGCCGGCGCGCAGGGCTTCCTGAACAAGTCCGCCAGCTGCCAGGAGCTGGCCGCCGCGCTGGAAGCGGTCAACGAGGCGGCGCCGCCGCAGCGCCGCGCGCTGTCCGCAGGCGACCAGGACGAAGCAGCCTTGCTGCGCGCGCTGACGCCTCGCCAGGTCGAGGTGCTATGCCTGATGTGCGACGGACTGCGCAACAAGGAAATCTCGGAACGGCTGAACATGACCGAAAAGACCGTCAAGACGCATGTGTCGGCCATTCTGGGCACCCTGGGCGTGCTCAATCGTACGCAGGCGACGCTAGTGGCGCGGCGCGGCGGCGTGTTCGGGAAGCCGGCATAGGCGGCTGCCCGCTGTCGCTGGCCACCTTGCCGGCTACCAGCGAGATCTCGCGCCCGGCCGTCGCAATCGTGTCGGGGCGATGCGCCACGATCACGCGCGCGGTGCGTGCGCATCGGTCTTTGGCCGGCAGGGAGATTGCGCTTGCGCTCAGAAGCTCGCCCGGCCCTCGCCCATGCGCGCGCCCGTCACCATCTCCGTCACCCAGTTGACCAGGATCGAGGTATACGCGCGTTGCGCCGGCTTTTCCGTCAGCGCGTGATCGGCGCCGTCGATGATGCGGTGGGTCAATGAGTGCGAACGGCGGAAGGCCGATCGGTAGCTCATGATGGTGGAGTGCGGGATATAGATGTCGTGCTCCGCTTCCACCAGCAGCACGTCGCCGGAGAATTCCGTGCAAGCCTTCAGCGCGCGGTTTTCTTCCGGCGGCACGTAGGCGCTGCGGTAGGCGCGCAGCGTGTCGCGGTTGAGCTGGTTCTTGGGCACCAGCCATTCGTCGTCGCGATACAAGGCGGGGACATGCAACGCAAGCCAGCGCACCCGGCGCAGCGTGCAGAGCAGGGCGGCCAGATAGCCGCCGTAGCTGCTGCCCACTACGGCGATGGAACCGGAGTCCAGCGCGGGGTGGAGCGACAGCCTGTCGTAGGCCGCCACCACGTCGCGCAGATTGTCCTCGCGGGTCACCTGTAGTTGCTGGGCCCGGGTGCCTGCATGACCGCGCAGGTCGAAGGTCAGGCAGACACAGCCCAGCGCGGCGATCCCCTTGGCCCGGGACAGGTCAAATTCCTGGCTGCCGCCCCAGCCGTGGATAAACAGCACGCCAGGGACCTTGTCCTGCGGAGTGAGAAAGGTCGCCTCGAGCGACACGTCGTCGACTTCCAGAGCGGTAGGGGTGCTATGCGCCGCCATCTTGCGCCTCCAGGATGCCTCCCGATTTGCTGATCTGGCCGATGGCGCTGTCGACCCCGTGGAACACCAGCCGTTGCGCGATTGGCACGGGTTCGCCGGCGCCGTAGCGTTCGCGGGTCTCGGCGCGCACTTCCATCAGCGCCGGTGACAGCGCGAAGGCCTGCATGGCGGCCAGTTCGGCCAGACTGGCGCCGCCAGCGCGCCAGGATTGCTCCAGCACGCCGGCGCGCGCGCCGCCGTCCGCCGCGCGCCCGATCGCCACGTCGTAGTTGCGCCGCGATGCGATCAATTGCGGATAGGCGGCCCAGGCCGCCGTGTCATAACGGCACGCCAGCTCGATGGCGCGTCGCTCATCCGCGCGAAGATCCAGCGCGCGCAGGGCGTCAAAACCGCCGCGCGCCACGCGCAGCTCGGACCCGCCGTACACCTGGCAGCCCTGATTGTCGTCGGTCAGCGATTGGGTGCCCACGTAGGCGATCTCCATCTGGCCCACTTTCGACCAGCCCACGCTATACGTTTCGATTTCTTCCAGGTCTTCTTCCAGCACCAGACCCAGGCGCTGCATCAAGCGCGGGGATTGCTCGGCCAGGGCAGCCCGCAGCGCATCCAGGCTCCTGACCACGACCTGTCCGCGACCCGCCGTGGCGTCCGCGGGCTTCACGCGTACCGTGCCGCGTGCGAGCAAGCGTCGTCCTGCGGCTAGGGCGTCTTCGGGGCAAAAGGCGGTATAGCCTTCCAGCACGGCGTCGCCCAGCATGTCCGCCAGTGCCATGGACCAGCTGGCAGGGCGGGAGGCCTGCGGCCCCACCAGTCCGTGGCTGATGGATTTGGTGGCCACGAACGCATGCGGCGCCACGCCGCCGTAAAGGTCTGTCTCGCTGACGATGCCCAGCACGGCGGCGCGCCTGGCGCCTATGATGGTGCGATCAGGCACATAATAGGGAACCACCCCGCCGCCGTGGCGGCTGGGTCGGTAATCGGGCACGTAGCGTCTGCCCAGCAACGCGGCCAGTCGGGCGGCTTGGGCATCGAGTGATGCCACCTCGTGTTCGGAGGCCCGCGCGCGCCGGGGAAAAGCCGCCACGATGCCTTCCGAGCGGGAATCGGGTAGGGATGTCATGGCAGGCAACTCAGCAAGCGGCGTGCCTGTGCAGGAATCGCGGTCCGGGGAGCCGGCGGCGGCGCAGTCAGGCGCGGGCCGGGCGTCGGGCATGGAAGTTGCTGCTCTGCGTTTTCCGCCGTGGCGATGGCTGCCGTTGTTGTGGCATCCGAAGCCGCGGCGAGAGCGCGTGCACATCACCTAGGAGAAATTCTCATGGCCACGCGAACCATCTGGAAGGGCGCGATCACCTTCGGCCTGGTCCACATCCCCGTGGGCTTGCATACCGCCACGACGGAATCGGGCGTGGATTTCGATTGGCTGGACCGCCGGTCGATGGACCCCGTCGGCTACAAGCGCATCAACAAGCGCACGGGCAAGGAGATCGAATCCAAGGACATCGTCAAAGGGGTCGAATACGAGGATGGCCAGTACGTCATCATCTCCCCCGAGGAGATCGCGGAGGCCTATCCGCGCACGACGCAAACCATCGAAATCCAGCAATTTGTCGAATCGGCCGAAGTCTCGTTCGTATACCTGGAGCGGCCGTATTACATCGCCCCGATCAACAAGGGGCAGAAGGTGTATGCGCTGCTACGCGACACGCTGGTGAAAAGCGGCAAGATAGGCATCGCCAAGGTCGTGATCCAGACCAAGCAGCATCTGGCGGCATTGATTCCCATGGGAGACGCGCTGGTCCTGAATCTGATGCGTTGGGGCGACGAGGTGAAGTCCGTGGAGGGACTGGATCTGCCCAAGGCAGGCGCCAAGAGCATGTCGCCCAGCGCGTCCGAATTGAAGATGGCCAAGATGCTGGTGGACGAAATGTCGGCAGAGTGGGATCCGGCCGAATACCAGGACGAATTCAAGGCGGCCATCATGGGGCTGGTGGAACAGAAGGCCCAGGCGGGCAAGACCGAAACCGTGATCGCGCCGCAGGAGGAAGCGCCTGCGTATGCGGATAACGTGATCGATCTGACGGACCTGTTGCAGCGCAGCTTGCGCGGCGGCGCGTCCAAGGGGCGCGCCAAGGCCGAGGCCAAGCCCGCCAAGAAAGCCGTGCCGCGTAGTTCCGCTGTGAAAAAGGCGCCCGCGAAGAAGGCCGCCAAGAGCGCCAGGCAGGCGAAAAAGGCGGCCTGAAAATGGCGGACAGCCTGAAGAAATACCGCGAGAAGCGCAATTTCGCCGTCACGCCGGAACCGGCGGAAGGCGGTGAATCAGGCGGCGCAGACCTGGTGTTCGTCATACAAAAGCACTGGGCCAGCCGCCTGCACTATGACTTCCGCCTGGAGCTGGATGGCGCGATGAAAAGCTGGGCGGTGCCGAAAGGGCCGTCGTTCGATCCCTCCGTCAAGCGCATGGCGGTGCAGGTCGAAGACCATCCCATCGCGTACAACCAGTTCGAAGGCTCCATCCCCGAGGGGCAGTACGGGGCCGGCAAGGTGATCATCTGGGACGAGGGGCGCTGGACGCCTATAGGCGATCCGCGCAAGGGATACAAGACAGGCCATCTGAAGTTCACGCTCGACGGCGTGAAGCTGCGCGGGCGCTGGGCGCTGATCCGCATGAAGGGCAAAGAGAGCGATCGCCAGCCGCCCTGGCTGCTGATCAAGGAAAACGACGAGTACGCGCGGCCAGACCGGGATTTCAGCGTCGTGGATGAGATGCCGGACAGCGTGGTGCCGCTGCGCACGAAGAAGAAGGCGGCTGTGCGCAGCAAACCGCAAGCCCGCGCCGTGAATGCAACAGAATCCGCCGCGGCCTTGCCGGGCAAGGCCGCTCCCCTGCCCGTGTCGCTCAAGCCTCAGCTGGCCACCCTGGTCGACGGCGTGCCGCGGGGCGCGGACGACTGGTCCTATGAAATGAAGTTCGACGGCTACCGGATCCTGGCCAGGCTGGATGGCGGCAGCGCGAAGCTGTACACGCGCAACGGCCACGATTGGACAGCCAGGATTCCGCGGCTGGCCCAGGAGCTGGCGGCACTGGAGATCGCCAATGCCTGGATCGACGGCGAGATCGTCGTGCTGACGCGCGAAGGCGTGCCCAGCTTCCAGGCCTTGCAGAACGCCTTCGATGCCGCGAGCACGGCGGATATCGTCTTCTACGCCTTCGACCTGCCCTACGTCGCGGGACGCGACCTGCGCGACGAGCCTCTCAGGCTGCGGCGGGACCTGCTGCGGCAGGTCATCGCCAGGTGCAAGGGCCAGCACGTGAAGTTCAGCGAGGCCTTCGATAAGCCGCCGGCAGACCTGGTCGCTTCGGCCTGCAAGCTGGGCCTGGAGGGGATCATCGGCAAGCGTCTGTCCGCGCCCTATGTGTCGCGCCGCACGGACGACTGGATCAAGCTCAAGTGCACCAAGCGCCAGGAATTCGTCATCGTGGGCTACACCGAGCCCAAGGGCAGCCGCCAGGGCTTTGGCGCGCTGCTGCTGGCGGTGCACGAGCCGGATGGCGGGCTGCGCTACGCCGGCAATGTGGGCACGGGTTTCGACGACAGGACGCTGCTGGACCTGCATCGCAAGCTGGCCGGCATTGAACAAGAAACCAGCGCGTTGACCCAGGGCAAGCCGCGCGCCCTCAAGCAGGTCCATTGGGTCCAGCCTACGCTGGTGGGAGAGGTTTCGTTCGGCGAATGGACTGGCGACGGCCATGTGCGCCATTCGACCTTCCGCGGGCTGCGGACCGACAAACCCCCCAAGAAGATCACGCGCGAGGTTGCCATGCCGGCTGAAAAGATATCCACCCGCGAACGCCCCGCCAAGGCCTTGAAAGAGGGCGCGGCAACGCCGCCGAAGGGAATGAAACTGTCCAATCCCGACCGCGTCATAGATCCCTCTTCGGGAGCGACCAAGCTCGATCTGGCGCGCTATTACGGGTTGGTGGCGCCACTGATGATGCCGCACCTGCGCGGCCGCCCGGTTTCCTTCGTCAGGGCGCCCGCGGGGATCCAGGGTCAGCACTTCTTCCAGCGGCACTCGGAATCACCCATCGCGGGGGTGCTGGCGCTGCCTGAACGCCTGTACCCAGAGCATCCGCCGCTCATGGAAATCTCGAACGAAGCAGCGATACTCGCTGCCGCCCAACTGAACGTGGTGGAGTTCCATACCTGGAATGCGATCAAGACCTCGATCGCCAAGCCGGACCGGATGCTGTTCGACCTGGACCCTGGAGAAGGGGTGGATTGGCCTGCCGTGCAGCAGGGCGCGGAGCTGGTGCGCGTGCTGCTTCAGGAGCTAGGCCTGCGCGGCTGGCTGAAGACCAGCGGCGGCAAGGGCCTGCATGTGGTCGTGCCGATCCGCAAGCAATACGGCTGGGACGCCGTGAAGGACTTTTCCGAAGCCATGGTGCGCCATCTGGCGCAAACGCTGCCGAAGCTGTTCGTCGCCAAAAGCGGGCCCAAGAACCGCGTGGGCAAGATATTCGCCGATTACCTGCGCAACGGCTTCGGCGCCACGACGGTGGCGGCCTGGTCGGCCCGCGCCCGGCCCGGCCTGGGCGTGTCCGTACCGGTCCGCTGGGACGAACTGGACGGGCTGAAAGGCTCGGCGCAATGGACCATCGCCAACATCCACACCCGCCTGGATGCGGGCAACGAGCCTTGGGACGATTACGCGCCCCAGGCCATCGGCCGGGCCATGAAACAACTCGGGATCGAACCGAAATCCTGAACCTGAACATGGCCGTCAGCGCGCGCTGACGATTGTTGCCGCCGCGGCAACATCATGGTCCCCTCCGCGGGCCTACTGCCGTTTTGCCGGCAGACCTACGATTTGGGCGTCGTTCAACCCATCGAGGAAGTCACCATGAGTCAACGTCTGAATGCCTTTGCGCAATCGCCCGAACTGTTCAAGAAATTCGTCGAGTTCGGCATGCTCCTGAAGTCCGGCGCGATCGAGCAATCGATCCTGCGCCTGGTCGAAATCCGCGCCTCGCAGATCAACGGCTGCGGTTTCTGCCTGGACATGCATGTGAAGGATGCCAAGATCCACGGCGAAGGCGAACTGCGCCTGCATCACGTGGCGATCTGGCGCGAATCGACCGAGTTTTCGCCGCGTGAACGCGCCTGCCTGGCCTGGACCGAAGCGCTGACCACGCTGGGTGCGCAGGGCGTGCCCGACGAGATCTATGAACGCGTCCGCACGCAACTGTCCGAAAAGGAAATCTCGGACCTCAGCTTCGCCGTCATGGCGATCAATGGCTGGAACCGCCTGAACGTGGGCTTCCGCACCGTGCCGGGTTCTGCCGACAAGGCATATGGCCTGGATAAGGCCAAGTTCAACTAAGGGACTACCATGAAAATCCTGGTTATCGGCGGCACGGGCCTGATCGGCTCCAAACTCGTCAAACTGCTGACTGAGCGCGGCCATGAGGCGATTGCCGCATCGCCCGCCACGGGCGTCAACACCATGACTGGCGAGGGCCTGGACGCCGCGCTCGCCGGCGTCGACACGGTGGTCGACGTCGCCAACTCGCCGTCGTTCGAAGACCGCGCCGTGCTGGAGTTCTTCCAGACCTCGGGGCGCAACCTGTTGGCGGCGGAGGCCCGCGCCGGCGTGCGCCACCACGTCGCGCTGTCGGTGGTCGGCACGCAGCGCCTGGCCGAAAGCGGCTACTTCCGCGGCAAGATCGCGCAGGAAGCGCTGATCGTGGCTGCTGGAATCCCGTACACCATCGTGCATAGCACCCAGTTCTTCGAATTCCTGGGCGGTATCGTGCAGTCGGGGACCGAAGGGGCGGAAGTGCGGCTGTCGCCCGCCTACGTCCAGCCCATTGCGTCGGACGACGTCGCCCTGGCCATGGCCAACGCCACGCTGGCGCCGCCGGTGAACGGCATCGTCGAAATCGCTGGCCCCGAGCGGGTACGCCTGGCCGAGCTGGTGCAGCGCTACATGGCCAAGATCGGTGACGCGCGCCCCGTGCGGGCGGACACCGGCGCGCGCTATTTCGGCGCGCTGCTCGATGACGACACGCTGGTTCCGGGAGCCGGCCCGCGCCTGGGCCAGATCGGCTTCGAAACCTGGTTCAGCCGTTCGGGCGCAAGAAAGTAGCGGCAGGCGCAAGGACCCTCATGAGCAAACTGCGGCCTCCTCCCCAGAGTCTCCTGGACAAGTACCGGGGGAAGGATTTCCATCCCCTGTACACCACCAGCGTGACGGTGCGCGGCGGGGAGGCCGCGCATGGACGCGCCTCCGGCATGGCCATTTCGGACGATGGCGAGCTGATCGTGGAACTGCGCCTGCCGGTGGAGCTGGGCGGCACGGGCGGGGGCACCAACCCCGAACAGCTATTCGCCGCCGGCTATGCGGCGTGCTTCCACGGCGCGCTCAGCATGCTGGCCGAACGCGCCGGCCTGGCCATCCCGGACGCTTCCGTGACGGCCACCATCTCGTTCGGCCGGGACCCCGTCGACGGCTTTTTCGCGCTGACGGCGGACGTCAATATCCACCTTCCGGGCGTGCCCACGCCCATCGCGGAAGAGCTGGTGCGCAATACGGAACGCCTGTGTCCTTACGCCAAGATGGCCCAGGGCGGGATCCAGAGCGTCGTGGCCCTGACCCAATAGCGCTCAGGCCTGTTTCGGCAGCAGGCTGTCGATGATCAGCAGGTCCTGCGCGCGGATGCTCTCGGTCATGAAATCGATGAAGACCCGCATGCGGGCGGGCAGGTGCTGGCGGCTGAGAAAGCACAGGTAGTGCCCGCGGTCGTCGGGCGAGTACTGCGGCATGCAGGCGACCAGCGTGCCTGCGCGCAGATGCTCGCAGACCTGGTACGCCGCCATCTGCGCGATGCCATGGCCGTCCAGCACGGCCTGCAGGACCAGGTCGGCATCGTTGAAGGTCAGCATGGCGGGCGGCGCGAACTTGCGCAGATGGCCGCCGACCTTGAATTCCCATTCGAATACGCGGCCGGACGCCAGCAGGAAGTTCACGCAGCTATGGCCGGACAGCTCGTCGACGCTTAGCGGCAGCCCGTGCCTGGCGGCATAGTCGGGCGAGGCGCACAGGATCATCTGCATGGGAATGACTTTCTTGGCGATCACCTGGCTGTCTTCCATGCGGCCATTGCGAAACGACACGTCGACGCGGTCCGTGGTGAAGTCGGTCGGGCCGTCATCCAGCAACAGCTCCACCGAGATGTTCGGATGCGCTTCGCGGAACGCCTTCAGCAGGGGCGCCACGACCTTGCGGCCGAAACCCACGGTGGAGCAGACGCGCACCAGGCCGGAAGGCGGGCCCTCGCGCAGGTCGCGCATGTTGTCCAGTGCCTGGATGATCCGTTCCACGCCGGGATGGCATTGCTCGTAGAAGCGCTGCCCCTCCGCGGTCAGCGAGGTGCTGCGCGTGGTGCGCACGAAGAGCCGCACGCCCAGCTGGTCTTCGAGTTTCTGCACGCTGCGGCTGACTGCCGAACGCCCTATGCCCAGCCGGTCGCCGGCCTTGGCGAAGTTGCCCTCGGCGGCGACCGCCAGGAAGGCCATGACGCCGGCATAGCTGGTGGCAAAGCTGTCGGCCAGGGAGTCCGGGCCGTTCGCGGGAGGGGTGACCGGGGAGGCTGGGATAGGGGTAGGCATGGTGGCAGCGCCGCAAGTTGGTTGATCCTACCTGCTAAGACGTTGCGCTGGACGGTTTTGTGACGCCTCCTTGAAAAAAATGGCCATCCCCGGGCGGGGAGACACCCGGGGATGGCCAGGAAGGGATAAATATCCGTCCCTTATTGAACGGGGATCAGGGCGGGAGCGCCCTTTTTCTTGATCAGCACGACCACGAACTTGGCCGGCTTGGTCTGGCTGGCGTTGCGGCCCACGGTGTGGATGTCATCCGGCCCTTCGTAGAAGGTCTGGCCCGGGGTCAGCGTCACTTCCTTGCCGCCTTTGACCTGCATGACGATGCTGCCCTCCAGCACATAGACGAAGGCCGAGGCGTCATGGCGGTGCAAGGGGTCGGCGGCCCCGGGCGGGTAGTCGACGACGAGCATGACGGCATCCCGGCCGGGAATGTCGGGCAGGTCCTTGCTCATCACTTCCGTGACGATCGGATCGGCCGGCTTGCCGGCGGGCGCGCCGTGGTGCGATGCGGCATGGGCGGGCTGGCCCAGCAGCGCGCCGGCGGCGATGAAAGACAACGCGAGTTTGGTGAGTTTCGGCATGGCCTGTCCTGAGTGGAGTGGTGACAGGTCCATCGTAGAAGCGAGGGCGGCGCGGCGGTAGGTCCGCGCAAGGGACCACCATGTTGCCCGCGATGCACCAACGCCGGTGCGGGCGGTCTCAGCGTTGCGCCAGGGCGGCCGCGATGCGGGCCAGCTTGTCCGGATTGCGCTGCACCAGCACCCGGGTCAGGCGCTTGCCGTCCGTTTCGTAGGACTGCACCGATTCGAGATCGCCATCGATGAAGCGCAGCAAGGTCCACTGGCCGTTCACCTGGACCACCTCGGTGCGCAACGCGTCGCGGTAGCGGCGCTTGCCGGCGTAGAACAGCTGCGCCAGCCGCTTGCCGCCCACCAGGCTGGCAAAGGCGGTGACCTTGTCGCCGCCGTCGCCGATAAGTTCGGCATCGTCGCTCAGCAGCGCATGCAGGCCGTGGAAGTCGCTGCGGTCCATCGCATCGGCAAAGGTCAGCAGCAGCCGATGCAGCGTCGCGCGCGGCACGGCCTCGCGCGGGGTGCCTTGGCGCAATTGCTGCTTGGCGCGCCGCACCAGCTGGCGGACCGCGGCCTGGGTCTTGTCCAGGGTCTGCGCGATGTCCTCGTAGTCGGCGTCGAACACTTCGCGCATCAGGAAGGCCGCGCGGGCGTCCGGCGACAGGCGCTCCAGCATGAACAGAAATGCCACTGACACATCGTCGGCCAGTTCATGGATCTGTTCGGGCGTGGAAGGCGCGGCCATCAGCATCGGTTCCGGCAGCCAGACGCCCACGTAGTTTTCCCGTTCCGTGCGGGCAGCGCGCAGGCGGTCGATCGCCAGACGGGTGGTGACGGTGACGAGCCAGGCCTCGGGGTTCTCCAGCGTGGAGCGGTCGGCGCCATGCCAGCGCAGCCACGCATCCTGCACCACGTCTTCCGCCTCGGCCACCGAGCCCAGCATGCGATAGGCGATCGCGTAGAGGCGCGGGCGATGGCGGTCGAACAGGGTCACGGAGCCGGTCATGGAATGGGCCAATGCCTAGCGGAAATGGGGGGGGGCGGGAGGGCAGGGTATTTTGCCGCAGCGGCCCGGGCAGGACAAGCTGCGCAAGCCTCTGCCAGCCAGTCCCGGGCGGAGGGGCGCGCCGCGTGCCGCGCGCGCTACAGCGCGATCACCGAGGCAGGCAGCGCGGGCAGGTTGGCGCTGCCTGCCATCTGCTTCAGATCCCTTTCGATCATGACGCTCAGGCGGCTGATGGGTACGTCGTTGGCGCTGCCCTCGAAGGGATTCTCCGTGCTTTCGCCCACCTGCTCGAGCGAGGTGTAGATCCACGAGATGATTACGCTGAACGGCACCGCCAGCCACGCCATCTGGCCTTGCATGTAGCCGCCGATATCCTGGCCCAGCTGGGCGAATTGGCCCGTCAGTCCGAACGGCAGCGCCACGCAGAAAGAGCGCACGAACAAGGTGTTGATGATGGCGTACTGGCGTGGATACGGAAAATTCTTGATGCGCTCGGCCTGTCCCTGCAGATCCAGCAGTTCCCGGATGCGGCTGTTGAGCTCGGCGTATTCCGCCGCGGTGATGGCGCCTGCATCCAGCAGTCCGCGGACCGCCCGGCCTTGCATTGCCAGCATTTGCGCGGCCTTGTCATCCGTCTGCATCAAACCGGCAATGTCCTGTGCCGGCAGGTAGCGGGAAAGCGCGGACTCCAGGGGCTCGGCGCGTTCCGGGATCACGTACTGCCTGCGGTATTCGGCATTGGGACGGTTGCCGACGGTCTCCCATACGCGGGCCTCGCGCAGCTGGTAGCGCAACGCCGTCAACCAAGCCAGATGCCGCTGCACCAAGGCCGTGCCGCGTTCGGCGTCGCCGACGTAGTTGCGGCTGATCACGCCCCAGTAGCGGCTGGCGCTGACAATGCTCATCCAGACCTTCTGCGCTTCGACCGTGCGCGCGTAGGTCTGCACGTTCTTGAAGCCGACGACAAAGGTGGTGGCGGTGCCCAGTAGCGAAACCACCGACAAGGGCAAGGTCAGCCATTTCAGGCCAGCCAGCTGATGGAGCAGCACTGGCGCGAAGCCCAGCGCCAGCAGGACGTAGATCTTCCTGCGGGTCCAGATGATGAACTCGCCCAGGCGATAGGATTTTCCCAGATGCATGATGTCGGCCCCCCGGTCGGCGCGCAGCGGCGCGTCTGGTGTGTGTGGGTGCGCTCATCCTAAGAGCGTCGCGCGTGACGCGGTAGGGCCATGCAAGGACGCATGGTGTTGCCGGCGCGACACCAATCATCGTTTCTCCTTCCGAATAAGTGCGGCCCGCGTGACGTGGGCCTGTGTGGCGCGCGTCATGTCCATGCCGCGGCGCATTGGTGCCCGTCGCGCAACAGCGTGCTTCCCGCCGCGTGCCTACCGCGGACCAGACCGCATACCTACCATGCCCTCACTCACTTTGCCGAAACAGGAGTTCCCATGAACGACTCGCACAACCCGGCCCGCCGCAGTCTTCTTGCCGGCAGCGCCGTCCTGGCGACGGGGGCATTCGCCATCCGCGCCGAAGCAGCCGCGCAGAGCAACGCGCAATCCAACCGGAGCACGACCATGACCCGCAATACCTTCACCACCAACGACGGTACGCAGATCTACTTCAAGGATTGGGGCCAGGGCCCCGTGGTCACCTTTTCGCATGGCTGGCCGCTGAACGCGGATGCCTGGGACGGGCAGATGCACTACCTGGCGCGCAATGGCT
The DNA here is from genome assembly GCF_014851605.1 of Achromobacter sp. ACM02. Classification (NCBI taxonomy): domain Bacteria; kingdom Pseudomonadati; phylum Pseudomonadota; class Betaproteobacteria; order Burkholderiales; family Alcaligenaceae; genus Achromobacter; species Achromobacter sp. ACM02. The sequence goes on from NZ_JACUZY010000005.1 coordinate 455,875, forward strand.
TTCGCGTCATCGCGCATGATCGGCGCGGCCATGGCCGTTCTTCGCAGCCGTCTGCCGGCAACGACATGAACGGCTATGCCGATGACCTGGCGCAGTTGATCGAGGCGCTCGATCTGAAGAACATCACCATGGTTGGCCATTCCACCGGCGGCGGCGAAGTGGCGCGCTATATCGGCCGCCACGGCAGCAAGCGCGTGGCCCGCGCGGTGCTTATCGGCGCGGTGCCGCCGGTGATGTTGAAGTCCGCTGCCAATCCCGAAGGCCTGCCTGTCGAGGTCTTCGACGGCATCCGCGCGGGCGTGGCGGGAGACCGCTCACAGTTCTACAAGGAGCTGGCGGTTCCGTTCTACGGCGCCAATCGCCCCGATGCCAAGGTCTCGCAAGGCATGCTGGACCAGTTCTGGTTGTGGAGCATGCAAAGCGGCCAGAAGAACGCCTACGAATGCGTCAAGGCGTTTTCCGAGACCGACTTCACCGAGGACCTGAAGAAGATCGACGTCCCGACCCTGTTCATGCACGGCGAAGACGATCAGATCGTGCCGGTGCACGACTCGGCGAAGAAGGCCGCGCGCCTGGTCAAGAACGCCAGGGAAATCTATTACCCCGGCGCGCCGCATGGCCTGACCGCCACCATGCAGGACCGCATCAACGACGACCTGCTCGCCTTCATCCGCGCCACCGCCTGAACGGCGCACCTACCTGGAGATACCGCCATGTTTGCCATTGAAAACACCGAATCCCTCGACCTGGTCCCGTCGCGCTACGCGCTGCAGATCGGCGACATCGACGCCCTGGTCGTGAGCGACGGCGTGCTGCCGCTGCCGACTTCGACCATGGCCACCAATGCCGATCCTGCCGATCTCGCTGCCTGGCTGGAACACATGTTCATGCCTCCGGACGCGTTCGACTGGCCGCTGAACGTGATGGTGGCCCGCAGCGGCGACCAGACCATCCTCATCGATGCGGGGCTGGGCGGGCAGTTCGCGGGCTTTCCGCGCGCCGGGATGTTCCCGCAGAGATTGGAGTCCGCCGGCATCGCGCTGGAATCCGTGACCGACGTGATCATCACGCACATGCACATGGACCACGTGGGCGGGCTGCTCGTGCCGGACGTCAAGGAGCGCTTGCGTCCCGACGTGCGCATCCACGTGTCCGCGACCGAAGTGGCATTCTGGACCTCACCGGATTTCTCGCACACCGTCATGCCCAAGCCTGTGCCTGCGGTATTGAAGTCGACGGCTACCAGCTTCTACAACGAGTACCGCGACCGGCTGCGCCTCTTCGACGATCGGCATGAGGTGGCGCCGGGCGTCATCGTGCGCATGACCGGCGGCCATACTCCCGGGCACAGCGTGGTCGACCTGATCTCGGGCGACGAAAGGCTGACGTTTGCTGGCGACGCCATGTTCCCGGTCGCGTTCGACCATCCCGAATGGCAAAACGGTTTCGAGCACGACCCCGAGGAATCGGCCCGCGTCCGCCTCGGTCTGTTCCAGGAGCTGGCGCAGAACCGCGGGCTGTTGGTCGCCGCCCATCTGCCGTTCCCGTCCCTGGGCCGTGTGGCGGTCGACGGCGACGCGTTCCGCTGGGTGCCGGTCATCTGGGACTTTTAAGCGCGCCGATGCCGGCCGACGAGGCCTGTCGCGTCGGCCGGCGTCTTACCTGTACGAAGGAACATCATCATGAAAAAACTGTTGGGCAAGACTGCCGTCGTCACCGGCGGCAACAGCGGCATAGGCTATGCCGCGGCCGAGGCCTTCATTGCCGAAGGCGCGCGCGTGGCCATCCTCGGGCGCAGGAAAGATGCCGTCGACGCGGCGGTGGCGCAACTTGGAGCGTCCGCCTTCGGCATGGTTGGGGACGTTGCCGACCTGGCCACGCATGACCGCGTGGCGGCAGAAGTCCGTGAACGGTTCGGCGCCGTCGACATCTACATGGCCAACGCCGGCATGAATAACATCGAGCCTTCGACCGCGGTAAGCGTGGACAGCTATGACGTCCAGTTCGACACCAACACGCGCGCCGTGTTCTTCGGCGTCACCAAGGTCCTGCCGCTGGTGCGCGACGGTGGTTCCATCATCATCACTGGCTCCATCGCCAGCGCCAAAGTGCTGGAAAACCATGCGGTCTATGCCGGCTCCAAAGCCGCCATCGAGGCGTTTGCGCGCGCCTGGGCGCTGGAATTCAAGTCGCGCAAGATTCGTTTCAACGTATTGAGCCCCGGTCCTACGGATACGCCCATTCTGGAAAAGCTGGGCGTGGGCGCGGCGCATCGGCCCGCATTCGAACAGGGCATGGCCTCATTGATTCCGCTTGGGCGGCTGGCGCAATCTGCGGAATTGGCGCGCGCCGCATTGTTTCTCGCTTCGGACGACGGCGGGTTCATTACCGGGGTCAATCTGCGCGTCGACGGCGGCATCGCGCTGACTTAACTGGATCTTCACTGCCTGGCAGAACGCGGGCGGACGATGGCAGGCGCTGGATCGGAAACGTTTGATTGCCTCTGCGCGTGGCGGATTTCAAATTCAGGCAACGATTGTTTATTGCCGATTCTTCACAATTTGAACAACCGATCCTGTGCAGACGTTCCAGCGCCATACGCGGCTGTCTACCCGCAGGTACTGGATCTGACCAGGTATGCGCCCGTCTGGACGACGGCAATGTGGATTAATTTTGTTGCAGTGAAACACGCGGAATATTTCGATTATCCAGCATCCTGATCCCGCGTCGATTGGCAACCTCTTACAAGGTTGAAGCACACAAAAAAACACGAAGTTCTGATAGGGTCCATTTATGTGGAAAACTCGGAAAATTCGTTAAAATCAATTGCTTGGGATTATGAGCGGGAGCCTTGTCTCCCGCTTTGTGTTCAGATCCGCAGGTCGCCACCCGCGTCTGCGGTCCACGAAAAAAATGGGTTGACCGGCCGTATTTTTTTCTGGAATCAGCGTTTGCTGGCTAATCCAGTCAGCATTTTGATGCATTGCAGCATCGCAACAACGAAGCCCAGCTCCCTGCAGATTCTGATTCTGATGGCCTATCCCATTCCTGGCGGATTGTCCTGATGCCGGCCGGGGGCTTGGGTTGCGTCTCAGGCTTAGGATATCCACGCATGAATCTCCGGTTTCTGGAAACGTTTGTCCGAGCCGCCAGGCTCAAGAAAATGACCTTGGCCGCGGAAGAACTGCACGCGTCCCAGGCGGCCATCTCTGCCCGCATCGCAGCCTTCGAGGAAGAACTGGGGGTGAGGGTCTTTGTGCGGGAGAAGGGCAAGCAACTGAGCTTGACGCCAGTCGGCGCTGAAATGCTTGGACCCGCGGAAGAACTGCTGGCTCATGCGAGAGCCTTCACCAGCCGGTTCGCGACCACGGACGTACGGCTTACCCAGATCAGCATCGGCCTGAGCGGAACCGTCGCGGAAGCCATACTCGAGCCTATGGCCGCCGCCTTGAGCAGACAATGGCCGAACGTCACCGTGCACCTGCAATCGTTGACCAGTACGGATATACGACAGCAATTGCTTGGGGGGGCGCTCGACATCGGACTGTTGCTGGGCAGCATCGAAGAGCCGACGGTGGTCAACCGGCAATTGCTGGGGCTGGATTACGTCTGGGTCTGCAGCCCGAGCCTGATGCGCGGCGAGGTCGAGCCGTCGATGAATCAGTTGAAGCGGCTGCCTCTGCTGTCCTATCCGGTGGATTCGCTGCTGTACTCCTCGATTGCCAGCTATTTCTCATCTCCGCAGATGCAAGGCTTCAAGTTGATCGTCGTGAGGTCGCTGACGGTCATGCTGCGGCTGGCCGTTGCGGGTGCGGGCTACGCGGTACTGCCGCTCGAACTCATCCGCGGCGAACTCGATTCGGGAAAGCTGGTGCGGCTGCCATTCCCCAGGCCCTTTCCGAAGCAGACCTACTTCGCCGCCTATGTCGACCAGCCTGCGATTCCGTTGCGCGCAGCCATGGCCGACTGCATTTGCGAGGTAGCGCGGCTGGTCTCGGATGGCGTGGCGGACGAGACAACTTTTGCCGCCTGAGCGCAGCCGCGCTTCGGTCTGCGCTGTCTGCCCCTCAGTCCGGTTCGTTGGGGGACGCCGCGATGATCTGCCGCCACGCGATGGCATCGCGCTGTATCGTCTGCGCAAACGCTTCGGGGCCGTCTCCTACCGGTTCCGCAATCTGCCTGGCGAATGTTTCCCGCAACGCGAGTTGGGCCAAGGCCAGCTGCGCGCTGCGGGCGACCTTGGCGCTGATCTCGGGCGGCGTGTTGCGCGGCGCGCAAATGCCGACCCAGCCTTCGAAGCCCAAATCGTCCAGGCCCTGTTCGGCCAAGGTCGGTACGGACGGCATCTGCGGCAGGCGTTGGTCCGTGCTGACGGCCAAACCCTTGACACGGCCAGACTCGATAAAGGGCAACGCTGAAATGATGCTGTCCATCATCACGTTCACGCGCCCCGTGGCCAGATCCGCATAAGCCGGCGTGGATCCGCGGTAGGGCACATGCAGCATGTCCAGGCCATTGCGCGCGCTGACTGTCTGGCCCGCAAGGTGGGGCATGGTGTTCTTGCCGCCCGAGGCGTAGCCGTATTTGCCGGGCGCCTGTTTGGCCGCCGCGATGAATTCCTGGAGATTGTTGGCAGATACGGCCGGATCGGCCACCCAGATCGTCGGCGTATCGGCGATGTGGACGACGGGAGCCAGATCCTCGACGCGGTACGGCAAGCCGGGATAAAGCGCTGTCGCCATGACCAGGCTGCTGGTGGAGCAGAGCAGCAGGGTATATCCATCGGGGCGTGCCCGGGCGACGGTCGCCGAGCCTATAGTGCCTCCCGCGCCCGGCCGGTTTTCGATGACCAGCGGCTGGCCCAGTGCCTGGCCCACCGGGCCGGCGATCTGCCGGGCCACTGCATCATTGCCGCCGCCGGGGGGGAAAGGCACCACCAGCGTCACGGGTCTGCTTGGCCAGTCGGGGGATTCGGCCGCGTGCGCAGCGGGCGTCAGTGCGCAAGCAAGGAACAGAAGCCCGGCAATGGCGGAACCGTGCAAGGGGAGTCGGCGGATCATGCTGCTTCTTGGTGGCAAGAGTGGGTGGGCGAATTGCGCGCAACCCCGCATGCTGCCGGACATCCTTGCGTTAATGAAGCTAGAAAATACTTATTCAAATCAAAGAAAATTCATAACCTGACTCGTTGACGAGCAGGCGTCGTCGCCGGGCCGAATTGGGCCCGGCACGGCGGATACGCGTTCAATCGTCCAACGCCGGTACGGTCCCGATCTGGGCGAGGATGCGCGGCGATTCCATGTCGCCGGTTTCCTTGTCCACCAGCACTTCGTAGGCGGCAACGCCGGCGAACTTGGAGGCCATGGAGTTGGCGATGCGGATGGCGCCGAACTCGCTGCTGGCGGCGCGGATTTCACCAGGCGCGACGCCATCGGCGGCGGCGCGGTAGGGAACGACGATGTACTGAACGAGATGGGCAGCTTCTGACACAGGGTTCTCCTGGACGACAGTTTTTGGGCGAGCGAAATGTATCACGTTGTACTGTGTTTTTGTACAGTATTGTTTGACACCGCGCCAACAATTTTCAATCAGCCTGGGAAAACCCCTAGCGCGCATTCATTGCCCGATTTTCCGCCGGCCTCTATTATTTTCGAAAATATTTAAATTTTTATAAAAAGAGGCAAGGGATGGAAGCGAACCGCTATGACGCGTACCGCGAGGACACCATAGGCCGCGCCAATGTGGCCGACTCGCCCGAGCTCATCGCCTACTACCAGGAGCTGGCCCGCCTGGAGACCGGCGCCCTGTGGACGGTGGCGAACAAGATCGAACCGTGGGCGCCGCGGTCGGCCTCGGTGCCGGTGGTGTGGCGCTACCAGGACCTGCGCGGCCACGTGCTGCGTTCTTCCGAGCTGGTTTCGCCCGAAGAGGCAGGCCGGCGCGTGATCTACCTGAACAACCCGGGCCGGCGCGACGTGGCCGCCGCCGTGGGCTGGCTGTATTCGGGCCTGCAGGTCATGAAGCCGGGCGAACTGGCTTCCGCCCACAAGCATTCGCATTCGGCGCTGCGCTTCATCATGGAAGGGCGGGGCGCCTTCACCGTGGTCGACGGCCACAAGATGACACTGGGCGCGAACGATTTCGTGCTGACGCCCAATGGCACCTGGCACGAGCACGGCGTGGCCGAAGACGGCACTACCTGCATCTGGCAGGACGGCCTGGACATTCCGCTGGTCAACGCCATGGAGGCCGGTTTCTATGCCGTGCATCCGGACCTGAACCAGACTGTGACCTATCCGGTGGACGACACTACCGCCGCCTGGGCCAACCCGGCGCTAAGGCCTCAGGTGTCCGGTTGGACCAAGCCGTATTCGCCGCTCTTCAAGTACGAATGGGAGCCCACCTACGAGGCGCTGCGCCGCTATGCGCGCACTACCGCCGGCAGCCCCTACGACGGCATCCTGCTCGAATACGTCAACCCGGCCACGGGCGGCCCGGTCATGCCCACCATCGGCGCCAGCATGCAGCTGCTGCGGCCCGGCGAGCACACCAAGGCCCACCGCCATACCGGCAGCTTCATCTACCAGGTGGCCAAGGGCAGCGGCTATTCCATCATCGACGGCAAGCGCTACGACTGGACCGAACGCGACATCTTCTGCGTGCCCTCGTGGGCCATCCATGAACACGTCAATCTTTCATCGAACGACGACGCCTGCCTGTTCAGCTTCAACGACCTGCCCGTGATGCGCGCGCTGGCGCTTTACCGCGAAGAAGCGGTCAAGGAAAACGACGGCCATCAAGTGCTGATCTAGCGCTGCCCGATCCCTCTTGAATTTTTCATCCGCCGCGCGGGCCGGGCCCGCGCGCCTGACTCAACTCGTCCTGAATTTATGGAGTTCTTATGCGCTTGGTAACTTTTCGCGCCCATCCCACCGCCGCTGCCCGCCTGGGCGCGCTGGCCGAAGGCTATGTGATTGACCTGGCCCTGCTGGGCCGCGCAGGCGGCGTGGACCTGCCCGACGACATGCTGGCTTTCATCGACCTGGGCCCCGTGGCGGTGGCGCAGGCCAGCAAGCTGATGGAGTCTTACCGCGGCAACTGGCCCGTGGGCAGCGCGCTGCCGCAGGAAAACGTCAAGCTGCTGGCGCCGATTCCGCGTCCGCGCAAGAACATCTTCGGCATCGGGCTGAATTACGTGGAGCACGTGGCGGAATCCAGCCGTACGCTGGATACCTCGGCCGACCTGCCCAAGCAGCCGGTGATCTTCTCCAAGCCGCCCACCACCGTCATCGGCCCGGGCGACGCCATCGAGCACAACGCCAAGATCACGCAGCAGCTGGATTGGGAAGTGGAGCTGGCCGTGATCATGGGCCGCCGCGCCTCGCGCGTGGCCGAAGCCGATGCGCTGTCCTATGTGTTCGGCTACAGCGTGATGCTGGATATGAGCGCGCGCGATTGCCGCCGCGCCGGCCAGTGGATCTATTCCAAGGGCCAGGACACCTATGCGCCCTTCGGCCCGTGCATCGTGACCGCCGACGAGATCCCGGATCCGCAGGTGCTGGATCTGTGGCTGACGGTCAATGGCGAGAAGAAGCAGGGCTCGAACACGCGCCACATGCTGTTCAAGGTGCCGTTCCTGATCTCGGACATCAGCGCGGGCATCACGCTGGAGCCGGGCGACATCATCGCCACCGGCACGCCTGAAGGCGTGGGCGCGGGCCGCAAGCCGCAGGAATGGCTGTGGCCGGGCGACGTGGTGGTGGCCTGCGTCGAAGGCATCGGCACGCTGCGCCATCCGGTGGTGGCGGTCTAGAAAACGCCTGGCCGCGCCGCGGCGGGCAACGCAGTCTCCAAGGGGAAAAACATGATCAAGAAACAGATACTGGGCGGCGCGTTGTCCGTCGCGCTGGGCGCCGCGGCGTCCATGGGAGCGGCCCATGCCGCGGAACCGGTCAAGATCGGCTTCATCGCCACCTTGTCCACGCCAGCGGGCTACATCGGCGAGGACGAGCGCGATGCGTTCAACCTGGCCATCAAGCAGGGCGGCGGCAAGCTGGGCGGCGTGCCCGTGCAGCTGGTGATCGAGGACGACGGCCTGAAGCCCGCCAACGCCAAGCAGGCGGCCGACCGCCTGCTGCAATCGGGCGTCAAGCTCTATACCGGCGTGAACTTCTCCAACGTGCTGGCAGCGGTCGTGCCCAGCGTGGTGAAGTCCGGCGCCTTCTATGTCAGCCTGAATCCCGGCCCGTCGAACTTCGCGGGCGAAAAGTGCGATCCCAATTACTTCGTGGCGTCCTACCAGAACGACGCCTTCCATACGGCCGGCGGCGTGGCGGCCAACGAACTGGGATACAAGAAGGTCGTGCTGCTGGCGCCCAACTACCAGGCGGGCCGCGACGCCATCGAAGGCTTCAAGCGCACCTACAAGGGCGAAGTGGTCGCCGAAATCTACACCAAGCTCGACCAGTCGGACTTCTCGGTCGAGCTGGCGCGCCTGCGTTCGCTGGCGCCCGACGCCATCTATCAGTTCCATCCGGGCGGCACGGGCATCAACTTCGTCAAGCAGTACGCGGCGGCCGGGCTGAACAAGAGCATCCCGATGCTGATGCCCAGCTTCTCGATGGATGCGCGCATGATCCAGGCCACGGGTGACGCGTCGGCCGGCGCCTACATCACCGGCATCTGGTCGCAGGACTTCGACAACGCGCAATCCAAGGCCTTCGTGCAAGCGTTCAAGGACGCCTATGGCCGTGTGCCGACGGACTACGCCATGCAGGCCTACGACACCGCGCAGCTGATTGGCGCGGGCCTGAAGGCTACCGGCGGCGACCTGTCCAAGGCGGCTGAGTTTCGAGCCGCGCTGCGCAAGCCCGAGTTCACGTCGCTGCGCGGCAAGTTCAGCATGAACACCAACCAGCATCCGATCCAGGATCTGTACCTGATGCGCATCGAGAAAGGCAGCGACGGCAGCCTGTCGCCGAAGCTGGTCCGCAAGCTGGTGTCCGATGACAAGGACGCCTACGCGCAACTCTGCAAGATGCCGTCATGACGCTCCTGTTTGAACAGCTGCTCAACGGGCTGCAGTTCGGCGCCATGCTGTTCATGCTGGCGGCCGGACTGACGCTGATCTTCGGCATCATGGGCGTGGTCAACCTGACGCATGGCTCGTTCTACATGGTGGGCGCCTACTGCGCGGCGTACGCCATCGGCACCACCGGCTCGTTCCTCGCGGGCGTGCTGGCGGCGCTGCTGGGGGCGGGCCTGTACGGCATTTCGGTCGAAGTGGTGGTGATACGCAAGCTGTACAAGCGCGATCACCTGTACCAGGTCCTGGCCACCTTCGGCCTGCTGCTGTTCTCGAACGAAGCGGTCAGCCTGATCTTCGGCCGGCGTCCGCCGCTGGTGGGCATCCCAAGCTTCCTGGAAGGCGCGGTGACGTTGGCGCCGGGATTCCAGTATCCGCTGATCCGCCTGTCGTTCATCGCCATTGGCGCGCTGGTGGCGGTGGGCCTGTGGTGGCTGGTCAACCGCACGCGCATCGGCATGCTGATCCGCGCGGGCGCCGACGACCGCGAGATGGTCGACGCGTTGGGCATAGACATCCGCAAGCTCTACACGCTGGTGTTTGGCCTGGGCGCCTTGCTGTGCGGGCTGGCCGGCGTGATGGCCGCGCCCTTGCTGGCGGTGGAAATCGGCATGGGCGAACGCATCCTGATCACCACCTTCGTGGTCATCGTGATCGGCGGGGTCGGTTCGGTGCGCGGCGCCCTGGCTGGCGCCTTGCTGGTGGGCATGGTGGACAGCCTGGGGCGCGCGTTCCTGCCGCAGCTGCTGTCGACGATGTTCTCGCCCGCCACCGCGGACCCGCTGGCCGCAGGCATGGCTTCGGCAAGCATTTATGTACTGATGGCGATCGTGCTGATCGCCAAGCCGGGCGGGCTGTTCCCGGCGCGAGGATGAAGATGGCATACACACTTACGAACCGCGCCCGCTGGGGGCTGGGCGGCCTGGCGGTGCTGATCCTGCTGCCGGCCGCGGCGCTGGCCTCGGGTTCGCCGTTCCTGATCGGCGTGGTGACGCGCTTTCTGATCTACGGCCTGGCCGCGGTCAGCCTGGACCTGGTGATCGGTTATGGCGCCATGGTCAGTTTCGGCCATGCCATGTTCTTCGGGCTGGGCGGCTATGCGGTCGGCATCATCGCCTTCCATACTTCGGAAGCCGGTCCGATCTTCGGCTGGGCTGGCAGCAACGCGGCGCTGGTGGTGTGGCCGATAGCGCTCATCGTGTGCGCGTTGGCCGGCTGGCTGTTCGGCTATCTGGCGCTGCGCACGCGCGGCGTGCAGTTCATCATGATCACGCTGGCGTTCGGCCAGATGGTGTACTTCGTGCTGGTGTCGCTGCAGTTCTACGGCGGGGACGATGGCCTGATGATTCCGCAGCGCAATGAGCTGCCGGGCATCAATCTGGAAAGCCCCATGGTTTTCTACTACCTGTGCCTGGCGCTGCTGACCCTTTGGACGCTGCTGTGCATCCGCGTGACCAACTCGCGCTTCGGCATGGTGCTGCAGGCGCTGCGCCAGAGCGAGCGGCGCGCCATCAACCTGGGCGTGGCGCCCACGCCGTACCGGCTCAGCGCCTTCGTGCTGTCGGCGGTGGGCACGGGGCTGGCCGGCGTGCTGTGGGCCAACTATGCCGGGCTGGTGACGCCCGACATGGCGGCCTGGACCAAGTCCGGCGAACTCATGGCCATCGTCATCCTGGGCGGCGTGGGCACCTTGCTCGGGCCGATCGCGGGCGCGGCGGTATTCCTGGGGCTGGAGCAGATGTTGTCGTCCCTGACCGAGCACTGGCTGCTGTACATGGGGCCGATCCTGGTGCTGGTGGTGCTGTGGGGCCAGAAGGGCCTGTTCGGAAAGCTGCTGGAGACGCGCCATGCCGACTGACGCAAGCGCCAGCCTGTTGCGCCTGACGCAGCTGCGCAAGGCTTTCGACGCGGTGGTGGCCACCAACGGCGTGGACCTGGACGTGCGCGCCGGCGAGATCCACGCCATCATCGGCCCCAACGGCGCGGGCAAGTCCACCCTGATCGCGCAGATCTGCGGCGAGATCCGGCCGGACTCCGGGACCATCCATTTGGATGGGCAGGACGTGACCGCGCTGCGCGCCTTCGAGCGCGCCCGCTTGGGGCTGGGCCGCTCGTTCCAGATCACCGAGCTGTGCCAGGAGTACACCGCGCTGGAGAACGTGATCCTGTCGCGCATGCTCAAGAGCGGCCGCGCCTTCCAGGCCTGGTCCAATCCGCGTCATGACGCGGCGTTGAAGGCCGAGGCCATGCAGTGGCTGACGCACGTGGGGCTGGAGGACCGTCGCCACGTGCGTTCGGCGGACCTGGCGCACGGCGAGAAACGGCAGCTGGAGCTGGCGGTGGCGCTGGCGCGTTCGCCGCGGCTGTTGCTGCTGGACGAGCCCATGGCCGGCATGGGGCCGGAGGAATCGGCGCGCATGACCCGGCTCTTGCAAGGCATGAAGGGCGACTACGGCATCCTGCTGGTGGAACACGACATGGACGCGGTCTTCGCGCTGGCCGACCGCATCAGCGTGCTGGTCTACGGCCGCGTGGTGTTCAGTGGTTCGCCAGAGGAGGTGCGCCGCCATCCGGAGGTGCGCGCGGCGTATCTGGGAGAAGAACATGTTGAAGGTTGAAGGGCTGACTGGCGGCTACGGGTCCAGCAAGGTCCTGTTCGGCATGTCGTTCGAGGCCAGTGAAGGCGAGGTGATCTCGCTGATCGGGCGCAACGGCATGGGCAAGACCACCACGATCAAGACCCTGATGGGCATGCTGCCCGCCACCGGCGGCGCGGTGCAGTTTCGCGGCCGCACGCTGGGCCGCTCCGCGCCCAGCAGCGTGGCGCGGCTGGGCGTGGGGCTGGTGCCGGAGGGCCGGCGCGTGTTCGGTTCGCTGACGGTGCAGGAAAACCTGGTTGCGACCTCGCGCGCCGCGCCGGGCGGATGGGATCTGGAGCGGGTCTACACGCTGTTCCCGCGTTTGAAAGAGCGCCGCGGGCAGTCGTCGCGCACGCTGTCGGGCGGCGAACAGCAGATGCTGGTGGTGGGGCGCGCCCTCATGACCAACCCCAAGCTCCTGATCCTGGACGAAGCCACCGAGGGACTGGCGCCGCTCATCCGCCAGGAGATCTGGCGTTGCCTGCGGGCGCTGAAGGCCGAAGGCCAGACCATCCTGGTGATCGACAAGAACCTGCCCGAAATGGCGACGCTGGTGGACCGCCACTACATCGTGGACAAGGGCCGGGTGGCCTGGTCGGGGCAGCCCGCCGAGCTGTCCGCCCAGCCCGAGCTGGCGCAGCGCTACCTGGGCATATGAACAGGCCGCGCGGGTAGAATGAGCCGCCTGTGCGCGGATACGCGCCCCGGCCGCTGACATCTGGAGACCATCTTGAAGCCTAGAATAAAAGCTTCCCGCCAGGACGATCCCGGATCGGACGGGAGCGCCGGCATAGAGGAAATCACGCTGTCCGAGCAGGTTTACCGCCTGCTTCGGCGCGACATCATGCGCGGCGCCTTCGCGCCGGGCCAGTCCTTGCGGCTGGAATTGCTGAAGCAGCGCTACGGCAGCAGCTTCTCTCCCATCCGCGAAGCCCTCAACCGCCTGCGCAGCGAGCGCATGGTCATCAGCACCACGTCGCGCGGCTTCAGCATCGCGCCCTTGTCGGTCGAAGAAATGTGGGACGCCTGTGAAACCCGCATCCTGATCGACTGCGACGCGCTGCGCCGCTCGCTGGCCAACGCCGACGACGCCTGGGAAACGCGCCTGGTCGGCGCGTACCATGCGCTGACGCTGGCCGCGCAGCGGGCCGACCAGGCCGCCGAGCCGTCGGAAGAATTGGACGAGCTGCTGGAGGCGCGCCACCTGGAGTTCCACCACGCGCTGATCGGCGCGTGCCGTTCCAACTGGCTGCTGGACCTGTCCACCCAGCTCTACGCGCAGACCGAGCGCTACCGCCGTCCGGCGCGCGCCGGCGCGACCGCCTACGGGCCTGAACGCAACGTCGACGACGAGCACCGCCAGCTGTTGGACGCCGCCATCTCGCGCGACGTGGAAGGCTCGGTCGCCATGCTCGCCGCGCACTACCGCAAGACCGCGCAGTTCATCGAACGCATCATCTCCCAGCCCCAATCGCAGCCAACATCGCAGGCCAGGCATGCATAACAGCGACATCGATCTCTTCTTTCCCACCATCGCCGAGCGCGAGGTGCAATACAACGCGCGCGAATCGGTGCCGGATTTCGACGCCTGCGTGCGCCGCTATGCCGAGTCCTCGGCGCGGGTGCGCACGCGCCGCCCGGGCGTGCTGGACCTGCGCTACGGCATGGGCCAGGATGAAAGGCTGGACCTGTTCCTGCCCGCCGCCTCGCAGGCGCGGGCGCCGCTGTTCGTGTTCATCCACGGCGGCTATTGGCGCGCGCAGCGCAAGGAAGACGCACCCGTGATGGCAGAGGCCTTCAACGCCGCGGGCGCCGCCGTGGCTACCCTGGAATACACGCTGGTGCCCGAGGCGACCCTGGGCGAAGTGGTACGCGAAGTGCGCTCCGCCGTGGCCTGGCTGTACCGCAACGTGGCGGCCTATGGCGTGGACCCTGAACGGATCTACGTCAGCGGCAGCTCGGCGGGCGGCCATCTGGCCGGCATGCTGGTCGCGCCCGAATGGCAGGCACGCTACGGCGTGCCGGACGACGTGATCAAGGGCACGCTGGCATTGAGCGGGCTGTTCGATCTGCGGCCGCTGTGCGATATCCTGCCCAACACCTGGCTGCAGCTGACGCCAGAGCAGGCCGCGCACCAAAGCCCGATCTTCCATCTGCCGGAACGTGCAGGCCCGATGCTGCTGGCCGTGGGCGGGTTGGAGACGCAGGGTTTCAAGAACCAGACGGCGGCGTACGAAGCGGCGTGGAATGCTGCGGGGCTGGCCTCCACCCGTATTCCGACGCCGCACTGCAATCATTTTGACCTGGTCAATGAACTGGAAAATCCGGACAGCGATCTGACCCGCGCCACCCTGGCGATGATGGGGCTGGGCGCCAAGTGAACGGCCGGCCGATGGCGTAAGCTTGACGTCCATGGCCGACCTGAAACTCCTTGAAGACCTGATTGCCCTGGCGCAGACCGGCAGCTTCGTGCGCGCGGCCGAGCTGCGCCACGTCACTCATCCGGCGTTCGGCCGACGCATCCGCGCGCTGGAGGCCTGGGCCGGCGCGCCGTTGATCGAACGCCAGCGCCTGCCGGTGGTCCTGACCGCCGAAGGCGAGGCCTTGCTCAAGACCGCGACGCAGGTGGTGGAGCAGATGGGGCAGGTGCGCCATCGCATCCGCAGTTTCGGCGCAGGCGGGGAGGCGGTGCTGCGCATCGCCACCGGCCGCAGCCTGGCCCGCACGTTGGTGGCCGACTGGATCGCGCGCCTGCGCCACCGCACGCCCAAGGTGTTGACCGAGGGCACGCAGGTCGAATTGTCCACCGGCATGATGCAGGACATGGCGGCGCGGCTGGAGCAGGGCCGGGTGGACCTGCTGTGCTGCTACGAGCATCCGGCCCTGTCGGTGCAGCTGAGCCCGGGGCGCTACCGTTACATGACCCTGGGCACAGACAAGCTCGTGCCCGTCAGCCAGGCGGATTCCCGCGGCCGGCCCCGTTACGTGCTGCAGGAAGGCGGTCCGTCCGTGCCCTTGATCACCTATGCGGGCGGCCTCGCGATGGAACGCATTGTGGGCGACCGCCTGGAGGCCACGCCGTACGCCCTGGCGCCATTCTTGCGCAGCGATTCGCTGGACGCGGCGCATGGCGCGGTCGCCAAGGGGCTGGGCGTGGCTTGGCTGCCGTGGTCCATGGTGGCGGCGGACTGCCGCCGCGGCGCGCTGGCAGCCCTGGGCGGCCGTAGCGAGGAAATCTCGTTCGAGGTGCGGCTGTACCGTTCGCGGGCGCGCCTGGCGGACCTGGCCGAAGCGGCCTGGGAAGCGACCGCCAGTCGCAAGGCGTGAAATCCGTCAGCCGCGCGTCCGGCGTGTGCCGAATCCGCACGGCCATGTGTCGATTCAGCACGAAATATCCCTGGTGTACGCCCGAGAATAGCTCCCGAAACATTAAATGAGACGGCGCCGCCGTCCGCCTCAGCACCCCAGGGAGAAAACATGAAATCCGTCCTGCATCCATTGCGCGGCGCGCTCGCCGCTATCTGTGCCGTCTCGGCGCTGGCCGCGGCGCCTTCCGCCCACGCCGAGTATCCCGAACGCGCCATTTCTCTGGTGGTCGGCTACCCGGCGGGCGGCAGCGTGGACCTGACCGCCCGCCTGTTTGGCGAAGAACTGGCCAAGCGCCTGGGCCAGAGCGTGGTGGTCGAGAACGTGGGCGGCGCCGGCGGCACCATCGGCGCGCAGCGCGTGGCGCGCGCCGCGCCTGACGGCTACACGCTGCTGCTGGGCTCGACCAATGAGATGGTCATCGCCAGCATGATCAACAACGCGGTCAAGTACGACAGCGTGAAGGACTTTTCGCCGCTGGGCGTGATCGCCTCGCAGCCCATGCTGCTGGCCGCCAGCAAGAATTCCGGCGTGAAGACCGCCGCCGAATACCTGCAGAAGCTGCGCGCCTCCGCGCCCGGCAGCTTCAACTACGGTTCTTCCGGCGTGGGCACGACCCTGCACCTGGCCGGCGAGATGATCAACCAGTCGACCGGCACGCGCGCCGAGCACGTGCCGTACCGCGGCGTGGCGCCGCTGGTAACGGACTTGATGAGCGGTCAACTGGACTACGGCATGCTGGTGCTGTCCTCGGGCCTGCCGCAAGTGCGCGCCGACAAGATCGTGGCGCTGGGCGTGACCGAGAAGAAGCGCTCGCCGGTGGCGCCGGACCTGCCGGCCCTGGCGGAAACCCCGGGGTTCGAGTCCGTGGACATCAGCGTCTGGTTCGCGCTCTATGGCCCGGCCGGCTTGCCGGAGCCGGTGGCCGCCAAGCTGCGCAGCGCGCTGGCCGACACGCTGAAGTCGGAGCAGTTCCGCGCCAAGATGCAGGAAGCCGGCGGCGTGCTGTCGCAACCGGGCCTGGACCCGGCGGCCTATCAGGCCGAGGAAACCAGGAAATACGGCGCGCTGGTCAAGGCCGCCAAGATCGAAGCCCAGTGATCCGAAACCGGATCATCGCAACACCCTAGTACCGCAGCGGACGACATCCATGGAATTCAAGCTTCCCGTACCCGACCTGAGCGCCGAGCGCGCCGGCAATACCGGCACCCCTGGCGTGTGGCATTTCGATTCAGGCCTTCCGGGGCGCGCGTTGATGGTGTCCGCGCTGGTGCACGGCAACGAGCTGTGCGGCGCCTGGGCCTTGAAGGACCTGCTGGCGGCGGGCGTGCGGCCGCGCCGCGGCAGCCTGACGCTGGCATTCTGCAATCTGGATGCGTTCGACCGCTTCGACCACGCCAACCACGACGCCTCGCGCTTCGTCGCCGAAGACATGAATCGCGTCTGGAGTGCCGAACGCCTGGACAATCCCACGACGCCGGACCGCCGGCGCGGCGCCGAGCTGCGTCCCTGGGTGGAGCGCGCGGACTGGCTGCTGGACCTGCATTCCATGCATGAGCCGGGTGCGCCCTTGCTGCTGACCGGCGTCCTGCCGCGCAACATTGCGCTGGCGCGCCGCCTGAAGGCGCCGCAGCACGTGATCGTGGACGCGGGGCATAAGGACGGCGTGCGCATGCGCGACTTCGGCCAGTTCGGCGATCCCGCCCGAGAAGACGCCTGCGCCTTGCTGATCGAATGCGGTTTCCATGGCGAGCTGGCTGCGCGCGACGTGGCGCGCGACATGGTGGCGCGCATGCTGCTGGAGTCGGGCGTGGCGGATGCGGCGGACGTGCCGGCGGGCTGGCTGTTGCCGGATGCCGAAAACCAGCGCGTGCTGGAAGTGACGGACGCGGTGGTCGCGCCATCCATGGACTTGCGCTTCGCGCAGTCCTGGACCGGGTTGGAAACGTTCGAGCACGCCGGATCGACGATAGGCTGGGCCGACGGCCAACCCATCGTGACGCCGTACGATCAGTGCACGCTGGTCATGCCGTCCTTGCGCCAGCTGAAGCCGGGCGTGACGGTGGTGCGGCTGGCGCGGGACTACGCCGGCTAAGCGCTGCGGCGCGTCTTATTTCTGCGGCGTGAACCGCAATTCATCCAGCTGATAGCCTTGGGCCTTGGCCGCATCCAGGGCCTTGTCCAGTTCTTCCTTGGGCAACTGCGGCGAGCGCGACAGGATCCACAGGTATTTCCGGTCCGGGGTGCCGACCACCGACCAGCGGTATTCGGGGTCCAGGCCGATCACCCAGTAATCGCCCTTGAACGGCTTGAAGAACGAAACTTCGAGCTTGGCGTTGTTGCTGCCTTCCACCACGGTGGCGGTGCCCGAGGCCGAATCGATGTCGCCATCCTTGGTGCGGCAGCGGTTGTTCACGCCGACCGTGCCATCGGCATGTGCGGTGTATTCGGCGGTGGTGTCTCCCACGCAGTCGCGCTGGAAGAACATGGGGAAATTTGCGATTTCGTACCACATGCCTGCGTAACGCTTCAGGTCCACCGATTCCACGGTTTGCATGGGCGGCGGCGCGGCATGGACTATCCCCGCCACGCTGGTGGCCAAGGCCAACAGGAATGTTGCGGTGCGGCGCATGGGGGAAACCTCCTGATGTGACAGAGCGGTCCGCGCCGGCCGGAGGGCCGGCGGCGCGGATCAAAACCCTAACGATACGCCTTATTTGCGCGGGGCCTTCAGCGCGGCGTGGTAGCGGGCCACATAGGTATCGAAATCCTCGGTGTCCGATTGCTCCAGGCGCAGCTGTTCCGCCGTGGACTGCGCGGCGGCCTGTTCATAGGCTGCCGCCAGGTCGGCGGGCAAGGCCTGGGCGCGCAGCGCGTCGGCATGCTTGCGGCTGAGGTCCAGCGAATAGTCATGGAACGACAGGCCGCTGTCGGTCAGCGAAGCCAGCAGGCGCGCCGACGGCGTGGAGTCGGGCTGATCGAGCTTGGCGCGCTGGGCCGCCAGGGCCTCGGCATAGGCGCTGCCGCCCATGGCCGAGTCGAACAGCGCGGCGTAGGGCGCGATCTGGTCCAGCAGTTCGTGGCCCCATTGCGCCAGCCCGATGGGCTGGCCTTCGCGATCCAGCATGAGGCCGGGCTTGCGACCTTCCTTGACCACGGTCGAGAAGTTGTCGGCGCTGCGCTGACAGTAGCCGTTGGCGGGGAAGAAGGGGCTGTCGGACGCGGTGCAGAATAGCAGGAAGGCGTCGACGAAGCGGCTGGTGCTGGCGTCGATGCCGACCGGCGAGTTCGGGTCGATATCCAGGCAGCGCACTTCAACGTACTGCACGCCGCGTTCCGCCAGCGCCGTGATCGGGCGTTCGCAGCGGCCGGTGGCGCGCTTGGGGCGGATGCTGGAGTAGTACTCGTTTTCGATCTGCAGCACGTTGGTGTTGAGCTGGATCCATTCGCCGTCGCGGTGCGTGCCGATCTTCTGGTAGTCGGGCCAGGGCTGGCTGACGGCGTCGTACAAGCGGCCCAGGAACGTGTCCAGGTCGTTGTAGCAGAGCTTGAGCTGCGACTGCGCCTTGTTCTGGTAACCCAGGTCGCTCATGCGCAGGCTGGTGGCGTAGGGCAGGTACAGCGTGCTGTCATCCAGCTTTTTCAGCGGATGTTCGCGCCCGCGCAGGAAGTCGCTGGACAAGGCCGGGGCGGCGCCGAACAGGTACATCAGCAGCCAGGAATAGCGCGTGAAATTGCGGATCAGGCCGATGTAGCCGCGCGAACGGCGGTCCTGGGGGCTACCCGGCTGCGTGTCCAGCACGGACCACAGGTCTTCGGCCAGCGAGAAGTTGTAGTGCACGCCGGCGATGCATTGCATGGTCTTGCCGTAGCGCACGGCCAGGCCGCGGCGGTACACGTGCTTGAGCATGCCGGTGTTGGACTTGCCGTACCAGGCGATGGGGATGTCGGCTTCGGGCGGCAGCGTGGCGGGCATGGACTGATTCCAGATCAGTTCATGGTCCAGCACGCTGTAGACGTGGCGATGGGTGTTGGTCAGTTCGGCCAGCAGCGCGTCGACGTCCTTGTGCGTGCCTGTGATGAGTTCAAGCAGGGATTCGGAGTAGTCGGTGGTGACGTGTTCGTTGGTCAGCGCCGATCCCAGGCCGGCGGGGTGCGGCTTGCGGGACAGGACACCCTGTTCGTCCACGCGCAGGCCTTCCTTTTCGATGCCCCGCAGGGTCTGGGTCAGCAGCGATCGGTTGGCCTCCAGGCGGGAGAGGCGGTTGGCGGCAGTATCAGTCACGGGTTCTTCTCGTTTGGGTCTGTCGCCGGATTTTACGGGGTGCCGGCCTCCTGTGCCGAGGGAGTCAATACTGGGGACAGGGACAATGCCTGAGCGGTGCGCGCCAGCCACTCGTCCAGGTCTGCGTAGACCGGATCGGCGATGGGGGCGGTTTCATTGAAAATCTCGTGCCAGGCGGTGTCGTACCAGCGCAGCGTCAGCAGTTCGGCGGGTGCGCGCTGGGCGAACTGGCGGCTGCCTTCGGCAGCGACGATGGAATCGTCGCCCGCCACCATCAGCAGGGTGCGGCAGGCCAGCAGCGGGGCTTCACGCAGGGACTCGCGGCCGCCTTCGTCCACGAAGCGCGCCAGGCGTCCTGTCATTTGGCGCCGCACCAGCGGATCGCTGCGGTAGGCCTTGACCACGGCCGGGTCGTGGGAAATGCGGGCGGGCGCCAGGCCGTGGGGCACGCGCAGGTCGGGCGCATGCAGCGACATCCAGGTCAGGGTGCGCCGCACCCACGGCGGCACGTGCACCACGAACGGCGGCGAACTGAGCACCAGGCCGTCGATCTCGGCCAGGCGGCGCAGAGCGATCCGCACCGCGACCAGCGCGCCCAGGCTGTGGCCCAGCAGGATGGGCGGGCGTCCATGGGCCGCGGTCCAGGCCCGCAGGCGGTCGACCGCATCGACGACCAGATCGTCCTCATGGTTCAGGGTGGCGGGCCGCCCGCCGGAGCGGCCATGGCCGCGGTGGTCATGGGCGCCCACCGTCCAGCCGCGCGCGGTCAGCCAGCGCGCCAGGCGGTCATAGCGCCCGGCATGCTCGCTAAGTCCGTGCAGCAGGTAGATACTGGGGGTGCCCAGGCCGGCGATCGGCGGGGGCACGTTGGGCGCGGCTGGCCACACATAGTTGGCCAGTGGCGTGCCGTCGGGCGCGGGGGTCATCGAAATCGGCGACAATTTCTGGCTTCCTCGAAATGAATAGACAGTCCAGGTCCTCGGGTAATGACGATTTCATCGCTGTTTCGTTTCATGTTCAAGAAAGCCGGCGCAATTGTCGCGCTGGCCCTGCTGATCACGGCCTGCTCGCCCAGTTACAACTGGCGCGAAGTCGACGTGGCCGACGGCCACGCGCGCGCCGCGTTTCCGGACCGGGTTACGACCGACACCCGCGACCTGAAGCTGGATACCCATACCTTGCGTTTTACCCTGGCCAGCGCCACCGTGGGCGAGGCGGTCTTCGCCGTGGGATCGGCGCCGCTGCCGCCCGACATCGCGAAGGATCCGGCCGCCAAGCAGGCGCTGGGCATGGCGCTGATGCATTCGCTCTACGCCAACATGCAATCGCCGCCGCCCAATGAATGGCCTGCCTACGGGCAGGACATCGAGGTCCAGGGCAAGGCCATGGGCAAGCCGGGCTGGCTGCGCGCCAGGGTCTGGGTGACCGACACCATGTTGATCGAGGCCGTGGCAGCCGGCACCGTGGAAAGCCTGCCGGCCGAGCGGGCGCATGAGTTCCTGCGTTCCGTTGTCATCAAGCCGTGACGGGCGCGATCAGGCCCAGTCTCAATGCCGCGACCACTGCGGCGCGGCGGCCGCGCACGCCGAGCTTTTCGCAGGCGTTGCACAGATGGAAATTCACCGTGCTTTCGCTGACGCCCAGGATGCGGGCGGTTTCCCAGCTGGTCTTGCCCATGGCGGCCCAGTGCAGGCAGCTGGCCTGGCGTTCCGACAGGGGTTTGATGGGCCGGGCCGGACCAGACGCGGCGTTCAAGGTGGGATTCGCGGCCGGGTTTGTGGCCACGTGTGTGGCCAGATGCGGGGGCGTGGCGGAATGTGCGGTGGCTGACATGGCGGTTGGGGGCAGAAGCCCGGCGATTGACGAGTTGCTCCATGCTGCCGCCCGGGCGCGTTGCCCGGCAAGCGATGATGCCTTCATGCATCAAACCTCTTATCTCTAACGGAATAAGCGCATGTCTGCCGTCGTGCAGTTCTATTTTTCATCGATCGTGCTGATGCTGCCTTTGCTCTTTTGCGCGGGCATAGGGGTGTATTGGGGCAAGCGGGACCTGCCGTTCGGCGGTTCCTTCATCACCATGCTGGTGACGTCGGTGACCACGCCGGCCCTGGTGTTCCACACTTTCGTCACCACCCACCTGGACGACCGCGCGTTGGCCGACGTGGCGGTGGCGACCCTGCTGGCGCTGCTGCTGTGTGCCCTGGTGTGCGCGTTGTTGCTGAAGGCATGGAAGCTGCCCGTGCGTACGCTGCTGCCCACGGCCTTCCTGCCCAACGCCGGAAACCTCGGGCTGCCGATTTCGCAGATGGCCTTTGGCGACGCGGGCCTGTCGGTGGCGGTCGCGTTCTTCGCGGTCAGTTCCTTTGTCATGCACACCATCGCGGTGCGCCTGTTGCCGGGCGTCAACACCAAGGGCAGCTGGAAGAGTCCGATTTTGCTGGCTTCGCTGGTCGCCGTGGCCCTGCGTCTCATGCACGTGCCGGTGCCCGCATGGCTGATCGAGACCTCGCGCATGCTGGGCGCGGTAACCGTGCCGCTGATGCTGCTGAGCCTGGGTCACGCGCTGGCCTTGATTCCGTCCAACGGCTTGCGCGACGGCGCCAAGGTCGCCGCCATCCGCCTGGCCGTGGGCCTGGGCGCGGGGCTGGCGGTGGTGTGGGCGCTGGATCTGGAACCGGTGCTGGCCGGGGCGCTGAGCCTGCAGATGGCCATGCCCTGCGCCGTGGTGAGCTACATGTACGTCAAGCGCTACACGACGCAGGGCGATACCGCGGCTGGCGCGGTGCTGGTGTCGACCGTGGCGTTCCTGTTGCTGGCCCCGGTGATACTTTGGTTCAGCCGCGGGGTTTGACCTACCCCGCGCCCGACATCGCGCGCAATTGCGCCATCAACGCATCGGGAATCTCCACGCCATGCTTGAGCGCTTCGTCGCGCAGCTTGCGGCGGCGATCACCCGGCAGGCGCACGCCTTCATCTTCCAGCATGGCGTCGACCAGGACCTCGACGCGATCCAGATAGGCGTTGTTGCCCGCCAGGGCGCCGGGGTCGATCGCCATGAAGGCCTGGCCCAGCCGCGCCGGGCCGCCTTCGTCGACAAAGAAGGACTCGGTCTCGAAACCGAAGTGCGAGCCGGTCAGCGCGCAAGCCAGCAGTTCGATGATCAGCGCCAGCATCGCGCCCTTGACGCCGCCCGCGGGCAGCATGCTGCCCGCCAGGCCGGCCTTGGGATCGGTGGTCGGCTGGCCGTCGGCGTCCAGCGCCCAGCCCAGGGGGATGGGCTGGTTGTCGCGGGCCGCGATCATGAGCTTGCCGCGCGCGACCTGAGACAGCGACAGATCGATCACCAGGCGCGCGCCGCCGCGTCGCGGAAAGACCGCGGCGATGGGGTTGGTGCCGAATAACGGACGCTTGCCGCCCCAGGCGGGCATGGCGGCGGGCGAGTTGCTCAGCGCCAGTCCTACCAGCCCGAGGTCGGCCAGGGCTTCCAGGTGGTAGCCGGCTTCGCCGAAGTGGTGGCTGTTGGCCACGCCGATGAAGGCTACGCCATGCTCGCGGGCGCGCAGGCCGGCCTGTTCGATCGCCATGGCGCAGGCGGGAAAGGCCAGGCCGGACCCGGCATCGATCAGCGCGGCGCCGCCGCGCTCATGCACGATGCGCGGCACCGCCGTACCGATGGCGCGGCCGGCGCGCAGGTGTCCGGCATAGAAAGGCACGCGCGACAGGCCGTGGGAGCTGAGTCCCTGGCTTTCGGCGAAGACCAGCGCACGCGCCGTGCTGTCGGCCATGGCCGGGTTGGCGCCAGCGGCGGCCAGGCCGGCCGCGGCCAGGAGTTGCAGTTCGTCCAGATAGATGTGAGCCATATCCTTCTCTTCAAGGGCGCGCGCCGGGCCGTGTGGCTTCATCGGTCGCCGCCGGTAAGCGCCATTGTCACCCCGGCGGCCACCATGTCGGAAACCCGGGTGTTGGCTTCCTGCGTCAGCCCGGCGATATGCGGCGTCAGGATCAGGTTGGGCGCGCCCGCCAGCGGGCTGCCGGCGGGCAGGGGTTCCTGTTCGAACACGTCCAGCGCCGCGCCGCGCAGATGGCCCGTGCGCAGGGCATCCGCCAGCGCGGCCTCGTCCACGATGCCGCCGCGCGAGGTGTTGATCAACACGGCGCCGGGCCGCATGCGCGCGATGCGGCCGGCGTCCATCAACCGCCGCGTGCCGGGCGTGAGCGGCAGGTGCAGGGTGATGGCATCGGCCTGGGCCAGCAGCTCGTCCAGCGGCAGGGCGGTGACGCCGGTCTCCCGCCACGCGGGATGGTCTGGCGGCAGCGCGGCGTCGCAGCCGGCCACGCGCATGCCCAGTCCTTGCGCCAGGCTTGCGGTCAGCCGGCCTATGCCGCCGAAGCCCACGATGCCCAGCATGCGGTTGTGCGCCTCCAACCCCTGCGAGAGCGCGTTGCGCGGCCATGCGCCCGCCGCGACCTCGGCCGTCGACCCGTAGGCGCCGCGCAGCAGCATCAGCATGGCGCCCACGACGTACTCGGCGACAGCGCGCGCGTTGGCGCCGGTGGCCGGTATCACCGCGATGTTGCGCGCGGCGCAACCGTCCAGGTCGATGTTGTCCAGCCCTACGCCCAGGCGGCCCACGGCCCGCAGCCGCGGGGCCGCCTGCAGCAGGGCGGCGTCGACCTTGCTGCGGTTGCGCACGATGAGGGCGTCGGCGTCGGCCGCCGCGGCCAGCAAGGCATCGCGCTGCTCCACCAGTTCGGGCTCGTACCGCACCTTGAACCGCTGGCGCAGCGCGTCGACCGCGGGCGCGTCCATGAACTCGGAAATGAGGATATGCATCGGTTGGGACTCCACGGTGCTCAGGCGATCTGGATGTTGGCGTCGCGGATGATCTTGGCCCAGCGGTCGACCTCGGACTTCAGGTAGGCGCCGAACTCCGCGGGGCCGCGCGGCTGCGGCACGAAGCCCAGCTGCAGCAGCGCCTGCTTCATGGCGGGCTGCGAGACCTGGCGCACGATGGCGTCGCCGATGCGCTGCACCAGCTCCGGCGGCGTGCCCGCGGGTGCCAGCACGCCGGTGAAGTTCTCGACGATCAGGTCCGGCAGGCCGGCTTCCTTCACGGTGGGCACGTCGGGCAGGTCCGCGCTGCGTTCGCGGGTGGTGATGGCCAGCGCCCGCAACGAGCCGTTCTTCACGTGCGAGAGCGATTCCGGATAGTTGGAGAACACCACGTCCAGGTGGCCGCCTATCAGGTCGGTGAGGGACGGCGCGCCGCCCTTGTAGGGAATGTGCATCATCGGTACGCCGGTGAGCTTCTGGTACAGCGCCAGGGTGAGGTGCGGCGGCGTGCCGTTGCCGCTGGAGCCGGCCGACAGCGATTTCGAGCGGGCGGCCTTGGCCAGATCGGCCATGCTCTTGATGTCGCTCTTGGCGTTGACCACCACCATGATGGGCGAGGAAGCCAGGCCGGCCAGCGGCGTGAGGTCGCGCGTCAGGTCGTAGCCCGCCTTGCCGGCAAAGAGCGTCGCGTTGGCGGCGTGCGACAGCGTGATCGCCAGCCAGGTGTAGCCGTCCGGAGCGGCATGGGAAACGTGGGCGGCGCCGATGTTGGCGCTGCCGCCGGGCTTGTTTTCCACTACCACGTTCCAGCGCTCGGCGTCGCTTAGCGCTTTGCCGACCTGGCGCGCGGCCACGTCGGTCAGGCCGCCGGGCGGAAAGGGCACCACGTAATTGATCGGACGTTCGGGCCAGGCTTTCTGCGCCAGCGCGCGCTGCCAGGGCGCCAGGGCACAGAGGCCGGCGGCGCCCAGGGCGGCAAGCAGGCGCCGGCGTTGCGCGGCGTCGGGATGGTGATCGTGTTCGCTGTTCATCTGTCTTCCTCCTTGGGGGACGCCCGGGTAGGAATGCAACCGCCTGTGCTGCCGTGGCGGATGTCGCCCGGGTCTGCTGGTGTGGTTCTGAGACGATGCTGCGGGGAAATGCTGGCGGCAGGACGGCGCGTCCGCAATCCTGCTTGCGGACGCGCCGTTGCCAGGGACGACAGGCGCGATTAAGCGCTTTCGAAGATGCGGGTCAGGACGAATTCGCGGTGGCCCAGCGCTTCGGCCGCGGTCCAGCGGCCGTTGGCGGTGGCCAGCATGCATTCCAGCAGCTTGTCGCCGGCCTGGTTCAGGTCGATTTCACGCTGCAGCAGGCCGCTGGTGTCCACGTCGATGTGTTCGGACATGGTGCGCACCGTGCGCGGATTGGCGCAGATCTTGATGACCGGCAGTATCGGGTTGCCGATGACGTTGCCCTGGCCGGTGGGGAAGAAGTGCACGGCGTAGCCCGAGGCCGCGCACAAGGTCACCATTTCGGCCGCGGCGGAGGACGAGTCCATGAACCACAGGCCCGGGCCGTCCGGGATCTCGGCCTTGTCGATCACGCCGTCCACGCGGCATTGCTTGCCGATCTTCTGGATGTTGCCCAGCGCCTTTTCCTCGATGGTGGTCAGTCCGCCCGCGATGTTGCCCTTGGTGGGCTGGGATTCGGACAGGTCGCTGGTCTTCCAGCGGTCGATCATGGCCTGGTAGCGGTTGAACATGAACATGAAGCGCTCGCGCACCGCGTCGTTGGCGCAGCGCTCGGCCACGATGTGTTCGCCGCCGGTGAGTTCCGAGGTTTCACCGAAGACCAGCGTGGAGCCCAGCGCGTACAGCTTGTCGAAAGCGTTGCCCACGGTGGGGTTGGCGCCACAGCCGGAGGTGGTGTCGGATTCGCCGCATTTGGTCGACACCCACAGGTCGGCGATGGGGCATTCGCTGCGCGTCAGGGCCGTGGCGTAGTGCACGAATTCCTTGGCGCAGCGCGAGGCGCGCATGATGGTGTCGTGGTCGCCGTGCAGTTCGATGCTGAAGCCCATGACCGGCTTGCCGGTGGCGGCGATGCCGTCCACCACGCGCTTGGTCCAGCCTTCCTCGATACCGATTACCACCACTGCGGCGACGTTGGGATTGCAGCCGGTGCCGATCAGGGTGCGGAAGTGCAGCTCCAGGTCCTCGCCGAATTGCAGTCGGCCATAGGGATGAGGCAGGGCCATCGTGCCCTTGATGTTGTTGGCCACGGCTTCGGCTGCGGCATTCGAAATATCGTCCACGGGCAGGACGATGACGTGGTTGCGGACGCCGACGCGGCCGTTGTCGCGGCGGTAGCCCTGGAAGGTGGTCGAGGCGGTGATGATGGACATGGCGGATTCCTGTGCGGGGTGGGGGGCTTACCAGCGCTTGGTCTTGATGTTGTGCACATGGGCGTGCTGGCCGGCCTTGATGGGCTCCACCACGCGGCCGATGTCGACGCCGTACTTGAAGACGGTGTCGCCCACGGCCATGTCCTTCATCGCCACCTTGTGTCCGATGGGGATGTCCTGCGATGCGCGCACGTGGATGATCTTGTCTTCATCCATGATCCAGGCGTTCAGTTCCGTTCCGGCGGTGACTCCTTCCACGACGGCGACCGCCACCGTGTCCTTGGCATCGTGCAATACGGCGTGAATCATTTGTCTTCCTCTCTTGGGCTTGGGGGCGCCCGGCTGGTGCGGCGGCAGGGCGCGGATCGCTACGGCCAGGAAATCTTAGGACCGTGCTTCATGTGTGTCAACTAAATCATATATATGAATTGTATGACTTGAGCAGGTTCCGTCCCCGCCGCTACACTGTGGGCTCCTGATTTTTGCGATGCACCCATGAACACCAGCCTGTCCTCGACCGTGCCTTTGGGCAGTCCTCTGTACGCGCAGGTCAAGCAGGCCGTGCTGGCCGCGCTGGCGCAGGGCGAATGGAAGCAGGGCGAGGCGATCCCGCCCGAGAAGCTGCTGGCGGAACGCTTCGGTGTCTCCATCGGCACCTTGCGCAAGGCCATCGACGAACTGGCTGCGGAGAACATCCTGGTGCGGCATCAGGGCCGCGGCACCTTTGTGGCCGTGCACACGCGCAACCACCATTTCTTCAAGTTCTTCCGCATCGTGCGGCAGGACGGCGACAAGTCCTATCCCGCGACCGAGCTGCTGCGATTTCGCCGCGTGCGGGCCTCGGCCATCGCGCGCGAGAAGCTGAACCTGCCCGCTGGCGCCATGGTGTTCGAGTTCCTCAACCTGTTGTCGCTCAACGGCGACGTGGTGATGATGGATGAGATCTGCCTGCCGGAAGCATGCTTTCCGGGCATGACCGAAGCGCACCTGCGCGACCGCGCCAGCACGCTGTATGCGCTGTACCAGGACGTATTCGGCGTCAATGTGATCGCCACCGACGAGCGGCTGCGCACCTGCGTGGCCGAACGCACGCAGGCGCGGGCGCTGGGCGTGGCCGAAGGCAGCCCCTTGCTGGAGATCCGCCGCGTGGCGTTTTCCTACAAGCGGCAGGCGGTGGAATGGCGCATCTCGCGCGTCAACACCGAACGCTACGAGTACCTGGGCCAGGAGCCCTGGGAGGCTGGCGCCTGAATGGCCGCCGCGCGCGCCAGGCGGGCCGGATGGGCCGCCCGCCGTTGCGGCGCGCGTCAGCAGTGCTAGAATTCCTGCCGCAGTACAAAATTTTTCGGCGCCGATTTGCCTGATCCGCTTGCGGGCGCCTTCCAATAAATCCAGCTAAAGAGGTCCGTATGACCACTCCTGCCCAAAATTTGGCCGGTGATTCGGCCAGCGGGTTCGTACCCGCAACCGTCACGACTTCCGCTTCCGCTGATCCCGGTTCGGTCGGTCTCGTTGCCCCCACCTTCATCCGTTTCGATGAGCCCCTGTCCCTGCAGAGCGGCCAGTCGCTGGCTGCCTACGAACTGGCGGTCGAAACCTACGGCACGCTCAATGCCCAGCGCAGCAACGCGGTGCTGATCTGCCACGCGCTGAACGCTTCGCACCACGTGGCGGGGCAGGCGGCCGACAATCCCAGCGACGTGGGGTGGTGGGACAACATGGTGGGGCCCGGCAAAGCGGTGGACACCAACGTCTTCTTCGTCATCGGCGTCAACAACCTGGGCTCCTGCTTCGGCTCGACCGGCCCGGCCAGTATCAATCCGGAAACCGGCAAGCCCTGGGGCGCCGCTTTTCCGGTGCTGACCGTCGAGGACTGGGTAAGGGCGCAGGCCAGGGTCGCGGACCACTTCGGCATCGAACGTTTCGCCGCCGTGATGGGCGGATCGCTGGGCGGCATGCAGGCGCTCAGCTGGGCCATTACGTTGCCCGACCGCGTGGCCAATTGCGTGGTCATCGCCAGCACGCCGCGCCTGTCGGCGCAGAACATCGGCTTTAACGAGGTGGCGCGCCGCGCCATCATCACCGATCCGGATTTCCACGGCGGCGACTACTACGCGCAGGACACCGTGCCGCGCCGCGGCCTGTCGGTGGCGCGCATGCTTGGCCACATCACCTACCTGTCCGACGACGACATGGCCGAGAAGTTCGGCCGCGCCCAGCGCGCGCCGGCCGAGAACGGCGCGTACCACTACGGCTACGACGTCGAGTTCGAGGTGGAGTCGTACCTGCGCTATCAGGGCGAGAAATTCACCCGTTATTTCGACGCCAACACCTATCTGCTGATTACGCGCGCGCTGGACTACTTCGACCCGGCGCGCACCACCGGCGGCGATTTGGCCCGCGCGCTGGCTCCGGCCAAGGCCGATTTCCTGCTGGTGTCGTTCTCGACCGACTGGCGCTTCCCGCCGGAGCGTTCGCGCGAAATCGTGCGGGCGCTGCTGAAGAACGCCAGCCCCGTGACCTACGCCGAGATCGACGCGCCGCACGGCCACGACGCCTTCCTGCTGGAAGACGCGCGCTACCATGCCGTGGTTCGCGGCTATTACGAACGCATCGCGCGCGAGCTCGGGCTCGGCGTTGCCGCCCAGACCGAAGGACGTTCCGCATGACTCCCGTGACTCCCCGACCCGCGCACAGCGTCTTGCGGCCCGACCTGGCGCGCATCGCCAGCTGGATCGAGCCCGGCAGCCGCGTCCTGGACCTGGGCTGCGGCGACGGCGCGCTGCTGGCGCATCTGCGCGACCACCGGCAGGTGCGGGGCGCGGGCGTGGAACTGGACGACAACTGCGTCATCGCCTGCGTGCGGCGCGGCGTTGAAGTGATCCAGCAGAACCTGGAAGACGGGCTGGCGCTGTTCGACGACAAGCAGTTCGATACCGTGGTGCTGTCGCAGACCCTGCAATCGATGCACCGCACCGAGCACATCCTGCGCGAAATGGCGCGGGTGGCGCGCTACGGCGTGGTGTCGTTTCCCAACTTCGGTTACTGGCCGCACGGCTGGGCCATCCTGCGCGGCCGCATGCCGGTGACGGGCCAGATGCCCTACCAGTGGTACAACACGCCGAACATTCACTTGTGCACGCTGCGCGACTTCGAGCAGCTGGCCGGCGAATTGCGCCTGTCCATCCTGGAACGCGCCACCTTCAACGAAGGACGCGAGGTCAAGCTGCTGCCCAGCTGGCGCAGCACCCTGGCGGTGTACCGCTTCGCGTCGCCCTGACATTCCGACACGCCTGCTGCCTGCGGCGCGGGCGCATAGGCCCTAAAATGCCGCAAGCCTGCGGCCGCCAGCGGTGCGCTGGCGCGTTGTTTTAGGAGACCGTCATTACCGCTGCATCCAACGTCTATACCAGCCCCCGCGTGGCCCCCTTGCTGGTCCTGGGATTCGCCAGCGGATTGCCTCTGGCCCTGACCAGCGGCACCTTGCAGGCCTGGGCCACGGTGGAAAACGTGCCGCTGCAGCAGATCGGTTTCCTGACCCTGGTGGGCAGCGCCTATACCCTCAAGTTCCTGTGGGCTCCCTTGGTGGACCGCTATGCGCCGCCCTTGCTGGGGCGGCGGCGCGGCTGGATGTTGCTGACGCAGTTGCTGCTGGCCGTGGCCATCATGGCGATGGGCGCCTTGTCGCCTTCGTCCGCCTTGCAGACGCTGGCTCTGCTGGCCGTGCTGGTAGCGTTTCTGTCGGCCACGCAGGACATTGCTTTCGACGCCTATTGCACGGACGTGCTGCGCAAGGATGAGCGCGGCGCCGGCGCGGCCATCAAGGTCATGGGCTACCGGCTGGCGATGATCGTGTCGGGCGGGCTGGCGCTGATCCTGGCGGACCAGTGGATAGGCTGGGGCAACACCTATGTGCTGATGGGCGGGCTGATGCTGTTGTGCGCGTTGGCGACCTTCTGGGCGCCCGAACCCGAGCACGTCGCCCGACCGCCGCGTACGCTGCGCGAGGCCGTGGGCGAGCCTTTGCGGGAATTCTTCACGCGGCGCGGCGCGCTGGCGGTGTTGCTGCTGATCGTGCTGTACAAGCTGGGCGACGCGTTCGCGGGGGCTTTGTCCACCACCTTCCTGATCCGCGGCGCGGGCTTCACGCCGACGGAAGTGGGTACGGTGAACAAGGTGCTGGGGCTGGCCGCCACCATCATCGGCGCACTGGCGGGCGGGTCGCTCATGTCGCGCTGGGGCCTGTACCGGTCGCTGATGGCGTTCGGGCTGCTGCAGGCGGTGTCGAATCTGGCGTACTGGCTGATCGCCGTCAGTCCCAAGAACCTCTGGCTGATGGCCGCGGGCGTGGGAATCGAGAACCTGTGCGGCGGCCTGGGCACGGCGTCCTTCGTTGGCCTGCTAATGGCGTTGTGCCGCCAGCAGTTTTCGGCGACCCAGTTCGCGCTGCTGTCGGCGCTGTCGGCGGTGGGCCGGACCTACCTGGCCGGCCCTCTCACGCCGCCGCTGGTGGAAGCCATGGGCTGGCCGGGTTTCTTCCTGCTGACCGTGGCCATCGCGTTGCCGGGCCTGGTGCTGCTGCATCTGCTGCGCGGCACGATAGAAACCATGGAGAAGCAGGGCGATCAGGCCCCGGCTTGAAGCCGGCGGGTCCAAAAAAAAACGGCGCCGAGGCGCCGTTTTTTCATGGCCGGACCGGGGTTTATTCCTCGCCGAGCAACCTGACGATCAGCACGTCGCTGGGCAGCGACTCCAGCAGCCGTTCGGCCACGCTGCCGATGGCGGTGCGCAGGATGCCGGTGCGGCCATGGGTGCCCGTCACGACCAGATCGGAACGGTGGTTGAAGGAGTATTCCGACAGCACGGTTTCCGGCTGGCCGCATTCCAGCACCACCTTGGGTGCGGCGACCTGGGCGAGTTCGGGCGTTTCGGCGATGAAGTCCTGGGCGCTCTGCTCGGCCGCCTTGTAGAAGCTGCGCGTGATGGCGTCATCCGGCGTGTTCTTGCCCTGGAAGGGGACGTCGTAGGAGTGGAACAAGGTCAGGTCCGCGTTCGGCACCAGGTGCAGCGCGGCGCGCAGCGCCTGGCGCGAGCCGGCGGAGAAGTCCGTGGCGACCAGCACGTCGCGGTAGGGCCGGCGCGGACGGGTCTTGACCACCAGTACGGGCTGGCGTGCCTGGCGGGCCAGCTTTTCGACCGTGGTGCCCAGCAGCAGGCGGCCCAGGGTTTCATCGCGCGCGGTGCCGGTGACGATCAGCGAGCAGCCGTAGCTGTCGGCGGTTTCCATGATGCGGACCAGCGGATCGCCGCTGACCACCACCACTTCGGTCGCCACGTCGGCGGCGGCCAGGTCCTCGGCCAGCTCGCGCTCGGCCAGCGCCTTGTGGTCCGTCGACAGGC
Organism: Achromobacter sp. ACM02; assembly: GCF_014851605.1. Taxonomy (NCBI): domain Bacteria; kingdom Pseudomonadati; phylum Pseudomonadota; class Betaproteobacteria; order Burkholderiales; family Alcaligenaceae; genus Achromobacter; species Achromobacter sp. ACM02. The sequence continues at coordinate 487,867 of NZ_JACUZY010000005.1, forward strand.
GCCGCCACACGGGCGTGGTCAGGCGAGCCGGCGTGGCATGGGATTCCATGACATGCAGGACGATGAGCTTGGTGTTGAGTTCCTTGGCCAGCTGCAGCGCGCGGTCCAGGGCGCGGTCGCCGCGCGCGCTCAGGTCGGTCGCCAACAGGATGGGGCCAGTTTGCTGTGTCATACGTTCTCTCCCGGTTGTGGTTGGACCGCCGACTCCCGCGTGCGTCGCTCCAGCCGTTCCGCCCTCGCGGGCCTTATCCCCATTCTCGCGCGGCTGCGCGGAAGGGGACTTGATAGATATCAACGCAAAGTCGAGGGTAAGGGATGGCGGGCGCGCAGGCAATGGCCGTCCGCTACCCCGCCGCCTTAATACAATGGGGCCAGTTCAACTCCCTGCCTGCCCATGTTTCCGGATCTGTCTCCCGCCTTGCTGCACACGCTGTATCTTGTCGCCATCGTGGCGGAAGCGATGACCGCGGCGCTTTCGGCCGGCAGGCGCGACATGGACTGGATGGGCGTCTGCATCATTGCCTGCGTGACGGCCCTGGGCGGCGGTTCCCTGCGCGACGTGCTGCTGGGGCATTACCCGCTGACCTGGGTGGTCCATCCCGAGTATCTCTGGATGACAGCGGGCGCGGCGATCTTTACGGCCCTGATCGCGCCCGTCATGCGGCGCCTGCGCAGCCTGTTCCTGCTGGCCGATGCGCTGGGCCTGGTGGCGTTCACGGTCATCGGCTGCCAGGTGGCGCAGCTGATGCAGCTGCCGATCACCGTGGTGCTGATCAGCGGCATGATCACCGGCTGCGCCGGCGGGGTGCTGCGCGATGTGCTGTGCAACGAGGTGCCGCTGCTGTTCCGCAAGGAGCTCTATGCCAGCGTGTCCTTCGTGACCGGCGGGCTGTACCTGGGCTCGCAGGCCTTGGGCCTGTCCGCCAACGCCGCGGTGCCGATCGCGCTGGCCGCGGGCCTGGCGGTGCGCCTGCTGGCCCTGCGCTTCAATTGGCAGATGCCGAAGTTCGTGTATCGGGACGACTGGGACTGAAGCAGGGCGGCAGGGCGCTCTGCAACAATTTTCTTATTTATGTTTCAAGAGATTTCTAGTATCTTCACGAAGTCTCATACCATGCATTGCGCAGTACAAGGGGAGCCGATTGGACGTCAAAGCGCCCGCCACGATTCCGTATTTCCTGCAGGAACAGATTCGTGAATTGATCGTGGACGGCACCATCCGTCCCGGCCAGCCGCTGCGCGAACAGGAGCTGGAGCAGCGTTTCGGCACCAGCCGCAGCCCGATCCGCGAAGCGCTGCGCCTGCTGGAGCTGAGCGGCCTGGTCACCCATATCCAGCGCAAGGGTTTCAGGGTCACCCTGTACACCGAGGCGCAAATCCGTCATCTGTACCAACTGCGCGCCGAACTCGAGGCCTATTGCATCCGCCAGGCGGCGGAAGCGGCCGACCAGGCGCCGCTGCTGGCCGAGCTGCGCCTTCATGACGCCGCCATCGGGGCGGCATTGGCGTCGGGCGATGGGCGCGCCGCCATTGCCTCGGCCTGCGCGTTCTATCTGGCTGCGGCCCGCAGCACGGGCAATACCCCGCTTGCGGGCATGCTCAGCAAGCTTTACGAGCAGATCGAACCGTTGCGCTACCTGTTGGCCAGGCAGGCGCTGCCGTTCACCGGCATCCAGGCCTGCACCAGCGGCGTCATCGAAGCATTGGCCGGCCGCGACGTCGAGCGTGCTGCCAATCTGACGCGCAGCTATCTGGCGGACGTGCTGCCCAGCGTGGCGCAGGCGTATCGCCAGGCCGCGCTGCAGGACGCGGAAGAACCGCAGCCGCGCTACGCACGCGCCTGAGCCGGCCGCGCCTCGCCGGCCGCGCCTAGCCAGCCGCGCCTATTCCCTCGGTGGGGTGCGGACTTCTATGCCGGCCTGTTCCAGCGCCTTGCGGATGCCGTCGGCGAAGATCAGCGCGTTCGGCTGGTCGCCATGGATGCACAGCGTGTCGGCCTGCACCGCCACGTCCTTGCCGTCCACCGAACGCACCTTGCCTTCGCGCACCATGCGCACCACCTGCGCCACCGCCTGATCCAGGTCTTCGATCATCGCGCCGGCGCGGCTGCGCGGCGTGAGCGAGCCGTCGTCCTGGTAGGAGCGGTCGGCGAAGACCTCGTTGGCGGCGGCCAGGCCGATGGAACGGGCCGCGTCGATCAGTTTGCTGCCGGCCAGTCCGTACAGGATCAGCGAGGCGTCCACGTCCTTGACGGCCTGGCAGATCGCGCGCGCCAGCCCTTCGTCCTTGGCGGCCATGTTGTAAAGCGCGCCGTGCGCTTTCACATGGTGCAGCCGCGCGCCTTGCGAGGCGGCCACGCCGGCCAAGGCGCCGATCTGGTAGACCACGATGTCGTAGGCTTCGTCGGGGCTGATCTGGATGACGCGGCGTCCGAATCCGGCCAGATCCTGCAGGCTGGGGTGCGCGCCCAGCGCCACGCCGCGCGCCAGCGCGGCCGCCACGGTCTTGCGCATGGTGGCCGGGTCGCCGCCATGGAAGCCACAGGCGATATTGGCGGAGCTGACGAACTGCAGCACCGCGGCGTCGTTGCCCATGGTCCAGGCGCCATAGCTTTCGCCCATGTCGCAGTTCATGTCGATGCGGGTGGTCATGGCAAATTCCTTTCTAGGCGAGGAGCGCGCGCAACGGCGCCAGCGCGTCCTGCAATTGCGTGAAGGCGCGCTCGCGTTCGCCGTCCAGGCGCTGCGCTTCTTCCAGTTCGATCAGCTGGAAGCGCAGCGTCTGGCCCGGTGCGCACTGCGCCAGGACGGGCAGGTCCACCGTGGCGATCTGCGCGATCTTGGGGTAGCCGCCGGTGGTCTGCCGGTCGGCCATGAGGATGATGGCCTCGCCGCCCGAAGGCACCTGCACGGTGCCGAAACACGCGGCTTCCGACAGCATCTGACGCGGCTGGCTCATGGCCAGCGCGGGGCCCAGCAGGCGGTAGCCCATGCGGTCGGACTGCGGGCTGATGCGGAACTCCGCGCCGCCGCCAAAGGCCTGGCGGGTGGCCTCGGAGAATTCCTCCCAGTGCATGCCGGGCAGGAAACGGATGAACTCGCGGCGCTTGGCGCCCAGCGCCGCCGGCAGGTAGACGCGCTGGTTCCACAGCGCTTCCTGCAAGGCGTCGAGGTCGCGGCCAGCGGCCAGCGGCGCATGCAATGGCACCTGGTCGCCCTTGGCCAGCGCGCGTCCCTGGAAGCCGCCGAAGCCGCTGCGCAGGTAGGTGCTTTCGCTGCCCATGACGCGCGGCAGCGCAAAGCCGCCGTGCACCGCGAGATAGCCGCGCACGCCCACGGCCGGCCTGGCGCCGAAGGCCAGGGTGTCGCCCGTCCGCGCCACCAGCGGGCGGTGGACGGGAATGTCCTGGCCGTTGAGCGTGGCGCCAAGGTCGGCGCCAGCCAGCGCGAAGCAGGCCGCGGCGTCAAAGCGCAGGGTAGGACCCGTCAGGGTTATTTCCAGCGTGGCGTGTTCGTCTTGATTGCCGGCCAGCGCGTTGGCCAGCCGGTGCGCGCGCTCGTCCATGGCGCCCGCGGCGGGGATGCCCTGATGCTGGTAGCCCTCGCGGCCGCGGTCCTGGAAGCTGGACAGCATGCCGGGCTTGATCACGGTCACGCTCATGGCCGGGTTCCCCGGATGCGGTTGAATTCTTCGGGGCTGATGGGCACGAAGCGGACCGAGTCGCCGGGTTGCAGCAGGGCGGCGGGTTCGCGGGCCGGGTCGAACATGGTGAGCGGCGTGGCGCCGATGATGTTCCAGCCGCCGGGCAGGCGGTTCGGGTAGATCACGGTCTGCCGGTTGGCGACCGCCACGGCGCCGGGCGGCACCGCGGTGCGCGGCGAGGCGCGGCGCGGGATATTCAGTTTTTCGTCGTGCACGCCCAGATAGGCGTGGCCGGGCGCGAAGCCCAGCATGAAGACCATGCTGCGCGGCTGGCTGTGCAGCTGGATGACGCCTTCGGGAGTGAGGCCGGCGGCGTCGGCCACTTCGGCGAGGTCGGGGCCATGTTCGCCGCCGTAGCAGACCGGGATGTCGATCTCGCGTCCGCCCAGGGCGTCCGCGGCGATGCCTTCGGACAATAGTTGTCCGATGCGCTCGGCCAGTTGCGGGTAGGTGGGGCCGCCGCTGGCGCCGGGGCGGTAATGCACCGCCACCGCGACGAAGGAAGGCACCACATCGGTCACGCCGGCAAGCCGCGCGTCGCGCAGCTTGCCGGCCGCGGCCAGACAGGTCCTGCCGACATCGGCGTCGATCTGGTCGCCAAAGGAAACGATCAGGCAGCGGTCACCCTGGGGCAGGATGCGCCAGGAGGTTTCGGCCGGAGAAGGAGGTTCTGAATTTGCGTTCAACGACACGAAACCTGTAGAGACGGATTACTTGGCGAACAGGGAATCCAGGTTCTTGAACGCCTTGAATTCCAGCGCGTTGCCCGACGGATCCAGGAAGAACATGGTGGCTTGTTCGCCCACTTCACCCTTGAAGCGGATGTAGGGCTCGATGACGAATTCGGTGCCGGCGTCGGTCAGACGCTTCGCCATCGCTTCCCATTGTTCCATGGAAAGCACCGCGCCGAAATGGCGCACCGGCACATTGTGCGAGTCCACGGCGCTGGTGGCCTTGTGGCCGCATTCGCCGGGAGCCAGGTGGGCGACGATCTGGTGGCCGTAGAAGTTGAAGTCGATCCATTCGGGCGAGCTGCGGCCCTCCGGACAGCCCAGTTTTTCGCCATAGAAGGCGCGGGCTTCGGCCAGGTCGCGGACCGGGAAGGCGAGGTGGAACGGCGGCAGGTTGGTTTGAGCGGTCATGGAAGGCTCCGGGTCAGGCAAAGAAAAAATGATCAGTCAGATTGCGAGCCATCGCAAGCTTGGACGGCCTAGCATCGATGGGTAGTTTAGGTATTGTTTTTTTGATTGAAAAACGATATTTTTTGCTACTTAGCATCGAAATAATTGATCGTGATCAAAGAGTTCAAGACCTTCATCGCCGTGGCGCGGGACGGCACCTTTACCGGCGCCGGCGCCCGGCTGGGCCTGACCCAGTCTGCCGTCAGCGCCCAGATCAAGCGCCTGGAGGATTACCTGGGCGGGCCGCTGTTCGACCGTAGCGCGCGCGCCGCGGTGCTGAATGCGCACGGCCGCGAAGTGCTGCCGCAGGCGGAAGAACTGGTCGCCATGGCCGAGCGGATGATTACCGCTGGCGGGGCGGGCCATGTCAGCGGCTTGCTGCGCATCGGCGCCATCGCGTCGGTGCAGCAGGACCTGCTGGCGCGCGCGCTGGGCGGATTTCGCGCGGTCTATCCGGATGTGCGGGTGCGCATCGTGCCAGGCGTGTCCCTGTCGCTCCTGGGGCAGGTGGATGCGGGCGAGGTGGACATGGCCATGCTGATCAAGCCGCCCTTCGCTCTGCCGCCCGAACTCGGCTGGCAGCCCCTGCTGCGTGAACCGGTGATGCTGGCCATGCCTGCTTCCATGCCCATCGCGCCCTGGCGCGAGCTGCTGGCAAGCCAGCCCTTCATCCGCTACGACCGCGCGTCATTCGGCGGGCGCGTGGTGGACCTGTTCCTGAAGAAGCAGCGCATCCCGGTGCGCGAGGCTGTGGAGCTGGACGAGATCGACGCCATCGCCAACATGGTGCGGTTGGGGCTGGGCGTGGCGCTGTTGCCGCAGCTGCGGCGGCTGGACATGACCGGCTTGCGGCTGTTGCCGCTGGGGGAGGCGGCGTTCCACCGCGAGATCGGCCTGATAGGCCGGCTGCCGTTCGATGCCGGCAGCGTGCAGGAGAAGATGGCGGAATGCCTGGCGGCCGCCGCGGCAGAGTCTTGAGCCGTTTGGCGGGCGGCGCATGACGCGCTGCCCGCCATGGCGGCGGTGGCTTACAGCCGGTCGCAGCGGACCGTGATGGGGTGGCTGCGCAGCGTGGACATCACGACGTCGTTGACTTCGCCTTCCACGTCGGTGATCACATAGCCGATCTGGCCGCGGGTCTGCAGGGTCTGGCTGACGATGTTCAGGCCATGCTGCGCCATCAGGTTGTCCAGCGTGCCCAGCGCGCCCGGGGCGTTGCGGTGCACGTGCAGGATGCGCGTGCCGCCGGCGGGCTCCAGATACGGCAGCTCGGGGAAGTTGACCGCGCCCTTGGTGGTGCCGGCCTGCAGGAAGCGCACCAGCTTCTCGGCCACTTCCCGGCCGATGTTCTCTTGCGATTCCTGCGTGCTGCCGCCGATGTGCGGGGTCAGGATCACGTTGGGCAGGCCGATCAGCGGGCTGGCCAGCGGCTCGTCCGCGCCCTTGGGCTCGGTCGGGAACACGTCCAGCGCGGCGCCGGCCAGATGGCCGGATTTCAGCGCCGCATGCAGCGCGTCGATATCCACCACCGTGCCGCGCGAGGCGTTGATCAGGATGGCGCCACGGCGCATGCGGCCGATGGTTTCCGCGTTCATGATCTTTTCGGTGGTCTTGCCGCCCGGCACGTGCAGGGTCACCACGTCGGCCTGCTCCAGCAGCTCGTTGAGCGTGGCGGCGGGCCGGGCATTGCCCAGCGGCAGCTTGGCTTCGACGTCGTGATAGACGACGCGCATGCCCAGGCCTTCGGCCAGCGTGCTGATCTGCGAGCCGATGTTGCCGTAGCCCACGATGCCCAGCGTCTTGCCGCGGGTCTCGAATGCGCCCGCGGCGCTCTTGTCCCAGTGGCCCAGGTGCACGCGGGCGTTCTTTTCGGGAATGCGGCGCAGCAGCAGGATGGCTTCGCCCAGCACCAGTTCGGCCACCGAGCGGGTGTTCGAGAACGGTGCGTTGAACACCGGGATGCCGCGCTGCATGGCCGCATCCAGGTCGACCTGGTTGGTGCCGATGCAGAAGCAGCCCACGACGCGCAGGTCGGGGTTGCCGGACAGCAGGGCGGCATCCAGGTGAGTGCGAGAACGGATCCCCGCCACCTGAGCGCCGCGCAGGGCGTCGCTCAATTGCGACGCCGGCAAGGCGGCCGCATGCGTGACGATGTCGGAGTAGCCGGCGGCTTCAAAAACAGCGCGGGCGCTCGGGTGGATGTTCTCGAACAGGACGATTTGTGCCATGACAGCCTGAGGGGTGGGTGAGGAATCCGTTTTATTGATTGTGGCCCATTTTTGCTGCAGTGCAAGGAGTAGCCATTGAGGCGGCATGGATGAATTGTTTCAGGCGCACAAACGATACGGGCATCGCCACAAAGAGCGATGCCCGGACAGAACCTGAAGGTTCGCGCGTTAACGGTAGGCCTGGAACACCTTGGCGCCGCCCTGCTTGTCCACCAGGACCACGTCATGCGGCGTCTTGCGGCCGCCGTATTCGGGGCCGTCCATGCCGGGGGAGCCCAGCGGCATGCCTGGCGCGGCCAGGCCGGCTGCGTCGGGCTTTTCGAGCAGCAGGCGGCGCACGTCGCTGGCCGGGACGTGGCCTTCGATCGCGTAGCCTTCGACGGCCGCGGTGTGGCACGAACCGTAGTTGGCCATGCCGGCGTTGCGGCGGATGGGGCCAGTGTCCTGGACGTCGTGGGTGGTGACGGCGAAGCCGTTGTCGCGCATGTGCTTGACCCAGTCTTCACAGCAGCCGCAGGTCGGGGTCTTCCAGACCTCGACCTTGACGGGCGTCTGGGCGGTGGCGAAAACGGGCGCGCACAGGGCCGCGGCAAGGGCCAGGCGGCGCGTAAGACGGGAAAGGTTCATGATGCTCCGTTGCGGGACGATGTGATTGCAAGCGTACTGTAGAGGAACGGGGGTGACCCCATTCTGTCCCGCACATTACGATTTTGTAATGTTGTCCGCGGTGGCATGGCCCTCCGGCGCGCGCAGCGTGATGCCGACCACGGTGCCATGCGCGCCCGAGGCCGCGTCGACCTCGCCGCCATGCATGCGCGCGATGGCGCGCACGATGGCCAGGCCCAGGCCGTGGCCTTCGCTGCGCGGCGCGCGCGCCTGGCTGGAGCGGAAGAAGCGGTCGAAGATGCGGGGCAGGTCCGTCGGCGGGATGGGCGGGCCTGGGTTGCGCACTTCCACCCGCGCGCCCGCGGGCGAAGCCGAGCAGGTCAGCACGATTTCGCCGCCCCGGGGCGTGGCCTTGATGGCGTTGGAAATCAGGTTCGCCAGCGCGCGCCGCACCAACCCGGCGTTGGCGGCCACGGTGGCGTCGCCTGCGCAGCGCAGATGCACGCCGCTTTCTTCCAGCGTGGCTTCGTAGTATTCGGCCACGCGTCGCGCTTCGGCGGCCAGCGATACTGGCGCCAGGTCCGCGGCCCGTTCGCCGCGGTCGGCGCGCGCCAGGAACAGCATGTCGTTGACCAGGGTCTTCAGGTCTTCCAGCTCTTCAAGGTTGGATTCCAGCGCATCGCGCAGTTCTGCCGCGTCGCGCGGCGACGACAGCATGACCTGCGTGCCGTTGATCAGCGTGGCCAGCGGCGTGCGCAGCTCGTGCGCCACGTCGGCATTGAAGCCTTCCATCTGCTGGTAGGCGGCCTGCAGGCGTTCCAGCGTGCGGTTGAAGGAACGGACCAGCTCGTGCAATTCGCGGTCGGTGTCTTCCAGCGGCAGGCGCCGCGCCAGATTGTCGGGCTGGATGCTGGCCGCCTGCTCGGACAGCCTGCGCGCCGGCGCCATGCTGCGCCTGACGGCCCAGGCCGCCAACACCACGGTCGCGCCGACCCACAGCGCGCAGATCAGCACCAGCGCGGTGCCATAGGCATACAGGAACTGCGAACTGGTGCGCGTGCTGACCGCCACGGTCAGTTGCGCGCCGGGCAGGATGCGGTCGTTCATGGCGACCCGCAGGCCGCGCATGCGGCCGCCGTCGGCGGTCTGCAGCACGACCTGCCTGCCGTCGCCGGTCGCCAGCGTTTCGGGAGCGGGGCCGCCGTACACGGAGTGGCCGTGCGCATCCACGATCCAGATGCCCAGCTGGCCTTCGCCCGCGCGCATCTCGTCGAAGGTGGCGGCCAGGTCTTTCAGGCCGCGGGCGTTGTTCTGCATGTCGATCAGGTGATCGATCAATTCCAGCTTGCCGCTGACTTCGGTGATTTCCTGCCGTTCCACTTCGCGCTTGAGCGCCCAGAACAGCGTGGCTCCCGCCAGGCTGGACACAAGCAGGGCGATGGCGCCCAGCAGCAGCGTCAGCCGCGCCTGCATGGAACGCATGCGCAGCGGCTTCATGCCGGGCGGCTATCCGCGGGGCGCGATTCCAGCACGTAGCCCATGCCGCGCACTGTATGCAGCAACTTGGTGTCGTAGGGGTCGTCCAGCTTGCTGCGCAGCCGCCGCACCGCCACGTCGATGACGTTGGTGTCGCTGTCGAAGTTCATGTCCCAGACCTGCTCGGCCAGGGTGGTGCGCGACAGCACCTGGCCCTGGCGGCGCAGCAGCAGGGCCAGCAGATTGAATTCCTTGGCGGTCAGGTCCAGGCGGCGGCCGCCGCGTTGGGCGCGCCGGCGGGCCAGGTCCAGTTCCAGGTCGGCCAGGCGCAGCAGGGTGGGTTCCTGAGAGCGTCCGCGGCGTAGCAGCGCCTGCACCCGCGCGAGCAGTTCCGAAAAGGCGAAAGGCTTGACCAGGTAGTCGTCGGCGCCGCCTTCCAATCCGCGCACGCGGTCCTCGACGGCGTCGCGCGCGGTCAGCATCAGGATGGGCGTGTCCTTCTGTTCGCGCACCGCGGCCAGCACGCCGAAGCCATCCACGCCCGGCAGCATCACGTCCAGCACGATCAGGTCGTAGACGCCTTCCAGCGCCAGATGCAGGCCGTCCACGCCGTCGCGAGCCAGGTCCACGACGTGGCTTTGCTCCGACAGGCCCTTCTTGAGGTAGTCGGCCAGTTTGGGTTCGTCTTCGATGACCAGGATGCGCATGGCAGGAAATTTACCATCCGCGCTGCGTCAGGTCCGGCGGACGGCTCAGGCCGGGCTGTCGATGGCGATGCGGTCGGGCGGAAAGCGCAGGGCGAACACGCTGCCCTTGCCGGGTTCGCTGGTGATCAGCAGTTCGGCGTCGTGGCGCATGGCGATGTGCTTGGTGATCGCCAGCCCCAGGCCGGTGCCGCCCACCGCGCGCGAACGGCCGCGGTCCACGCGGTAGAAACGCTCGGTCAGGCGGGGCAGGTGGCGCGCGGGGATGCCGATGCCGGTGTCCTGCACGCTGTAGCGCGCGCCGCCGTCTTCCTCGCGCTCCCAGCGCACGGTGATGGTGCCGCCGTCCGGCGTGTAGCGCACCGCGTTGGTCAGCAGGTTGGACAGGGCCGAGGTCAGTTCGGTTTCGGCGCCCAGCACGTCCAGGGATTCATCGATGTGCCACTCCAGCACGTGGCGGCCGCCCGACAGGGCCTCGATCTGCTGGCGCGCCTTCTGCAGCAGCGCGCCCATGTTGACCGCGCGCGGGTCGCTGCCCGGCGAGGATTCCAGCGTGGACAGGGTCAGCAAGTCTTCGACGATGGCCTGCATGCGCTGGGCCTGCTCGTGCATCATGTCGATGTACTGCTCGCGTTGTTCGGCGGGCAGGGCGTCGGCGGGCATGTCGCGCAGGGTTTCCAGAAAACCCGCCAGTACCGTCAGAGGCGTGCGCAATTCGTGCGAGACATTGGCCACGAAGTCGCGGCGCGTGGTTTCCAGGCGTTCGATCTGGGTGACGTCGCGCGTGATCAGCAGGCGCTGGTTGCTGGCGTAGGCCGTCAGTTGCATCATCATCAGCCGCTCCTGGCCTTGCTGGCCCAGGCGCACCAGTATGGGCTCGGGCCAGGACGGACGGTGCGCATATTCGACGAATTCGGGCGCGCGCAGCAGGTTCAGCAGGTTATGGCCGCGGTCGGCCGGCAGGCGCAGGCCCAGGTGCTGGCGCGCCATGCGGTTGCACCAGTCGATCTGGAAATCCTCGTTCAGCGTCACCGCGCCGTCCGGCAGCGCTTGCGCCGCGGCCAGCATGCCCTGCATGGTGTTCTGGGTTTCGTTCAGTTCGCGGGCCCGGGCGCGGGTGTAGCGGTACAGCGGCGCGAGGATGTCGTCCCAGGGACCGACCGAAGCGGGCGGCGAGGTATCGGGGTGGTTGGCCCAGTGGGACACCAGGTGCAGGCGCCAGCTGCGCCAGAGCAGCATGGCGGCCAGCGCGAAGGAAAACAGTATCCAGCCCGCCGGGTCTCCTATGAGCCATTGGGCCAGTAATGCGGCAACCGCCCACAGGGCGACCAGGAAAAGAGTGCGCAGCCAGATCATCGTGCGGGAGTTTTTACCGCGTCGGGAGCTGGGCAGTAAACCGGTAGCCGCTGCCGCGGACCGTTTCCACGTGCGCGTCGTGGCCGCTGGGTTCCAGCGCCTTGCGCAGGCGGCGGATGTGTACGTCGACCGTGCGCTCTTCCACGAAGACGTGGTCGCCCCAGACCTGATCCAGCAGCTGGGAACGCGAGAACACGCGTTCGGGGTGCGTCATGAAAAAGTGCAGCAGGCGGAATTCGGTGGGGCCGATCTGCAGCGACTGGCTGTTGCCCGACAGGCGATGCGTCACCGGATCCAGCTTCAGGCCGCCCACGTCGATCACGTCGTCGGTCAGCTGGGGGGCGCGGCGGCGCAGCACGGCCTTGATGCGCGCCATCAGCTCCTTGGGCGAGAAGGGCTTGGTAATGTAGTCGTCGGCGCCGGCTTCCAGGCCGTCGACTTTGTCCTGCTCGGAACCCTTGGCGGTCAGCATGATGACCGGCACGGCGCGGGTGCGCTCGTCGTTGCGCAGTTTGCGCGCCATGGCCAGGCCGGAGGTGCCGGGCAGCATCCAGTCCAGCAGGATCAGGTCGGGAAGTTCGGCGCGGATCAGAGTCTGGGCCTGGTCGGCGTCGAAGGCGCGCAGCACCTTGTGTCCGGCGAAGGACAGGTTGACGGCGATCAGTTCCTGGATGGCGGGTTCGTCTTCGACAACGAGGATGGTGCTGGACATGGCGGATTGGGCACACTTCTGAGCGCCGGCGCGGCGCGAACATTGCGATAGTATGGCCGCAATATTTCAGGTATGTGACCGCCGGGCGTCATCGTCCGCGTCCGCCGGCCGCCCGCGGGAGCCCGATAGGCTACCATTGAACGATATATCGGGAATTCACCATGCAAAACCCCTCCGAATCGCAACATTCCGCGGATTCCGCCTCGCAATCGACCCATTTCGGCTTCCAGACGGTGCCGGAAGGCGAAAAGGCCCGCAAAGTCGCCGAAGTCTTCCATTCGGTCGCCCAGCGCTACGACGTCATGAACGATTTCATGTCGGCCGGGCTGCACCGCGTCTGGAAGGCGTTCACCATCGGCCGCGCCGCCATCCGCCCCGGCATGAAGGTGCTGGACATTGCGGGCGGCACGGGCGATCTGGCAAAGGCCTTCGCCAAGCGCGCCGGCCCCACGGGCGAGGTCTGGCTCACGGACATCAACGACTCCATGCTGCGCGTGGGCCGCGACCGCCTGACCGATGCCGGCCTGCTGGTCCCCACCGCCGTGTGCGACGCCGAGCGCCTGCCGTTCCCCACCGGCCATTTCGACCGCGTCAGCGTGGCTTTCGGCCTGCGCAACATGACCCACAAGGACCGCGCCCTGGCTGAAATGACCCGGGTGCTGAAGCCGGGCGGCAAGCTGCTGGTGCTGGAATTTTCGCGCGTGGCCAAGCCGCTGGCCCCCGCCTACGACTGGTATTCCTTCAATGTGCTGCCCTGGCTGGGCAAGAAGGTTGCCAAGGACGAAGCCAGCTACCGCTATCTGGCCGAATCCATCCGCATGCACCCCGACCAGGAAACCCTGGCGGACATGCTGCGCACGGCCGGGCTGGAACGGGTGCAGTACTTCAACCTGACCGCCGGCATCGCCGCTCTGCACGAAGGCGTGAAGCTGGGCTGATCCGCCCCGGCCATCCGGATTTTTCGCCGCCCTGCGGGAACTTGTGGGGCGGCGTCTTGTCCGTTATTCTTACGGTATTCAGATTAATGTAAGAAAAGTCGCGACGAAGGTCCCGCGGTCCGTGGGACTTCCTGCTGCTCGGGGCGGCAGGAGCGCGAGTACGAGGGAGCAAACCTATGTCCAAATTCTGTCTTTCGCGGTTTGTCGCCGCGGCGCTGATCGCCGTTTCCGGCGCGGCACTGGTGACGGCGTCGTTTGACGCCGAAGCCCGCCGTGCGGGCGGCGGCAGCAGCGTCGGCCGACAATCCTCCAACGTGACCCAGCAGCGCCAGGCGACCACGCCGCCGACCGCCGCCAGCAACACGGCGGGCGCTACCGCCGCTCCGGCAGCCGCCGGCGCGGCCACGGCCGGCGCTGCCACTGCGGGCGCCGCCGCCAAGAGCGGCGCTTCGCGCTGGCTCGGCCCCATCGCCGGCATCGCCGCTGGCCTGGGTATCGCCGCGCTGCTCTCCAGCATGGGCCTGTCGGGCGCTTTCGCCGAGTTCCTCGGCTCCGCGCTGCTGATCGCCGCGGTCGTGTTCGCCGTCATGTTCATCATCCGCCGCCTGCGCGGCGCCGGTCCGCGCACTGCCACGCAGGGCGCGTTCGGTGGCGCCAACAACGCGCCGGGCCAGCAGCAACAGCAGCCGATGTGGCGTGAAACGCTGAAGCCGGCGGCTCCTGCGGCAGCGGCTCCGGTTGCCGCCGCCGCGGCGCCGGCCGCCATGCCCAAGATGGGCGACGACAACAACTGGTTCGTGCCGGGTGACTTCGATACGCCCAACTTCCTGAAGCAGGCCAAGGAGCAGTTCGTGCGCATCCAGGCCGTCTGGGACAGCGGCAGCACCGATGGCCTGCGCGAGTTCCTGACCGACGACCTGATCACCGAGCTCAAGCCGCAGCTGGCCGAGCGCGGCGCGGCGCCCAACAAGACCGAAGTGGTCCTGCTGAACGCTGAAATGCTGGGCATCGAAACCGTGTCCGACGGCCACCTGGCCAGCGTGCGCTTCTCCGGCATGCTGCGCGAAGCGCCGGGCGCCGAGGCCTTCCGCTTCGAGGAAGTCTGGAACCTGTTCAAGCCCGCCAATGGCGGCTGGCTGCTGGCAGGCATCCAGCAGATCCCGGTGGATCTCGCCAGCTAAGCCTGGCCGGCCGGGGCCGATCCCCACCTCCGTTGCGGATGCCGCAAGGCATCTGTTTGAACCGGCCCTTACAGGGCCGGTTTTTCCATGTGCTTGCGCAAAACACCCAGCCATCTAACCCGTTACACTCCCGATTTACCCATTAACTTCCGCAACCCCCGCAATCGGGGCCGTTGCAGACCGCCATGCTGCCTCTTCCGTTCCTGCCCACCCCCTCGCGACTGGCTGTAAGCGCGCTCAACGCCCTGTTGCGGCGCGAGGACTGGGCGCGCGCGCGCCTGGTCCGGCATGCGGGCAAGACGGTGCGTTTCGCGCTGGGCGGCTTCAGCCTGGGCCTTACCATCGATAGCGAAGGCCTGGCGGCCCAGGCCGATGCGGCCGTGGTGCCCGACGTGACCCTGACGGTCGCGCCTGAAAAACTGCCGCTGCCGCGCCTGGGCGCGGACCGCGAGCGCCCCGATTTCGCCGAGGCCACCCATATCTCAGGCGACGCGGCGCTGGCGCAGGTGGTGTCGGACCTGTCCAAGCAGCTGCGCTGGGATCCGGAGGACGCGCTGGCCCGGGTGGTGGGCGACATCGCCGCGCTGCGCCTGGTGGGCGGGGCGCGCGCGGCCGGCGGCGGCGCGCGCACGGCCAGCCTGAGACTGGCCGAGAACGTGTCCGAGTACCTGTCCGAGGAAAGCGGCATGCTGGCCAGCCGACCGGCGCTGGAACAGTGGCGGCTGGACCTGGCCGAGCTGAACGCCCGCGCCGAGGCGCTGGCCCGTTCGGCCGCCGCGCTGCAAACCCGCCTGGCATCCGCCAGCGCAAAGCGGGGCGCCTGATACATGTTTCCCCTGCTGCGCCTTTTCCGCATCATTCTGGTTTCGCTGCGCTATGGCCTGGATGAGCTGGTGCTCTCCAGCCTGAACCATCCGCTGGCCACCTGCCTGCTGCGCGTCATCCGCCTGGGCACGCGTCCGCGCAAGCCGCGCGGCTTGAGGCTGCGCCTGGCGCTGGAGTCGCTGGGCCCCATCTTCGTGAAGTTCGGACAGGTGCTGTCCACCCGCCGCGACCTGATCCCCGCCGATATCGCCGACGAACTGGCGCTCTTGCAGGACCGCGTGCCGCCGTTCCCCTCGGCGCAGGCCGCGGCCTGCATCGAGGCGGCGCTGGGCGCGCCGCCCGAGAAGCTGTTCGCGCAGTTCGAAGTGGATCCGGTGGCCTCGGCCTCGATCGCGCAGGTGCACTTTGCCGTGCTGCACGACGGCCGCGAGGTCGCGGTCAAGGTGCTGCGCCCGGGCATGCTCAGCATCATCGAGAAAGACCTGTCGCTGCTGAAAGTGGTGGCGCGCATCATCGAGCGCCTGGGCGCCGACGGCCGCCGCCTGAAACCGCGCGAAGTGGTGGCCGAATTCGACAAGTACCTGCACGACGAGCTGGACCTGGTGCGAGAAGCGTCCAATTGCAGCCAGTTGCGCCGCAACTTCGGCCCCGAGTCCGGCCGCGGCGACATGCTGATCGTGCCCGAGGTGATCTGGGAATACACGGCATCCACGGTCTTCACCATGCAGCGCATGTACGGCATGCCGGTGGGCCAGGTGGAGCGCATGCGCGAGGCCGGCATCGACATCCCGACGCTGGCGCGCACCGGCGTGGAGATCTTCTTCACCCAGGTCTTCACCGACGGCTTCTTCCACGCCGACATGCACCCGGGCAACATCTACGTGTCCGACCGTCCGGAAACGCTGGGCAGCTACATCGCCCTGGACTTCGGCATCGTGGGCTCGCTGTCCGAGTTCGACAAGAATTACCTGGCGCAGAATTTCCTGGCCTTCTTCCACCGCGATTACCGCCGCGTGGCGCAACTGCACATTGAATCGGGCTGGGTGCCGCCCGATACGCGCGAAGAAGAACTGGAGGGCGCCGTGCGCGCCGTCTGCGAACCGTACTTTGACCGGCCATTGTCGGAGATCTCGCTGGGGCAGGTGCTCTTGCGGCTGTTCCAGACCTCGCGCCGGTTCAATGTGGAGATCCAGCCGCAGCTGGTCCTGTTGCAGAAGACCCTGCTGAACGTTGAAGGATTGGGCCGCCAGCTCGATCCCAACCTGGATCTCTGGAAGACCGCCAAGCCCTATCTGGAACGCTGGATGCGTCAGCGCGTCGGATTCAAGGGGCTGCGGCAGAGCCTGGAAAAAGAAGCCGCGCAGTGGTCGCAAATGCTGCCTGCTTTGCCCAGGCTGGTCCATGACCACCTGAGCCGTCCCAACGTCTCGCCCGCCTTGCTGGCCGAGATGATCCAGTTGCGGCGGGCCCAGGAACAGAACAACCGGCTGGTTGCAGCGCTGGTTGGGGTGGCCGCGGTTGCCATCGGGGTCGCGATATGGGCCTTGACCCGATAGGCGGCGCGATGATCTAGACGGTATCTGTCATGTTTCATTCATGAAACGGTCATCATAGCTTCGCGGTACACGGCGAAAAATAGCGCTGCGGTGGATGAATGCAGCGCCCTCGCCGGCAGCGCGCGCGCCATTCTTAATCTCTATATCTATAGCCCCACTAGCGGGACGAATACAAGGGCAGACCATGCTTTATCCTGAACTCTTCAAGACCATGGAAGCCGTGCGCTGGAACATGGCGCATGACATTCCCTGGGGCGACTTCGATCGCAGCAAGCTCTCGGACGAGCAGGCACACACGATCAAGATGAACGCCATCACGGAATGGGCCGCCTTGCCGGCCACCGAAATGTTCCTGCGCGACAACCGCGGCGACAGCGATTTCTGCGCGTTCATGTCGGTGTGGTTCTTTGAAGAGCAGAAGCATTCGCTGGTGCTGATCGAATACCTGCGCCGCTTCCGTCCGGACCTGGTGCCCACCGAGGAAGAGCTGCACAACGTGCGCTTCGAGTTCGACGCCGCGCCCGAACTCGAAACCCTGATGCTGCATTTCTGCGGCGAAGTCCGTTTGAACCACTGGTACCGCCGCGCCGCCGAATGGCACACGGAACCGGTCATCAAGGCCATCTACAAGACCGTGGCCCAGGACGAGGCCCGCCACGCCGGCGCCTACCTGCAGTACATGCGCCGCGCGCTGCACGACCGCGGCCAGGACACGAGCGAGCAGGCGCGCCTGGCGTTCTCCAAGATCGGCGTGCTGATGGCGTCGGCCGGCCGCACGCAGCAGGCCCTGCATCCGACCAACCTGCACGTGAACAAGGACCTGTTCCCCAACGACACGGTGCAGTCGCGCCTGCCGGAACCCGGCTGGCTGGAGCACTGGCTGGACACGCAGATCCGCTTTGACGGCGTGTGGGAGCAGAAGGTCGCCACCCGTATCCTGCACATCCTGTCCAAGCTGATGGACCGCAGCTTCGAAACGGTGAAGGACCTGAACCGCTACCGCAAGGAAATGACGGCCCTGATCGTGCCCAAGGAAAAGCAGATCATCCTGGGCGGCGCCTGAGCCGGGGCGATACAATCGCCGCATGCCTGCCGCCCGTTTCGAATCCAAGGTCCTGTCCCGCGACGAATGCGTCGCTGCCGTCGCCGACGGCCGCTATCCGCGGCCGCTGGTGTTCACCAACGGCGTCTTCGACATCCTGCACCGGGGCCACGCGACCTACCTCGACCAGGCCGCCCAACTGGGCGCGACCCTGGTGGTGGCGGTGAACACCGACGAGTCGGTGCGGCGCCTGGGCAAGGGCGCCGAGCGTCCGCTGAATCGCATGGAAGACCGCGCCGCCTTGCTGGCGGCGCTGGGCTTCGTGACCGTGGTCACGTCCTTCCATGAAGACACGCCCGAAGCCCTGATCGGCCAGCTCAAGCCTGACCTGATCGTCAAGGGCGGCGACTACGACATGGAAAAGCTGCCCGAGACCGCCCTGGTCAAGAGCTGGGGCGGCCGCGCGGTGGCGATTCCATTCGAGTTCGAGCGCTCGACCACGGCGCTCGTGAAGAAAATCCAGAACAAGTAAACCGGGCCCCGTAGCGGCTCAGCGCGGTTCCCGCAGCAGGCGGTTGATTGCTTCCAGGTCCGCTTCGGCCAGGATGCCGCTGGTGGCCTTCAGGCGCAGGCTGGCGAGCACCGTGCTGTAGCGCGCCAGCGCCAGGTCGCGCTGGGTGGCATAGAGCTGCTGCTGGGCGTTGAGCACGTCCAGGTTGATGCGCACGCCGACCTCGTAGCCGGTGCGGTTGGCCTCGACCGCGGCGCGGCTGGATTTTTCGCCTGCCTCCAGCGCCTGGATGCGGGCCAGGCCGCTGGTGACGCCGGTGTAGTACTGGCGCGCGGCCTGCACGGCCTGGCGGCGCGCTGCCTCATAGTCATGGCGCGCCTTCTGTTCCAGCTGGACCTTTTCGGTCACTTGCGACGACACCCCGCCGCCCGAGTACAGCGGGATCGACAGCACCACGCCGATGGTGCTGTCGATGGGCTTGCCGGGCGCGGCATTGCGCATCACGGCGTCGCTGGCGCTGCCGCTGCTGGCGCGCAGGTTCAGGGTGGGATAGTGGCCGCTTTTGGCGATCTGGATCTCGCGGCCGGCGATGCGCGTCAGAAGCTGCGCGCGCAGCACGTCCAGGCTGGAGGACTCGGCCTGGTTGCTCCAGTCGGCCACGCGGGCGGGCTGCGGCGCGGGCAGTTGCACGCCATAGGGCAGTTCGGACAAGGCGCCGGGCGGCGTGCCGATGATCTTGGCCAGTTCATCGCGGCGGACTTCCAGATCGTTCTGCAGGCGCAGTTCCTGCGCCACCACCAGGTCGTAGCGCGCCTGCGCCTCGTAGGTGTCGGTGATGGTGGCGTTGCCGAGTTCGAAGTTGCGCTTGGCGGATTCCAGCTGCCCGGCCACGGCGGCCTTCTCGGCCTCGGTGGCGGTCAGCGTGTCCTGGGCGTAGAGCACGTTGAAATAGGCATCGGCCACGCGCAGCAGCAAGTCCTGGTAAGCCTGTTGCAGCTGCACTTCGACGTCGGCGACGATCAGCTTGGACTGCTCGAAGTTCTGCCAGCGGCCCCAGTCGAACAGCGGCTGGGTCAGGGACAAATCCCAGACGCCGCGGCCGCCGCTATAGGCGATGCCCATGCCGCGAGTGCTGCGGGTTTCCTGGTAGGCGCCGCCGGCTTCGGCGGAAATCAAGGGCAGGAGCAGCGAACGGGCCTGGGGCTCTTTTTCCAGGCCGGCGCGATAGTTGGCGCGCGCTGCGGCGTAGATCGGGTCATTGCCCAGCGCCGATTGCCAGATCTGGATCAGGTTCTGCGCGCGGGCAAGCGTCGGGCCGACGCTTGCGGCGCAGGTAAAAACCAGTAAAGCCGTTAGCAATCGGAAACGCATGGTGGTCAACGATACGCCGGGCCGCCCGGGGCGCGGCGGCCCCGTCAAGGAGGCAGGCGCCGGGCGGCAGGGTTGGGGATCAGAACTTGAACTGGGAGACCGTGACGCCGCGCAGCGGCTTGATGACGGTTTCGAACAGGTTCACCGTTTCGAAGCTGGCCGCGGTGGTGCGGGTGATGCGACAGGCCGTCATGACGGGCGCCTGGCCCACGATCACGACCAGGCGGCCACCCACGCGCAGCTGGTACTTCAGCGCGTCGGGGACGGTCGGCACGGAACCCGTGACGAGGATGGCGTCGTATTCGGTGGAGCCCCAGCCGTTGCGGGCGTCGCCGGTTTCGACCTTGACGTTGGTGACGTTGTTCATCTGCAGGTTCTGCTGCGCGAACGTCACCAGGCGGCTATCGATTTCGACCGAGGTGACCTGCTGCGCCAGGTAGCCCAGCAGCGCGGCCTGGTAGCCGGAGCCGGTGCCGATCTCCAGCACGCAGTCGGACTTGGTCAACTGCAGCTCTTGCGCCAGGCGGGCTTCCACCTTGGGCGCCAGCATGTTCTGGCGGGTGTTGACCGCGTTGATCTCAAGCGGCAGTTCCAGGTCGGAAAACGCCAGCGCTCGCAGGGCCGGCGGAACGAATTGTTCGCGGCGCACATCGAACAGCGCTTGCAGCACGTTGGCGTCCAGAACGTCCCACGGGCGGATCTGCTGTTCCACCATGTTGAAGCGGGCTTGTTCTACGTCGGGCAGGGTCGAAGCGTTCATGACGGTCAGAAAAAACAGAGGAATCAACAGACCATTGTACCGATTCGTAGCGTACTGTGACGCCCGGCCCCGCCGACAGATGTTTCAGACGTCCGGATCTACCACCAGGCGTGGAAGTGGTGCACCGGGCCGTGGCCCGACCCCACCGACAGGCGCTCGGCGTGGCGGATGGCCTCCGTGAGGTAGGCCTTGGCGCGACGCGCCGCCTCGGGCACGTCCCCGGTTTGCGGCAGCAGGGCGGCCAGCGCCGCCGACAGCGTGCAGCCGGTGCCGTGGGTATTGGCGGTTTCGATGCGGTGGCCGGGCAGCTCGATCATGCGGTCGCCGTCGTGCAGCAGGTCGATGGTCTCGTTGCCGGGCAGGTGGCCGCCCTTGACCAGCACCCAGCGCTCGCCCGAATGGGCCAGCTTGTTGCGCAGGCGTTCGGCCACGCGCCGCATTTCCTTGACCGTCTCGACCGGGCGCTCTTCCAGCAGCACGCCGGCTTCGGGCAGGTTGGGCGTCAGCAGGGTGGACTGCGGCAGCAGGGCTTCGCGCATGGCGCCCACGGCGTCGCGCTCCAGGAGCAGGTCGCCGCTCTTGGCCACCATGACCGGGTCCAGCACCACGTGGGCGGGGGTCCACTTGGCGAGCTTCTCGGCCACCACCTGGATCACCGGCTGCTGGCCCAGCATGCCGATCTTGACCGCGTCGATGCGCACGTCCGCGAACAGCGTGTCGATCTGCTGGCCGACGAAAGCGGGCGGCACCGCAGAGATGCCGGTGACGCCCTGGGTGTTCTGCGCCGTCAGCGCGGCGATCACCGCGCAGCCGTAGGCGCCCAGCGCGCTCATGGCCTTCACGTCGGCCAGGATGCCGGCGCCGCCGGACGGGTCGACGCCGGCGATGGTCAACGCGTTGGGGATGGGACGGCCGCTGGCGGCCTGCTGGCGACCGTTCATTTGGGGGCGCCTGCCGTGATCAGGCCTTCGTTGGGCGAGCTGGGAGCGCCGCTGTACAGCTTCTTGGGCATGCGGCCGGCCAGGAAGGCCTCGCGGCCGGCTTCCACGCCTTTCTTCATGGCGCTGGCCATCAGGATGGGATCGCGCGCGCCGGCGATGGCGGTGTTCATCAGGACGGCGTCGCAGCCCAGTTCCATGGCGATGGCGGCGTCCGACGCGGTACCCACGCCGGCGTCCACCACGATGGGCACGCGGGCCTGTTCGATGATCAGGCGCAGGTTCCAGGGATTCAGGATACCCATGCCCGAGCCGATCAGCGAGGCCAGCGGCATCACGGCGACCGCGCCCAGGTCTTCCAGCATGCGGCACTGGATGGGATCGTCGGTGCAATACACCATGACCTTGAAGCCTTCGTCCACCAGGGTCTTGGTGGCCTTGAGCGTCTCCGGCATGTTGGGGAACAGGGTCTGCGGGTCGCCCAGCACCTCCAGCTTCACGAGGTCATGGCCGTCCAGCAGTTCGCGCGCCAGGCGCAGCGTGCGCACGGCCTCGTCGGCGCTGTAGCAGCCGGCGGTGTTGGGCAGCAGCGTGAATTTGGACGGAGGGACGTAGTCCAGCAGATTCGGTTCACCGGCGTTCTGGCCGATATTGGTGCGGCGGATGGCGACGGTGACGATCTCGGTGCCGCTGGCGTCCAACGCCGCGCGGGTCTGTTCGAAGTCCTTGTACTTGCCGGTGCCGACGAGCAGGCGCGACGAGTAGGCGCGGCCGGCGATGGTGAGGGTGTCTTGAGTGGTCATGGCGGAGGTTCAAAGGGCGGGTGCGCACGATGCGAGACCCGCGGGGACTGGCGATTCGTTGGACGAATGATAAAGCACGGCGCCGCGCGGCAGACCCGTCCGGTGAAATGTAGCGTTCCACTATTTGCAGATCGCGGCGCGGACGCGGTTCAGCGCAGGCGGTCCAGATCGGCGCAGATCGCCTCGGCGGCGTCGATCAGGCGCGGACCCGGGCGGTACAGGGCGTCGGCGTCCACGCCGTACACGCGCCCCAGCCGCGCGGCGGGCAGCCCCAGCGCCTGCCAGGCTGCCAGGTTGCGGGCGCCGTCCTCGGGTCGGGACGTGCCGGCCAGCACGGCCTCGGGCCGCGCCGCCAGCACGCTTTCCAGCGTGACCTGGGGCGCCACCACGGGGGCCTGGCCGAAGACATTGACGCCGCCGCAGACGCGCAGGGCGTCACTGACGATGCTGCTGTCGTTCAGGGTGTAGATGGGATCCAGCCCCGCCTGCACGAAGACGCGCACGGGGCGGCGGCCGGCATAGCGGGCGGCCAGGGCGTCCAGCCGCGCGCGCAGGGCCTGGGCCGCGGGCCGCGCCTGCGCTTCGGTGCCGAACAGGGCACCCATGCGTTCGACTGCATCGGGGATGGCGGCCAGGGTCTGCGGATCGCTGTAGAACACCGGCACGCCCAGCTTGTCCATCACCCGCGCCAGCGGCGCGGCGGCGGCGGGCTGCCAGGCGATCAGCAGGTCCGGGCGCACGGCCGCCACGCGTTCGGGATCGGGCTGGGTGCCGTCGCCGATGACGGGCAGCTGGCGAGCGGCGGGCGGATAGTCGCTGCCGCGGATGGTGGCGATGAGCCGGTCGCCCGCGCCGGCGGCAAAGACGAGTTCGGTGGCGTGCGGGGCCAGGGTGACGGCGCGTTGCGCGGGGGCGGCCAGCGAGACCTGGCGTCCCTGGTCGTCGCGGACCTGGATGGCCGCGCCGGCCGCGG
The DNA here is from genome assembly GCF_014851605.1 of Achromobacter sp. ACM02. Classification (NCBI taxonomy): domain Bacteria; kingdom Pseudomonadati; phylum Pseudomonadota; class Betaproteobacteria; order Burkholderiales; family Alcaligenaceae; genus Achromobacter; species Achromobacter sp. ACM02. The sequence continues at coordinate 510,730 of NZ_JACUZY010000005.1, forward strand.
CACGGGTTGCCGGACCTGCCAGGGAACTTGCCGCGGCGGGTCCCGCAGACAGCAGCGCGCCCAGGGCCAGGAACAGCCCCGGAGCGATGCGAGGGAGGGTGCGTGCGCGGGTCATGCAGGAGACCGATATAGCCAGCGGGGAACGCCGACTATATCGGAATGCCGCGATCAGTAGCGCAGCGTGAGCGACGCGTAGAAGTTGCGGCCAGGCGCGGGGTACAGGCTGTAGTTGGCGACCGGGCCCAGCATCTCGAACGAAGCATTGCCGCCGCGGATGCCGTACGTGGCGTACTGGCGGTCGAAGATGTTGTTCACGCCGATGGCGCCTTCGATGTTGCGCGTGAACTTGTACGCCACCTTGGTGTTGAACAGTACGTAGGCGTCCAGTTCCTTGGCGAACTGGTTGGCCTGGTCGTTGTCCATGCGCGACTTGCCCACGTATTGCGCCGTCACGTTCCACAGGAACGCATCGGTGGGACGCCAGGTCACGCCGGCGTTGGCCAGCCACTTGGGCGCCAGCGGCACGGTCTTGCCAGCCAGGTCCACGCCGGCGTAGGTGCCGGAGCGGAATTGCGCTTCCATCCAGGTCAGGTTGGCGTCCAGCGACACGCTGCTGGAAATGGCGGTGTGGCCTTCCAGTTCGATGCCTTGGCGGCGGGTCGGATCCAGGTTGGTGTTGGCGCCCGTGCCCGGGCCCCAGATGCCGTCGGCCAGCGGGTTGTACTGGATCTCGTTGGTCAGGTCATAGCGGAAGTACGACAGGCGGGCGCTGCTGCTGGCCGATTGCCAGGTCACGCCGATTTCCTTGTCGGTGGAGGTCTGCGGCGCCAGCGGGGTCTGCACCGACAGCAGTTCATCGGCGTTGGGCAGGCGGAAGCTGCGGCCGACCTTGCCATACACGCCGAAGCCGGCGGGCAGGTCCTGGCGCACGCCCAGCTGCCAGGCGGTCAGGTGGTTGCTGCGGTCCGACGCCGTGCCCGAGCCGGAAATCACGTCGAGGTCGTCGGAGGCGTACTGGCGGCGCACGCCGGCCGTCACGTAGGTGGTATCGGTGGCGCGTACCTGGCCTTCGGCGAACAGGCCGTACTGGTGCTGGCGCGACTGCCACTTCGAGGGCTGGAAGTCGTAGTAGGCGTTCTGGTTGGCGGTGGTCTTGGCTTCCTGGCCGTCGGCGCCGAAGACGATGCTGTGGCCGCCATTGATCGGCAGGCGGTAGCGCACGCTGGCGATGTTCTCTTCCAGCTTCTGGTCGCGCAGGATGTCGCCGAAGCCGTCGTAGGTCAGGCCATCGAGCTTCTTTTCGCGGGTCGACAGGTCGGCGTACAAGGTGCCGGCGCCGATGGCCTGCTCGAGCTGCAGGCCGAAGGTGGTGGTGGTGGTCTTGACGTAATCGACGTCGTTCTTCGAGCCGCGCGGATCGTCCTGGTATTCGTTCAGGCCGGTCTTGGGGTTGATCGTGCGCGGGCCGGGCAGTTCCAGCTTCTGGGTGGTGGTGCGGCCGTACAGGCGGATCGAGCCGTCGTCATGGCGGAAGGTGATGCCGCCGCCGCCGCCCTCGCGCCGCTCGCCGCTGTGATCGCGGTAGCCGTCGCTGTGCAGCGACTGCATGTAGGCGTCGACGCCGACCTTTTCATTGTTCATGGCCACGGCGGCGTCATACTGGCGCAGGCCGTAGCTGCCGAAGGTGGCGGTGGCGCGGGCGCTTACCGGTTCCTTGGCGAAATCAGGGCGCGTGATGATGTTGATCACGCCGCCGGTGGTGCCGCCGCCATATTGCACCGAACCGCTGCCGCGCACGATTTCAATGCGCTCGACCTGGTCCAGCGGCACCACGCCCAGGCTGGGGGCCGACAGGTCATTGGTGTTCTGCTTCACGCCGTCGATCAGGATCAGCGTGTTGCTGGCGCCGGTGATGCCGAAGCCGCGCAGGTCGACGATGGAGTTGTCGCTGGAGCTGCTGGTGTTGATCAGGTGGATGCCGGCCTGGGTCGACAGCACATCCTGCATGGTGCGGGCGCTGGACGCGGCGATGTCCTCGGCGGTGATGATCGAGATCGACACCGGCAGCGTGCGGCCGTCGGTGGGCACGCGCTGGGCGGTGACCGTGATGGCGTCGAACTGGGGAGTGTCGGGGGCGGCTTGCTGGGCGGCGGCGATGGCCGGGGCGGAGCAGAGCAGGGCGCCGGCATAGCGCCGGATGGAGCGGGTTTTCATCTACGTAACCTCGATGCGACCCGCGACCCCGCAGGCCATTCACGATGGGGAGGATGCCCAAGCCGCGGCGGGCCGGTGTAGGCCTGGCGGCAATGCATGGACTTCCTGGCGATCGAACAGGCCGGTATCGGGCTGCCATGGGCGCATTGCGCGCATGGGGACCGTTGCGGGGGCAGCACAGGCTGGAGCCAGGGTTTGCCGGCGCCTTGTGGGGCGGCAGTCCTGGGAGGTTCTTCCTGTTTCCCGTTTACCTTTCGCGCGCGGCTGGCAAGTGTTGCGTTCTTGCCTGCCTAGTGCGCCGAAAGCACCGGTTCGGGGCCGAAACTGTATCACCGGGAGGCGCGGATAGGCCCATTTTGTTACGATCAGGGCTTGTTTTTGCGGCGTTTTTCGCTTTTTCGCCACATAGCGCCGCCATCGCCAACTCCATCCGGACCTGCCCGTGTCGTATCCCCGCCTGCCTTACCCGCCCGAAGCCTATACCCACGGCAGCGAATTCGCCCGCCTGCTGGGCAAGCGCATCCTGATCCTGGATGGCGCCATGGGCACCATGATCCAGCGCTACAAGCTGGGCGAGGCGGATTTCCGCGGCGAGCGCTTCGCCGGCCACGGCAAGGACGTCAAGGGCAACAACGAGCTGCTGTCGCTGGTGCGTCCGGACGTGATCTCCGAGATCCATCGCCAGTACCTGGAAGCCGGAGCCGACGTCATCGAGACCAACACCTTCGGCGCCACCACCATCGCGCAGGGCGACTATGAACTGCCGGAACTGGCCTACGAACTGAACCTGGTGTCCGCGCGCCTGGCGCGCGAGGCCTGTGACGCCTACAGCACGCCCGAGCGGCCGCGCTTCGTGGCCGGCGCGCTGGGTCCGCAGCCCAAGACCGCGTCGATCTCGCCGGACGTGAACGATCCGGGCGCGCGCAACGTCACCTTCGAGGAACTGCGCGTCGCCTATGTGGAGCAGCTCAACGGCCTGCTGGACGGCGGCATCGACATCGTCCTGATCGAAACCATCTTCGACACCCTGAACGCCAAGGCGGCCATCTTCGCTACCGAGGAAGTGTTCGAGGCGCGCGGCGTGCGCCTGCCCGTGATGATCTCGGGCACGGTGACCGACGCGTCCGGGCGCATCCTTTCCGGCCAGACCGTGGAAGCCTTCTGGAACTCGGTGCGCCACGCGCGCCCCATCACCATCGGCCTGAACTGCGCGCTGGGCGCGGCGCTGATGCGGCCCTACGTGGCCGAGCTTGCCCGCATCTGCGACACCTACGTCTGCGTCTATCCGAACGCCGGCCTGCCCAATCCCATGGCCGAGACCGGCTTTGACGAAACCCCGGCCGATACCTCGGCGCTGCTGGAGGAATTCGCCCGCGCCGGGCTGGTCAACATGTCGGGCGGCTGTTGCGGCACCACCCCGGACCACATCCGCGAGATCGCGGCCAAGGTCATGTCGTTGACTCCGCGCGCCGTGCCGGACATTCCGGTCAAGACCCGCCTGTCGGGCCTGGAGCCGCTGAACATCGACGAAGACACGCTGTACGTCAACGTCGGTGAACGCACCAACGTGACGGGCAGCAAGATGTTCGCCCGCCTGATCCGCGAAGAGAAATACGACGAGGCGCTGGCCGTGGCCCGCCAGCAGGTCGAGAATGGCGCGCAGATCATCGACATCAACATGGACGAGGCCATGCTGGATTCGGTGGCCTGCATGCGGCGCTTCCTCAACCTGATCGCCTCCGAGCCCGACATCGCGCGCGTGCCGATCATGATCGACAGCTCCAAGTGGGAAGTCATCGAAGAAGGCCTGAAGTGCGTGCAGGGCAAGCCCGTGGTGAACTCGATCTCCATGAAGGAAGGGCTGGAGCCCTTCCGCCACCATGCGCGCCTGTGCCGCCGCTACGGCGCGGCCGTGGTGGTGATGGCGTTCGACGAACAGGGCCAGGCCGACACGCTGGAGCGCCGCAAGGAAATCTGCGGCCGCGCCTACAAGATCCTGGTCGAGGAAGAAGGCTTCCCGCCGGAAGACATCATCTTCGATCCCAACGTCTTCGCGGTCGCCACCGGCATCGACGAACACAACCACTACGCCGTGGACTTCATCGAAGGCACGCGCTGGATCCGCGAGAACCTGCCCTACGCCCGCATCTCGGGCGGCGTGTCCAACGTCAGCTTCTCGTTCCGCGGCAATGAGCCCATGCGCGAGGCCATCCACACGGTGTTCCTCTATTACGCCGTCAAGGAAGGCATGACGATGGGCATCGTCAACGCCGGCCAGCTGGGCGTGTACGCCGACCTGGATCCCAAGCTGCGCGACCTGGTCGAGGACGTGGTGCTGGACCGCGCCGAGCCCGTGGGCAAGACGGAAGCCGACGACGAGCGCACCCCGACCGAGCGCCTGGTGCAGTTCGCCGACAGCGTGAAGGGCTCTGGCGCCAAGAAGGAAGAGGACCTGACCTGGCGTAATGCCGAGGTCGAGGCGCGCCTGTCGCATGCGCTGGTGCACGGCATCACCGCCTTCATCGTCGAGGACACCGAGGAAGTGCGCCAGAAGATCGCCGCGCGCGGCGGCCGTCCGATCGAAGTGATCGAAGGCCCGCTGATGGACGGCATGAACGTGGTGGGCGACCTGTTCGGCGAAGGCAAGATGTTCCTGCCGCAGGTGGTGAAGTCGGCCCGCGTCATGAAGCAGGCCGTGGCCCACCTGATTCCCTTCATCGAGGAAGAAAAGCGCCAGATCGCGGCCGCGGGCGGCGACGTGCGCGCCAAGGGCAAGATCGTCATCGCCACCGTCAAGGGCGACGTGCACGACATCGGCAAGAACATCGTATCGGTGGTCCTGCAGTGCAATAACTTCGAAGTCGTGAACATGGGCGTGATGGTGCCCTGCGCCCAGATCCTGGAAAAGGCCAAGGAAGAGAACGCCGACATCGTCGGCCTGTCCGGCCTGATCACGCCCAGCCTGGAAGAAATGGCCTATGTGGCCAGCGAGATGCAGCGCGACGAGTACTTCCGCAGCCGCAAACTGCCGCTGATGATAGGCGGCGCCACCACCAGCCGCGTGCACACCGCCGTCAAAATCGCGCCCAACTACGAAGGCCCGGTGATCTACGTGCCGGACGCCAGCCGTTCCGTGGGCGTGGCGACGAACCTGATGTCGGACCAGTCGGCAACGTATCTGGCGGAGTTGGCCGAGGAATACGAAGAGGTGCGCCGCCGCCACGCCAACCGCAAGGCCACGCCCATCCTGCCGCTGGCGGACGCGCGCGCCTCGCGCCCCGCGATCGACTGGGACAACTACACGCCGCCGCGCCCGAAGTTCATCGGCCGCCGCACCTTCAAGAGCTACGACCTGGCCGAAATCGCCAAGTACGTGGACTGGGGTCCGTTCTTCCAGACCTGGAGCCTGTTCGGCCCGTTCCCCGCCATCCTGGACGACAAGGTCGTGGGCGAGCAGGCGCGCAAGGTCTACGCCGACGGCCTGGCCATGATGAAGCGCATCATCGAAGGCCGCTGGCTCACCGCCAACGGCGTGGTGGGCTTCTATCCGGCCAACAGCATCAACGACGAAGACATCGAGGTCTACAAGGACGAGACCCGCAGCGAGGTGCTGTTCACCTACCGCAATCTGCGCCAGCAGGGCGCCAAGCGCGAAGGCGTCAGCAACAAGTGCCTGTCCGATTTCATCGCGCCCAAGTCCAGCGGCAAGCTGGACTACATCGGCATGTTCGCCGTCACGGCGGGCCTGGGCATCGAAAAGAAGGAAGCGGAATTCGAAAAGGCGCTGGACGACTACTCCAGCATCATGCTGAAGTCGCTGGCCGACCGCCTGGCCGAAGGCTTCGCCGAATGCCTGCATGCCCGCGTGCGCCAGGATCTGTGGGGCTATGCGCCCGACGAAGCCCTGTCCAATGACGACATGATCGCTGAGAAGTACGTGGGCATCCGCCCCGCGCCCGGCTACCCGGCCTGCCCCGAACACGTCATCAAGACCGACATGTTCCGCGTGCTGGACGGCGCCGATATCGGCATGATGCTGACCGACAGCTATGCCATGTACCCGGCCTCCAGCGTGTCCGGCTTCTACTTCAGCCACCCGCAGTCGCAGTACTTCAACGTGGGCGTGATCGGCGAAGACCAGTTGCAGGACTACGCCGCCCGCAGTGGCCGCAGCATCGAAGACCTGAAGCGTACCCTGGCGCCGAACCTGGGTTGAGCGCTGCGGGGGGAGCGGTCAGGCGTACTCGCTGGCCATTCCCCCGTCCATGCGGCTGCGCCGTTACGCCTGCTCTCCGTCTTGATGCGTCTTGCCTTTGCCCACATAGGGAATGGCCTGGTCTATGGTTTCCCAGATGTAGCGTCCCGATGGACTTTGCTGTTCCTCGGCCACGTGCGACACCAGGCCGGCCGCGCGCGAAATGACGGCGAAGCCGCGCATCAGTTCGGTCGGCACGCCGATCTCGCTGAGCAACGCGGCCACCGCGCCGGTGGCGTTGATGGTGATGTGCTTGCCGTAGGTCTCGTCGATCGCGGCCGAGAGCAGGCGCAGCGCCTTGAGCGAGTCGCCCTTGAGTTCCGGTTCGGCCTCGGCCAGCGCCAGCAGCTTGATCGAGCGCGGGTCGTCGGGCTTGTGCAGATGGTGGCCGAAGCCCGGCAGGGCGCTGCGCGATTCGCGGAACTCGCGGGCGATCGCCAGGGCTTCTGCGCGGCCGTCGTCGGCCTGGCGGATGCGGTCCAGCAGGCGCGAGCAGTTTTCCATGGTGCCGACGAACTGGCTGCCTACCGCCATGAGGCCGGACGCCACCGCGCCCTGCAGGTTTTCCGGCGCGCTCATGTAGATCAGCCGGGTGGCGATGGCGCTGGGCGTCAGGCCATGCTCCATCAGCGTGACCAGCACCGCGTCGACGATGCGCAGGTCCACCGGGCGCGCCTCGCGGCCCAGGATCTGCATGATCATGACTTCGGTGAAGGTCTTCTTGCCGATCAGGTCTTCGACCAGATCCACGTCGCGGTAGGACATGCCGGTAAGGTGATGCGCGCAGAGGCGGGTTTCGGGCGTTTTCATGAGGTCTCCTTCAGGGCCGCGTCGCGCACGGCGTTTTTCAGTACCTTGCCCACGCTGGAGCGCGGCAGGCTGTCATGGATGTGGAATTGCTTGGGCGTGGCCACGGGGCCGAGCAGGGCGCGCACGTGCGCCTTCAACTCGTCCGCGCTGGCCTGCGCGCCGGGATGGAACTGCACGGCGGCGTGGACCGCTTCGCCCCACTTGTCGTCGGGCAGTCCGAACACCGAGCACTCGTAGACGGCGGGATGCGCGGACAGCGCGTTCTCCACGTCCACCGGGTAGATGTTGAAGCCGCCGGTGATGATCACGTCGCGCAGCCGGTCCTTCAGGAACAGATAGCCGCGCGCATCGATCAGGCCGGTGTCGCCGGTATGCAGCCAGCCGTCCACCACCGTTTCGGCGGTTTTTTCGGGCAGGCGCCAGTAGCCCGACATGACCAGGTCGCCCTGCACCACGACCTCGCCGATCTCGCCGCGCGGCAGCAGCGCGCCGTCGGGCGACATGATAGCCACGTCGCTGAGCCAGGTGACGCGTCCGACCGAGGCGCGGTTCTCCGGCGCTTCCAGGTCGGCGGGGCGCAGCACCGTCATGATCTGCGGCGCCTCGGTCTGGCCGTAGGTGGTGCCCAGCACAGGGCCGAAGAATTCGCGCGCCCGATCGATCTTTTCCACGGGCATGGGCGCGCCGCCGTAGATCAGGTTGCGCAGCCGCGGGAAGTCGGCGCGCGAGACGCCGGGCTGCGCCATGATCATGTAGATCAGGGTAGGCGGCATGAAGCTCAGCGTGCCGCCGCGCTCGCGGAAGGCGGCGGTTATGCTGGCCGGCGTGACGCCATCCAACAGCAGATGGGCGCCGCCGCGCGCCAGCACCGGCAAGAGGTATGTGCCGGTGCCGTGCGTGATGGGGGCGGCCACCACATAGCGGTCTTCGTGGGTCAGGCCCCAGCTCATGATCTGGTTGATGATGCCCGCGTTCCACGCGTGGTAGGGCTGCATCACGCCCTTGGGCAGGCCGGTGGTGCCGCCTGTGAACTTGATGGCCTGGGTGGCGTCGCGCGGTAGCGCGTGGCGCTGCGGCTCGCGTCCGGCGCAGCGGGCCAGCAGCTCATCCAGCGCCAGCGGCGCCGATGCGTCGTCCAGATGGATGTGGCGGCGGCCTTGCGGCGCCTGGGCCGGAGGCGCCAGCGGCGCGCCCACGCCGTCCACGATCACGATGGACGGCTCGGTGGCGTCCAGGATGCGCCCGATCTCGCGTTCCGTGCTGCGGTAGTTGAGCGGCACCCACACCTTGCCGCTGGCCAGCACGGCCAGCAGCGCCAGGATGTGCCGCGCGGAGTTGCCGGCGCAGATCGCCACCCGCGTCTGCGGCGCGGGATCCAGTTCTTGCAAGGCCGCGGCCAGCGCCCGCGTATCGGCGGCCAATTGCGAGTAAGTGACCTGGCCTTCGGGACCGTCCAGCGCGATGCGCTCCGGATACTGCTCGGCGGCGCGGAAGAAGAAATCTATCGGGTACATCCTGGTGTTCCTAGTTGGCTTTGAGGTTGGCGCTCTTGACGACCTTGCCCCATTTGTCGATCTCGCTGGCGATCTTCTGGGCGTAGGTCTCGGGGGTGTTGGGCTGCTGCGGCGCGTAGAAGCCGGATTGCTGGTAGGACGCCTGCAGCGCCGGGCTGGCCAGCGCCTTGTTGATGGCCTGGTTCAAGCGCTCGACGACGGGTTTGGGGGTGCCAGCCGGCGCCATCACGCCGAACCAGGATTCCACCTCGAAGCCGGGCAGGCCGGATTCGGCCAGCGTGGGCGTGTCGGGCGCGGAGGGCAGGCGCTGCGGCGAGGTCACGCCGATGGCGCGCAGCTTGCCGGCCTGCACGTGCGGCAGCGACGAGGGCAGGTTGTCGAACATGGAATCCACCTGGCCGCCCAGCAGGTCGGCCACGGCCGGGCCGCTGCCGCGGTACGGCACGTGCAGGATGTCGGTGCCGGTCTGCATCTTGAACAGCTCGCACGACAGGTGGATGGACGAGCCGCTGCCGGAAGAGGCGCAGGTCAGCTTGCCCGGATTCTTCTTCGCGTAGGCCACGTATTCCTGCACGGTCTTGACCGGCAGCTTGGGGTTGACGACCAGGATGTTCGGAATGGTCGCCAGCAGGCCCACGGGCTCGAAGCCCTTCACGAAGTCATAGTTGAGCTGGCTGTACAGCGTGCGGTTGATGGTGTTGGCGATGGAACCCACATACAGCGTGTAGCCGTCTGGCGCGGCGCGCGAGACGATTTCCGCGCCTATGTTGCTGTTGGCGCCGGTCTTGTTCTCCACCACGATGGTCTGGCCCAATTCTTCCGAGAGGGACTTCGCCATCAGGCGCGCCACGATGTCGGTGGCGCCGCCCGCCGCGTAGCCGACGACCAGCGTCACGGGACGCTCGGGATAGGGCTTGGCCGCCAGGGCCGGGGCCGCGAGCAGCGCACCCAGGGCGGCCGCCGCGGCGGCCCACCGCTTGCTTTGCATCTTCATTGTTGTCTCCGTCCTGTTTGTCTAATATTTGGACAGCTCTGCGTCTGCCCGGATCCATATTGGGCTTTGATAGGGGCCTCATCAACGCAAGCTGTCCAAAAAATGAACAAACCAGAATCCGAAGGCTCGGGGCCGCGCGTATTGCGCCGCGGGCTGCGCGTGCTGGGCGTGCTGCGGCAGGCGGGGGCGGCGGGCATGCACGTGGTCGACATCGCGCGCGCTGCGGGCATGCAGCGGACCACGGCCTATCGCTATCTCGACGTTCTGGTGCAGGAGGGCTACGCCTTGCGCGAGTCCGAGGCGCCGCGCTGGCGCGTGGCCGAGCTGGGCGTGATGATGGCGGGCGATCCGCATGCGCAGGCTGTGCGCGACCTGCGGCCGGTGCTGCGCCAGATCAGCGACGTCAGCGGCGATTCCGCTTTTCTCATCTGCCGCGCGGGCAACGATTCGCTTTGCCTGCACCGTGAAGTGGGCAATTATCCCGTGCAGGTGCTGGCGGTCACGGTGGGTCACCGCCAGCCGCTGGGCGTGGGGGCGGCCGGGCTGGCGCTATTGGCCGCGCTGCCGCCGGACGAGTCGGAAGAGGTGATTGCGCAGAACGAGCAGGCGCTGCGCGCCTACGGCGGCATGACGGTGGCGCAGATGCGGCGCCTGGTGGAGAATACGCGCGGGCGCGGCTGGTCGGTGGTGGGCAACGCGGCGGTGCCGGGCGTGTTGGGGGTGGGCGTGGCCTTGTGCGACGCGGGCGGATATCCGCGCCTGGCCGTCAGCGTGTCCAGCCTGATCGGCCGCATGCAGGCGGCGCGCCAGCGCAATATCGCCGACCTGATCCGCGCCCAGTTGGCGCAGGATGAGGTCAGGACGCAGCGCTGGGCGCTGCCGGGGTTTCCCGCGGCTTAGGCGGCTGCCGGCGTCGGCACGCGGTAGGTCTTCTGGTAATGCACCGTGAAGGTCTTGAACGCGTCCAGGGCCTTGTGCGGATCGTGGCCGGGCTTGACCAGGAAGCTGTCGAAGCCGACGCGCGCCTGGTAGTGGATGGTATCGATCATCACGTCGCCGACCGCGCGCAGTTCGCCTTGCCATTGGTAGCGCGTGCGCAGCAGCTGCGCCAGCGAATAGCCTCGGCCATCGGTGTAGACCGGGAAGTCGACGGCGATGAAGGCGATGCCGGCGGGGTCCAGCGTGCCGTCGGCTTCTGCCAGGTCGCGCAGGTCGGCGTCGGGGTCAAGCAGTACCGCGACCGGATGCTGGTGGCGGCGCAAGGTGGCGCGCGAGGTCTTCCAGACGGAAAGCGGCACGATCCAGCCCGGCGCGTCGCCAGGCACTTGGCCTTCGGCGGGGACCTCGGGTTCAGGCGTGAAGACGCGCGAGGCGTCGGCTTCCAGGCGGCCGTTGCGGATCAGGTGCGGGCCGGGGGCGTCGTGCGGATAGATTTCAGACATGGGCGGCCTCGGCTTGCTGCGCGGGTTTGGCGAAGGCGGGATCGGAGTAGACGTCCTGCTTGAAGGGGTCGATGCCGACCCGGTCCACCACGTCGATGAAGCGTTCCTCTTCGCTGTCGCGCAGGCCCAGGTAAGTGCGGATCAGGCGGTCCACCACGCCAGCGACCTGCTCGCGTGCGAACGACGGGCCGATGATGCGGCCGATGGCGGCGCCGCCGCCGCGCGTGGATTCGATATCGGGCAACGGTTTGGCGGCGCCGTTCTGGCGTCCGCCGATGGTGACCTGATACCACTCTTCGCCGGCCTTATCGACCCCGAGGATGCCGATGTGGCCCACGTGATGGTGGCCGCAGGAGTTGATGCAGCCCGAGATGTTCAGGTCCAGCTCGCCGATCTCGAACAGGTAGTCGAGGTTGTCGAACTGGCGCTGGATGGCTTCGGCCACGGGGATGGAGACGGCATTGGCCAGCGCGCAGAAATCCCCGCCCGGACAGGCGATGATGTTGGTCAGCAGGCCGATGTTGGGCGTGGCCAGGTTCAGCGCCTGCAACGTGGTCCAGAGATCGTGCAGGCGCGCGCGGCGCACGTCGGCCAGGATCAGGTTCTGCTCGTGCGAGACGCGCAGTTCGCCGAAGCCATAGTTATCGGCCAGGTCGGCCACCGCGTCCATCTGGTCGGCGGTGATGTCGCCCGGGGGCACGCCGGTGGGCTTGAGCGACACGGTGACTGCGGCATAGCCGGCCACCTTGTGCGGGTGCACGTTGGTGCGCAGCCAGCGCGCAAAGCGCGGATCGGTGGCGGCCAGCGCGGCGGTGTTGTCCACGTCCTGCGCGGCAGCGGCATCGTATTGCGGCCAGACGAAACGGGCCTTGATGCTGTCGACGAATTCCTGGGTGATGGTGTCCGGGCCGCCCTTGATGAGCTGCCACTGTTCGTCCACCTGCTGCGCATAGACTTCCGGCGTCAGGTCCTTGACCAGGATCTTGATGCGCGCCTTGTACTTGTTGTCGCGGCGGCCGTGCAGGTTGTAGACCCGCAGCGCGGCCTGCAGATAGGTCAGCAGGTCCTGCCATTCGACGAAGGGATTGATCAGCTTGCCGACGATGGGCGTGCGGCCCAGCCCGCCGCCCACCCAGACGCGAAAGCCCAGCTTGCCGTCGCGTTCGACGGCTTGCAGGCCGATGTCGTGCACGCCCACGGCCGCGCGGTCCTGCACGGCGCCGCTGACCGCGATCTTGAACTTGCGCGGCAGGAAGGCGAACTCCGGGTGCAGCGTGGACCACTGGCGGATGATCTCGCACCAAACCAGCGGATCCACCAGCTCGTCCGGCGCGACGCCGGCGAAGTGGTCGGTGGTGGTGTTGCGGATGCAGTTGCCGCTGGTCTGGATGGCATGCATCTGCACCGTGGCAAGTTCGGCCAGGATGGCCGGCACGTCTTCCAGCTTGGGCCAGTTGAACTGGATGTTCTGGCGGGTGCTGAAATGGCCGTAGCCGCGGTCCCATTTGCGGGCGATGTGCGCCAGCGTGCGCAATTGGCGCGACGCCAGGATGCCGTAGGGAATGGCGACGCGCAGCATGGGCGCGTGGCGCTGGATGTACAGGCCGTTCTGCAGGCGCAAAACGCGGAATTCATCTTCCGTTAGTTGGCCATCGAGAAAGCGGCGCGTCTGGTCGGAGAATTGCGCCACGCGTTGCTCGACTAGCTGCTGGTCGACGGGGTCATACACGTACATGTCTACTGCCCTTGAAGTCTTCTCGGTCTGGATCCCGGCGGTCGCCCGGCGCAATGCGGCAGGAGAAAGGGGTTCATAACCGTAACAGGCAGCCGCCGCGACCGTCTAAGTCATTCTGGTAATAAGGTAATGGGGCCCCCACGCTGCACGCGCTTGCGCGCGCTTGCTGCCCCCCGAGGGGGCTGTCCCGCCTTGGGACGGCCCGGCGGCGGGACGGCCATTTTTGCGGGACGGTGGATTTACAACGCGGCGTTCACCGCCCAGCGCGCGACCAGCACCAGAATGACCACCAGACAAGCCGCCATCAGCAGCCCGGTCAATATCAATGGCGCCGGCTTGTTGTTGGCGATGTCGGCATCGTAGCCCCGTCCGCGGCGCACGCCGAAGAATCCCCACAGCACGGATTTGACCGTGCGCAAGAAACTCAGCATGTTGTCTCTCCTGGCGTCGTGGCGGATAGCGCCAATGTAGGCTGCCGGACGTCGGGGAAACAGATGCAGATCCGCCTTACCTGACCGTATCAGACGCCGAACCGGCCGGGGCGCCGATGCCGCGCACGATGTGGTCCAGCAGTTCGCGCGCGGCGGGGGACACATGGCGGCCGGCGCGGCTCAGTACGTGCAGGCTGCCTTGATTGAGGATGGGATTGGCCAGCGGCAGGCTGGCCAGGCGCTGGGCGCGCAGGTCGGCCGTGACCGCGATGGGCGGCGTCAGCGCATAGCCGATGCCGGCGGCGGCGAATTGCCACAGTGCCTTGAAGGACGAAGTGGTGAGCACGTTGCGCAGCCTGACCTGTTCGCTGATTTCGGCGGCCTGGATGTGCTGGCGCACGCCGAACCCCTCCTGCATGGACGCGCCGGGATACTCGGCCAGGTCGGTCAGCAGCAGGGGACGGCGCAGCAGCGTCAGCGGGTGGTCCTCGCGCACGATGGCGCGGATGGGTTCGGGCCGCGAATAATGGGTGCGCAGGCGCGCGTCGTTGGGCGGTTGGAACACCAGCCCTATGTAGGCGCGGTCATCGACGATGCGCTGCACGATCTCCGAGGTGCGCGCGACGTCGATGTCCAGCGTGACCTCCGGGTGGCTGCGCCAGTAGTCCGGCAGCACGCGTTCGAACATCAGCTCCACGAAGCCCTCGCCCAGCACCAGGTCTATGTGTCCCCGTTCGGCCTTGCGCAAGCTGTCGATCTCGGAGAAGAAGCTCTCCTGGATGTCCTGCTGGCGCTTGATGTAGCGCGCCAGGATGTGGCCCGCGTCGGTCGGCACTACGCCCCGTCCGCGGCGTTCGAACAGGGCGATGCCGCAGTCGCGTTCCAGGGCGGCTATGGCGCGGCTGACGGCGGACGGGTCCATGTCCAGCACTTCGGCGGCGCCGCGCACCGAGCCGCGGCTCATGACCTGCATGAAATAGTGGGTGCGGCGGGCGTCGAGTTTTTCGTCCATGGCGGGGCTCCGTGGCGGGGAGTGCGGCGGCAGATCCACAGATACAATCTAGGGTTTACCCTTGCATGAATCGAGATCATGCAAAATTTTCCCTGGAAAAGCCTGTCCGTTGCATTTTACGCAACGTTTATGCGCCAGCCCTGTCATGGTTGCGCGCCGGGCCCCCGGCGAAAATCGGCCCTGCTGCGCGCGCCGTCGCCGCCGCCGCGCTGCGACGCCCATTACGGGCGCCGGCCGGCCGGGATTGCGGCGGGCAGCCACGACGACTATTCACGTTCATCAGGGGAATCCGATGTCTCATGCCAGCGCAAGCCTGGCCGCGCCCTCCATGCCGCTATCCGGGCGCATCCGCATGCTCGCCGCCATTTTGCTGGTGGTCGTCGTTTCGGAGGCGATCGGCAGCGCCACCTTCAACGTAGGCCCGGGCAAGATCATCCTGCAGCCGATGCTGTGGGCCATCTTCATCGGCGCCATCGTGGCCGCCTTGGGCCAGCGCCTGCCGGCGGGCCTGAACATCGACACCGCCATGCAGACCCGCATCAGCGGCTATCTGCAATACGCGCTGCTGCCCTTCCTGGCCAAGCTGGGCCTGATGGTGGGCGGCGCCTTGCCGCAGGTGCGCGAAGCCGGCTGGGCCCTGGTGTTCCAGGAATTCGGCCACTTCTTCGGCACCATGGCCGTCGGCCTGCCGCTGGCGCTGCTGCTGGGCATCAAGCGCGAGGCCATCGGCGCCACTTTCTCGGTGGGCCGCGAGCCCAGCCTGGCCATCATCGGCGAACGCTACGGCATGAACTCGCCCGAAGGCCGCGGCGTGATGGCCGAGTACATCACCGGCACCGTGATCGGCGCGCTGTTCGTGGCGTTGATGGCCGGCTTCATCACCAGCCTGAACATCTTCGATCCGCGCTCGCTCGCCATGGGCGCCGGGGTGGGCTCGGGCAGCATGATGGCCGCCGGCGTGGGCGCGATCGCATCCCAGCAGACGCCCGAAGTCGCGCACCAGGTGGCCGCGCTGGCCGCCGCCGCCAATCTGCTGACCACGGTGGTGGGCGTGTACTTCACGCTGTTCATTTCGCTGCCGACCACCATCTTCCTGTACGGCAAGCTGGAACCGGTGCTGGGCCGCTTCTCGCGCGGCAAGGCCGAGACCGTCGCCGCTGATGACGAGGTCACGCAGGACGCGCCCGCGCACGGCGTCAAGATGGGCTTCGGCGATCGCCTGACCGCCTATGTCATCTGCGGCCTGTTCGCGCTGGTGGGCAACCGCCTGGGCTACAACGTGCCGTTTGCCGACGCCTTGCCGGGCATGGGCATCATCATCCTGCTGGTCGTCATCACCGACCTGGTGCTGCGCGTGGTGCCCAAGTTGCCCGCCGTGTTCGTGCTGTCGCTGATCGCCATGACCGCGGGCTGCCCCGGCGTGCTGCCGTACTCGGACCAGATCATCGCCATGGTAGGCAAGGTGAACTTCCTGCCGTTCACGACCGTGATCCTGGCCATGGCCGGCCTGTCGATCCTCAAGGACCTGCCGGCGTTCCGCAAGCTGGGCTGGAAGATCGTGGTGGTGTCCCTGGCCGCCAACGCCGGCACCTTCCTGGGCGCGACCATGATCGCGGAATTCTTCCACTGATCGCCGTTCGTTCCCGAATCAAGAACCGCCTGATGCGTCAGGCGGTTTTTTTTGGTCAGGGCGCGAAACCTGGTCGGTAGCGCGCGTTGTCAGTGACATTCTCGGTCGCGCCGATGTTGGCGACCTTGGGAACGCCCAGGCCCGCCGCCTTCATGGCGACTGCGGTCTGCAGTTCCTGCACTTGCGGATTGCCCATCGCGACGCGGTAGGCCTGCAGCGGCATCAGGCCTTCGATGGTGCCCAGGTCGTTGGCGGAGCCGGCGCGCTGGGCCGCGGGGTCGGGCTGCGCGGCAAAATCCTCAACGGCGCGGCGCATGCGCGATGCAGCGTGCAGGTCGCGTAGCGCGTCCGCATTCGAGGCGTCAAAGACGGCCAGCGCCAATGGCAGACTGTCGCGGTCGCGTTCGACGCGCAGCGCGTGGGCGGCAGCCGTTGCCCGGGCCGCGTGGACGTGGGCCACGCGTTGGGTTTCGGGAAATGCGCGGGTGGCGTCCAGCGCGGCCGAGCGCGCGGGATAGGGCGCATCAGCCCGGTGGATGGCGGAGATCGCAGCGACGTTCATGCTGGGCCCCTTCTGGTGATGGCCGGCGGATCGGCCCGCCTGCCGACTTCACTGTAACAGCTGGGGGCGATCCGGGCGAAAAAAAGGCCCCTGCACGCGTCAGGGGCCTAGCGACGCGGCTCGGGGCCGCGCCGTACCAGGGCAGGTGATGGCCAGGGAGCCCGGCGGGTTCTCCCGGCCCTGCGCCCGCCCAAACCGGATCAGGGCTTGGTGGCCTGCATGGACGGACGCTGGCTGAAGGTCTCGTACCAGGCGGCGGTGGCCGGATGTTCGGCGCGCCAGTCCAGGTCGGGGAAGCGGAAGTCCAGATAGCCCAGCGCGCAGCCGATGGTGATGGTGCCGATGTCCAGGCGGCCTGCCAGCGCGGCGGCGTTCTTTTCCACCAGCGCGAGGCCGTCGCGGACCTTGCCCAGCTGGCCCTCGACCCAGCCGTCCCAGCGCAGCGCTTCCGGACGCAGCACGGTTTCGTAGCGGGCCAGCAGTGCCGCGCCCAGCATGCCGTCGGCCATGGACTGTTCCGTCAGCACCTGCCAGCGGGTCTTGCCCGACGGGAACAGCGAACCGCCGCCCAGGTCGTTCAGGTATTCGCAGACCACGCGGCTGTCGTACAGCGCCTGGCCGTCATCCGTGATGAAGGTGGGTACCTGGCCCAGCGGATTGGTGGGGATGATGGTCTGGTCGCGGGCCACGGGGCCGGCCGCGCTCGGAAGCTTCTCGATGCGGTCGGCCAGGCCGAGCTCATGGGCGATGACCATGCATTTGCGCACGAAGGGCGAGGCGGGCGAGTAGAAGATTTTCATGGGGATCCTTGTCGGTGGAGAGGCGTCAGTGTTGTGCATGGGCCAGATGTTGTCCAGCGATCCAGCCGAAGGTCAGGGCGGGACCAAGCGTGATGCCGGGGCCGGGATAGGCGCCGCCCATCACCGACTGCATGTCGTTGCCGGCCACGTAGAGGCCCGCAATGGGCGCGCCCGTGGCGTCCAGGGCCTGGGCATGCGGATTGGCGGCGATGCCGCAAGCGGTGCCGATGTCGCCGGGATAGACCTTGACGGCGTAGTAGGGGCCCGCCGCCAGCGGCGCGAGGCAGGGATTGGGAGCGTGTTCCGGATCGCCCAGGTAGCGGTTGTAGGCGGTCGATCCCTTGCCGAAGTCCGGGTCCTGGCCTTGGGCGGCGTGGGTGTTGTAGCGTTCCACCGTGGCCTGCAGCGCATCGGCGGGCACGCCCAGCCGGGCCGCCAGGGCCGCCAGCGTGTCGGCTTGCAGCAGGTAGCCGGCGTCGATCAGATGCTGGCGCGGCCGGCCCCCTGGCAGCGCCAGGCCCAGGCCCCAGGTGTCGATGAAGCGCTGGTCGCAGATCAGGAAAGCGGGAATGCTGGGCGTCGTGCCATGGCTGCGGTACATGGCCTGCACGAACTCATGGTACGAGGCGGATTCGTTCACGAAACGCCGGCCCGCGCCATTGACCGCGATGAGGCCCGGCTTGGCCCGGTCCCACACCAGGTGCGGGTAATGCAGGGGCTTGCCGTCCGCGGATTCCAGCAGCGAGACCGGCGCCCAGAACGCGGGGCTGGCGTGGCCCGAGCCGAGCGCGGCGCCGGCGGCTTCCGACAGGCGGATGCCGTCGCCGGCGTTGTCTCGCGGCGACATGGACCACAGACCCGTGGGCTGAGGATAGCTCTGCGCGCGGCGCGCCGGATCCCAGGGAAAGCCGCCCGTGGCCATCACCACGCCGCGGCGCGCGCGGATGTTCAACGACTTGCCATTGCGCCGGACCGCGGCGCCCAGCACGCGGCCCGCTGCATCGCGGTGCAGCGCCAGCGCCGGCGTGTCCAGCCAGTATTCGATCTTGCGAGCCAGCATGCCGTGGAACAGCTGCGCGGCCAGCGCATTGCCCAGCAGCAGCCGGGTGCCGCGGCGATAGCCGCGCGCGCGGTCGGCGGCATAGCGCAGCACCAGCTTCATGCTGTGGCGCCAGGCCGCGAACGAACGCGTGGCGCGCAGCAGATGGCGCACGTCGGTGATGTTGACCATCATGCCGCCCAGCACCGTGAATTCCTTCAGGGGATCCCGCAGGAAACGGAAATCGCCGCCGAGCTTGCGGCCGTCGAACTCCAGCGGGTCGAGCGAACGGCCGCCCATCGCGGCGCCGGGCAGGTCGGGGTAGTAATCGGGCGAGGCCGTGCGCGCCGCCAGATCCAGGATGCCGCGCGACACCAGGTAATCCATCATGCGCGGGCCGGCTTCGAGATAGGCGCGCTTCATGTCGTCGGGGGCCGCCGCGCCCACGGTCTGTTCCAGATAGGTCCAGACCTTTTCAAAACTGTCCGGATGGCCGGCGGCTTCTGTCTGCGCGTTCAGCGGTATCCACAGCGCGCCGCCTGAGATCGCGGTGGAACCGCCGATGCGGCCGGTCTTTTCCACCAGCAGCACGTCCAGTCCTTCCTCGCGCGCCGTCAGCGCCGCGGCCATGCCGCCCGCGCCCGAGCCGACGACCAGCGCGTCGACTTCCTTGTCCCAAGTAATGCCTTCCATGCTGCCTATGCTCCCGAGCCGCCCAGCGATTTTCCGCCGTCCACGAAGATGACCTGGCCGGTGATGAAGTCCATGTGCGGCGCGGCCAGGAAGGACACGGCATAGGCGATGTCTTGCGGCTGGCCCGCGCGGCCGGTGGGCT
This sequence comes from Achromobacter sp. ACM02, assembly GCF_014851605.1. Taxonomy (NCBI): domain Bacteria; kingdom Pseudomonadati; phylum Pseudomonadota; class Betaproteobacteria; order Burkholderiales; family Alcaligenaceae; genus Achromobacter; species Achromobacter sp. ACM02. The sequence goes on from NZ_JACUZY010000005.1 coordinate 530,003, forward strand.
GCAGGGCCAGTTGCGCCGCAAGGCGTTCGGGCGTGAGGTTGCGCAAGAGCGGGGTGTCGATGAGGCCGGGGGCGATGGCGTTGACCAGGATGCCGCGCGGGGCCAGTTCCATGGCCGAAGCGCGCGTGTAGCCGACCAAGGCCGCTTTCGAGGCCACGTAGTGCGGGTGGTTCTTTGCGCCCAGGTAGGCGCGCGAGGCGATGTTGACGATCTTGGCGCCCGGCGCCATGTCGCGCGCGGCCTCCTGCGTCAAGGTCGCGACCGCCAGCAGGTTGACGTCAAAGGCGCGGCGGTAGTCGGCGCTGTCCACCTCAAAGAACTTGCGCTCGTCGAAGAGCCCCGCGTTGTTGACCAGCGCGGCCAGCGGCGCAAGCGAACGCGCCAGCGCGCGCGTGGCGGCTTCGTCCGTCAGGTCCACCACGCGGTGTTCCACGTCCAGCCCTTGCGCCCGCAGCGCGTCGGCCTCCTTTTCGGCCAGTTCCGCGTTGCGGTCGGCCATCACGACGCGAAAGCCATCGCGCGCCAGCCGCTCCACGATCGCAAGACCCATGCCGCTAGCGCCGCCCGTAACCAATGCCGTGCCCAGATTCATGATGTTTCCTCACACGGCCAGGTAGCCGCCGTCCACGGGCAGCACCACGCCGTTCACGTAGCTGGCCATGTCCGAGGCCAGGAAAAGGACCGGACCCACGATCTCGTCGGCCCGCCCCGCGCGGGCCATGGGCGCGCGCTGCATGTACCAGTCCGTGCCCTGCGCCTGCGCGCGCTGGCCCGCCGTCATCTCGGTTTCCATCAGGCCGGGAGCCACGGCGTTCACGCGCACGCCATGCGGCGCGAGGTCGCGCGCCAGTACCTCGGTGAACGAGCGCACGCCGCCCTTGGACACCACATAGCCGGCGGTCGAGATGCTGCAGCCGTAGGCCACGATGGAGCACAGATTGACGATGGCGCCGCGCGTGGCTTTCAGCTGTTCGACGAAGGCGTGGGTGACGTTGAACGTGCCTTGCAGGTTCACGCTCATCAGACGGTCCCAGATCTCGGGCGTCTTGGGATCGTCGAACGGGGCGCGCGCCGAAATCCCGGCGTTGTTGATCAGGATGTCCAGATTGCCGTGTTCGGTGGCGGACCGTTGCGCAAAGTCGCGCACGGCGGCGGCATCCGTCACGTCCAGCACCGCGTCGGCGGCCTTGCCGCCCGCGGCGCGGATGGCTTGCACCGTGGCTGCGGCCAGCGCCGCATCCACATCTGCGACGATGACGGCAGCGCCTTGCCTGGCGAAGCCTTGTGCGATGGCCGCGCCCAGGCCGCGGCCCGCGCCCGTCACGAGCACCCGCTTGTCTTGCATCGATATCATGGTCGGTCCTTTCGGCGCGTCAGGCGCCCAGATAGGCGCGCTGCACGCCTTCGTCGCTGGCGAGCGCGGCGGACTCGCCTTCCAGCGCGATCTCGCCGTTTTCGAGGATGTACGCGTAGCTGGACACCGACAGCGCCAGCTTCACGTTCTGCTCCACCAGCAGGATGGTGATGCCTTGCTCGCGGTTCAGCCGCAGCACGATGTCGAAGATCTGTTCGACCACCAGCGGCGACAGACCCATCGAGGGTTCGTCCAGCAAGATCATGCGCGGGCGCGCCATCATGGCGCGGCCCGTGGCCAGCATCTGCTGTTCGCCGCCGGACAGCGTCGCGGCTTTCTGTTCGTAGCGTTCGCGCAGGCGCGGGAAGGTGTCGCACACCATGTCCAGGTCCTGCCGCACCGCGGCCCGGTCGGTGCGCAGGTAGGCGCCCATCTCCAGGTTCTCGCGCACGCTCATTTCGCGGAAGATCTCGCGGCCTTCCGGCACCTGCACGATGCCGCGTCCGACGATGGCGTCCGCTGCCAGGCGGTGTATGGGTTCGCCCGCAAAGCGCACGCTACCCGCGGTGGGCGCGACCAGGCGCGAGATCACGTTCAGCGTGGTGGACTTGCCCGCGCCGTTGGCGCCCAGCAGCGCCACGATGGCGCCCTGCGGCACTTTCAGCGATACGTCCTGCAGCGCGCGGATATTGCCGTAGGCGGCCGATACCGCATCGACTTCAAGCAAATAATCAGCCACCGGCCGCTCCCTTGCCCAGATAGGCTTCAATGACCCGCGGGTTGCTGCGCACCTCGGCAGGCGTGCCTTCGGCGATCTTCTCGCCAAAGGACATGACGGTGATGCGATGCGAGATCGACATCACCAGCTGCATGACGTGCTCCACCAGCAGCACCGTGATGCCGTCGCGTTCGCACAGTTCGGTCAGCAGGCGGTCCAGCGTTTCGATTTCGCGGTTGCGCAGGCCGGCCGCCGGTTCGTCCAGCAACAGCAGCTTGGGCGATATGGCCAGGGCGCGCGCCAGCTCCAGCATCTTCTGGCGGCCGAAGTCCAGGCTGCACGCCGGCGTGTCCAGGAAGTCGGCCAGTCCGACGCGCTCCAGCAGGTGCTCGACGCGCTCGCGCGTCTGCGCGGCAGCGGGGCGCAGCAGCTTGCCTGCGCTGTCGGCGCCATGCGCATAGGTGCCCAGCAGGGCGTTTTCGCGCACGCTCAGCGCGCCGAACAGCTCCAGGTTCTGGAAGGTGCGGGCCACGCCCAGCGCCGCCATTTCATGCGGCTTCTTGCGGGTGATGTCCGCGCCGTCGAACCGGATGCTGCCGCTGCTGGGACGGTAATAGCGCGAGATGCAATTGAAGGTGGTGGACTTGCCCGCGCCGTTGGGGCCGATCAGCGCGTGGATGCGGCCGCGCTCGACCTGCATGGACAGGCCGTTGATGGCGGTGAGGCCGCCGAACTTGACGGTCAGGCCTTGCACGTCCAGATAGGGATGGCTGCTCATGCGGCGCTCCTTTGGGTCGGTTTGGCCGCAGCCGGGCGCATGGCGGAAGGCAAGGGCGCAGCCGGCGCCGGTGCCCGCCCGCGCGCGCCGCGGCCGGCGAACAAGCCCTTGGGCGCGAACATCATGAAGCCCATCAGAATGACGCCGTAGATGATTTCCTGGAACGACAGTGCCTGGCGCAGCAGCTCGGAGATCAGGCCGAAGGCCAACGCGCCCGCGATGGCGCCGCGCACCGACCCGATGCCGCCAACCACCACCATCGTCAGGATCAGGATGGTGGTCTGAAAGCCCAGGCTCTCCGGGTGGATGAACGAGGCGAAGGTCGTGTACATGCCGCCGGCGATGCCGGCATAGGCCGCGGACAACGTGAAGGCCGTGCGCTTGATGGCGTTGACGTTCACGCCCATGGCCTGGGCCGCCACGTCGCTCTCGCGCACGGCGCGAAAGGCCGAGCCCAGTTGCGAGCGCGACAGCGCAATGGTGGCCCACAGCAACAGCGCGGCGATCAGCACCACGAAGGGATAGGCCTTGGCGTCCGACACCAGTTCGTAGCCGAACAGCGTGGCCGGCGAGATCCGGAAGCCGTTCGAGCCGTTGGTGACCGATTGCCAGTTCAGGAACACCCACTGCATCGCTTCGCCGAAGGCGAAGGTGGACAGCGCCAGGTAGATGTCGCGCATGCGCAGCGCCAGCGCGCCGATCACATAGCCGAGCACGGCGGCCAGCAGCCCGCCCGCGATGATCGAAATGAAGAAGGGCGGATGCCACAGATTGTTGATGAGGCCCGCGGTATAGATGCCCACGCCGTAGAAGGCGGCGTGCGATAGCGCGAACTGTCCGGTTTCGCCGATGACCAGATGCAGGCCCAGCGCCAACACCACGAACACCATCAGCAGGTTCACCACGTAGATGACATAGCCGCTGGCCGCGAAGGGCAGGATCGCCAGCACGATGGCCATCAGCGCCAGCAGCGCATGGTCTATTTTCTTGCTCATACTTTCTTCACCTGCAGTTTGCCGCCCAAGAGCCCTTGCGGACGCAGCAGCAGCACGACCATGATGGCCACGAAAGGCGCAACCACGATGGCATTGGTCGAAATGAACAGCCCCACCAGGTTCTCGGCCACACCGATCACGAAGCCGCCGACCACCGCGCCAGGCAGGCTGGTGATGCCGCCCACGATGGCCGCGGCGTAGGCCAGGATGGCGATGTGGCCGATGTCGGGGGTGATCAGGATCTTGGGCGTGATGAGCAGCGCCGCGACCGCCGATATCAGGCCGGCCAGCGCCCACACCAGCATGCGGATGCGGGTCAGGTTCACGCCCACCAGCCGGGCGGCCTTGGGATTCATACCCACGGCGCGCATGGCGCGGCCGACCCGGGTATAGGTGAACATGCCGAAAAGCAGCAGCATCACCGTCACGGCGACCGCGAAGATCACCAGGTCCAGCTGGGTCAGCACCGCGTCGCCGATGATGATGGCGTCGGTTGATGCCAGCGGCGGCAACGAGCGCGGCGTGTCGCCCAGGCCGGTCTGGCGCACCAGGCCCTTGAGCGCATAGGCCAGGCCCAGCGTGGCGATCACCATCTGCACGCCTACGCCCTTGGAGGCGATGACGCGCTCCATCACGACGCGCTGGAACAGGCCGGACAGGATGGCCACGGCGGCGAGCGTGATGGGAATGACGACGAGATAAGGCCAGCCCATCACCAGGGTGAGGAACAGGGCGATGTAGCCGCCGACCATGAAGATCTCGCCCTGGGCGAAATTGGGCACGTCGGTGGTCTTGAAAATGATCACTACGGCGACCGCCAGCAGCGCGTACACGCTGCCCGTCACCAGTCCCGACAGCACCCCCTGCTGCAGGAACAGCCAGATATCGGCAAAGCTCATGATGTTCTCCGGCAGCCCGCGCGCTGCTGCGCCAGCGCGCGGGCCAGGCCCCAGGCGGGCCGCTGATTTACTTCTGGTACTGCCAGACGCTCTTGAAGGCGCCGGGCACGAGCGACATGTTGGTGCCGTCGAACTTGATGTAGATGGCGGATTCCTGCGCCGCGCGGTCGTTCGGGCCGAACTCGATCGGACCGGCCATGACGCCGGAGTCGAACTTCATGGTTTCCAGCGCCTGCAGCACTTTTTCGCGGGTGGGCTGCGGGCCGGCGGCCTTGAGCGCGTTGACCACCGCCATCGCGGGCGGCAGGCCGTAAGGCATGTAGGTCTGCGGATGGCCCGGCTTGGCGGCCAGGTCTGGGTAGGCCTGCTTGTACATGTCGTACACCCAGGTCAGCTTGGCGCCGCCCGGCACGTCGGACAGCACTTCCTGGATGTAGACGTTCTTGAAGGCGTCCTTGTTGCCCACGTTTTCCACCAGTTGCTTCAGGTCGGCCGTGCCGTTCACCGCCAGGACGATAGGCTTGTTCCAGCCCAGTTCCTGTGCCTTCTTGATGATGAGCGCGGCGGGGCGGGCGTATGTCGTCAGCAGAAGCACGTCGGCGTTGGCGGCGCGGATCTTCAGCATGGGCGCGGTCACGTCGGTGATGTTCGGGTTCACCGACTGGACTTGCAGCGATGCGTCGCCCAGCTGCTTGACCTGGGCCTGCGCGGCCTCCAGGTTCCAGCCGCCGTAGGCGTCGTCATGGTTGATGTAGCCGATCTTCTTGGCCTTAAGGTGCTCGGCGGCGAACTGCACCATCGAGCCGCCCACGGCGTGCTGGGAGATGGAGAAGGCGCCGTAGATGTACTTGGACGGCGGATACAGCGCGCCGTCGCCCGAGGCGTTGAGCATGACCAGCGGCACCTTTTCGCGTTCCACGTATTCGCGCGAGGCCACCACCGCGGCCGAGCAGGAACCGCCGTTCAGCAGGAACACCTTGTCCTGTTCGTTCAGCTTCTTCACCGCGGCGACCAGGTCGTTGGCGTTGCAGCGGTCGTCCTCGATCACCAGTTCGATCTGGCGGCCGTGCACGCCGCCTTCCTTGTTGACCTTGGCGTACCACATCTTGGCGGCGTTCAGCACGTCAAAGCCGTAGGCCATGCCGCTGCCGGACAAGGGCGCGAACAGACCGATCTTGATGGTCTTGTCGGTGATGCCCGGTTCCTGCTGCGCCTGCGCGCCCGTGCTCAGCGCCCATGCGCATAGCGCGGCGGCGGCTGCGTAGCGACTGCTTTTCTTCATCTTTGTCTCCCGTTCTTTTTTGTTGCGCGCCTTTGTTTGGGTGTGGCGCTTTGCTGCGTTGCCGGCCTGGCCGCCGGAATGCCTTACTGCATGCGGTAGCCGCCGTTGACGTCGATGACGCTGCCGGTGATGTAGCCGGCTTCTTCGGACGCCAGGAAGCGCACGGCGGCCGCGACATCGTCCACGGTGCCGATGCGGCCCAGCGGAATGGCCTGCGCCGCGGCGGCCAGCGCGCCGCTGCTTGTGACGGTGCTGCGCAGCATGTCGGTGTCGATGAGGCCGGGGGCAATGCCGTTGACCGTCACGCCCAGGTGCGCGGATTCGCGCGCCATGGCCTTGGTCAGGCCCAGCACCGCGGACTTGGCCGCGATGTAAGACGCGCTGGAGCGGTAGCCGCCCAGCTGCGCCGCAACCGAGGTGAACGTGACGATGCGGCCGTGCGCCAGCGGCGCGGCCTCGCGCCGGCGCAGGTAGGCGCGGCCGCACAGGAACACGCCGCGGGCGTTGACGGCGAAGCTGCGTTCCCAGATGTCCAGCGAGGTGTCCTTGATGAGCGGGCGTTCGCCGTTTTCCTGGAACAGCAGCAGGCCGGCGGCGCTGACGAGCACGGCGATGGGGCCGTGCTGCGCTTCGATCTGTTCGAACGCGTTTTCGACCGAGGACTCATCGCTGACGTCGAAGGCGAGCGACGCGTGCGGCGCGCCCAGCTCGTCGGCCACGCGGCGGGCGCGCCCGGCGTCCACGTCCGAGACGACGACGCGCAAGCCGGCGCTGGCCAGTTCCTGGCAGATGCGGGCGCCTATGCCGCCGCCGCCGCCCGTGACGAGCGCAAGACGGGGAGCCGGGCCCTTGCCGGCCGGCGTGGATACATTGGACATGCTGTCTCCTGGTAGCGTGCTGTCCGCCTAGGGTGGGACCTGGCCGCTGGTTTGAATTTTTTGCGATTATGTATACATGGATGATTCGCAGGTATAGGGGCTTACCCGGAGTGTTGCTTGATTTACATCGTGTTTTACGGAGATGTTCCGAAAACTAATAAGGCGTATGACGCCCTATGTATTCTTCATGTATACAATGCGGCTATGGACACGCTATCTCAACACGTTACCGACACGCTGCGGGACTGGGTGCTGCACGGCAAGTTCAGCCCTGGCGCCCGCCTGGAAGAAATCCCGCTGGCGGAAAAACTGGGGGTGTCGCGCACGCCGGTGCGCGCGGCGCTGGCGACGCTGGGCAATGAAGGTTTGCTGGAGCATCTGCCCAAGCGCGGCTACACGGTGCGCGCCTACGACATCGGCGAAATCGTGGCGGCCTACGAGGTGCGCGCGGCGCTGGAAGGGCTGGCCTGCCGGCAGGCGGCCTTGCGCGGGCTATCGAACGACGCCGTGGCGGTGCTGAAGAATTGCCTGGACGAAGGGGACCGGATCCTGGGAAAGGGGGTCTTGCTGGCCGAGGATCATCTGCCGTATCAGCAGGTGAACATCACCTTGCATAACGGCATCCTGGAAGCGGCGGGCAACCCCTGGGTGCGGCGCTTCGCGACGCAGGCGCAGGCTATCCCCTACGCCTCGGACCGGATCATCCTGTGGGAAGACCACGGGATCATCCTGCGATCGCATGACGACCATCACCGCATCGTCAATGCGATCATCGCCCGCGACGGCGCGCGGGCCGAGGACCTGATGCGCGAACACGTGTACTACGCGGGCATCATCCTGAAGAACAACTACGAGAGGCTGGCGCAGGCGTACCGGGTGTAAGGCCCGCCCGCGGTCCAACCTCAGGCTGCGGCCGCAGGCGCCTCGAGGCAGGGATTGAATTCGCCGGTGGCGGGGTCGCGCAGGTACAGCAGGCCGGTGGCCACGCCGAAGTAGGTGCCGTGCAGTTCCAGTTCGCCCTTTTCGACGCGGCGGCGGATGGAGGGGAAGGTCATCAGGTTGTTCAGGCTGTGCTCGACCACGGCCAGTTCCAGGCGCTTCAGGTTGGCCTGGCGGTCGCCGGTGCCGGGGCCCAGGCGTTCGGCCACGGGTTCGATCTGCGACATCCACTTGCCGATGAAATCGCCTTTGGTCAGGGGCTTGGCGTCGTCGAAGAACGAGCGGATGCCGCCGCAGGAAGCATGGCCCAGCACCACGATGTGCTTGACGTTCAGGCCGTTGACCGCGAATTCGATCGCGGCGCTGGTGCCGTGGTACGAGGATTCCGAGTCAGGGTCACAGGGCGGGACCAGGTTTGCGACGTTGCGCACGACAAACATTTCGCCGGGGCCGGCGTCGAAGATGACTTCAGGCGACACGCGGGAGTCGCAGCACCCGATGATCAGGATTTCCGGGTTTTGCCCCGATTCGGCCAGCTTCTGGTATCGGCTGCTTTCCGAAGGGAAACGGCCCCCCAGGAAAGATTGATAGCCTTCGGTAAGTCTTTTTGGAAACATGATCTTTTCTTCCTCGTAGCTGGAGCCAGGCGTGCTGGCGCGTCGGCGCACGCAACAAGGGGCTTCGTGTGGAAGCCCCTTTTATTGAGTCGACGAACGGAATTTTCCCATATTTGACCTTGCGCCACGCTGTCTAAACCCTGAAGTAATCAGGGTTTTTTCCGGCAGGCGGGCCATAACGGGCGCCTGCCGGGCGCCTAGCGGGCGTCGACGTCCAGCGCGGTGACGCGGGCGAATTGCAGCGGCGTGACGGCCCGGATCTGCTTGATCTGGCCGGGCGCCAGCGGGCCGATGACGTCGTCGCGAACGCGGCCGATCTCGCGGCCCTGCGAGTCGTACAGCACGAAGGTCAGCATGGCGCTGTTGATGTGCCGCGCCGACTGGTTGGACAGCAGGCCGGTGATGGCCGACACGTTCTGGTTGACGTCGCGCACGGCCTGGACATTGCCCAGCGTGACGCCGTAGACCAGGCTCTGCGCGCCGGCGGCGCCGGACAGGCCGGCAAGCAGCGCGAACGAAGCAAGGGCAAGTTTCATCATGGTCTCCTGTGCAGCCGCGCAGTCGGACGCCGTTCGGGTCCGCAGGGCGGTCAATGCCTCCTCTACCTTGGGGGCATGCTTATCTCACACCTTTCCCGCCGTGTACACAACGGGGCAAAGGGATGAATGGGTAACAGGGTGCTTGGATTGGTCGCAAATTCGCCTGCGTGGATGGCCTGTCCACGAGGGAAGCGGCCGGTGGTTTCAGGGGCATGTAAGGCCTTGGCGATTCTTGACTTTCCGCACTCTTGCGCAGGGTTCGGGTTTGTTCGATCATGACCGGGCCGGCGATTGGGCCGGCGGATCGTGCGGCCCGCCTTTGCGACTGAGTCCAGGCGCGCGGGCGCCAAGGGAGGAACCCATGCTTTCCCGTACCAGCCAGTTGGCCTCGGCCTTTCTGTTGACCGCTTGTTTTGCTGGCGCAGCCCTTGCCCAGACCCCCGCAGCTCCCGCCACCGCCAAGACGCCTACGCCGCAACAGCAGCGCATGGCCGACTGCAACAAGTCCGCTGAAGGCAAGAAGGGCGACGACCGCAAGGCCTACATGAGCAGCTGCCTGAAGGGCGAAACCGCCGCGCCCGCCAAGGAGCTTACGCCGCAGCAGCAGAAGATGAAGGACTGCAACGCCAAGGCCACCTCGCAGCAACTGACCGGCGACAAGCGCAAGACCTTCATGAGCACCTGCCTGAAAGGCTGATTCCGACGCCACGCGTCATCTCGCGAAGAAAATCGCCAGCCCGTGAACCGGCTGGCGATTTTTTTTGCATGAGGCGCCTCTCAGCCGCCGGAACGTCCCGGCCCCTGCAAGCGCCCCAGCACGCTTTCCAGCGCCAACCCGACCGCCAGCACCTTGCGGTCCTCGCCCGGCAGCCCGTCGACTTCCAATCCCACCGGCAGTCCGTCCGCTGCCAAGCCCGCAGGCACGCTCAGCCCCGGCAGGCCGGCGTTGCTGCCCGGATCGACGTTGCGCGCCAGGCGGCCGAAGCTCTCGAAGCTGCTGGCCTCGGGCGTGGCGGCCATCGGCGGGATCGGCACGGTGGGAAACAGCAGGCCGTCCAGCGCATGCTCCTGGAACGCGCGGCGGTACACGCCGATGAGCTCGTCGCGGTGCGTCGCCATGGCGCGTTCATAAAGCGGCTGCAGAGGCAGCGCCTCGCCGGAGGGCAGGGGCAGCACGCCAGGCACGATGAGGCCGTCGAAAATTCCTTTGACGTCCGGGCTGGAAATTTGCGCCACCACCTGTCCGAAGCTGAGGCCCGTGCCGTAGCGGCTGAGATAGTCGGTCAGGTCGCCCTTCTGTTCGTACAGGCAGACCGGCATGCCGACCGCGGCGTTGCTGGCTTCCAGGCCCGGCATTTCCAGTTCGACCAGTTGCACGCCGGCCGCGCGCAGCTTGGCCAGCGCGGCATCCGTGACGGCCTGCACCTGCGGATCCAGGTCCTTCCAGAAGTAGTCGCACAGGCCCAGGCGCATGCCGGCAGGCGGCAGGGCGGACAAGGGCTGGCGGTCGCCCGTCAGCACCGCGTCCAGCAGCACGATGTCGTCCATGCTGTTGGCGATGGGCCCCGGCGTATCGCGGGTGTGCGAGATCGGCGTGATGCCGGCGCCGTCGTAGCGGCCCACCGACGGGCGAAAGCCCACCGCGCCGTTCACCGCCGCAGGCAGGCGCACCGAGGCGCCCGTGTCCGTACCCAGCGCGGCCGGCGTCAGGTGCGCGCCCACCGCCGCGCCGCTGCCCGAGGACGAGCCGCCAGCGATCAGGCGCGCGTCATAGGCATTGCGCGTGCCCTCGCCGTGCGCGCCGGGAAAGGCGGTGTTGTACCCCGACACGCCGAAGGCTAGTTCATGCATGTTGGTCTTGCCCACGATGACGGCGCCCGCCTCGCGCAGGCGGCGCACCACCGGCGCGTCCTCGGCCGGACGGAAATTCTTCAAAGCGGGCGTGCCGGCCGTGTTGGGCAGGCCGGCAACGTGGATGTTGTCCTTGATGGCGATGGGCACGCCCGCCAGCGGCAGCGCGGCCTGGTCCGCCTGGCCGCGGGCGGCATCCCGGGCGCGGGCCTGGGCCAGCGCGCCTGCGCGGTCCACGGTGATAGGCGTTGAGATCGGCGCGCGCCTCGATGCGGTCCAGGCAGGCCTGGGTCAGCGCAACGCTGGTGAGGCGGCCCTGCCGGATCAGGGCCGCGGCCTCGGTGACGGTCAGGTCCGCAGGGGACGCGGCGGGCAATGACTGTTTGGACGTATCGGACATGACGCTTCCTTACCTGTGCGGGATTCTGTCGAATCCGTACCTATACAGGGGGAAGCGGGCGCTGTCGAGCAGGTCCCGCCGCCGCTGCAGGAATCAGCCCGGCTTTCTCACCACGATGGTCGCCGTGTCGCTGGTGAAGGATGCGTCGTCCTGCACCTCGAAGTGCGCGCGCACCACGTCCGGCGCGATGCCGAACATGTGGCGCAGCGCCGCCACCAGCGTCTCCGGGGTGCGCATGCGCACAACCCAGGACTGGAACTCCAGCGGCAGGCGGCGCGGCGTCAGACCCTGCAGGGTGAAGCCGGCCTCGGTCAGCATGCGGGTCCACTCGGCGACCGAGTAGTCGCGCACGTGCGAGGTGTCGCGCAGCACCTCGATGGTCTGCAGCCAGGTATCCAGGAGCGGCTCGCCCGGCGACACCACGTCGGCGAACACGGCGATGCCGCCCGGCTTCAGCACGCGGAAGGCTTCCCGCAGGCCGCGCCCGGCGTCCTGCCAGTGGTGGGTGGAGTAGCGCGACATCACCAGGTCGAACTCGCCGTCGCCGAAGGGCAGGTACTCCGCCTTGCCCTGGCGGGTGGCCAGATTGGCCAGCCCGCGCTTGGCGGCCTCGCCGGCGACCACGTCCAGCATCTGCTGCGACAGGTCATAGGCGGTGACGTGTTTGACCTGCGGCGCCACGTGAAAGCTCACGTGGCCGCCGCCACAGCCCAGGTCCAGCAGCCGGGCTTCGGGATGCTGCGCGGCGATGTCGGCCATCTGCAGCAGGTCTTCGCCCTGGGCGTGTACGGCGCTGGTCAGATAGGCGGTCGCGCGCGGGCTGAATTGGCGGTCGACGGCGGCGTCATGGGTACTGGCGGTCATGGGAATCCTTGGGTGGCTGGGGCCGGTACAGGGGCGGAAAGCATTTGGAAGCGGCGGCCCAGGCGCTAAGATAGGCGGCCGCCCATACACGTACAAGTCCATTGCTCATCCTGGTATGACTACTTCCCCCCAAGCCGGCGCCGCCGGTCACGAAGGCTCCCCCCTGCGCCGCCAGGCGCTGGGCGAATTCGTGCGCAGCGCCCGCTCCCGCATCACGCCCCAGATGGCCGGCCTGCCCGAAGGCATGCGCCGCCGCACCCCCGGACTGCGGCGCGAGGAAGTCGCCCAGCTTTGCGGCATCAGCGTCACCTGGTACACCTGGATCGAACAGGGGCGGGAAGTGTCGGTATCGCCCTCGGTCTGGTCGCGCATCGCGGGCGTGCTGCAACTGGCCCGCGCCGAACGCGCCTACCTGTTCGACCTGGCCGACTGTGCCGATCCGCAGCACGGCCGCGACGACGCCGGCGCGCCGGGGCCCTTGCAGGAATGCGTCAATGCGGTCAACGCTCCGGCTTATGTGCTGGACCGGGCCTGGAACGTGCTGGCCTACAACGAGCCGCTGCGCGACCTGTTCGACAACTGGCCGGTGCGCGATGCCGAGCCCAACCTGCTGCGCTATATCTTCCTGGACCCCGCCGCCCGCGAGCTGGTGGTGGATTGGGACCAGCGCGCTCGCCGCGTGGTGGCGGAATTCCGCGCCGATGCCGGCGCGCATCTGGACGAGCCGGCCGTGCTGGCGCTCTTGGACAACCTGAACCGGCAAAGCCCGGTGTTCGCCCACTGGTGGACGCGCCACGCGGTGGTCGAGCGCGAAGGCGGCCTGCGTGAGTTCCAGCATCCGGGCCGCGGCAAGCTGGCTTACCAGCAGATCACGTTCCGGCTGGCGACGCATCCGGACCTGAAGCTGGTGATCTTGTTGGGCGGGGGCGCGCAGCCCTGAAAGATCAGCCCTTGAACAGGCTGTCCTGCATCCCGGCGTCGACCAGTCCTTGCAGCAGTTTTTTCACCGGCGCCGGCAGCGCCATCGACGGCAGTTCATCCGCCGGCACCCAGCGCTCCGGCCTTGCGGACTCGCGCAGCCCGGCTGCGCGCACCGGCACCAGCCAGGGCCGGATGTGCAGGCGGTAGTGCGTAAAGGTGTGGGCGAAGGCCGCCAGCTCGAAGCGGTGTTCGGGCTCCAGGCCCAGCGCGCGGGAAGCGCTGTCGGGGTCTTGCGACACGTCGAACTCGGGCAGGCTCCACAGTCCGCCCCAGATGCCGGGTTCGGGCCGCTGCTGCAGCAGGAAGGCGCCTTGGTGCCGCAGGACCAGCATACAGGTCTCGCGTTCGGGGATCGCCTTGCGCGCCTTGGGCGTGGGCAGTTCGGCCTGGCGGCCCTCGCGCTTGGCCACGCAGCTGTCCGCCACGGGACAGGCCTCGCAGGCGGGCTTGCCGCGCGTGCACAGCGTGGCGCCCAGGTCCATCAGTCCCTGCGTGTAGGCGGCCATGTCCAGGCCGGGCGCGGCCTCGACCTGCGCATCGGCCAGCGCCCATAGCCTCTGTTCGACTTCACGCTTGGCGGGATCGCCGGCGATGCCGAAGTGCCGCGTGAATACGCGTTTGACGTTGCCGTCCAGGATGGGCGAGCGCTCGCCGTAGGCGAACGCGGCGATAGCGGCGGCGGTGGAGCGGCCGATGCCAGGCAGCGTGGCGATGGCTTCGGCCGTGGGCGGGAAACTTCCGCCCCAGTCGCGCGCGATTTCTTGCGCGCAGCGGTGCAGGTTGCGGGCGCGGGCGTAGTAGCCCAGTCCGGCCCAGTAGGGCATCACGTCTTCCTGCGCGGCCGCCGCCAGCGCGGCGACGTCCGGAAAGCGCTGCAGGAAGCGTTCGTAGTAGGGAATGACCGTCGCCACCTGCGTCTGCTGCAGCATGATCTCGGAGAGCCAGATGCGGTAAGGATCCCAGGTGTTTTGCCAGGGGAGATCGTGGCGGCCGTGGCGGCGCTGCCAGTCGACGATACGAGGGGCGAAGTCCATGGCGGCAATTATCGCATCGCCCTATTGCCCGGGTTGGGGCTAGCGGTTACAAACAATGGAAACAGAAGCGCGCCAGCGCCCGCAATTCACGTCCCTTGCTCGCCCGCGTGCGCTTCAAGAGGGTGTCGCGCGTAGCCGGCCGGGGTTCCTGGATCCCTTGGAGTCGACATGAACGCTCCTGTTTCGCCCGCCTTGCGTGCCGCGCTTGAATCCGTCCAGCTGGACGACAAGTACACCCTGGAATCCGGGCGCGCCTGGATGAGCGGCATCCATGCCCTGGTCCGCCTGCCCATGATGCAACGCGTGCGCGATGCGCGCGCCGGCCTGAATACGGCGGGCTTCGTGTCGGGTTATCGCGGCTCTCCGCTGGGCGGCGTGGACCAGAACATGTGGAAGGCGGCCAAGTACCTGAAGGCGCATCACGTCGAGTTCCAGCCGGGCATCAACGAAGACCTGGCCGCCACCGCGGTGTGGGGTTCGCAGCAGGTCAACCTGTTCCCCGGCGCCAAGTACGACGGCGTGTTTGGCATGTGGTACGGCAAGGGGCCTGGCGTGGACCGCTGCGGCGACGTCTTCAAGCACGCGAACGCGGCCGGCACCTCGCGCCACGGCGGCGTGCTGGTGGTGGCGGGCGATGACCACCCCGCAAAGTCTTCGACCCTGCCGCACCAGAGCGACCACATCCTCAAGGCCTGCATGATTCCCGCGCTGTTTCCGTCCAGCGTGCAGGAAGTGCTGGACTACGGCCTGCATGGATGGGCGATGAGCCGCTACGCGGGCGTCTGGGTGGGCATGAAGTGCATCACCGACATCGTCGAAGTCTCGGCTTCCGTGGACGTGGATCCCCATCGCGTGGAGATCCTGCTGCCGCAGGACTTTTTGCTGCCGGCCGACGGCCTGAACATCCGGCTGCCCGACACGCCGCTACAGCAGGAAGCCCGCCTGCTGGACTACAAGCTCTATGCCGCGCTGGCCTATGCCCGCGCCAACAAGCTCAACCGCGAACTCTGGCACGTGCCGCAGCGCGATGCGCGCTTCGGCATCATGACCTCGGGCAAGGCTTATCTGGACACGCGCCAGGCGCTGTCCGACCTGGGGCTGTCCGAGTCCGTATGCCAGCGCATCGGCCTGCGGTTGTTCAAGGTCGGCATGGTCTGGCCGCTGGAATCCACCGGCATGCAGCATTTCGCCGAAGGCCTGGACGAGATCCTGGTGGTCGAGGAAAAGCGCCAGGTGCTGGAGTACCAGCTGAAGGAAGAACTGTTCAGCTGGATCGGCAGCGGCAAGAAGATTCCGCGCGTGGTCGGCAAGTTCGACGACAAGGACGGCGGCGAATGGTCGGTGCCGCAGGGCAACTGGCTGCTGCCGGCGCACTACGAGTTCTCGCCCGCGATGGTCGCGCGCGCCATCGCCGCGCGCCTGCTGCGCTTCGAACTGCCCGAGGACGTGCGCGCCGGCATCGAGGCGCGCCTGGCCTTCATCAGCGGCCGCGAACAGGCGCTGGCGCGCCCGCGCGTGGTCGAAGAGCGCAAGCCCTGGTTCTGTTCGGGCTGTCCGCACAACACCTCGACCCGCCTGCCGGAAGGTTCGCGCGGGATGGCAGGCATAGGCTGCCACTACATGGTCCGCTGGATGGACCGCAGCACCGATGTCTTTACACAGATGGGCGGCGAGGGCGTGCCCTGGGTGGGACAGGCTCCGTTCACCGAGGAAAAGCACGTGTTCGCCAACCTGGGCGACGGTACCTATTTCCATTCGGGCTTGCTGGCCATACGCGCGGCGGTGGCGGCCAAGGTGCCCATTACCTACAAGATCCTGTTCAACGACGCGGTGGCGATGACGGGCGGGCAGCCGGTGGACGGCCCCTTGAGCGTGCCCATGATCAGCAGCCAGGTGGCGGCCGAGGGCATCGAGAAAATCATCGTCGTCACCGACGATCCCGACAAGTACAAGCATGTCGAGGGACTGGCCCCAGGCGTGCCGGTGCGGCATCGCGACGAACTCGACGCGGTCATGCGCGAACTGCGCGAGCATCCCGCGGTATCGGTGCTGATCTATGACCAGACCTGCGCCACCGAGAAGCGCCGCCGCCGCAAGCGCAATGCCTACCCGGATCCGGCCCGCCGCGTGCTCATCAACGAGCGCGTGTGCGAAGGCTGCGGCGATTGTTCACAGAAATCGCACTGCCTGTCGGTGGAACCGCTGGACACCGAGTTCGGCCGCAAGCGCACGATCAACCAGTCCAGCTGCAACAAGGATTTCTCCTGTCTGAAGGGTTTTTGCCCCAGCTTCGTGACGGTGGAAGGCGGCAAGCTCAAGAAGCCGGACGCCCTGGCGCAGGACGGCGCCATCGACGACGACGTGCCGCATCCGGCGGCGCGCGAACTGCATCAGCCCTACGGCGTCTTCATCGCTGGCGTGGGCGGCACGGGCGTGGTCACCATAGGCCAGTTGCTGGGCATGGCCGCGCACCTGGAAGGCAAGGGCTGTTCGGTGCTGGACATGGCGGGCCTGGCGCAAAAGGGCGGCGCGGTGTACTCGCACGTGGTGCTGGCGCAGACGCCGGACCGCCTGCTGAATACGCGGGTCGCCATGGGCGAGGCCGACCTGCTGCTGGCAGGCGATCTGGTCGTGGCCACCAGCGCCGAATCCATGGCGCGGGTGAATCCGGAGCGCACCCGCGTGCTGCTCAACAGCGACACCGCGCCGACCGCGGCCTTCGTCGGCAATCCGGACTGGACGCTGCCGGGCGCCAACCTGACTGCAGACCTGGCGTCCGCCTGCGGCAAGGAGCACCTGGCCACCGTCGATGCCGCCGCATTGGCCCTGGGCTTGCTGGGCGACGCGATCTACTCGAATCCGCTGATGATGGGCTACGCCTACCAGAAGGGCTGGATCCCGCTGTCGCAGCAGGCGCTCTTGCGCGCCATCGAACTGAACGGCCAGCAGGTGCCGAACAACCTGGCAGCCTTTGCCTGGGGCCGCCGCGCCGCGCACGACCTGGCGGACGTGAAGCGCCTGATCGCCAACGGCGGCGCGCCGTCGCGGCCGGAAGGCATCATCGAACTCAAGCGCCCGCGCGCCGCCAGTCCGGTGATGGAACTGAAGAAGCCGACCGGCGAACTGGAGCGGGTGGTGGCGGTGCGCAAGGCTTTCCTGACCGACTACCAGAACCAGGCTTACGCCCTGCAATACACCGAACTGGTGGACAAGGTGGCGCGCGCCGAGCGCGAGGCCACGGGCACCAACCGGCTGGCGCTGGCGGTGGCACGCTACTACTTCAAGCTGATGGCCTACAAGGACGAGTACGAAGTCGCGCGGCTGTATTCGGACGGAGAGTTCCTCAAACGGGTGCAAGCGCAGTTCGAAGGCGACTGGAAGCTGCGTTTCCACCTGGCGCCGCCGCTATTCGCGCGGCGCGACCAGGAAGGCCGCCTGATCAAGCGCAGCTATGGCCCGGGGATGTTGCGCGTGTTCCGGGTGCTGGCGCGGATGCGGAGATTGCGCGGCACGAAACTGGACCCGTTCGGTTACACGGCCGAGCGCCGCGCCGAACGCGAACTGATCCGCGAGTACCGGGAGACGATCACGGCGATCCTGTCGAAATTGAATCGCGGGAATCTGGATCGTGCGGTGGCGCTGGCGAGCTTGCCCGAGGACATCCGGGGGTACGGGCATGTGAAGGAGGCCGCGATGGAGAGCGTGGCGGCGCGCAGGGAGACGTTGCTGAAGGACTTCAGCGCGACGGTGGTTTCCATCGGAGGAGCGCGGGTGGCTTGAGTTACTCCATCACCCGTCACTCCATGACCCGCCGCGTCTCGCGCGGCAGTTCCCCGAAACGTTCCCGGTAATACTCCGAGAACCTCCCCAGATGTCCGAACCCTACGCCCAGCGCCACTTCGGTGACGCTGGCGCCTGTCTGCGTGCGCAACCGGTTTCTGGCTTCGTCCAGCCGCAGCGCCCGCAGCGCATTCATGGGCGTGGTGTTGCGGTGTTCCTGGAACAGGCGCGTCAGCGCGCTGGCGCTGGCGCCGGCGTGACGGGCGATGTCGGCCAGGGTGAGCGGAGCAGCGAGGCGGTCGCGCATATAGGCTTCGGCGGCGCTCAGGCGGCGCGGGACGGCGGGGGCGATGCCAGCGTGCGCCTGCCAGCTGTTGGGCTGGTTGTAGAGCAGGTGCAGCACCAGCGTGTCTTCCAGGTGCTCCAGCCAGGCCGCGGGCGGACGGGGGGCGCCGTCGTCCAGGGTGGGCAGCAGGTGGATCAGACTTTCGACCATGCTGCGCCAGACGGCGCCCACGGGATTGTCCAGGCGCAGGGCGGGGCTGAAATCCAGCGGCCTGGTGGCGGCTTCGCCGAATGCGCGCTGCCCGATGGCTTCGAGCTTGCCGCGGGGGATCTTGAGCAGCAGTTGTTCGCAGCCGGCTTCCCAGTGCAGCTTGAGCGGGCGGTTGGGGGCGATGACCGCGGCGCAGTCGGGGTCGGCGTCGACGCGGTCGTTGCCGCATTCGATACAGGCGCGGCCGCTCAGGGGGACCTGGACCAGCATGAAATCCTGCAGGCGGTCGGGTTCGATGTGGACTTCGGCGCCGTAGCGCAGCGTACAGACCGTCAGCGACCCGAAGCGGCCCCGGTTCAGTTCGGCATCGACGCGGCCACCCTTCCAGGTGAGACGGTGTTCCTTCAGGGCTTCAGATACGAGGGTGCGCGTCTCGTCCTGCTGGGTGGAGCTGAAGACGCGCCGCTTGAACAGCGGCGCAAGCGTAAGTCGGGACCAGCCGTGCATGGATGCCTCCGGGACGGGAACGCTCCCGTGTCACTGCCGAGGGTAATTTAAACGTCAAGGACTTGGAATTAAGTGATTCCCGGATAAGGCTGACGGAATCCGGATAGAGCGGCCCCCTGGCGCGGCCTAATCTAGCCGGCAGGCCCTTCGCGTGCAGGTTGGAGGGCGCCGCCGCGGCGCGTAAGCTGGCGGCGTTGTTCGGCAGCATGCGTTAACCGACGGCAGACGGGTTCTGTCAGCTTTCCGCCGGCATGGCCAGGCGGGGATAACGGGGTGGCTCATGAATCGGAATCTATGGAGCCGGCGCGCGCTGGCTGCGCTGGTGTGCATGACGGCGGCGGCGGGCGCGACGGCGGCGGACAAGGTCAAGGTCGGCTTGCTGACCACGCTGTCGGGGCCGGGCGCGGCGCTGGGCAACGAGATCCGCGACGGCTTCAACCTGGCGCTGCAACATACGGGCGGCAAGCTCGGCGGCTTGCCGGCGGAAGTCGTGGTGGCGGACGACCAGCAGAAGGCGGACACGGGCCGCCAGGCGGTGGAGCGGCTGTTGAAGCGCGACCGCGTGAACGTCATGACGGGCATCGTGTTCTCGAATGTGCTGCTGCCGGTGATGCCGGCCATCCTGCAGTCGGGCACCATCTACCTGAGCACCAATACTGGCCCGGAGAACTATGCGGGCGCAGGCTGTAATCCGAATTTCTTCGCGGTGGCATGGCAGAACGAGGACATCCCGGCCGCGATGGGCAAGTACGCCACAGACCAGGGCTACAAGAGCGTGGCGCTGATCGCGCCGGATTATCCGGGCGGACGCGAATCGCTCAACGGTTTCAAGCGCCTGTACAAGGGCGGGCTGTCCGAAGAGATCTACACCCAGCTGGGGCAGTTGGATTATGGCGTGGAGATCACGCGCCTGCGCGCCAGCAAGCCGGACGCGGTGTTCTTCTTTCTGCCCGGCGGCATGGGCGTGAATTTCATCAAGCAGTTCAACGGCGCCGGCCTGTCCAAGGAGATCGCGCTGCTGGCGCC
Source organism: Achromobacter sp. ACM02 (assembly GCF_014851605.1). Taxonomy (NCBI): domain Bacteria; kingdom Pseudomonadati; phylum Pseudomonadota; class Betaproteobacteria; order Burkholderiales; family Alcaligenaceae; genus Achromobacter; species Achromobacter sp. ACM02. Next base: position 549,941 of record NZ_JACUZY010000005.1, read on the forward strand.
GGGCTTCTCGGGCGACGAGGACACCATCGCGGCGGTGGGCGCGCCCATCGAGGGCATGCGCAATACCTCGCAGTGGGCCTCGGACCTGGACAACCCCGCCAACCGCAAGTTCGTCGAGGACTTCCGGAAGACCTACAACCGCAGTCCCACGCTGTATGCCTCGCAGGGCTATGACGCGGCCATGTTGCTGGACAGCGCGGTGCGCCAGACCGGCGGCAAGCTGGAGGCGGACGCGCTGCGTCCGGCGCTGCGGCGCGCGGACTTCAAGTCGGTGCGCGGCGATTTCAAGTTCAACCGCAACCAATATCCGGTGCAGAACTATTACCTGCGCATCGTCGAGGCCGGGGCGGGGGGCAAGTTGTCCAATAAGCTGTCGGGCACGGTGCTGACCCAGTATCAGGACCCTTTCGCCGCAGCCTGCCAGATGAAGTAGGGCGGACATCCGCAACAAGGAGATACGTATGACCCAGAACATTACGACGCGCGAAGTGACGGTGGCCTCGCATGACGGCAAGTCCTTCGGCGCCTATCTGGCCGTGCCGGCGTCCGGGCATGGCCCGGGCCTGGTGCTGTGCCAGGAGATCTTCGGCGTGAACGATTTCATGCGCCGCGCGGCGCAGCTGCTGGCCGAGGAAGGTTATGTGGTGCTGGTGCCGGACCTGTTCTGGCGCCAGCAGCCGGGCATCCAGCTGACCGATGGCCCGGCCGACATGCCGCGCGCCTTCGAGCTTTACCAGAAATTCGACGTAGAGCTGGGCCTGAAGGACATCGCGTCCACCATCGCCGCGCTGCGCGGGCTGCCTGAACAGCAGGGCGGGGTGGGCGTGCTGGGCTACTGCCTGGGCGGCAAGCTGGCCTACCTGGCCGCCTGCCGCACCGACGTGGACGTGGCCATCGGCTACTACGGCGTAGGCATCGAGAACAGCCTGGACGAAGCGGCGCAACTGCGCGGCCGGCTGGTGCTGCACATCGCCGAGCAGGACGGCTTCTGTCCGCCCGAGGCGCGTCAGCGCATCCTGGAAGCGCTGGGCAACAAGCCCGGGGTGCAGATCTACGTCTACCCGGGCATGGACCATGCGTTCGCGCGCACGGGCGGGGACCATTACGACAAGCCTTCGGCGCTGATGGCGCATCAGCGCAGCATGGCGGCCTTGCAGCGCGCCATCGGGCCGGAGTTCGACTATTCGTACTTGTGGGACAAGCACTGCGAGTACGAATTCGGCACGCGCGATGTGGCGGCGACCATGGCGACCATGGTCGCCGAACCCTACGTTAACCACATCCCCACCATGACCGGGGGCGTGGGCCACAAGGAGCTCAGCCGCTTCTACCAGCATCACTTCGTCAACAGCAATCCGCCGGATACGCGCCTGGTGCCGCTGTCGCGCACGGTGGGCGCGACGCAGATCGTGGACGAGCTGCTGTTCTGCTTCACGCACACCACCGAGATCGACTGGCTGCTGCCGGGCGTGAAGCCCACGGGCAAGTACGTGGAGATTCCGCTGATCGCCATCGTCAAGTTCCGCGGCGACAAGCTCTATCACGAGCACATCTATTGGGACCAGGCCAGCGTGCTGGTGCAGGTGGGCCTGCTGGACCCCAAGGGCCTGCCCGTGGCCGGTCGCGAGACCGCGGCCAAGCTGCTGGACGAGACCCTGCCGTCGAACACGTTGATGGCGCGCTGGAAAGAAAGCGAGAACAAGTAGGAGCCGGACATGTCATACACCGAAGAGCAATTGGCCGCGATGGTGCGCGGCGACAGCGTGCACCGCGGCGTCTACACCGACCCCGCCATCTTCGACCTGGAGATGCAGCGGATCTATGGCCGCGCCTGGATCTACGTGGGGCACGAAAGCCAGGTGCCCAAGACGGGCGACTACCACACCACGCGCCTGGGCGACCAGGACGTGCTGATGGTGCGCGCCACCGACGGCCGCGTGCATGTGCTGTACAACCGCTGCCCGCACAAGGGCGCCAAGGTAGTGGCCGACGGCGAGGGCTGCGTCGGCAAGTTCTTCCGCTGCCCCTACCACGCCTGGACCTTCAAGCTGGATGGCAGCCATCTGGGCGTGCCGTTGAAGCAGGGGCTGGAGGGTACGGCCTACGATCCCGCCGATCCGTCCTTTTCGATGCGCCGGGTGGCGCGCGTGGAAAGCTATCGCGGCTTCGTGTTCGCCAGCCAGGCCAAGGACGGCCCGGCGCTGGAAGACTTCCTGGGCGGCGTGCGCTCGTCGATCGACAATCTCTGCGACCGTTCGCCGGTGGGCGAGGTGGAAGTGGCCGGTGGCATCTTCCGCGTCATGCAGCGTTCCAACTGGAAGGTGTTCTACGAGAACCTGCACGACACCATGCATGCCCGCGTCACGCATGAATCGTCGTATGCCGCGGCCCGCGACGAAGCCAAGGAAATGGGCGAGATGCCGCTGGAGCTGCACATCATGGACGGCAACGGCGAACCCTACGAATTCTGGGAAAAGCTGGAGCTGCGCGCCTATCCCAACGGCCACGGCTACATGGAAGGCATCTTCAATCCGGGCGCGGCCGAGCGCGACCCGGTGTCGCGGGCGCATTTCGAAACCCTGACCGCCGCCTATGGCGAGACGCGCGCCCGCGAGATCCTGGGCATGAACCGCCACAACACGGTGATCTACGGCAGCGGCTCGCCCCACACGGTGTTCCAGCAGTTCCGCGTGATCCGACCCATCGCCGTCGACCGCACCATGATCGAGATCCAGACCTTCCGCTGCAAGGGCGCGCCGGACGGCGTTTTCAAGCGCGCCATGCTGTACGCCAACGTCATCAACTCGCCTTCGTCCAACGTCATGCCGGACGACATCGAACTCTACAACCGCTGCCAGGAAGGTAACGCCACGCGTGGCGGTGAATGGGTCAGCATGCACCGCTACCACGGCAGCGACCGCAGCGATAGCGAAGGCCTGGTGTCGGTCAACGGCACCAGCGAGCTGCCCATGCGCAACCAGTTCGACGCCTGGAAGACCTATATGGAAGCCGGCCCCGCCGCCGCCGAAGCCGCCACCGGAGACCGCTCATGCTGCTAGACCTTGATTTCGACGTGAGCACGGAAGGCCTGTCGCCGGCCGAGGTCCCGGCCGACGCCTATCACCGCATCGCGCAGTTCCTGTACCGCGAGGCCCGCCTGCTGGACGAACGCCGCTACGACGACTGGCAGGCGCTGTGGACCGCCGACGGCATGTACTGGATGCCGCGCACGCCGGGCCAGCAGAGCCCCTACGACCACATCTCGCTGTTCTGGGAAGACCGCATGCTGCGCGACGTGCGCATCCGCCGGCTGGAGCATCCGCGCAACTGGTCGCAGCAGCCGCCCACGCGCAGCGCGCGGCTGGTGGGCGCGGTGGAGATCGAGGGCGTGGACGCCGGCGGCAATCTGGTGGTGCATTCCACCTTCCAGATGACCGAATGGCGCAAGCGCCAGCCGCGCCAATTGGCGGGCCGCTATACCCACAAGCTGGCCGCCGAGGGCGACAGCTGGCGTATCCGCATGAAGCGGGTGGATCTGGTCAATTGCGACGACGTGCACGACGTGTTCGAGGTGTTCGTGTGACTGCGACCGACGCCGCGGTGCTGGCGCTGCACTTCCAGAACGACGTGCTGCATCCCGAGGGCAAGATCCGTGTCGGCCTGGATGCGGACAGCGGGGCGCGCCAGCGCCTGCTGGACAACGCGGCGGCCCTGCTGGCGGGGGCGCGGGCGCATGATCTGCCCATCGTGCACGTGCGCATCGCATTCCGGCCCGATTACGCCGACCTGATGGCCAATTGCCCCATCTTCCGCAACGTGGCCGCCATCGGCGCGGTGCCGGAGGGGCAGTGGGGCAGCGCGTTTTACGAGGGGCTGCAGCCGCTGGCCGGCAGCGCGCGCGAGTTCGTGGTGAAGCACACCCGCATCAGCGCCTTCTACGGCACGCCGCTGGAAGAGACCCTGCGGCTCTTGGGCGCGCGTCGGCTGGTGGTGGCAGGCGTCGCCACGCATTCGGTGGTGGAGGGCACGGTGCGCCATGCGGCCGACATCGGCTTCGAGGTCATGGTGGCGCAGGACGCCTGCGCGTCCGCCGACCCGGCGGTGCACGACGCGTCGCTGGCCAGCATGCGCCTGATTGCGCAAACCGGGCCGGTGGCGGAAGCTGTGCGCTGGGCCGCCGCGCCTCATTGATCAAGGATTCATCATGGATTTCACAGGCTTTCCCGGGCTGGCCGGCAAGACCGCCATCGTCACTGGCAGCACCCAGGGACTGGGCGCGGACATCGCGCGCGGCCTGGCCGCGGCTGGCGTCAACGTGGTGCTGGTCGGGCGCAACGCCGAGGCCGGCCGCAAGCTCGAAGACGAGCTGGACGGCCGTGCGCTGTACTGCGAAACCGACATCGGGCAGGACGCGCAGATACAGCGCTGCATCGATGCTGCCGTGGCGCGTTTCGGACGGCTGGATATCCTGGTCAACAACGCTTGCCAGTACGCGGACCGGGGCCTGGCCTCGTCGCGCGAGGAATGGCACAACACGCTGGACACCAACCTGGTGTCGGCGGCCATCTTCACGCAACTGGCTGCGCCGCTGCTGCCGCGCGGCGGCGTGGTGGTGAACATGGGCAGCACCGGCGGCAAGTTCGGCGCGGCCGGGCGCGCGCTTTATCCGGCGTCCAAGGCGGCGCTGCTGCAGATCACCAAGAACTTCGCGGTGGAGCTGGCGCCGGCCGGCGTGCGCGTGCTGGCGGTGTCGCCGGCCTGGACCTGGTCGCCGTCGGTGGAACAGTTGTCGGGCGGTTCGCGTCCGGCGGCGGACGCGGTGGGAGCGCATTTCCATCCGCTGGGGCGGGTAGGGTCGGGCGAGGAGATCGCCGCGGCGGTGTGCTTCGCCTGCTCCGACGCGGCCTCGTGGATGACGGGGGTGGACATACCCGTGGACGGCGGCTTTTCCATCCTGGGGCCGGACCGCGGCATTTCGCCGCGCGCCTGGTTCAAGGAACTGGCGCCCTGAGGGCGCCAGCGGGCAGGGTCAGCGGATGACGATCTGCCCTTCTTCGACGGCGGCCTTGCCGCCGATCTGGTCTTCCAGGAATTCCTGCACCTTGTTGCCCACCTGAATCGTCGCGCCGCCGCAGAAGCGGCGCGCGGCCTGGATGGTGGCGCTGGCCAGGGGCTGCAGGTCCAGCACCAGCTGGGCTTCCTCCGCGTCCAGCGCCAGCAGGTCCTGGCTGAGCTTGACGTGGGTGTTGCGGGCGCGGTCGGCTACGTCGCCCGGGGCGCGTTGAGGATTGGCCTTCAGGAACATCAGCAGTTGCTCCAGCTTGGATTTTTCCTCGTGCATCTTCTGGCGCTTGCGCGCCAATGCCGAACGCTTGATGTCGGCATGCGGATCCAGGCCGGCCTGCACCAGCGTCGGGATGCCCGAGGGCGAACCAATGGTGCCGGCGCGTACGGCCTGCATGGCGCGGGTCTGGCCGCCGGTGATGGCGCTTTGCTGGGTGTTGGGCGGGCCGACGTTGACGCTGCCGCCGGCCGCGATGCTGCTCTGGCGGATTTCGCGCTCTACGTCTACGTCCTTGCCTGCACTGATGACGGCGTTTTCGATGAACTTGGCGCGCAGTGCGCCGCCACAGACGACGCGCGCGGTGCGCGCGGCGGCGGTGGCGTCTTGCAGGGCTTCGGCCAGGCCGATGATGCCACCCTTGACCGTGACGTTGCCGCCGGCCTCGACCAGCGCAGCTTCCATGGTGCCGTTGACCATCACGTCGCCCGTCACGTGGACTTCCATGGTGGCGGCGATGTCGCCGCGCACCAGCAGCGAGCCTTCGAAATGGATGTTGCCGGTGCTGAGGTTGACGGCGTCGACTTCGACCAGCGGATTGACCTGCACGCCGTGGCTGACCAGGGTGGGCGTACCGGCGATGGTGGCGCGCAGCAGCAGCGGATCTTCCGGGTCGACGGCGGCGCCGGACAGGTCGCTGGCGAACGGCGTGTCAGGCAGTTCGTTGGGCAGGATCGGTTCGCCCAGCACGGTGCTGCCGTCCACGCCGGGCAGGGGCGGCGTGCGCCGCATCAGTGGCATGCCGGGCGTGACCAGCAGCAGGCTGCCGAGGTCGCGGTAGTCGACCTGGGCCAGTTCGTCGATATCCTGGCCGCGGGGCTTGAGGCGGTCCAGCAGGCTTTCGAAGCGCGTCGGGGTGCCGCGGGTGGGCGGCGTGCCGCGGGCGATCTGCGTGGTTTCGCGCCGGCCCTGCGTGACGGCGTCGATCAGCTCCTGTTCCAGGATGCCGTGGACAATGCCGCGTTCGGCCAGCACCTGGCGCACGGCTTCCAACGTGACGGGCTTGCCGCCCTTGGGCGGGAGCAGGGTCAGCAGGGCGGACATGCGCTCGGCGTCCAGTTCCAGCTCTAGTGAGCCGTCGATGACCTGGCCGACCGGGGCCTTCACGGTTTCGTTGGCGTGGCGGCACAGGTCGATGAAGGTCAGGACGGCCTGGCTGTCCAGCGCCTCGGCACCCCAGCCCTGAGCGACGGCCGCCGCTGCCAGGGTGTCCCAGCTGGGCAGGTCGGCATTGACGTTGGGACGCGGTTCGTCGTCGTCGACCGCGACGCTGACCTCGGTGTCCAGGGCGGTTGCGCCGTCTGTCTCGGCTGGCGAGGCGGGCGCCAGGGCGGAATCCGCCGAGTCGGGACGCGCGGGCGGCGTGTAGACCGCCGTCAGGACGTTGGTCGTGGCGTCCAGCGTCAGCCGGAGCGTGTTTTCTGCGTCCATCTTGCCTCTCTCCAGCCTGGTGTTTCTGCCAGGTGAAATTATTTGGTAATCATAGGAAATATTAAGTCATATTCTATCCCAAGCGTTATAGGCTACTGGAAAGTAGGTGAGGCAAATTCCGCCGCATGCCCTAGTTCTGCCCCTGTTTGCCCCTGGGATGGCGACCGTCCGGGCAGGACTAGGGCGTCGGTACTAGCGACAAAAGGGCGTTGCCGCAGCAGCATAGGAGCTCGATTCCGCGTCTTCGGACGCCGCCGGAGCCGCCCATGCACCGCCATCCCTGTCCCGTCCTGCCGGCCCTGCGCGCCTTCGCGGCGCGCGCCGCGGGCATGGCGGCGCTGGCGGCCCTGGTGAGCGGCGTTCTGGCCCTGGCGCCCGCCGGTTCCGCCCAGGCGGCCGACATCTATCGCTACAAGGATCCCTATGGCGTGTGGCGGTCGATGAAGGTGCCCACGGGTTACGCCAAGTATTACAAGCGGGCGCAGGCCAGGACCGCCTGGCGCGGCAGCGGCATGAAGGTCTGTCTGGACTGCGAGCCCAAGTCCGGCGATGGCGCGCGCCTGGTGACGCTGGCCTCTGCCTCGCGCGCGCAGCGTTGGGAAGACCTGAAGGTGCCGCAGGCGCATGACGGGCTGATTGCCCGGGCGGCCCGGGAGTCGGGCGTGGACCAGGCCTTGCTCAGGGCCGTGATCGCAATCGAATCGGGCTTTCGCAGCGATGCGCGTTCGCCCAAGGGGGCGTTGGGCCTGATGCAGTTGATGCCTGCCACCGCGGCGCCGCTGCTTTCAGTGGCTGACGTGGAGACGGCGCTGGTGGATCCGGCGACCAATGTGAACGCGGGCTCGCGCCATCTGCGCCGGCTGATCGACCAGTATCCGGGCCGGCTGGATCTGGCGCTGGCGGCCTATAACGCGGGGGAAGGGGCGGTGCGCAAATATGACGCCGTGCCGCCCTATGCGGAGACCCAGGCGTACGTGCGGGATGTGACCGCCTTGTACGAGCACTACAAGGCGCCTTGAAGGGGAGCGGCCGCGGGCCGGCTCCCCGGCGTCGTTACATGGACGCGAAGACCTTTTCGGCGATGTCCAGGGTGGACTTGATCACCGCGTCGTCGTGCGTGGCCGAGACAAAGCCCGCTTCGAAGGCGGACGGCGCGAAGTGCACGCCGTGGTCCAGCATGGCATGGAAGAAGCGATTGAACGCCGCCGTGTCGCAGGCCGAGACTTCGGCGAACGAGGTCGGGACCTTATCGCTGAAGTAGATGCCGAACATGCCGCCCACCGAGTCGGCCGAGAAGGCCAGGCCCGCGGCGCGGGCGCGTTCCTGCAGGCCCTGGGCCAGCTTGGCGGTCTGGGCCGACAGCTTGTCGTAGAAGCCCGGAGCGGCGATCAGGCGCATCGTGGCCAGGCCCGCGGCCACGGCCACCGGGTTGCCCGACAGCGTGCCGGCCTGATAGACGCCGCCCAGCGGGGCGATGTGCTTCATGATCTCGGCGCTGCCGCCGAAGGCGCCCACCGGCATGCCGCCGCCGATCACCTTGGCCAGCGTGGTGATGTCGGGCTTGACGCCGGTCAGGCCTTGCACGCCTTGCGGGCCGACGCGGAAACCGGTCATGACTTCGTCGAAGATCAGCAGCGCGCCGTGCTGCGTGCAGACCTCGCGCAGGCCTTCCAGGAAGCCAGGGGCCGGCTTGATCAGGTTCATGTTGCCGGCGACCGGCTCGACGATGATGCAGGCGATGTCGGCGCCATGCTGGGCGAAAGCCTCGCGCACGGCGTCCAGGTTGTTGTATTCCAGGGTCAGCGTGTGCGAAACGAATTCCGGCGGCACGCCGGCCGAGCTGGGGTTGCCGAAGGTCAGCAGGCCCGAGCCCGCCTTCACCAGCAGGCTGTCCGAATGGCCGTGGTAGCAGCCTTCGAACTTCACGATCTTGGCGCGGCCGGTGGCGCCGCGGGCCAGGCGGATGGCCGTCATGGTCGCTTCGGTGCCCGAGCTGACCAGGCGCACCTGCTCCAGCGAGGGCAGGCGCGAGATCAGCACTTCGGCCAGCTCGATTTCCGCTTCGGTGGGAGCGCCGAAGGACAGGCCGTTGACCGCCGCGTCCTGCACGGCGCGCACCACTTCAGGATGCGAATGGCCGAGGATGGCCGGGCCCCAGGAACCGACGTAGTCGATGTACTGCTTGTCTTCCGCGTCCCACACGTACGGGCCCTGCGCGCGCTTGATGAAGCGCGGCGTGCCGCCCACGGAGCGGAAGGCGCGCACGGGCGAGTTGACGCCGCCGGGGATGCTGCGGCAGGCGCGTTCGAAAAGCTGAGCGTTACTGGACATGGCGTTCAAGGCTTGCGGTTGGGGTTTGCGGAATAGGGCGCGGAGCATGCGGCCGCGGCGGCGCGGATGCTGGGCGCTTCGAATAGCGCGGTGATGACGGCGATGGCGTCGGCGCCCGCTTGGGCCACCAACGGCGCGTTGTCGGGCGTGATGCCGCCGATGGCGACGACCGCGGGCCGGGGGGCGTCGCAGGTGTCCGTCAGGCGGCGGGCTTCGGTCAGCACAGACAGCGGCGCGCGCACGGTGTCGGGCTTGACGGTGGAGGCATACATGGCGCCGAAGGCGATGTAATCGGCGCCCGCGGCCAGCAGTTCCTGCGCGCGGCCCAGGTCGTCGTAGCTGGAGCCGCCCAGGATCAGGTCGGGACCGGCCTCGGCGCGGATGCGCGCCAGGCTTTCGTCCTCGCGGCCGACGTGCGCGCCGTCGGCGCCCACTTCCAGCGCCAGGCGCCAGTCGTCGTTGATCAGGAAGACTACGCTCAGCTCGCGGCACAGCGGCGCCAGTGCGCGGGCCTGGGCGGCGCGCACGGCGTCAGGCACGTTCTTGCGGCGCAGCTGCAGCGAGCGCATGCCGCCCGCGGCGGCCTGGCGCACCGCCAGCAGCAGGCGATCGGTGTCGTCCCATTCGGGGGTGACGCCATACAGGCCAGTGGGGAAGCGCAGCGCTTTCATTGGGAGGGAATCCGGTTGGGAATGCGTCGGCCCATGCCCGGCAGGAAGCTGGCGGCGAGTGCCGCGTCGGCGTGCGCCAGCCCCTGGCGCACGGCTTCCGGCATTTCCAGGCCGCGAGCCAGCATGGCCGCGATGGCAGTGGCGGCCACGCCGCCGGCGTCGCCGTTGCGGTCCGGGGGCGCCTGCCAGGGCAGGGTGGCGGTCTGACCGTTGGGGCCTAGCAGCATGTTGGCGTAGTGGCCGGGCCGCTGCGGGCTGCCCAGAACCAGGACCCATTCCGCGCCCGCCGCCAGCAGGGCGTGCATGGGTGTCGGTGCGTCCCCGATATCAATGTCGCCGTCGGCGTGCCACTGCGCCAGGCGCAGGTGCTCGATGATCAGCAGGTCCGTCTGCGGCAGCACCAGCTCCAGGGTGGCGGCCAGCAGGTCGTCGGCATCGTCCTCGTCAGCGGCGTCGGCCGGCGGCTGGGCGCGCTGGCCCAGATGCAGGACCAGCGGCACCTGGCTGTAATCGGCGGCGATCTGCGCTGCGACGCTGGCGGTTTCCGCGGTGTATAGTCCGCCCACCTTGATGGCCTGCACGGACATGTCTTCGAGCAGGCAGCGCGCCTGATCGTCCAGCAGGTCGGGTGTAACGGGATGGATTTCTTCGATGCCGGCGGTATCCCGCACGGTCAGCGCGGTCACGGCCGCGAGGCCATGGCAACCCAGGCCGGCACAAGTGACGGCATCTGCCGGCAAGCCGTCGGAACCCGAGGGATCGAGCGGACCGAAGACCAAAACGAGAGGGGGAGTAACGGGGGCCACTTGGACAGCGTTAGAGTGGGGGGGCGCCCGGACTCATTTGCGGTGAATCAGGGGAACCCCTATTGGGTTTCGGTAAGATTGTCCCCATTCTAATGGAAGCCCCTCACCTTTGCCCTGATGCCGGGCAAGGGCCTGGATTGATGTAAGAGAGAACTATGCGTACTTGGATGTGTTTGATTTGCGGCTGGGTCTATGACGAAGAGGCCGGCCTGCCCGACGAAGGCATTGCGCCCGGCACCCGCTGGGAAGACGTGCCCCCGAACTGGGTCTGTCCTGAATGCGGCGCCCGCAAAGAGGACTTCGAATTGATGGAAATCTGAGGCCATAGCGCCGACATATTCCGCCAAGGCTCGTAAGATGGGGCTAGGCCCCATCCCTCGCAACCGTGGACCCGACTGCCGCCAGGCATGATGCTTGCTGGATACGCGCGGCCTCCCCACGGTTCTTTCAGATTACCCATGTAGGGGTTGCCATGACGGAAAAACATCACGAAGACGCCGCGACGCAGGCAGCCAATTTTGCCAACCAGTTCCTGATCGCCATGCCCGGCATGGTGGAAGGCAGCCTGGCGGGTTCGGTCATCTATGTCTGCGAACACACCGAACGTGGCGCGCTGGGCCTGGTCATCAACCGGCCCACCGACCTGACGCTGGGCACCTTGTTCGAGCGCATCGACCTGACGCTCGAGATCGGTCCCGTGAAGGACACCCTGGTCTTCTTTGGCGGTCCGGTGCAGACCGACCGCGGTTTCGTGCTGCACGCGCCGGCCGGCGACTACAGCTCCAGCATCAAGCTGGGCGACATGGCGCTGACCACCTCGCGCGACGTGCTGCAGGCCGTGGCCGACGGCAAGGGGCCGGCCCGCATGCTGGTCACGCTGGGTTATGCCGGTTGGGGCGCGGGCCAGCTCGAGAGCGAGATGGCGCAGAACGCCTGGCTCAGCGTGGGCGCTGACGACGACATCATTTTCGACGTGCCCCCCGAGGAACGCTATCCGGCCGCGCTGAAGCTGCTGGGCATCGATCCGGTGATGCTGGCGGGCGATGCCGGACATGCCTGAAGAGACCCTGCTTGCCTTCGATTTCGGCGAGAAGAAGATCGGCATCGCCATCGGCAATACGCTGACGCGCCAGGCGCGTCCGCTGGAAATCATCTTCAGCGAAGTCCGCGAGGCGCGCTTCGGCCGCATCGCGGCGCTCTTGCAGGAGTGGCAGCCCCACCGTGTCGTGGTGGGTCTGGCCCTGGACGCCGACGGCGGCGAGCAACCCGCCACCGCGCGCTGCCGCCGCTTTGCCAATCAATTGCACGGCCGCTTCGGCCTCGCCGTCGAACTGGTCGACGAACGCGGTTCCAGCATGGAGGCGCAGCGCCTGCTGGGCACCCATGCGGCGGACGACGCGATGGCGGCGGCTGTTATCCTGCAACGATACCTGGACACCCTGCCTGCGGCTTGATGCACGCGGTCCGGACTGCCTATGCTCAATCCGCAACTCGATCGCCGCGGCGAACTGATACATCTGTTGACCACCGAAGGGCTGCCCCGCAGGCACGTCGAACGGCTGCTGGACGCGGCGCGCGCGTGGGCGGCGCGCGGCGATACAACGGGAGAGGCGCCAGCCGGCCCGTCGTCCGCGATGCCGGTATTCCTGTGCCTGCCCGATGAGTCCACGCAAGACCGCGATGCCTTTGCCGCCGCCGCGCAGCGCGTGTCGCTGTCTGCGGTCATGCTGGATCCGCAGGCCGGCGACGCGCTGGCCGCAACCGTCTCGCGCCTAGCCCCGGGCCTGCTGGTGCTGCGCCATGGCGCCAGCGGCGCGGCGCATTGCGCGGCCGCGCACGCGGCGCCGGGCCTGCGCATCCTCAACGCAGGCGACGGCTGCCACGCCGATCCCTTGCCCGCGCTGGCGCTGGTGCAAGCCATGCTCGACGCGCGGCAGGACCTGACCAACCTGGCCGTGACGCTGGTGGGCGACATCCGCCACTCGCGCGTGGCGCGTTCCGTCATCCATGCCATGACCACGCTGGGCGTGCCCGAAGTCCGCGCCGCCGCGCCGCGCACCCTGTTGCCCGACGGACTGCCGCAGCTCGGCGTGCGCGCCTGCGCCTCGCTGCGCGAGGGCTTGCAGGATGCAGACGTCATCATCGCGCTGCCCTTGCAAGTGGAAGGCATCAGCGGCGCGCAACTCCCTTCCGCACGCGAATACGCGCAGGCCTACGGCCTGACGCCGGATGCCCTGGCCGCGGCCCGCTCCGATGCCCTGCTGCTGCCGGCGGGCGTGTTGACGCCCGGCATCGAGGTCGACGGCGATGTGTCGGCCAGCCTGGCGCCCATCGAGGCGCGGCTGGAGGATATCGAGCAGCATCTGCGTCTGGCCGCCTTGGAATTGCTGACCGGAGACGCGTCGTGAGGCTGCATATCGCCAATGGTCGGCTGATCGATCCCGCCAACGCGGTGGACGGACAGCACGACCTCTACATCGCCGACGGCCACGTCGTCGCCGTGGGCCGCGCGCCCGACGGTTTTCAAGCGGATCGCTCGCTGGACGCCAGCGGGCTGGTGGTGTTGCCGGGCCTGATCGATCTGTCCGCGCGCGTCACGCAACCGGGCGCGGCGGCCTTCGCCGCTGCCGAACTGCGCGCGGCGCTTGCCGGTGGCGTCACCCGGCTGGTGCTGCCACCGGACCCTGGCGCGCCGCTGGATGAACCCGGCAAGGCCGAGGCCTTGATGCGCCACGCCGAGGCCGGGCAATGCCGCGTCCATCCCTTGGGCGCGATGACGGTGGGACTGGCCGGCGAAACGCTGGCCGAGATGGGCCTGCTGGCGCAGGCGGGCTGCCTCGCCTACACGCACGGCGAACAAGGCATCGCCGATACGCGCGTGCTCTGGGGCGCGATGCGCTACGCCAGCGGCATGGGCCTGGCGCTGTGGCTGCGACCACAGGATCCGTGGCTCGCGCGCGGGGCTGTCGCCGCAAGCGGCGCCTACGCCGAGCGCCTGGGCCTCGAAGGGCTGCCGCCGCAGGCGGAAACCGTGGCCCTGCACACCATTTTTGAACTGCAGCGCGCCACCGGCGCGCGCGTGCACCTGACGCGGCTGTCCTCGGCCGCTGGCCTGGAACTGCTGCGCGCCGCCCGGCGCGAGGGCTTGCCGGTCACGGCCGACGTGTCCGTCCACAGTCTGCACCTGACTGACGTGGACATCGGCTTCTTCAACACGGACTTCCGCCTGAACCCGCCGCTGCGCGGCCAGCGCGATCGCGACGCGATCCAGGCCGCGTTGGCCGACGGCACTGTCGATGCGCTGTGCTCCGATCACAATCCGATCGACGACGCCGCCAAAGCCGTGCCGTTTCCGTTGGCCGAGCCCGGCGCTACCGGACTGGAGCTGCTGCTGTCCCTGGCCCTGAAGTGGGCGCGCGACCACCGCCGACCTCTGCCCGAAGCACTGGCGCGGGTCACTTGCGGCCCCGCCGCGGTGCTGGCCAGCGTTTCTCCGCTGGCCGCATCCGCCGGCCATCTGGGCGTGGGAGCGTCAGCGGACCTGTGCCTGGCCGATCTGGAAGCCGAATGGCTGGTGATGCCCGGCGCGCTGCAAAGCCGCAGCGGCCATACCCCGTTCGCGGGTATGATGCTGCCCGGCCGCGTACGCGCCACCGTGGTAGGTGGCAGCCTGGCCTGGGAGACTCCGGTTTGAAGCTGCTGCGCTTTGTCCTTAGGCTGTTCCTCGTGGTGCCCTGGATTCTCTTCGGCCTCTTGTGTGTAGGCCTGGTATATCCCCTGATCGGCCCCAAATCACGTGCCTGGCTGAACCGCCGCTGGTCGCGCTGCCTGATGGCTTTCTGTGGCCTGCGGGTCGTCCTCAAGGGCGAGCCGCGCCTGACCGGTCCGGTGCTGCTGGTGGCCAACCACGTGTCCTGGATCGACATCTTCGTGCTGAACTCGGCGCGCGCCACGTCCTTCGTCGCCAAAAGCGAAATCCGCAGTTGGCCGATCATCGGCTGGCTGGTGGCCGGCGCCGGTACGCTCTTCATCGAACGCGGCCAGCGCCACGCGGTGCACGCCATGGGTGAATCCATGCAAGCCCGCTTCAAGCAGGGCGACGCGGTGGGGCTGTTCCCCGAAGGCACGACGAGCGAGGGTTTCGAGTTATTGCCCTTCCACGCCAGCCTGTTCGAACCGGCGCGTTCGGCCGCCGTCGAGATCCAGCCCGTGGCCTTGCGCTTCCTGCAGCATGGCAAGCGCAGCGGTTACGCGGCGTTCGTGGGGGAAGAGTCCTTGGTTGCGAATCTCTGGCGGGTGCTGGGGGTGACCGGACTGGCCGTCGAAGTGGTGTTCCTGCCGCCGTTGGCGGCGCGGCATCCGGACGGGAGTTTGCCTACGCGGCTGGAGTTGTCTCATCAGGCGCGGGATGCGATTTCGAGTGTGCTGTAGCGCATAAGCGCTTCGTAGGTCGTCCGTCGTCGCGGGCGGCCTTTTGGGGCTTACTCGGTGTCTTGCGTCGCATGATGACGCTGCGCGCGGGCCGTCGTCGACCTAACGCGGGTGCCGGATGGGTGGCGCGCGTGACGGTCAGCATGCGCAAGCAGTTCGCCACCGCGCGCCATCCATCACCGCCCATCCCCCATGAGCTGGCGACCATTAGCAAACCACTCGCCGCATTCGCGCAAGCGAACACAATCGAAATTCAAGAAATCACGTATGTCATTCTCGGCCGCCCGCGCGGCCGAGAATGACGGGCAGCCCAAGAATCGTCCCTGACCACAGCTCTAGCAGCGCATCAGTCCAAGATTCAAGTAGCCCATCGGCGCGGGCGCCTGAGTGGCGGGCAACCTCGATGCGCCCGAGGGAATCTGAAGGGAAGGCCGAAGGCCTGGACGAAGATGACGACGGGGCAGTCCGGAGCGAAGGCTCCGGACCGCAATCGTGGGCGCCCGCCACTCAGGCGCCCGCGCCGATGGGCGGCCTACGAAGCACTGGAACGGCGCCTCGAAACCATGCAAACGCAGCCTCGGCCGAGCTCAATACCACGAAGCAACATCGCCAGAAGCGACAAAGCCCGCCTACTTCCCAGCACTATCCGACCACCCCTTGGACAACTCCACAGCCTGCCGCCACCGCTTCATCCGCGCAGCCCGCACGGACTCCGGCCAAGTCGGTTCGAACGTCCGCTCAGCCTGCCACTTCGAGGCAAACTCCTCCAGCTCCGACCAGAACCCTACCGCCAGCCCCGCTAACCCCGCGGCCCCCAGCGCCGTCGATTCCGATACGCGCGGGCGGACCACCGGGACGCCCAGCAAATCCGCCTGCATCTGCATCAGCAGGTCGTTGCGGGCGGCGCCGCCGTCCACGCGCAGCTCGGTCAGCGCGATGCCGCTGTCGCCGTTCATGCAGGTCAGCAGTTCGGCGCTTTGCAGAGCGATGGATTCCAGCGTGGCGCGGGCGATGTGGGCGCGGGTGGTGCCGCGGGTCAGGCCCACCAGCGTGCCGCGCGCATACGGATCCCAGTGCGGCGCGCCCAGGCCGGCGAAGGCCGGGACCATGAATACGTCGTCGGTGTCGGCCACGCTGGCGGCCAGGGATTCGATTTCTTCCGAACGCTGGATGATGCCCAGGCCGTCGCGCAGCCATTGCACCGCCGCGCCGGCCACGAACACGCCGCCTTCCAGCATGTAGGTCGGGCGCCAGCCGCTGTTGCCGGCCTGCGGCAGGCCCCAGCCTACCGTGGACAGCAGGTTGTTGTGGGACTGCACAGGCTTTTCGCCCACGTTCATCAGCATGAAGCAGCCGGTGCCGTAGGTGTTCTTTGCCATGCCCGGCGTGAAGCAGGCCTGACCGAAGGTGGCCGCCTGCTGGTCGCCGGCGTTGCCGGCAATCGGGATCGAACCGCCCAACCATTCGGGCAGGGCTTCACCCACCACCGCGCTGCTGGGCGCGATGGTGGGCAGCACGCTGCGCGGGATCTTCAGCAGCGCCAGGATCTCGTCGTTCCAGTCCTGCGTGTGCAGGTCGAACAGCATGGTGCGCGAG
Organism: Achromobacter sp. ACM02; assembly: GCF_014851605.1. NCBI lineage: Bacteria > Pseudomonadati > Pseudomonadota > Betaproteobacteria > Burkholderiales > Alcaligenaceae > Achromobacter > Achromobacter sp. ACM02. Next base: position 566,548 of record NZ_JACUZY010000005.1, read on the forward strand.
GCATTGCTCGGGTCGGTGCTGTGCACCGCGCCGCCCGTCAGTTGCCAGATCAGCCAGGTGTCCACCGTGCCAAAGGCCAGTTCGCCGCGATCGGCCATCTGGCGTGCGCCCGGCACGTGATCCAGCAGCCAGGCGAGCTTGGTGCCGGAAAAATAGGCGTCCAGCACCAGGCCGGTGCGCGATTGCAGGAAATCGGCGTGGCCGTCCTGGCGCAGCTGGTCGCACATGGGCGCCGTGCGGCGGTCCTGCCAGACGATGGCGCGCGCCAGCGGGCGGCCGGTGGCGCGTTCCCAGATCAGGGTGGTTTCGCGCTGATTGGTGATGCCGATGGCGGCGATGTCGGCGGCGGTCGCGCCGGCATTGCGCAGGGCTTCGCGCGCCACATCCAGCTGGCTATGCCAGATCTCGCTGGCGTCGTGCTCGACCCAGCCCGGCCGCGGATAGTGCTGGCGGAATTCGCGCTGGCCCACGCCGCGCACCACGCCCTCACGGTCGAACACGATTGCGCGGGAGCTGGTCGTGCCCTGGTCCAGGGCTAGGACAAATTCATTCGTCGTCACTTTGTTTGGCGCCGTTCAGGTGTGCCCCGGCCAGAGGGTCGAGGCGTCTAAAGGAGAAGGTCGAAGCCATGCACAGCACGCCGACGACGATGAAGCCCGCGACGACATCGCGGATCGCCAGCGTTTCCGCGCCGCGCAGGGACATGCTGACGTTCAGCGTCACCGCGGCCACGCCCACGCCCAGGCTGATGCCCAGCTGCTGCGCCATCGCGGCGAAACTGCTGGCGCGGCTCATCTTGGACGGGGGGATGTCGGCATAGGTTAGCGTATTTACCCCGGTGAACTGCAGCGAACGGAAAAAGCCGCCGACCAGCAGGATCGCGATCATCAGCCACACCGGCGTGGTGGGCGTGAAGGCGCCGCAGACCACGATGAACGCGCCCGCCAGCACGGCGTTCACGGTCAGGACCCGGCGAAAGCCGAAGTGCTTGACGATGGGGGTGGCCACGAACTTCATCAGTAGCGCGCCCGCGGCGCTGGCGAAGGTGATCAGGCCGGCCGCGAACGGCGTGAGGCCAAAACCCACCTGCAGCAGCATGGCCAGCAGGAAGGGCGTGGCGCCCACGGCGAAACGGCACAGGTTGCCGCCCAGCGTGGAGATGGCGAAGGTGGGGATCCGCATCAGCGACAGGTCGATGATGGGGTGTTCGGTGCGCTTGGCATGCCAGCCATAGAGCAGGCCGCAGATCGTGCCGACCGCGATCAGCCCCAGCAGCACGGACGGCGGCATGACATCGCGGCCGATGGCCTCGAAACCGCTGACCAGGGTCGCCAGGCAGATCGCGCTGAGCAGGAAGCCCGGCCAGTCCAGGCGCGGGGCGGCTTCCTCGCGGATTTCCGCGACGTAGCGCAGCACCAGGAAAATTCCCAGGATACCGATAGGGATATTGATCAGGAAGATCCAGTGCCAGGACATGTAGGTGACCATGAAGCCGCCCAACGGCGGTCCGATCACGGGGCCCAGCAGGGCCGGAATGGAAAGGAAGGACATGGCCTTCAGCAAGTCCTGCTTGGGCACGGTGCGCAGCAGGATGATGCGCCCCACCGGCACCATCATTGCGCCCGCCATCCCCTGGACGATGCGGGCCAGGACCAGTTGCGGCAGATCCTGGGACAGCGCACAGGCCACCGAGCTGAGCGTGAATAGGCCGATCGCCGCCACGAACACCCGCCGCGCGCCGTAGCGGTCGGCCGCCCAGCCGCTGACGGGCACGAATACCGCCACCGACAGTAGGTAGGAAGTAATGGCCACGTTCAGCCGTACCGGGGTCGAACCCAGGGCGTGGGCCATGGCTGGCAGGGCAGTGGCCACCACGGTGGCGTCCAGCATCTGCATGAACAGCGCACAGCCCACGATGAAGGGAATCATGCGCGCCGCGCGCGCGGCTTGCTCACTGGAAAGAGGAGCGGGGCGGGCTGCTGCTGCGGTTTCTGCGGACATGGCGGGCGGGGGCGATGGGTGCCGCGAGATTGTAACGCCGGGGGGTGGGCCGCCGTGAAGTAAACTCCCTACATCCGAAACCCATTGAAATTGGTGCCATGGCGACCAACTACGAATCCGAGATCACCCTTTTCCTGAAGGACTACAAGAAATCGCATCCTGGCACCGAAGAGCGCCAGCGCGAGGGCCGCGCCCGCCTTTGGGACAAACCGCAGGACTCGGAGCTGCTGGAAGGCTTCCGCGCGGCCCGCGTGCCGCAAAAGCCGTACGTCTACCAGGCCGACTGAGCCCATTGCGGCAATCATGGCCCAAAACGCTTCCGTCCCGGGCGACGCCCTGGCCGCGCTAGTGGAACCGCCCGTCGACAGCACCCCTGACACGATCGACAGCGTGGCGTTCGCGCGCCTGTATGGCGAGCCGCTGTTCCAGATGCCCACGGACCTGTACATCCCGCCGGATGCGCTGGAAGTGTTTCTGGAAGCGTTTGAAGGGCCGCTCGACCTGCTGCTCTACCTGATCCGCAAGCAGAACTTCAATGTGCTGGACATCCCCATGGCGGATGTCACGCGGCAGTATCTGTCGTATGTGGAGCAGATCCGCATCCACAACCTGGAGCTGGCCGCAGAGTACCTGCTGATGGCGGCGATGCTCATCGAGATCAAGTCGCGCATGCTGCTGCCGGTCAAGAAGACCGACACCGGCGAAGAGCCGGAAGATCCACGCGCCGAACTCGTGCGCCGCCTGCTCGAATACGAGCAGATGAAGCTGGCCGCCCAGAAGCTGGACGCGATGCCGCAGCTGGGCCGCGACTTCGTCAGCAGCCAGGCGGTGGCCGACCTGAGCGTCGAGCGCATGCTGCCCGAGGTCAGCGTGGACGACTTGCGCGCGGCGTGGGCCGACATCATGAAGCGGGCCAAGCTGAACCAGCATCACCACATCACGCGCGAACAGTTGTCCGTGCGCGATCACATGACGCATATCCTGCGGCGCCTGAACGACGTGCGCTTCATGGAATTCGGCGACCTGTTCATGGAGCGCGTCCGCGAAGGCGCGCCCGCGGCGGTGGTCGTCGTGCATTTCATCGCCATGCTGGAGCTGGCGCGCGAGTCCCTGCTGGAAATTACGCAGGCCGAGCCCTATGCTCCCATCTACGTGCGCCTGGCCTACACCAGCGTGTCGGCGGTCGCGGCCTGATCCTCACCGGGCTGCCCCCAACCCCGGAGAAACTCCTTGAAAGTCGTACACACCATCCAGGAATTGCGCGATCACCTGCGCGGCCAGAATCGCGTGTCCTTCGTGCCCACGATGGGCAATCTGCACGAAGGCCACCTGTCCCTGATGAAGCTGGCGCGCCAGCATGGCGATCCGGTGGTGGCCAGCATCTTCGTGAACCGCCTGCAGTTCGGTCCCAACGAAGACTTCGACCAGTATCCCCGCACGCTCGCCGCCGACATCGAGAAGCTCGAGCGCGAGCGCGACGTCTACGTGCTGTTCGCGCCGAACGAGCGCGAGATGTATCCGGAGCCGCAGAACTTCCGTGTGCAGCCCCCGGACGACCTGGGTGATATCCTGGAAGGCGAGTTCCGCCCCGGCTTCTTCGAAGGCGTCAGCACCGTGGTGCTGAAGCTGTTCTCCTGCGTGCAGCCGCGCGTGGCGGTGTTCGGCAAGAAGGACTACCAGCAGCTGATGGTGGTGCGCAACATGTGTCGCCAATTCCAATTGCCCGTCGAAGTGTTGGCGCACGAGACCGTGCGCGCCGAAGATGGCCTGGCCTTGTCCTCGCGCAACCGTTACCTCAGCGACGCCGACCGCGCCGAGGCGCCTGCGTTGTATGCCGCGTTGCGGCACGCCAACGAGCGCCTGGCCCAGGGCGAACGCGATGCCGCCGCCCTGGAGCGCGAAGCCGTCGAGACCCTGACCCGGCGCGGCTGGCAGGTGGACTACGTGGCTCTGCGCCGCCAACGCGACCTCAAGCGTCCCGAAGCCGCCGACCTGCAGGCCGGCGAACCATTGGTGGCGCTGGCGGCCGCCAAGCTGGGCACGACCCGCCTGATCGACAATCTGGAACTGACCTACACGGCCTGAGACGGCAAGGCCGCGGGGGTGGCGTCCATGTCCACCCCTGAAAGAACTACCAGCTTACGTGGTGGCGGGAGGCGGGTCAGACTCGGTGCAATCCTACATTGCAAGCGAGCCGCCCCATGCAAGCTCCCCGTCCCGATCTGGAAGCCGTTCTTTCTTCCCTCACTCCCCGCGAACGGCAAATCGTCACCTATGTGGCCGCCGGCCGCCCCAATAAAGTCATCGCCATAGACCTGGGCATTTCGCTGCGCACGGTCGAGGCCCACCGCTCCCGCATCTTCACCAAGCTGCAAGTGCGCAACGCCATGCAACTGGCGTGCCGGCTGTGCGAGCACGGCCGTTCCGGCGCCTCGCCCGTGCCTGGGGCGGCTGGGCCGGACCACCGGCATGCGCTGGTTTCCATGCCCCCGCCCGGCAGCGTCAGTCCGAGCTATGTGCTGCATGAGCCGCCGACGCCAGCGTACAGCCCATGCCTGGCAAGTCCCGCTGCACGCCGCTCCGATCTTGGCGCCGACCCAGACAGCCAGGCCGGGTAGTCCAAAAGCACCGGGCCCGGCGAACGTGATGTTCGTCGGGCCCGGGTAGGAAGGCTGCGCAGGCGGCGTACTCAATAGCCGCCGGAGGGCCTCAAGGACACTGGGGCGCGGCCGCCTTGGCCAATTCGTCGATCGGGTCCAGATCAGGCTGGCGGGTCAGGTTGTAGTTCAGGTTGGGCGTCTGGCCGTCAATGGAGCGCACGCGCAGCACGTTGTTGGCAGCCACTACGAATTCCGCGCGGCCATTGCCCTTGCTGTCCATCAGGATGACGCGCGGCGGGCGCTCGTCGGTGGCATCCCAGCAGCCTTGCTCGGTAACCGGCGGGCCTTTCTTGGGATCGTTTTCCAGGTAGGCCACGCGGCCGCGCCAACGGCCATTGGGCGCCAGCGTAAGCGTCACGCGCTGTGCGGTGCACTGCATGGCGGGCGAGAAGCACGGCAGGGTGCCCATGTAGGTCTGCGGCTGCGGCACCAGGCTCTGCACGGCCGGATTGGGCGCGCTGGGATTTGCCGGGCTGGCGGCGGCCGGCGCGCTTGCGGCGGATGCCGAGGTGGTGTGTTCGGTGTCTGCCGGGACTGCCTGGCCGTCTTCCGTGGTCTGACCGCCGGCGGCGGCCTGGGCGGCCTGATTCTGGTTCTTGCGGGGGGCATCCGGCTTGAGCGCGATCTGCACTTGCGACGGCGCACGGATGACGCTGCGATATCCCGCGCCCGACCCCTGGTACTGGGCGTCGGTCACGGTGCTTTCGGCGGGAGGGTCGTAGTAGCCTTCGGTTTTCTGTTGGGCACAGCCAGCTGCGCCCAATGCGGTGCCTGCGAGCAGCAGCCCCATGACGCTGAGTTTGCGGGAGCGGGTACCGATTTCTACGCGCGCGGTCATGGCAGCTTATCCGTGTGGTGAGTCTGTCTCCGATTTTACGCACTTATGCGAAGATTCGATACGTTCCCCTTAGCCGCACTTGGGCATCCTCAACACTTTATGCACTATTTACGACACGGCCGCCGCCAGCCTGCCCCGCGCACTATCGCCAGCTCCTGGCGTGGCGCCGTTGCGGCCCAGTGCCGCGCGTGTGGATGACGGCGATGCGGCATGTCTTCGATCTGCCTCTGGGCCTGTTCATCGGCCTGGCGGCGCTGGCGGGTTTGTTCGTCGGCAACTGGCTGACGGTGCTGACCCACCGGCTGCCGCGCATGATGGAGCAGGAATGGCAGGCGCACTGCCAGGAAGCCTCGGGCAAGCCGCTCGCGGCGGGGCGCTATGGCCTGTGGTCGCCGGCCTCGCACTGCCCCGCCTGCGACACCCCCGTGGCGGGCTGGCGGCGGCTGCCGCTGCTGGGTTGGCTGCTGTTGCGGGGTCGCTGCGGCGCTTGCGGCGTGGCCATCGGGTGGCGCTACCCGGCCATCGAACTGCTGACCTGCGCGCTGTTCGCTGCATGCGCCTGGCGGTTCGGCGCCACGCCGCTGGCGCTGTCCGCCATGGGCTTGTCGGCCATGCTGGTGGCGCTGGCCTGGATCGACTTCGAGTCCACACTGCTGCCCGACGCATTGACCCAGCCGCTGCTCTGGGCCGGGCTGCTGGTCAATCTGTTCGATGCCTATGCCAGCCTGCAGATGGCGGTGGTGGGGGCGGTGGCGGGCTACGTCTTCCTGTGGGTTATCTTTCATGTGTTCCGCCTGCTGACGGGGCGCGAGGGCATGGGCTATGGTGATTTCAAACTGCTCGCCGCGCTGGGCGCATGGTTTGGCGTGGAAGCCCTGCCGACGCTGCTGCTGAGCGCATCGTTGCTGGGCGTGCTGATCGGCGGCGCGCTGACCTTGAGCGGCCGCGCCAGCCGCGGGCAGCCATTGCCCTTTGGTCCCTATCTTGCGCTGGCGGGCGTCGTGACGCTGCTGGTGGGCGGCGAGCACGGCTTGGGACGGTTTTTGCAATAGGGCGGTTCATGTCCTCCATGGGATGGGCGGTATGTTGAAGATAGGTCTGACGGGCGGCATCGGATCGGGCAAGACCCGGGTGGCGGACATGCTTGCAGAGTGGGGGGCGACGCTGGTCGATACCGACGAGATCGCGCGTGAGCTGACCGCCGCGGGCGGTGCGGCCATGCCTGCGATAGAACGCGAGTTCGGCCCGCGGGCATTGACGCCGGACGGGGCGCTGGATCGCGCGTGGATGCGGGATCAGGCGTTCTCGGATCCGCAGGTGCGCTTGCGGCTGGAGGCCGTGCTGCATCCCGCCATCGGGCAGGAGACCGAGCGCCAGGCCGCGGCTGCGACCGGTGCGTATCTGGTCTTCGTGGTGCCGCTGCTGGTTGAATCGTTGCCGCGTTGGCGCTCGCGCCTGGACCGCATCTGCGTGGTGGATTGCGACCCGGAGACGCAGGTGGCGCGGGTGCGCCAACGCAGCGGGCTGACGGAGCCTGCCATACGGCGTATCATGGCGGCACAGGCTGCGCGGGCAAGCCGTCTGGAAGTCGCCGACGACGTCATCGTCAATGACGCAGGCACTACGCCGGAACAACTGCGCGCGCAGGCGAAGATCCTGCATGACCGCTGGCTGGCGCTGGCGAGCACGACGGGCCGGCAAGCTCCGCGCTAGGCCGGCACCCCTGAATAACATTGGCCCAGCCGGCCAAACACAGATGGGCCTGTAAAGAAGCGTGATCGTTTACGAATACCCCTTCAATGAGCGCATCCGCGCTTATCTGCGGCTGGAATACCTGTTCGACAGGCTGTTCTTCTTTGCCCGCGAGGGGGACTCGCGCCTGCATCAGGTCGCCGTCACCTCCCTGTTCGACCTGCTCGACGCCTGCGAACGCACCGATGTAAAAGGCGCGGTCCTGCAAGACCTGGAACGCCAGCGCATGGCGCTGGTCGGGCTGCGCGATCATCCCGGCGTTGCACAGGATGCGCTTGAAGCCATGCTGCGCGAAATGGAAAAGGTGACCACGGCGCTGGCCGCGCCTGGCAAGACCGGCCAGTCCCTGCGCGAAAACGAATGGCTGACCAGCCTGCGCGGACGCCTGTCGGTGCCGGGCAGCGCCACGCAGGTCGACATGCCCTCGTATTTCGCCTGGCAGAACAAATCCGAGGCCGCCCGCTGCGCCGACCTGCAGGCCTGGGTGGCACCCTTCATTCCTTTGTATGACGGCCTGACCCTGGCCCTGCGCCTGCTGCGCGAATCGGGCCGCAAGTCGGACATCGTGGGCGAGCAGGGCGCCTACCAGCAGATGCTGGGCGGCAAGCAGTTCCAGCTGCTGCGGGTCTGGCTGGACCCCGCCCAGGGCGTGTTTCCCGAGATCAGTGCCAATAAGTACATGATCTGGATACGTTTTTCCACCCAGGACGGCGAATTCAAGCCCCAGCAGGTCGCCCGCGACGTCCCCTTCCAGATGACGCTCTGCACCTCATAGGATGGGTGGAGCGCGAGCATCCTCGCGCAACTCCGCCCGTTGTCCGACGCGCGTAACCCACCAAGCAGCGCTTGAATGGGGCAAGGCGGACCAAGCCTGCGGGGCCAGGCGGCCCACTTTGCCTTCCGCCCAGATTCCTGTTGCTCCCAGTTTCAACCAGGGATCGCGGCGCTGGAAACCGGGACGGTCTGGTACACAATACGGCTTTCCTCCGCCCGTGCCGGAACTGTTCCATGCCTGATAGCCGTCCCGTATCTCCGCCCACCCGTTGGACCCGCCGCCGCCTGCTTGGGCTGGCGCTGGTATTGCTCGTTGTGGCGGGCATAGCCTGGCTGGTGCTGCGGCCCGCGGCCAAGCCGGGCGGGGCGGGCGCCCCGGGGGGGCGTCCCGGCGGCCGGCCGCCAGCGGGCGCCATGATGACCCCCGCGGTGCCGGTGCGCATCGCCACGGCCGCCAAGCAGGACATCGATATCTTCCTGAAGTCGCTGGGCACGGTCACCGCCTACAACACCGTTACCGTGCGCAGCCGGGTCAGCGGCGAACTGGTGGAAGTGGCCTTCCAGGAGGGCCAGCAAGTGAAGGCCGGCGACCTGTTGGCGCAGGTGGACCCGCGGGCGTTCCAGGTGGCCCTGGACCAGGCGCGCGGCACGCAGATGCAGAACCTGGCCCAGCTGGAGAACGCCCGGCGCGACCTGCAGCGTTATCAGGCGCTGTACAAGCAGGACTCGATCGCCAAGCAGCAGGTCGACACGCAGGCCGCCCTGGTGCGGCAGTACGAAGGCACCGTCAAGAGCGACCAGGCCAACGTGGACAACGCCCGCCTGCAACTGGAATACGCGCGTATCACCGCGCCCATCAGCGGCCGTTTGGGCTTGCGCCAGGTGGACCGCGGCAATCTGGTGTCCAGCTCGGACACCAACGGACTGGTGGTGATCACCCAGACCCAGCCGATTTCCGTGGTGTTCACGCTGCCCGAGACCCAGCTGCCCGAAGTGCGCGCCGAGATCGCCGCCGGCAAGACGCTGGCGGTGGATGCCTATGACCGCGCCGACACCCGGCGCATCGCCACGGGCCAGCTGGAAACGATGGACAACCAGATCGACGTCACCACCGGCACCCTGAAGCTGAAGGCGCGTTTTGAAAACGCCGACGACGCGCTCTTTCCCAACCAGTTCGTCAACGTGCGCCTGCACGTGCTCACGCGCAAGGACGTGACCGCGATCCCGACCGCCGCCATCCAGCAGGGTTCGGCCGGCGCCTTCGTGTTCCTGGTGCAGCAGGACAACACGGTGCAGGTGCGCCAGCTGAAGCTGGGCGCGGTCAACAACGGCATGGTGGCCGTCAACGAAGGCTTGCAGCCGGGCGACCGGGTGGTGGTCGAAGGCACCGACCGCCTGCGCGCCGGCGCCAAGGTGGAAGTGGCTGGGGGCTCGGACGTGATCCCCGCCGCTCGCGACAAGACCCTGGGCGCGGGCGCGCCGGCCGGCACCACGCCGCCGTCGAAGTAAGCCGGGAAACATCGTGAGCCCGTCGCGCCTGTTCATCCTGCGTCCGGTAGCCACCACGCTGTCGATGGTGGCGATCCTGATCGCCGGTTTCATCGCCTACCGGCTGCTGCCCGTTTCGGCCCTGCCGGAAGTGGACTATCCGACGATCCAGGTGGTGACGCTGTACCCCGGCGCCAGTCCCGATGTGATGACTTCGCTGGTGACGTCGCCACTGGAGCGGCAGTTCGGCCAGATGCCGGGCCTGAATCAGATGTCGTCCACCAGTTCGGGCGGCGCCTCGGTCATCACGCTGCAGTTCAACCTGACCCTGCCGCTGGACGTGGCTGAACAGCAGGTGCAGGCGGCGATCAACGCCGCTTCGAACCTGCTGCCCAGCGACCTGCCGGTGCCGCCGACCTACAACAAGGTGAACCCGGCGGATGCGGCGGTGCTGACGCTGGCGATCACGTCCCCCACCATGCCCTTGCCGCAGGTGCGCGACCTGGTGGATACCCGGGTGGCGCAGAAGCTGTCGCAGATTCCCGGCGTGGGCCTGGTCAGCGTGGCGGGCGGCCAGCGTCCGGCGGTGCGGGTACAGGTCAATCCGCAGGCGCTGGCGGCCAACGGCCTGTCGCTGTCGGACCTGCGCACGGCCATCGTTGGCGCCAACGTCAACCAGCCGAAGGGCAATCTGGACGGACCGCAGCGGTCCACCACCATCAACGCCAACGATCAGCTCAAGACGCCCACCGACTACAACGACCTGATCATCGCGTACAAGAACAATGCGCCGCTGCGCCTGTCCGACGTGGCGCGCGCCGTCGAAGGCGCCGAGGACACGCGCCAGGCGGCCTGGGCCGGCGACAAGCCCGCCATCCTCCTGAACATCCAGCGCCAGCCGGGCGCCAACGTGATCGACGTGGTCAACCGGATCCAGGCGCTGCTGCCCCAGCTGCGCGCCGCCTTGCCCGCGACCCTGGACGTGAGCGTGGTGTCCGACCGCACCCAGACCATCCGCGATTCGGTGGCCGACGTGCAGTTCGAGATGATGCTGGCCGTGGCCCTGGTGGTCATGGTGACCTTCGTGTTCCTGCGCAGCCTGACGGCGACGCTGATCCCCAGCGTGGTGGTGCCGCTGTCTCTGGTGGGTACCTTCGGCATCATGTACCTGGCCGGCTTCTCCATCAACAACCTGACCTTGATGGCGCTGACCATAGCCACCGGCTTCGTGGTGGACGACGCCATCGTCATGATCGAGAACATCGCCCGCCACATCGAGGAAGGCGAGACGCCGCTGCAAGCCGCGCTCAAGGGCGCCTCGCAGATCGGCTTCACGCTGATCTCGCTGACCTTTTCGCTGATCGCCGTGCTGATCCCGCTGCTCTTCATGACCGAAGTGGTGGGGCGGCTGTTCCGCGAGTTCGCCATCACGCTGGCCGTTTCCATCCTGATATCGCTGGTGGTGTCGCTGACGCTGACGCCCATGATGTGCGCGCGCCTCTTGCGCGCCGAATCCGAGCAGAAGCACGGCCGCTTCCATCAGGTTACGGGCGCCTTCATCGACCGCGTGATCGCCGGCTACGACCGCTGGCTGCAGGTCGTGCTGCGGCATCAGCCGCTGACGCTGCTGGTGGCGCTGGCAACCTTCGCGCTGACCGTGCTGCTGTACCTGGTGATCCCCAAGGGCTTCTTCCCGCAGCAGGACACCGGGCTGATCCAGGCCATCACCCAGGCGCCGCAATCGATTTCCTTCCCCGCCATGGCGGAGCGTCAGCGCGAGGCCGCGCGCCTGGTGCTGGAAGATCCCGACGTGCAGGCCGTATCGTCCTTCATCGGCGTGGACGGCAGCAACGCCACGCTCAGCGCCGGACGCATGCAGATCGCGCTCAAGCCGCAAGCCGAGCGCAACGGCGACCTGCGCACGGTGATGGGACGCCTGGAGCAGGCGCTGGCCAAGCAGGATGGCCTGACCGTCTACATGCAGCCGGTGCAGGACCTGACCATCGAGGACCGCGTGAGCCGCACGCAGTACCAGATGACGCTGTCCAATCCCGACCTGAAGGTGTTGAGCGAATGGACGCCCAAGCTGGTGAACCGCCTGCGGCAGGTGCCCGGCCTGAAGGACGTGACCGACGACCTGCAGGACGACGGCCTGCAGACCTGGGTCGAGATCGACCGCGACGCCGCGTCGCGGCTGGGCATCACGGCGGCGGTGATCGACGAGGCGCTCTACAACGCCTTCGGCCAGCGGCTGATTTCCACCATCTTCACGCAATCCAACCAGTACCGCGTGGTGCTGGAGGTCGAACCGCAGTTCCAGGTGACGCCGGCCTCGCTGGGCCAGATCCACGTGCCGACCTCGACCGGCGCGCAGGTGCCGCTGTCATCGGTGGCGCACATCAGCGAGGGCAAGACGGTGCTGGCCGTCAACCGGCTGGACCAGTTCCCCATGGTGACGGTGTCCTTCAACCTGGCGCCGGGCGCTTCCTTGTCGGGCGCGGTGGAGGACATCATTGCGGCCGAGGCCGATATCGGCCTGCCCACCGGCGTCGAGACGCGCTTCCAGGGCGCGGCGCTGGCGTTCCAGAATTCGCTGTCCAGCACCCTGTGGCTGATCCTGGCCGCCATCGTGACGATGTACATCGTGCTGGGCGTGCTGTACGAAAGCTATATCCACCCCATCACCATCCTGTCGACCTTGCCTTCGGCCGGCGTGGGGGCGCTGCTGGCGCTCCTGATCAGCGGCACCGAGCTGGACATGATAGGCATCATCGGCATCATCCTGCTGATCGGCATCGTCAAGAAGAACGCCATCATGATGATCGACTTCGCGCTGGACGCGGAGCGCAAGCGCGGGCTGAGTCCGCGCGCGGCCATCCATGAAGCGGCGCTGCTGCGCTTTCGGCCCATCCTGATGACCACGCTGGCCGCGCTGTTCGGCGCGCTGCCGCTGATGCTGTCGACCGGCACGGGCGCGGAGCTGCGCCAGCCGCTGGGCCTGGTGATGGTGGGCGGGCTGCTGCTGTCGCAGGTGCTGACGCTGTTCACCACGCCGGTCATCTATCTGATGTTCGACCGCATGTCGCGCCGCTGGCGCGGCGTGGATCAGGCGCCGGCGGGGGATGCGTCATGATCCTGTCGGCACCCTTCATCGTCCGGCCGGTGGCGACCACGCTGCTGAGCCTGGCGGTCGTGCTGGCGGGCTTGCTGTCATTCTTCCTCTTGCCGGTGGCGCCGCTGCCGCAGGTGGATATCCCTACCATTTCGGTGTCGGCCAGCCTGCCGGGCGCCAGCCCGGAGACCATGGCGTCCAGCGTGGCCACGCCGCTGGAGCGCTCGCTGGGCAGCATCGCCGGCGTGACCGAGATGACTTCCAGCAGCTCGCAGGGCTCGACCCGCATCACGCTGCAATTCGATCTGTCGCGCGACATCAATGGCGCGGCCCGCGACGTGCAGGCCGCCATCAACGCGGCGCGCTCGCTCTTGCCGACCGGCTTGCGCAGCAATCCCACGTACCATAAGTCCAATCCGTCCGACGCGCCCATCATGACCCTGGCGTTGACGTCCGACACGCTCAGCCAGGGCCAGCTCTACGACATCGCCTCGACCATCGTGGCGCAGAAGCTGTCGCAGGTGGACGGCGTGGGCGAGGTGACGGTGGGCGGCAGTTCGCTGCCGGCGGTGCGAGTCACCGTGCTGCCGGGCGCGCTGGCCAACCGCGGCGTGTCGCTGGACCAGCTGCGCACCACGCTGGCCAATGCCAACGCCAACCGTCCCAAGGGCGTGCTGGAGAATGACCGCTACCACTGGCAGATCATGGCCAGCGACCAGCTCAGCCGCGCCGAGCAATACCGGCCGCTGATCGTCGCCTGGAAGGACGGCGCGCCGGTGCGCGTGTCCGACGTGGCCCGCGTGGAAGACTCGGTCGAAGACCTGTACCAGACCGGCTTCTTCAATGAACGCAAGGCCATCCTGATGATCGTGCGGCGCCAGGCCGACGCCAACATCATCGAAACCGTGGACGCGGTGCGCGCCCAGTTGCCCATCCTGCAGGCCCTGATGCCGGCGGACGCGCACATGACGGTGGCGCAGGACCGCACGCCCAGCATCCGCGCCTCGCTGCACGAGGCCGAGCTGACCCTGATCATCGCGGTGGGCCTGGTGGTGCTGGTGGTGCTGCTGTTCCTGCGGCGCTGGCGCGCGGCCATCATTCCCAGCGTGGCGGTGCCGGTGTCGCTGATCGGCACCTTCTGCATCATGTACCTCAGCGGCTTCACGCTGAACACCATTTCGCTGATGGCGCTGATCGTGGCGACCGGCTTCGTGGTGGATGACGCCATCGTGGTGCTGGAGAACATCATGCGCCACGTGGAACGAGGCATGTCGCCCATGCGTGCGGCGCTGCGCGGTTCGCGCGAAGTGGGCTTCACGGTGCTGTCGATGAGCCTGTCGCTGGTGGCGGTGTTCATCCCCATCCTGCTGATGGGCGGCGTGGTCGGGCGGCTGTTCCGCGAGTTCGCGGTGACGCTGTCGGCCGCCATCATGGTGTCGCTGGTGGTGTCGCTGACCTTGACGCCGATGATGTGCGCGCGCCTGTTGCGTCAGGAAGCCCCGGAAGAGAAGCCGCCTGGCCGGCTCGCGCGCTGGTCGGAGCGTGGCTTCGACGCCATGCTGGACGGCTACCGCCGCAGCCTGCGCTGGGCGCTGACGCACAGCCGCCTGATGATGCTGATCCTGGCGGTGGCCGTGGGCCTGAACGTCTATCTGTACACCGTGGTGCCCAAGGGTTTCTTCCCACAGCAGGACACGGGCCAGCTGCTGGGCTTTTTCCGGGTCGACCAGGGCACCTCGTTCCAGGCCACGCTGCCCAAGCTGGAAGCGCTGCGCAAGGTGGTGCTGGCGGATCCGGCGGTGCAGAGCATGACGGGTTACGCGGGCGGACGCGGCGGCAGCAACAGCAGCTTCATGCAGATCCAGTTAAAGCCCCTGGAAGAGCGCAAGGTCTCGGCGGACGTGGTCATCAACCGGCTGCGCGGCAAGCTGCAGAACATGCCCGGCGCGCGCATGTTCCTGGTGTCGCAGCAGGACATACGCATCGGCGGGCGCCAGAGCCAGGGCTCTTACGACTACACGTTGATGGCCGGCGACCTGCAATTGCTGCGCACCTGGATGCCCAAGGTGCAGCAGGCCATGGCGCAGATTCCCGAAATCACCGATGTGGACACCGACGTCGAGGACAAGGGCCGCCAGATCAACCTGGTGATCGACCGCGAGGCCGCGACCCGCCTGGGCGTCAGCATGTCCACCATTTCCACGGTGCTGAACAACTCCTTCAGCCAGCGCCAGGTGTCGGTGATGTACGGGCCCTTGAACCAGTACCACGTGGTGCTGGGCGTGGACCCGAAGTTCGCGCAGGACATCGAATCGCTCAGGCAGGTCGAAGTCATCACCACGGCCGGCGCGCGGGTGCCGCTGTCGGCCTTCACCCGCCTGGAAAACGCCAACGCGCCGCTCAGCGTGCAGCATCAGGGGCTGTTCGTGGCCGATACCATCTCGTTCAGCCTGGCGCCCGGCGTGTCGCTGGGCCAGGCCACCAGCGCCATCGATGCGGCGGTGGCGCGCATCGGGCTGCCGTCAGACCAGATCCAGGCCGGCTTCCAGGGCACCGCCGCGGCCCTGCAGCAGACGCTGGCGCAGCAGCCCTGGCTGATCCTGGCGGCGCTGGTCACCATGTACATCGTGCTGGGCATCCTGTATGAAAGCTTCGTGCATCCCCTGACCATCCTGTCGACCCTGCCGTCGGCCGGTTTGGGCGCGCTGCTGGCACTGCTGCTGGTGCGCTATGACTTCACGCTGATTGCGCTGATCGGGGTGTTCCTGCTGATCGGCATCGTCAAGAAGAACGCCATCATGATGGTGGACTTCGCCCTGGACGCCGAGCGCACCCAGGGGATGAATCCGCGCGAGGCCATTTTCCAGGCGTGCCTGACGCGCTTTCGCCCCATCATGATGACAACCATGGCCGCCATCTTCGGCGCGCTGCCGCTGGTGCTCGCCACTGGCGCCGGGGTGGAAATGCGCCAGCCGCTGGGCATTACCATCGTCGGCGGCCTGGTCCTGAGCCAGATCCTCACGCTGTACACCACGCCCGTGGTCTATCTTTACCTGGACCGCTTCCGTCTCTGGGCCGCGCGCAAGCGCGCTTCCAGGAACGGGTCCTCCGCTTCCATAGAACCCACATGATGCGCAACGCCAAGTCTGTTCCCAACCTGTTCTTTCCCCGCAGCATCGCCGCGGCCGCGCTGTGCGCGCTGCTGGGCGCTTGCGCGGTCGGCCCCGATTACCAGCGCCCGGCGCTGGACGTGGGCACGGCCTACAAGGAAGGGCAGGACCAGGTCGAAGGCTGGAAGCCCGCCCGGCCGCTGGACCAGGCCGAGCGCGGCGCATGGTGGCAGGTCTACGACGATGCGACCTTGAACGGCCTGGTGGAGCGCCTGAACGCGTCCAACCAGACCGTGGCCCAGGCCGAGGCCAACTACCGGCAGGCGCTGGGCCTGGTGCGCGGCGCGCGCGCCGGCTTCTTCCCCACGGTGGGCGCGGGCGCGGGCATGACGCGCTCGGGCAGCGGCGGCGGGCAGAATGGTTCTTCGACTTCGTCCGGCAGCAATGTTTCGAACCAGTATTCACTGACCGGCAGCGTCAGCTGGGAAGTGGACCTGTGGGGCCGCGTGCGGCGCAGCGTGGAATCCTCGGAGGCCAGCGCCGCGGCCAGCCTGGCCGACCTGGGCGCCACGCGCCTGAGCGCGCAGGCCGCGCTGGTGCAGGCCTATCTGCAATTGCGCGTGCTGGATGAACAGAAACGCCTGCTGGACGCCACCGTGGCGGCCTATGAAAAATCCCTGCAGCTGACGCAGAACCGCTACGCCGTGGGCGTGGCGGGGCAGGCCGACGTGGCCGTGGCGCGCACGCAGGTGGAAAGCACGCGCGCGCAATCCATCGACCTGGATTGGCAGCGCGGCCAGCTCGAACACGCCATCGCCGTACTGATGGGCCAGGCGCCGTCGCAATTCAGCCTGCCGCCCACGGTGTTCGCGCTGCAACTGCCGCAGATCCCGGTGGGCCTGCCTTCCGAGCTGCTGGAACGCCGTCCTGACGTGGCGGCGGCCGAACGCCGCGCCGCCGCCGCCAATGCGCAGATCGGCGTGGCGCAGGCCGCGTGGTTCCCCAGCCTGACGCTGTCGGCCGATGGCGGTTTTCGCAACGGCCAGTTCGCGGAACTGTTGACGGCGCCGGCGCGTTTCTGGTCGCTGGGACCGGCGCTGGCGCTGACGATATTCGATGGCGGCGCGCGCGAGGCGCAGGTGGAACAGGCGCGCGCGTCCTATGACGCGCAAGCGGCCGCCTACCGTCAGACGGCGCTGACCGGATTGCGCGAGGTCGAGGACTACCTGATCCAGTTGCGCGTCATGGAGAACGAACAGGTGGTGCAGCGCCGCGCGCTCGAAGCGGCGCGTGAATCGCTGCGCCTGACGCAGAACCAGTACAAGGCGGGTCTGGTCGATTACCTGAGCGTGGCGGTGGTGGACGCCACCGCGCTCAACAGCGAACGCAATGCGCTGAGCCTGCTGGGTAATCGCTTCGCGGC
The DNA here is from genome assembly GCF_014851605.1 of Achromobacter sp. ACM02. Taxonomy (NCBI): domain Bacteria; kingdom Pseudomonadati; phylum Pseudomonadota; class Betaproteobacteria; order Burkholderiales; family Alcaligenaceae; genus Achromobacter; species Achromobacter sp. ACM02. Next base: position 583,706 of record NZ_JACUZY010000005.1, read on the forward strand.
CAGCGTCAATCTGATCGTGGCGCTGGGCGGCGGATGGGAAGGACTGCCTGCCGCGGGGGCGCAAGCGCGCGCGGACAATCCCGTCGCGCCTGCGGCGGCTCCCGCGCAGCCCTGAGGTCGGGCCGCGCGGATGCGGAATGGAGCGCTGGCGCGGTCAATGCCAGCGTTTCACCCGCGCGGCAGGAAGGCGATGACCAGCCAGGCCGCCGCGGCGGGTACCGCGAACACCAGCAGCAGGATGGGCAGTTCTTCGCGCACCGTGTAGCCGGCGCGCGTGACGCCGACCCACATGTTGACGATAGCCATCAGCAGCCACGCGGGCAGGAACAGTTTGGCCGCGGCGATCGAGCCTGCGGCGTCGCCGCCCCATTGCTTGCCGAACAGCGCGAACACGGCCAGCAGCAGCAGGCCTCCGACGATGGTCAACAGTACGTGCATGGCGCCGCTCCTATTTGGTGGTGTAGCCGCCGTTGATCAGCACCGTCTGGCCGGTGATCCACCAGCCGTCCGACACCAGGAAGCGGATGAAGGGCACCACGTCCTCGATATCGGTCAGCCCGGTTTTCGAGAACGGCGACAAGGCGGCCGCGGTCTTATGGTACGCCACCGCGTCGGCGCCTTCGGCCGGATAGAAGAACGGCGTGTCCATGGGACCGGGGCCTACCGCCGTCACGGAAATGCCGCGTGCGCCGTACTCCTTGGACGCGGCGCGGGTGTAGTGCTCCACCGGCGCCTTGGTGCCGGCGTAGGCCGCGTAAAAGGGCGTGTAGGCGCCCAACAGCGAGGTCACCAGCGTGCAGATCTTGCCGTTGTCATTGACGTGGCGGCCGGCTTCCTTCAGGAAGAAGAAGGCGGACTTCGAGTTCACCGCAGCCATCTCGTCGTATTCCGCTTCCGTGATTTCGGTGAAGGGCTTCTTCAGCACTTTGCCGACGGTATTGATCGCAATGTCCGGCCGGCCTACCGCGGCCACCGCGTCGGCGAACAACTTTTCCATTGCGCCGGCCGAACTCAGGTCGGCCTGCAAGGCGACGGCCTGCGCGCCGGCGGCCTTGACGGCGGCGACCGTCGCGTCGGCGTCGGCCTTGGTGGCCGCGCTGTTGTAATGCACCGCCACCGCGCGCGCGCCTTGCTGCGCCAGGTCCCGCGCGATCAAGCCGCCCAGGTTCTTCGCGCCGCCCGCGATGATGACGGTTTTGCCTTTGATTCCGTGGTCTGCCATGGTCCTCTCCGCTATCGGGCTGCCGAATGCGAGCCCTTGTGCCGACGATGATATATTCCAAAAAATCCGCACAAAACTGATATTTCTGGTATCTCTATCCAGAAATCACGAACAGTGAGGCCAGGCCTCGCAGGAGCCATCCGCCCCATGGACCGCATAGATCTGTTCCGGGTTTACGCCCGCGTCGTCGAATGCGCGAACTTCTCGCGCGCGGCGGACACGCTGGGCCTGCCGCGCTCCACGGTGTCTGCCGCCGTGCAGGAATTGGAGGGCCGGCTGGGCGCGCGGCTGCTGAACCGCACCACGCGGCAGGTGGCGCCCACGCAGGAAGGCGCGGCCTTCTATGAGCGCTGTCTGCGCCTGGTGGCCGACATGGAAGAGGCCGAGAACCTCTTTCGCCACAGTTCGGTGGGTCCCAGCGGCATGCTGCGCGTGGACGTGCCCGGACGCGTGGGCCGCCTCATCGTGGCGCCAGCGTTGCCGTCTTTTCTGGAGGCCTATCCGCAGATCGACGTCACGCTGGGCGTGACGGACCGTGCCGTGAACCTGATCGAAGAGGGCGTGGATTGCGTGTTGCGAGTCGGCGTGTTGCCGGATTCGGGCCTGGTGGCGCGGCCGATAGGCATGCTGGGCTTGATCAACGTCGCCAGCCCGGCCTACCTGGCGCGCCATGGCGTGCCGTTGACGCCGGACGATCTGGCGGCGGGGCATGCTTGCGTGAACTACGCTTCGCCGTCCAGCGGCCGGCTTGCGCCCTGGGAATGGCTGGATGGCGGCGTGTCCCGGACCGCGCCTCTGCGTGGGCGGGTCACGGTCAATAGCGCCGAAGCCTATATCGCCAGCTGCGTCGCGGGTCTGGGTCTGATCCAGATTCCGGCCTACGACGTGCAGCCGCAGATCGCCGCGGGCGAGCTGGTCGAAGTCATGCCCGACCACCGCCCCGCGCCTATGCCGATGACGCTGCTTTATCCGCAGCGGCGATCTCCATCGCGGCGGGTGCAGGTGTTTGCGGACTGGCTGGAGGCGCTGCTGCGGCCGGCTTGCGGACTGGGTTGAACGCAAAAAAAGGCCGGCCCGTCTTGCTGAGGGGCCGGCCTTGGTGGCCTGGGGTCTACAACCGTCGGTCTACAACTGGATCGCAGACAGATCCGGACGCCGCAGGTGCCAGTCGGTGGCCGCCTGGAATGCCATGCCGATGCGGCCCAGCGCGTCTTCGCCATTGGGCTTGCCCAGCAGCTGCACGCCGATGGGCATGCCGTCCGCGGCAAAGCCGGCGGGCAGCGCCAGGCCCGAGGCATTGACGTAATTGCCGGGACGGGTGAAGGCGGCCAGCGGCGTGGCGGCCTCGTCCACGTCTTCCAGCGGGCAGGCGGCAAACGGCAGGCAGGGCGCGAGGACCGCGTCGTAGTCGCGCATCCAGTCCAGCCAGGCCTGGCAGGCGCGGGCGTGGGCTTGCAGCGCCAGCACGTAGTCGGCGGCGCTGGTCTGCTTGCCGCCCAGCACGCGGGCGCGCACGTAGCGGCCCAGCGGCAGGCTGTCGTCCTCGATGTAGTCGCGGTGCTGGGCGTAGGCTTCAGCGGCGATGATCAGGCCGTTGCGCAGCATCATGTCGTGGAAATCGAAGGGGAAGGGGGCTTCCACGCATTCCGCGCCCAGGTCGGTCAGCGCGCGCCGCGTGTCGTCCAGCGCGCCTTGCACCGCCGCGTCGATGGCAATCGGGTACTGCGCCTGCGGCATGACGGCGATGCGCGTGCCGGCCAGCGGCTTCGCGCCCGCGCGCAGATCGCGGTAGCGGTAGGCGGGTATGCCTCGCGTCACGGGATCGCGCGGGTCGGGTCCGGACATGGCTGCGGTCAGCAGTAGCGAGTCGCGGGTGTCGCGGGTCAGCGGGCCGATGGAATCCAGTGTGTGGGACAGCGCCACCGCGCCGTACAGGCTGATGAGGCCGCGCGTGGTTTTCAGGCCGGTGATGCCGTTGAGCGCGGCGGGAATGCGTACCGAGCCGCCTGTGTCCGAACCCAGCGCGGCGGGCGCCAGGCCCGCGGCCACCGCCACGCCCGAGCCGCTGGACGAACCGCCGGGAATGCGGGCGCGCACCAGGTCCCAGGGGTTGCGCGGCGTGCCCATGACGGGGTTGGTGCCCCAGCCGCCGAAGGCGAATTCGACCATGTGGGTCTTGCCCAGCACCACCATGCCGGCGTCGATCAGGCGGGTCACGGCGGTGGCGGTGGTGGCGCTGCGGCGCTCGCGCCAGGCTTGCGAGCCGGCGGTGGTGACCTGGCCTTCGATGTCGCACAGATCCTTGACCGCGACGGGCAGGCCGTCCAGCGGACCGAGCAGGCCATAGCCGGCGCGGCGGCGCGCGTCGGCGGCTTCGGCCAGGCGCAGCGCGCCCTCGCGGTCGACGCTGACGTAGGCGCCCAGCGCCGGGTTGGCGCGGTCGATGCGGTCCAGGTAATGCCGCGCCAGCTCCACCGAACTGTAGCGGCCTTCGGCCAGGCCCTGCGCAAGTTCGCCGAGCGTGGCAAATGCAATGTCAGACATGTTTTCCTCGGGTGATGTCAGCGCGGCGCGCGGGCTGCCGCGCGCCGCCTTCCTGCTTGCGCGATCAGCGCTTGTTCCAGTCGGGGGCGGGGTAGACGGGTTTTTGCGTGGCCACGTCGGCCGGCCAGACCGGGACCATGCCCTTGCCCGGCAGCAGCTGCACCACGGGGAAGGGCATCAAGAGCTGCTTGCCCGTCTCGTCGATGGCGTAGGGGCCGGCCATGACGGTGAGCTTGCCCGACAGGTCCAGCGATGCCTTCTTCAGCGCGGCGGCGTCGGTGCTGCCGGCTTGCTTGACGATCTCCTCGGTCAGCGCGCCCGCGCCATAGGCCAGAGCAGTCTGGAAATCGGGCGGGAACTCGGCCTTGGGGAAGCGCTGGTCATAGGCGGCGGCGAACTGCTCGCGCGTCAGGCCGGCGTTGACCTTCCAGTTGATCGCGGGGTGGTAGTTGGTGTGGCTGTAGATGTAGTTGGAGTCCGCGCCGATGGCCTGGAATTGCGGCGTCGACGCATACACCATGAAGACATACGGGAAGTTGATATCCAGCTGCTTCATCTGGCGCGTCATGCTGATCAGATCGCCCTCGTAGGAGGTCGGCACCAGCGCCTCGGCTCCGGCCGCACGGGCCTTCTGCAGGATCGTGCTGAAGTCCTTCTGGCCCTTGGGGTACTTCTCGAACAGCACCACTTCCATGCCGTTCTTGGCGGCCTGCTCCTTGCCGCCTTCGGCCAGGCCCGCCGGGAACGGTTCGTCCGAATACAGCAGCGCGACTTTCTTCACGCCCTGCTTGGCGGCCAGTTCCATGTTCGCGCGCAGCATCGCCGACACCGGCATCTGCGTACCCGACACCATGTTCTTGAAGCCTTGCTTGTACAGGTCGTCGCTGGCGGCGGACCAGACCATCATGTACTTGCCCAGGCGTTCGGTCACCGTGGCGGCCGCGGCGGTCAGGGTGGAGCCGAAGGGCGCGAACACCAGATCCACTTTTTCATCGACAATCAGGCGTTCGTAAACGCGGGTCACCATCTGCTTGTCGCTGCGGTCGTCCAGCTTGACCAGCTCGACGGGGTATTTCTTGCCTTTGACTTCGATGCCGCCGCGGCGGTTGACGTCGTCGACCCACAGTTCGACGCCGCGCACGCCCGACTGCGAGGCGAGCGCGAAACTGCCGGTCGACGATACGGTCATGCCGACGCGGATCTTGTCCGAGGTCTGGGCGGCGCCCAGGGCAGGGGTCAGGGCGGCGACGGCGAGGGCCAGCGCCGGTATGCGGGACAGCCAGGGTCTAGCGTGCATGGGAGGTCTCCTATCGTTTTTGGTATGCGGCCCCGCGTTCCGTGGCGGACCATCGGACACAGGCCATATGTTGAGCAATGTTTGCTCAACATGCGAGATAGCGTATAACAAATAGGCATGGAGCGCACGCCTTGAATAAATTGAATTACCGACAGACCGAAATGTTGTGGGCCATCGTCATGGCCGGGTCCATCAGCGGCGCCGCGCGGCTGCTGAATATTTCCCAGCCGGCGGTCAGCCGGATGCTGGCGCATACGGAAAAAGCCATGGGGGTGACGCTCTTCGAGCGGGTTCGCGGCAAGCTCAGGCCGACCTCGCAAGTGCAGAGCCTGTTTGAGGAAATCGAGAAAACGCAGCGCATGATGCAGCGCGTCAACGATCTGGCCGACGCGCTGGCGGAGCACGGCACGGGGGTGCTGCGGTTGGCCTCCATTCCCAGCCTGGCTCAGTTCCTGGTGCCGCGCGCCGTGGCGCGTTTCCAGCAGCGCCATCCCGAGCTGCTGTTGCGCCTGAACACGACGGCGCTGCCCACGCTGATCACCGACGTGTTGCAGGGCGAGGCCGAGCTGGGCTTGGTGGTGATGCAGGCAGACCACCCTTTCCTGACGTCCCAGCCGTTGCATGTGGGGAAGATGGTGGCCGCCATACCCAGGGCGCATCCGCTGGCAGCTCGTGCCGAGGTGAGCCTGGCCGATCTGTCGCCGCATCCGCACATCGTGGTGGGGACGCGCATGCCCTTCGGCATGCTGGTGCTGGGCGCCTTCGAGCAGGCGGGCCTGCCGTGCCGCATGTGCGCCGACGTGCCATGGAGCCAGCTGGCCTGCGCCCTGGTGAATGCCGGGGTGGGCATTGCCATCGTGGATGAGTTCACGGTCATGCAGAACACCATGCCGGACGTGGTCATCGTGCCGCTGGCCGAGCGCATTCCCCTGAATATCTCGGCCGTCTATGCCAGCAACCGCGAGCCCTCGGCCATCGCCCTGGAGTTCATCAAGGAGCTGCGCGGGGTGCTTGTCGAGGCCTTTCCTGCCGAAAATAAGGGTTAGTCCTTAACTTGCAGTTATGGTTTGAACTGTTCATAATCGCCTCCAAATAAAGCGGCCGTCCAACCCGGAAACGGCCCGGAGGAAGACATATGAGCAGCAGTCCCGTCCTGGCGGCGGGCGCCGCCTCGCATCGCGCGCAGGATCAGCGCGCAGTGCGGTTGCGCACCCGCATCGCCATCATCGTCTTTGCCGGCCTGGCCGCGGGCCTGGCTCTGATTCCGATGGCCACGTCGAACATCTCGTTCGCGTTCTACCTGATGTTGTGGATCACCATGGCCAGCGCCATGAACATCTGCGTCGGCTTCACCGGCTATCTGCCGTTCGGCTACGTGGTGTTCTATGGCGTGGGTTCGTACGCCACCGGCATTTGCTACAAGATCCTGGGCTGGCCCATCCTGCCGTCGCTGCTGGCGGCGGGCGGCGTGGGCGTGGCGATCGCGCTGCTGCTGGCGCCCACGCTGCGCTTGCGCGGGGTGTACTTCGGCATCGTGAGCCTGGCGCTGGCCACCATCGTCAAGCTGATCATCTCCAACCTGCCGCAGTCCTTCACCGGCGGCAGCATGGGCATCATCCTGTCCAATGCCAACAACCCCACGCATAGCTACTACGCCATGCTGGCGGTGATGGGCGCCACCCTTGCCACCGTCACCTGGCTGTCGGTGTCCAGCCTGGGCCGCGCGCTCAAGGCCATTCGCGACGACGACGGCGCGGCCGCCTGCGTCGGCATCCACGTGCCCAACACCCGCCTCAAGGCCTGGCTGCTGGCCGCGCTGTTCCCGGCGCTGGCTGGCGGCATCGAGGCCTGGTACACGAACGTGGTGGATCCGGAGTACGCCTTCCACGTGCTGATCACCGCCAAGAGCATCATCTACGCGATGGCGGGCGGCTTCGGCACCATCCTCGGACCAGTCGTCGGCACGCTGGCGCTACTGGGCATCGACCACATGATCTGGCAGAAATTCCCGGTGGTGAACCTGCTGCTGCTGGGCCTGATCATCGTGCTGCTGATGCTGTTCCTGCCGCGCGGCATCGTCGGCAGCCTGATCAAACGCAAGCCGCAATTGCGCCGCTACATCGCCTGAGGAACCGCCATGACCGGACTGATTATCCAAGGGCTGATCAACGGCCTGATCCTGGGCGCCATCTACGGCCTGATCGGCGTGGGGCTGAACGTGATCTTCGGCGTGCTGCGCGTGGTCAACTTCGCGCACGGCGAATTCCTGGTGCTGGGCGCGTACTTCGCCTTCTATCTGATGGAGTACGCCGGCATCAATCCGCTGGTGGCGCTGCCGCTGGCCTTCGCCGCATTCTTCCTGGCGGGCTACTTGCTGTACTTCGTGCTGATTCCGCGCTTGTCCAAGGCGGACGATCCCGAGATCAGCTCGCTGCTGCTGATGTTCGGCGTGTCCATCATGCTGGGCGCCATCATGCTGCTGGTGTTCGACGCCGACGCGCGTTCGTTGCCCTATGAGATCGAGCCCGTGTTCCTGAAATTCGGGCCGGTGCTGATCCCGACCGTGCGCCTCCTGGCGCTGGTGATCGCCCTGGCCATCATCGGCGCGCTGACGGTGTTCCTGTACCGCAGCCAGCTGGGCAAGGCGCTGCGCGCCATCATCATGAACCGCGACGCGGTGCGCATCGTGGGCATCAACGCCGAACGCCTGTCGGCCGTGGCCTTCGGCCTGGGCATCGGCCTGGCCGCCGCCAGCGGCGTGCTGGTGGCGATGGTGTTTCCAGCGTTCTCGCCGTTCATGGGCAACGACTACACGCTGATCGGCTTCATCGTCATCGTGCTGGGCGGGCTGGGCCATCCGGTGGGCGCCCTGGTCGGCGCGCTGCTGTTCGGCGTCACGGAGCAGGTCTCGGTGGTGTTCTTCAATCCTTCCATTGCCACCATCTGCGGCTTTGCGCTCATGGTCGCCACCATCTTCATCCGGCCCAGCGGACTCTTCGGCCGCCAGGCGCTGCGCTAACAGGAGCCGGACACATGTTGAAAGTCAGCAATCTCAAGAAGCGCTTCGGCGGGCTGGTCGCCTTGCAGGGCGTGGACCTGGACGTGCCGCGCGGCTCCATCCTGGGCGTCATCGGCATGAACGGGTCAGGCAAGACCACCATGCTCAACTGCATCAACGGCATCTACACGCCGGACGAGGGCCGTATCGAGCTCGACGGCCAGAACATCGCCGGCAAGCAGATCCACGAAGTCGCGCGGCTGGGCGTGGGCCGCACCTTCCAGGTGCCGCGCATCTTCCGGCAGCTGACCCTGCTGGACAATCTGGAGGTCGCGCAGCAGCAGACCGGCCGCAGCGCCGACGAGCGTTACGCCCAATCCGAATACTGGCTGCACAAGGTAGAGCTGCACCGGCTGCGCCACAACTACGCCGAGGAGCTGTCCGGCGGACAGCAGAAGCTGGTGGAACTGGCGCGCATCATGGTGGCGCGACCCAAGGTGGTGTTGCTGGACGAGCCTTTCGCGGGCGTCAATCCGGCGCTGGCGCAACTGCTGATCTCGGTCATCCGCGAACTGCCGGGCGAGCACGACTGCTCGGTGGTGCTGGTGTCGCACGACCTGACCTCGATCTACCAGCTGTCCCACCACATCATCGTCATGAACGAAGGCGCCATCCTGAGCCAGGGCAACGCCGAGCAAGTGCGCGCCGACCCCCGCGTGGTCGAAGCCTATCTGGGAGCCTGACATGAGCACGTCGATACTCGCGCTGGAAGACGTGACCGTGGCCTACCACGGCGACATCACCATCCTGAACCACGTCAACATCCAGGCGCGCGCGGGCAAGGTGACGGGCGTCATCGGCCCCAATGGCGCCGGCAAGTCCACGGTGTTGAAGACCATGTTCGGCTTCCTGCCGCCGCGCACCGGCCGCATCACGCTGCGCGGCGCGGACATCAGCGCCCAGCCCTCGCACGAGCGCGCCAGCAACGGCGTGGCCTTCGTGCCGCAGCACCGCAGCCTGTTTGGCGAATTGTCGGTGCACGACAACCTGCTGCTGGGCTGCTGGCCGTTCCGCAAGGACAAGGCTCGCGTGCGCCAGCGCATCGACTCCGTCTATGACCGCTTCCCGATCCTGGCGCAGAAGCGCGACGACCCCGTCTCCAGCATGAGCGGCGGACAGCAGCGTTTCGTGGAGTTCGGGCGGGCCTTGTTGATCGAGCCGTCCGTCATCCTGCTGGACGAGCCCACCGCCATGCTGGCGCCCAAGATCTCCAAGGAGATCTACACGCTGATCCGCGGCTTTGCCGACGAGGGCATGACGGTGGTGCTGGTGGACCAGAACGTGCGCCGCTGCGCCGAGGTGTCCGACTATATGTACATCCTGGAACTGGGCCGCAACAAGGCCGAGGGCGGGCGCGAAGCCTTCGACGACGGCGGCGGGTTGCGCGAGATGGTTGCGTCCTGGATGGATTACAAGATTGATTGACTGCGGGTCAGAGCGGTCGCCCCAGCCGCTTTTCGACCTGGCGCTTTTTCCATTGGTTCGGAGTCACCAAGGTAGCCGATAGGACGGCGCAGCGATACGACAGGGGCACGACAGCGGGGCGACGGACACCCAGGCTCAGTGTTTCAGCGTCCAATCGTCCAGCCGCAACCCGGGCACGCGGGAAAATTCACGCGTGTTGTTCGTAACAAGTACCAGGCCGCGCGAGCGGGTGTGGCCGGCGATCATGGCGTCGTAGGGGCCGATGGGCGTTCCGGCGCGCGCCAGTTCCGCGCGAAGCTGACCGGAGTCTGCTGCCGCGTCATGGTCATAGTCGAGCACTTCCAGGCGCTTCAGGAAGCCGTCGACCACGGCGTGATTGCGGGTGGGGGCGGCGGACTTTTCCGCGCCATAAGCGAGCTCCATGGCGGTGATCGCGCTGATACATAACTGGCCCTGCCGTCGGTTGAACGCCTGCTGCACTGCGTCGGGCTTGTTCTTGATGGCAAAGATGCAGGTATTCGTGTCCAGCACGAGCTTCAGCGGCATGAGCGGCCTCCTGCCCTGTCCACGGGTTGATCGCGGTCGTTGAGAAAGTCGGCAGTGACGGACTCGCCTGCGAACCAGGAGTCCCAGGACCTGTCGGCGGGTGCGGGCGCCGGCGCCGGCGTTTGCCGTTGGTTGATGGCGACGATGTACCCCAGTGCCGGACTGGCTGGCCGGGCGGCGGTTTTGCGCCGGCCTGCTGGGCGGCCATGGGAAGTTTTATAGATGGATTCTGATTTCATGGCGCTCTCCTCGACTGATGTATGGCGCCCGCCTTTTATAGCGCGCCGCATGTCTCCCGCCTATGACGGCTTACCGCAGGTCGCTGCGAGCCTAGTGCGGCTTCGGCTGGGTTCCGTGCTGTTGCGGGTGGCGGCAAGGCCGCGCAGATCCGGCCCGTGGCATCGCCGCCACGCCCGCCGGGCTTTGCATTTTTTGACGATCCGGCACGACCCGCCTTGCGCTAATCTGGCGGCGCCATCATCCCCAAGGCGAGGCCCACGCCATGACCTTTCTCGCAAGCGCCAACCTGCTGCGCCGCCGCGACGGGCACGAAGCCCGCGTCACTTTCGTCGAGCTGTTCTTCGATCTGGTGTACGTCTTCGCGGTCACCCAGATCTCCCACGGTCTGCTGCATGATCTGACCTTGTTGGGCGCGCTCCACTCCCTGGTGCTGTGGTTCGCCGTCTGGCTGGGTTGGCAATACACCTGCTGGGTCACGAATTGGTTCGATCCCGACGCCGTGCCCATGCGCATCATGCTGTTCGCCGTGATGCTGGCCGGCCTGGTCTTTGGCGCCGCCCTGCCGGGCGCGTTCGGCGCCACGGGGCTGGTGTTCGCCGTCAGCTACGCACTGATCCAGGTGGGACGCACGCTATTCATCGTGCTGCACCTGGGGCCTGCGCATCCGCTGGCGCCCAACTTCCGCCGCATGCTGGCGTGGCTGTGCGTGTCGGCGGTCTTGTGGATTGCGGGCGGACTGTCCCAGGACGGCACGCGGCTGGCGCTGTGGGCGCTGGCGGTGGCCTGCGAGTATCTGTCGCCCATGATCGGCTTTCGGTTTCCCGGCCTGGGGCGTTCCGCGACCAGCGAATGGACGATCGAGGGCGGCCACCTGGCCGAGCGCTGCCAGCTGTTCGTCATCGTGGCGCTGGGCGAAACCCTGCTCATCACCGGCGCCACGCTGGCAGGCCTGGAGCGCTGGAACGCGCCCGCGCTGATCGCGTTGCTGGCGGCTTTTCTGGGCACGGCCGCCATGTGGTGGGTGTACTTCGACACCAGCAGCCGTGACGGCAGCGAGGCCATCGTGCATAGCGACGATCCAGGCCGCATCGGCGCCTGGTTCCACTATGTGCACGTCATCCTGATCGCCGGCGTGATCGTGTCCGCCGTGGCCAACGAACTCGTCATATTGCATCCGGACGGGCGCATCGCCATGCCGGCGGCCGCCGCGCTGATCGGTGGCCCGGCGCTATACCTGGCGGGCAACGGCATTTACAAGACAGTGGTCTACGGCCGCTTCCCGCTGTCGCACGTAGTGGGGCTGGTGCTGCTGGCCGTGCTGGCGCCCGTGGCCTTTGTGACCGACAACCTCATGGTGGGCGGTTTGACCACCTTGATCATGATTCTGGTGGCGGCGTGGGAGAGCGTGTCGCGGCGCAGGGCGCATGCCGGCGTTCCGCAAGGAATCGCGGAGTAGCGTCAATCCCGTGAGGGCCGGAGGCTGCCCCAGAGGGATCCGTTGGATGCCCCCGTGGAGCTGGCAGGCGGCGGCTTTCAGCAAAGCCGCCGCGCGGCTCAGATCAGGCCGCGTATCCCTGCAATGCCGTGTGCGCCGTGGCGCAGCGCCTGCGATACGGTCTGGGTGGACTGGCCGCCCAGCGCGAACACCGGGATGCCGGCGTCGCGATTGCCCGCGACGAAGCCTTCCCAACCCAGCGTCGCCGCGCCGGGGTGGCTGGGCGTGTCCAGCACGGGACCCAGTACCGCGAAGTCGGCGCCGAGTTCGCGTGCGTGGACGACCTGGGCATTGTCGTGGGCCGACACGCCGACCAGCGCGCCCGCGGGGAGTTCAGGGCGCGCCGTGAGCTTGGCGGCATCGGCCGCGCGCAGATGCACGCCATCGGCCTCGCGCCACCAGGCGGCGGGATGGACGCTGTTGACCAGCAGCCGGGCGCCCGCGGCGCGGCAGCGCTTCTGCACCTGTTGCAGCACTTCATGCAGCGAAGGCGAGGCCACTCCGTCCGGCCATTGCGGTTCGCGCAACTGCACCAGCTTGACGCCGCGCGCCAGAGCCGCTTCCAGACGGCCCAGGAAAGCGGCCACGCCGGCACGCGAACCCACGGAGCTGATGCCGTAGGACGTGGGCAACTGCAGCCAGCGCAGCGGGGGCAGGGTGGCGGGCAACAGATCTCCCACCGATGCGGCCTGCGCAGGGGCGACCCATTCCAGGCGCTGGTTTTCCAGGCTGCGCGGTTCGCCCTCCCAGCCGGTGACGTGGCAGAACGCCAGGCGCACCGTGGTGTGGGGGTAGGCATGCACGTAGGTGACCCAGGGGCGCGACTGCGTGACGCGGATGCCGATTTCTTCCTGCAGTTCGCGCGCCAGGGCTTCCAGCACGGTTTCGCCGGGTTCGAGCTTGCCGCCGGGCAGCTCCCACCAGCCCGCCCAGGGCTTGCCTTCGGGGCGCTGTCCCAGTAGCAGCATGCCGTCCGGACGCAGGATCAGGCCGGCGGCGACGTCGACGATCTTTTCAGACATGACGGGCTGCCCAGTCGCGCGCGAACTGGTACGCCACGCGGCCAGAACGCGAGCCGCGCTCGATCGTCCATTGCAGCGCCTCGGTGCGCGAGGGTTCGATCTGCGCTTCCGGGCAGCCCAGCTCGCGCAGCCAGTGGTAGACGATGTCCAGGTAGTCGTCCTGCTTGAAGGGGTAGAACGACAGCCACAGGCCGAAGCGTTCGGACAGCGAGATCTTTTCCTCGACGGTTTCGCCGGGGTGGATCTCGCCGTCGGGCTGATGCTTGGCCGCCAGGTTCTCGCTCATGTATTCCGGCATCAGGTGGCGCCGGTTGGACGTTGCATAGATCAGCACGTTGTCGCCCGAGGCCGACACCGACCCGTCCAGCACCGACTTCAGCGCCTTGTAGCCGGCCTCGCCTTCCTCGAACGACAGGTCGTCGCAGAACACAATAAAGCGCTCGGGACGGGAGGCGACCAGCTCGACGATGTCGGCCAGGTCGCCGAGGTCGGACTTGTCCACTTCGATCAGGCGCAGTCCGCGGTCGCCATAGGCGGCCAGCATGGCCTTGACCAGCGAACTCTTGCCAGTGCCGCGGGCGCCGGTCATGAGCACGTTGTTGGCCGGCTTCTTTTCCAGGAACTGCAGGGTGTTGCGATCGATGATGCCCTTCTGGCGCTCGATGTGCTGCAGGTCCGCCATGTCGATGCGCGCGACGTGGCGTACGGCGTCCAGCCAACCGCGCGCGCCGCGCTTGCGCCAGCGGTAGGCGTGGGCGGTCCAGTCGATTTCGGGCGTTGCGGGCGGAAGCCAGGCTTCCAGCTGCGCCAGCACGCGCTCGGCGCGCTGGATAAGGGTGGAGAACTCGGTTGCGGTCACGTCTGAAGTCCCGGAAGTTTCGGATCAGGAGCGGTAGTCGGCGTTGATCGACACGTATTCGTGCGAGAAGTCGCAGGTGTAGACCGTGTCGCTGACCTGGCCGCGGCCCAGGGCGATGCGCACCTGGATCTCGGCCTGCTTCATCACGCGCTGGCCGTCGGCTTCCTGGTAGGCGGGGTTACGGCCGCCGTCCTTGGCCACCAGCACATCGTCCAGCCACAGGCGGATGTTGGACACGTCCAGGTCGTCGATCCCGGCGTAGCCCACTGCGGCCAGGATGCGGCCCAGGTTGGGGTCCGAGGCGAAGAAGGCGGTCTTGACCAGCGGCGAGTGGGCGACGGCGTACGCCACCTTCAGCGCTTCCTCGGTGGTGCCGGCCTCTTCGACGCGGATGGTCATGAACTTGGTGGCGCCTTCGGCGTCGCGCACGATCTTGGTCGCCAGTTCCAGCGCGGCGGCCGTCAGGGCTGCGCGCACGGCGGCGTAGGCCGGATCGGATTCGGCGTTCACTTCGACGCCCGACTTGCCGGTGGCGGCGATGATGAAGGAGTCGTTGGTGGATGTGTCGCCGTCGACCGTGATGCGGTTGAACGAGGCGTCGGCGATTTCGCCGGCCAGCTTGGACAGCAGCGGCTGGGCGATGCCGGCGTCGGTCGCCAGGAAGCTCAGCATGGTGGCCATGTTGGGCCGGATCATGCCGGCGCCCTTGCTGATACCGGTGAAGGTGACGGTCTTGCCGTCGATCTGCACCTTGGCGGACGAGATCTTCGGCAGGGTGTCGGTCGTCATGATGCCGTGGGCGGCGCTGAACCAGTGGTCGGCGCCCAGGTCGGCGATGGCGGCGGGCAGGCCGGCCACCAGGCGGTCCAGCGGCAGCGGCTCCAGGATGACGCCGGTGGAGAAGGGCAGGACTTCGGCGGCGGGCACGCCCAGCAGCTGGCCGAGCGCGGCGCAGGTGTCCTTGGCTTTTTGCAGGCCTTCTTCGCCGGTGCCGGCGTTGGCGTTGCCGGTGTTGATGACCAGCGCGCTGATCGGGCCGCCGGCGGCCAGGTGGGCCTGGCAGACCTGCACCGGCGCGGCGCAGAAGCGGTTGCGCGTGAACACGCCGGCCACGCTGGTGCCCTGCGCGAAGCGGAACACGGTCAGATCGCGTCGGTTGGCTTTGCGGATGCCGGCCTCGGTAACGCCGATTTCAACGCCGGCAACAGGAAAAATTTCGGACTCGGAGGGGATCTGCAGATTAACGGCCATGACTTCGTCTCATGTATGAGCAGGACGGAATCGCCGCCAGGCGAGGCGGCGCGCGGGGGAAAGCTTCGTATTATCCCACCGGATTGGGACAGCGTCCGGTCAGGGGCCGATCCGCATGGCCGCGACGTCCAGCACGCCGGCCTCGCGGTTGCCCAGCACGCTGCGCACGGCGCCGTCCGGGGACTGCAGCACCGACTTGCCCGCCGGCACGTCCTCGCCGCCCGCGCGCCGCGCCGAACGTCCGCGCGACGGCGAGAACAGCAGGTCGCCGGGCTGGGCGCCGGGCAGGCGGGGGTTGGCGGCCAGCACCCGGGTGCCGGGCTGGTAGGTCATGTCGCCCAGTACGGTCTCGCGCGCCAGCAGGCCTTCGAAATCCAGCATGCGGCGCTGGCTGTCCAGCTGCATGTCCACCTTCAGCATGGGCATGCGCCCCACCTCCAGCGCCTCGCTGCCTTCGGTGCGCAGCAGCCAGCGCGGCGCGTCGGCGGCGCTGCCGCCATTGATGACCTTCAGCCAGGCGCCGGGCGGCACGGGCTGCTGGTTCAGGGTATTGCCGATGGCCAGATGGCAACTGGCAAAGCGCGGACGGCCATCGTGCAGCACGAATTCAAGGCGGTGCCCATGCGCGCACAGCCAGCCGTCCTGCGCCTGGTCGCGCGCGATCTCCACCGACAGGGTCTCAGCCTGCTTGCTGCTGGCCGGGTAGCGGAACATGCGCGTGGCCGCGACGCCCTGGATGGAGGCGGGGTGGCTTTCGGGGAAGACGGCGAGATCGAACGATGCCAGATCGCCTGGCTTGGCCAGGCTGAGCACGGTGCCGGCCGGCATCTCCACGCCCGCCAACTGGGTGGACTGGGCCAGCACGGTCTTGCGGTCGGCGTCGGCCTGGGCGCTTTGCCGGGCCGAAAACCACAGGCTGAACTGCTGATAGGGAAAGATGGCGCCGACGATGGCAAGCAGGGCCATCAGGACGGCGCCGCCACGCCGGTGGCCGCCAAGCCATTCCCGGGCGCTGGAGGTGGTGGCCAGCACGGCCAGCCAGGTCAGCAGCGTGGCCAGGCAGGCCAGCGAAGCTGCCATCAGCACGTAGAAATTACCGCCAGGAAGAGAAACCGGAATCATGGCGGCAATTATGCGCCAATCCGCAGGCGGACATGGGCGCCTGCGGGCGTTCAGTTCTTGGCGGATTCGGAGCGGGTCGCCACCACTTGCAGCTTGAGTTCGCCCAGGGCCTGGAACAGCGCGTTGCGGGTGCTTTCGGGCAGGTCGCCGAACATGGACTTGACCCAGGATTCGTGGGCGCGGGCCATGCGGGAGAAGCTCTTCTTGCCCAGCGGCGTAAGTTTGATGAGCGAGCTGCGGCGGTCGGATTCGACCTTGGTGCGCACCACCAGGCCTTCTTTTTCGAGCTGGTCGGTGATGCCGGTGATATTGCCGTTGGTGACCATCATGTGGCGCGACAGTTCGCCCATCTTCATGCCCTTGGGCGCGCGCTGCAATTGCGCCAT
The DNA here is from genome assembly GCF_014851605.1 of Achromobacter sp. ACM02. Classification (NCBI taxonomy): domain Bacteria; kingdom Pseudomonadati; phylum Pseudomonadota; class Betaproteobacteria; order Burkholderiales; family Alcaligenaceae; genus Achromobacter; species Achromobacter sp. ACM02. The sequence goes on from NZ_JACUZY010000005.1 coordinate 600,173, forward strand.
CAGGTCAAAGCGCGGCAAGGTCGTGTCGAACTCATTGCGCAGGCGGCTGCGGATCTCGCTCTCGACGAGATTGGCGCAGGTCAGCATGCGCAGCCACAGGCGCAGCGCATGGTGATCGTCGGGCGCTGCGCGGGATTCCAGGTCGGGGGTGTCGGTCATGGCTATGGAAATTACCGGGAATGAGGGGCGGGCGCCAGATGCTGTCGATCGAGGATCGTCAGGCGGGCCGCGGCGTTGCCGGCGGCGCGCTTCTTGAGTATCGGCGGGATGTCGGGTACTGTCGCGCGAACGTCGCGCCGGGTATCCGGCACGGCGCGTTCATAGTTTGGGTGGAGGGTAACCATGGCGGTAGCTTATTAGTAAAAACCCTTTGGTAAAAACCCTAGACTTGTTTTGCCGAATACTTTAAACCTAAACTATGAAGCACGCCAGCCTTGGCTGTGCTGCACGAAGTTTTTCGAATCGCGATTTCAAAAAAGAACACCCTCTGCGCGGGCTCGCGCACGGAGCACACCACCATGCGTTTGATCACTTCCCTTCTGGCCGCCGCCGCCCTGGTGCCGGCACTGGCCGGCGCCGACACCATCAAGGTCGGCATCGCCAACGACATCTCCGGTCCGTTCTCCGCCCTGGGCGCCGAAGCCCGCGACGGCTTCAACCTGGCCATCAAGCAACTGGGCAGCAAGCTGGGCGGGCAGCCCGCCGAATTCGTGCAGACCGACATGGGCGGCAACCCCGACCAGGCCCGCCAACTGGTGACGCGCTACATCCAGCGCGACAAGGTCGATTTCTTCACCGGCCCCATCGGCTCGAACGTGGCGCTGGCCGTGGGCCCCGCGCTGTTCGCGGCCAAGGTGCCGTACCTGTCGAACAACCCCGGCCCCAGCCAGTTCGCCGGCGCGCAGTGCAATGCGTACTGGTTCGGCACGTCCTACCAGAACGACGCCTTCCACGAAGCGGCCGGCAAGGTTGCGGCGGATCGCGGCTTCAAGAAGATGTTCATCATGGCCCCGGACTATCCGGCCGGCAAGGATGCGCTCAACGGCTTCAAGCGCGGCTACAAGACCGCCCCGGGCGACGAGGTCTACACCAAGCTCGGCCAGATCGACTACGCCGCAGAGTTGGCGCAGATCCGCGCCGCCAAGCCGGACGCCGTCTATATCTTCCTGCCGGGCGGCATGGGCATCAACTTCGTCAAGCAGTTCGTCTCGACCGGCCTGTCGCAAAGCGTCAAGCTGATCGGCCCGGGCTTCTCGGCCGACGAGGACGTGATCCAGGCCGTGGGCGAACCCATGCTGGGCATGTACAACACGGCGCAGTGGGCGCATGACCTGGACGTGCCGCAGAACAAGGCCTTCGTCGAAGCCTTCCGCAAGGAATACAACGGCCGCTACCCCTCGGTGTACGCTGCCCAGGCCTACGACGTGATCATGGCCATGGACGCTGCCGTCAAGCAGGCCGGCGGCAAGGCCTCCGACCGCGAAGCCATCGTGCGCGCGCTTGAAAAAGCCGACTACCCCTCGGTGCGCGGCAGCTTCACTTACGGCAAGAACCACTATCCCATCCAGTCTTATTACCTGCGTGTCGTCGACAAGGACGGCAGCGGCCGCATTACCAACAAGCTGGTGGGCAAGGTGTTCGACAAGTACCAGGACGTCTACGTCGGCGAATGTAAGCTGTAGAGGGAAAGACCCACCCCCGAAGCGCTGCGCGCTTCCCCCTCAAGGGGGCATGCCTGCGGACCGGCGAAGCCGGCTCCGCGGCATCCGGGTCGGGTGACACCGCTGCATGCGCCGTGCCTGGTGCGCGGACGCGATGCGCAATCAGATGGCTCTATTGATTAGGCCGCGAACCAGGCCATCGGCACTTCGCGGCAGGGGGAAGTCTTCATGACGTTTACGCTGATCGTCGAGCAATTGCTGAACGGTCTGCAGTTTGGGTTGATGTTGTTTCTGATCGCGGCCGGGCTGACCCTGGTGTTCGGCATCATGGACATCATGAATCTGGCTCACGGCTCGCTCTACATGGCCGGCGCCTATGTCGCCGCCGAAACCATGCAGCGCACAGGTTCATTCACCGCTGCCGTCCTGGTGGCGGCAGTCGCCACCGGCATCGTCGGCGTGGTGCTGGAACTCACGCTGATCCGCCGCCTGGCGCTGCGCGACCACCTGGCCCAGGTGCTGGGCACCTATGCCGTCATCCTCATCGCCAACGATCTGGTCAAGATGATCTGGGGGCCGGCCCCCGTCATGCTGAACATGCCGGCCGCGCTGTCCGGCCCGGTCCGGCTGCTGCCCGATCTGCTCTATCCCGCCTACCGCCTGATGATCATCGTGTTCGGTGTGGCCGCCGCCGCGGGCCTGTACTGGTTCGTGACGCGCACCCGTGCGGGCGTGCTGGTGCGGGCAGGGGCGTCCAACCGCCAGATGGCCACCCTGATGGGCGTGCGCGTGCCGCTGCTGTTCCTGGGCGTGTTCGTGCTGGGCGCCATGCTGGCCGCCGTGGCCGGCGCCTTGCTCGGCCCGATCACGTCGGTACAGGTGGGCATGGGCGAGGAAATCCTGATCCTGGTGCTGGTATGCATCGTGATCGGCGGCATCGGATCGATTCGCGGCGCCTTTGTCGGCGCGCTGTTGGTGGGCATGGTGGATACGGCGGGGCGGGCCTTCCTGCCCATGCTGCTGCGCCAGGTCTTTTCCCCGGCCGTGGCCTCCAGCGTCGGACCGACGCTGGCCGCCATCGCCATTTATGTATTGATGGCGGCAGTGCTGGTGTTCCGGCCCTCCGGCTTGTTTCCGGCGCGGGGTTGAGCATGAAATCCATGATCTGGACCGTGGTCCTGCTGGCCGCGCTGGCCGTATTCCCCCTGGTCGCGCCGGCGTTGGGCCTGGACTTTTACATTTCCTTCGTGCGGCGCGTGCTGATCTATGCGCTGGCCGCGACCAGCCTGAACCTGATCCTGGGCTATGGCGGCATGGTGGCGCTGGGACACGCGGCGTTCTTCGGCGCGGGCGCGTACGCGGTCGGCATCCTGGCCATGTCGGGCGTGACGTCCGCCCTGATCGTCTGGCCCGTGGCCATGCTGCTGGCGGCGGTGCTGGCCTGCATCACGGGGGCGATTTCGCTGCGCACCCGCGGCGTGTACTTCATCATGATCACGCTGGCCTTCGCGCAGATGCTGTTCTACATCTTCATCTCGCTGCGGCAGTACGGCGGCGAGGACGGGCTGAACCTGCCGGGCTACTCCAGCCTGCCGGGCATCGACCTGGCCAATGACGTCAGCTTCTATTACCTGGTGCTGGCGGTGTTCGCGCTGATCATGTGGGTGTTCGGCCGCGTGGTGACCTCGCGCTTTGGCACCGCCCTGCAAGGCATACGCGAAAACGAATCGCGCATGGAATCCATGGGTTATCCGGTCTATCGCATCAAGCTGATGGCCTTCACGCTGAGCGGCGCGGTGGCCGGCCTGGCCGGCGCGTTGCTGGCCAACCATAATCTCTTCATCTCGCCCAGCCTGATGCACTGGACCCAGTCGGCCAACCTGCTGATCATGGTGCTGGTGGGCGGCATCGGCCTGCGCTATGGCGGCGTGGCGGGCGCCGTGGTCATGCTGACCCTGGAGGAAGTGCTGCGCCTGTGGACCGAATATTGGCACCTGCCCCTGGGCGTGCTGCTGCTGTGCGTGGTGTTCGGCGCGCCGCGCGGTCTGGTCGGGCTGTTCGGCCCCTTGTTCAGCGGCCGCGCCGCTGCCACCCAATCCGGCAAGGCGGGATCATGAACGCAGCTGTAACGCCGGCCCTGCAGGCCACGGGACTGGTGCGCCGCTTCGGCGCGCTGGTCGCCACCGACAATGTGTCGCTGTCCCTGAACCCGGGCGAGATCCATGCCCTCATCGGCCCCAATGGCGCGGGCAAGTCGACGCTGATCCATCTGCTGTCCGGCACGTTGACGGCTGACTCGGGCAAGCTGACGGTAGGCGGACGCGACGTCACCAGCATGAACGCCCATCAGCGAGTGGCTGCCGGGCTGTCGCGGTCGTACCAGATCACCAACATCTTCAAGCAATCCTCCGTGCTGGACAACCTGGTGCTGGCGGTGCAGGCGCATGCCGGCAGCAGCTTCCGCTTCTGGAAGCCGCGCGCCGCCGAATCGGCCCTGTACGAGCAGGCGCGCGAGCTGGCCCGGGAATGCGCCATCGACGCCAGCCTGCTGGAACGCCCGGCCGGCACCCTGCCGCACGGCGAACAGCGCAAGGTCGAATTCGCGCTGGCCCTGGCCGCACGGCCTGCCGTCCTGCTGCTGGACGAACCCATGGCGGGCATGGGGCCCGACGAAACCGTGCGCCTGACCGAATTGATCGAATCGATGCGGGGCCGAGCCGCCATGCTGCTGGTCGAACACGACATGCAGGCGGTGTTCCGCCTGGCCGACCGCCTGTCGGTGCTGGTCTACGGCCGCGTCATCGCGACCGGCACCCCCGACGAAATCCGCGCCAACCCGGAAGTGCGGCAAGCCTACCTGGGCGACGAGGAGACCGCATGATGCTGACCATCGAATCCGCCAAGAGCGGTTATGGCGCCAGCCAGGTGCTGTTCGGCGTGGACCTGCAAATCGGCGCGGGCCAGGTCGTGACCTTGCTGGGCCGCAATGGCATGGGCAAGACCACGCTGCTGCGCACCTTGTTCGGCCAGTTGCCCCTGCGCGGCGGCAAGATCCAGTTCGCGGGCCAGGACATCAGCGGCTGGAGTCCGGACCGCATCGCGCGGGTCGGCATGGCCATCGTGCCGGAAGGGCGGCAGTGCTTCCCGAATCTGACGGTGCGCGAACACCTGACAGCCTTCGTCGCCTCCCGCAACCCGGACATCGGCGAACCCTGGACGCCCGAGCGCGTCTTTGAATTGTTTCCGCGCCTGCACGAACGCGCCCGCAACATGGGCAACCAGCTCTCGGGCGGCGAGCAGCAGATGCTGGCCATCGGCCGGGCGCTGGTCACCAATCCGCGGCTGCTGATCCTGGACGAGGCCACCGAAGGTCTGGCGCCCAAGATCCGCGAGGAAATCTGGAATTGCCTGGCGCGCCTGCGCCAGGCCGGGCAAACCATCCTGGTCATCGACAAATACGTCGAACGGCTGCTGAGTCTGGCGGACCGCCACGTGATCCTGGAGCGCGGCAAGGTCGTCTGGACCGGGGACTCCCAGGCCCTGGACGCGGATCGCGGCCTCTGGGAGCGCTATCTGGGCGTGTAGCAAGAAAGCTGCAATGTAAACAGGCAAACGCTGTCAGTCGTGAAATAAAAAGCAATAAATCGACATTTACATTGCAGTAGTGCAACTTAGGACGCCCGAGCGTCTTACAAGCGTTTGCTCCTGTTTCAATTGGATCCACTGTTCTCTACACTTGTCGCGCCGGACGTGCCTCGAGGGTACGCCTGCAACAGGCTCATGGCTGGACAAGCGGGGCAAGCGCGCGGCGAAACATCGTTACACAACGAAAGTCTGCCCATGCGTCCCCTTCACGCACGTTACGTCTTATCAGGCAGTAAGGAAGACTTTGCATGGCGAAATGGGGTTTGCGCAGAAAATCGTTGATGGCGCTGTTGCTGGCGTGCCTGGTTGCCCTGGCGCCGGCGGCCCTGATCGGCTGGCAGGTGCTGGACGGGGTCAGGGAGCACTTCGGACGGGCTTTCTCCGACAACTTCACGCAATTGAACCGCCAGCGCATCCTGGCGCCCGTGTCCCGTGAACTGGCCCTGTCGCAGCGGTTGGCGGATAGCGAGGTCACTCGCCGCTGGCTGCGGCACGAAAGCGATCCGGCCGCGCGCGAGCTGTTCTTTCGCGAAGCCGACGGCTACCGCCGCGATCTGCTGGGACGCGCCTACTTCATCGCCAGCGCCGCCTCGGGCAATTATTACTTCAACGACGACCAGCCCCTGTCCGAGACGCCGCGCTACACGCTGAGCAAAAGCGCGGCCGACGACGCCTGGTTCTACCTGACGCTGGCGTCTCCCGCCAAATACAACATCAACGTCAACCCGGACCTGAAGCTCAAGACCACCAAGGTCTGGATCAACGTCCAGGTGCGCGACGGCGACCGGGTCATCGGCCTGACCGGTTCCGGTCTGGACGTAGGCGGATTCCTGCGTGAATTCGTCAACAGCGGCCAGCCCGGGGTCACGCCGATCATCGTCGACGAAGAAGGCGCGATCCAGGCCCACATGGACGCCTCGCTCATTGCCTACAACTCGGGCGCGGGCGGCGCTGCCCGTGGCACGGTGTTCAACCTGCTGGACGGCGGCGAGGGCCGCGCCGAGCTGGCCGCGGCCATGAAGGCGGCGCGGACCGACCCGCAGTCGGTGCAATCCGCCTGGGTCAAGATGGACGGCATCCGGCAGCTGGTGTCCGTAGCCTACATGCCGGAACTGCATTGGCACGTGCTGACGGTGGTGGACCTGGGCGCGGCCCGGGTACTGGACACGGATTGGCTCTGGCCCGCGGCGATCGGCCTGGTGGTGCTGTTCGCGGCCATGTTGCTGTGCTTCGGCTACGCCATCGAGCGCCTGATGCTGCGCCCCTTGCGCCGCCTGCAGCAGTCGGCGCGCGCCATCGCCGACGGCAGCTACGACGTGCGCCTGCCTCCGGGCGGCCAGGACGAAATCGGCGACCTCAGCCGCGCCTTCGGCGTGATGGCGGACAAGGTGCGCCAGCACACGGCTGAACTCGAAACCAAGGTGCGCGAGCGCACCTCCGAACTCGAGGACGCCAATCGCGCCATGGCCGCCGCGCACAAGAAAATCGACGACTCCATCGATTACGCCAGCCTGATCCAGCGCGCCATCCTGCCGGATCGCCAGCTTACCCAGTCCCTGGGCGCGCACCATTTCGTGCTGTGGAAGCCGCGCGACGTGGTGGGCGGCGACTTCTACGTATTCCGCTCCGACGGCGCCAACTGCCTGTTGGGCATCATGGATTGCGCCGGCCACGGCGTGCCCGGCGCATTGATGACCATGCTGGCCCGCGCCGCCATAGATCTGGCGATCACCGAGGCCGGCCCGGCCGACCCCGCCGCCATCCTGACCCGCACCGACAACGCCATCCGCGCCATGCTTGCCGACGCGCAATTGCCCCGTGCGCTGGCCACGAACACGGATGCGGCCCTGGTTTATATTGACCGCCAGGGCGGCCGGTTGCGCTATGCGGGCGCCAAGATCAGCCTGTACGCGAGCAACGGCGAGGAACTGCGCGAGGTGCCCGGCGGCAAGCGGGCGCTGGGCGACAAGCGCACCGAGACCTACGAAAACATCGAACTGCGGATGGAGTCCGGCTGGACCTACTACCTGGTCACGGACGGGTTCCTGGACCAGGCGGGAGGCGAACACGGCTTTGGCTTTGGCAATACCCGGTTCGCGGAAATGCTCAAGACGCACGCGCGCCGGCCGTTAACCGAACAGGCGGCCGCCTTTACCCAGGCGCTGGCAGAGTACCAAGGCGGGCGGCCGCAGCGTGATGACATCACCTTGCTGTCGTTCCGTTTCGAATAAACGTTATCAGGGCGGTTACCCCCATGAATGCCTCCGATCTTTACGCATTGGGCGAACGGTTCAACCAGAATCGCACTCTGTTGTGCTTCAACGGACCGACTTCCCGCAGCCTGATCGAGGAAATCGGCAATGCGCTCAAGAACTATCTGAACGCGGAGCACGCGCGGCCGGCCGAGGCCATGGACGTTTTCTCCGTCTACATCGAGATGATCCAGAACATCCGCCAGTACGCCGCGCTGCATGACGACCTGGACGCCTCGGCCACCGTGGTGATCGGCCGCCGCGATGAAAGCCGCTACGTGGTGTCGGCGGGCAACCTGGTCAAGGCGGAAGACGGCGAGGCGCTGGTCGCCCGCATCCAGGAACTGGCCGCGCTGGACAAGGCGGCGCTGAAGGCCGAGTACAAGGCGCAGCTGCACAAGCCGCGCGCCCAGGGCGTCGCCTCGGGCGCCGGCCTGGGGCTGATCGATATCGCCCGCCGCGCTGGCGCGCCGCTGGAGGCCAGCCTGACGCCCGCCGCAGCGCCCGGGCAGGCCTTCTTCAGCCTGAGCGTCGTGATCTGAAGGCGTGCCGGGCCAAGAATATATTTGGAGCAACTAATGAACGATTTGAACATTCCCGGGACCCAGTCCACGCCCGCCATCACCGCCGACACCGCTGCCGGCGTGCTGGCGATGCGCGGCGACTCCTATCCCGAGAATTCCTTCGAGCTGTTCGGTCCCGTCATCGAATGGGTCGAAGCCTATCTGCTGAGCAGCGCCGCGCCCCTGAAGCTGGAGCTGGAACTGCTCTACCTGAACACCAGCAGCATCAAGTCCGTCATGGACATCTTCGATCTGCTGGAGGCTGCCCACAACAAGGGCCGCGAGGTCAGCGTCACCTGGTTCTACGACATGCGCAATGAGCGCGTCGGCGAACTGGCCGAGGAATTCAAGGAAGACTGCACGTTTCCCTTTTCCGTTGTCGGCCGCCAATGAAATCCGACGCCGCCCAGCTGGACAAGCGCATCGCCGAATTGCTGGCGGATCCGGTCTATCAGGGCCATCCGTTGCATGAAGCGCTGGACGCGCTCTGGCGGCATACGGCCGAACAGATGGCGCGCATCGAGCGCGTGACCCAACTGTCGGACGCCTACCAGAGCATGGCGCACGAACGCGAGCTGGGCCTGTGCGACCGTTTCGACCGGCAACTGCGCCGGCTGACCCGCATCGCGCGCATCTCGGACCACTACCAGAACATGATGCGGGACCTGAACTCCGCATTGCAGGAAACCTCCAACCGCGACCCCTTGACCGGCCTCTTGAACCGGCGCGCCTTGATGGAAATGATCAAGCAGGAGGTCTTGCGCGTGTCTCGCGGCGGATCGACCTTCGTGGTGGCGATGCTGGACGTGGATCATTTCAAGTCGGTCAACGACCGCTATGGCCATGAAACAGGCGACCGCGCGCTGGTCGAGCTGGCCGGCGCGTTGGGCGACAACTTGCGTGAATACGATCTATGCGGCCGCTGGGGCGGCGAGGAATTCCTGGTGCTGCTGCCCAGCACCCAGCCCGAGGACGCCCAGCGCGTCATGGACCGGCTGGTGGGCGCGGTGCGCGCCTTGGCAATCACGGTGGGGGATGGCGTGTTGAGATTGACGGTCAGCATAGGCATGGCATATCACCAGTTGGGAGAAACCTTCTCTGAAACGCTCAGCCGTGCGGACCAGGCCTTGTACCTGGCCAAGCAGGACGGACGCGACCGCGTCGAACTCGGGTTTCCGAAGCGCAGATGAAACCGGATCAGCTGTTATCCGGCATGGAGCCCCATATGCTTGATTCTTATCCAGGCGTTACCGACGAGCGCCCTCAAGGCGCCGCGTGGCACTCCGCCACCTATCTGGCGTCCATGGATCGGGCGCTGCTGCTGTTCGATTTTGATCCGGCTGGCTCCTTGTTGAACGCCAACGCGAATTTTCTCGCCCTGGTCGGCCATGCCCGCGAAGAGGCCCTGGAGCTGCGCCATGACATGCTTTGCGACAGCATGGACGAAGGCAAGGGCATCGTCGGCGGCGAGCAGGTCTGGGCCAGGCTGCTGGGCGGCAAGCACTTCACCGGCACCTGCCGCTATCGCAAGAAGGACGGCGGCTTCGTCTGGATCGAAGCCACCTACATGCCCATCGCCGGCGAAGCCGGCGATGTCGTACGCATTTCCGTCATCTCCCGCAAATCCATCGCGGATGCCGACCGCCAGGAAGAGATCCGGCTCCTGTTGCTGGGCATCAACGAAACCGGCAATGCCGTTGCGGTGTCGGGCAAGGACGGCCGCATCCTCTACGTGAACGACGGCTTCCAGCGCATGCTGGGCTTTTCCCGCGGCGACGCCGTCAACCAGGAGCTGGGCGAACTGCTGGCCGGAGGCAGGCCGGACGGCGGCACGCGCGAAGAGCTGGGCCGCCGCATCGCCTGCCGCGAGGGCTACCACAAGGACGTGCTGGTCTACGATCGCGCCGGCCGCCCGCTGTGGGTGTCGGTGATGGCCAACTCCGTGTTCGACGAACGCGGCGCCCTGGTCAATATCGTGGACGTGCTGACGGACATCACGCCCACCAAGGTGCACGAAGTCTTGCAGCGCCGCGTGCTGCAAGCCATGGTCAATGAGGCCTCGGTGGTCGAGGTCATGAACATGGTGTGCCGCGAGGTCGAACGTCTGGCGCCCGAAGTCGCGGCCAGCGTCCTGCGGGTGGACGATGCCGGGCTGCTGCGGCCGCTGGCCGCGCCCAGCCTGCCGCAAGCCTACACCGACGCCTTGGACGGCGTGGCCATCGGGCCGCAGGCGGGCGCTTGCGGCACCTCTGCCTTCCTGGGCCGGCCGGTGATCGTGCCGGACATCTCCACCGATCCACTGTGGGACGACTATCGCCACCTGCCGCTGCCGGACGACGTGAAGGCCTGCTGGTCGTCGCCGATCAAGTCCAGCGATGGCCGGGTCATAGGCACCTTCGGTTTTTATTTCCGCGAGCGGCGTCTGCCCGACGATTTCCATCACCGGCTGGTGGACGTGTGCGTGTACTTGTGCGCGCTGGCGCTGGAGCGCGAGGAGGCCCGCGCGCGTATCCGCCAGTTGGCGTTCTATGACGAACTGACCGGCTTGCCCAACCGCAACCTGCTGCTGGCGCAGGCCGAGCAGGCCATCGCGCGCGCTGAACCCGAGCGCAAGCGTGTCGCCATTCTGTTCCTGGACCTGGATCGCTTCAAACAGGTCAACGATACGCTGGGCCATCCCATAGGCGATGCGTTGCTGCGCGACGTGGCGCAGCGCTTGCGCCGCCTGGCGCGCGCGACCGACATCGTGGGCCGCTTGTCGGGCGACGAGTTCGTGATGCTGATGCCGGACTTTGAACACGGTCGACTGACGACGGCGGCGGAGCATGTGCTGGTCGCCTTGGCTCAGCCGTTCTCGGTGGGCGGCATCACGCTCAATCCCTCGGTCAGCATCGGCATCAGCGTGTTCCCCGAGAACGGACGCGACATGGATACGCTGCTGCGCCATGCCGACATGGCGATGTATCAGGCCAAGACGGCGGGGCGCAACCGCATCTCTTTCTTCAGCGCCGAAATGAACCGGCAGGCGCAGGAGCGCCTGGCGCTGGAGGCCGCCTTGCGCGATGCGCTGGAGGCGAAGGCTTTGCGGTTGCACTATCAACCGCAGGTGGGGTTGAAGAACGGTCAGCTGTACGGGGTCGAGGCGCTGGCGCGCTGGCGTCATCCGACGCTGGGCGATATCTCGCCGGCGCGCTTTGTGCCGCTGGCCGAGGAATGCGGGTTGATCGGAGACCTGGGCGACTGGGCGGTGCACGAGGCTTGTTCGCAGTTGGCGGTCTGGCGGGCGAAGGGCCTGCGGGTGCCGTCGGTGTCGGTGAACCTGTCTGCGACGAATTTCCACAATCTGAATCTGCCGCGGTTGATCGAGGCGACGCTGGCCGAGTTCGGGCTGGCGGCGGCGGATCTGATGCTGGAGATCACAGAAGGCGTGGTGCTGGATGCGACGGCGGGTACGTTGCGGACGATCGCGGAGCTGCATCGCTTGGGGGTGCGGTTGTCGATGGACGATTTCGGGACTGGCTATTCCAGCCTGGGGCATTTGCGGCGACTGATCGTGGATGAACTGAAGCTGGATCGCAGTTTCGTGCAGGGGCTGGAGAGCGATGACGCGGCTCGGGCGTTGACCAGCGCTGTGATTCGTATCGGCGAGAGCCTGAGCCTGCCTGTGGTGGCTGAAGGCGTCGAGAACGAAGAGCAGCGGCGGTTTTTGATTGAGCAGGGGTGTGCGGCGGGGCAGGGGTTTTTGTTTTCGCCGCCGTTGCCGGCTGCTGATCTTGAGGAGTGGCTGCGGGGGCGGCCGTAGGTTTTCTGGTTGCTTTTGCTGCTGCTGCTGCTGCTGCTGCTGCTGCTTCTGTGGCTTCTGTTGGTTCTTAAGACGCCAGTCGCGTCGGGGGCCGGCGGGACGCGGGGCAACGATTGCGGTCCGGAGCGTTCGCTCCGGACTTCCCCATCCTCATCCTCGTCACCGCCTGCGGCGGTTCCTTCGGATTCCGTCGGGCTTATCGACGCCCCGCGCCCCGCCGGCCCCCGACGCGACTGGCTCGGCTGGTTGGATCTTTACGGGCGCTGGGGCGGGTGGTTTGCTTGGCGTTCTTGGCGCCGGTAGCGGTTGGCGGAAGATCTTGCGGGGCCCGCCCCAGATCGGCCGCGCGGGCGGCCGATCTGGGGCTTACGCTTGGTCTTGCTACTGCTACTGCTACTGCTACTGCGCCCGTGACACCGACAGCGATTGCGGTTGCTGCCGTGGGCGCTCCGAACTGGTGCCAACGGGCCGCCGTGTCTTGCCCGTGGCGCGCCTGCCTCTTACTTCGATGCCACCGTTTCCGGCGGCACCGGGTTCTCCCAGCCGCCGCCAATTGCGCGGATCAGGCCTACGGCCGAGCGCGCTTGTTCACCGCTGAGCTGCACGGCGACGCGTTGCTGCAGCAGGACGCTGCGATCGGCTTCGATGACGTCCAGGTAGCTGATGGAGCCTTCGCGGTACTGCGTGTGCGAGAGCTTGGCGGCGCGGGCGGCTGCGTCGACGGCTGCGTCTTGCGCCTTGGTCTGGTCGGCCAGGATGCGCAGGTTGGCCAGGTTGTCTTCCACTTCGCGGAACGCGTTCAGTACGGTCTGGCGGTAGACGGCGACGTCTTCCTCGTAGACGGCGCGGGCGCGGTCCAGGCCGGCCTGGCGGCGGCCGCCGTCGAAGATGGGCATGGACAGCGCGGCGCCGACCAGCGGGCCCAGCAGGAAGGTGCGGCTGGACCACTGGAACAGGTTGCCCAGGTCCGAGGACTCGTAGCCGAAGGCGCCGGTGATGTCCAGGCGCGGGAAGAACGCGGACTTGGCCGCGCCGATGCGGGCGTTGGCGGCGGCCATGGCGCGTTCGGCGGCGGCGATGTCGGGGCGGCGTTCCAGCAGCGTGGATGGCAGGCCGGCGGGGATCGACAGCGCGACCTTCTGGATGGGCTGCTCGGGCATGGCGAAGTCTGACGGGGCGCGCCCCAGCAGCACGGCCAGCGCGTGCTCGGAGGCGGCGCGGCGGCGGTCGATGCCCAGGGCTTCGGATTGCGCGCTGGCAAGTTCGGCCTTGGCGCGGGCCAGGTCCAGTTCGCTGATGTCGCCGGCGTCGTAGCGGCGCTGGATCAGTTGCAGGGTGTCGGTGCGCAGCTTGACCGTCTGGCGGTAGAGCTGCGATTCGGCGTCCTGTTCGCGCACCAGGAAGTAGGTGGTGGCGACGTCGGCCTGCAGGGCCAGGAGCACGGAACGGTACAGGGCCTCGCTTTGCTGGGCGTCGGCGCTGGCGGCGTCGTAGGTGGAGGCGACGCGGCCGAACAGGTCGGCTTCGTAGGAAACGGCGCCTTGGGCGCGCCAAGTCGTGACCGGGCTGGTCGAGGTGCCGTCGGGCAGGCCCTGCGACACGGCCGAGGGGCGCTGGCGGTTGGGGCCGAAGGCGGCGTCCAGGTTGGGGAAGAAGCCGGCGCGGGCTTCGCGTTGCAGCGCGCGCGATTGGGTCAGGCGGGCGGCGGCGGCCTGCAGGTTCTGGTTGGCCTTTTGGGCTTCTTCCTGCAGCTGGTTCAGCCCTTCGTCGCCGAACACTTTCCACCAGGCGCCGCGCAGCGCGTCTTCCGACGGTTCGGCGGTCTTCCAGGTGCCGGCCTCGGATGCGGGCAGGGCGGCTTCCTTGAAGGCCGCGGGCACCGCGGCCGAGGGGCGTTCGTAGGTGGGGCCCACCGCGCAGCCGGCCAGCACGAGCAGGACGGCAAGCAGGGCGGAACCGCGGGTCAGTCTTTTGATCATGATGACTATTCTCTTGTGGGCGCCTTCCGCCTAGGGGGCGGAAGGCGCTGTCTAGCTACTGTGGTGAGCCGGCTCAGGCGTGATGTTGCTGGGCGGGTTGCGCGTTCGGGGCCACGTGCGGGACGCACACGGGAGCCTCGTGCGGCGCGGCGGAGTGCAGCGTCTTGCCGCCCAGCGTGCGCAGCAGCACGTAGAACACGGGGGTCAGGAACAGGCCGAACAGGGTCACGCCCAGCATGCCGAAGAACACCGCGATGCCCATGGCCTGGCGCATTTCAGAACCCGCGCCCGAGGACAGCACCAGCGGCACCACGCCCATGATGAACGCGATGGACGTCATCAGGATGGGGCGCAGGCGCAGGCGGCTGGCCTCGATGGCGGCGTCCAGCGGACTGCGGCCGTTCATTTCCAGTTCGCGGGCGAACTCCACGATCAGGATCGCGTTCTTCGCCGACAGGCCCACCAGCACCATCAGGCCGATCTGCGTGAAGATGTTGTTGTCGTTGCCGGTCAGGTAGACGCCCGTCAGCGCGGCCAGGATGCTCATCGGCACGATCAGGATCACGGCCAGCGGCAGGGTCAGGCTTTCGTACAACGCGGCCAGCACCAGGAACACCAGCAGCACGCTGATCGGGAACACCCACAGGCCCGCGTTGCCCGCCAGGATCTGCTGGTAGGTCAGGTCGGTCCACTCCATCTTCATGCCGCGCGGCAGGGTCTCGGCGGCGATGCGCTCGGCCGCGGCCTGGGCCTGGTCGGACGAGTAGCCGGGCGCCGGACCGCCGTTGATGTCGGCGGCGGTGTAGCCGTTGTAGCGCACCACCATTTCCGGGCCGAAGGTCTGGTTGACGGTGACGAGCGAGGACAGCGGCACCATTTCGCCGGCGACGTTGCGGGTCTTCAGTTGCAGGATGTCGTCGGCGTGCGCGCGGAATTGCGCGTCGGCTTGCGCCCGCACCTGGAAGACGCGGCCGAAACGGTTGAAGTCGTTGACATACATCGAGCCCAGGTAGATCTGCATGGTGTCGAAGACTTCCGTCACCGGCACGCCCAGTTGCTTGGCCTTGACGCGGTCCAGGTCCACGTCCAGCTGCGGCACGTTGATCTCGTAACTGGAGAAGGCGGGGCCCAGTTCCGGCGTCTGGCGCGCCTTTTCCAGGAAGGCTTGCTTGGCCTTGTCCAGTGCGGCGTAGCCGGCGGCGCTGCGGTCTTCGATCTGGAACTTGAAACCGCCCAGCGTGCCCAGGCCCATCACGGGCGGGGGCGGGAACACGGCGATGAACGAGTCCTGGATGGCCGCGAACTTCTGGTTGAGCGAGCCCGCGATGGCGTCGCCCGACAGCGCGGCGTTCTTGCGCTCTTCGAAGGGCTTGAGCATGACGAACACGATGCCGGCGCTCGAACTATTGGTGAAGCCGTTGATCGACAGGCCGGGGAAGGCGATGGTGCTCTGTACGCCGGGTTCCTTCAGGGCGATGTCGCTCATGCGGCGGATCACCGCGTCCGTGCGGTCCAGCGAGGCGCCGTTGGGCAGCTGCGTGAAGGCGATCAGGTACTGCTTGTCCTGCGCGGGCACGAAGCCGCCGGGCACCAGATAGGAGACGCCGACGGTGGCGGCCACCAGCACGGCGTACACGCCCATGGCGCTGGCCTTGCGGCGGATCACTTTGGTGACGCCCGTGCCGTACGACTCGGACGCGCGGCCGAACATATTGTTGAACCAGTTGAAGAAGCGGCCGAAGACGCGGTTCATGCCACGGGTCAGCCAGTCGGGCTTGTCGTGGTGGCTCTTGAGCAGGATGGCCGACAGCGCGGGCGACAGGGTCAGCGAGTTGAAGGCCGAGATCACCGTCGAGATGGCGATGGTCATGGCGAACTGCTTGTAGAACTGGCCGGTCAGGCCCGTCATGAAGGCCAGTGGCACGAACACCGCGCACAGCGTCAGCGCAATGGCGATGATGGGGCCGCTGACCTCACGCATGGCGCGATAGGTCGCATCGCGCGGACTCAGGCCTGCGGCGATGTTGCGCTCCACGTTTTCCACCACCACGATGGCGTCGTCCACCACGATGCCGATGGCCAGCACCATGCCGAACAGCGACAGCGCGTTGATGGAATAGCCGAACATCAGCAGCAGGGCGAAGGTCCCCACGATGGACACGGGCACCGCCAGCAGCGGGATGATGGACGCGCGCCAGGTCTGCAGGAACAGGATCACCACCAGCACCACCAGGGCGATCGCTTCCAGCAGCGTGGTCACCACGGCTTTGATGCTGGCGCGCACGAATTGGGTGGGGTCGTATTCGATGCGGTATTCCACGCCCGGCGGGAAGTCTTGCGACAGCTCGGCCATGGCGGCGCGCACCTGGCTGGACACGTCCAGCGCGTTGGCGCCGGGCGACTGCATGATGCCCATGCCCACCGCCTGCTTGTTGTCCAGCAGCGACCGCAAGCCGTATTCCTGCGCGTCCAGTTCCACGCGGGCCACGTCCGACAGGTAGGTCACCGCGCCATCGGGCGAGGTCTTCAGGATGATGTCGCGGAATTCCTCTTCGGTCTGCAGGCGGCCGCGGGCATTCACGTTCAGTTGCAGCGGCACGTCGCCCAGCGTGGGGGACGCGCCGATGACGCCGGCGGCGACCTGCACGTTCTGTTCGCGGATGGCGGCGACAACTTCGCTCGCGGTCATGCCGCGCTGGGCGACTTTCTGCGGGTCCAGCCAGACGCGCATGGAATAGTTGCCCGAGCCCCACACCGTCACTTCGCCCACGCCGGTGATGCGGGCGAGGCGGTCCTTGACGTTCAGGATCGCGTAGTTGCGCAGGTAGGTGATGTCGTAGCGGTCATTGGGCGAGATCAGGTGCACCACCAGCGTCAGCGTGGGCGAGCTCTTGGCCGTGGTCACGCCCAGGCGCTGCACGTCCGGCGGCAGGCGCGGCAGCGCTTGCGACACGCGGTTCTGCACCAGCTGCTGCGCCTTGTCCGGGTCCACGCCCAGCTTGAAGTTGACCGTCAGGGTCAGGTTGCCGTCGCTGTTGGCCTGCGACTGCATGTACAGCATGTCCTCGACGCCGTTGATGGATTCCTCCAGCGGCGAGGCCACGGTTTCGGCGATGACCTTGGGGTTGGCGCCTGGATACTGCGCGCGCACGACCACGGACGGCGGCACCACTTCCGGATACTCGGAGATGGGCAGCTGGAACATGGCCAGCAGGCCCGCCAGCAGCACCAGGACCGACAGCACGCCGGCGAAGATCGGCCGGTCGATGAAGAATTTCGAGATATTCATGGACGTTCTCGTTAGACGCGCCGGCTCAGTTCAGGGTGGCCGAGGCGGTCTTGACCGGGTTGCGTTGGGCCGCAACCATGGGGACGACGGTGGGAGTCACGGCATCGCCGGGACGGATGCGTTGCAGGCCGTTGACGACGATGCGTTCGCCGGCGGCCAGGCCCGAATCGACCACGCGCAGGCCTTCCTGGTTGGCGCCCAGCTTGACCTGGCGGTAGACGGCATGGTTCTTGTCGTCCAGCACCAGCACGTAGCGCTTGTCCTGGTCGGTGCCGATGGCCTTTTCGTCGATCAGCACGGCCTGGCGCGGTTCGCTGCCGCCCAGGCGGACGCGGGCGTACAGGCCGGGCAGCAGCTGGCCGTCGGCGTTGTCGAACTCGGCGCGCACGCGGATCGTGCCGGAGGTGGTGTCCAGGCGGTTGTCCACGGACTGCACGACGCCGGTGCGCGAATAGCCTTCCTCGTTGGCCAGGCCCAGCTCCACCGGCACGGCGCCGGCGCGGCCGCCGCGCGCAGGGTTCACATAGCGCAGGAAGGTTTGTTCATCCACGTCGAACGATGCGTACATCTTGGACACCGACACCAGGCGGGTCAGCGGCACGGAGCCGGCGCCAGCCGCCACCACGTTGCCCACGGTGACCTCGGCGCGCGACACGCGGCCGTCCACCGGGGCTTCGATGCGGGTGTAGCCGAGGTTCAGCTTGGCATAGTCCAGCGCCGCCTGGGCGCCTTGCAGGTTGGCGGCGGCTTCGCGTGCGGCGTTCTGCTTTTCCTCGAAATCGCGGCGGGCGATGGCGTTGTCTGTCAGCAGGCGCTGGCCGCGGGCCAGTTCGCTGGCGGTATACGAGGCGCGGGCCTTCGCGGCGGTCAGGGCGGCGGCGGCGCGGTCCACCTCGGCCGCGTAGGGACGCGGGTCGATGGTGAAGAGCACGTCGCCCTTCTTGACGATGCTGCCGTCCTGGAAGTGCACGGCGGTCAGGGTGCCCGACACCAGGGGACGGATGTCGACGCGGTCGATGGCTTCCAGGCGGCCGGAGTAGCGCTGCCAGTCCACGATGGTCTTGTTCAGGACCTCGGCCACTTCGACTGGCGGCGCCGTGGGGGCAGTCTGCGCCTGCGCCGCATTGGCGCCAGCGGGAGCGCGGAAGAGGGCATAACCACCGCCAGCGGCGACGATGGCGGCAAAGACGGCGAGCACAGCAATACGATTGCGCGAAACCATGGTGTTTCCTTGAGAGATGATGGGGCGAAAGCGCGCTTGCCTGGATGAGCCTGGGGGCGGAGGCGGCTGCGGCGGCCTGGGGCAGGCCTGTCCTCGGGATCCGGCGGAAATGCTGCAATGCAACATGCAATGCTGCTGCGCATCCCAGGCAAAGGCGCCTGATCGGGGCGGGTCTTTGCGGGTGCCGGAATCTGAGGATAGGCTTGCCCTTTGATGGCGCCTGGCGGCAAGGGCACTTCAAGATGGTTTGCATTCTGAGCGGTTTAGGGGGTCGGATAAACCCTGATGTTTCGGCAACACTAGTCGTAAGGATCGACTAATCAACGCCGAAATCGGGTTATGCTCCGTCCACACCGACTATTTCCCCTAAAGGACACCGTCGCCATGGACCGTTTTCAGGCTATGCAGGTGTTTGTGCGCGTCGTGGACGCCAATAGCTTCACCCGGGCGGCCGACAGCCTCTCGCTTCCGCGCACCACCGTCACCACCATCATCCAGAACCTCGAACGCCTCTTGGGCGTGCGCCTGCTCAACCGCACCACGCGCCGTATCGGCCTGACGCCCGACGGCGCGGGCTATTACCAGCACTGCGTGCGCATTCTGGCCGACGTCGAGGAAACCGAGGCCTGCTTCCAGGAAGCGGCCCTGCGCCTGAAGGGCAGGCTGCGCATCGATGCCCCAACCTGCATCGGGCGGCTGATCCTGATCCCCTCATTGTGTGATTTCCACGACAAATACCCCGACGTGGAGCTGGTGCTGGGCCTGGGCGACCGCCCGGTCGACATGGTGCAGGAGGCCGTGGATTGCGTGATCCGCGCCGGCGACCTGGAGGATTCCAGCCTGGTCGCGCGCCGCATCGGCACGCTGCAGAGCGTGACCTGCGCCTCGCCCACCTATGTGGCGCGCCATGGCTTGCCGCAGAGCATCGACGAACTGCGCGACCATCACGCCGTGCACTATTTCTCCAGCCGTACCGGCCGCAATTGCGCCTGGGATTTCCGGGTCGACGGCAAGCACCAGGAAGTCGAAATGAAGGGCGTGGTGTCGGTGAACGAATCCGGCGCCTACCTGGATTGCGGGCTCAAGGGCTTCGGCTTGATCCAGACACCGCGTTACATGGCGCTGCCGCACCTGCAATCGGGCGAACTCATCGAAGTGCTGCCGCAATGGAAGCCCAGCCCCACCGCGATTTCGGTGCTGTATCCGCAAAGCCGCCAGCTGTCGCCCAAGGTGCGCGCCTTCACCGACTGGGCCGCTGAATTGTTCGCCAGTTGCCCGCTACTGAGCGGCCGCGACGAGACCGATCCGGCCGCGGCCAGCTGCAGCGTCTACGCCCGCGGGGCTGGCCAGGCGAACGCCGCGCCGTCCGCCGCGCCCAGGCCTGCACTGGAGGAATACCTGCCGCCGCGCCGCCGTACCGCGCGCGAAGAGGCCGCGGAGTACGCGTTGTAAGCGCATGGCGTGGGGGGCGGATCCGCCCTCCACCTGGGGAATCACGGGAAACCCCGTAGTAAATACAGACCTTGCGTCCCTCGAATTGCATGAAACGTCTGTATAGTCCGACAGTCAAAGCCTACAACGTCCTTACTGTCGATCCGCTCCATGCAGCCTGTACTACCCGCTTACCTGATCGCCCGTTGGCTTTTGTTGCTCGTGCTGTTGGCGGGGGTGTACTTCCTCAGCGGTTTCCTGGTCCCCGCGCTCGCCGCACTCATCATCGGCCTGGCCAGCTGGCCCTTGTACCAGCGGCTGGTCGCGCGCTGCGGCGGCCGCAACGCGCTGGCAGCCTCGCTGGCGCTGCTGGTGGTGATCGTCGTGCTGATCGTGCCGATGTCGTTCGCGCTGTCCTACGCCATCAAGGAAGCCAGTACCTTCTTCGCCTGGGCCATCGCCGCCAACCGCCATGGCGTGGCCGTGCCCAACTGGATCACCTCCATGCCCGTGGTGGGCGAGCGCCTGAGCCAGTACTGGGAATCCTATATCGGCCAGCCCCATGCGCTGGGCGCCCTGGTCGAGGCCGTCAGCGGCGAGCATCTGGGCAATATCTACCGCATGGTCCTGGCGGCCACGGGCAATGTGTTCCAGTTGCTGCTGACCGTGCTGTTCATGCTGATCACGCTGTTCTTCGTCTACAAGGACGGCATCCGCATGGTGGCCCAGCTGGACGTGCTGGGCGAACGCATCCTGCCTGCCCGCTGGCAGCGCTTTTCGCGCGTGGTGCCGGCCACCATCAACTCCACCGTCACCGGCATGGGCCTGATCGCCCTGGGCGAGGGCGTGGTGCTGGGCATCGCCTACTGGGTGGCGGGCGTGCCGTCGCCCGTGCTGCTGGGCGTGGTCACCGGCTTCATGGCGCTGATACCCGGCGGCGCGCCGCTGTCGTTCACGCTGGTGTCGCTCTATCTGGTCGGCTCGGGCCATCTGGTGGCGGGCATCGCGCTGATGGTGTGGGGCAGCGTGGAACTCTTCATCGTCGACAAGACCCTGCGTCCGCGGCTGGTGGGCGGGCCGGTCAAGCTGCCTTTCCTGCCGACCTTCTTCGGGTTGGTGGGGGGCGTGAAGACGATGGGCATCGTCGGGCTGTTCGTCGGCCCCGTGCTGATGGCCCTGCTGGTGGCGGTGTGGCGCGAATGGGTGCACCATGAGGTGCAGGAACGCGATGCCGCCCGCATCAATCCTCCCGCCCAACCCCCTGCTGCTTGAATGCCATGTTGTTGCCTGATGACCAGATAGCCGTCCTGCGCGAGCAGGGCTTCGTGGTGGCGCGCCAGTTCGCCAGCCCGGAACAGGTGGCGGCGCTGCGCGCCGTTGCCGAACGCCATTTGCGCGACCACGTCGCGCCCATCGAATACGAAGCCGACCTGCGCTATCCCGGCGCGCCCGAGTCGCGCGCGGCCGAAGGCGGGCTGACCGTGCGGCGCCTGCTCGGCGCCTATGGCCGCGACCCCTTGTTCGCGCAATGGGCCGCCGATTCCCGCATCGGCCAGTGGCTGGGGCGCTACTTCGGCGAAACGCCAGTGCTGTCCACCGTGCATCACAACTGCGTGATGACCAAGCATCCGGCCTATGGCAGCCTGACCGGCTGGCACCAGGACATCCGCTATTGGTCGTTTTCCGACACCGATCTGGTGTCCACCTGGCTGGCGCTGGGCCCGGAAACGCGCGCCAACGGCGGCCTGTCCTTCATCCCGGGTTCGCACGCGGCCGCCTTCGCGCCGGAACAGTTCGACCAGCAGAAGTTCTTCCGCGACGACGCGCCCCAGAACGCCGAGTGGATCGCCCGCGCGGTCTGCCCCGAACTGCAGGCGGGCGACGTGGTGTTCTTCCATTGCCGCACCCTGCATGCCGCCCAGGGCAACGCCAGCGACCGCGTGAAGCTGTCGCTGGTGCATACCTACCATCCGCCGTCCTGTCATCCGCTGCCGGGCACGCGCTCGGCCAGCCAGCCGGGCGTGCCGCTGACGGTCCCGGCCGCCTGATGCTCTGAGTCAGCGCCGCATTCTGCGGCGCTGTTCCTTTCTCGATCAGCCGCCACTGCGGCCCGTGCAGTCCGCCTGAAATTTTTCCGGGCGCGGCCCCGCATGCGCCGACTTTCCCGGTCCGGGTTCGTGTCCTGACGGGATCTTTCCCCTTGATTGTCGACCACTGCGCCCGCTCGCTGGCGGGCTCGGCTGCGGGCGCTTTTTCCGGTGCTGAGAGGGCCTGCGCCAAAAAATGGGCCTAGTCCTATGTCTTGCCCGGATCGGAGAGGACTAGCCCGATGGGCGGCCTGCGCCGCGAAATCTACGATGCAGTTGTTGAGTACGCGAACTGAAAAGACCTGTCCCCAACGGTCCCTCAAGCACTAGCGCACGCAGCAAAGATCCGCCCGCAAAGGCGATTTCCCTCACCTCAAAACCCAACTCAAAAGACTCATCATGAAAAAGACCCTCCTGACCGCTGCTCTGGCCATCGCCGGCCTCGCCTCCTTCGCCAGCGCCCACGCCGCCGACGGCACCATCGAATTCACCGGCAACATCACCGCCAATACCTGCATGATCAACGGCGGCAACGGCGGCGAGAACTTCACCGTTGCGCTGCCCGCCGTGTCGGCCAAGACGCTGGAAGCCGCAGGCGCCACCGCCGGCCGCACGCCGTTCAAGATTGCGCTGAGCGGCTGCACCTCCGACCAGCCGGTTTCGGTTCACTTCGAAGGCGGCGCCACCGTTTCGCAAACCACCGGCCGTCTGGTCGTTGACGCCGGCGGCGCCGAGAAAGTCGAACTGGGCCTGCTGAACAACTCGTTCGGCGAAATCATGGCCGGCGCGGCCATCGGCCAGCAGAACTCGCAGACCGTGACGCTGTCCGGCGGCAAGGCTGACCTGGACTACTTCGTCGAGTACCACTCGCTGGGCAACGCCACCGCCGGCGCCGCCAACTCGCGCGTGCAGTACTCGATCTCCTACGAGTAATGCGCCGACTCGGCGGCCGCCTCCCGGGGCCGCCGAGGCAGGTGTTTCCCTGCAAGCCGTCTCACCCGCTCCCCGAGACGGCTTGGAAGGAAACCGACCATAGACGCAGCATCCACCACCAAGGGCTACATCATGAAAACTCTACGCCGCACCCTGATGGCCGCCGCAACGCTTGCCGCGGGCTGTTTTGCACTCCAGGCGCAGGCCAGCGTCGTTATTTCCAGCACGCGCGTGATCTATCCGGCGCAGGAGCGCGAAGTCACCATCAAGCTGAGCAATGACGGCCGTACGCCTGCCCTGGTTCAGTCGTGGCTGGACGACGGCAGCATCACCGACGCGCCGGAAACGCTGAAGGTCCCCTTCGTGCTGACGCCCGCCATCTTCCGCGTGGATCCCGGCAAGGGGCAGACCCTGCGTCTGATCCACACCAAGGAATCGATGCCGCAGGATAAGGAAAGCATGTACTGGCTTAACGTGCTGGAAGTCCCGCCCAAGGCTCAGGCCGGCGAAGACGCCAATCGCCTGCAGCTTGCCTTTCGCACGCGCATCAAGGTGATGTATCGCCCGCAAGGCCTGCCGGGCCAGGCAGACGAGGCGCCGGCGCAGCTGCGTTGGGAGGTCGCTCCCGCCGCGGCCGGCAAAGGCTATGCGCTGAAGGCCAGCAATCCCACGCCCTATGTCGTGAACCTGGGCAAGATCAGCCTGCAGTCTGGCGGCCAGACCTTCGATGCCGGAGCCGGTTACGTCAAGCCGGGCGACTCCACGTTGTTTCCCCTCGCGGGAATGACATCGGCGCCGGCAGGCGGTGCCCAGGTCAAGTTCAACAGCATCAACGACTGGGGCGCGAACGTCGAAGGCTCCCTGCCGCTGATGTCGGGACCCGCCTCGTCCCTGCGCTAGGACGCTAAGCCGCGCACGCGCGCGGCCCTCATCTCGCCAAACTCCTCTTGTGAGGGATGCCGGTAACGGTATCCCCGGGGAGAGTGTTGTCCAGCGTTTTCATCGAATCCACTCTTTCAGCTCCGCCGTTATGAAGAAAACCCTTTCAAAGCTCCTGCATACGCGAGATAGCGTCAGTCTGCGTCTGACCCCTCTTTGCGCGGCACTGCTGGTGGCCCTGGTTGCGCATGAGCGGGTGGCGCAGGCCGCCGAGGCCGACGCATCCGGAACGATGGTGGCTTCGGTGGAATTCGAGGATGCCTTCCTGATGGGCGGCTCGGGCCAGCGCACCGACCTGTCGCGCTTCGCCAAGGGAAACATGGCCGCGCCCGGCAACTATTCGGTGGACTTGTTCATCAACCAAAGCTATGTGGGCCGCGTCGATGTGCCGTTCGCGGCGGTTGCCGGCGAGGCGGCGGCGCAGCCCGTGTTCGACCGTCAGCTGTTGCAGCGCATCGGCGTCGACCTGGGCAAGCTGCCCGCCGAGGCGACCGCAAAGCTGGCGCAAGACGCCAGCCTGCGCCTGGACGAGATCGCCGCGGACGCCGGCAGCGATTTCGACTTCGGCGACCAGCGCCTGGACCTCAGCATTCCCCAGGCCGCCATGAGCCGCCACGCCCGCGGTTACGTCAGTCCGGAACTATGGGACTCAGGCGTCAACGCGGCCATGGTCGATTACGACTTCAACCTGTACAACTACCGCAACAAGGCGTTTGGCGGCACGCAGCGGCAGGGCTATCTGGGCTTGCGCGCGGGCGTCAACCTGGGTGATTGGCGTCTGCGCCACAACGGCTCCTATTCTTTCGATTCCCAGGGCCAGCGCCAGTACCAGAACATCTCGACTTACGCGCAGCGCGAGATCGTTGCGCTGTCGTCCCAACTCACCTTGGGCGAAGCCTATACCAGCGGCGAACTGTTCGAGTCCACGCCCTTCAAGGGCGTACGCCTGGCCAGCGACGATCGCATGCTGCCCGACTCGATGCGCGGCTACGCGCCCGTGGTGCGCGGCATGGCCAACAGCAACGCGCGGGTCACCATCCGGCAGAACTCGGTCGTTATCTACGAAACCACGGTGGCGCCGGGGGCCTTTGAAATCACCGACCTGTACGCCACCGGCTACGGCGGAGATCTGGATGTGTCGGTGCAGGAAGCCGACGGCAGCGTGCGCAGGTTTTCGGTGCCCTACGCCGCCGTGCCGATGTCGCTGCGCCCGGGCGTGAGCCGCTATAGCGTGGTCGGCGGCGCCGTGCGCAACAAGCAATTGTCGAAAAGCCCGCATTTCCTGCAGGCTACTTACCAACGCGGCCTGTCCAATCTGGTCACGGGTTATGCCGGCGCCACGGTGGCGCAAAACTACACCTCGGTCTTGTTGGGCGGGGCCCTGAATACGTCGGCCGGAGCGTTCGGCCTGGACGCGACCCAGTCGCGCCTGTCGCAGGCAGACGCTACGCATACCGGCACCAGCATGCGCGCCAGCTATGCAAAGAACCTGCCCAACACTGGCACCAACGTCTCCATCGCGGCGTACCGCTATTCCACCAGCGGCTTCTACGGCCTGAACGAAGCCATGAATTCGCTCTACGGCTATGGCCAGTACCGTTATACCGGCAGCATGGTGCGCGAGCGCAACCGCGCCTCGATCATGCTGAGCCAGCAGTTGGGCGGGCAGCGCGGCAGCATCAACCTGACCGCCTCGGGCGTGGACCATTGGAACCGCGACGGCCGCGACGTGAACTACAGCATCGCCTATGCGAACCGGTACAAGACCGTGGGCTACAACATCAGCGTCCAGCGTCAGCGCGACAGCCGACAGCAGATGGGCACCGCGGTCTACGCGACCATCAGCATTCCGCTGGGCAAGAGCAATCCGCTCAGCCTGTCGACCAATGCCGGACGCGACTCCGACGGCCGCTTGCGGGTGCAAAGCACGTTGTCCGGCTCCACGGGCGAGGACAATGATCTGTCCTACAGCCTTAGCGCCGACCATGCTTCCGGCGGTTCGGGCGACAGCATGAACGGCGGCAGCGCCAGCGTGCTTTACCGCGCGCCGGTCGCCGAATTCACGGGCAGCGCAGGCGTGGGTACGGGCTATTCGCAAAGCTCGGTAGGCGTGCGCGGGGCGCTCGTCGCGCATCCGGGCGGCCTTACGCTGTCGCAGCCGCTTTCGGAAACCTTCGGCATCGTTGAAGCGCCCGACGCCGAAGGCGCGCGTCTGCTCAATGCCTCGGGCGTGCGCGTCAACAGCCGTGGATATGCCGTCGTGCCGCATCTGACGCCGTATCGCATGAACACGGTGGAAATCGATCCCAAGGGGCTGTCCACCGATGTGGAACTGCAGGTCACCAGCCAGCAGGTGGCGCCGCGCGCCGGTGCGGTCGCGATGCTGCGGTACGCCACGGTCTCGGGGCGGTCGGCCATGCTGCAGGTGCTGAAAGCCGATGGCAAGCCGCTGCCGTTCGGCGCCAGCGTGGTGGATGAACATGGTGTGGAAGTCGGTCTGGTCGGGCAGGCCAGCCGTGTACTGGCGCGGGGTTTGCAAGATAGCGGCCAGTTGACCGCCAAGTGGGGCGAGCACCCCGGCGATGCTTGCCGCATGGCATACGAGCTTGCGGCGATGGAGAAAGGCACGCGTGCCGATACCTATCAGCAGATCGAAATCCGCTGCAATTAACCAATCAGATAACTGTCTATTCGCTACCGATCGGAGTTGCGAGATGAAAATGCTTCGAAACCTGTATTCATTTGGCGCGCTGCTATTGCTGCTGGCGCTGTCTCCCAATGCCTATGCTGCGCTTTGTTCCAACGGTCAAATTCCTGCGCCCTTCTCGGGAGGCCCAGAGATTACTGTCGATCCCGATGCGCCGGTCGGCCAGGTGTTGAAAACGGTTGCTTTTTGGGCGAACGGCTACCACAGTGGCACCGGCACCTGTCTTACCGCCACCGTCAGAATGTCCTTCAACGGTTCAGGTACGCAGGTTGCACCCAATGTTTTCGCGACTGGTATTCCGGGAGTCGGTATCCGCACGAAGGTGACGGGGGGCACCTGCGGCACGGGCTACGTTCCTTTTAGTTGCACGGGTAGATTCTCCGGGGCCGAATTGCCCAGGATCGATTTCATCTACGAACTGATCAAGACGGGACCGATTACCTCCAAGACTATTTCAAGTCCGACCCTATTCACGATGACCGACGACTATCAGCACCCGGCTACCGGCAGTAACAGGTACGCGTATGTCTTTATATGGGGCGACCTCACTGTAAAAGTGAAGCAGCCACCCACCTGTTCGGTTTCGTCGGCTGGACCTATCAAGAGGTCGTTGGGGAGCTTCCCTGCAACTAGTTTCAAGGGTGTGGGCTCCACCTCGCCCGAGCGGCCCTTCAGCATCGATTTGAAATGTTCGGGCGGGGATCCCGGGATGTCTGCAGAGGCGTATGTCACGCTGACGGATGCCACCAATACCGACAATCGCTCCAATGTTTTGACGTTGTCGCCGGACTCCCAAGCCAGAGGTATTGGCATCGAGATTCTGAAGGGAACCACGGTGCTTGGCTATGGCCCGGATTCCAAAGTGGCTGGAAACGTCAACCAATGGCACGCGGGTTCTGTGTCCACGGGTACCGGCACGTTCTCAATTCCGTTGTCGGCGCGCTATGTGCAGACAGATCCGGTTGTTACCGCGGGATCTGCCAATGGCCGCGCCACGTTTACGATGAGCTACCAGTAGCGGCGCGCGCCGCCCGCAAGCGGCGCCCCAGCCACCACAGTAGCGCCGCCGCCGCCAGAATCGCCGCGACGTTGAACTGCATGGCGCTGGCGAAGGCGCGGGCGTGACGTTCGGCCGCACCAACCGCGGCATGGGCCTCCAGTGCGCCGGCGTACAGCATGCCCGCCGCCGACACGCCCAGCGCCGCGCCCACCTGCTGCAAGGTCGACACCACGCCGGCCGCCATGCCAGCGTGGCGGTCGTCGACGAAGCCCAGCGCCAGATTCACCAGCGGCGTGTTGACGGCGCCCTGGGCCGCGCCCAGCCACACCAGCGCCGGCAACAGCGACCACGGCGCCAGGCTCGCGCCGGCCGCCTCCACCTGCAGCATCAAGGTTGCCGTGGCGCCGCCATACAGCAGGGCGGCCAGCGCGATGGCACGCGTGCCGAAGCGCGCCACCAGCCGCGGCGCCGCCATCGACCCGGCCACGAAGCCCACGCTGGCGGGGGCGAAGATCAGGCCGGCCGTCAGCGCGTCCAGGCCGAAGCCAGTCTGCACCAGCAGCGCATAGCAGAGGAACATGGCGCTGGCAGTGGAGAACACCTGCATGACCAGCAGACAACCCGCCGCGAAGCGCGGCTGCGCCAGCAAGGCCATGTCAACTAGCGGCGCGCCGCCGCGGGCCGCGACACGCCGCTGCATGCGCACGAACAGCGCCAGCGCGATCAGCGCCGCCACGCCGCAGGCCACCGTCCACGCGGGCCAGCGGCGCGCGGGACCTTCTATCAGCGCCAGCAGCAGCAGGGCCAGTCCTGCGCCCACCAGCGCCGAACCGGGCCAGTCCATGCCGGCGGCCGAGGGCTCGCGTGATTCCGGGATATGGCGTGCCAGCCGCCACGCCAACAGGCCCAGCGGCACGTTGAGCAGGAAGATGCTGCGCCATGCCAGCCCGAACAGGTCGGCATGCACGATCCAGCCGCCCAGCACCTGTCCGGCGATGGCCGCCAGTCCCAGCGTCATGCCCAGCAAGCCGAAGGCGCGCTGCCGTTCCTGGCCCTGATAGCTGACTCGGATCAACGCATACACCTGCGGAAACAGCATGGCCGCGGCCATGCCTTGCAGGATGCGCGCGGCGATCAGCGTGTCGGCCGTGGGCGCCAGGCCGCACAGCGCCGAGGCCAGCGCAAACCCCGCCATGCCCAGCATGAACAGGCGCCGCCGGCCATGGCGGTCGCCCAGCCGGCTGCCCGCGATCAGCAGCACGCCATAGGCCAGCTCGTAGGCGGCGATGATGAAGCTGATCTGCGCGAAGCTGGCGGACAAGGTGGATTGCATGCTGGGAATGGCGACGTTCACCACGAACAGATCGAAGATCGTGATGAAGCCGCCAGACAGCAGCACGGCCAGGCCCAGGCGGCCCAGGGCGGGCTGCGGCGCGGCGTGCGCGCCAGGGCAGGGGAGTGTGGAAGAAGACATGGAAAGCGCCATCGGAGTCAGGATGGGCGCTATTCTGGAGAGGCTTTTAGCCTTATACAATTTAGCTGTTTATGCTATTACCAGGTGCAATAGACTCATGACCGCAACCGCAGCCCCCAAGCGCCTGGAGCGCACCCGCGCCGATCTGTCGGAATTTCTGCGGCTGCGCCGCGAACGGCTCAGTCCTGCCGAGCTGGGGCTGCCCGCGGGGGGGCGCCGGCGCACGCCGGGATTGCGGCGCGAGGAAGTGGCCGCGTTGGCCGGCGTGGGCCTGGCCTGGTACACCTGGTTCGAACAAGGGCGCAACATCAGCGTGTCGGCAGGCTTCCTGGAAAACCTGGCGCGCGTGCTGAAGCTGGACGCCGCCGAACGCCGTCATCTCTACCTGCTGGCGCACCAGCGTCCGCCATCGGAACCGGGGCGCACCTGGTGCACGGTGCCCGCACAGGTGCGCCGCCTGATGGACGACCTGCCCGCGCGCCCGGCCTACATCCTCAATCTGCGCTGGGACGTAGTGGCGTGGAATGCGGCCGCGGACCGCGTGTTCAATTTTTCAACGCAGGCGCCGGGCCGCAGGAACCTGTTGTGGATGCTGTTCGCGGATCCGGCGATGCGCGAACTGTTCGTGGACTGGCCAGCGCAAGCGCCCGCCATGCTGTCCACATTCCGGCGCGACTTCGCCAGCGCGGGCCAGGCGCCGGACGTCGGAGAGCTGGTGGATGAACTGGAGCGCGTATCGCCGGACTTCAAGAGCTGGTGGCGCGAACACGATGTGCACGGGTCCTGCATGGGCCTGCGCAGCCTCTGCCTGCCAGCCCTGGGCGCGCTGGCGTTCGAGCATTCCACCTTGTCGGTGGACGAGAGCCGGCACCTGCGGCTGGTGGTTTACGCGCCCGCGCCCGACGAACCCAAGGCGGCGGCGTTCGAGCGTTGGCTCGCGGGGCGCGTAGCGGCCCGATCCAAGCCCGCACGTGGCACCAGGGAATAGGCGCGCCGTGGGTCTACGGAGCCGTGGCGGGCGGCTCCTATAGTCGGGGCATCTTCATACCGCCGCGTCCTCGCGGATGCTTCCGCCGGCCATGTCCACCACTGCGCTTTCCCGCCGCCACGCCTTGCTGCTGCTGGGCGTGGTGGTGCTTGCCTGGGGCTTCACCTGGATCGTCAACAAGCTGCTGTTGCAGTACATGACGCCTATCTGGGCAGCGGCCACGCGCAGCATTGCGGGCACCGCCGCATTGCTGTTGCTGGGTCTCGCGCTGCGCCGCGTGGCCCCGCCGGTCAAGGCCGACCTTCCGGTGATTTTCAGCGTGGGGCTGCTGCACATGGGGGCGTTTGCCGCGCTGGTCAGCCTGGGCATGCTGTACGTGCCGGCGGGCCGCTCGGCCGTGCTGGCCTACACCACGCCCTTGTGGGTGATACCGGGCGCCTGGCTGTTCCTGAGGGAGGCAGTGGGGCCAGCCCGGCGGGCCGGGCTGGCGCTGGGCCTCCTGGGGCTGGTCGTCATCTTCAATCCGCTGGCCTTCGACTGGACCAATCGCGATGCCCTGTTGGGCAATGGCCTGATCCTGCTGGCGGCGCTGTGCTGGGCGGCCAATATCGTCTACGTGCGCGCACACCGCTGGGTTACGCCGCCCTTCGAACTCGCGCTGTGGCAGGCCCTGTTGGCTTCGGCCGTACTGTCGGCCGTGGCGTACGCAACCGAAGGTCCGCCGCAAGTGGCGTGGAGCGCCGACCTGGCATGGCTGCTGGGCTATGCCGGTGTCTTCGGCATCGCGGTGGCGCACTGGGCTGCCGTGAATGTAAATCGTGCCTTGCCCGCGGGCGTGACTTCCATCGGATTGTTGGGGGTACCCGTGTTCGGCTTGCTGTGCTCGGTCCTGTTCCTGCACGAGCCGGTCAGCGTTTCGCTGCTGGCGGGCATGGCGCTCATCGTGGGAGGGATCGCGGCAGGGGTGATCGAACGTCGCGCTTGACGGATGGACTATCGCAGGTATATCGTAAGATATATGTCGTAAGATATAAATCGTACGATAGACACCGGAGGTAAACCATGCGTGACGCCCAATTCCTTACCGCATTCGTGCGCCGAGCCCGCCAGAAGCCGCAGGGCCGCCACGGTCATTCGCATTCCCATCATCCCCATGCGCACCATCGCCACCACGGCGAAGGCCATGGCCACCACCAGCGCCAC
This sequence comes from Achromobacter sp. ACM02, assembly GCF_014851605.1. Taxonomy (NCBI): domain Bacteria; kingdom Pseudomonadati; phylum Pseudomonadota; class Betaproteobacteria; order Burkholderiales; family Alcaligenaceae; genus Achromobacter; species Achromobacter sp. ACM02. The sequence goes on from NZ_JACUZY010000005.1 coordinate 631,348, forward strand.
GCCGCCGCGGGCGGGGACTGGTTCTCCGGTCCGGCCGACGAGCGCGGCGAAGGCGGCGGCTTCGGGGGCGGTTTCGGCGACGACGGTCGCGGCTGGACCCGCAGCCGCAAAGTCAGCGCCGACGACCTGCAGCTGATGCTGCTGGGCCTGCTGGAAAAGAATCCCAGCCATGGCTACGAGCTGATCAAGGCGCTGGGTGCGCTCAGCAACGGTTTCTACACGCCCAGCCCCGGCATGGTGTATCCCGCGCTGACCTACCTGGAAGAGCTGGGCTACGCCACCGTCGAGCAAGAGGGCGCGAAGAAGCGCTATCACCTGGCGGAACCGGGCCGTGCGCACCTGGACGGCAATCGCGAACGCCTGGCGCTGATGTTCAACAAGCTCAAGCACGTGGCGCGCAAGATGGACTGGATGCGCCAGGCCTGGAGCGGCCAGCCGCGCAACGTCGGCCCCGAAGGCGAAGACACCGCCACCGGCTGGCTGCCGGAGTTCGTGGCCGCGCGCCAGGCGCTCAAGCGCGCGCTGCTGGACCGCACCGACGCCTCGCCCGCCGAGCAGCGGCGCATCGCGGCCATCCTGGCCCGCGCCACTGCCGACATCACGGAACAGAGCTGTTCCTGAAGACCTCATTCCTGGAGTATCCATGACCCGCAACGACCTGAATGTCGAACGCGTCCGCCACAACCTGAAGATGCGCACGCTGACCGTGGCCAGCGTCGAACGCGTCGCAGGCCTGATGGCCCGCGTCACCTTCACCGGCGACGAACTGCAGGACTTCGTGTCCGCCTCGTTCGACGACCACGTGAAACTGTTCTTTCCCGCCGATCCTTCCCTGCCGCCAGCGCTGCCGGCGGTGACACCGGACGGCATCAAGTTCCCGGAGGACATGCCCAAGCCCGCCGCCCGCGACTACACGCCGCGCTTTTTCGACGCGGCGCGCAAGGAGCTCGTCATCGACTTCGTGCTGCACGGCGACGGCCCCGCGTCCACCTGGGCCGAACAGGCCAAGCCGGGCCAACTGCTGGGCATAGGCGGGCCGCGCGGCTCCTTCGTCGTACCCACGGGCTTCGACTGGCATGTGCTGATCGGAGATGAAACCGCCTTGCCCGCCATCGCCCGCCGACTGGAAGAGCTGCCGGCCAGCGCGCAGGCGCTGGTGCTGATCGAAGTGCCGGATGCTTCCAACGAAATCCCGCTGGCTACCGCAGCGCAAGCCTCGGTGCGCTGGCTGCACCGCAACGGCACCGCGGCGGGCTACAGCACTCTGTTGCTGGAAGCCGCGCGCGAGCTGACGCTGCCGCCGGGCGAAGGCTATGCCTGGGTGGCCGCGGAATCGGCCGCGGCCAAGGCCGTGCGGGAAATCATGGTTGCGCAGCACGGCGTCGACAAGAGCCGCATCCGTGCGGCCAGCTACTGGAAACGCGGCGCCGTGGCTGTGCACGAATCGCACGAAGGCTGAATCGTCGGCTGGCGATGGAGTAAAGATCTTCAGCCGCCGGCCAACGCCAGCAGATTGCGCACCCGCCCGCCCGCGCCTTCTTCGCGCACAGCCAGGCCCAGCACCGCGCGCGGCCAGTCCAGCGCGAAAGGGCGGTACACCACGCCGTCGGGGCGCAGATGGCGCAGCGATTCCGGTACGATGGCCACGCCCATGCCCGCCGCTACCAGGTTCACCGCCGACGACAGTTGCGGCGCGCGCTGGCCGATCTGCGGATTCAGTCCATGCTGGCGGCAGGCGGCCATGATGTCGGCGCTGAGTCCATAGCCGGATTTGCGCGAATACAGGATGAAGCGTTCCTGCTCCAGATCGGAGGGTGCCAGCCGCTTGCGCCGCGCCAGCGCGTGGCCCAGCGGCAGCGCCACCACCAGCGGTTCCTGCGCCAGTTGCGTGAATGCCAGGCCGCCGTCCAGCGCGAAGGGCGGGCGCACGAAGGCCGCGTCGATCGCGCCGCTGCGCAGTTGCGTCACCAGCGTTTCGCTATCGCCCTGCGACAGCGTCATCTCCACGTCCGGATAGCGCTGCCGGTACTGCCGTATCAGTTCCGTCACCACGCCGCTGAAGGACGCGGATTCCGTGAATCCCAATGTCAGTTCGCCGACTTCGCCGCGCGCGGCCCGCTGCGCCGTGCGCACGGCGGCGTCAGCCCGCTGCAGGATGTCTTGCGCGCAGACCAGGAAGGCGCGTCCGGCATCGTTCAGCGCAACGCCACGCCCGGTGCGATCGAACAGCGGCGTGCCGACTTCCTGCTCCAGTTGGCGGATCTGCTGCGACAGCGGCGGCTGCGCCATGCCCAGCTGCTCGGCCGCGCGTGTGAAGTGCTGGGCCTCGGCTGTGGCGACGAAGTAACGCAGGTGACGCAGTTCCATATTGGTACTTTGAAAGTATTGATTATGAATTTTCCATATATTGGACATTCTATTGCGACGGGCCGATCATGCATACATCGACGACACCCGCAAAGGAATCCGCATGACTGCCTCCATCAAACCCAGCACCCTGTTGCGCCAGCACCTGGCCCGCGACATCGTCGTGGCGCCCGGCGCCTATGACGGCATGTCGGCCCGGCTGGTGGCCGCGGCCGGCTTTTCCGCCGTCTACGCCAGCGGCGGCGCCATCGCGCGCGCAGCCGGCTATCCGGACATCGGCCTGCTCAGCTTCACCGAGGTCATGGACCGCGTGGAAAAGATCGTGGACGCCAGCGGCCTGCCGGTGGTGGCCGATGCCGACACCGGCTTTGGCGGTTCGGCCAACGTGGAGCGCACCGTGCGCATCATGGAACGCGCCGGCGTGGCGGCCTTCCATATCGAAGACCAGTCCTTCCCCAAGCGCTGCGGCCACCTGGACGACAAGAGCCTGGTGGACGCCGAGGAAATGTGCCGCAAGGTGCATATCGCGCGCCAGACGCTGAGCGACCCCGATGCGCTGGTGATCGCGCGCACCGACGCCATTGCGGTCGAAGGTTTCGAGGCCGCGCTTTCGCGCGCCGAGCGCTATCTGAAGGCGGGCGCGGACATGATCTTCGTGGAAGCGCCCGAGACGCTGGAGCAGATCCGCGCCATCGCCGAACGCCTGCCGGGCCTGAAGCTGATCAACATGTTCTACGGCGGCAAGACGCCGCTCACGCCGCTGGCCGACCTGGCGGCCATGGGCTACCGCCTGGCGATCATTCCGTCGGACTTGCAGCGCGCCGCCATCCACGCCATGCAGGCCACGCTTGCGGCCATCAAGCAGACAGGCGACAGCAGCGCGCTGGCCGATCAGCTCACCAGCTTCAAGGAGCGGGAGGAGATCGTGCAGACGCGCCGCTACCTGGCGCTGGACACGCAGTAAGCGCGCGACCCTAGCGGGGGCAGCGGCTCGGCAGGCTCAGCGGCCACAGCCGCTGGTTGTGCGAGCCGTACAGCGTGCGCATGCCGCATTCCATTTCCACGCGCGCCACCTGTTTGCCGGAGGGATCGATGATCATCGATTGCTCCAGCGTGGATACCACCGCGCGGCCCTTGCTGAATGGCGCGACCACCCGGTAATCCGCGGCGATCGCGAGCTTGCCCTGCGCATCCACGTAGCCGTAGCCGCTATCGATGCCGACCGGCGCCAGGCCTTCGTGCAGCGGGCCCAGCGCGTCGAATGCCGGGCCGGACAGCGCGCCCTTGCCGTCCAGCGCGCGCATGCCGCGGTTGGACACGCGCGTTACCGCGCGCCCTTCGGAATAGGCTGACGCAAGGCCTTCGACGGAAAGCCGCTTCTTGCCGTCCAGGCCGGTGTAGTCGGTCATCTCCCGGTTGCCCGCGTAGTAATGCCGCAGCAGCATGTCGGAGCCCAGCGGCCAGCGCCATTCGCCGGCGGGCAACGCGGTCACGGTCTTGCCCTGGTCGTCGATCAGGCGCGGACCGTCTTCGCCCGTCAGCAGGGCGCGGGCGGGGGCGCCGCGGAAGGCGCCGGCGACGGCCGAGGACGGCGCGATCTGCCATTGCCCCTGGCTGTCCAGATAGCCTTGGCGCGGCTGGCGGCGCAGCACCGTCCAGTCGCCCATGCGCACGTAGTCCGCATCTTCCATGTCCACCGCTTGCGAGCCGTCAGGCGCAATGGTCCAGCGGTGCTTGTCGTCGCTGGCTGCGATTGCGCCTTCGCTGTCCACGCCGACCGAGAGCTTGGGCCGGAAGGCGGTCAGCGCGCGGCCCTCGGCGTTGAAGACGGCGGCGGGACGTTCGTACTCTTCCTGCTGCGGGCCGGCCTGGCGCAGCTGCCAGATCTTGGCGGTGATGCGTTCCGCGCTGTGGTGGCTGGGCGGCACGATCCACTTGCCCTTAAGGTCGATGATCCCGACGCGATCCTGGCCCAGCGAGGCGACCGCCTGGCCGTCCTGGAAGAGGCCGATGTCCTGGAACGCGGGCGCGGCGATTTCCTTGCCGGCGACGAAGTCGTACAGGCCCCAGGGCGAGCCCTCGGCTGCGGTCTTGAGGAAACGGACCACGCCGGGGGCGACGATCTGCGCTTCGAAGAAGTCGCGGGGCAGGTCGTAGGTCTTGCCGCTGCGGTCCAGCATGCGGCTCACGCCATCGGCGTAGGCCGGTGCGTAACCATGGCGGAACGGCCCGATGTGCTGCTGCGCGGGCAGATCCATGGGCTTGCCCACGGCATCGAGCAGCAGCAGGCCTGCGGCGGTCTGGGCTGCGTAGCGCAGCTGCTCCGCCTTGAGTCCGGCGGCTTCCGCATCCGCCTGCGCGCCGTAATCCTCGTCGGATCCGTCCAGCGGGATGATGCTGCGCCAGGCCGGGTCGGAGGCAATGCCGCCGTCGGCCAGCAGCAGGCCGGCGCCGTCCTCGGTGCATTGGCAGTGGTCCTGGGCCAGCAGGCCCAGTGCGCTGCCGGGTATGTCCAGCGGCAGCTCCTTGAGCGAGCGGCTCTTGGCGGCTTCCACCGTTTCGGGCTTGAGCAGCAGGCGGCCTTCATCGTCCAGCACGTTGAGCAGCTCGCCTTCCTGCTTGAAGAGCCACAGCTTGCCCTGGCTGACCACCATCCTGCCGGTGTCCTTGAGCCAGGCGGGCGCCGTTTCGCCGTGCAGCCAGTTGCCCATCGGCGTCAACAGGCCAACCGGTACGCGGTCCTCGTTCGAGAACAGCACGTAGCCGTTCTGGTCCTCGGCCACGAACAGGCCCGCGCCCAGCGTCAGCGGCTCCGCGCGCCCCGGAACCAGCGCCATCTGCTTGCCGCCCGAGGGGTAGACGATGGCGTCGCCGTGGCGCTGCGATTCCTGCGCTTCGGCGGACTTGAGCGTAACGACGGGCTTGCCGCCGCTATCCAGCACCACATAGGAACCGCGGCCGAGCTCGGCGCTCCAGAATGCCTTGGTCACGGGCATCAGGCTGCGATAGCCCTGGTCAGCGCCCACGGGTTTGCCATCGAGGTCCAGCAGCAGCGCATCGCCGTCGCCATAGGCGACGGCCATCGAGCCGTCTTCACCCGGCACCGAGATTTCTTGATAGTCGGGCTCGAGCACCCACTTCCAGTCCCGGTCCACCAGGCCGTACCGGCCTTCCTTGTTGGTGGCGATGTACAGGCCGTTGCCATAGGACTTGATGATGCTGACGCCGGCATCGCTGTAACGGCGTTCGCCGGTGCTGGAGCGGTACTCCGGCTTGTATTCCACCGTCGCCAGCGCCGGCACGCCCGCGCCCACGTGCAAGGACTGCACGCCTTCGTCCAACGGTGCGCCCACCGGCTGGCCCTTGCGGTCTATCAATAGATAGCGGCCGTCCAGTATGGCCACGGTCAGGCCGATCTCGGCGTAGTCCTGCACGGCGTCATAGCGCGGCGGCACCGCCATCCGGCCTTTGGTGTCGATGAAGCCCCACTTGCCTTTCCATTTCACCGCGGCCAGGCCGTGACGGAAATCGCCCACCGCTTCGAAGATGGGCGAAATCGCCAGCCGGCCGTTCTGGTCCAGGAAACCCCAGGCATGGCGGCGCAGCGAATGATCGCGCGGCACGCGGTCGATGTTCACCAGCGCGGAGGGCAGCAGCACTGCGGCGCGTTGGTCCGCCAGCGTGCGGATGCAGCCGTTGGCGTAGGGACTGATGTCGTCGTCGGCTGCGACGCTGTAGGGCTTTTCCTCGATGCAGTACGAGTATTGCGCATGCGCCGACAGGGACGCGCCCAGCGCGGCCAGGGCGCAGGCAAGGCGGGTGGTGCGTATCGCGCGTGACTTCATGGTTGTTTCGCTTTGGCGTTGTCGGGGGCGAGTTCGAACTTGTCGGCCACGGGGCAATCCATTTTCTGCTGCGGCCAGGTGATCCTGCCCTGGTCGTCCAGGATGGTCACCGTGTCGCATACCTCGGTGAACGTGGCGATGGGCACGCCCTTGGTATCGATGTACTGCGTGTTCCGGCCCTGGTGGTTGCTGCGGACCAGCGCGCGTTCTTCGCTGAAGTTTCCGGCCCAGGTAAAGACGGGCGGAATCGCATAGCGTCCCGTCAGGTCGATGTAGCCATATAGCGTGCCGGAATACTGCAGGCGGCGCGCCACCGCCAGGCCGTTGTTCAGCGGGCCCAGCGTGTCGAAGTGCGGTCCCACGATGCGCTTGCCGTTGGCATCGATGAAGCCGTGCCTGCCGTTGCCCGAGCGGCTGCGATAGGGGGCTACGCCTTCGTTGGCGCTGCGGTCTTCCACGCTGTAGGTGCCGTCGATGCGCGTGATCTCGCGGCCCTGCAGGTCCGTCATGATGCTGACGGAATTTTCCGAGTCGTGGAACACGATGCGCTGCATGGTTGCCAGCGGCGAGCCGTCGCCCAGCTTGCCCAGCACGGTCTTGCCGTCCTGGTCGATCACGCGGTAGTCGGAGCCGTTGTAGGCGCGCGCCAGCCCCTCGGGCTGCGCGAAGAAGGGATTGAACTCGCCGTAGATGGCGGGAACCTTCATGTTGCCGCGGGCATCGATGGCGCCCTCGCGGTCGTCATGTTCGATGTAGAGCCAGTGCTGGTAGAGCTCCGTGCGCTTGGCTCGGCCGTCGGAGACTCGCGTGGCGCCGCCCTTGGCGTCGAACAACATGGTTCCGCCGCCCGCCAGCGCGGCCAGGTAGCGTCCGTCCTTCAGGCGCTCAGGTTTGCCGGTCACGGGCTCGCTGGGCTTGCCGGTGCGCAGGTTCACCAGGCGGTAGGTGGTGTCGAACGAGCTGCGGGAGCGTTGTCCGGGAGCGTTGTCCTCGACCAGCATGAGGCCGTTGCCCAGATATTCGAGTTTGTACGAGCTGTCCTGCGTGGCGGGCACCACCCATTTGCCCTCGCGGTTCATGACGCCCCAGCGGTCCTGGTGCTGGACCTTGGTCCAATCGTCTTCGAACTTCTCCATGCTTTCGTACACCGGCTTGACGGCGGGCGCACCCTTGGCGACATTCCAGATGCCCCAGCGGTTCTCGCGGTTTTCGTCCGGCGCGCGGTACTGGATCAGTTCGCCATCGAAGTACCTGGCGCCGTCCAGTATCTCGGCAGGGACCGCGACGGCCTTGCCTCGGGCGTCGATCAACTGGTCGCCGTCGCTGCGGCTGCGCCCCGCGCCCGCCTGCGCGTAGCCGCCGCGGAACGGATGGATGACGCTGTAGCGCGGCTGCACAGCCCAGTTGCCGTCGGCGTCGATGGCGCCATACTTGCCGTTGGCGGCGCGCACCGGCAAGGGCATGGTCACGTCGTAGCTGGACATGTCCTCCCAGTCCGGGTTGGTCACGATCTTGCCCTTGGACGTCAGTATGCCGAGAGGCTGCGTATAGTCCAGGGGCCGCAACAGGGCCAGCGGCAAGCTGTCCGCGAAGGCCCGGCCGTGTGCGGACTCGCGCGCGGAAAAGGCCCTGATGTCGTAGTCCTGCAGGCGTGCGACGGTGTCGGCGTCCAGCAGCGGCTTGCCTTCGCGCGTATAGATCTGCAGCAGGCCGCCGCCGGTGTCGGGCGCGGCATCCGCGCTCGTCGCTTGCGCGGCGGCGTCCACTGCGGCGGCGGCCACGTCCATTGCGGCAGGCGTGGCGACGTCGACGGCCACGGTCTCGGCTTCCGAGGCCGCGGCTGCCGCGGCGACCGCCTCCTGCGCCGCAATTGCGGCGTCGGCCGAGGCCTCCACCGCCTCTCCGGGACCGTCATCAGGGGCCGCGGCGGCGCCGGCCGCTGCGGCATCGGCTGCCACTGCCGCGGCCTCGGCCGCGTCGACCGCCATATCCGCGGCGCGCGGCGGCAAGGAAGCCGTCACCCAGGCCTGCCCGTTGCTCAGCTGCACGCGGCCATGGCGCGCGTCTATCTTGCGGAAATTGCCGGCGGGATCGATCAGCAGCACGGCTTCGTCATCGATCATGACGCGCCAGCCCTCGCGTTCATCCAGGCCGATGTAATTGCCCTTGAAGGCATGCTGGACGCCGAGCTTGGCGTTCAACAGCAGCGCCTTGCCCGCGCCTTTCTGCTTGACCAGCCATAGCCCAGGCCCCGCCAGCTGCACGTGCTCATAGCGCTGCTTGTGGATGGTCTTGCCGCGCGGATCCACGAACGTCCAGCCTGCGTCGCGGCTCACCGCCAGCACGTCGCCGTCGCGCAATGCGGGCTCGCGGGCGCGCAACACGTCCGGCGCGATCGCCCAGCGGGCCTGCTCGTCCAGCAGCCCCCACCAACCGCTGTAGCGCGAATCGCGCAACTGGGCGGGCAGGTAGCCGTCGCTGGGCGCGGCCAGCGCCATGACGCCGGCAGGCAGCGTCGCCGCCTTGCCGGTTGCGGTATTGAACAGGCGCGGCGGCATGGGCATCTCCATCGATGCCAGCTTCTGCCCCCGCTGGAAGCCCCACGAGCGCGTGCCCAGCTCGAAGGTCTTGATGATGTTGCCCTTGCGGTCGATCAGCACATCGTGCCCGTCTTCCTCGGCCAGTGCGGAACCCTCGGCGTTAAAGCCCGTTGCCTCGGAAAAGCGCGGCTTGATCGCCCATTGCCCTTGCGTATCGATATAGCCCCATAGCCCATCCTGGTTCACGGCGGCCAGGCCGTTCTGAAAGGACTTGGCCTCCTGGAAGGACGGCGCGATGGCCATGCGGCCTCGCTTGTCGAGATAGCCCCAGCGGCCGGCGTCGTCATCGGCCGATCCGGTCAGCACGGCGGCCAGCCCTTCGTGGAAGGCCTGCTGGCATTCCAGGTTGGCGCCGTTGTATTCGTTGTAGCCAGGGGCGCACTGGTCGATCCAGTTGGACCTGGCCTGCGCCGCGCCGGGCACGACGGGCAGGGCGGCCAGCGCCACGGCCAGCGCCAGGGGTTTGAGGGCGAGCGGGGTCTTCATTGTGCAGCGGCGCGGGCTGCAACCGCGCAAGCGTAAAGGCCGGGCTGGGCGTGCCACATGGTCGTATGCCTGCCAAGAATGATGGGAAAGGCAGCACTGTAACCAGCGTCAGCGGGCAATTGCGCGGCAAATGTAACTTTAGAAAACAAACCGTTAACAACACTGCCGCCGCTGTCCGGAAAGGGGCAGCGCTGGCATTCCCGCCATGCATGCAGCGGACAAAAAATAATCGGTTGATGCGCGCGTCCTGCGGCCCTGTAATGGACGCCGGTGCCTGCTCGCACGCAGGCGACGTTCCACTGCCGAGGTCCGCCATGCCCGTCCTGCGCAAGTCTTCACTCGATGCTTCTCAGCTGTTGCTGCTGGTGCTGGCCGGCGGCGTCATCATGGGCCTGGCGCTGGGCGTGCGCCACGTGCAGGGCCTGTTCCTCCTGCCCGTCACGATGGACCGGGGCTGGAGCCGCGAGACCTTCGCCATGGCGCTGGCGGTGCAGAACCTGACCTGGGGCGTGGTCCAGCCCTTTACCGGCATGATTGCCGACCGCTACGGCTCGGCCAAGGTGATCGCGGGCGGGCTGGTGTTCTATGCGCTGGGGTTGGTAGGCATGGCGCATGCCACTACGCCCGCCGGGTTCCTGTGGACCGCCGGGGTATGCATAGGCATCGCGCTGTCCGGCACTGCATTTGCCGCGATCTACGGCGCGCTCAGCCGGCTGGTGGCGCCCGAGCGCCGCAGCTGGGCGCTGGGCGTGGCGGGCGCCGTGGGCGGCCTGGGCCAGTTCGCCATGGTGCCGGCCGCCCAATGGCTGATCAGCGGCTGGGGCTGGGTCGCGGCCCTGCTGTCGTTCGCGCTGGCGTTGGCCGTGCTGCTGCCCCTGGCTTGGCCGCTGCGGGAGTCTCCCGGCCGGGAGCAGGGCGCGTCCGCGGGCGAGGCGGGGCTGTCCATGTCCGCGGCCATACGCGAGGCCTTCGCCCAGCCCGGCTTCTGGTTGCTGAACCTGGGTTTCCTGGCCTGCGGTTTCCAGCTGGCCTTCATCGGCACGCATTTGCCCGCCTACCTGATGGACAAAGGCCTGCGCGCGTCCGACGCGGTGGCGGCGTTGGCCATCATCGCGCTGACCAACGTCATGGGCACTTATGTCTGCGGCGTCCTGGGCGGACGCCACCGCCGCAAGTACCTGCTGGCCGGCATCTACCTGCTGCGCACGGCCGCCATCGCGCTGTTCGTGCTGCTGCCGCTGTCGTCGTGGACCGTATATGTGTTCGCGGCGGTCATGGGCTTTGTCTGGCTGGGCACGGTGCCGCTCACCAACGGGCTGATATCCCAGGTGTTCGGCGTGCGCTACATCACGACCCTGTTCGGCTTCGTGTTCTTCGGCCACCAGCTCGGTTCCTTCCTGGGCGTGTGGCTGGGCGGCGTGGTGTTCGAGGCCACGGGGTCCTACGACCTGATCTGGCTGGGCGCGATGGCGCTGGGCGTGCTGTCGGCGGCGCTGCATTGGCCGATAGACGACCGCGAGATTCCCCGCGTCCGCACCGCGGGCGCGCCCGGATAGCGGGTGGCCTACAGCGGCCGGTGCTGCGTGCCCGCGCCCATGGTGATGTGCAGCATGCGGCAGGGACCGGCCACCTTGAGCGTGTGCCAGATGCCCTTGGGGACCACATAGGCGTCGCCCGCCTGCATCCGCACGGCCTGCTCGCCCGTCGGCCATTCCAGCCGCAATTCCGCGGCGCCTTCGATCAGGCGCAAGACCTCGTCGGCCTGCGGGTGCATTTCCCATTGCGGCCAGTCCTTTTCGAAGGCGTATTCGGACACCAGCCAGCCGCGGCCGAACCGCTCCAGTTCCTCTTCGGGCTGCGACCAGAAGGCGTTGCCGCCTTCGACGGCACTACAGGCGCCTGAGGCGTCCAGCAGGAGATAGTGCGACGACAGATTGGTAGTCATGTTGCGCTTCCTGGGGTGAGGAGTGTCGGGCCAGTGTAAAGCGATATCATGTGCATCTTCATCGGCTATAACAGGAGAGGGCGATGCGCCAGGGATTCGACGGGGTCAGGCCCGCGTCCGAGTCTTCCATCGAGATCGGCTTCTTCTATGAAGGCCGGCATTGCGTCGAACGCATCCGGGCCAAGCCCACCGCCGCCAACCTCAAGCGCGCCGCCGACAGGCGGGCCGCCATTCTCGAGGCCATCGCGCGCGGCGAATTCGACTACGACGCCGAGTTTCCCAAGCGCGGCGGCGCGACCAAGCCACCACAGGGTTCCGCATGACGAGCGACAAGCAGCTGGACATCAACGATCTGACGCCGGACGCCTTCAGGGCCTACGGTTGGATGCTGGGCAAGCCCATGCCGGACGGCAATGGCGTGCCGCTGTTCTCCAATCCGGATACTGACTTCTGGCAGGAGCATCTGTTCAACACCGGCGCCGGCGGCGACGCCGAGCTGCTGTGGGTCAACTACCGCAGCCAGTCCTTTGAAATCTCCAGCCTGGAAAAGCATCTGCTGACGCAGCAGGCCATCGTGCCGCTGACGGGCGAGATCATCCAGGTCGTGGCGCGCAGCGCGGCTGACGGCAGTCCGGACCTGGCCACGCTCGCGGCATTCCGCGTGCCGCAGGGGCAGGGCGTCTGCATGCGCCCGGGCTGCTGGCACGCCACGCGCGTCACGGACGAGGAAGTCACCTGCCTGATGCTGACCCGCCGTTCCACCACAGTGGACCTGATCCAGCACCTGACCACGGATGCTTCCGCCAGCGAAAGCGCCATTGTCGCGATTCCGGTCCAACGGCTCGAAGCCCAGGCCCAGGCCGCCTAAACGCTGATCTTCGCCGCTAGTCGCGGCGTATTCCCGCTTACCGGCAGGCAGGCGGGATGGCAGACTGCCGCCTCCGGTCATAGCAACCCAAGAATTCCCCCATGAGTGAAGTATCGATCGAGGCGCTGAGACGAAATCTCGCAGCCAAGATAAAGCAGGCCACCCAAACACCCAATCCGCCGCCCACCCGCTGGCAGCGCCTGCGCCAGCGCTTCCTGACTCGCGATCCCAAGGCCCGCGGCCTGCGTGTCCTGACCGTGGTCACGCTGCTGTATCTCTACATCGAATTCAGCTTCAGCGCCTGGCTGCTGGACGTGATGTCTGAAAACGCCAGCAACCGCGTGGACACGGCCGAGGCATGGGGACGCCTGATTTCGGGCTTTGCCGTGGCCCTGCTGGTCTGGCCCGTCATTTTCGCGCGCACCCGCCGATGGCGGATCACGGTGCCGTTGTTGATCGTTGTGTCGCTGGCCATCATCACCGCGGTGTATCAGGGGGAGCGCAAGCTGATCGACTCCCTGGTGGACAGCTCCACCGCTGAAAGCCGCGCCGCCGCCGTCACTGGCGCCTTGCTGCGTCAAGGGCTGGCCACCGGCACCGTAAGCGCCAGCATGCTCGATGGGCTATGGGCCGACGAGAACGCACAGTCGGTGGCCGGCAAGGCTTTCGTGGGCGTGGTGTCCTACATGGCCGCGCAATCCGACGCGGCGCGCCGGCAGACCATGGCGATCGCGCCCGAGGTGGTGCGCGCCGTGATCGAACAGAACGTGGGCGGGCGGGACGCGGAGTACCAGCGTTTCGTCGACAGCCAGGAAGATATCCGCGGCCGCCACAAATACTTCTACGAGCGCGGCATCCAGAACCACCAGAAAGAACTGGCGCGAATCCCGGCGCGCGCCGAGCGCGATTGGGAACACTACCTGGACCGGCTGGACGCCAAGAACCGCAAGTGGGGCCGCGCCCGCCTGCGCGACCGCAGCGGCGAGCTGGTACCCGGCTTCGTGGCGCCGCGCGTGCGGGACGAAGTGCGCAAGATGGGGCTGGACGTGCCCGATTCCTGGCGCACCGGCGACAAAGCCTACTTCGTGCGCCTGGCGCAGCAGAAGTACCGCAAGCAGATGGACGAGGCGCTGCAACGCGAACTGGAAGGCATGCCGCCCAATCTGGGGCTGGAGGCGTTTGCCGCGCATCCGGTCGTGCAGAAGAAATGGCGCATGAGCCTGGGCTATCCGGACAAGGTGGCGCGCCTGACGCTGGCCGTGATCTCGGCGGACGAATTCAACAAGCGCTACTACCAGCCGGTGCTGGCCGGCCGCACCATGGACCGCCTGCAGGACTACCGCAGCCAGGCCCGCGACTACGGCGCCGGCGGCAAGCGCGAGGCCGAAGGAAAAAAGGCCTATGAAGCCATGATCGCGCCCGTGTTCGCCCTGACGCTGTCGCTGCTGGGCGCCCTGGTCCACATCGGCAAGACCAGCCTGCTGCTGGCGCAGCTTGCGAGCGGCTGGCGCTTCAGGAGTCCGCTGGTCAAGGCGGGGGCGCTATTGGCCGCGGTGCTGCTGGTCTGCCTGCTGGCGCGCGCGGCCATCAGCACGCCGCTGACCTCGCATTCCACCTACCAGGCGTGGACGCAAGCCGCGGGCGGGCAGCCGGTGTTGACGGCGGTGCTGGACACCATGATCAAGATGCAGTCGCTGGCCTACCCCGTGTTCGACGTGGCCAGGCAGGGGCTGGAATTCGTGGCGGGCAAGGCGTCCCGCTAGAGTGCGGAGCCGCCCTCGCCGTCAATCCGCTTCGCTGTATTCGTAGCCCAGGCGGGCGAACAGCGGCCACTTGTTGCGGTAGCTGGCTGTCCAGCACATGCCGTAGTAGGCCTCGAATGGCTCTTCCACCTTGTGGACCTGGATTCGCGCGGCCGCCTCGGCGTCCGCGGGACTGAAAGCCTGGCCCGGTGTCGGGTATAGATCGCCCTCCCATATCGGCTTGCCGCAGTGGGCGCAAAAGTTGGTCCATTGCCCTTGCTTGTCGGGGTTCTGGCGGTAGTGGGGAGACAGTGCCTGCATGGCCTGCGCCACCGCGGGCGACAGCAGCCCGGTCTGGGAAATCAGCGCGGGATCGGCAATATCCAGCCATTGCGGCGGGCTGAACAGCCACGTGTTGAAATCCGTGGGGCTCAGCCCGGGGCTGTCGGCATCGGCTTCGTCCAGCTCGATGTCGGCTTCCGTGCATTGATGGCCGGGCGGCACCGCCAGGGCGTGCACCGGCGTTTCTTCGCCGCAGCGCGTGCACGCATGCGTCGCCTGCAGCACGAAGTAAGAGGACGCGCGTATGTTCATCTGCGGGTATTCCGCGGCCGGATCTTGCGTATGCATGGGTTGGTGCTGTTCCTGTTCTGGCTCGCTGTTTCTTCTACATCGCCAGGAAATATGCCAGAATTCCCCGGACTTTACGCTTTGAATGCGATGCCGGCCGCATGGGCGTCGCCAACCTCACGCAGTGTTGTGTTGGAGCACCGGATGCGCGATAGCCAGAGTAGCACTGGATTTTCCTCCAAGGTCCGCGGCAGCGGTCCCGCGCTGATGGCGGCGCGCCTGATGGTCGCGGCCGCGCTGGCGGGCGGACTGGCGGGATGCGCCTTCAACTCCCATGATTCGAGCGGTTCGCAATCGGTAGGCATCGACGGCGTCACCGCGCAGCAGGCGCGCGCCATCGCCCGCGAAGCCTATCTCTACGGCACGCCCATGGTCGCAAGCTACCAGACCATGCATGCCTTCAGCATCGACAAGAACAACCCCCAGTACAAAGGTCCGTTCAATACGGTCAACAACGTCGCGCGCGTCTTCACGCCCGAAGACACCGCCTTCGTCACGCCCAACGCCGACACGCCGTACACCTTCGCGGTGCTGGACCTGCGCGCCGAACCCGTGGTCATCACCGTGCCCGCCATGGAGCCGCGCCGCTACTTCGTGCTGCAGCTGATGGACCTGTACACCTACAACTTCGCCTACATCGGCAGCCGCAGCACGGGCAATGGCGGCGGCCGGTTCCTGGTGGCCGGCCCGCGCTGGAAGGGCAAGGCGCCGGCAGGCATCACCAAGGTAATCCGGTCGGAGACCGATCTGGTCAATCTGGTCGGGCGCACCCAGCTCTTTAATGCGGGCGACCTGCCCAACGTCAAGCGCATCCAGTCACGCTACAAGATCCAGACGCTGTCCGCCTACCGCAAGCAGCGCGCGCCGGAACCGGCGCCGGCGGTGGACTGGATAGCGCCCGAGCCGCCCGCGCAGATGCGCAGTTCGCTGGAGTTCTACAACCAGCTTGCCTTCCTGCTGCAGTTCGCGCCGACCCATTCTTCGGAACAATCATTGCGCGAACGCTTTGCCAGCATCGGCCTGGAACCCGGCCGGGAGTTCGACTTCAACAGCATGAACCCCGCGTTGCGCCGCGCCTTGCAGGAAGGCATGCACGACGGCCAGAACGATATCGACAAGAACCGCGAGGCCCTGAATGGCAAGACCGATCGACTCTTCGGGGACCGCAATACGCTGAAGAACGATTACCTCGCACGCGCCACCGGCACGCAGGTCGGCATCGGCGGCAACAGCCGCGAGGAAGCGCTCTATCCCGTGTTGGAAAACGACAGCACAGGCCAGCCGCTGGACGGCCGCAACAAATACACCTTGCGCTTCGCCCCGCGCAGCCTGCCGCCCGTCAACGCATTCTGGTCCATGACCATGTATCGCCTGCCCGAACAGCTGCTGGCGTCCAATCCGCTCAAGCGGTACCTGATCAATTCGTCCATGCTGCCGTCGCTCAAACGCGATCGCGATGGCGGCATCACGATCTACATCCAGTCGGAGTCGCCCGGCAAGGGCAAGGAGTCCAACTGGCTGCCCGCGCCGGCGGGGCCCTTCATGGTCACGTTGAGGTACTACTGGCCCAAGCCCGCGCTGCTGGAAGGCAAGTGGACTTCGCCGCAGATTGAACGGGCCAGACAGGCGCCGCAGGCGCGGTCCGCGCCTTCCCCGCTCCAGGTTCGACACTAGCGGCGGTCTGGGCTACAAGAAGGCCTCGCGCAGGCCGGCCATCGACGTCCGGCCGGGCGCAGTCGGGCAACCGACCACCCAGGGAGGCTCGCGCCGCATGAAGCGCAATTTCAATATTCACGACCTGCGCATTTTCTACGCGGTGGTCATGACCGGATCGACCCGGCAGGCCGCGCAGTCCATGCACCTGACGCAGCCGGCGGTCAGCCACGCGATATCCCGCCTGGAAGGCGCGACCGGCGTGCAGCTGTTTGACCGGTCCCACAAGACCTTGCGTCCGACCGAGGCCGGACAGTACCTGTACAGCGAGGCCAAGTTCGTGCTGGACGAGCTGGTCCGCATCGACGAGGCCCTGCACAGCATCGAACAATTCGGCGGGCGCGGCCTGCGCATCGCGTCTTCGCCCGCGCTGGCGCTGGGCTACGCGCCCGACGCGGTGCGGCGCTATCTGGACGCCAACGGCACCCGGCCTTTTTCCATCGACATCGAATCATCCGTGCAGGCCATCAGCGCGGTCGAAACCATGCGCGCGGACTTCGGCCTGGGCGCGGTGGAGCGCGACAGCGCCCGCCTGGCGTTCACGCCGTTTCTGCGCGCCGACGTCATGGCCATCGCGCATCGCGACCACCCCTTGGCCGGGCGCGACACCATCGCGGCGGCCGATATACCGCCAGACACCTATGTGAAGCCCTTGTGGTCCGACTATGTAGTGGCCCAGGGCGACATCGCGGATACGCTGCTGCTTAGCTCGGGCATGCGGGCGCACATGTCGCTGCTGCCCGGCACGGTGCGGGCGGTCCGGGGCATCAGCCTGGTCAATGCGCTCTCCGCCTGGGACATCGTGGCGGCCTATCCCGATCTGGTCGCCCGGCCCCTGGCGTCGCGGCAGTGGTTCGATTTCTACCTCATCACCCGCAAGGAAGAGCGCGGCCAGGACCTGGCCGAGCGGCTGCTGGACGCCCTGCGCGCCACGGCTCAGGACCGCCGCCAGGGCGTCTATGCGCATACGGTCCAGTTGCTGGAGTAGACGGCGGCCTTACTCCGCCGGCGGCTGCCAGGGCAGCGATTGCAGGTCGCCGTCTATGCTGATCGCCTGCCCGCTGATCATCGCTCCGAACGGGCTGGCCAGGAACAAAGCCATGTTGGCGATGTCGGCGGCCCGCACGAACTGCCGCAGGCTGACGCCGGCCAACTCCAGCCGGGTCTCTTCTTCCACGGTCAGGCCCATGTTCCGGGCACGCGCCTCGATCACGCGGTCGATCCGCGGCCCCGCCACCAGTCCGGGCAGCAGCGCGTTGACGCGGATGCCATGGCCGCCCAGTTCGACCGCGAGCGAACGCGTCAAGCCCACCACTCCCCATTTGGTCGCTGCGTAGGGGGTGCGCATGGGGATGCCCATGCGGCCCGCCACCGAACTGATGTTGATGATGCTGCCGCCGCCCGACGTACGCAGCGCCGGCAGCGCATGCCGCACCGTGTGGAATTGCGATGCCAGGTTGATGTCCAGCGTGGCGTCCAGTTCCTGCGGCTGGATGTCCGCGATCCCTGCCGTGGGGCCGGCGATGCCGGCGTTGTTGACCAGCACGTCCAGGCCGCCCAGCTGCGCCAGCGCTTCCTGCATATAGCGGTCGATCTCTTCGCGCCGGCTCACGTCGGCGCGCGACCAGGGGTGAGGGCAGGCCGCCAGCGCCTGCTCATCCACATCGCAGACGTGCACCTTGGCGCCGCGGTCCGCGAATGCGGCGGCGATTGCCGCGCCGATACCGGCGGCGCCCGCGGTCACGATGACGCGCTTGCCGGACAGATCCACGGGCAACGCGGAAATGTCCCCCGGAACAACGTTCTTCATAGTCATGCCAGATCCTTGCCGTTACGGCTCAGGGCTTCATCAAACGGCAGGCCGATTCCGCCGGCGAGGTATAGACCTGATCGCCCGGCACGCGGGCCACCAGCTTGTAGTAGTCCCAGGGCGCCTTCGACTCCGACGGGCTCTTCACCTGCATCAGGAACATGTCGTGCACCATCAGGCCGTCGGCGCGGATCTTTCCGTCCTTCACGAAGAAGTCATTGACCGGATTCGCCTTCAGCCATTTCATGATGGTGTCGCCATCGGTGCTCTTGGTGGCTTCCACTGCCTTCAGATAGGTCGTGGCGGCGGAATAGTCGCCGGCTTGCAGCATCGACGGCTTTTTCTTCATGGCGGCTTCGAAGCGCGCGGCCCACTTGCGCGAGGCGTCGTCCTGGTCCCAGTACCAGGCCGTGGTCAGATACATGTTCTGCGCGGCTTGCAGTCCCAGCGCGTGCACGTCCGTAATCAATACCAGCAGGCCCGCGATCTTCATCTTGGGCGTCAGGCCGAATTCATTGGCTGCCTTGACGGCATTGCTGGTGTCGCTGGCCGAGTTCGCCAGCCCCAGCACCGATGCGCCGGATGCCTGCGCCTGCAGGATGAAGGAAGAGAAATCCGCCGCGTTCAGCGGGTGCCGGACCCGCCCCTTGACGTTGCCGCCGTCGGCCTGCACCACCGCTGAGGCATCGCGCTCCAGCGCGTGTCCGAAGGCGTGGTCCACCGTCAGGAAGTACCAGTCCTTGTTGCCTTCCTTCATCATCGCGCGGGCCGTGCCGCGCGCCAGCGAAACCGTGTCGTACACATAGTGCACGGTGTAGGGCGTGCATTGCGAATTCGTCAGCTCGGAGGCGCCCGCGCTCACCACGAAGAACGGCGTCTTCTTTTCTTCGGCCACTTTCGCCATCGCCAGCGCTGCCGCGGAATTGGCGCCCGCAATCAGCATGTTCACGCCCTTCTGGTCCAGCCATTCGCGCGCCCTGGACGAGGCGATGTCGGCCCGGTTCTGGTGGTCTGCCACCAGCACCTCGACCTTTTTCCCCGCCACCACGCCGCCCAGGTCCGCCACCGCCATTTTGATCGCCTCGGCTCCGCCCGGGCCGTCGGCATCCGCCGACAGGCCGGACATGTCGGTGATGAAGCCGATGCGGATCACGCCGTCGTCTGCCTGCGCCATGCCGGCCGTCCCCAACAGCGTCGCGAGCGCGGCTGCGCACAATGTCTTTTTCATGTCTGTCTCCCCACTGAATGGATCTGGTTCAGAACGCGACGTTGTCGCGGCCCTTCAATTGCAGCGTTTCGCGCGCCTCGTCGGGCGTGGCAATCTGTAGCGAAAGGTCTTCCAGGATGCGGCGGATGCGCCGCACCTGGTCCGCGTTCGAGTGCGCCAATTCTCCCGGCCCGTCCCAAAGCGAGTCCTCCAAGCCCACGCGCACGTTGCCGCCCAGGGTGGCCGCCATGGTCGCCAGCGGCGTCTGCTTGCGTCCGGCGGCCAGCACCGACCAGATGTAGTCGTCGCCGAACAGGCGGTCCGCGGTGCGCTTCATCATCATCACGTCTTCGGGATGCGTGCCGATGCCGCCGCGTATGCCGAACACGGACTGGATCAGGAAGGGCGGCTTGAGCAGCTTGCGGTCGACGAAATGCGCCGCCGTATACAGGTGCCCGATGTCGTAGCACTCGATCTCGAAGCGCGTGCCGTTGTCGCCGCACGAGGTCAGGATGCGCTCGATGTCCTTGAAGGTGTTCTTGAAGATCAGGTCATTGCTGCCTTCGAGATACGGACGTTCCCAGGCGTGCTTGAACTCCTTGAATCGCTCCAGCAGTTCATACATGCCGAAGTTCATCGAACCCATGTTCAGCGAGGCCACCTCGGGCTTGAATTGCAGCGCGGGCGCCATGCGGTCGGCAAGCGGCAGCACGGGCGAGCCGCCCGTGGTGATGTTGATCACCACGTCCGAAGCGTTCTTGATGCGGGGCAGGAACTGCGCATACAGCGCGGGGTCCTGGGTAGGCTGCCCGGTATCGGGCTGGCGCGCATGCAGATGCACGATGGCGGCGCCGGCCTTGGCCGCATCCAACGCGGACTGCGCGATCTCATCGGGCGTGACGGGCAGATGGGGCGACATCGACGGCGTATGGACCGATCCGGTGATGGCGCAGGTAATGATGACCTTGTTCCTGGACTTTTTCATGGGCCTCGGGCTGCGCGCTTGCGCATGCGTTCTTGATGGTTTTCATGGCCCCGGTTGTCTCCTCCGGGTGTGGGCCATTCTGTCCCACGCCCGCGGCCCGTGTCACCTGAACAGAAATAATCAATTGATAGGATTTCCGGTGCTGCGGTGCAGCGACGCTGGGCGCCAGCGCTGCGCGCGGGCCCTGACAGGACTACAATTTGCCTATGCCGGAACGCCCGTTCCGACGGCCATCCGATCACGCAGAAGCCGCCTCCCATGCTTGATATCCAGACCCTCCGCCCGCTGCGGGCCATGCAGCCCGGGCGCGGCCAGATCCGCCTGATGCAGGTGCCGGCATGAGCTACGTCCTGGCAGTGGATCTGGGTGGCACGCGCTTTCGCGCCGCGTTGGTGGACGATCGCGGCGGCATCGCGCATTCGTGTTTCATCGAAAGTCCGGCGCGTGCCAGCCCCGCCGCTCATCCTGGCTGGGACGAGATCGACGCCGATGCCTGGTGGAACGGGCTGCAAGCCCTGACCGATGCGCTGGCGGCGCAGGCGGACGCCGCTTTCAGTGCGGTAGAGGCCATCGCGATCTGCGGCGTCACGCGCACGCAGGTCTTCATCGATGCGCACGGCGCTGCCATCCGGCCGGCGATCACCTGGCGCGATACGCGCGCGGCGGCGGACGTGGGCGCGTGGCTCGCGTCCATGCCGTCCTCCCATCCCGAGCATGGACAGATCAACGCCTTCCATCCCTGGGCGCGCGTGGCCTGGCTGTTGCACGCAGAGCCAGAGCACGCGGCGCGGGTGCGGCTGGTGCTGGAACCCAAGGATTATCTGAATTTCCGCCTGACCGGACGCACCGTGAGCGACACCGTGTCGATGGCGCGCCTGGCGGCGGCCGCCACGGCCGGACCGGACTGCGCCGACCTGCTGACGGCGGTGGGGGCCAATCCGGCCTGGGTACCGCGTCTGCTCGATCCGCTGGAGGTCGTAGGCGTCGTGCAAAAGGGTCTATCGGGCGCGTTGGCGCGTCTGTCGGGACGTCCTGTCGTGGCTTGCGCCAACGACACCTGGGCGGCCGTGGCCGGCCTGGGCGCACTGCGGCCGGGTTACGCCTACAACATCTCCGGCACCACCGAAGTTTTCGGCGCCGTGGGCGCCGAGCCGGTGCAGGCGCAAGGCCTGATGACGGTGGACTGGGGCGGCGGACATCATCAGATCGGCGGGCCAGGCCAGAATGGCGCGGATACGGTGGCGTGGCTCTTGCCGCTGCTGGGCCGCCTGGGCGACGAAGGCATGGCCGGGGTGGGCGAGGCCATGGACGCCTTGCTCGATGCGCCGCGCGATCCGCAACCGGCGCTGTTCCTGCCCTATCTGCAAGGCGAACGGGTGCCGTATTGGGATCCGCACCTGCGCGGCGCTTTTCTGGGCTTGAACCGTCGCCACGGCCCCGGCGACTTGGCCTGGGCCGTGCTGGAAGGCGTGGCCTTTCTCAACCGCATCGTGCTGGAGCGCGCCGAAAGCGCACTGGGCAGTCCTGTGGAAGAGATCCGCTTCGGCGGCGGCGCGGCGTCCAATGCCCAGTGGTGCCAGGTCAAGGCCGACATCTGCGAACGCGCTCTGGTGGTCGGCCAGGCCGAACAGCCCGGCGTACTGGGCGCGGCGGTCGCCGCCTGGACGGGCCTGGGACGCTACGGCAGCTTCGCGGCCGCCCAGGACGCGCTGGTGCGCGTGGCGCAACGCTATGAACCCCAGGCCGAGCGGGCGCACGCCTATCGCCGCATGTATCGCCAGTTCCGCGCCGCGGAAGCCGCGCTGGCGCCAGTATCGCGCGCGCTGGCCGGCATCGACATGGGCTGATGGCCCAGGTATAAACTACCTCGCCATCAGCGGGGCGCAGTGACGCGCCCACATAACAAGCAAAACGCAGCAAGGGTTGAGTCGATGCGCGGCATCCTGGAAAAGTACGGCACGGCAATCGCGGGATTGGTCCTGGTGGTTTTCTTCGCGTTGGCAGCCCCGAATTTCGCGGCGCCCAATAATCTTCTGAACATCGCCAAGGAAACCAGCTTCCTGGCCATCATTGCCATCGGCTTCACGCTGGCGCTGGTCACGGCCGAACTGGACCTGTCGGTGGCCGACGTCGCCAGCCTCGCGGCGGTCGTCACGGGCGCCCTGGTACATACCGGCCAGCCGGTGCTCCTGGCCATAGGCGCGGGCCTGGGCGTAGGCCTGCTGTGCGGCCTCGTGAACGGCATCGCCGTCACGCGGCTGCGCGTGCCCTCGCTGATCGCGACGCTGGGCATGGCAGCCATGGCGCGCGGTTTCGCCTTCATGCTGACCGACGGCGTGTCCTATGTGGGCCGCTGGCCCGCCGCCTTCACCGACCTGGCGCGCGGCAAGCCCTTCGGCATTCCTGCCCTGGTGCTGTGGATGCTGGGCGCCGTGCTGCTGGCGTTCTTCCTGGTGAAATGGACCCGCACCGGGGCCCGCATGACCGCCACCGGCGAGGCCGGCGAATCCGCGCGGCTGGCCGGCATCAACATACGTGCCATGAAAAGCATAGGCCTGGCGCTTTCCGGCCTGTGCGCGGGGCTGGCGGCCGTGCTGCTCACGTCCAGCCTGTCTTCGGCCGCGCCGAATATGGCCGGCGACTACTTCCTGTACGCCATCGCCGCGGTGCTGCTGGGCATGACCATGTTCAACCCCGGCCATGCCAACATACCCGGCACGCTGGTCGCCGCGCTGATCCTCAAGGTGCTGGGCAACGGCCTGGTCCTCATGGGTGCGCCGTATTACGTGCAGGACATCGTTCTGGGCTTCATCATCATCGCGTCCGTCGCGGTGTCATCGGCCGTGCTGAAGAAAGCGGCCTTCAAATTCTGATCGGAAGGGGAAGAGAACCATGCGTAAATCCTTGATGCGCAATCTGCTGTTGGCCGCGTTTTCGGTGCCGGCCCTGGCCATGGGCGCGGCGGCGCACGCCTTCGACGTGGGCATCGTCGCGTTCCAGATGTCTTCGGAAACCCACGCGCGCGTCGCCAACGCCGCTGCCGAAGCCGCCCGCTCCAAGGGCTGGACCGTAACCCAGCTGAACGCCGAAGGCTCGCTGCCCAAGCTGGCCGAACAGCTCGACACCCTGGTCAACAAGAAGGTCGACGCCATCGTCATCGCCATGGGCAAGCCTGTGGAAACCGACGCGCAGCTGCAGGCCGCCAAGGAGAAGGGCATACCCGTCGTCGGCGTGATGTCCGGCGCCAGCCCCCACATGCTGTTCGACGTCGAGGTCAACGAATACGCCACTGGCGCCCAGTCCGTCCTCTATATGCTGGGCAAGATGGGCTACCAGGGCAACATTCTGTCCGCCCGCTTCGACGGCAACTCCGGCACCCGCATCCGCGGCAAGATGCTGGACGCCGTCCTGACCGAGAACACCGCCGTCAAGGACCTGGCCAAGTTCAGCATGGCCCGCACCCAGAGCTGGCGCGACGATGTGCGCAACGGCATGCAGGCGCTGCTGCTGCGCCATCAGGGCCAGTTCAAGGGTATCTGGGCCTCGTTCGACGGCCAGGCCTATGTCATCGACGATCTGTTGCAGGCCCAGGGCATGAAAAAGGGCGACATTACGCTCGTGTCCGTCGACGGCAGCCCGGAGACCTACCGCCGCATCGCCGATCCCAACAGTCTCATCACCGCGACCATGATGATCCCCTTCGAGCAGATGGGCACCAAGGCCATCTACGCCATCGACCGGATCGTCGTAAAGAAGGAACCCAGGGAAAGCATCGCCGCCGGGCCCTACCTCTTCATGGACTCCGTCCTGGTCGACGCCAGCAATGTCCAGAAATTCCTGCAACCCGCCAAGTAAGAGCCAAGAGCCATGACCGCCGCGTTGTCGCTACGCCAGATCAAGAAGTCGTATGGCGCCGTCGAAGCTCTGAAGGGCGTGGACCTGGACGTGCCCCAGGGCAAGGTCATGGCCATCTGCGGCGACAACGGCGCGGGCAAGTCCACGCTCATCCGCATCATCTCAGGCGCGCAGGAACCCAGCGCCGGCGCGATGAGCCTGAACGGGCAGCAGGTCGCGTTCGGATCGCCCCACGACGCCCTGGTGCAAGGCATCGCCACCATCTACCAGGATCTGGCGCTGGCTCCGCGCTTGTCGATCTGGGAAAACATCTTCATGGGCGCCGAACTGGTGCGGCGCGTGGGGCCGCTCAGCATCCTGGATAAACGCCGCATGGCCGAGGATGCGCGCGGCTACCTGCAACGCCTGTCCCTGCCCATCGATGACATGGACCGGCCCGTGGAGCGCATGTCCGGCGGCCAGCGCCAGGCCGTCGCCATCGCCCGCGCCCTGCGCTGGGACGCCCGCGTCGTCATCATGGATGAACCCACCGCCGCGCTGGGCGTCAAGGAAACGGCGCTGGTGCTGAACCTGGTGCGCAAGCTGCGCGAAGAGGGCCGCACTGTGATCCTCATCAGCCACAACATGGCCGACGTGGTGGCGCTGGCGGACAGGGTGGCGATCCTGAAGAGCGGAACCAAGGTCATCGAGCGCGACGTGGCCGGGCTGGATGCGGACGCGTTGGCGCATATGGTGATGACGGGCAAAGAGTAAGGCCGCGCTTGGCCCCAGCGGCCATGCGAATGAAAAAGGCCGCCGCCAGCGATAGACCCGGCGGCGGCTTTTTTTTCATGTGGCGGCAGAGTCAGATCGGCGCTTCATCCGCGTTA
This sequence comes from Achromobacter sp. ACM02, assembly GCF_014851605.1. Taxonomy (NCBI): domain Bacteria; kingdom Pseudomonadati; phylum Pseudomonadota; class Betaproteobacteria; order Burkholderiales; family Alcaligenaceae; genus Achromobacter; species Achromobacter sp. ACM02. The sequence continues at coordinate 656,270 of NZ_JACUZY010000005.1, forward strand.
TAGCTGAACAGCCATTCATAGCGTTCACGCACGCGCGTTTCGTTCCACTCGCGGTCCACGTAGTCGGCGGCGCCTTGCGCGTGTGCCAGTGCCGGATTGTGGAAGCGCCGAGCGTTCTCGGCCGAACCGCGCACCACGCGAGATGCCCGTTCCACGCGCGCCGCTTCGTAGCGTTTGAATGCCTGGGGAACATCGTCCGGCTGCGCCTCCAATGCGCGCGCCAGTACATAGCCGTCCTCGATCGCCATTGCCGCGCCCGAGGCCAGCATGGGCAGCGTCGGATGGCAGGCGTCTCCCAGCAGGGTCACGCGGCCCTGCGACCACTCAGGCAGCGGTTCGCGCAGCATCAGCGCCCATTTGTAGGGTTCGTCCAGCGCCTGGATCAGTGTCTGCACATCCTCATGCCAGCCCGCGAAATCCCGAGCGCATTCCGCTACGCTACCGCGCTCGGTCCAGGACTCCACCTGCCAATCGTCGCGTTCCAGGATGCCCACGAAGTTCACCAGTTTTCCCTGCCGCAGCGGATAGTGGATGACATGGGCGCCCGGGCCTACCCAGTTGCAGGCATAGGGCTCGCGCAGATGCGCGGGCAACTTTTCGGCCGGGATCACGCCGCGCCAGGCGACGGTGCCAGAAAACGCCGCCGCGTCCGCGCCGAACAGCGCGGCGCGCACGCGCGAGTGCACGCCGTCGGCGCCGATGAGCGCCGCGCCTTCGATTTTTTCGCCCGACTCCAGTACGGCGGTGACGCCTGTGTCGTCCTGCGTGAACCTGGTGACCTTGGCGCCCAGGGTGATGGCCCGCGGGTCATTGGACTGCACCGCCTGCGCCAGAATCCGGTGCAGGTCGGCGCGATAGATCGTCAGGTACGGATAACCATAGCGGGCCACCGATTCCGCTCCCAGGTCGAACAGCGGCCAGGTTCGTCCGCTGGACCACAAGCGGATACGCTTTCCGGCCGTCGGGCGTGCGACCTCCGTCAGCGCGTGTTCCAGACCCAGTTGATACAGCACGCGGTTGGCGTTGGCGCTAAGTTGGATGCCCGCGCCGACTTCGCGCAGCTCCTGTGCCTGCTCCAGCACGCGCACGCGCAAGCCGCGCCGCTGCAGGGCCAGCGCGGCGGTCAGGCCGCCCAGGCCCGCGCCGGCGATGAGATATAGGGGGGAGGCGTTGTGAGACATATGTTGCGGGGGTGTGGGTTAGTCAGGCTTGATGCCGGCTTGCTTGACGACCTGGGTCCATTTGTCCAGGTCCGTGCGGATTGATTGCGCGAATTGCTCCGGCGTATCGCCCACAGGCTCCAGGCCCAGGTCGGCCAGCTGGCGCTTGACCTCGGGATCGCGCGCTGCGGCGGCCAGCGCCTTGGTCAGGCGCTCGATCACCGGCTGCGGCGTGTGGGCGGGCGCCATGAGACCGAACCAGGAATAGGCTTCGAAAGGTTTGCCCAGCACTTCAGCCACGGTGGGAACGTTGGGCAGTTGCGGGTAGCGCTGCGCGCCGGTAACGGCATAGGCGCGCAGCTTCTGCGCCGCGATCTGCGGATACAGCAGAGTCACCGTGTCGAACAACAGATCAACTTGGCCCCCAAGCACGTCGCTGAGCGCCGGCGCCCCGCCGCGGTAAGGAATGTGCAGAATGTCCACGTTCGCGCTGCGATCGAACAGTTCGGCCGTGAGATGGCCGACCGAACCCGTGCCGGCCGAGGCCACCGTCAGCGGCTGGCGCCGAGCAAGGTCGAGCAGCGCCTTGAGGTCAGCACTGGGCAGGGCGGGGCGGCTCACCAGGATTAGCGGGCCGCGCACCGCCATGCCGATAGGGGTGAAGGAGGCGATGGGGTCATAGTCCAGCTTGGGATAGAGCGCGGGCGCCACCACCATGCTGCTGGTGCCGCCCCATAGCAGCGTGTAGCCGTCAGGCTGTTCGCGCGTTACCGACGTGGTGCCCACCGAGCCGCCCGCGCCTGCACGGTTCTCCACGATGACCGGTTGGCCCAGCTGTTCGGCCATGGTCTTGCTGAAGAGGCGCGCGCTCGTGTCGGTCGGGCCACCGGGCGGAAATGGCACCACTAGCCGGATCGGCTTCTCGGGGAAGTCCGCAGCCTGGACGGCGGGCGCCGGCGCAAGGGCCGCGCACGCAATGGCGAATGCCGAGGCAATTCGCAGGGGGAATCGGAACATGCTTGTCTCCTGTAGGCGCATTTGCGCTTTTGTTCTGGGCCCATCCGGACGGAAGGCAGCGCATTTCGCAATTGCAACGCAAACGGATAAACAAGTAAAACTGCGTTATCTTGTCTATTAACAAAGAAGTTTTATTAATTATCTGGTAGTCCACGCGTGAATTTCTCCCTGCGCCAACTGCGCGGCTTCCTTGCCGTAGCCGAACATGCCAGCTTCACCAAGGCCGCGGCCCAACTGCACCTGACGCAGGCCGGCCTGAGCGCCATGGTGCGCGAATTCGAACAGAGCATAGGCAGCCGCCTGTTCGAACGCAGCACCCGCGCCGTGTTGCTCACCGATGCGGGACGAACGCTCCTGCCCGTCGCCCAGCGCATGGTCGATGAACTGGGCGGCACGCTGAGTCAACTGGCCGCCGCCAGTACTCCGCAGGCGCGCGTGCTGCGCGTGGGCGTCACCCCGCTCATCGCCAGCAGCATCCTGCCGCAGGTGCTGCGCGCCTGCTCGGCAGCACAGCCGGAATGGCGTGTCGAAGTGGCCGACATGGACCGCAGCCTGATCCAACAGGGTGTCGAAGACGGAACCCTGGACGCCGGTTTCGGCGCCTTCTTCCAGAAGGCGGCTGGCCTGCGCCGCCGCGGGTTGTTCCCCGCCGAACTGGTGCTGGCGCAATCGGCCGAACATGCCGCCCGGACCCGCCGCGCTCCCTTGCCCTGGCAGCGGCTCGATCCCGCCAGTCTCATCGTGCTGCCTTCCAGCAACCCCATCCAGCAACTGATAGACCGGCACGTTCCTCGCATGCCCGATGTCGCGAACCTCCCGCCGCGCCGCGTCTACAGCCACCTGGAAACTATCCTGGCCATGGTCGAGTCCGGGCTGGGCCAAGCCGTCGTGCCCTCGTTTGCCGCCTTGACCGGCACGCGCTGGCGCGTGCAGCTCCGGGCCCTTACGCCCCGCGTCGCGCTGGACTACGCCATCGTCACCCGCAGTGGCCGCCGTGACAGCGCCGGATTGACCGCGTTCGTGGACAGCCTTAGGGCGGCGGCCCAGATGCGCGAGCCATAAAGAAAGCCGCCGCCAGTTGCCTGGCGGCGGCTTTCTTTGAGACTGCTGCTGGACTTAGTCCTTGCGGCTGGTCACTTCAACCAGGTGGTAGCCGAACTGGGTCTTCACCGGACCCTGGACCTCGCCGACCGGGGCGCTGAACACCACGGTGTCGAATTCCTTGACCATCTGGCCCGGACCGAACGTACCCAGGTTGCCGCCGTCGCGCGAGGACGGGCAGCTGGAGTTTTCCTTGGCCAGCTGAGCGAAGTCGGCGCCGTTCTCGATGGCGGTCTTCAGTTCGTTGGCCTTGGCTTCGGTGGAGACGAGGATGTGGCGGGCGGAGGCTTGTGCCATTTGGGGCTCCTTGCGGACTTGAATTGGGGATGGGGAGAGTAACGCATTCAGCGGGCTACTGCAGGAATTGCTAGGGTAACTCGAGAGTGTGGAAAGCTCTAAGGAATGACTTCGAACTTGCTATGTAGTCCCTTGATTACTAATGCTTATTTCAAAATGTTATAAATGGCCTCAATCATTCATTTAGGGATAACGCAAGAGTTAATCCCGAAAAAGAGGCCAAAAGCACATGAGTATCCGGCAGTGTCTGAGCAAGGTCCTGAAGGAATATGCAGCGGCGCGTGGTGAAACCTTCTCCGGCCACGCTCTCGCTCAGTTCGTACGTCGAGACTTCCGGGATACGGTGGCAGCCATTGTCGGCAGCGATCGGCAACTCATTTGTAAGGGCAGCGCGGGCCAAGGAAATTGGGGGCGCGGTCCATGGTTGGGGGTGTTCTATGCGCCGATTACCGAGAGCGCTCAGTCAGGCTACTACCCGGTCTACTTGTTTCGCGAAGATATGCAAGGGGTGTACCTGAGTCTGAACCAGGGGATGACCGAAGCGAAGGCTCACTACAAGTCAGATGCCAAAACAGCGCTGAAGGCGAAGGCGGCGAATTTTAGAGCTTTGCTGGGCTCTGCTTGGAAACAATTCCCTCTGGTGGAAATCGACCTTTCTCCCAGCGCGTCGTCGAACGATACGGCTTTCTATGAGGCGGCGAACATTTGCGCCAAATACTATCCGGCGGAAGATCTGCCTACAGAAGAAGTCCTGGTTCAGGATCTGAAAGCTATGTTGATGCTATACGGCATGCTCTACGAAGCCGAGACTGTAGGGGGCTTTAGCGCAGAGTCGGAAGCAGATGAGCCGGAAGACTTGTTGTATGAGGATTTGACGCGCTTTCGGATGCATGCGCGGTTGGAGCGTAGCGCCAAGCTCACTAAGCAGGTGAAGGCAAAGAAGGGCTGTGTCTGTGAAGTTTGTAATCTTGATTTCGAGAAGATCTACGGAGAGCTGGGTAAGGGCTACATTGAGGCGCACCATCTGCGGCCGCTCGCTACGCTTAAGGGGCAAAAGGTGTCGATGGATCCGGAATCGGATTTCGCTGTGCTATGCGCCAATTGCCATCGAATGATCCATCGGTCCGAGCATATTTCGGACGTTAATGAGTTTAGAAACAAGCATTTCGCGACCCGGAAGATTGGGTAGCTGTTCAGTCAGTTTGGCTTGATGATTGCAACGTTGCAGGATCGCGTGGCGCTAGGTGGGACGACATGCAACTCTCACCCGTCAATTGGCCACTTGGGCCTTTCCACGCGCTGATACGCCAGCCCGCGAAAATCCAACGTCGCCGACCCCGGAGCGTCCGCAAACACCACGTGCCGCGCCACCTTGGCGAACGACGCCTGGAAATGCTGCGCCGACTTCACCACGATCAGCGCTTTCTCCTCCAGCCGGCACCCCAACTGCGTGAACACATCGATATCCATGGCCTGGGCCCGCACCGTGATCAGCACGATCTCGATACCATCTGCTTCGACCAGCGCGGAGTTCCCCACGACGGCCGGCGATCCGGACAACCCCGTCATGACCATGTCCGGCACCAGCGCCTTGACCGTACACATCAAGTCCAGCGGTTCCCCTGACAGGGGGCTGATCTTGCCCCCGATGCGCAAGGGCAAGCGCGCGCCGACGCCAGCGCTGAAAGCGATGCGGACGGCGATGGGATCCCACATGGGGCCTATCGCCACATTGCGCACGCCCCGTTGCAGCAGGCGGCGCAGCAGGAAGGTGGAGTCGCCCGCACCCCCGCCGCCGGGATTGTCAGCGGCATCGGCAATGACGACAGGCGTTGCGCCATATGCCAGAGCCTGGTCGATAGCTTCGTCCGGTTTGGGGTAGATGGGCGTCAACACTTCGCGCATGCCTATGAGCTCGTCGGCCAGGCGCCGCGCAAGCTGCTGGGCGGCCTGGGCGTTGCCGTCGGCATAGACCAGCAGCTTCGTCCCCATGTCGGGCACGTCGCCCCAGGCGAAGCTGTGCACCACGGAAATGGAGAGTATGCCGTCGCTGCCTTCCAGCGCGCTGATGCGGTCGATATAGCTGCGCGCCGGTTCCTGTGGCGTGCGGATGGTGACGACCATCTCGCAGTCGGCCACGGCGGCAACCGGGGCGATGCGCCGATCGACGATTGCCGCGCAGAAGTCCACCAGTTCCAGCGCGCGTTCGCGGATGTCGGTGTGGGGATATTCCTTGTAGGCGACCAGCATGTCGGCGTTCGCCACCATGGCGTCCGACAGATGGCAATGCGGATCCAGCTCCGCGCCCACGACAACCTCGGGGCCGACGATGCCGCGGACGCGCGCCAGCAGATCGCCTTCGCAGTCTTCGTAGCCGTCGGCCACCATGGCTCCATGCAGGCCCAGCACCACCATGTCGACGGGCAAGGCCTGTCCCAGGTCGCGCAGCAGTTCATCGCGCAAAGTCTCGTAGGCATGGCGCGTGGTAATGCCGCCGGGTTGGGCGCCGGCGGCCATGCCTTCGATCACGGTCCAGCCGTGTTGCGCGCCGCGCTGGCGCGCTGCCCACAGAGGTCCGCTGAAGATGGTCATCTCGGGAGGATGGGTGCCTGCGGGGTAGTAGCCCCGGTCGGCAAAATCATCCAGCGAGGTGGGCAGCGGAGCGAACGTATTGGTTTCCGTGGACAGCGAACCGGTGAAAACGCGCATGGTACGAGTGCTTAGTCCGCGGTGGCGCCAGAGGCCTTGACGACGTCGGCGTACTTGGCGATTTCGGAAGCGACGTGCTGGCGCAGTTCTTCCGTCGTGCCGCCGCCGGGCGTGGCGACCATGCCGGCGAGCTTCTCCTGGATTTCCTTCTCTGCCAGGATCGCGTTGACTTCCTTGTTCAGCTTTTCCACGATGCCGGCGGGCGTGCCGGCAGGCGTGAACAGCGCGTACCAGGACGTCATCTCGTAACCCTTGACGGTGGCGTCGATGGTGGGGATCTCGGGCGCAAAGGGCTGGACGGTAGCGCTGGTGACGCCCAGTGCGCGCAGCTTGCCGCCCTGGATGAGCTGCATGACCGAAGGCGCGGTGTCGAACATCACCTGGATGCGGCCGGCCATCAGGTCGGTGAGGGCGGGCGCGCTGCCCTTGTACTGCACGTGTTCCATTTCCACGCCCGTCATCATCTTGAACAGTTCAGCCGACAGGCGGGTCGACGAGCCTGCGCCGGACGAGGCGAAGAAAATGTTCTTGGGGTTGGCCTTGGCGTAGGTGATGAACTCCTGCACCGTCTTGGCCGGCACGGTGTTGTTCACCACCATGATGTTGGGAAAGCGCGTCAGCAGCGCCACCGGCGCGAAGTCCTTCTGGAAGTCGAAGGACAGTTCCTTGTACAGCGACACGTTGATGGTGCTGGCGTTCGAGCCCAGCAGGATGGTGTAGCCGTCGTTGGGCGAGCGCGCCACGGTCGCGGCGGCGATGTTGCTGGCGGCGCCGGGACGGTTCTCGACCACGAAGGTCTGGCCCAGCTTGTCCGACAGGCGGCCGGCGATCAGCCGCGCCACGGCGTCGGACGAGCCGCCCGGCGCGTAGCCGACCACGACCTTGACGGGCTTGCTCGGGTAGGCAGCTTCCGGCGAGGCGAAAGCGGCCTGTTGACTGAATACGCTCAGGGTTGCGGCAGCGAGGATCGAAGCGAAGAGTTTCATGCTTAAAGGCTCGAAATGGGCGTTACCTCGCATTGCCGCCGCCGCTGGCTTCCAGCTTGCGGCTCGCAACCGAGCGGATTTGAAAGTACGCGCATTATTCGCAATCGCAGGCCTGTAAATCAATGTAAGCTGCGAGGGAGTTTGTTGCCAAAAAGGCAACGATTTAGAGAAATCGTAGAAAAAGGGGACAAGCATGGACGGAGGACTGAGCGCGCGGCGCCTGCAATACTTCTTCGAGGCGGTGACGACCGGATCGGTGCGCGGCGCCGCCGAGCGCCTGGGGGTGGAGCCTTCCATCGTCAGCCGTCAGATCCAGTTGCTGGAGACGGAGCTGGGCGTGGCGCTGCTGGAGCGCAAGGGCCGGGGCATCGTGCCCACCGACATGGCCTCGATTGTGATGGACCACTGCCGCGACCGGCAGGCCAGCGAGCAGGCCTTGCGGGCCCGGCTGGACGAGGTCAATGGTTTGCAACGCGGCGATATCCAGATCGTCACCAGCGAGGGCTTCGTCGATATCCTGATGAGCGGCGTGGTGGATGAATTCTGCCGGCAGCATCCTAGCGTGCGGGTTTCGCTGAAAGTGGCCGGCGCTTCCGACGCGGTGCGCGCCGTGGTGCACGACGACGCCCATATTGGCGTGGTGTTCGGCGCGCCGGCGGACCCCGGCTTACGCGTGGTTCACACGCGCAACCATCCGTTGTGCGTGATCGCGTGGCCGGATCATCCGCTGGCGCGGCAGCGCAAGCGGCCGACGCTGAAGGACGTGGCGCGCTATCCGATTGCGCTGATGGGGCCGGGCTTCGGCTTGCGCCAGCTGATCGAGATGGCGGAACTATCGGAGAACATCGTGCTGTCGCCCAGCTTCATCGCCAACTCGGTGGTGACCTTGAAGCGCTATGTGGAAAGCCGCCTGGGGCTGACCTTCACGTCGGCGAACTCGGTGGTGAAGGAGGTGGCTCGGGGTGAGTTGGTGGCGCTGCGCACCACCAATCCCATCTTCGAGGCGGCGCAGACGCGGCTGATCGTGCGGGCGAATCGGCCGTTGACCAGCGCGGCTAGAGGCATGCTGGAAAGAATCCAGGCATCGCCGCTGTTCCACGGCGCGAAGCCGTAGCGGGCGATGCCTGGCGTGGTCCTGCTGTGACTTTAACGCACCGGCCAGCCGTACATCAGCCCGCCATCGCGGTACGAAGCGTTCAGGCCGCGCGGCAGCTTCAGCGGGCTGCTGGGGCCGAGGTTCTTCTCAAAGCTCTCGCCGTAGTTGCCGATGTTCTTGATGATGTTGTAGGCCCACTTGTCGTCCACGCCCAGGTTCTTGCCCATGCCCGGCGTCACGCCCAGGAGGCGCTGCACGTTGGGGTTGGTGCTCTTGAGCATTTCGTCGACGTTCTTGGACGTGATGCCGTATTCCTCGGCTTCCAGCATGGCGAACATGGTCCAGCGCACGACGTTGAACCATTGTTCGTCGCCTTGGCGGACCATGGGGCCCAGCGGTTCCTTGGAGAAGTTCTCCGGCAGGATGTCGTACTTTTCCGGGTTCTCCAGGTTGCTGCGCGCCGCGGCCAGCTGCGACTTGTCGCCGGTGAAGGCGTCGCAACGGCCCACTGCGAAGGCGCGGATGATCTCGTCCAGGCGCTCGACGACCACGGGCTTGAAGACGATGTTCTGCGAGCGGAACCAGTCGGCCAGGTTCAGTTCGGTGGTGGTGCCGGGCTGCACGCAGACCGTGGCGCCGTCCAGCTCCTTGGCGCTTTTCACGTTCAGGGACTTGTTCACCATGATGCCCTGGCTGTCGTAGTAGTTCACGCCCACGCCGATCAGGCCCAGCGTGGTGTCGCGCGTCAGCGAGAGCGTGGTGTTGCGGGGCAGCACGTCGACTTCGCCGGACTGCAGGGCGGTGAAGCGTTGCAGCGCGCTGACCGCCATGATCTTGGCCTTGGAGGCATCGCCGAACATGGTGATGGCCAGTGCGCGGCACAGGTCCACGTCCAGGCCGATCCAGCCGCCCTTGCTGTCGTTCACCGAGAAGCCGGCGACGCCGGTGGACACGCCGCATTGGACGAAGCCCTTGTTCTTGACCGCCTCGAAAGTCGCGCCGGCGTGGGCGGTCAAGGACGAAATGAGTAAGGCGGTGCCTGCCGCGGCCAGTTTGAGTGCTTTCATGGGTGTCTCCGCGCCATCCGGCGCATTTGTAGCGATCAGCCGAAGGCTGAGGTGCGGCGAATGGTAGCCAGCGGGCCGGGGCGGGAGTATCAGGGAATTCCCGTTAAATCCATGAGGCGGAATTTACGCGTCGCGAGCCGCCGGGAATAGCGCGGCATGCACGGCTTCAGGAGTGAAAGGCGCTTCGTAGAAGCGCAGCCCCGTCGCGTCGAATAGCGCATTGGCAATCGCCGCGGGGCCGGGAACCGACGCGGATTCGCCGGCGCCCATGGGCGGCTCGTCCTGGCGCGGCATCAACAGCACGTCGATGGCAGGCAGGTTCTTGAAGCCGATGATGGGGTATCCGCCCCATTCCCGGCAGGCCACGCCGGCGTCGTCGAAAACGACCTTCTCCAACAGGCTGCGGCTTAGCGTCTGATTGACGTTGCCATGGATCTGGTGGCGGACGCCGTCGGGATTGACGACCATGCCGGTATCCTGGCCGACGACGATGCGCTCGACCTCGATGCGCCCGCTTGCCGGATCCACGCTCAGGTCGATGACCCATGCGGCCCAGGCGGCGCCGAAGCCGGGGAACTTGCTATGCACGTAGCGCGCATAGGCGACGCCCCGGCCATGCAAGCGGCCATCGGCGCCGGGGCGGCCCCGGCTGCCTGGCGTCATCGGGCGCCACTGCGCGCGGGCGGCCGTGGCTTGCAGCAACGCGATGGCGCGCTGATCCTCCAGATGGCGCAGTCGGTACTCGACAGGATCAGCGCCGGCCGCGTGCGCCAGTTCGTCGATCATGCACTCATGGGCAAAGGAGTTGGGCAGGGCCGACACCCCGCGCAACCACGATGCGCGTACCAGCGGCGCCATGTCGTGGCAAACGATGCGCCGGTTGGGATAACGATAGGGCGGCGCGGCCGTGCGGTCGCCCATTTCGAGCGTACGAGGTTCGGCGGGAATGGCGCCAGTCAGCAGCAGGGCCAGCAATGGCGCGTCGTTGGAGGGGTAGCGGACGCCGAAGTCATAGGCCAGCAGTTCGCCGTCGGCATCGATCGCGGCGCTCACGTCCATCAATTGGCCTGTGCCCTTGGGTTCCCACTGATGTTCCTGTTCGCGCGTGAGCTGTACGCGGACCGGGGCGCCGACGGCGATCGACAGCAGCGCTGCGTCGGCGCAGACGTCGTCCGCGCAGTTGCGGCCATAGCAGCCCGCGGCCTCCAGGCGGATCAGGTCTATCCGATCCTCGCCCAGCTTGAGCAAGCGGTTCAAGTCGGCGCGCAGCATGTGGGGATTCTGCGTGCCGGTCCAGACCGTCAGGCGGCCGCCGCTGAAGTCGGCGACAGCGCAAGACGGGCCGATGGAGGCATGCATTTGATAGGGCCAGACATAGCTGCGGCGCAGATGCGTGGCGGCGCGGGCGCAGGCCGTATCGATGTCGCCTTCTTCGATCAGCGGCCGGGCGGTCGATGGATTGGCGCGGATGGCTTGCTCGAGATCATCCAGGCGCGGCGCGGGCGGAACAGGCTTCCAGCGTACTTTCAGCGCACGCATGGCGGCGATAGCCTGTTCCTCGCGATCCGCGACCACGCCGATGAAATCACCCTGCGCCACCACCTGCACGTTGCCCGGCAGGTGGGCGACGGAGTCGCGGTCCAGATCGGCCAGGCAACGGCCGATGAAGCTGCCGGCGTCACGCCCCGGATGGGGAGGGCGGATCACGCGGCCATGGCGCATGCCGGGCACGCGCACGTCGTGCACGAAGCTGAGTTCGCCGGTGGCCTTGGCGGGAATGTCGACGCGGGCGACGCCCTGTCCCACGATCTTGTATTCGTGGGCGGGCTTGAGGCGGACCTCCTGGTCAGGGGGCGCCAGGAGCAGCCGTATGTGCTGGCCGCGCAGCAGCTGTCCATAGTGCAGCTGCCGCGGGTCGTTGGCGTCGGCGGGCTGGATGACGCCCTCGCGCACCCGCAAGGCATCGCGCGGGATGTCCCATTGCCGAGCCGCGAGCATCAGCAGATGTTCGCGGGCCTGGGCCGCGGCGCGTCGCAGCGGTACCGCCGATATCTGGATGCTGGCGCTGGCGATGGTGGGCCCCTGGTTCGGGGCGGCATTGGTGTGCCCCAGCACCATCTCCAGGCGCGACAAGGGAACCTCGAGTTCTTCCGCGACGATCTGGGCCAGCGAAGTGCGGATGCCGGTGCCCAGGTCCACGTGGCCGTTGAAGGCGAGCACGCGCCAGCCGGCGGACGCGGTGTCCTGGGATGGCTGGCCGCTGTCGCCCAGCAACGCAATGAAGATCTCCGGCGTAGCCTGGACATAGTCCGACGCGACACCGGGCTGGCCGGGCGCGGGGCGCGGCGGGGCCGTGGGTTCGCGCACGACCAGCAAGGCGTCGGTATGGGCGAGCAGCGCGCCAGGCATTTCTTCAGGTTGAGGCAGGTTCATGGGGCTGACAGAGTCCGGGCCGGTGGATGATTATGCCGGCATTACCGGACGCCAAGGGCAGGGCCGCCGTTCATGGCCGCGTGTCGGTTATCGCCTGGTCCATGGGCATGACGGCGGCGTACTTCTGCGCCATGTCGAACAGGTTGGCCTCGTGCGGCCCCAGCGCGCGGTCGCCGCAGCAATCGGACACGACCAGCGGCCGGAACCCCGCCTGCATGGCGTCCACCACGCTGGCCCGCACGCAGCCGCTGGTGACGCAGCCCGCAACCAGCAGGGTCTGAACGCCGCGCTGCGCCAGCCATGGCGCCAGCATGGTGCCGAAGAAGGCGGACGGGGTGCTCTTGCGCACCACATACTCGCCGGCGGCAGGGGCAAGTTCCGGCACGATGGCGCTGTTGTGGCTGTGTTCTTTCAGCGCCAGCATGGCCGGTACCTTCAGGCAGAAGATATTGCTGTCGGCGTCGTCGTCCGAGAACACGATGCGGCTGTGCGCTACCGGCCAGCCTTGCGCGCGGGCGTGGGCCAACAGATGGCGCGTCTGCGAGATGGCTTCGGGGATGTTGCCGCCGCCCAGAACGGCCGGATCGGCGAAGCCGTTGACGAAGTCGATGATCAGCAGCCCATAGGGGGCTTTGAGCGGCAGCGGAGTGCCGAAACCCTGCCGCGCATAAGCGGAGATGTCGCCGGCTGTGTCATCGATGCGGGCGGGTTGCTGGGGCGCGTTCATTTGAGCTCTCCACGGCGCGCAGCGCGGGCCAGTCCCGGTGCATCCTGCACGACTCCGTCAATTACGACTGGCTGGCCGTCCAGGGCAACGCTGCAGCGGCGCATCGGGATGTCGATGTGGCAGGCGGTAGTGCGGCTGCCGCCAGCTTCGTTGTTGGGGCCCATGGACCACAGGAAATTGCCTTCGAAGGCGCGGGCGTCCATGCCGATATGGGCTTCCTTGTTGTAGTGGGCCAGCATGGACCACTGGGCGCGCGGCTGCAGGCCCCAGCCTATGTGGGATACGGCATAGGCCTCGGGATCTTCATACGCGGCCATGTATTCCTTGAGAATGTCGGCCTGCAGCCCGCCATTGATGCGGGTGACGTAGCCATTTTCGACCACGAGCTCGATCGGATCGGTCACGTAATCCTTCATAGGCAGCAGGATGTCTCCGCGGTCCAGCACTACGCGGCCTTGGCTATGGCCCTCGTTGGGCCAGGTCAGCACGAAGCCGCTGGGCCAATGATCCCAACGGCCGGGCTGGTCCACGAAACCATATTCGGAAATGGCGGGGAAGTCGCCCAACTGGCAGCGCAGATCGGTGCCGGCCGCCGACGTGATGTGCATCTGGCGCGATGCTTCGATCAGGCGGGCGGCGGCCTGCACGCGGGCGCGGTCCGCCTCGTTCGGCACCAGCCGGCACAGCACTTCGGGCGGCTCGATCGCCAGCAGGATCTTGGTGCCGGTCTGCAGGATCTCGTGTTGTTCGGGGGAGAACAGCAGTGTCATCAGGTCCAGCACCAGGTCGCTGGCGGTCAGTGCCGCGATGGCCGCGGCATTGCCGGTAAGTGGCGTAGCGCCCAGATACGCCAGGGCGTCGCGGCTGATGGACTTGTCGGCATTGACGGGCGGCAGGTCCAGCCGGGTGACGCGCGCGCCCATGTCGGTGGTTGCGGCGATGGCGCAACGCAGGGTCTGCGGATGCGTGTCGGCGCCGGTAAGCACGGTGACAATCTGGCCGGCTTCCAGCCGGGAGAGGGTGAGCACCTGTTTCCAGGCATGGATCAGATCGGTATCGCTGACGGACATGAGGGTTCCTTGGAGCGGCTGAATGGAGGCGTGCAGGTCCCGTGCGCGGTATCAGTCCACGGCGTGGCCAAGGAAATCGCCGAAGGCGGCGTAGAAGCCGGCTTCGTTGTCCCACGGAATCATGTGGCCGGCGCCCGACACCCGGACGTGCTGCGTCTGCGGCGCCAGGCCTTGCCATTCGGCGACGTCTTCATCGCTCACGACGCCGCCCCGTTCGGCGGTCATCAGCAGCAGGGGCAAGGCGATGCCAGGAAGGTCGGCGTGTATGTCGTCGCGGCCGAAATCCTCGAAGCTCTGGACGATGGCGGGTTCATGGCAGGTGTGCAGCCACTGGGCGCGCAACTGGCGTTGCGGTTCGGTCCAGGTCGGGCAGAACGCCCGCATGTCTTCGGCGGTCATGCCGCGCGTCGCCTGCCGGATGGAGTCCACGTACCACGCCAGGTTGGCGGGGTAGGCGCGGCGGCCCGGGCCCGAGACGGGCGGGTCGACGATGACCAGGCGCGCCAGCCCCTGCGGCTTCTTGCCCGCGGCGCGCACGGCGATGCGGCCGCCCATGGAATGGCCGACCAGCGCATAGCGCTCCAGTCCCAGCGCCTGCGCGAACGCCGTCACGTCGGCCGCTTGCGCGTCCAGGCCATAGTCCAGGTCAGGCCCGGACGCCGACAGCCCGCGTCCGCGCACGTCCAGCACATAGGTGTCGAATTGGCGGCCCAGGCGTTCGGCCACGAAGCCCCAGGTGACGGCGGGGCTGGTGATGCCGGGAATGATGATGACCGCGAGGCGTTCGGCGCGTTCGCCCTCAGGGCCGCCATAGCGCAGGTAGTGCTGGCGGATGCCATTCGCATGGACCTGGCCGCCGTAGAGATAGGTGCTGGAGTTCGTCGTCATGGGGGTGCCTTGAGAATCGGACCTAGGGTTTCCGATAAATTCAAAATAAAGTGTATACGCTCTATTCTTGCAAAGAGTGAGGCCGGTAGCCAACCTGGTTTTAGTAGTGGTTTTCACCTAATAAGGTGAAAAACATACGATATTTTTGATTTCGATTTTCGGAATTGCGAGCAAGTTGAAATTCTTGATATCAAAAAATGAAGTGTGTACTTCATAAATTTTCAACTCCAGCGCCTGGCGGCAGCATCTTCGTAAGCCGGCCGGCAACGCGTTCGCGCAATCACTTGTCCAGTCATTCATCATTCAGCAAGGAGTAGCCCCCGTGTCCAAATCCCCTCGTATCGCCATTGTTGGCGCCGGTCTTGGCGGCGCCGCAACCGCTGCGCTGCTGCTCAAGGAAGGACTGAACGTCCGTGTCTACGAGCAGGCGTCGGGGTTTTCGCGGCTAGGGGCTGGCATCCATGTGGGGCCGAACGTCATGAAGATCCTGCGGCGGATCGGCGTCGAAGATGCGCTGAATGCCCAAGGCTCCCACCCGGACTACTGGTATAGCCGCCATTGGGAGACGGGCGATATCCTGGCGCAGATCCCGCTGGGCGACTACGCCGTCAAGAACTACGGCGCGTCCTATCTCACCGTGCATCGGGGCGACTTCCACGCGCTGCTGATCGATGCCTTGCCGAAAAGCGCCGTCGCCTACGGCAAATCGCTGACCAAAGTCGAGGACCGGGGCGATGTGGTGGTGATGCACTTTGCCGACGGTACGTCCGAAGAGGCCGATATCGTGATCGGCGCCGACGGCGTGAACTCCCGCATCCGCGAAGAGTTGCTGGGGCCGGAACTGCCTAAGTACGCGGGCTATCTGGCGCACCGCGCGGTGTTCCCCACGCCGCCGGTCAAGAACGGCATGCTGCCCTTCGATTCCTGCGTCAAGTGGTGGAGCGACGACCGCCACATGATGGTCTATTTCGTGACAGGAAAGGCCGACGAGCTCTATTACGTGACCGGCGTGCCGGTAGAACACTGGGACTTGAACGACCGCTGGCTGCCCAGCAGCAAGGATGAAATGCGCGAGGCTTTCAACGGCTGGCATCCCACGGTGCAGGCGCTGATCGACGCCACCGTCGAAGTGACCAAATGGTCGTTGCTGGAACGCGATCCGCTGCCGCTGTGGAGCCGCGGGCGCATGGTGCTGTTGGGCGACGCCTGCCATCCGATGAAGCCGCACATGGCGCAGGGCGCAGCCATGGCGATCGAGGACGGCGCAATGCTGGCGCGCTGCTTCCGGGAAGTAGGCGTAGACAAGCATGAACTGGCGTTTGCACTGTATGAGGCGAACCGCGCGGAACGCGCCAGCAAGGTGCAGCGCATTTCGCACGACAACACCTGGCTGCGCACCAATGAAGACCCTTCGTGGTGCTTCGGC
Source organism: Achromobacter sp. ACM02 (assembly GCF_014851605.1). Lineage (NCBI taxonomy): Bacteria > Pseudomonadati > Pseudomonadota > Betaproteobacteria > Burkholderiales > Alcaligenaceae > Achromobacter > Achromobacter sp. ACM02. The sequence goes on from NZ_JACUZY010000005.1 coordinate 672,247, forward strand.
TATGACGTGTTCAACGAACCGTTGGTCGAACCCAAGGCGCGAGCCGTGGCGTAAGGGTTTGCGCTGCGTGGGGAAAAATGGACTTGATCCCCGGCCTGCGTAGCGGCAACCTTCCTACCTTTCAAACTCAGCCACGTGCCACGCCCATGGGATCCACCGTCTATCCAAGCAGCGCCCCGCAGCCGATCCGCCTGATGGTGAATGGATGCGCGCACGATGTGCCGGCTGCGCCCGGCACGGCGCTGCTGCACGTGCTGCGCAATGATCTCGAACTCAATGGCCCGAAGTACGGCTGTGGCCTGGGCGAGTGCGGGGCCTGCACGGTGTTGATAGATGGCGTGGCGGCGCGGTCCTGCGTGATTCCGGTCAAGGCCGCGCTTGGGCGTGCGATCACCACGCTGGAGGGCCTGGGTACACGGCAACGGCCCGGGCCAACCCAGCAAGCCTTCATCGAGTGTCAGGCGGCGCAATGCGGTTACTGCCTGAACGGGATGATCATGACGGTGGAGGCGCTGCTGCGACGCAATCCCTGCCCCACTGAAGCAGCATTGCGCAGCGAGTTGCACCACAACCTGTGCCGCTGCGGCACCCATGTAGAGATCATGCAGGCGGCCGTGCGCGCCGTGCAATTGCGCACGGCTGGCGTCGCGGACGATCCCGCCCCATGAGTGCGCACGTTTTCGGGGCCCCGCCGGCAAATGGCGGCCTGCCGACGGTTTTGCCCGCCGACGTATTGCATGGCATTGCGCTGCGGCCGCCTGAACTGGCGTGGGACGGCCTGCGCTACCGAGGCAGCCGGCTGCTGAGCGCGAGACTGGCAGAGGCCGGAGCCCTGGCTGGCGTGGTGGCGACGACGCAGCGTGCGCAGTTCATCGGCGTGGTTGCGGTGACCCTGCTGTATGCCCGGCAAGCCGCGGCAGAGTTGGCCCCCGTGTGGCAATCGACTGATGCGGGCGAGACAACACGCATGTCCACATCCGGCTCGGAGCAGATCCGTTACGGCTTGCGCCTGCCGTCGGCCGAGCCGCAAGCCGGCGTTCGCGTCACGGCTTGGAGCGTCGATGGGTATGCGGGCGTATGGCTGCCGGCGTGTGCGCCTGGCGTGCAGCATATTCTGCGGCGAGAGCTCGCGGCCTTGCTACAGCTGCCCGAGGCGGCGATACGGCTGAACATTGTTGACGCCAACGGTGCGACCGCAGTCCACCAGAACATGCCGCATCCGCTGGATCTGATGGATGCGGCTGCAGACGCTGCCTTGCTGTCGCAGGCCGTGGGCCGGCCTGTCTGCGTGGCCTGCCGCGCAGAGGCTGCGGACGAACTGGTGTTGCAAGCCCCTCAACCAGCGGTAGCGCCGGAACCTGCCTCGAACCTGCATGCAACGACGCCTGGCGTCGAGAGCACTCGCGATCAGCCCGCGATCCTGTGGGCGGACGCATCCTGGGCCATGCGCCCGAGCCTGGCGCGCTTGTTGAGCCAGCCCGGGCACGCGCGCGCGTCCGCCCAAGCGACGGTGCGCAGCGATTTCGCCGTGCAGGCCGGTACTCGGGCGGCGCTCCCCCTGCGCGCCAGCGTGGACGAGTTGAATGCGGCGCAAGTGTTTGCCCAGGAAAGCCTGTGGCATGAGCAGGCTTTGGCCCGCGGCGAGGAACCGCTCGCGTGGCGCCTGCGGCATTTGCCCGAAGGACCGGGGCTGGAACTCGCGCGCCAGGTGGTGGGGCGGGCGGAGCTGTCCAGGGACGACAACGACGCGCCGCGCATCGGCGCGTTGCGCGGCACAGGCTTCGCCACGGCGCAGGTGCACTGCGAGGACGAGACGGGCGCCGCGCGGACGGTATGGAGCGCCTGGGTGGCCGAGGTCACCGTACAGCCTCTTACCGGTCAGGTCGATGTGACGCGGGTGGTCGCCGGGCATGACAGCCAGCACTTGCAGCAGGCCCAAGGCGCGCCGATACGTGCGGCGATCGAGCATCAGACGCCCCGGCTGCTGGCCAATGCCCGTCGCCTGCTGGCGGGGCCGCCAGTCTTCGATGACTGGCGCAGTCCAGCGCTGGATGCCGAAGACGAACAGCACGGCGCATTTAGCCTATACGAAGGACACGATGGCCTGTCGCGCCGTGATGCAACCGAGGACGGCGTGTTGGTCCAGGGACAATTGGGCATGGATGGCGTGGTTACGCTGCCCGCCGCAGCCGCCATTGCCAACGCCATCCAGGACGCAACGGGCGTGCGCCTGCGGCAGGCGCCTTTCGATTCCGAGCAGTTGCGGCTGGCGCTCGCCAGCCGTCGCCGCGAGCGCATGCGCAATCCGCTGAGGCGCGGCAGGGTCTGGCTGGCGGCAGGCATGGCGGGCGTCGCCGGCATGGCCGCCGCGCTCTGGCCTGTCAAACCGGCGCTGCCGTTGACGGCCGGTCCCGACGTGTCGCTGTATTCGTCACGCGCGATCGAGCGCGGTCGCCTGGTGGCGGCGGCGGGCGATTGCATTGCCTGCCACACCGCGCCGGGCGGCAAGGCCAATGCCGGCGGCCTGGCGCTGGACACGCCATTCGGCACGATCTACACCACCAACATCACGCCTGACAACGAGACAGGCATCGGCCGGTGGTCATACACGGCGTTCGAGCGCGCCATGCGCCAAGGCGTGCATCAGGACGGGCGCCAGCTGTACCCGGCCTTTCCGTACACGGCCTACGCCAAGCTGAGCGACGCCGACATGCAGGCGTTGTACGGCTATCTGATGTCGCAGCCCGCCGTGCGCGCCGAGCCGCCAAAGACGCAGCTGGCCTTCCCCTTCAGTTTCCGTCCCTTGCTGGCAGGCTGGAATGCGTTGTTTCACGACGCCACGCCGTTCACGCCCGATGCGTCGCGCAGCGCGGAGTGGCTGCGGGGAGCCTATCTGGTGCAGGGGGCCGGACACTGCGCGGCATGCCACTCGCCGCGCAACCGCCTGGGGGCGGAAAAGACGGGCGTGCATTACCTGGCCGGCGGCGAGGCCGAGGGCTGGACCGCGCCCGCACTGAACCAATTGGCTGCGGGCTCGCGGGCCTGGACGGGAGAGGAACTGTTCCAGTATCTGCGCACGGGGTACTCGCCCCGCCACGGTGTGGCGGCGGGTCCGATGGCGCCGGTGATCCAGGGGTTGGCCGAGCTGCCGGACAGTGACGTAAGGGCCATCACCACGTATTTGCTGGATCTGCCGCAAGCGGCGGGCTCTGCCGGGGCCAAAGCTGCTGAGGCCTCGCCGGCTCCCGCGCCGGCCGCAGCCACGATCCAATCCCTACAGGGCCGGCGGGCAAACGGCGAACGCGTCTACCAGAACGCATGCGCGGTCTGCCACGAGGCAGGCAGCGGCCCGACGCTGTTTGGCGTGAAACCCCAATTGAACGCGAACACCAATCTGCACGCCGCTACGCCCGACAACCTGATCCAGGTGATTCTCAACGGCATCCAGAATCCGGCCAATGACGAGCTGGGCTACATGCCGGGATTCAAGGACAGCCTTGACGACAGACAGATCGCGGACCTGGTCGGCTATTTGCGGGAACGCCACGCGCCAGGGAAAGACGCCTGGCCAGACACGACGAACACGATTAGCAAGCTGCGCGAGCACGCGGAGCTGAACTAAAGGAAGCGCGGCCACAACGCGTGCGGCAGTTTGTGTTGATCACAACAAGGGGTTTCATCTATGTCAGCTTCATTGGTTTCAGTGGACAAGGCCATTTTGGTGGCCGGCGTCGGCAAGTTCCAGTATCGGCTATTCGTGATTTTTGGCCTGGTCTGGATGGCGGATGCCATGCAGGTGCTGTCGATCGGCTTCAGCGCGCCGTCGATCGCCAAGACCTTTGGCATTACCGTGCCGCAGGCACTGCAAAGCGGCACGTTCTTCTTCATCGGCATGCTGATTGGCGCGTTCGTGTTCGGACGCATGGCCGACCGCATTGGCCGCCGCCCTGTCCTGATGATTGCGGTGATCATCGACGCTTGCGCCGGCGTGGCGTCGGCCTTTGCGCCTGAATTCACCTGGCTGCTGTTCCTGCGCTTCCTGACCGGCATCGGCGTGGGCGGCACGCTACCGGTGGACTACACGATGATGGCCGAGTTCCTGCCCAGCGACCGCCGCGGCCGCTGGCTGGTGCTGCTGGAATCGTTCTGGGCCGTGGGCACCATTCTTCTCGCGCTGCTGGCGCTGGCGGCGACGTCGTGGGGCGACGATGCATGGCGCGTGATCTTCTTCGTGACCGGCCTGCCGGCGCTGGTCGGGGTGGCCTTGCGCTTCTATATCCCCGAATCTCCCATGTACTTGAACCGCAACGGCAAGTCGGACCGGGCGCGCAAGGTGCTGGAAAGGGTGGCGCGGGTCAACCGCCGCGATGTGGACATGCCCCACTTGCAGCCCGAGACGCCGGTGCATAAGTCCATGTTCGCGCTGTTCTCGGGCAACTATCGGCGCCGCAGTATCGGGCTGTTCCTTGCATGGGCGCTGATCTCCATCGCGTACTACGGCGTTTTCGTCTATCTGCCGGTGAAGCTCAGCACTGAAGGCTTCGCATTCATGCGCGGGCAGGAGTTCCTGGTGGTGCTGGCGCTGGTGCAACTGCCCGGCTTCGCGCTGTCCGCCTACGGCGTGGAGCGCTGGGGACGCAAGCCCACGCTGGTCGGATTCCTGTTGCTGAGCGCGGTGGGATGCATGCTGTACAGCCTGGGCACGTCGCCGTTCGTGGTGATCGGATCTACCCTGCTGATGAGTTTCTCGCTGCTGGGAACGTGGGGCGCCTTGTACGCGTTCACGCCGGAGGTGTATCCGACCGACCTGCGTGCCAGCGGCATGGGCATGGCGGGAGCCGTGGCGCGTTTCGGCGGACTTTTCGCGCCGGCCATCATCGCGCCCATCATGGCCAGTCACTTCACGCTGTCCTTGGCCGTGCTGTCCAGCATGCTGGTCGCAGGCGCCATCGCGATCTGGTCGGTCGACGTGGAATCGCGCAACCGCGCGCTGGACTGACCTTCACCTGACGAACGGCGGCGAACAGTCAACCCTGTTCGTCGCCGTTCAGCATTTTCGTCAATAGATAGTTCAGCGCCAGGCGTTCGGCAGGATTCAGGTTGCCGTACGTGCTTTCCGTGATCTGCTTGGCGAACGGCTCCATCTGCTGCACCAGTTCCTGGCCGATGGGCGTCAGGTTGATGACGACTTTGCGGCGGTCGACGGGGTCATGGTCCACCTGGACCAGTTCACGCTGCTTGAGCCTGTCGACCACGCCGCGCACCGTGGCCTGGTCGATGACCGTGGCCTTGACCAGATCGGCCAGCGAGCTCGCGCCCTTGTCCCGCACCGAACACAGCACGACGAACTGCGCCGCGGTGAGTTGGGAATCGGGAATGTACTGCTGGAATAGGGCGGTATGCCGCTGGTACACGCGCCGCAGCAGGTGACCGACTTGATCAGAAAACAAATAGCCATCCGTATTGGACGAGGACTTGCCTTTTATATTGCGCATAAGCCTATCCGAAGCAATGCAATGAGCATCATGATTTTTGTCAACGGCACACGCATTGGACGTGCTGAACGTACGGACTGAGCACGGATTTTACTGTGATGCCGCCGGTTGGGCGTCCTTGCCGCCTCTATCCACATTGCAGCCAGGCGGCGACAATGGCAAGCATGGAATTTCCGATCGGGCCTGTACATGAACAATAGCGATGAGCCGCAGGGCGGCGGCGGCCGTCCCGATTCCTGGCGTTCATTCGCCTTTGCAAAAGCGCGCCTTTTGGGCGTGTGGCGCGAACTGATCCGGGTCAACGCCAGCGACCGGCCCTGGGAAATGCCCCTGGCCGCGGCCCTGTCCTCTGGGCTGCCCTTGCTGGTGGGTGCCTATTTCGGACGCATGGACTACGGCCTGATGTCGAGCCTGGGCGGCATGGTGTTCCTGAGCCTGCCCAATTCCTCGCTACAGCACCGCATGATGATGCTGTTGGCGGCGTCCTTCGGCATGGTGGCCTGCTATGCGGTGGGCGCGCTGACGCAGTTCTGGCCTGCTGTCATGCTGGTGGCGTTGACCTTCATCGCCATGGTGGTGAACATGGTCTGCCGCTGCTACCGGCTGGGGCCGCCGGGCAGCCTGTTCTACATCATGGCGACTGCGATCGCGGCCTACACGCCGGGGAGCGTGGAAGAAATCCCCACACGCGTCGGCATGGTGGCCTTGGGCAGCCTGGTCGCGTGCCTGGTGGCGTTTGTGTATTCCCTGCACATGACGCGGGTCGCGCCGCCGCCGCCCGAAACCGCGTTGCCCAGGCCCACGTTCGATTTCGTGGTCTACGACTCCGTGATCATTGGCCTGTTCGTGGGTGTGTCGCTGTTGGTGGCCGAGTTGTTGCAACTGCCGCGCCCCTACTGGGTACCCGTCAGTTGCCTGGCCATCATCCAGGGCGCGACCCTGATGGCGGCCTGGAACCGTCAGCTGCATCGCATCCTGGGCACCGCCGTGGGCTTGTGCGTGGCATGGGCCTTGTTGAGCCTGCCGCTGAACGTATGGACCCTGAGCCTGGTGATGATGGCGCTGTCGTTCGGCATAGAAACGCTGGTGGTGCGCCATTACGCCAGCGCCGTGGTGCTGATCACGCCCTTGACGATCTTCCTGGCCGAGGCGCCGCACCTGGGACAGGGCTATCCCGCGGCCGTCATCGAGGCCCGCTTCCTGGATACGGTGGTCGGCGCGTTCATCGGCGCCGTGGGCGCCGTGCTGCTGCACAACCAGCGCATCCGGCCGCGGCTGTCGCGCTGGATGCGGGCGGTGCTGCCCAAGCGCGTGAACTGAAAAGGGCTATCGAGCCGGCCGCTTGACCAGCACCACCAACGCGATGCCGAGCAGGATCAGCACCGACGCCGTCACCAGGATTCCGGTCACGGGCTCATCCAGGAACAGGGTCCCGCCAAATGCCGTCAACACTGGCACGCTGAGCTGCACGGTGGCGGCGTGAGTCACTTTCAGGCCTTTGAGCGCCGCATACCAGAAGACATAGCCCAGGCCCGAGGTCACCGCGCCGGAAGCCACGGCATATGCCACGCCCGCAGCGTCGTAGCCCACGCGTGAGCTCAGCCCGTGCAGCAGGAATAGCAACAATGCGACAGGGGTGGCGCGGATGAAGTTGCCCGCCGTCGCCGAGGCCGCGTCCCTGGCGCTGCGGCCCAGCAGCGAATAGGCGCCCCAGGCGACGCCGGCCGCGATCATCAGCAAGGCGTGGAACAACGGCGGGGCGCTGACGCTGGGCAACATCAGGATCACCAGGCCGGCCACCGCCAGGCCTATGCCCAGCCCCTGCGTGATGCTCAGCCTCTCGCCGATGAAGAATCCATACAGGATCATGCTGATCTGGATCGACGCGAACAGCAGCAAGGCGCCGGTTCCTGCCGGGATCTGGGTGTAGGCATAGGCGAAGGCCACGGCATAGGCCAGCAGCGCCAACGCACCATGCCAATTGCCTTCCAGCGCCTTCGTCGGCTTGCGCAGGCGCAACACCAGCCACAGCACCAATGCGCCGGAAGCGATGCGGATGGCGACGAAGGTGGCCGGATCGATGGCGGTCTGCTTGAGCGCAAGGCGGCACAGCAGCGAGTTGCCGGCGAAGGCAAGCATGGAGAGCAGGGTGAGCGCGTACAGGCGGGGTGTCATGGCGCGGTGTTTCCCTTGGGCAGCGCTTCGGCGATCGTGTCCGGAAAAAGCGGGATGGAACGATGATCAGATCGTAGCGCGGAGTTTCGGCTGGCGGTTGGGATACGCGTGCGATTCGTCTCAGTGGGTACGTACTTTGGCCGAAGCTTTTGAGCTGAGGGCATGGGCGGCATGCTGCCACAGCGCGCCCACTGCCGCGGATTGCCGTCCAGCGGCAGAGCGCACCAGCCCGAACTCCCGGCGCGCCGCCGGGCTCAGCGGCAAGGCGCGCAACTGGCGCATGTCCGCGGGCAGCGTGGACTCGGGAACCACCGCGACCCCCATGCCCTCGCGCACCAGCGCGCAGGCGCTGGCCCAGTCGCGGACCGTGACGCGGATGTCGTTGAGTTCCAGTCCGGCCTTGCGCGCCAGGCTCAGGCCATTCACGGCGCAGCCGCCGGTCGCGAGAATGAACGGTTCATCGGCCAGCTCGGCCAGTGCGACGCCCCGCGACGACGCGCGGCGGCTGAGCGCATGCATGCCGGGCAGCAGCGCCATCCAGCGATCGCGGCCCAGGATCAGGGCTTGCCTTTGCGTTGCGGGGTTCATCACCACGCCCAGATCGATGGCGCCGCGCGACAGCCATTCCTCGACCTCTTCATCCGTGCCCTCCAAGGCCACCACCTCGATGCCGGGGTGGCGCAGCCGGAAGCCGTGCAGCAGGGGCGGCAGCAGCGTCGAGATGACCGAGGGAAAGCTGCCCAGCCGAATGCGGCCCTGGCTCAGTCCCTGGCTGTCGTCGGCCAGGGCGCGGATGGACTCCAGGTGAGACAGCATCGCGCGGGCGTGATCGATGACCTGTTCGCCCAGCGCCGTTACCGCCACTTCCTTGCGGGAACGGGTGAAGACCTGGAGCCCCAGCGACGCTTCCAGCTGCGCAATGGCCTGGCTGGCGCCGGACTGGGTGATGCCCACGCGCTCGGCGGCGCGGGAGATGTTGCCTGTGTCGGCCGTCGCGACGAGCAGGCGCCAATGCCCCAGGTTCAACATATTAAGTAGCTGAGCTAATGATAAGAGAATGGAGCATTAATTTTACCTGTGTGTCGCGGCGCGAGAGACTGCTCCCCTGTTGTTCCCTGGAGATGTCATGAAACTCTACTACGCCCCGCATACCTGCTCGCTATCGCCGCATATCGTCTTGCGCGAACTTGAATTGCCCTTCGAACTGGTCAAGGTGAACAACCAGACCAAGCAGACCGCGGACGGCCGCGATTTCCGCACCATCAATCCCAAAGGCTATGTCGCCGCGCTGGAGCTGGTAGATGGCGATGTGCTCACTGAAGGGCCGGCCATCGTCCAGTACCTGGCCGACCTGCGTCCTGGCATGCAGCTGGCGCCACCCAATGGCACGCGCGAACGCACGCGGCTGCAGGAATGGCTGAACTTCCTAACCAGCGAGATCCACGCAGGATCGGCGCCCTTGTTCCAGTCGGCCTTGCCCGAAGCCGCCAAGGCGCATTTCCGCGAACGGCTCTTCAAGCGCTTCGACTACTTGGACGGCATCCTGGCCGAAAGCACCTACTTGATGGGCCAGCAGTTCAGCGTGGCCGATGCCTATCTGTTTACCGTGCTGGGATGGTGCAGGTTCTTTGCGATCGACCTGGATCGCTGGCCATCCCTGGCGGCATACGCGGCCCGCATCGGAGAGCGCCCTGCGGTGCGGGCCGCGCTGCGCGCGGAGGCGCAGGGCTGAACGTCATGCGGCCACGGCAACGGATGCATTAGGCCTGTTGGCGCGTGGCCGCCAGCACGATTTCCCGCACGCAAACCCCGTCCGGCTGCGCATAGGCGTAGTGGATGGCGTTGGCCACGTCCTCGGCGGCCAGCACCTTGCCGCCCATCTCGGCCTTCCAGGCCTCGTAGCCCGTCTTGATGTCCGCATCGGTGGTATGGCCCAGCAGCTCGGTTTCCACGGCGCCCGGTGCGATGGTGGTCACGCGCACGTTGTGCGCCGACAGTTCCTCGCGCAGGTTTTCCGACAAGCCGTGCACGGCGAACTTGGTACCCACGTAGGCCACGTGATTGGGGAAGGTCTTGCGCCCGGCCACCGAACTGATGTTGATGATGCTGCCGCGCTTGCGTTGGGCCATGCCGGCCGCGACCGCATGGACGCCGTTCAACACGCCTTTCACATTCACGTCCAGCATCCGGTCCCATTGGTCCGGGTCCTGGCGCGTGATGTCGCCCAACAGCATGACGCCCGCATTGTTGATAAGCGCATCGGCCGGCCCGAAGCGCGCTTCGCCTTCCTGCACGGCGGCGGCCAGCGCGGCGCGGTCGGTCACGTCCACGGACAGCGCCAGGGTGTCGGGCAGGTTCAGCGCCTGCATTTTTTCCAGCCGGCGGGCCAGCAGCAGTAGCGGGTGGCCGTGAGCCGAGAACAGGCGGGCGGTGGCCAGGCCGATGCCGGAGCTGGCGCCCGTGATGATGACCAGCGGTTTCTTCATGGTTGACATGGGGGGCTCCTGATATCGGTTTTATGTATGCTTGAGCAATCGGAAATCATTCTATTCCCGGGAATTCGCCCTGAGAAATGGTTTATTCCTTTGGAAGAAATCGGAAAATCTTATGGATAGCCGCCAGCTCAAGGCCTTTGTCGCTGTCTTCGAAGAGCGCAACATCACGGCCGCCGCCCGTCGCCTGCACCTGAGCCAGCCGGCTCTGTCCGGCACGATCAAGAGCCTGGAGGACTTGCTGGGCACGCAATTGTTCGCACGCCAGGCGCGGGGCGTGGCCGTGACGGAGGACGCCCGCATCCTGTATCCACAGGCGCGGCGCATCCTGTCGCAGACGGACTCGATGACGCATCAGTTCCGCCATGGTTCGTCTGCGTCGCGCATCGAGATCGGCGTGGAGGCGGATATCGCAGGGTCGGACATCGCGGCCTTCATGCGCGCGGCACAGGAAGTCGTGCCGGGGCTTTTCGTGAATCTGCTTGAAGGATGCCAGGGCGATGCTCGACTGGCGACCGAAGACGAGCGTTGCGAGGATGAGCTGTTCTTGCCGCTGTCCGTCGACCCCTATGTGCTGGCCCTGCCCGCGGGCAGCGGCGCCGACGCGGCATTGCCGTGGATTGTGTGCCCGAGCCACCCGACGCATCAGCGCCTGCTGCCCTTCTATGGCACCGGTGCAAATACGCCGGCCGCGCACGCCGGATCGCTGCGCCTGGCCTTGGCGTTGACGGCCGCCGGCGCGGGCATGTGCGTGGCGCCGGAATCCCTCGCCCGTAGCCAGGCCGGCGTGGCGATCAGGCCGCTGGAAGGACTGGAGATGTCGCGGCGCATCGGACTTTGCTATGCAGTGCAATCGTTGGACAAGTCGGTGGTGGCAACGCTGGTGGAGCGGCTCGCGGATCCTGCGGTCCGGGCCAGGCATACAACATAGAGAAGCCTTTCAACGCCATCGATAGGCTGGGCCAGCCTGCAACTTCACTCGTTAAGTTGTAGTCTTGCGCCTTTCGCCAATAAACATGGCCGCGCCGCGGCCGATCAGGGAGGAGATAACTATGACAACGCGATCCGGCGCCAAGCTGGGCAAGGCGGTACTGGGGATGGCGCTGGCTGCCGTGGCGTTTACCGCATCGGTTTCCAATGCGCAGACGGATGACTACCCTTCGCAGCCGATCAAACTGATCGTGCCCTTTGCCGCCGGAGGCGGCAATGACGGGATCGCGCGTCTTCTGGGGCAGTTGCTGTCCGATGGCCTGAAGCAGCCCGTGGTGGTGGAGAATCGCCCCGGCGCAGGCGGCAAGCTGGGTGTGGAGCAGAGCCTGAAGGCAGCGCCCGATGGCTACACCCTGACCTTGATTTCCAACAGCTATTCCGTCAACCCCAGCCTGTACAAGCTGCCGTTCGATCCGGTCGAGGACATGACGCCGATCGGCATGATCGCGCGTGCGCCGTTCTTCGTGTCGGTCAATCCCAGCGTGCCGGCGGATAGCTTGGGCGATCTGGTGGCTTTGGCCAAGAAGAAGCCCGGCGGGTTGACTTATGCATCGTCCGGCACGGGCGGCATATCGCATCTGGCGATGGAGGCCTTCTTGAAGACGGCCGGTATCACCATGGTCCATATCCCGTACAAAGGGTCCGCGCCGGCTCTGACGGACACGGTCTCAGGCCAGGTTAACGCGATGCTGACCACGGCCGGCTCGACCCTGCCTTACCGCGAGGACAAGCGCCTGAAGGTGCTGGCCGTGACCTTGCCGCAGCGCGTGTCCTCGGCGCCGGACATCCCGACGGTGCGCGAGGCTGGCGTGCCGTATGACGTGACGGTGTGGTACGGCATCATCGCGCCCAAGGGCGTGCCGCCGCAGGTGCAGGTCAAGCTGAACGCGGCGATCAATGCGGCCGTCGTGAAGCCCGAGATGGCCGATCGTCTCAAGGCTACTGGGGAGGAGGCTGCGCCGGGTAGTCCGAAGGACTTTCGCGATCAGATCGTGAAGGAGATTTCCTTGTGGGGCGATGTGGTGCGCGAGGCGGGCGTGACGGTTAATTGATCGTCTTGCGGGGAACTGGGCACAGGACTGTCAACATCCGTCTACAACAGTCTGTGCCGAGTGGTCGGACGCCAAAAAGCTTGAACTCACAAGCAGAAGGATCACATCCGCCGCGTTGATCTGCTGATCAATCTCCGCTTCCAAGCGGCAGCCCGCGACAATACGGCGGTCATGCCAAGACTCGATGAGTCCCTAGTGTTGCAAGGGCGCGAGGTGTTTTTCGAGCTGATCGCGATATTGCTCGTCATCATGCGAATAAGAGAAAAATAACTTGGCCATCGAAGATCCTCTGTCTGTAAAGCCGCCTACCTCCCCCGGGGGCCGCGACTGCACCACAAGGCTTGATGAAGTATGATTTTGTAACATAGTGGCCTCTAGCACTGCTCCTACCGGGCGTGCCCGCATTGCCCACATGCGTCCCAACAACGGAAACCGGATTGACCATACATGTTCCGAATTGACCATGCATCGAATCGCATCATCAAGCTGAAGGAGGTGAGTTTTTCGGAACTGGGATTCACCGAACGGCACCATCTTCAGGAATGGCTGGCTAATCAGCCAGATGCTCTGGGCGAAGAGCTTCTCATCATCCAAAAGGAATTCGACGGCTTCGACGACACCCGGGAGCGACTCGACCTGCTGGCCATCGATAAGAACGGTGACTTAGTCATCATCGAGAACAAGCTTGACGACTCGGGAAAAGACGTCGTTTGGCAAGCTCTCAAATACGCCTCCTACTGCTCAACCTTGTCGAAGTCACAGATCGCCGAGGTCTTTCAGAAGTATCTGGACAAGTCCGGACCGGGCCAGGATGCGAAGGCGCTCATCTGCGACTTTTTGGGACAGGAAGAATTTGCGGAGGTCGTGCTGAACCCCGGCAACGATCAGCGTCTCATCATGGTGGCGGCGCAGTTCCGAAAGGAAGTGACATCCACTGTTTTGTGGCTATTGAAGCATCGGGTGTTCGTGAAGTGCTTTCGAGCGACGCCGTTCAAGGACGGAGACGATCTGTTCCTCACTGTCGAACAGGTCATTCCGCTTCCAGAAGCCGAAGAACTCATGATTGGCATTTCCGAAAAGGAAGACGAGGAACAGTCCTCGGAGCGCGGCCAGGCGACACGGTATCAGTTGCGCACGGATTTCTGGCATGCGGCCCTAGAGGCGCTTCGGACAGCGAATGTGGAACTCTACGCCAACGTCAGTCCCAGCCGAGACCATTGGCTCAATGCGGGCTCCGGCGCCAGCGGCATCTACTATTCGATGATCTTCAACAGAGACGAGGCGCGGGTAGAGTTCGCCCTAGGCACACGATCGAAGGAGGCGAACAAAGCGCTGTTCGACTACCTCTACGCACGCCGGGAGGAGCTTGAGGTGGCTTTCGAACGTCCGCTGTCCTGGCGGCGCATGGACGACAAAAAGGTGTCACTGATCGAATGCGCTGCTTCCTTCGACGGACACAACCGAGAGAGCTGGCCAAGCATGATTAAGTGGCTCGTCGAACATGTGAGAAGAATGGAGAATGCATTCGACAAGGAGATTCCTGCACTTCGGCACCTCGCGAAAACGCAGTTCTCGAAGGAGGCCACAGTCGAAGAGATGGCACTTTCATGAAAATGCTCGAGCCGGTGCGGACAGTCAGGGGCGCCCAAAGCCGAGCTTTGGCGGCTGACGGTGCCGACAAGATACCGGCAGAGGCGGCTGCGCACAAATGCCAGCATTGGCGATAGCCCGGACAAGCCCAGAATGCTCAGCGATGCCTCGGTCTGGCCTCAAAGTAGGCGCTCTGAGGCGTGCGTTTCCGTTCGCTGTAGAGCCAAGGTGCATGATAGGGGTCCACGGGGATTGCCGATATTCGTAGCCTGAGTTGGGATATTTCGCTAACGGCGACGCTCACCGTCTTTCAAAGCAAAAAGCCGTCCCTGCATTTGCAGGGACGGCTTTTTGAATTCTGGTGCCCGGGGCCGGAATCGAACCGGCACGCCTTGCGGCGGGGGATTTTGAGTCGGTGATTTACAGTGTTTCTACAGGGAAATGGGGCGAATTCTAGCGTAGGTTGAAATAGGTGAAACCATTTTTGAATCAATAAGTTAGCGTATTTTAGTTGAATTGGTGAAAACTGGTCGCTGTACCTGTACTGTACCGTGCGGGCTCGGTACAGTGATAGAAAGAGGAGGATCACCGTATGCCAAACTCAAATAGAAATGAACCTGTCATAACAGACGTGAACTAATGCATAAATTCTATAATGCCCTGTTGCGATGATGCCTCCTATCCAATCTAACGGCCAGCCGCCGACCTTAATATTGTTATCTGCGACGTAGAGAGTTTGCCTTGCGCGTAGGCAGCAGCATCCAATAAATTGGACGCCAGTGCTCGTTTGATTGTGCTAGGAAGGTAAGTCTGACAACGTTCGAACCAGTCCGCTCCCTCGCTTGCAGAAACTGCAGAACTAGATTCGACCAGGTTCTTACAAATTAAGGGGAGCGTGGATTTTCGCTGTCCGTTCTTTTGTTTAAGGCTCTTGTAGTATAGGGCTTCCCACATCTTGGCTGCTCTATCATAAATTTTGCTCTTGTACTCGAAGCGGGCCTTGAGCATATCAACGATGGGAGAGGGGCTATTGCCATAAGGTTGGACTTCCAAAAAATCTCTAGCCTCCTGAACTTGGTTTAAAGCAAGAAAATAGTCGCATTTCAAGATTCCCCAATACATTTTGTCGCGCGAGCTGTCGTTTGCTTGCATTTTATCCAGCAAGAGTTCGATTTCCGAGGTGCGTTTTGCCACGTCTGCGGGTGTGCCCTCCAACTCGACCCTCACCGCCATTTCAATTACGTACTGATTTGAAGGGGCGCGATTCAAAGCTGTCTTAATATGCCGTCGTGCCGAGGGAATATCTCCTATCCCCAAGGTTACGGACGCAAGTTCCCGCAGGACATGAATGTCAAACTCGCCTTTTGACTTAAATGCGATGGTTAGGTAACGCAACGCTTCATCAAATTTCCCGTCGAGACGTTCTTTGAATCCATTAAGGAAATAGGCCATTCTCTTGGCTTTAGTGGAATCTGGAACTTCTTCTAGTTGCCTGCATGCAGTACGAAATTCTTCATTTCTATCCAGTCGAGCTGCCGCCATTCCCATATATCTTAATGTCTCAACCAAACCGTCCTGCGACAAAGCGGCACGAGATTCATAGGCTCTGGCGCACAGCGCCATGGTTTCCTCATAATTCTCGCTTTCATACATTGATCTGGCTACTTGGATACATTGTGAAGGCAAAATTATGCTCTCAAATACCACGCCAACATTCTCGCCCCGCCGAAGAAGATTCAGGCAGTATTCATTAAGAACTGGCACAGACGTAACGTCGTCCAACTTCAATGCGCTAGCAACACCGCTTTGGAGTTCAAACAACTTTCGCAAATTGCTATCCACATTTTTCTCACGGCCGATCGCGCGCGCGCCACGCACCAAATAATTGGGCATGCGTAAGCAAACCTCATCTTCCAGTAAGAAACCAAGTGACTCGCAATCGGAAATCGCATCATTTATGGCTTCAGCACTGGCCAATTGAGAATCTATCAAATACTGAGTGAGATCAGACTTCACAATATAGCCAGCATTGGCCACAAAAGCCAATACCGTCGAGGTTAAGGGGGATTTGGCGAGCTCTTGTAAGAATTGCCTCGACATCCCCTCAAGATTGCTAAGTAGGTGCGGTTTAATTTTTGCAATGCTTCCAGATCCCTCTGCAACTAATAGTTTGGCTCCCAATTCTAGTTGTTTCGGGCTTCCAGCGCATGCTTCATAAACTAGGTCTTTCAGCTCTGCGCTATACGGCTTATTTAGAGACTTTAGCCACCAGTTAAATAGAATCTTAGAGGTTCCCTTTTCCAATGGGGGCAATTCGGTCACTACTAATTTTCCCATTAGTTTTACTGATGTCCCTAATGGTCGGCGAAAGACTGTTATCGCAAGTCGTGGATAATCTCGAGCAGATAGGGTTGAAATTAAGTCCGAAAGCCACTCAGGTAGTAGGCCTTCTTCGGTGAACAGGGCATAGTCGCCCTCAAGCAAGACGACCTGTCCTCCTGCTGTGCACTCATCGACCTTTTTTGCTAGCTCTTCAATCCGATCCGAGTATTCTCTGTTGTCGAATTCACTGAAAATTTCAGCGAATTCAGAAGGCGTTGTGATAGTTGTTAAACCAACTAGGTCTCGAAATAACTCTTTTTCTGTGATGAAGCTGGAAGCCGATATTAGTAATTTTCTTCTGGAAACAAAAGGGTACTGCCTACTATAGATTTCATTGATCAACTCTTTTCGTCCAGAGCCATCAGGGCCGTGACACATTATTGCGCCTGGCATTTCTTTGGTCTCAACTAGAAGATCGCTTTCGATCTTTTGCAATTCCTCGTGTCTGTAGAAGGGAGGACGGCTGGCTGCGTGAACCTCCTTATCAATTTCACTTTGTATCCGGCAGAGAATATGCCGATATGTCGGCGGTTCTCTCATGACATACTTTTTTAGCCAATCTGGTAGATCTCCAAATTCTGATCCAGCAAGCAAGAAAACCATAGCTCTTCGCACGCCGTTTCTCATCCAATTTTCAAACGCTCGTTCTAATTCACCGCGAACCCAAGGGGACGCTAATGCGACGGGGGAGGCGAAAAGCACAAAATGCGTTGACGAAGATAGGGCCGAGAGTATTTCGGAAGGGATAGATCCCGTGGGATCAAAAGTTGCTTCATCGAAGTGACACAGCGATGCTCCCAGTTCTTCATAAATCTTACGAACCATTGCTTTATCTGTCGATGAATGAGAAAGAAAAATTTTCATCCTGATGTCTACTCTGAGTTATGACAAAAATGAATTTTCTGGAAATGATCGGCGTCACGTAGGCTTCCCGATATCCGCGTCTCTTTATTCGTTACGCTGGAAAAATACGGTGGGTGTATTTAGCAGATTCCTAACGGCCATCTTTGATAAAAAGAAGTCGATAGGGAGTCTAAGTAGTGTTTAGTCATCCGAAACGGCTTACCTATGTTGGCCCCATTTTTAAGTTAGGCATCTGGCAGACTTGCAATGCGAAAGCCGGCGACAGCCTATCCTGCACTAGCCCCCAAATCCTAAATTTCTTCGTCATGACGAAGACTTTGGGAGCGCTAATGCGTCAGCGCGCGGCTGCACAAACTCTTGCAGGCTTATCTGACCATCGACGAAACGCTGAGCGTGGGCCTCATCTGCTTCACTGAGCGAGAAACCTTCTAGACCGACGGAGGCCCGCGCATAGTTAACTGCCGATTGCCGGCGGCTGCGTTCGGTATCCGATATGGTTTTGCGGGGCTGTTGCCTGCATTTACCCTTGCCAGCCATGGTGTCTCCTTGCCGTAGGTAACTCGATCTTACAAGAAGTATGGGTAATTTGGTTTAGGTACGCGCAGCCACAGAGGTGGTGCGCTGAAATTGTCTTGTTTTACATGCTATGGACGCCAATATCGGCTGCGTACTAGCCGTAGTTTCCAAAGAGGCTTTGCCTCTCTGGACTCTCCACCCTCGCCGGCGGGAGCCTCGGGAGCAGAGGTTGCGGGCCTTTGGCCCGGAACTCTTGCCCCCGGGCATAGCGTGGGGCGCTCCTGCCGCGTCAAGGGGCCGTGTCCTCGCCCTGTGGGCTGCGGGCCGCACCAACCCCTTGACCCGTCATCCGCTCGACGGCACTGCTACTGACGTCGTTTGGCCGGAAGAGGTGTCAAGGGCGGGACCGGAAGCCGCAGCCCGAAGCGCAGCGCAGGGAACGGGTGAGGATCCCGGGCGAAGCCTTCACCCTTGATGCCTCTGGAAGCCATGCAGCCTATCGGCCGGGGGGAGGAACAAGGCGAAGCCGCTGGGCCTGCCCCCGCGGCCAGTCCGGCAAGAACGGACGCGGGATGCAACCGAAGGGGTTGCCCAAGCGTAGCGCGGAGATATGTGCGGCCATAAATGAAAAGGCCTCGCTGATGGCGAGGCCGATGCGGACGCAACATGAACATCACTTACCGTTGACGGAGCCGCCCGTTGCCGGTCCCCAGTTCTTGCCCATGTTCTGCAAGACGTGTTGCCGATAGGCTGGGTTCCACATGGTGTTGCCTGCAATCATGTGGTTGGTTCGGCCAGCAGTAACCATCATGCCCGACTGCATATCGCGGCGAGTCGTCTTAGGATTCACCACGTTGCCAATACCCTGCGCCATGCTCCTGAATGTCACCGCGTCAAAGGCGATGCCGCCAGCCAGTCTCGCTCCTAAGCCACTCGTTTTTCTCTGCGCGAAGAAGATGATCAAGGCAAGAACGATGATCTGCACAAACGAACTGATGGGATTGTCTGTGGTCGTACTTATTACTCTGTCGAACAGCGCCTTGAATAGCGCCACACCGACAGACACGACAACCATTGTGATGGCAATTTCAAGGATGTAGGCCAGTGCCTGCTCAAACCATTTGTCGAACCATTTCGCGGTGACTGGAAACATTAGCGCCGCGATAAAAAATGGTCCGAGACCAAGCATTATTCCGAGACCGAGCTTTGCCATGATGATGGTGGCGGCCGCAGGCAAATGAATAAGAAAAACGGCAATGGCCATCATGAGTGCATTCAGGGCATCCCAGAACATATGACCTAGTTCGTAGAACTCGCGCTTTGCGACTTTGCCTAGCATGTCGTAAGCCACGTTAAACCCTTTGTCCGCCGAGCTATCCAGCACCTGATAGATGCTCGTCGCTTGAGCGGTAGACGTGGACATGATATCGGCTAGGCCTGTCTCCAGGCCTTGAATGGCCGACACGACGGTAGCCGTGTAGGAATCAGTTGTCATGCAGAATGCCGTGATGATGAGGAGCTTCATGCACTGCTTGATGAAGGTCTGAAACGGAGCTTCAACCGCGCCCGTGCTGATCGCGTAGCCAGTCAAGGTGATGTATAGCGTGACGCCGGTCAGCATCAGCATTTGAAAGCCGAGGATGACGTTCGAAGCGGTTTCCGATACGAAGGTGTTCAGCATCGCATCGACGCTGCTGCCTATCCACTGGAATAAGGCGAATCCCATGTTATTGCCCTCCCTTGAGCGGATTGATCGGTGTCAGGTCGAAATAGCCTCGCTTATCGACGGCCAGATGGTTTGCCGCTGTCTTGGCGTTGATGCAGTTGGCGGATGCGGCGAGCTCGCCGGGGCTGGCTTCGCATTTCGCGATCATCGCGTTGCGTTCGGGGGCATGCGCCTTGTACCAATCGACGGTTTGAACGGGGGTATTGTCGCCGCAAGCGGCCAGCGTGAGCGTGATGAAGAAAGGGAAGAGGATGTTTTTCATTTGTGTGCCTCGCGTGCGTTGATGATGTCGAGTGCGTGGGCCACTTCGGTGGCCTCAATGATCCGTAACGCTGCGAGGGTTCGTACGACGCTTTCTCGCATGCCGCCCCATGTCGGCTGTGTGAAGCGATTTGGCGCGTTTGTCCAAACGATGCCGATGCACGCAATGGATGTGACGGCAGACAGGATGATGTTCATCCAAGGCGGCAACGGTTCTTCATCAATGAACGGCAGCGTGAATCCAAACCAGCCCATAGCCGCGTAGTAGGCAGTGAAAGCAGCCATACCGATGGCCACGACATCAAGGGTTCTCATCAGCGGCGCACGCCGCATAAGCTCTCGGTAGTACTCAGGACTCAGGCGGCGAGCGCAAGCCCAGAAGCGATAGATGGCAAGGCATAGCGTTACCACTGGAACCAATGTGATTGCGTAGAACGGAGCCATGATGTTCTCCTTAGCGTGCAAGCGGGTTGAAGACTTGAAGAGTGGGGTAGCCCCGTTGATCAACAATCTTTGCGTTGATCTCCTTCCGCTGTTGCTGCTGTAGGCGGTCTTCGGCTGCCGCGACCATCTGGTACATCTGTAGCTTGGTCTGCTCGTTCTGAATCATGGCCTGCTCGACTGCGATGCGGCCTTGCAGTTCAGCAATGGCTTTCGGGTCTTGTGTCTGGTTGATCTGCCGCATCAACTGGTCGATTTGGCTGAGGCGATTTTTCGCGGCGTCGTAGGCATCGAGTGCAAAGGCTTTGTCTTGCGCACCTTTGACGGCTTGCGCTTCGCAGCGCGTGCGTTGCTCCGTCGAGGCAAAGCCGGCGCAGGCGTCATACACCTTGTTGTCGTTGTAGATGGACTCAGCGCGCCCGCTCAGGCCAGCATAGCCGCCTGATTTAACGGAGTCGTAGACGCTTTGCCAATCGCGCGGCAGGTAGTCCCGCAACTGCGGGCTGTTGAACAGTTCGCCCATGCCGCGTGCGCCGGTGACCGCAGCGTATTGCTGTTTCATCTGGTCGATCTGGCTGACCATCTGGTCGTACTGCATCTTCCACTTCGCCATCGTTTCGATCTGGTTTTCCACGCTCTTGGCGATGGAGGCGCCATCTGTCACGGGGATTTGTGCGAAGGCGGCCGACGACGCGGCAATGCCGACGGCCAGAATGCAAGAGGCTGATAGTTTCTTCATGTTCGCCACTCCTGAGAGGTTGAGGGCGAACGTAGGACCGTGCTGTCCGGTCTGTCGGTCTGTTCAGGGACCGCGCCCAGTACGACAAAGCGTTCTTGGGGCGACTAAGCGGCCGATCTGCTCTCGGCGGTCGGAACCCTTCTTTTCGGGTCGGCGCCCGGTACGCTAGGCGTCCTTGGGGCGGTGCAACGTTCGTTGTGGTTAAAGGTACAACCGAAGTTGATTGTACTTACGGTTAATGCAAAGTAGTTTCCCGATTACGGCCACCACGTGCGACGGTCAATGATGATGCGGTCCGACAGGTACGAGATGTTCGCCAGTTCCGCCAAGGCCATTTCTACGGTTCGGAACCGGTACGGTCGGCCCTTGTCGTCCATGACGCGGTGCTCTGTAGTGCCGTCCTGCACGGCCAAGGCAAAGCCCTTCCAGTAGTGCGCATACAGAATGACCTGTACGTCACCATTGCGCGCTGGATCATCGCAGTAGTCTTGCAGGGCGTCGTAGCGTAAAGCCATCTTATGGTCCTTCTTGCGCAATCAATCAACGGCTCAGGTCGCCAGTGTCTGGATGGTTGGTCCCATCCAGTCGATGGGCGTCCTTGGCCACTTCTGCGCTGCGCTGGCTACGCTGTGGGACCTGTAGCGCCTTGTCCTTCGAGGGGTCAAGGAACCGGACAATTTCCAGGGCAAGCGATTTGTCCTCTATGTCACCAGCAGCCAAGGCTTTCGCAATGTGCCCGTAGCCATTCCTGATGGCACGTGAAACGCCAGAAAGTCCGCGTCGTTCCCGCTCGGCCGCTTTGGTGCTCTTGCCACGCTTGGCGGCATGTCGCGTCGCCTGCTTGACCGTAGTGTGCGTGTTAGGCCGTGCCCTACGCGGCGTGGCGTTGGCTTCGATGCCTTGTTCGCGCAGCGCCTCGGCGAAGCGCTCCCGCCAGCGTTGCAGGTCCGCTTTTCGTGGATTGAGCCGGCTGCCGTCGAGACCGAGCGTCTTAACGCAAAGGTGACCGTGGGGATGGGCTTCATCGTCATGGATTGCGAAGACATACGCGTGGTTGGCGCCGAATTCCGTTTTCGCGAATGCACGGATAGCGTCATTGACTGCGCGTCGGTCGGTGCCGGGTGGCATGGACAGCACGATATTGAACGTTTCGCGCCGCGAGCCGTTGTCAGGCAACCCGTACTGGCCGCTTTTCCATTCGTCGCGAACGTCCTGCACTGCCTCACGGCCAAGGATAATTTCCCCGTCTTCGTTCTCCAACGCTACCAGGCCGTTGCGCGATATGTAGTCGAGGTGTGCTTTCACCTGCGCGATGCCTTTGCCGCCGCCGGAGATCTTCACCATGACTTCGGGCGCTTTGCGAGTGGTGAGCATCAACTTGTCACGGACCCGAGCGCTGCCGGTCAGCAGTAGAGGCGTAGAGGGTGGCGAAGTGCGTGATCGCGTCACCGTGCGCTTTACGCCTTGGCTGGTGACGGGCTTGGTATAGATGCGTTCGCCCCAGTCCTTCAAAATTCCATCAATGACCAGACTCATTCCAGCCTCCAGCGGTCAATGTTGGCGCGCATGATGTCTGCCACCCGCGCGGTGTGGGTTTTGATATGACGGGTCAGTGTGTTGATACGCTCAGCGGTCACCACCGTCTCCAGCGCGCGTCCCGCGTTCATATGCCTGGCGATCTGGTTCAGGTTGCGGCCGATGGCAAGCAGCCTCGAATTCGATTCGCCCAGCGTTCGCAGCTCCGTCATGCCGAACTGTGGTTCGCCGCTGAGATTGGCCCGTATCAGGTGGATGACCCAGCGATTGGCGGACATGCCCTGCTGCAAGGCCAGTGCCTCGATACGGGCGTATTCCGTCTCAGTCAGGCGGAGTTCCAGGCGGCGACGCGAAGTATCGGGTTGCTCATGTGTTGATGGAGTGGGCGAACTGGCTGTTGTTGAGCCGTTGAGTAATCGAACGATGACCTGTCTCAGTGCGTCGCTGGGGGTGCTGCCCTGGCGGACGCAGAACACCTGCCAACGTCGCTTCAGATCGCTATCTAGTCGAACACTTAGTGTGGCCTTGTTGGTTTTCATTTTGGCGTCCTCGCGTGCATGCTCAACTTGGCCTTCAGGTCCTGAAGCCGGGCTAGCGATTCAGCTTTGCTGAGCGGTACAGATTCCGATGTGGGCGACATATCCCGAGCCGCTGTCAGACGTTCCCTTCTGGTTGCTATCGGGATGCCAGCAGCCGGCACGAATCCGCCTGTGCGGTGGCGGTCAACAAGTCCTTTGAGGTAAGCGACCTTCGTTGTTCTGATGGTGCCCGGTTTCTTGATTGCACCTTCCAGTTCGTCAAGCAAAGCCTGGGCGCTTTCGGCGGGAATGTTGGCGATCAGATTCTGTATCGACATCCTTTCAGCAGGAGCCAGCGAGCTAGGGTATTGCAAGCCGTTGCCGGTTCCCGTTGTAGTAGTAGTGTTATAGATAGAGTTAGTGTTAGTAGTAGTGTTACCCGGCCGCCTATCCATACGGTTTGGATAGGGTGTGCATAGGGTATCGGGTTCGCCAACTCCTTGATTAATAAGCGCGTCGTGTGGGGCGCTGTGAATCGATGATTGGCTATCGCTAGGGTCGGCATAGGCTGTCGATACCCTATCGCTAGGAGACGCCAACGCACCGGCTACCGTATCTCGCAGCGGGTCGTCGACCGGCAGCCGATTGATGAAGTTGTCCAGATAGTCGTTGCGCCAGCGTTCGGGAAGGGCCTCGATCTGTTGGAGTGTCTTCTTCCTGAGTGTGGACGCGACGGCCATCTTGGCGGAGTTGTGATCCCACCAGACCTTTACCCAGACGTAGTTCGCGTCAGCGTCGAAATAGATTAGGTCGGCGTCAACAAGCCGGCGGATCACGTTTATCAGTTGAGACTCGACATCCCAACCCATCTCCGAGGCTGCAACGCGCAGGACGATTTCATACGCGCCGATGACGTTGCTGAAAGGCGAGGTCAGGAAGTAGAACAGCGCATAGCGGTCTTCGACCGTGCAGCCTGACAGGCGATTTGAGCGCCATATCTGGTCGTTGATGGTTCTTTGCCGACTCATGCGCGCGGCCCTCGCGTAGCGGCCTCTGCGGGCGTGATTTCATCGTCTGCCGGTTGTTCCAGATTCAGCGCTTCCGTGACCTGCAACGTCCGAAAATAGACGCGGCGGCCGACCCGCAGCATGGCTGGTTTCAGCTTGCGCGAAAAATCGGTATCGGTATAAAGCGCAACGCGGACGCCATCGGGAGATCGGCCTAGCAAGGTGGCAACGTCAACGATGCTCATCAACGGCCCAAACCGTCCCAACAAATATTCTCCAGTAGTCATTCATATGCCTCACAAGTTCACCGTAGGTAATGCCAGTCTTTACCGTGAGGGCATGGTTGTCAAACTTAAGCCATTGATTTTAAAGGCCAAAATAGAGTATCCATGAAAGCCAAGATTAGGCATCGCCAAGTGCCAAGATATGGCACATTGGTTTTCTTGCGATGAAGCGATCAAGCTAAATAAATCCAGAAATCATGGGCTTAGGCGCGGTCAGAGATGTGCTCTGATTTCGGCGTCTGAAACGTCGGTGGACAGGGAAAAAATTTGTGGAAAATTACCAACGATGTGAGCATGCTCACCCTGTTGGCTCGCATTCGAGGTGATGACACTAGGATCAGCGGATTACGTGTCACGCTATCGGGGAGAACCAAGTATCATGGGGCACGCATGACAAGTCGTTGGGGAGCTATATGGAATCTTGGAATGACGCCCGGTAATGTCCGAGTCCGGCGCTTTCAATGTAATGCCAACGGCCGTGATTTTGCGGTGGGTGACATCCACGGTCATTTTGGTCGGCTTGAGGTCGCGCTGGCTGCCGTAAAATTCTCGCCAGAAAAGGACCGATTGTTTTCCGTAGGGGACCTTGTAGACCGGGGCCCTGAATCGGTCGATGTGCTGAGATGGCTGGAGCGGCCGTGGTTTCATGCGATCTGTGGGAATCACGACCTGATGACGTGGCGACGGGCGATGGGCAATCCGATTCCGGACGTCGATCATCGCGTCCACGGTGGTGGATGGTTGGATACCTGCGTTGGTTATGTTCGTGAACGCATTGCGGCCAGCTTGAGCGCCTTGCCGCTGGCTATCGAGGTGGAAACGCCGAGTGGCGTGGTCGGTATGGTTCACGCCGACTTCCCCTATGACGATTGGCAGGCTATTCACGGCGCTACCTTCAGTACAGAGGACGAGGATGCCTGCCTATGGTCCGTGGACCGCTATCGAATGCAGTATTCCCAGCCTGTCCGCAATGTACGTGCGCTGGTCCATGGACATATGACGCTGCGCAAGCCTGCACAGCTTGGCAACGTTTACTACATCGATACAGGTGGATGGCAGGATTCGGGGATGTTTACGTTGTTGGACTTGCATACGCTTAAGTCGTGGCCGCGCTGATTCTATTCTCCTGCCTCTGAATACATGGCGCAGCCCTTAAAGGCCCGCCAAACGGGCAGATGAGAGAAGTGATTAGATAGGGCAAAAAAGAAGAGGTTCATCGCCGATTTCCGGGGAAGGTTTCTCGCGTGACGTTTTCGAGCTTGCGCAGTAGCAGCCAGCCAGGACCTAATGATCTTGCGCACCACTCGGTCGCCGTGTAGGCGGGCTTGATTCGCTCAGGAAGACATACGGCCGAGTTCGGCCAATAGCTGTCACTTCCGACAGACTGCGCCCGACCAAAAAACGGCGTATGGATTCGTGGCACTGCCCCTAGATGTTGGCATCATGCTGCCGGCTTCCTTATGCCGCTAAGCGACCAAGTTACCGCACTTTGCCCACGTCGTCCGGCTTCCATGTCTGATCATGGAATCATCCACGGCGCCATACAGCCGCAGCGTTACCAGGAAGTTTCTTCCTGGAATCGTCTTGATGAGCGCGGCATCCACCACGTCTGCGGGCTTGTCAGGGCCGCACCAGATTTCTATCGAGCCATCCTTCTGCTTCGGGATGTCGTAGTAGTCATTCGTTGAAGGCATCAACTGGTTTGCCTCGGGCGCGGTCCGACAGCAGGGAGTACAGGCCGTGCGCGACGGGGCAACGTTATCGGCTTGCCCGCACCTGAAGCCAGAAGCAATGCCGGGCGATTTGGGCGAAGCACCCGCCCTCTGGAGGTCCAAATTTGAAGCGTGGCAAGCAAAGTGGATTGCCGAAACGAAAATTCGACAACAGGCGACTGCTAACAGTCATGGCGCTGATCACAAGCAGCGCACCTAGCTGCGTTGCTACCCCTACGGCCAATGATCCAACACCTTGCTATTCGACTGTCGAGTTCCGCACCCCAAGGCGCCTGTAGTCCTCCGCACGAGCGAGCGTGCGATAGAACTGCGCCCCTATATCAATCAGGTCAGCCATTTCCTCTTCAGTCAGCTTCACCTCTAGGCGTTCCAACGCCCCGGCGTAAGCGTATAGCGCTTCAGACCAGTCGGCGAAATCCAACTTCTCTGGTCCCGCCTTCACAATCATCTTGGCAACAAATTGGTCTATGTCCACGGCGATCTCCGAGAGCCTTGGTAGGAGCAGCAATTGCTGTGCCCAAATCATGACAGGCGCGCAAAGCTGCCTGTTCCGCGCCTCGCTATGGGTAAGGCTTCCCAAGATCCCAACGCGACTGCCAATGTGCAAGGTACTGGCGCGCGACTTCCGGCATCCCGCGAATGACAACGACGTTCTCCGAGTTGGCCGTCTCGGCAGAAGGCGCGAAATTGAAGGAACCTGTTTCCACGGTAGCCCCATCGACGATGATCGTCTTGTCGTGATGGAGATGGAAATGATCGTTCGTGCGCAGCTCTACCCCATTGGCAGTCACGAAGTCCATGGCCGTTTTGCTGGCCTTGTTCTGATTGCGCTTCTTGTCGACCACGACTCTCACTTCCACGCCGCGACGCTCTGCGTCCGCCAGCGCCTGCATGATGTCTGGCGCCTGGAACGCGTACGCGAGCATCTGGATGCTGCGCTTCGCGCCGCCAATCGTTTCCAGAACCAAGGCGCGCGCTGATCCTTCAGGCGAGAAGCCGACTTGGACGTTGGGCTCGGCAACAGACATAGATGAAAGGCCAAGCAAGGCCGCGAGCAGAGTGCATCGAATCGTCGTCATCCAAGAGAGCCCTGGTGTGGCTGGCCAGATACTGGCGAGAGCGTCATTGAAACATGATCAGGTTCACGGTCCAGAGATGCTGCCAGAACTGCTCGAATCGCTGCGCAAGGGGTGACTTCACGATGACGTAAAGGTCAATGCTGGCAAAGTATGCTCCAGATCTTGTTGTTGCCCAAGGTCTTCCGCCGAATCTCCGGTGGCGTAGCTTCGATCTGCTCCTTTGAAACAAGGTAAGTCGGCGTCGCGTGGTCGCAGTACTCAACGCCCACGCGGACCGGGGCCGCGTACCCAATCACGATCAAGCTCATCAGCAACAGCGTCATCATCCATCCGAGCCGTTTCAAGCTGCACAATGCGCGCCTCCTGGCGGGCCTGCACTGCCTGTTCGTTGATCTGGTCTTACCGTTCCGCCTGGCGCCCCGACGCGCGTCCCCGATAGAAGACGCTGGTCGGCGCCAGCCCGGCCGGCAACAGCCATCCCTTGATTCGTTCAAGCCAGGTCAGCATGCCCGCCTCCCACCTCGGCGACTGCCTGGGCATGATTGCGGCCCTACTTGGTGCGAAGCTCCGCGCGCTGGGTGGGCGTGCCGCGGTCGTAAGCGCCAGGTCGCCAGGTGCGCAGGTACAACCGCCAGGTGCCGTCTTCGTCGGACACAGACGGCAGCTGACCCGGGTCGCTCCACAGCAGCAGACGCGTCAGGCCGGCCGCCAGCAAGTCGTCATGCTCGATGGCGTCCCAGATCGCGGCATCGCGCGCGGGTAGCCGCGGAATCCGCGCGATGGATGAGTGGGAAAAATTACTATTACCCCCCTTACGGGACCCGTGACTAGCGAGCGTCCGGAGTTCGAATTACCCTTATCACTCCGATTTCCACAGGCCTCCCCGGGATTTCCTGGTCGGAGCTTATGTATAGACGGGCAGCAGGAATTACACCTATGCCCTCATGCCGCGCTTCGTTCTCGCTCAGATCTGCATGCATTCGATCCACGGGGCCATGCCACAAGATGAGCAAATGAAAAAATCCGCCAGCTTTCGTCGGGCGGGTTCAGATCCATTATTGTGGTTTAGGCAAGCAAAGCACTCAGCTTTCGCGTGTTAGTCTGATCGTAATAGTTTGCACGATCAGGCGCTCTGGCGCTGTTGGGCCTTGCGTTTTCCCTTCGGCCCCGGGACATTCACCCGACGCAAACTCCCCAGCAGACATCTCACTCATCTCAAGCGTGGCCCAATGGATGAGCGCGTTTCGCTCTATCGCATCTGCCATCTCGCGCAGCCGATTTGCCAGATCGTACCTACTCATTTGCTGAATCAGCATCGCTCCGCCTATCGGTACACATGAAAAAACCTGCCGCCAGGCAGACTGACGGATGCTGTTCAGGAATGCCGCAGTTGAGCGTCGACCAAGTGGCGCCCATGATTTATGGCTGTATCTACCGCCATTACAGGGCTTGAAACAAACCCTCCCGAGGCAAAAAAAGGCACTACTTGTGGCTCGTTCAACTCATGTTGGTCCGATACTGCCCCCAATACCACGGTTGCGGTGAAAGCGGGCCGACGGCTGCCTCCAACCGATATGCGAGAAACACTAGCTGTTAGTCGATAACCTTTATAGACCATGTTGTTATGGAACATTAGTCCTCCCTGCTGCCCGTTCGTCAGTCCAGGACCGTTTTTCACAACGTGCGAATTTTCGTTGCATGGGGGCCCTTAGCCCCTTGCGCGGTGACGTAGCTCACGCGTTGATTCTCGACCAAAACTTTATGGCCATCACCGCTGACTATCTCAGAGAAATGAGCAAACAGGTCTTTGCCGCCATCCTCTGGCATGATGAACCCAAAGCCCTTAGCATCGTTGAACCACTTAACTATTCCGGTTTCCATTCTTCGACTCCTTGCATGGCGGGCAACGCCCGAAAAGGGAGCTAGTCAAGGAAAGGACTGCGAACAATGAAGCACCCGGGAGGGTGCAAAACCGGACGAAAATCGCGATGCTCGAAAAGCCGCTAGCTCACTATGGGTGCCCAATCTCTCAAAGTCAATCTACGTTTCCAAATAGCACCAGACCACGGCTGGAGTCTTAGCCACACAGGCCGATCTTGGCCGATCTTGCCTAGCGCAACACTCAGCCAAGTTTTGTGTAACGACCTCCCATTGTTCCAACATGCAAATGACAAGTCGCGTACCCTGCGCGTATGGGGATTGAACGTGTGTCACCCCGCCGTCTTACCAAGTGGGAGTGCAACATGCATCGAGTACAACTCCAGCAGAATCCGCCAGACCTGCCTAACGGGCGACGGGCAACGTTCGCAAGATTAGCGACTCTCACGTGAGAGTGATCAGAAGGTCCATTGCTAAATTCGCGCATGCTTTTGTCAGGCTCCTCCCGCCAACCTCGCCACAAGGTGCGAAAAGAGACCGGGATATAGGAACGAAGCCAACTCACGCAGCCATTTCGTCGCCATGGCGCATCTACCGCATCTACGCTCGTCCAGGCCATCTGCTAATTCGCAACGAGCAAGGTCAAATACTCGATCTAGGAGTCATGAAGGGCCAAATGCCCAACCTCGCCTATAGACTTTTCATCGGTGAATTGAGCGGTAGTCACTTCGCGAATCGCACCCAATTGCTTGATGATGTAGCTCGCCGCATCCAAGCTGGCGAAGTTGGCAGAGAATTGCTTTCTCTTCCTCAGTGGGAAAAAGCACCTGGAGCTGATTTAGATCGCGGCACGCATGTGGACGTGTCCATGAGGGTTAAGCGTTGAAGCACTAAGTCGTTCACACCCGGCCAGTGCGGTAAAAAGGAAACAAGAAAAAGCCCGCCTGCTTTCGCATAGCGGGCTATCAGGTGCGTTTCGTGCAAGCGCACCTGTGGACGGACAAATTTTCCTAAATCACGTCCCACTGTGCGAGAACTTCATGTCTCACTTTTCTTGCGACAGCAGAGCGAATTGCGCACGCCTCTTCGTGTGAGCCGGCGCAAGATATGCCCCCCTCCGTCAACTGGGCCAGTACGCGAATGACCGCTTTGCCCTCGCGCGTATCCAGCGCGCGCCCGTTGCATACTGCACCAGTTCGATCATCCTGAAATCCCGCTCTGGTAGGCCGCCATCAGGCCGATAATTTCCTTAGCAAACCTCACGTTTCACCTGGTTCTTGAATAGCCCCAAATACAGCTTGTATTTGGTGACCGATATTGCCTTGCCGGTCATCAGGGCAATCCAGTGCAAAGCCGCCGTGCGCCTCTGCTGCGCCTCTAGCGCGGCGGACCAGTCCGGCGGCGCGCGCAGCGTCGAACAGAAACGACTCCACCGCGGCAGCTGCAGCGCCATCCCGGGTAATCCGCAGCCAGAGGCTAGCCGCCACCGTCACCCGCAGCGCGCCGACTTGAATCTGCCGTGGGGTGTCGATGATGGCCTGACGGACTGTTGATTTGCAGGCAGAGTCGACCCACTTTACGTTTGATTTGCATCTAATTCTGACCCACCTCGTGAACACTATCCTGCTCGGGACCCGAGCAGGAGACAAGAGTGATAGGCGCGGCTCTTCTCAGCAATGACCGCAATGGGTCGAAGCCGGGCATCAGCCATAGAGCACCTCCAGCCAACAGCAGGCTTTTTCATTCGGCTCCATCGCGGGCGATATTTACTCGGTCGAACAATGAGGGGTCGATGGCCTAGCACAGACAGCTTGGGTCAGCCAACTATCAACAGCTCTTCGAGCTTGTCTTTGTCGGGGAGCAACTTGAGTTCAATCACCCGGATAAAGGACCGCCTCAACGCCTATTGGATGGATCGAATGAGTCGAAACACCCCTGACTCGATCCGCTGCACATTCTCGCCCTGCAAAACCTTAGGCTTTCTTGCCCCTCTGATATCGGTTCTTGGCAGCAGAACGGAACTCGGACGACTGCGCTAACCCCACCCTCTTTTCCACCAGGAAATCCATCAATGTCCGGGTCTTGGCGGGCATCTGCGCGCGTGACGGCACATACAGGAAGAAGCCGGGAAATGGCCGGCACCAGGGCGCCAGTACCCGTATCAATGATCCCTCGTCAAGATACCGGCTCACGCATAGGTCGATGTGCTGCACCAGGCCAACGCCCTGCAAAGCGCCGCGCAGCATGCTGTCGTCGTCGTTGAAGACGGCATTGCCCTGCGGCTCGAATACGACAGTGCGTGCCTCGGCATCGGGTGAGGTGAAAGACCAGCGGTCTATCGTGCCGCTGGAGGTGAAGCGGTAGGCCAGGCAGTTGTGCTTCATCAGGTCTGCCGGTGTTTCGGGCACCCCGTGCCGCTCGAAATAGGCTGGCGAGCCCACGATGGCCATCTCCAGCGGCGGCGTAACGGGTACCGCCACCATGTGCTCATCAAGGCTCTCGCCCAGGCGGATGCCAGCATCCAATCCCTCGGCCACGATGTTGGAAAAGCCATCGTCCATGACCAACTCCAGACGCAGCCGCGGATAGCGCGCCAGGAACTCCGCCATGTGCGGTTCCAACAGCAGACGGGCAGCAACGCGCGAAGAGTTCATGCGAATCAAGCCCGAAGGCTCGGTATGCACTTCGCCCAGCTCGCCCACGGCACGCTCGATCGCCGTCAACGCGGGTTGCAGCACGTCAAGCAAGCGCTGCCCTTCCTCGGTCAACGACATGTCTCGGGTGGTGCGGTTGAGCAAGCGCACTTTCAGATGCTGCTCCAGACCCTTCAAGTGCTGGGACAGCGCCGCGCGCGTCACCTCCATTTCCGTCGCAGCTTTGGTGAAGCTGCGATGACGGGCAATGTGCGCGAACCAGGCCAGGGCGGGAAGCAAAGAGGGTTCTATCGGCATATTGTCAAGTTTAACTAATCAGTAATGTCTTAATGAGCGTATTTATTAAAACCAATGTACTCCCTAGCATTAGAGGTGTCTCGAATAGACACCCTCATCAACAAGGAGCTCATGCCATGCAGAAAGTCAGCATCCAGAACCGCAACGGCCAAGGCGTCACATTGGCAGCCAACATCCACTTTCCTGCTGGCTTCAATAAGACCGGCAAGTACCCTTCCGTCGTAGTTTCCCACCCCGGCGGCGGCGTGAAGGAGCAGACCGCTGGCCTGTACGCCGAGAAGCTCGCGGAAAGCGGCTTCATCGCCATTGCCTACGATGCTTCCTACCAGGGCGAGAGCAGCGGCCTGCCGCGCCAACTGGAAAACCCCTATGTCCGCACTGAAGACATCAGCGCCGTCATCGACTACCTGACCACCTTGCCGTATGTGGACCAGGACAAGAT
Organism: Achromobacter sp. ACM02; assembly: GCF_014851605.1. Classification (NCBI taxonomy): domain Bacteria; kingdom Pseudomonadati; phylum Pseudomonadota; class Betaproteobacteria; order Burkholderiales; family Alcaligenaceae; genus Achromobacter; species Achromobacter sp. ACM02. The sequence goes on from NZ_JACUZY010000005.1 coordinate 704,398, forward strand.
CGGTGCCATGGGCATTTGTGCCGGCGCTGGCTACACGGCCAATGCGGCGATCAACGACCGCCGCATCAAGGCAATCGGCACGGTAAGCGCAGTCAACATCGGCCAGATGTTTCGCAACGGCTGGGAAAACACTGTCAGGGATGCCAACGCCGTCGGCTACATCGAGTTTGGCTCGAATGCGCGCACGGCCGATGCGAACAAGCCCGAACCCGCCACGGTGCCGCTGGCCCCGATGCGCGAGGAGGATGCTCCCAACGCCGAACTGCGCGAAGCCTGGGAGTACTACCACACATCGCGCTGCGAGCATCCGAATGCTCCCGGTTTCATGACCGCGCGTAGCCTCACGCAGATCATTACCTACGACGCTTACCACAAGGCCGAGGCCTTTCTGACCCAGCCCGTCCTGGCCGTGGCAGGCAGCGCAGCCGGCAGCAAGTGGATGAGCGACGACCTGCTGGCCCGTGCCGCAAGCGCGGACAAGCGGATGCACGTCGTCGAAGGCGCCAACCATATGTCGTTGTATGACGTTCCCAAGTATGTGGACGAAGCCATCTCCCAACTGGTCCCGTTCTTCCGGGCCAAGTTGTAAGGCTGCCAAAAGGAATAGCCATCTGAGCTTGACCGCTCAGCGCCGAATGCCAATATCACGAGGAGTTCTACTATGAGCAACGCCACCATCCAGACTGTCCGCTACCCCAACCTGGGCTGGGACACCGCAGCCGACATCTACCTGCCGCCCGGCTTCGACAGCAACAAAAAATATCCAGCCATTGTCAGCACCCACCCCATCGGCAGTTGCAAGGAGCAGACCGCAGGAAACGTATACGCCAAAGGCTTGTCCGAGGCCGGCTTTGTCGTGTTAGTGCACGATGCGAGCTTCCAGGGCGCTAGCGGCGGCATGCCCCGGTTCATCGAGGATCCGGCCATCCGCGTTTCCGACATCCGCATTGCGGTCGATTACCTGCAATCGCTGCCCTATGTGGACGCCGAGCGCATCGGCGCCATAGGCGTCTGCGGCGGCGGCGCCTACACCGTGCATGCCGGCATCACCGACCACCGTCTCAAGGCGTTGGTGTCCATCACCGGGGTGAACTACGGCCGCCTGATCCGCGAAGGCTTCGCACAATTCAAGCCGCTCGAACTGGCCCAAGGCATTGCGCAGATGCGGACTGCCCAGGCCCAGGGCGCCGCCCGCGACGCGGCCAATCTGCTACCCGATTCAGTAGATGCGGCACGCAAAGCTGGCACCACCGACATCGACGTGCTCGAAGCCACCGATTACTACAAGACCGCACGCGGCCAGCAACCGAATGGCGCCACCAGCCAGCTGATGTCGTTCAGCGGAGCAGCCATGGGCTGGGACGCATTCCTGCACGCGGAAGTGCTGCTCACCCAGCCGCTGATGGTAGTGATTGGAGACAAGCCCGGCGGCTTTGGCGCCTATCGCGATGGCTGGGAAATCTACAGCCGCGCAGCTTCGCAGGACAAGCACATCGTCGTTGCAGAAGATTGGTCGCACTACGACCTGTACGACAAATCCGAACCCGTGGCCATCGCCATGGCGCAAGTCGTGCCATTCTTCCAGCAGCGCCTGTAATCGATGGCGGCTCGCTTGCGGGTGCCAATGGCACCCGTTGCCATCGTCAAATGTATTTCGGAGCACTTATGAAAAATGTCCTCATCCTCGGCGCCAGCGGCCAGATTGCCCAATGGGTCGTCAAGGCGCTTGCCGATGACCCGAGCATCAGTCAGACCCTGTTGCTGCGCGACCCCAAAAAGCTGACGGGCAACGAGCCCATCAACGCCAAGGTCGTGATCGGCAATGTGCTGGACAAGAAGCTGCTTCAGAGCGCCGTGGTCAACCAAGATATTGTCTATGCCAACCTCATCGGCGAGAACCTGGATAAGCAGGCCCAGGCGGTTATCGCCGCCATGCAGTCCGAAGGCGTCAAGCGCCTAGTTTTCGTGCTGTCACTGGGCATCTACGACGAGGTTCCGGGCAAGTTCGGGGACTGGAACCGCGCCATCATCGGAGAAGACCTCAAGCCCTATCGCCGAGCGGCAGACCTGATCGAGACCTCCGGCCTCCAGTACACCATCGTACGCCCGGCGTGGCTGATGGATAAAGATGAAGTGGACTACGAGCTGACTGCCAAGAACGAGCCCTTCAAGGGAACCGTTGTTTCTCGCAAGAGCGTGGGTAACTTGATCGTCGGCATCATCGCCAATCCAGAGATGCATGTGGGTGCCAACCTGGGCGTGAACAAGCCGCATACCGACGGCGACAAGCCGTACTTCATGTAAAGCCATGATGGCGCAACACTTGAGCCAGCCCAATCCGAGGTTTAGGCTGGCATATGAACTGATTCAGCGATGGTCAGTTCTTGAACACTGACATACACCGAGAAAACGCGAACGGCGGAAATGGGTCGGATAGCGCTCCTCCGTAGGAGCACACTGAATCTCCCTTTACTCAAAAGGAGATTGTCATGGAATCCGCGAATGCCGCCGTTGACCGTCGTGTGCCATGGAACAAGGGAAAGCTCACCGGGCAGAAGCCGCCCCTAAAACTCCGAGAAATTTGGGCAATTCGAATGAGACTTCAGATGGCTTCGAACACCCGAGAACTCGCGATGTTCAATCTCGCAATTGATAGCAAGCTTCGAGCATGCGATCTCACGCGATTGCAGGTACAGGACATCCGTCACGGCAGCCACGTAGCCGCGAGAGCTACCGTCATGCAACAGAAGACCCAGCGTCCGGTCCAATTCGAGATTACGGAGCAAACCCGTGAGAGCCTTGAAGCATGGATCGAAGCGCGAGGGCTTAAGGCGGCGGATTTTCTGTTTCCGAGCCGGTTGCATACGTCGCCGCATCTGTCGACGCGGCAGTACGCCCGGATTGTGCATCGCTGGGTCGCGTCGATTGGCCTCGACGATACCGCATATGGAACCCACACTATGCGCCGTACAAAAGCCTCGCTGATCTACCGCCGGACGAAGAATCTTCGGGCTGTACAGCTGCTGCTCGGGCATACCAAGCTGGAAAGCACAGTTCGCTACCTTGGCATCGAGGTCGACGATGCTCTTGAGATGGCTGAACAAACAGAGGTTTGATGCATCCCGGCCGGCGAGTGGTCGCTTGCCGGCCAGTAGCGGACGATCAGCGGACTGAACCAAAGCAGCCACGCTATCCGGCGCGCATGATGCTGAACGCGAATACGTGCGTCACCTGCTCACTCGTAGATTTTCCCGCAGTACAAGAAAGTGGCGAACTGATGCCAGAGGTTGGAAGCTTGAAGCCCTTGAGCAACTCCAAAGTTACTATCTTCAGCCCATGCAATGGCACCGTGGAGGAAGGCTTCTATCGTTGTATTTTCCCATTCGCCATTTGGTATGTACTCCGCCAAAGCACGAGCAAAAACGAGAAACGTCTTGGCATCGCTAACCTGAGCCAATTGATGATGAAGCTCCACAAGTTTCTCCGCTCAAAGCTATGGGTGATAAGGCGAATTGTCCACCAAAAAGTCACCGCCTGCTGCGGGTCGGGAGCTGTCTGTCATCGACCGCCGCTTCCGGCCAAATGCTGCCAGTGGCTGCGAGTGAAAGCGGACGTTCGACTTTTGACAACAGAGGCTCGATCCGGCTTGCCGAGGCGAGTCCTCTCCATGAAAGATTAGACATCGCTGCTCTTTGCCTGCCGATCAGCGATGAGCCCGCGAGAGGTTGTCGTACCTGAGACGGAGGGCACCAACAGCGAAACCGCTGACGTCCGCTTAACCAACCGCTTGGCTGGTAACAGATCTCCCTCCTAGTTGTCCTGTAACAAAAAACCGTGTACGTAAATGCCTGGGCGAAGCTTCTCGGTCAGAGTCTCGTAGGCTACTTCGAACGGTTTGAAGTCCACCGGCGTGAAGTCCCCACTCGCGTTACGCGCTCGTAGAGCATTTCGTATTTGGTACCATCCGACGTCGGTACGCTCTAAGTGCCACTTTGCGCGAGTGCCGTGCGAATCAGTGTGGTCAAAATATGCTGTCCATAATTTACGACCTTCCTCCAAGACCTGAGCGGACTCAACTGATAGGCTCATTCCGGCCAGATGCCTCGACATGAAGTCGGATTCAAACGCACTCGGAGCTCCTACCTCGGCCTCAGTAAATGGAACGAAGTGGTTTACGAGTGTCCATGAGCGCGAATTCCACTCTAGTCCCTCGGCACTCGCGGTGAGGTTACTAGAATTGAACAGGGTCCAAAGTACACAGTCCGAAATAAATTCTGCAGGCAACGAGGCTTTGGGCGAGAGGAGCTGGTCGCGATCGTTAACCCAGGACTGTTTAACGATTCGCCGTGCAGTAAACACCACCGCCACCTGATCGAAGTTGTGGCGTGTCACTAGCATGCCCCCAGCACTGCAATACCCAGAAGAAAACAGGGCGGTGTTGGTACCGGCATTCTGCAGGTCAGAGCCTTTGCACATGAAGCCCCCTATGGCATCGTCAGCCCACTTTGTACCCCGCACGTCTTTGGTGCTGGTGGTTGGCGTCAGCGCGTTCTTCAAGGGGAGGGCATCCTCGCCATTGGGGCGCACCCGCTCAATCCACTCACCAAGCAATTGCCCTGGGTTCGTGAAGAATGTTTTGGCACCAATTGGCTTGGCGAAGCGATCAACCACCTCTGTTACGATTTCGGACAAGGGCGGAACCATGCGATCCGGCGGCTCATGTTTCCAAACAAGGAAACCGATAGGAAAATCGCCCTTGAGCCCCTCAAATGCCTTGCTATGGATAATGAAGCCGCCGAGGTAGCGCGCATTCCAGCGCCTGCGGAAAGTTTCAAAGTTTGGCGCATTAACATGCTTTAACTTGCTGAAGCAAGCTATGGTGGCATGCGGAATTTCCCTAGAGATACGAACAAGGAACTGCACGTAGAGTTCGCGAGCAGCGTAGCCGTAGCCGGCCATGCTCTTGCCCATCATCGTCGCGGCCACCTCCGATTTCGCTTCTGCATCACCATTACCTCTGTTTGCGCCCGCGTTGGCTGCCTCTGCGTATGGAGGATTGATGAGCACCAAGAGCTTCTTGCCCTTGGCTATCGCCTCGCGAAGAGACGCTGGCACCTTGTTAGTCTTGGTGTAGTCTATGAAGCCGTTCTCGTCCAAGTCATCGTTGAGATAGTCGTACTGAAACCGTGCGGCCGCCGCACACGTCTTTGTTGATACCATCATCGCTAAATCGGTTTCGTCCAGAGTGGACATAAACACATTTCGATGGTTCGAATGCTTAACCTCAAGATTGCCTACGCCGCAGCACATATCCCAAACGATGTATTCTTTTTGCCAGTCCGGTCCTAGCAGATAGGACAGCGTGTCGTAGGCCTTGTCCACCGTCGACAACGAAGTGTAGTAAGCCCCCTTGAACATGCGTTCGTCATAAGCAATGAGACTGTCCCGACGCTCCAGAAGATAGTCTCGATACTCCTCTTTTGGCGGACGGTGATAGATCGCCCAAAACCTTCGGTATCCCTCTCTATTTCCCAACCTGTAAAACTTCCGACGCAGCACGAAAGCGGGTTGCCCATCAATCTGAGCCAAGCTAGCAGGCATGTCCTTGTACGTCGATACATTTCCGTCATGCATAACGTCCGCATAGAACAATAATGCGTGGTCTTCGGCATTGACTCCTTGGATCTCCTTTCCGATGAGTTCCACCCACCTGTCAAAAACTTGCCGTAAGTTGGCAGGGCTGATCTGGACACGAATAATGTCTCCAGACCGGATCGCCGCCTTCATCGTTTGGATAAATTCCGCTTCGTTTGTAGCAAGCCGAAACGACACGAAGTGCGTTCCGATGTAGGCCGAGACTTCTTGCAGCGCCTCCTGCGTAAATTTGCTAGCACTTGTTCCCCACTTGATAGTTTTTCTCTCAAGGAAGGGGATAACGTCCGCCGACTTCATGATAGATGCTTTTTCTGTATCTATAACTGCCAGAAACGGCGGCACCTTGTCACCTTTATTTAATGCGACTTGGACGTAGTGCAACAACTGCGTGAATTGGGCATATGTACTGTATTTTCCAGTGTGCTTTGCTTCTAACCATACTTCATCGGTTTGAATATCGATCAAACCTTTGGTATAGGACTTCAGATTCAACGCCTTGATGTAGGCGTCTTTAACGTCTTCCTCAGTCTTCACATGCTTCAAATCTTCGTACAAGCTAGCCACGGCAACAACCCTCCAGGTTACGTAATGATACCCAATCCAGAGGGTATTTACTCACTCTAGAACCGAAAACTCTAAGCTCCTAAGTTGGTAAAGCGATAGTCAGAAGGTGATGGCAAGCTGTTGACTTGCAGGCAGAGTTGACCCACTTCTACGTTTGATTTGTATCTAATTCTGACCCATCTCGTGAACACTATTCTTATCCTGCTCGGTACCGTGCAGGAAACAGGAGTGATCGACGTGGCTCTTCTCAGCATTATTCGCCGTTGGCACTTGCGTGATCATGTCTCTTTACGAGAGATTGCCAAGCGACTTGGCATATCGCGCAACACGGTGCGACGCTATCTGTGTTGGTTTGCACTGAAAACTGACCCAGCGTTTGCATCGAAAACTGACCCAGCCCTAATTTGATTGGGAAAGGGTTGCCACAGATTTGGCTGTTTTACGCTCCTTTTTGGGCTGTGTGCTGCTGT